>NZ_BAAGUM010000001.1:0-596540 GCF_054781395.1 Nocardia tengchongensis
CGGCCTCCACAACCAGACATCATTCACCAGCAGTGATGCGCCGACCGGTTGAGATCAAGATGGTCAGCCGCCCGCGGGGAAGGTCAATTGGGCTCGGGAACCGAGACGTCCGCTGGCGAGAGGCCGAATCGCAGGCCGCGCCAGGATGGATGGCGCAGGCCGGTGGCGGTCCGTTCGCGGTAGTCCGCCACGGCCAGCCAGGTGCGGAGGAATCGCAGCCGGCGCAGAATGCCCCGCACCGCGAGTTCGTCGGCGTGGACGGCCTCACCAGCCGCCCGATCGTCGATCGCCTCGGTCGTGACACCTTCCGGCACAGTGATGGTCAACGTCACGAGGAATTCGGTCGATGGCGATACCGAAGTCCGGTTACCGGGGTCGTTGGAATGTGCCGCAACGTGTCACCGCATCGGTGCGTCAGACACACAACGGCATCGACGCGAGTTCGGTCTCGAGCCGGTCTGCGGAGAAGAGTCCGAATGTCCGCCACTGTCCCGGCGCAAGGGGCGGCCGCCACAGCCGCAGGAGATGGCCCGCACCCGCGAATTCGTGCGCACGAAGTGCCTCACGGGCCCGCAGGTCGTCGACGGCGGTCGGAGAGGTGCCGGGCGGAACGTGTGTCGTCATGCCGACCAGGAACTACACAGCAACCTTCGCTGTCGATCGCGACACGATCGGCGGCAGCGGCCCGGGCCGCGATGTCGCTCGAATATGCTCGTGCGATGTCTCTCGGCAGGTCGCCGGGATCGCTGGCCTCGCCGTTCCCCGAATGCTCTGGAGGACGCAATGCCCATTGTGACCGTATCGGACGGGACCGAGATCTACTACACCGACAACGGGTCGGGGCAGCCCATCGTGATGAGCCACGGCTGGCCGCTCTGTTCCGACGCCTGGCAGCTCGAATTGAAACTGTTCGCTGACGCGGGATATCGCACGATAGCCCACGATCGGCGTGGCCACGGCAGGTCGTCGAAAACCTACGCTGGCAATGACCTGACGACCTACGCACGGGATCTGTCCGAAGTCATCGAGCACCTCGACCTACGGGACGTCATCCTTATCGGTCACTCCACCGGTGGCGGTGAAGTCGTCCGGTACGCGGCTCAGTTCGGAAAGGGCCGCGTCGCGAAGGTGATCACCTGCGGCGCTATCCCACCGATCATGGTCAAGTCCGACAAAAATCCGGACGGCACACCGATCGAGGTCTTCGATGGCATCCGCGCCGGCTTACTCACTGACCGATCCCAGTACTACAAGGACCTCGCGCTCCAGTTTTACGGTTTCAACCGCGTCGGCGCCGCCGTGTCCCAGGGCGCTATCGACGACTTTTGGCGGCAGAGCATGCTTGTCAACCTCGCCGCCGCCTACGACTGCGTCGCGGCGTTCAGTGAAACTGATCAGACCGAGGACCTGCGTGCACTCGACGTGCCGATCCTCATCGCCCACGGCGACGACGACCAGATCGTGCCCATCGCGGACGCGGCCCGCAAGTCCATCGACCTGGTTCGCAACGGCACCCTGAAGGTGTATCCGGGTGCGCCACATGGGATCTTCGGCGAATACCAGCGGCAGCTGGACGCGGACATCCTGCAGTTCATCAGGGAGTAATCATGTCCGGCCGGGCCGATCCGAGCACCGGTCGGTCCTTCGATTCCATAAGGCTCGACCGCGCAGAATCTGAGAGGAGATTGGCTGTGGCGAAGGTACTTTTCATCGTCAGCGGTGCCAGTTACTGGGTGGTGAAGGACGGTTCGCGATATGCGACCGGTTATTGGGCCGAGGAGTTTGCGAATCCGTACCGGATCCTGACCGACGCCGGCCACGAGGTGGTCGTGGCGACCCCTGACGGGGTGATCCCCACTCCGGACATGATGAGCCTGCGCCCGGCGATGAACGGCGGAATCGACGGGGCGCTGCGGATGGAGTCGATCATCCGGGAAGCCGAGGCAATGCGGCGGCCGCTGCGGCTGTCGGACGTGCGGCTCGAAGACTACGACGCGGTGTATCTGCCCGGTGGGCACGGTCCGATGGCGGACCTCGCATTCGATGCCGACTGTGGGCGTCTGCTGCGCCAGCAGCTGGCGTCGGGTAATCCGCTGTTCATCGTGTGTCACGCCCCAGCGTCGATCCTGTCGACCCGGATCCACGGCGAGTCTCCCTTCACCGGTTACCGCATGACCTGTTTCACCGACGAGGAGGAAGAGGCCGTAGGTGTCGCGGCGATCGCGCCGTGGCTATTGGAGACCGATCTGAAGGCGAAGATCGGGGTGCAGTTCAGCCGGGGCCCGATCTGGGAGCCATACATGGTCGAAGATCGCAATCTGATCACCGGCCAGAACCCGGCCTCGGCCGCCGTGCTGGGCGGCCGGATGGTCGAGATCCTCAAAGGCGCCTGACGCGAACGCGATTCGGTTGCGGAGAACGATGCCGGAACGCTGGGTCGGCGGGCGCCCAGGGAGCGCGGAACGTGGTCGAGGGCAGGGCCATTCACCGCCGATCGAATGGTCGGGAGTACCCGGACTCGCAGTTCGGTCATTCGGTGACGAACGTCCTGATCGCTTCGGCGATCTCGCCTGCGTGGGTCTCGAGCGCGAAGTGCCCGGTGTCGAAGAAGCGGACCTGGGCGTCGGGGATATCGCGTTGGAAGGCCTCGGCGCCGGCCGGCAGGAAGAAGGGATCGTTCCTGCCCCACACGGCGAGGAGCCGGGGAGTGTAGCGGCGGAAGAACTCCTGGAATTCCGGGTAGCGGGCGACGTTGGTGCGGTAGTCCAGGAACAGATCCAACTGGACCTCATGCGCACCTGCACGGGCCAGGTAGTGATTGTCGAGGGCGATGCCGTCGGGTGAGACCGCGGATTCGTCGGCGACGCCGTAGGTGTATTGCCAGTGGGTGGTTTCCGGGGTCAGGAGCGTCCGCAGCGCGTCACGGTTCGCCGATTTCGGGGATTCCCAGTACGTCCGGATGGGGTTCCAGCCGTCGCTGAGGCCTTCGGTGTAGGCATTGCCGTTCTGCGACACGATGGCGGTGATTCGCTCGGGGTGTTCGACGGCGAGCCGGAATCCGGTGGGGGCGCCGTAGTCGAAGACGTAGATCGCGTAGCGGTCGAATCCGACGATCTCGGTGAAGCGGTCGATGACCTGTGCGATGTGGTCGAAGGTGTAGTCGAACCGGTCGTGGTCGGGCATGTCGGAGCGGCCGAATCCGGGCAGGTCGGGTGCCACGATGTGGAAGTCGTCGGCCAGGTGCGGAATCAGGTCCCGGAACATGTGGCTGGAGGTCGGAAAGCCGTGCAGCAGAAGCAGCTTGGGTTTTCCGGACGTACCGGCCTCGCGGTAGAAGATGCGGAAGCCGTCCACGTCGGCGGTCGAGTAACGGATGGTGCTCATGGCGTCTTTCTCCTCGGGGTGTGGCGGGGATCGGCCCTGCTGCTCGAGCGGCGGGATGGGATATGCCCGCACCACCCCGGCCAGCGGGTGCGCTCCAAGAGGGAGTGATCTCGCTCCGCTCGGCAGGCAGCCGCGGCTTCACTCGAAGACGAGAACTTGGCGTCCGACAATTTCGCCGCGGCCGAGGGTCTGCAGGTTCTCGTTGATGTCTTCGAGCTTGACCTTGGTGACGTTGTGTCTAATGAGGCCGGCTTCGTCGAGCGACAGCACGCGGTCCGCGCCGTTGTCTTTGGCGACGTAGAGTTTGCTGCCTGTTCGCTCAACTGCGATCACGGTCGCGGCGGCACCGAGCAGCTTCGCGTATGGGACGGACCTTCAGAAGAATTTCGCCCGGCCCGGGTTCGCGCACCGAAACCTCTTCGATCCGAAGCGGCTGCTGGTATCCGTACATGCGGGCTGCGTGCATCTGCATCACGTGTGCCTCGCTTTCGCTGTGGTGGGACGAGAGCGCAAACGGGTGATTGCATGTCATATTAGGCCGCCGTACCGTTAACTGATGGCTATCGCGACGACGAGCCCCGTGACAGGTGAAGTCCTCAGGAAGTTCGACGAACTGACTCCTGAGGAACTGGAGGACAAGCTCGCCCGGGCGGCGGCCGCGGCTATCTCCTACCGGCTCACGAGTGTCGAGCAGCGAGCTGGATGGCTGCGGCGCGCGGCCGAACGTCTGGAGCAGGAGGCTCAGAGCGTCAGCCGGATGATCACCACGGAGATGGGCAAGACTCTGCGGGCGGCGGAGCAGGAAGTGGCCAAGTGTGTTCACGGGCTGCGTTTCTACGCCGACCAGGGTCCCGCATTCTTGCGGGATGTGAGCGGTGACGCCGGGCGCGTGGGTGCGAAGCGGACGTTCGTGACATACCAGCCGATCGGAGTAGTGCTCGCGGTAATGCCGTGGAATCTGCCCTTGTGGCAGGTCATGCGGTTCGCGGCGCCCGCCCTGACGGCGGGGAACGTCGGAGTGTTGAAGCATGCGTCGAACGTGCCGCAGTGTGCTCTGTACCTGGAAGAACTCTTCCGTGGCGCAGGCTTCCCGGACGATGTGTTCCAGACTCTTCTGATCTCCTCGGGGAGGGTGGAGCAAGTACTGCGCGACCCGCGGGTGGCGGCCGCGACACTGACGGGCAGTGAACCGGCGGGGCGGTCGGTGGGTGCCATCGCCGGTGACGTGACCAAGAAGGTGGTCCTCGAGCTCGGTGGCTCCGACCCCTTCATCGTGATGCCATCCGCGAACATGGAGCGGGCCACCGATGTCGCGGTCAAGGCGCGGTGTTTGAACAATGGGCAGTCCTGCATCAACGGCAAGCGGTTCTTTGTTCACCAGGACATCGGTGACGCGTTTATCGAGATGTTCGTGGCGAAGATGGGCGCGCTGGTTGTGGGCGACCCGATGGCTGAGAACACCGACGTGGGTCCGCTGGCCACCGAATCCGGCCGGCTGGATGTGGAGTCCTATGTCGAGGACGCCGTCAGCAAGGGCGCGACGGTACTGCTGGGCGGCGAACGCCCGGACGGGCCCGGCTGGTACTACCCGCCCACCGTGGTTACCGGTGTCACACCGGAGATGCGGATGTACCACGAGGAGGTCTTCGGCCCAGTGGCGCAGGTGTGGACGGTGTCTTCGCTGGAGGAGGCCCTGCGGGAGGCCAACGGACACCCCTACGGTCTGGGGTCGAATCTGTGGAGCGAGGATGAGGCCGAACGTGAACTGTTCGTCCGCGACGTGCAGTCGGGCATGGCCTTCATCAACGGCAACACCACCAGCTTCCCCGAGATCCCCTTCGGCGGCATCAAAGGCAGCGGCTACGGACGCGAGCTGTCCGACCTCGGCATGCGAGAGTTCATGAATGCCAAGACCGTCTGGATCGGGGCAGACGGATAGGGCGGTGCCAGGGCATTGGGAAGCCGATCTGCTGTTCGGGCGGCATGTCTCCGGTCGCCACCCTGGTCGAACGCTCGACCCGGTTCCTGCTGCTGGTCGCCCTGCTCGAGAGCAACGCGCCGATCTGGTCGCGGATGCCCTCGCCGCCCGGATCCTCACCCCGCCCAACGCCTTGCGCCGCACCCTGACCTGAGACCAGAGCTACGAAATGGCCGAACACGCCGCCTTCACCGTCGCCACCGGCGTCCCCGTCTACTTCTGCGACCCCAAAAGCCCCTGGCAGCGCGGCGGCAACGAGAACACCAACAGCCTTGTCCGCCAATACCTTCCCCGACACCTCGACTTACGCGCCTACCGTCAGGCCGACCTGGATGCCATCGCCGACGAACTCAACGGCCGGCCTCGACAAACCCTCGGATTCCGCACACCATCAGAAGCACTCGACGAAGTGTTGCGATGACCGCCTGAAACCACAGGCATGAGGGTGCGTTCGGCCGACTATAGCTCGGCCGGTCCGAGCCGGCCCCGTATGCGGCATGTGCGGACGCGGTGTTGGATGTCGACGTGGCTGTGCGTCCAGAGCGTCGGGCAGCCATCGACCGGTGAAGGACGGTCGGTCTAGCTCAGAAACCGGCGCTGCCGGATCCGAGGGGGCTGCCGCTGCCCGTTCCGCTACCGGTGACGGTGCAGTGGCCCGATTGCGTGGGCGACGGGGTGACCGACCCCGACGGCGCGGCGACAACGGTCACGGTCAACTTGATCGGCGCAGGTATGACGAACGGCTTACTGACCGAGGTCTTGATGGTGATTTCGTGTGTTCCGGCGGTGGTGGGAACCCACGGAACCGTATTGCCGGGTTGCGCGTACGAGAAGCTCCCGAGGCATGTCCCGTTGTCGTAGAAGCTCGCGTAGAGCGCGTCGTCCAGTGGTGCGCCCGCGTAGATCGAGTAGGTCTGTCCGACGGTGTAGGACGACGGCACCACGCAGGTGCCGGTCGAGCAATCGTCAACCTGGGGTGCGTCGACGAAGGCAGAGACGGTGGGCGCGGAAAGAGTGACGAAAGTCGCGGCCAGAGTCAAAGTTGTTGCACCCCAGCTGATGTGGTGGATAGCGCGGGTCTTGGCGGGCATTCGAGAACTCCTCTTTCGTACCCCGGTCGGGGGTTGGGGAGAATCTAACCGCCGCCAATTGTGAAATTGATTCACTTCAGTAAACCCATGTGCCCCAACTTCCTTGGGCGATATTTCCGGGGTCAGCCCCTTTGGGCAGGGGGCTTCCCTTAACCGATCACCCACGCTCGCAACGCCCGACTCGACGTGTCCCACGACCGCGATCCCACGGCCCGTCAGCGTGAATACGTCCTCAACTGGTAACCGAAACGGCTCATCGCGCGGAGCGTCATTCGCCATGGCCCGATCACGAACGCCCCTGGGTGAGGAGCATTCACCACGCTCCGTGACCGACTCGAACCGCGCGCTACGCGGCATTACGGTACGTGTTGTCTGAAGTGCGCCAGATGGTTCGGTTTGATCTTGCGGCCGAGCGGCCAGCCGCTTCCAAGCTCTGGTATCTGTGGCCCCGATGGATGACCTGGCCCTTGTCCAGCGGTTGGCCGATGTTGCCGACACCATCTCTACGCGGTACTTCTGGGCTGGGAGTATCGCGACGTAGTGCAAGCCCGTCGGCAGCCCGGTCGCGGTGGCCGATTGTCGGCTTTCCGTGCATACGAATGCAGCTCATGCCCTGCGCGCGGAGCTGGTGAATGGATTTCGGTGAATGCCCTCTGCGAGAAGGCCGACCGCCGTCACGGTGCTGAGGAGCGCCGTCGCCGTATCACGACGAGATGGCCGCGCGGATCTGGGCCACCAGGGCGTCCAGACGTTGCTGATGTGAACCCTCCCAATAGATTCGGCCGCAATCCGAGCACTGCCGGAAGGTGTCATAGTAGCGGCGGGTGAGTGGTTCGAGTCTCTCGATGATGTCCTGCTTGGCCACACCGGTGACAGCGCCGCCACAGCGCAGGCAGCGACTGAACGGCACCAGCCGATCCGCCAGGTCGAGTCGGCGGACGAGGTCCACCATCTGCTCGAGCGGGTGGTCCGACCGGATGCATACGCCGTGAGTCACGGTGCGGCGCTTGAGAAGTCCGTGGTCGCGGGTAAGCAGGATTCGATGCTCGGCCGCGGCTGTTTTCGCCAGTGCTGCGTCGTCGGCTTCCCAGTCCTCGCGCACGTCGAGTCCCATCAGCCGCATCAGCCGTGCGAGCCCGCCGAGGTTGACATCGACGATGAAGCGCGGATCGCGCAGCGGACAAGGACGCACCCGGGTCAGCGGCCCGATGTCGAGCGTCTCGAACATCGGGTAGACCACAACCCGATCGCCCGGCTGCAGACGGCGGCCGAAGTCGACGGACTCACCGTTCACCAGCATCAGGTCGACCTCGGTGTGCGGAATACCCGCAGCCTCGACGACGTCCTTCACGGTCTGGTGCGGCCGGACCGGCCGCAGCTGCGCGGCGTACCGCACTCCCAGGGGCAAGAAGTCGTTCAGCTCGGCATACACACGCAGCTCGACACTGGCGGTCATAGGACCATTGTCCGGCGGGAGCACCCAGCGTGCCCAGAGCAATCTCCGGTTTGAGCAATCCCGCGTATGCCCGGTGCGGGTCAGCATCTCCCCGGATGCGCTGACCGAGAACGGTCCGCTCTCCCCCCTTGGCGGACCGCAGAGCAGTCGGCGCCACTGAACGTTGAGGTAGGCAACGGACATCCGCTCATCGGTGCGGGTTCAGGCGGTCATCGCAACACTTCGTCGAGTGCTTCTGATGGTGTGCGGAATCCGAGGGTTTGTCGAGGGCGGCCGTTGAGTTCGTCGGCTATGGCGTCGAGATCGTGCTGGGTGTAGTGACGCAGGTCTGCGGCGCGGGGAAGGTATTGGCGGACAAGACCGTTGGTGTTCTCATTGCTTCCGCGCTGCCAGGGACTGTTCGGGTCGCAGAAGTAGACAGGAACCCCGGTGTCGACAGTGAAGCGGGCGTGTTCGGCCATCTCGAAGCCCTGGTCCCAGGTCAGGGTGCGCCGCAGAGCGGCCGGCAAAGTGACCATCTTGGCGGCCAGTGCTGCTGCGACGAGATCAGCACGTTTGCCGTCGGGCAGGGCCACGAGCAGCAGGAACCGTGTCGAGCGTTCGACGAGGGTGGCGATGCAGGAGGGTCCGTGTCCGCAGAGCAGATCACCTTCCCAGTGGCCGGGCACGGCTCGGTCGGCGGCCTCGGCGGGGCGCTCGGAGATGGTGAGCACGCCGCGGCGTTGTCCTCGGCCGTCGGGCAGGCGTGCAGCGCGAGGACGGCGGGTGGAGCGTGGTTTGCGCAGGTAGCGGGTCAGCTCGTGGCGCAGGTCGCCGCGGGCCTGGATGAACAGGGCGCGGTAGATGGTCTCGTGCGACACAGATCCCATGCTGCGCTGTGGATTGCGGCGCAGCCAGCCCGCGATCTGCTGCGGCGACCAGCGTTGGGCCAGCCGCTCGGTCACGACCGCAGCCAGCCGCGGATTCTGTGACAGTTTCGTCGGTTTCGGCCGGACCGCCCGCGACCACGCCGCCTGGTCTGCGGCCACGGCGCGATAACCCAGACGGCCGCCGTTGCCGGCGACTTCCCGAGAGACCGTCGACGGCGCCCGGCCCAAACCGCGAGCAATGCCACGTAGCGATTCGTCAGCGGCAAGACCACGTGAAATCTGTTCCCGTTCAACCGGACTCAACCGCAACGCGCCCCGACGCCGCGGCGCGGGACGCACCCCGCCACAGCGTTTGAGCAGGTCCCGCACCGTCGAGGGATTCCGGCGCATTTCCCGGGCCAGGACCTTCACCGCCTGCCCAGATCTCCACCGACGCCAAACTTCCTCCACCTCGGCCTCCGACAACGGCGTTCTCGTCATCACGCACCACCTGTTTCGCCTGAACAAAACCAGTGTTGCGCTGACTCATTGAGACCACACCGATGACCGAGTCTGCGCCGGGCCATGTCTGCTTCTCCAGTTCGAGCCACGGCCACCTTGGACCCGGTCGCGTTCGGCCGCAGCCGTTTCGCTGCCGCGGACATCGATTTCAGCGGCGCTGTTCCAGGGCGTCCAGGATGAGATCCAGGCCGAAGTCGAATTCGGCGGTGTGGTCGTAGCCCGGCTGACAGGCGTGGTCGACGATCAGCTCACGAAGATATGGAAATTCGCCGGGCGGCAACTGGTCGAGAACGTCGGCCGCCACCTCGTTGACATCGTCGGGGGTGGTTATCGGAAGATTCGCCTCCTGCAGCACGTATCCGCCGATATAGCTGTCGAGCAGTGAAACCGCGTGTGCGGCAAGGGGAAGCGTGAAGCCTGCCGTACGGAGGACGCCGAGCACGGCGTCGTGGTGGCGGAGGGTGGCCGGGCCCGGCGTGCGGCGGGAGTCCAACAGGCCCAGGGCCCAGGTGTGCTGGGACAGGACCGCGCGTGCGGAGTCGGCGCGGGCGCGGAGAGCGTCGCGCCAGTCGGCGGCGGGCGGGGGCAGTTCGATGGCGGCGAAGACCGCGTCGACGACACCGTCGAGCATGGCGTCTTTGTTCGGCACGTGGTGGTAGAGCGACATCGCTTCCACGCCCAGTTCCTGGGCCACACGTCGCATGGTGATCGCTTCCGCGCCACCACGATCCGCGACTCGGATGGCCGCGTCGAGGATGCGGGCTCTGCTGAGGGGTTGGGCGGGGCGTGGCACGGCGGCTCCTGACTGCGGAGGTCTTGACAGGCTTACAGCCGTAAGCCTACCTTACGGATGTAAGTCAACCTTACAAGCGTAAGAGGAGAGGTGGTTTCGATGCCGATGCCGAGATGGTGGGGGCACGTCAACAAGCGGGTTTTCAATCCGCGTGCGATCGCAGGCGGGAAGTGGCCGGTGCTGACACATATCGGGCGCATCTCCGGCGCGACCCATCACACCCCGCTCGATGCGTTTCCCGTCGGCGGCGGGTATCTATTCGTCCCGGTGTACGGATCGAACTCGGACTGGGTGCGCAATATTCTCGCCGCGGGTCGGGCACGACTCCGGATCGACGGACGCGAGTTCGAGCTCACGGCGCCACGGATGGTCGGGGAGGACGAGGCGTTCGGAGCCCTCGCGGCCGACGCGAACCGGCCGCCGCGACTGCTGCGTATCAAAGAGTTCCTGCGAATGGACCTGGTGGCCTGACGGCACCCTGCCCGGCCCATGGATCGCAATCATCCGATCACACCACTTCTTTCGCTGATCGAACCGGCCAGCTGGGCGCCGCGGAAGATGAACGGGCCGCTGGCATCCCGGGCGGCTGACCAACCGCCGGCAGTGCACGCTATTACCGATGAGCATGTGCGTGAAAGATCGCTCAGAGCACCAAAGGAGGGCGACGTCTTGTCGCGCCGCGTACCGAGCTGACGCGCGCCCGAATCGACGCCGGGCAGGCGAGCCTCGATCCGCGACAGTCGATAGATGGATACTCGTCAGCGCATGCTGCGGTGATCGGTAATGCTGGTGCCGTGAGCGACCTACCGCAACGCTGGGATCCGATGACTTCGGTTCCGCCCGACCTCGACGACCTCGCCTACCACGGAGACAAGTGGGAGGACAGGCACTGGATGAACGTGCCAGGTCCCTTCTATACGGGACAGACCGATAACTGTTGGACCGGAAGGCTTCACGCGCCGCGGAACGTCCTGTATGGCGGCGAGTACCACAACGAGTTCGTCTATCGTCAGCCGAAGTCGCCGGCCGAAGTCGAAGGCATGTTGGCGGCAGCCAACGATGACCCCTTTGGCGGCTACGCCTGCGATGGGGACTCGCGTTGGACTCCCGCCGCTGTTCGTGCCTGGTGGAGCGGTCGCAGCAAGGTCGAAGAGCACCTGGCCGAGCTTCTCGCTGAATACACCAAGGAAGGCGCAGGCCTTCAGGATGCCGATGCGGCAGAAGGTGTACGGGACTTCCTCACCTATCTGGCCACCGACCTCGAAGACGATCTCCAGGCGTATGTGTTCAGGCTGGAGAACGATCGATACCCGGCCGCGGACGACCCGCTGCCGAACCTGTAGCTGAAGGACCTGTCGAACATCCCGCTATGGCCGAGTTGAGTGCATTCGACCACGGATGACAGCACGTGACGCAGACCGTTGCAACGGGCACAATCACGCTCGTGGATTCGGACAGTGCACACTCACCTACCGAGCCTTCAGCGGGCGGCAACTCGGTGGCGGCTCAATGGGATCTGCTCCGAAATGATGAGACTTACTACCGTCGCTTCCTGGACCACGATCTGGTCGAGGCGGTCTACGCTCACCCACAGCTAGGGGTGCTGTTTCCATTCACCAGTGTCACGGTCCTGCACTTGAGCAGATGCACCCGGTACCCGTTCTCCTTCGATGTCCCTTGCGTCGTCCCCGACTTCACCGGGACGTTCAAAGTCATGCGCACACACAATATGGTGACCGGGCCGAAAATGATCGGGGTCGGCGTGACGGCCGCAGAAGCGGTTACGCTGATCGCCGCGCATCTGCCGGAAGGGTGTGGGCCTGCGATCGACGGAACAGCCGAGGACCTCCGTTAATTCGACTCCTGGAAGCGCCCTGTAATGCCGCTGATCGCGCTGACCGAAGCGGTCAGCGTGGTCAGCCATCGCCACGACCTACCGATGGTCAGGAACGTTCGCAACTGCCGATTACACGGCGGTCCCTAGAAGACCAATTCGATACCCCCGGAACGCAAGACATCCTGGAGATAAAACTCAAGGAGGTCGGCGCAGATAACGCGCTTCAGACCAGGGAGGTGGCGGAGGTCGTCGAGACTGTGAACGTCGAACTGGTCGCTCTCGCCATCCCAGTGTGGGCAGCATTCGAAGTACACCTGACAGCCACCATCGAAGTTCAGCTGCTCGACCTCGGCAAGTAGATCGGCGGGGAGCTCGAGGCTCTCGAAGTACGCGCGGGCTTCCGGCACCACCTGGTCGGGGAAATTGTCGAAGGAGTACTCCCAGAGATCACCGGAGAAGCCATGGGCCGCCAGCGATTCCTCGAGCGACCAGGGTGCAAGCTTCGGATCCTCTCCATACATAAGCTCTTCGATTACAGCCAGTTTGAGGTTGAAGTCCACGAACTCAGTCACATGGGCAAGCTAGCGTCAGCCACTGACAAATATGGAATCAGCTGTCGGATCCGTTCCGGGACAGCGGATCCGCTCATGGTGATGGGCGGACACGGACAGATCAGGTCAGTTGTCGCCCAACCGAAATCGACGAGACCGGTCGTCGTTGTCGACCTGTTCGATGTAGTTCTCGGCGGCCCTGCCCTCGGTGTGGTCGTAGCCCGGGAGCATCAGTTCGCCGTAGGTCCGAGGGGGCGCGTTGGTCAATTGGCCTCGGCGCTGCTTACGCCGAACACTTCGGTACATCCACCAAACGTCCCTCTGGAACTGCGGCCAGCACAGCGACAAACAGGACAAGGTCCGTGTTCATCGACCCGAGTTCCAGGACCTGCCGAAGTTCGGAATCGCCGCACGCTGCGCCGTAAGAAGCCAGTCACCGTATCGCCGAGCCTTCCCGACTGCAGGTGGACACGCCAATCTCAGTGCGCGGCCTTGCGGGCCTCGGACAGGGCGCGGCGCATGCGGAGCAGGTAGATCGGGTTGGGTGGGACCCAGCCGAGTTGGGTGGCTTGGCCGAGGTCGTCGCGGTTGGCCCAGTGTTCGATCAGTTTGCCGTCGCGGACGCGAATCCAGTGTGTCTGTGTCACCGCGAAGGTCTTGCCGGTGGACGGGAAGGCTTGGGCCGGTTGGGCGTCCGGGCCGTACACGACGAAGGTGCCGGTTTGGCGGCCGCTCATGGTGACGTGCAGGGCCACCAGGTCGCCCTCGGCCGTCGCCTCGTGCACTTCCCAGTGCAGGTCGGCGTAGGCCGAGCGCAGCCATTCGGCGCTGGCGTGGAAGGCGGCCGGGCCTTTGCCGCGGGTCGCGGGCGGCTCGGCGGTGTCCTCACGGTTGGTCGCCTCGGGGTGGATCACCGCTTCGAAGTCGGCGAGCTCGCCGGCGGCCATGATCTGCATGGATCGGATCGCTACCTGCTTGGCGTCCTCACCGGTGTCGGTCATGGTCCCTCCGATTCTCGGCACGACGGGAGTCCCCACAGTCTGCGCGCCGGCGCAGAGGGACCGCAGCGCTTCCGCGGGTTCAGCCCGCCTCGAGAGACTTTCGGATCTCGGCCTGGATGTCGAGTTGCGCCCGCGCCGCCGTCAATCCCGCGGTCACCTCGGCCGCCGTGCGCTGGGTGGCGGCCGAAACATACTGCGCCACTGCGGCTTCGATCGATTCCACGGCTTGGGTGGCGGTCGCCCGCTGGTCGCCGAGCGCAGCCGCCGGCAGGGCGGCCATAGCCACCAGACGGTCGTCCCAGGCCAGGGCGGCCTGCTCGAGTTCGGCGCGCAGCACGATGGTGGTGGCGTCGTCGAGGGCGTCTGCGGTGTGCAGCGCCCGCATGGCGTCGCGCAGCCGCCGGTGCAGGCGCGGCTCCGGATCGTGGGAACCCGCCCAGGAGGCGGGGGCGCGGGTCGCGATGCCGGGAACCACCTGGTTGGCGGCCGTGGTCCCGGCCTGCTGCCGGCGCGACAGCACCGTGACGCCGCCGACCGCGGCGCCCACCAGGATCACTACGGCGATCAGTACCAACATCAGCATGGTCAGTTCCGTTCTCGGTCGATCATCGATGGGAGGTGGGGCGGGGCGGGGCGACCGTGGTGTGGATCGGCCCGCTCGGATGATGCGTCGGCGTGTGGTGACCGCGCGAGACCGCGAACGCCACCACCACCGCCACGATGACGGCGAGCACCGCCAGGATCGCGGCGATGATCTTCACCTTGCTCCACGGCCGGTCACCGGACACCTGACCGGTCAGGCCGTTGATGTAGACCTGATAGGTCTTGTCCATGTAGACGACCGTCAGCAGCCAGATCGGCAGCAGCAAGTGCTTGTACGCCAGCCAGTTCCACGAGGTGTTCAGCTCATGGATGCGCTGATGGTCGCCGCCGATGTCGGAGCGCACGCTCGACTCGATCGCCGATTCGATCCGCTGCTGCGCCTCCGGGAACGACTCCTCGGCATCCTTGTCGTAGGTGCGGCACAGATGCCCCGCCACGAACTCCGGCGAGTAGGCGCGCGCCTGCTCCACCGGCCACGGCTCCAGCGAGCGGATCCGCTCGCGACTCAGATTCTCGTTGGCCAGCACCGGCAGATCGGCGAACTCGTTGCCGACCTCACCCGCCACCGGATACCACCGCGTGTGGGTCTCGTAGATGGGATCGCCGTCCTCATCGGTCCCGACCCGCACCTGATAGTCGTCGCCACGCTCACCCTGATACCAGCTCGCGGTATCGGCGTCGTAGGTGAAGTAGGCGGTGTACAGGCTGGAGAACGCGCCGATCCGGCGATACTTCCGGAAGTTCGACGGCGCGAACCACCGCTTCGACACCCACTTCTCGACCAGCTCACGGGCCTGCTTCTCCCCCACCAGAAACGGCACGACACCGTCCACAGGCAGGCGAGCGGGCGCGTTGTGCACGTCGTCGCGCTGGATAGGCGTAGCGCAGTACGGGCATCGAGTGGCGGTGAGGCTGCCGTTGAATCCGGTTGTTCCACCGCAATTCTGGCACTTCACCTCCCACTCCCCGGTCACCTGCGGCCCGGCGGCCTGCCCCTGCAACTCCCGCAACGCCGCCATGGCGGGCGCCAGCTCCCGAGCCTCCACCGGCACATTCGGCGCGGTCACCGGCGACCGGTTCCCGCAACTGGGGCACAGCAGATCCTGCCCGGCAGGATCGAACACCAACTGTGCGCCACACGCCGAACACGGATAGGTCCGAGTCAGCTCCGTGCTGTGCAACATGGCCCGATCCGGCGCCACCGGCTGCGGCGCAGCACTTTCCCCGGCCGAAGGCCCCGGCTCGCCAACGCCGGGAACGAACACCGGAGCCACGATCACCGGCTGCACCATCGGCCCGGCCGGAGCCTGCATCGGCTGATTCGGCACGTATCCCCCCGGCAGCGGCGGCGGCATCGTCCCGCCTTGCGGCATGGGAGGCGCACCGCCCGGACCGGAGCCCGGAAGCGGCGGCGGCACAGTTCCACCCGACGGCATGGGAGGCACACCACCCGGACCCGAGGCCGGAAGCGGCACAGCCCTTCCCACGCCCCCGCCGACGGCAGGAGCACCGGCGTAGCCCTGCGGCGGCAGGCCGCCAGGACCACCTGATCCGGGCAGCGGAGGCGGGCCGCCAGGACCACCCGATCCAGGCAGCGGCGGCGGAACGGGCGATCCCGCGTAGGGACCGTCGGCCGGCATCGGCGGCGGTACCGCACCGCGCTGCGGCATCGGCGGAACACCTTGGCCGGGTCCAGAGACCGGAACCTGCGGCGGCACACCCGATCCCGGGCGCGGCCCTCCAGGCATCGGCGGCGGCATCGGCGATCCCCCCTGCGGACCGAACGGCGGTCCGGTGGGTACGCCTTGCTGACCGGGACCGTGGCCCGGCATCGGCGGCATCTGGTAGGGCGCGTTAGCCCCGGGAGTACCTGGCACGGACGGATTTTGCGGCGGTTGCTGCCCCTGCGGCACAGGTGGCGTCCACTGCCGCGGTTCGGCGGTATCCGGGGCGGCCGGGTCGTTGCCGGGAAGGGGCGGCGGGACGGAGGGGTGGTGTGGGGGCTGGCTGTCGTTCATGTGGGCTCACTCGGTGCGGCGGACTCGACGGTCGCGCTGTTGCGGTGGAGGGACTTTCGGGACGCACCGAGTTGTCGGGCGTTCAAGCTGATTCGGGTACGGCGGCGGACCCGTCGGCGCCATACGGGCCGACGGGTGCGCCCGGCGGCTGTCGCCGGAACCGTGCGTGCGCTACCTCTACTGCGGGGGCAGCGGCGGCGGGGTGCCCGGCAGCGGGGGCGGGGTGGCGAAGAGCGGCTGCAACGCCGGGACGGTGCCGGCGGGAGCCCAGCCCGCCATGCCTTCGGACCAGACGTTGGTGTCGCGGGTGAGCTGGCCCGCCGAGACGTACTGGCGTAGTTGGTCGATCGGGAAGGGTCCCGCGGCCTGGCCGCCGTTGTCGAAGTGGAACTGCTGCTGGCCGGGCAGCGGCGGCGGGGCCTGCTGGGGCGCGGGCTGGGCGTATCCGCCCTGCTGGGGCTGCCCGTATCCCGGCTGCTGCGGCTGCATGCTGCCCTGCATGGTGCCGGCCATCTGCCCGCCGAGGACCACGCCCATGCCGGCCTGCATGGCGGCGCCCATTCCGCCGCTGGGGTTCTGGGCGGCGGCGAGCATGGCGTCGGCAGCCTGCATCTGCTGGTAGCGGTTGAGGTCCACGTTGTTCATGAACCCGCCGGCCTCCACACCGCGGGCGACGCCGCGGGTCATGGCCTGCTGGATCTCCTCGGGCAGCGAGATGCTCATGGTGACGCCCTCGACGCCGACACCGAAGCCGGACAGTCGCTGTCCCACGAATTCGCGCAGCTTGTCGGACAATTCGACCTGGCGTCCCTGCAGATCGATCGCCCCGAGCCCGCTGGCCAGCACCATGTCGGAGAACGCCAGCGCGACGTTGGCCCGCAACTGCTCACTGAGCACGTCGGCGTCGACCTCGGCGTTGGTGCCGATCATCTGCCGCAGGAACACCTCGATGTCGGTGACCCGCACGTTCGCGGTGCCGTTGGCGCGGATCTGCACCATCCGGAAATCGGGGTCGCGCACGGTGACCGGTTGCGGTGTCCCCCACCGCATATCGGTGACCGCGCGGGTGTTCACGTAGTACACCTCGGACCGGAACGGCGAGTTGAACCCGTGCCGCCACCCCTGCAGGGTGGACATGATGGGCATGTTCTCGGTGGTCAGCTGGTAGTGGCCGGGCCCGTACTTGTCGGCCAACTGCCCCCGGTACACGAAAACGGCCTGCTGCCCCTCGCGGACGATCAGCTCCGCACCGTTCTTGATCTCGTTCTCGTACCGCGGAAACCGCCAAGCCAACGTGGTCCGACTATCATCCAACCATTCGATGATGTCGACGAATTCGCCGCGGATCATGTCGAACAGGCCCATCGAGCTCTCTTTCCTCCCTCAGGCGCGACCGCAGCCCGCGCCGAGTATGGCACAGGACAGCAACGCGCCGGTCACTGTCACGTGGCTATCGAGCACACCACACACAGTGTTAATGATCCATGAACCACCAAGGCCCACGCGACCTTTCCCACCCGAGCCATACCAATCCGCTACCGCCCCCGGATCAGGCCGGAGCGTCGAGCTTCCCAGCCGCGACACCGGCGGTGAACGCGTCCCACTCGCCGGGGGCGAACACCAGCGCCGGACCGGTCGGGTTCTTGGAGTCGCGGATCCCGACCAGGCCCTCATCGAGGAACGCGACTTCCACACACTGGGAACCGGTTTCGCTGCGGCTGCTCTTGAACCAACGTGCCCCGGACAGGTCACCGTTCACGATCGAACTCCCTAGCTACCTGGCGGACCAGGTCTCTTGTGCGCACTTCATCCAGCGTTTCGGCGCGAATGGCCGCAGCTAGCTCGCGGGACCCTCGAGCTTCCCAGCCGCGACAACGGCGGTGAACGCGTCCCACTCGCCCGGGGCGAACACCAGCGCCGGACCGGTCGGGTTCTTGGAGTCGCGGATCCCGACCAGACCCTCGTCGAGGAACGCGACCTCAACGCATTCCGAGTTACCAGCGCTGCGGGTGCTCTTGAACCACTCTGCCCCGGCAAGGCGGCGATCGTTCACTGTCCTGAATCCCTTCTTGCGACCTGCCGCAGCAGGTTCCGGCTGGTTACGGCGTCCAACGCGGCGTGCTGAATCGTCGCGAACGCTCTGCGGTACTTGCCGACATCAGCCTCTCCTTCAAGGTACATATCGCCGGTATAGCTCTCGACGTAGATGACCGTCGGTTCGGCCATACCCTTCGGATCCGGCTTGAAGTCGAGGGTGACGAACGGCCCGACCGCCATCCCGAGTGGAAAACCGGAGCGGAAGGGAAGAACACGAACGCTGATGTTCGGACGGGTACCCAGGTCGGCGAGGTGCCGGAGTTGGGTGGCCATGGTCACCTCGTTGCCGACGGTTGTGTGCAGAGCCGACTCGTGAAGTACCAGGTCGACGGTGATCGGCGACCGCTTCCGGGTGATGATCGTCTGTCGTTTCAGCTTCAGCTCGACACGCCGATCGTGTTCTTCTTCAGAGTCTTTCGGAAAGTAGACACTGTTCAGCGATCGAGCGTAGTCGGCCGTCTGGAACAGTCCCGGGACGAGATCAGGACGGTAGATCTCCATCGCCCCCGCTTCGGTCTCCATCCGCATGTAGACATCGAAGTTCGCCCGGATGAGGTCGTTGAAGCTGTTGTACCAAGTCTTTTCGGCCACCTGCCGCGCGAGTTCGATCATGGCGTCGGTCTTCTCGTCCGGGATCTCGAGGATCTTGCCGAGCTCCCTGAGATCGCGATCGAGAATCCGGCCCGGCTCACCCCGTTCCAGCCGGGAGTACTTGCTGTGGCTCCACTGCATCGCCGCCGCTACCTCGGCCTGCGTGAGCACGGTGTTCTCCTCGCGCTGACGGCGAATGTAGCGCCCGAGCTGCCGACGTGGCAGCGAAGCGCGCGGGTTCTCCTCGGGCATCGCTAACTCCTCGACTCTGTCAGAGTGGCACTGCTCCGATCCCAGAGTGACACCGCTACTGGGGATTTGCGGCTGTTTCTTGAGAATCCCTGAATGAGAATGTCATGGCGGTTCGAGGGTGGTGTCCTGGACAGACAACGACGACACCCAGGTAGGTGACGATGTCCAGCAACAGCCCATGGTCGGTGCAGGCGATCATCGACCGGATCGAACGAGAGAAGCGTCAAGCCGCCGGCACAGAACCGCCGCCGGACCACGCCGCGACCGCCGGCTACTCGGTGCGCGGCCTGTGGTCGTGCTACTCCGACCCCGGCAAACTGACTGCCGCCCAAGCACACATCGCGATGCAACTGCACCTCGAATGTGGAGTCCGCACCTGCGCGGTTCGATCGCGGGCACGCACCGCCCTGGTCGCGGGCGGTCGCATGATCCTGGATCCACGCGCGGCCCGCGCACCCAGAGCGCCACGCCCATCCGTCTTCACCCTGCTGCGCGCCGCAGTATCCGGCTACAGCACACTGCTTTTCGGAGGTCGCCATGCCCTCCGATGACCCCGACCAGGTCGAGATCCAGGTTATCCAGGACGTCCTCGACGCCATCGAAATCCGCCTCCGCGACCGCGAGCGCCACGGCTGGCGCCTGACCGTCCCCCGCTCCCGCGTCTACGCCACCCTCCTGCATGCGGTCGTGGCCAGTGCCCGCGAATCTCATCGCTTGCCAGCCACTCTCGACCACGCCACGATCCTCGACACGATCCTCGACGGTGCGGAGCCCGCGAACGACCACGCTGTCGGCCAGCCAATCGACGATGTCATCAGCACCCACACCGTGCAGGTGAACTGAGTAGTTTGATCAGGGATACAGACGCAGAAAATCAGGCCGACCGGCTTCTCACACTCGTGCCGACTGCCTGCGGCACAGTAATTTGCTTTCGCGGTCAATGCACCGTAGATCCGGTTCCGTCCAGCCCCGATCGGCCTACATTGCACCAGGATTCGTGTGCTTATCCACTGCATGTGAGTGGCAGTACGGCATCGCCGGTCATTCTTGGCGCGCTTTCGGAGTAAATGCCTACGGGGTCCGAGGCTGTCGGGTGCAGGGAAATCGGAGTGAAACTCGGCGGAGTTGTCGGGTGTTGCTCTGGGACGGATGTTCCGGACGGTCGTCTCCGTGGACTGCATCGGGGGCAGTGGATCAGGCTGATTCTGGAGGTGGTCTGCGGCGGGCGTAGTCGGTAGGAAGAGTGCCGTGGATGGGGAGACAACGAGTGGGCGGTATCGGCGTTTCGCCGAGGTCGAAGCGAGGGGCAGTTCGTCGTGTTATGAGTTGTGGGCGTCAGGGATTGCGTCGGATACCGAACTGCTGTCGTTGATCGATCAGCTGCCGCCGGAGAAGCGGCAGCCGAATCTGGTGCTTGCTGCTGCGCGTTTTCTCGGGGTCGGCGACGTGTCGTTTCCAGACTTCCGACGTCGGGTGATTCGGGATTGGGAGGCTGTCGCCCAGGTGGCGAAGGCCCGAAGGACCCAAACCAATGAGGTCGGCAGAGCTGCGGTGTTGTTGCCTGTATTGGCCCAACTCGCCGGCCCGTTGGCGTTGATCGAGGTAGGCGCCTCGGCCGGATTGTGCCTGTATCCGGATCGGTTCAGCTATCGCTATGACGATCGGACCGACCTCGATCCGGTTGGTGGTGCCTCCGGTGTGCAGTTGCGCTGTGCGACCACAGGCCAACCACCGATTCCGGATCGCCTACCCGAGGTGGTGTGGCGGGCGGGTGTGGATTTGAACCCACTGAATGTTGCCGATGCCGACCAGATGCGGTGGCTCGAAACCCTGGTCTGGCCTGGACAACCCGAACGATTGCAGCGCCTGCGCGCAGCGGTGGCGATCGCTGGGGCCGACCCGATAGAAGTGGTGTCCGGCGACTTGAACGAGACTGTGGCAGACCTGGTCTCGGCCGCGCCGGACGAGGCGACGATCGTGGTCTTTCACAGCGCCGTGCTGGCGTATCTGAGTGTCGACGAGCGTGACCGGTTCGAACGAACGGTGCGAACATTGCGCTGCCATTGGGTGTCGAATGAGGGCTGCGGTGTCATCGGCTCTGTCGCGGACCGGCTTCCGGTGCCGGCGTCGGCGACGCCCGGCCGGTTCGTTGTCGCGCTGGATGGGGTTCCGCTGGGTTATGCGGGTGCTCATGGCCAACGTCTGGATTGGTTCGGGCCTCGGTCAGTGCCGTGATGTGTGGTTCTTGTTGGAGGCGATCGCGACGGGGTTATGTTCCTCGCGGTCGAGCGCTCGAAAGCCTCGCGTGCTTGGCCAGAGACGTCTCGGCGGCGGTACCGGTCAGGAGGCGGGAACCTTCACCGCAATTTCCCCGCCGAGGTGGTAGCCGTCGGCGAGGCGGAGGTTGTCGCCGCTCCAGAATCGGCCCGGGTCGTACCAGTTCGGGCGCTTCTGCGGCAGCAGGTCCATGGCCTGGTAGGTCATGGCGACGATCTCCGCGCAGTACGCGTTCTCGAGTCCCGCTTCGGTTTCGGGCGTGCGCGGTCGCTTCGGCAGCGGGACCCGGCCGCGCAGCCACCGGCCCGCCAGGGCGCTGGTGGAGGGAAACGGCATGCCGTCCAGCCTCGCCACCATCCGCAGCGCGGCATCCTCCATCTCGCGGGTGACCGGGCGATCCAGCTGCCGGAACCACGCCTGCTGCTCGTAGTCGTTGGACCAGCGCATGACCGCGGCCCGCAGATCGTGCAGCTGGGCCCCGCGGTGATGGTTGCCCGACCAGACGTCGGGCAACGACCGGCCGAGCTCGGCATGCCAGATCAGGGCGGGCAGATCGTCGATCACCACCGCCATGCCGACATGGTTGACCGGGCTGTTGGTCAGTCCGCGGATCGCCCGGTCGGCGCCGGTATGTCCGCGAAACAGCCACAGATCACCGGTCCTGGTGAGTTCGATCGCCTCGTCCAAACCGATACTCGACAGCGCTTCTCGTGCCACAACAGCTAGCCTAGGCGCATGCGCTGGTGGAAGCTGCTCGGCTTGGCAGGCGCCGCGGGTGTCGCGGCGACCGGTGTGGTGATCGTGCGTTCCGAACGCAAACGCCGCGCCTACACCCCCGACGAGGTCCGGGACCGGCTGCACGCACGGCTCGGCGATCGACCCGCGGCCGACCAAACCCCGCAACCGGAGTGAAGCCTCCGGCTACCTCACGCTGGGCACTCGGCCGCGCATGAGAGTCGCTGCGGCACAGCTCACTTGCGCGCCCACCGATGTCCGGACCAACATCGGGCAGATGGCCAGGCTCGCCGAGCGGGCAGCCGCAGACTCGGCCGAGTTGATCGTGTTTCCGGAACTGGCGGTGACCGGATATGAACTGGCCGCCACTGCAGCCGATGCAGGCCTGTGGCTTCGCGCCGATGACCCTCGCCTGGATCGACTGCGCGCCACCGGGATAGCGACCGTCGTGAACTGCGCCGCCCCCGACCTCGACGGCCCCCACCCCGTCATCGCCACCTACGTCTACAACGCCACCGGCGACCTGCTCACCACCTACCGCAAACAGCATCTCTTCCAGCAAGAGCAGCAATTCTTCACCCCCGCCGACAAAGACGGCCGCTTCGAACTCCACGGTCTCCGTTTCTCCCTCGCCACCTGCTTCGACAACCACTTCCCCGACTTGGTCGACCGAATCGCCGACGATGGTTGCGACATCCATTTGGCCAGCGCCCTGTACGGCACCGGCCCCGGCCTGGCCGAGCGAGCATCGACGTATCCCGGAATCGCCCGCCGCGCAGACGTCTACGTAGCCCTCGCCAACCACGTAGGGCCCGCAGGCCCGATCACCGGCTGCGGCCGCGCCGCCCTGTGGGGCAAAGACGGAACCGTGCTCGCAGAAGCTGACGAACAATCGTCGATGTTCGTCGTCGCGGATATCGGATAGGTCATGTCTCCCAATAGCGGTGGTGATCAGCCTGCGGCGACTCCTGGCGGTGTGATGGGGTCGCCGTGGTCGGATTGGTGGGTCGACTCGTGGATGATGGCGTGATGATAGGAGAACCAGCGGCGACGGGCGTTCCTGCACCACTGCTTCGGGACTACCGCCACATCGGAGGCATCGAATCGATCGAGATCGACGGCACTCGATACTTTTTCGGTTATGACTTCAGCGAGGATCTGGTCCTGTCCCCACTCATCGACGACAGCGAGCTCATGTCGATCTTCGCGGAGAAGCACATGGAGCAACGGGACGGTCTTCACGATCGCGAGTACTGGCGGGATCTCGTTGCTGCGTCACTCGAATACTCGGGGTTGGCGGACCCGGATTCTTGCTCCTTCGAATCCGAACAACTGCGGTTGATCATCAGCTCACTGAAGAACATCGCGGAAACCGGGGTACCGGTGCCTGACTTCGACTACCCCTACCATCTCAGATTCCTCTTGTCCTCGGCCGGACAATGGCGGGCTCAATTCACCGCGGCTGCTGAGGGTATCGGGTCCATCAAGGGCAGCGAGGGTGCTGCCGAAGGGGCCGCGCTCGAGCAGATCGCTCGGGACGTCCTCCTCGAGACCCGGAACGCGATGAATGCTGCTGGGGGAAACTGGGCAGAGGTCTTCCACGCACTCGCCCAATGACACCACGCGGCACTAGCAGCGTTCATACTGGCGCACGAACGGCTCCGACTCCGGCGAAATCTCGCGCCCGGATTCCGGGCAGCCGCCGACGAGGACGGCGATACCGGGGCCGTTGCGCGTTCTGATCGTGTAGTCGATCACGGCATCGGGCTGTGCCAAGTGGCGAAGATGCCGATCGGCGAGTTGTGTCACCTGCGCAGGGCTGAACTGCTTTCCGGCGGGCGGGAATACCGCGACACCCAGTGTGCGGCCTGCTGTGTCGGGCGGGTCGTATACCGACACCTCGACGATGAACGGGGTGGGTTGATCGGTCAGGAACCACTCCCACAATTCGAGTTCGCTACTGGACGGAAAGCGAGGGCGGCGGTCCATGTGGGTCAAACTGGGTGCCAGGCTCGAGTAGGGGTTCCCACCCAGGCCGTCCGAATGAATGGGAGACACCGTCCAGTTGTTGGATGCCAGTTCGGGAAAGTCCTGGATGATTCGGCGCATCGCCGCCGTGGCACGGTGGGGTTCCGACTCGGACCCCGCTCGGACACTGATGGATCCGGTCAGGCCGTCCGCATCAGCAGTGGGTTTGAAGCCGCCGGCAGACCAGTGAATCTCCGCGCCGGTCTTGGCTGCCGATAGTCGGGCCCAGGTGGATGCCGCGTTCGCTTCCAGGTCCACGTTCCGCCAGCTCCCGAAATAGGAGTCCGTCATCCGGTTGATTGTCAGCACTTTCGAGTCGTCTCGATAGTGCGGCGGAAACTGCTGGGCGCCCATAGTGCGCACCACAGACGCGGCCTCGTCCGGTGTGGCGCCGTCCTCGAGCTGCACGTCGAGCAGGGAGACGTAATACGAGTTGGGGCCGTACCGGTGATACTGGAATTTGTGTGATGCGTCGGCCACCCCCGGAAGGGCCTCGATGGCCGACTCGATCACCCCCGACCACCTGTCACGCTCGGCCTGATCGGGCCCTTTCGCATAGAGCGAACATCCGGTCAGCAGGACTGCGGCCATCATCAACACGATGGTGGGCACGGTGAAGCGCATAGCGTCGATCTTGCCAGAAGCCGCTATTCCCCCGCCGCACTGTCGATCTCGGCGAGCAGCGCGGCAGCGCGCGCGAGTTCGTCGGCGGTAGCGGAATCGCGGAAACGCCGCAGACCGGTCTCGGTCCGACCGCCAGGCTAGCGACAAACCACCCGAATACGCCTATGGTCAGCCCATCACCACGGGCAGACGGTGCGCGATCCGGCCGGTTCGGGCGGCCGCCCCGCCGTACAGTCAACGGCCTCAACCATTGCGGGCTCGATAATCGGATTGACGAGACCGGTACCTTGAAATCGGACATGGAGTAGCTCAGCTGGTAGAGCTCTCACTTGCAGTGTGACGGTCGCGGGTTCGATTCCCGCCTCCATGTCCTCACATCCCTAGCGGGGTCGGGATTACGATGCGTCGCCGTCTTCGATCTCGTAGCGATACCACTGCCGGGGATTTCCGTCTTCGTGAATCCAGAGCTTGGCGTCGCGCCCTATCCGTCCACGAGCCCAACGGGTGGGTGGCCGACCGCCGGGCAGAAGCAGAGTCTCCCTGCCGGTTTCGGTGATCTCCGCGCCCTGCCTACTCGCTCGACGGATCTGCCAGACGACCGCATCGCCGCGTCGGTGGTGGTCCAGGAATGCGAAGGTGGAGCCGGAAACCGCCAGGGCGTGACAGCCAGTCACCGGATTCGGGGTGACCGATCGGACTCCGCACGCATCGATCGCTACCAGCGGGAAATCGGTGTAGGGGCAGGCATGGACCAGCGACCGACCGACATTCAACGCACAGCAGTCAACCCAGGAGACCGCTGTGCCGGTGCTGTTCCTCGCGAACCAAGGATCGCTGCCGAGGTCGTCCCACCGAGCCAGGCCGGGACCGGAGCTACAGGACCACGTGCCATCCGAGTCGACGAAACGATAGGTGGCTTCGTCGAAATAGCTGATCCAGATCCTGCCACTGGGATCGGTCAGCAATTGCTCGATACCGTCTCCTGCATAGAAGGCCCCCAACGGGTTTCCGTCACCATCGAAGGATTGAACGTTGCGGACCAACGCAACTTCGGTCGCCGACGTCGACTGTTGCTCCGCCCGCACGTAATCCGCGGGTGTAATGCGTGGAGCACCCAGGATGACGCCCTCACCCAGGGTATCGATCTCGGAGAACCACTGGTCCAGACCGTGCAACGGAATCTCGTGAACATCGTCGCCGTCACAGATGACCGCCATCGCGTCGAAACGCGGTATCGGCGGACTCCACGGCCCTTGCCGCCTCCACGGCAAGCCCGAAGACCCATCCTGTGCGGGATCGACGAGCAAAGCGAGCAGTCGGCCGGTGTGATCGATCGTGGAAGCAAGAAGATCGAATCGTACGTAGCGCTCCGGCAGAGTTGCGTGGAGTGCAAGTTGGCGGCTGGAGGTCATCGGCAACCTATTCCACTTACCCGAGGGCGGCTCTGCAACGCCGGCAGGCATTCCGGCCGCTCAGCGGGAAGCCGCCTTCGGGTGCTCGCGCGGTACGACGCCCTCCAGCAACAGGTCGAGGAAGTGGCCGGCCTGGGCGGGGCTGCCCGCGCGGGCCACGGCAGTCGTGAGGGCCAGCAACTCGGTCGCGGTGAGGTCCCGGCGGATGGCGCCGACGCGCTGCGCGGCGGCCAGCAGTGGCGTCGCGGCCTCGTCGACGGCGCGGTGCCAGGCGGTTACCTGCGGCGGCTCGACGTCGGCGGGGCCGTCGTAGTCCGCCATGAACGCCTCGCCCAGAACTTTGCTCTCATTGAGGTGGATCACCACTTCACGAAGCCAAATCACCAGTGCTTCACCAGGTTTCGATGCTTCTGCCGCCTGAGCGGCGCTGTCACACAGCCCCTTGATTCGCTGATCGTAAACAGCTTCGATCAGCTTGTCTCTTGACGAGAAGTGCCGGTACAGCGTGGCATTGCCGACCCCGGCGGCCTTGGCGATGTCGTCCAACGACGCGCCGACACCACGCTCGTTGAGGACCGATTCGGCAGCGGACAGCAAACGTTCACGGTTGCGCTGCGCGTCAGCCCGCAGTGGCGGCGAAGGGGTCACGCCGACACGATACTTGCCAACCGGGGTCGAATCCCCGTATCGTCCGAGACGGTATTCGGGGAACTGTCCCCGTTTCTCTGAGGAGAGAAAATGACCGAGGTCAAGAGCCCGGCGGCCGTCGTGCAAGCCATCATCGCCAACCGGAACACCAACCGGGAAGCAGCCTTACGTCTCATCGCGACGCAGACGCTCGATCAGGGCAATCAGGTCACCCGCGACGACTGGCGACGCAAGTGGGAGCTGATGCAGACCAGCTGCCCCGACATGGAGGTGATCACCGAACACAGTGTGGAGAACGGTGAATGGGTCACCAACCGCTACACGATTCGCGGCACCCATACCAGCGCGTTCTTCGGCTCAGCCCCCACCGGTGAACCGTTCGAGATAGGCGGTATCGACATGGTCCGCGTCGTCGACGGACTACTGGTCGAGCATTGGGCCTACGCCGAACCGATCACCAGCGGCAACTGACACCGACGCATTGATCCCCGGGACGAGAGGTACCGGGTCCCCTGGTTCACCGCTTCTCGGCGCGCACGTAGTGCGCTTGCCGCATGAGGTCGATCAGTTCGGGGGGTACGTCGGTGATCGGGTGGGCGTAGGCGGCGGCGAGGTCGACGGGGGTGGTGATGTGGACCGACCAGCCATGGCGGGACAGCCAGTCGCCCGGGTCGGCGCGGGTGTCGTCGTACAAGAGGTCGCTGACGTCGAGGTTGCCGAAGGGGTTGCTGCCGAAGAACTTTTCCTCTGTGTCGGCGAAGTCTCGCAGGGCCAAGCCGCGGGAAAATTCGTCGGTGGCCACGCTGCTGCCGGGCGCGGACAGCGCGTCGATGCGTTCGAACAGTGCGTCGTGCGCGGGGCCCGGCAGGAACGGCAACAGGCCCTCGGCCGACCACGCCGTCGGCTGACCCGGATCGAATCCGGCGGCGGTGAGCGCGGCGGGCCAATCGTCGCGCAGATCGACCGCTACCACTCGGCGATCGGCCTTGGGCACGGCACCGTGTTCGGCGAGAACCTGGTCCTTGAACTCCAGCACCTGAGGCTGATCGATCTCGAAGACGACCGCGCCGGCGGGCCAATCCAGCCGGTACGCCCGTGCGTCCAGACCGGATGCCAGGATCACCGCCTGCTCCACCCCTTGCTGCCACGCGGCGGCGAAGAACTCGTCGAAGTATCTGGTCCGAACACCCATGAACCGCCCGAACCGCCTGACGTCGCCCACCGACTCCGGGTCGGCCAGCATGCCCACGAAGTGCGGTTCACCGGCCGCTTCGACGAACCACGCCGCGTAGTCGTCGCGGATCATCGGCTCGGGATCGACCGTCTCGAGCGCGCGAAACGTGGCGACGCCCAAGGCGGTCAGGCCCACGCTCGTCACTATGTCCCAGCTATCCCCGTCGGTTCGCATCAAGGTCACCCCAATGGTGTCAGCGATCGTCTGAGTTATCTCGAGCGGAGCTGATGGCCCATCACCACCCCCGTCGATTCTGCGCCCATTCCGAAGCTCCGGCAACCAACCGGATACCTCCCGGACAGCGGCTGGATCTGACACTCAGCAAAGTTTTGGCAAGCCCAACGATCGGAGCGGCACCCCGTCCGGCAGCGCACAGCCGTCAGAACGTGGCCCGGTCGAACGGCGTCGCGAGCTTGTCCAGCGCCCCGGCGGCCCGCAATCGCGCGTTCGCTTCCAGGATCGTCTCGATGGCCGGGGAAACCGCACCGCCCAGGGTGAGGTCGATGACCAGTCCACCGTGTGCCGTGCGGACGTACATCGCGGGCAGTCCCTCGGGTGCGAGCGCGGCACGACCTGCGGAGAGGTAGACCGCGCGGCCACAGCGCGGGTCACTGTTCGCCAGGTCCCACCGCTCGGCCACCGCCCGATACTGGTGCTTGTTGTACACCTGCCCGGCGTCGATCTCCCAGTTCTCCGCAAGTAGTCGCAGGATCCGCGGAGCCCGCCGGATCACCTCGGCGGTTTCGTCGATCTCACGCGACCGGAAGACGAGCGACACCGAACTCACCGCATAGCGCGAGGTACCGCCCGCGTGAATCGCGATGGACACGTACGCCGCACCGGGGTTCCGCGCCCACAGCGATGTCGTGTAGCCCATGACGTCGAGGTCGGGACCTGTGTTCTTCCGTTCGATGTACTCCGCCATCGCGGGAACCGACGGCTCCACCACGGGATCGGACGGGATATCGTTGCCCGCCTCGTGCCATCGCTGGAATGTCGAGCCGTCGATCTCCTCGAGCGCGCACACCGTGCCGGACAAGCGTTCGGCGATGCCCGGCACGAATTCCGCTCGCGGGCCCCACAATCCATTGACTACGACATACAGCACGACGGGTGCTCCGTTCGGGTACTCGGCTCGCCGCCGTGTACGGCGTTGTCCGCCACCGTAAATCAAGGGTCCGACAACACGTCCAGCTCCGGCCCGGGTGCATTCGGCGCGGATCCGTAGTAGGCCCCGACAGCGAACACCACCCGGACCAGACGGCCGGGTGGTGTCGGTGCGGCGGAGCGCCTTCGTCGTTCGGCGCGAATCCCTACTTGCGGCCGGTGAATTCGTCCATCGAGTGATAGACGCCGACGGTGTTGAGGTAGAAGTCGCGCAGCTTCAGCGGCAGCAGGCCCGAGATCGCGCGGTTGAGGCGGGAGGTCCAGGGCAGGACCACCAGGGCCGAACCCTTCTTCATTTCGGACCAGGAGGTGTCGACCACTTCCTCCTGCTCCAGGATCGGGGTGAACCAGAATCCCTTGGCGCCGTCGAACATTCCGGTGTTGATGTAGGTCGGGCAGACCGTCGTGAAGGTCACGTGGGTGTTGCCGGACTGCTCCAGCTCCAGCCGGACCGAGTCCGACCAACCCAGAGCCGCCCACTTGGAGGCGGCGTAGACGCTCATGCGCGGGTTGGAGACCAGGCCGGCGGACGAGGCGATGTTGAGGACGCGGGCCTCGACGCCGGTGTTGGCGACCATGGCGGGCAGGAACTCGAGGGTGATGTACATCGGCGCCAGCGAGTTGATCGCCATCGTCTTGTCGATGTCGGCGCGGTTGTCGGCTTCCCAGAAGTAGCCGTTGCCACGCACGATGCCCGCGTTGTTGACCAGCACGTCGATGCCGCCGACATCGGCGCGCACGGTGGCGCCCGCCTCGGCGATGGCGTCACGGTCGGACACGTCGACCACGTAGTGGTGGATCCGGCTGCCGCCCAGCGCCGCCAACTCGGCGGCGGTCTCCTTCAGCGCCTTCTCGTTGACGTCCCACAGCACCACGTCGGCGGCCTGCTCGGCCACCGCCCGCTGCGCGAACGACTTACCCAGACCCATGGCGGCACCCGTGACCAGGACCCGCTTACCGGCAACCGTCTTCATAACCCCTTGTTCCCCTGTCGAATGGTCGAGCGGATTCACTTCTGCCGCAGTGTCTTCATGACGTTCAGGTAGAGCGTCATGGTCTTGGCCCACAGCTGCTCCGACATGCCCGGCAGCGGCGCGATCGGCAGCACCCGCTGCACCGCGATGGTCTGGGTGTCGATGTACTTCAGCAGGCCCTCGGGACCGTGCCGACGACCCGTGCCGGAGATGCCCAGTCCACCCGACGGCGCGGCGACCGAACCCCAGGCGGCGATGAAGCCCTCGTTCACGTTGACCGAGCCGGCGTTCACGCGGGCGGCCACTTCACGGCCGCGGGCGATATCGCGGCTCCACACGCTCGCGTTCAAGCCGTAGGCGGTGTCGTTGGCCTGCGCGACGGCTTCGTCGTCGCTGTGCACCCGGTACAGCGACACGACCGGTCCGAAGGTTTCCTCGCGGTAGACGATCATGCCCTCGCGCACACCCTCGAGGATGGTCGGCTCGTAGAAGTACGGGCCCAGGTCCGGACGCGCCTTGCCACCCGCCAGGACGGTCGCGCCCTTGGTGACGGCGTCATCGACATGCTTGGACACATTGTCGATCTGACGCGGGAAGGTCAACGACCCGATCTCGTAACCGAAGTCGAGGGTCTTACCGAGGCTCAGATTCTTGGTGTGCGCGACGAACTCGGACACGAACTGGTCATACACCTTGTCGTGCACGTAGATTCGCTCGATCGATTCGCACAGCTGCCCGGCCGAAGCGAAGCAGGCCCGCACCGCGATCTTGGCGGCCGCGGAGACATCGGCGTCCTCCAGCACCAGCAGCGGGTTCTTGCCGCCCAGTTCGAGGGAGTAGCCGATGAGCCGCTCCCCCGCCTGCTGGGCGATGGTGCGGCCGGTGGCGCTGGAGCCGGTGTAGTCGACGTAGTCGGCGCGGGCGATCACCTCGGTGCCGACCACCGCGCCACGCCCGAGCACGGCCTGCCACAGACCCTTGGGCAGGCCCGCGCGCTCGGCGATGTCGATGGCCCACAGCAGGGTCAGCGCGGTCTGGTTGTCCGGCCGTCCGATCACGGCATTTCCGGCGAGCAGCGCGGGCAGCGCGTCGGAGGCGCCCAGGGCCAGCGGGTAGTTCCACGGCGAGATGACCGCGACCACGCCCTTGGGCCGGTTGCGCACCTCCACCTGGGTGAGCACCGGCATGACGCCGCGCGGCTTGCGGTGCGCCAGAATCGATTTGCCCTCGGCCGCGTAGTAGCGGGAGTTGACCGCGACGTCGGACACCTCGTCGAAGGCGTGGACGCGGGACTTGCCGGTCTCGAGCTGGACGATGTCGAGGATCGTCTGCTGCTCGGACAGCACCAGATCGTGGATGCGACGCAGCAGCGCGGCCCGCTCCCCGACCGGGACCTTCACCCACTCGGCCTGCGCGGCGCGCGCGGTGACGAAGGCGGCCTCGATATCGGCGACCGAGGATTGCGGCAGATCGGCGATCTTGGCGCCGGTGGCGGGCGCGAACACCTCGACCGAGGGCGCACCACCCGCGACGGCATGGCCGAGCAGCCGCTGGACCAGGTCAAAAGGCAGCGCATCGGCGGCGGCGAGCTGCGGGGCAGTCGACATTGGTCGCCCTCTCGAAGAGTCGTATCCGGTGGAGCTCACTATTAACTGAACACCAGTGTTACATGAACACCAGTGTTAGATTAATAGACGTGACGCATGCGATGTCAAGCCCTTCGGCGGACAAGACCACCCCCGCCCGCCGCGGCCGCCCCCCGCAGACGGAACAGCAGGCCGACCAGGTGCGGGCCCGCATCGTGCTGGCAACCACCGAGGTGTTCGCCGCGCACGGCTCCCGCGGGCTCAGCGTGGCCCGCATCATCGAACAGGCCGGACTGGCGCGGCCCACCTTCTACCGGTACTTCGCCAATGCCACCGAACCCCTGCACGCGGTGCTCACCGTCTCCAACGACGATCTCGTCGGCGGCATCCGGTCGGCGCTGGAACGCACCGAGCAACCGGTCGAACTCGGCATCAACATGATCGAGGCGTATCTGGACTGGGCGGGCGGGCACGGGTCGATGCTGGCCCCGCTCTTCGCCGAACTGCACGATCCGGGCTCACCGGTCTCGGAGTATCGCAACCGGGTCGTCGACGACATCCGGGTCCTGGTGCGCAGCAAGATCACCGCGCTGGGCCGGCCCGCCCCCACCGACCTCGAACTCGACACCGCGCTGCACACCTGCGAATACGTCGTCTACCGCATCTCCGCCGCCGCGCCGCACGGCGAACCCGACCAGGCCACCATCGACGCCGCTCGCCTGACCATGATCCGCGGCGTGCTCACCATGCTCGGCACGCGTCAGGACGTCGAATACGCCCTCACTGTGCCGGGCCTGTTCGACCCCCTGCCCGAGTAGCGGGCTCCCCGGCACCACCCGGCTAGGCTGGCCGCATGCCGGAAACCACACCGCCCCAGGCCTTCTCGGCCGTCACCCGCACGGTCGTCCAGGACGTCACGGTCAGCCCGGCCAAGCCGACCGACCGCATCCAGACCCGCCGCATCACCATGCCCGCCGGCACGCCCGCGGGCCTGCACACCCACAACGGACCGGTCGTCGGCAGCATCGTGCCCGGCTCCGTCGCCTACCGCATCGACGGCGAACCCCTGATCACCCTGCGCCCCGGCGACGTGTTCTTCGAACCGGAATCCACCCGCATTGCCCAATTCGACGCCCTGGACCAGGATGTCGTCTTCCTCGCCCACTTCCTCCTGAGCGCCGACCAGGAACCGGCGATCGAATGGCCCGCCGACTGAGCGGATTCGACGCGGTCAGTACGCGGCGAGGTGGGCCTCGATGACCTTGACCGCGGTGCCAGCACCGTCTTCCAGCGCGATCCGGTCGGCCAACCGGCCCGCGTTGTCGCGGTAGAAACTGTCGGCGGTCAACGCGTGCAAGGCGGAGACCAAGCCGTCGATCGACAGCTTTTGCAAAGGGATCGTCGCCGGGCTGACGCCGAGTTCCCGCATCCGCCGCGCCCAGAAACCCTGATCCGCCTGACCGGGCACCGCGGCGAATGGCATGCCCGCCCGCAGACTCGCCGACGTCGTTCCGGCGCCGCCGTGGTGGATGGCGGCCGCGACCTGCGGGAACAGCCAGTCGTAGGGCACGCTGCCGATGGTCAGCACATCGTCACCGCTGATGTCGAGGTTCATCCACCCGGTCTGCACCAGCGCCCGACCGCCGAACCGTCTCAGCGTCTCGTTCAGCATCTCCGAGAACTCGGTCCGGCGTTCCCGGCCTTCGGTGGTGCTGCCGAATCCGACGAAGACCGGGGGCGGTCCGTCCGCGAGGAAATCCACCAGCTCGGCGGGCGGCTCCCAGTCGATCGGCCGGGGCGGCCACCAATAGCCGGAGACCTCCAGCCCCGGCCGCCAGTCCGCGGGCCGCGGCGAAACACTCGGCGAATATCCGTGCAGCACCGGCCATTCCGAAACGGTGCGCCGTCGGCGCAATTCCCGGGGGGACACCTTCGGCAGACCCAGATCACGCCGGAAATCCGCGACCGGACCGCGGTACACGGTGTCGAACAACCACGCCCCGAAATCGGCCGCACGCCGATTACGGAATCCGCCGAAATCCTTGTCCCCGAACAAACTCGGCGGATGCTGCGCCGTCGCCGACAGCGGGAACAGCCGCAACCCGATAGCCGGAATCCCCTTCGCCTCGGCGAGCTGAAAGCCCGAGAACTCGGTGATCGGACTCAGCAGCAACGCATCCGCGGGCTCATCGATCAACGCCTCGATCAGCCCATTCCCCAGAAACCGCTGCCCCTCCGGCCAGGCCAGCTTGTCCGGCACCACCAGATCCTCGTGCCCGCTCAGATCCACCGCGAACGGATCCGACTCGTCCACCTTGACATCGGCGCCCATCAGCCGAAATTCGAGCCCCGACTCGGTGATCAACTCCCGGAACAAACAATGCGCGGCGACGACGACGTCATGCCCCGCCTCCCGCAACCGCAGCCCCACGTCCAGCAGTGGCGCCACATCGCCCCGAGTCCCCATCGCCGCAATAACAAGTTTGCTCACTGCCCGACCCCCACCCGAGGAGCCCCGACGACCGAACCGAAACGATTTGATTCCACGAATCGACTATCGAATGCCCACTCCCGCTTGGCAACTCATCGAATACCCCCAGTCATGCGCGCACCCATACTCCACCACCACCGCCCCGGACACCACCACTCACCGCAACCACCACCGGGGGTAGCCGACCATCGAGCGATCAGGTGGGCCGGGCAGATCCGATAGGGCCACTTATCCGTTGGACGCCGGCCCGTGCAGGAGTTGTTCGGCTATGGCTTGGACTCGGGCACGGGTGATTCCGGTGCGATGCTCGACGGCGAGCGGGTGGTTGGTGGGTTCCAAATCGAGGAGGGGGCGGGTTCCCGGCGGCTGAGTGCGGAGTTTGGTCTTGAGGTTCAGGGTCGACGGTTCATAGAGCGGGAGCACAGTGGACAGCCAGCCGAAATAGGGTGGTTCGTCGACTCGTTCGGGCTTGTCCCACAGACATTCCATCTGCCGGAAGTTCTGCTCGCTCAGCGATACCCATACGCCCCAGACGAACTCGGTGTCGGCGTCCACAACCGGCAGGACGAGATTCGCCCGCACGAAGTAGTGCGGTCCGGCGATCACACACTGCTCCTCGCCGAGGACGTTGCCCGGTTCGTGCGCGAGGTCGTCGTTCCAGTACGCGGGCGCGGGCATCGCGTAACTGAACGGGGGGCCGTCGTGCCGTTCGGAGCAGCAGGGGCAGAGGAAGGTGGGGCTGTCGGTCACGATGGCAGCGTAGGGGGACCCTGGCTGCGAGGAATGCGGCGGGGTCAGTCGATCGGTCGCTATGAGCGTCGGTTCGTCCGGCCGACGAACGGAGGAAAGAGCCGCTCGACCGCCGCGACGACCGCTGCTCGGCGGTCCGCCAGGAATTGGTCGCGCGCAGGGTTTTCGGTGGGTATCAGGCCGGGTTGCTCGGCCCAGGCCATCGCGATCTGGTTGACGAAGATGAGGATGTCGAGGGGGTCCCAGGCGGGGTCGAGCAGTCCTTCGTGCTGGGCGCGGCGGAGTTTTTCGGCCTTGCCGGTGACGGTGGCGCGGGTGGCGGCGTCGGAGCCGGTGGCGGCGAATTCGAGTTGGCCCCAGCGCATCAGGCGGAGGTTGTCGGGGTTGGCGACGAAGTAGTCATGGACTCGGCCGGCGTAGCCGGGGAGGTCGGCGGGATCCATGTGGGTCGCCTCGGCGACCGCGTCGAGTTCGTGGGCCACGACGAATCCGTAGAGCTCTTCTTTGCTGCGGAAGTAGGCGTAGACCCGCTCCTTGCTGGTCCGGGCGGACTTCGCGATCCGGTCGATGCGCGCACCGGCGATGCCGTGCCGGGCGAATTCGGCCGTGGCCGCTTCGACGATGCGGTCACGGGACGAGTCGGTTCTGGACGCGGGCGGCACCTTAGCACCCTATCAAACCGAACTGTTTGGTTTGACCGAGTTGATCAGCCGGCGTAGCGTCAAACCAAACAGTTCGGTTTGGCAATGGGAAAGGTCGATACGTGCAGCACAGGACTCTGGGAAAGCAAGGTTTGACCGTCTCGGCGATGGGCTACGGGTCGATGGGCACCGTGGTCGGTTACGGGGCCAGCGATGACACCGAATCGGTCGCCGCTATCCGCCGGGCCCACGACCTCGGCGTGACCTTCTTCGACACCGCCGAGATGTACGGCTGGGGAGAGGGCGAGAAGCTGCTCGGGGGCGCGGTGGCGCCGTTTCGCGACGAGGTGGTGATCGCCACCAAGTTCGGGTTCACCCGCCGCTTCGGCACCGACTCGCGACCCGAGCACATTCGCGAGGTGGTCGAGGCCAGCCTGCGCAACCTGGGCGTGGACAGCATCGACCTGCTCTATCAGCACCGGGTCGACCCCGCCGTGCCGATCGAGGACGTCGTCGCCACCATGGCCGAGTTCGTCGACGCCGGCAAGGTGCGATACCTCGGCCTGTCGGAAGCCACGCCCGAGGTCATTCGCAAAGCCCATGCCGTGCACCCGATCTCGGCGCTGCAAACCGAGTACTCGATCTTCGCGCCGGACGCCGAACCACTGTTCCCGCTGCTCGAGGAGCTCGGTATCGGGTTCGTCGCATACTCGCCGCTGGCGCGCGGATTCCTCACCGGTGCAGCGAAACCGGCGCACGAGTACGACTCGGGCGACTTCCGCAGCCACGTGCCCTGGTGGCACGCCGACAACTACGAGGCCAATACGCACATCGTCGATCAGCTGACCGAACTCGCGGCCGCCGCGGGCATCACCGTCTCGCAGCTGGCCCTGGCCTGGACGCTCGCGCAACGCGACGACATCGTCCCGATTCCCGGCTCCCGCAACCCCGACCGCGTCGCGCAGAACATCGCGGCCGCCGACATCGCGCTCACCGCAGCGGACCTCGCGCGTATCGCCGCCATCGCCCCCGCCGGCGGACACGGCGGCCGCGGCACACCCTCGCCCTGGCGGTAGCGGGACAGCCGCGCGCAACTCGGTTGCGGGAGAACCGATGCGCTAGCCGCGTTCGAAGCGGATGGCGGGGTCGGTGAGCTTGCCGTAGCGCAGGGCGGGGAGGTCGCGCAGGTAGTTCATGTGGAGCTTCCAGGGGGCGCGGGTGCCCTGTTTGGGGAGAACCGCGAGGGAGCGCAGGACGTAGCCGGGCTCGAAATCGAGGAAGGGGGCGGGGCCGATGGCGGGGTCGCGGATGGGCGTGGCCTTGGTGTAGCCGTTGGCGTCCATGTGGCGGAGCAGGCGGATGACGTACTCGCACACCAGGTCTGCCTTCAACGTCCAGGAGGCGTTGGTGTAGCCGATGATGAACGCGAAATTCGGGATGCCGGACAGCATCATCGCCTTGTAGGCCATGGTGTCGGGGAGGTTGATGTCCTGGCCGTCCACGGCCAGGGCGAGACCGCCGAAGGGGACGAGGTTCAGGCCCGTCGCGGTGATGATGATGTCGGCGTCGAGGTCGCGGCCGGATTCCAGGCTCAGGCCGGATTCGGTGAAGGTGACGATCCGGTCGGTGACCAGCTCCAGCTTGCCGTGGCGGATGGCGCGGAAGAAGTCGCCGTTGGGCGAGAGGCACAGTCGTTGATCCCAGGGCTTGTAGCTGGGGTTGAAGTGGGTGTCGAGGTCGTAGCCCTTCGGGAGCCAGCGCTCCTGCCAGCCGCGGATCCAGGCCCGCATGCGCTTCGGATAGCGTTGCGACAGTTGATACATCGCGGTGCTGAGGGCGACGTTCTTGGCGCGGGCCACCGCGTAGGCGGGGCGAGCGGGGAGGACTTTGCGGGCGAGGTCGGCGATGCCGTCGCGGTCGGGCAAGGAGATGATGTAGGACGGTGAGCGTTGCAGCATGGTCACTTGCGCGCCCTGCTCGACCAGGGCGGGGGCGAGGGTGACGGCGGTGGCGCCGGAGCCGATGAGGATCACCCGCTTGCCGGCGACGTCGACCTGCCCGGGCCAGTGCTGGGGGTGGATGATCGGGCCCGCGAAGCGTTCCGTGCCCGGGAAGTCCGGGATGTAGCCCTCGTCGTAGCGGTAGTAGCCCGAGCAGCTGAACAGGAAGTTCGCGGTCATCGTGACCGGTTCGCCGGCATGGTCGGCGGTCACCGTCCAGCGCTGGGTCTCCGACGACCATTCCGCCCGCACCACCCGGTGCCGGTACCGGATGTGGCGGTCGATGCCGTTCTCGGCGGCCGTGTCACGCAGGTAGGCGAGGATGTCGTCGCCATCGGCGATGGCCTTCGCGCCCAGCCAGGGCCGGAACCGATAGCCGAGGGTGAACATGTCGGAGTCGGAGCGAATCCCCGGGTAGCGGAACAGATCCCAGGTGCCGCCGCTGACCTCCCGCGCCTCCAGCAGAGCGTATGTCCGCTCCGGGAAGGCGCGCTGGACATGGTAGGCGGCATCGATGCCGGACAATCCGGCCCCGACGATGAGCACATCGACGTGCTCCGGCGTAGTGGCCATGACCTCAGCGTATCCACCACGGCACGATCGCGGCGGCGGATGCCGCTACGAACGCGACAGGAATTCCGCGACCACGCCCGCCACCTGCTCCGGCGCACCCTTGTCGATGCCGAAGTGGTCGAGGCCCGGCAGCGTCGCGCGCTCATGATTCGGGATCACCGAGGCGAGTAGGTCCTCGTCGGAGGCGGTCCACGACCGCCGGTCCCGATCCCCGTAGAGGAGCAGCACTGCGGCGGTGATCTCCGCGTAATTCCGGTATGTGCCGTCGAACCGCGCGTACTGGCGATGCTCGACAAGATTCTGCGGCAGCTGCGCGAAGACCTCCTCCTGCTCGGGGGCCTTCATCATGATCGGCATCATGCGCCGGAACATCCACCGCGGCGTCTTACGGATCGCGTCCGGCCCGATCGACCGCAAGAATTCGATGAAGGCATCGAAGGGTTTGCCCCGGGCCAAGTACTTCTCATAGGCGTCCATCCACCCCAACGGCATGGACCCGTTCACCGACAGTCCCGGCTCGTACACCGCGACCTTCGCGATATCCGCGTTCCCGCGGGCCGCCTCGAGCGCCACGAATCCCCCGTAGCTGTGCCCGATCAGGAATGCCGCGCCGGTCTTGTCCCGTAGCGCTCGCACATCCGCGCAATCGTCCTCGACCCCGTGATCCGCCCGCTGCGGGCCGCTGTGCCCGTGCCCTCGCCGTTCGATGGTGTGCACAGTGAACGCGGTGGCCAGCGCCTTCGCGAACCGCTCGTAGCCGCTCGCCAGCGCCAGCACTCCCGGAATCACGATCACCCCCGGCCCGGAACCGGTCGTCAGATACTCGATCCGAGTCCCGTCCCCCGACACCACCGAATCCACGTCCTGATCACCGTCGGCATCGACCACGTCCACCCTCCCCTGGTTCGGACGCCGAACGCCGAAAGCGTACGGCTACACGGCTATTGCACCCCGTTCACGCTACGCCGCAGCGCCCGCCGCCCGCACGGTCCACGAAACTCTGCACCCCCACAGGCGTGTCCCGATCCGGACGTCACTCCCGGTTGCGCAGGCCGCTGGCGCGCAGCACCCGCCGGGCGATACCGGAGCGGATGGACTCCTCGGTGCCGAGGATCCGCACGTGGCGGCGCGCGCGGGTCACGGCCGTGTACAGCAGCTCTCGGGTGAGCAGCGTCGATTCGGGGCCGGGCAGGACCGTCGACACGGTGTCGTACTGGCTGCCCTGACTGCGGTGGATCGTCATGGCGTAGACCGTCGTCACGCCCGGGAACTGGGTGGGGTGCACCAGATACGGTTCGGTGCCGCGCTGCAACGCCGCCCGCAGGGTGCCGTCCGGGGCGCGGACGATGACACCGGTGTCGCCGTTGTAGATGCGCGCCTCGTGGTCGTTGGCGGTGACCAGCAGCGGTTGGCCCGGATACCAGTGTCCGGCACCGGGATCAGCGCTGATCCCGGCCCCGATCACCCAGCCCGCGGCCAGCCGGTCCCAGCGCTCGACGCCGTAGGGGCCCTGGCGGTGCGCACACAGCAGCCGATGCGATTCGAGGGCGGTGAGCGCGGCGCCGGCCTCACCCGCCGTGGCGGCATCGGTGGCCTCGCGGGCAGCGCGCAGCACATCGGCCCGCACGCCCGCGATGTCGTCGGGCGCGTGCAGCGACAGTTCGTCGCCGCCGTCGGCGAGCAACGCCAGCGCGCCGTCGGCGTCACCCGCGCGAATCGCGACCGCCAGTTCGGCGATCCGCCCACCGAAGCGACGACCCCGGGTCAGCCGGACGATGCCGCCGCGCAGCCGTTCCCGTTCCCGGCCCGACAGCGCGTCCGGATGCGCGGCCGTGCCCTGCAACTCGCCGCCGAGGATCCGGTCCAGCACCGGATTCGCCTGTCCCGGAACGGGTCCCGCCACCAGATCGGCGAGCACCGCGCCCGCGTCGACCGACGCCAGCTGGTCGGGGTCGCCGACGAGCACCAGCCGCGCGTCGGGCCGCACGGCGGGCAGCAGGCGGCTCATCATGGTCAGCGACACCATGGACGTCTCGTCCACCACGATCACGTCGTAGGGCAGCCGGTTGAATTCGTTGTGCTTGAACCGTCCCGCACCGCCGCGCTGCCAGCCCAGCAGCCGGTGCAGGGTGGCGGCGGTCAGTACGGGCAGCCCGATCTCACCGGCCTGCTCGCGCACCGCCTCCTGCATGCGCGCGGCGGCCTTGCCGGTCGGGGCGGCCAGCGCGATCCGCAGCGCCGATGCGCCCGGCACGGCTTGCTGATGCGCCACCAGCAGTGCCAGCACGCGAGCGATGGTGTGCGTCTTGCCGGTTCCGGGCCCGCCGGCGACGACGGTCGTCCACTGGGTGGTGGCCAGCGCGGCCGCCAACCGCTGCCGGTCCGGCGGTTCACCGGGCCCACTGTGGTCGGGGAACAGCCGATCCAGTTCGCGGCGCACCAGTTCCGCGTCCACCATCGGATGCGAGGCGGCACGCTCGGTGAGCACGCGACGGATCGTCTCCTCCTGCCGGTAATACCGGTCCAGGTAGAGCAAGGGCCCCGAATCACCGGGCGGGTCGATCAGTCGCAACGGCCGCAGCGGCCCCGCCGGACTGCCGGTCACCAGCGGACTCACCCGCAGCGCCGCGATCACCGATTCCACCTCGGGCCACGGCAAGGTCGCCGGATCGATGGCCGACTCCTCGGTCCCCTCGGCGTCCACGCCGATCTCGTGCATGCGCCGCACTTCCAGGCACACCGACCCGGACCGCACCGCACGCACCGCCAGCGCGGTCGCGAAAACGGCCGCCTCCGACCGCTCCCCACCGAGCCGCGCCAGCCGCAGCGCCACATGGACATCCGCGGCGGAGAGGACCCCGGCCGTATTGAACACCTGCAACAGCCCGGTTCCGCGCTGCGCCACTTGGATCGAGGTCATCGACGCACCTCCAGATCCCCGGCGAGCAGGGCCGACAGGTCCACGACCAGTCCGGCGGGCGGATACCAGTCGAAAACGCCACAGCCGTCCGGGGTTTCGGGGCCGATCATGCCGCGGACGAACAGGTAGCGGATGCCGCCCAGGTGTTCGGCGGGGTCGTAGCCGGGCAGCCGCCACCGCAGATAGCGGTGCAGGGCGACCGAATACAGGATGGCCTGCAACGGATAGTGGGAGCGCATCATCTCCGCGGCCATGCGTTCGCGGGTGTAGTGCGCCACGGTGAGGTCGCCGACGCCGAGCCGGTTGGTCTTGTAGTCGACGACCAGGAATCGCGGTCCGGCCGTGCGCAGTACCGCGTCGATGCTGCCGGTCAGGTAGCCGCGCAACGGAGTGTCGTCGAGGTGGGCGAGCTGATCGGCGTACGGAGCGAAAATGTCGTCGGCGGGCAGGTGGCGGCGCAGCAAGTCCGCGATGCGCGGGACGGTCACGCGGGCGGCGACCGGGTGGTCGCCTCCGGCCAGCGGCAGTTCGAAGTCCAGTTCGCTCAATCGGTCCCGCGTCGAGAATCCGGCGAGCGTCCCGTCGCCGATGGGTGTGTGCATGACCGCCAGCAGCGCCCCCGCCAGCACGTCCGGGTCGGCGTCGAACATCTGCTCCCCCACCGCGTGCAGGCAGCGGGCCCGGATCTCGGCGGCCAGGTCGGGTGCGTCGGTGTCGACGTACTCGAGCACCTCGTGCACGAGCGTGCCGAACTCCGCGCCGTAGGGCAGCGAATTCATCAGCGACGGTGCGGCTCCCGCGAACGCGTCGAGGTCGTCGGCGAGCACGGCCGGATCGGCCGGTTCGTCGGCGACGCCGCCGCCTTCGGGCAGGTCGGCGGCGGGCAGCGCGTCGTGGGCGCCCGCGGTCAGCGCCGAATAGGAGGTGCGCCGCCATGCCTGGTCCAGGGCGCGGTCGAAGCGGGCGGCGGCCAGCGGCTCGGCGGCGGTGGCGGTGTCGTCGTGGGGCAGCCGGGCACGGGTGAATTCGTGCACCGGTTCGACCGCGATGACGCCCGGCTCGGCGGTGGACGCCCACTCCCGAATCCGTTCCAGCACCACCGAATCCGCGGGCACCGGCACCTTGTCCGCCACGGCGGGGCTGCCCGGCTCCCGGCCGAGCAGCATGCGGTGCAGCGGCGCGGTCTGGGTGTCATAGGAGGGCGCCCACCAGGCCACGACCTGCGCGCCCGCGCGGGTCAACGCCACATAGAGCAGCCGCAGTTCCTCGGCCTGCTCCTCGGTTTCGGCGCGCAGGCGGCGGGAGCTGTAGCCGGGCGCCTCGGAGCCGCCGACGTCCAGCACGCGGCGGCCCTGCTCGTCGTGGAACAGCAGGGTAGGCGGATTGCGCAGTTTGGCCGCGTCCCACGCGAAAGGCAGGTATACGACCGGGAATTCGAGGCCCTTGCTGGCATGCACGGTGGCGACCTGCACGGCCGCCGCGTCCCGATCCAGGCGACGGCTGCGATCGGCGACACTGCCGGACGCCGGATCGCGCACCCGGTCTGCCAGCCAGCGAGTCAGCGCGGACAGGCCCAAACCTTCGCGCAGGGCGGCGTCGTCGAGCAGTTGCGCGATCTGCCGCAGGTCGGTGAGCTGCCGTTCGCCGCCCTCGAGGGCCAGCAGACGCGGCGCCAATCGGGTTTCGGCACTGAGCTTCTCGGCGACCGCGGCGAAGCCCGCGCGCGCGAACAGCCGGGCCGCGTCGCGCAGTTCGGCGCTGAGCCGGCCCACCAGATCCGGTCCCCCACCGTCGATCTCCTGCGCGCTCAGCCCGAGCAGCGCCGTCCCGGCAGCCAACCGCACCCGGTCACCACGGTGCGGCTGCTCGACGGCGCGCAGCACCCACAGCCATTCCGTCGCGGCCGGTGTCCCGAATACGCTCGCGCCGCCGGCCAGGACCGAGGCGACCCCGGCGGCCTCCAGCTCGCCGCGCACCATCTCCAACTGCGAGCGATTGCGCACCAGCACCGCGATATCGCCCGGCCCGACGGGCCTTTCGCCGGCGGTCCCGGCGTCGATCAGCACCCCGGACCCCAGCAGCCCGACGATATCGGCGGCGACATCCATCGCTACCCGTTCCCGCTGCCGGCCCACGGTCGGATACCCCGACTTGTTCAGCGGCCCCGCGCCACTACGCGGCAGGCACCGCAACCGCAGCGGCGTCACCCGTTCCGGCGCGCCGGAGAGCCGCGAGAACGGCCGGGTCGCCGCCACCCGGTGCACGGTGATCTCCTTGTGCCCCAACGCCGCACCGCCGTGCACGTGTTCCAGCGCGCTCAGCAGTCCCGCGTCGCTGCGCCGATTCGTGGTGAGCTCACGCTTGCTGTCCGCGTGCGCCACGGCATCCAGGTAGCTCAGCACCTCCGCGCCGCGGAACGCGTAGATGGCCTGCTTCGGGTCCCCGACCAGCACCAGGGTGGCGTGCCCGTGGAAGGCGCGGCGCAGGATGTCCCACTGCAGCGGATCGGTGTCCTGGAACTCGTCGACCAGCGCCACCCGATACCGGTCCCGGATGCGCTGACACGCGCGCGGCCCGTGCTCGGGATCGGCCAGCACCTCGTGCAGCAGCACCAGCAGGTCGTCGAAGTCGCGCAGCCCCGAAAGCCGTTTCCGCCGAGCCGTTTCCACCCGCACCGCCGACGCGAACGCCACCCGCTCGGCCGCCGGATCATCCTCGCCCTCGGCCTCGGGCAGCAACAACGCGTGCGGATCCCCCACCGCCGCCGCGGCCAGCCGCTGCGCGTCCGCGGGCCCGAACACCGACCCGCTCCGCGCGTACCGGCTCAGATACAGATCGTCGGCGACCGTGGACACCACGTCGGCGACCCCCTCGACCAGCCGCACCCCCGGGTCCTGCTCCCCCGACAATCCCAGTTCGTCCAGCATCCGCTGACAGAAGCTGTGCGTCGTCGCGATGGTCCCCGCGTCGAAGTCCGACAGCGCCGTCAGCAGCCGCTCCCGCCGCGTCGCGATCTCCCCCGGATTCCCTTGCGCCAGATGCCGGATCAGCTCGTCCCCGGACGCCAGCGCTCGCTCGGGTTCGGCCAGCGCGGCCGCCACCCCCACGAACCGATCCCGCGTCCGCTCCCGCAACTCCTGCGTCGCCGCCCGGCTGAACGTCACCAGCAGCAGCTCCGAGATATCCACCCCCAGCTCGGCGACGAACCGCACCGCCAACCCCACGATGGCGTACGTCTTCCCGGTCCCCGCGCTCGCCTCGAGCACGGTCGTCCCGGTCGGCAGCGGCCCGGTCAACTCGAACCGATTCCCCGCATCCGCCGACGCCTCGACCGATTCGGACCGACCCACCCGGCCGGCCTCAGTGGGCGGGTCGGCCCGCGGCGCATCCCACAGCCCTTCGCCCGCAGCCTCGGTACGAATGATCTGGTCGGAGTCCACCGGTGATTCGACGGGTGTGTCGAACAAGTCGGCGGCAATCTCGGGCGATATCTGATCACGGCGGGGTTCACCGACGGTCCCGTCCGCCCGGCGTCGCGTGCGCGGCGCGGGGCGCGGGGCCAGGTCGGGGTCGGTGAGGGAGAACAGGTCGTCGGTCATGCGGGGCTCCCGGGGGCGGTCACGGGCGGGGTGGTGCTCCTCGGGGTGGTCATGGCTGGCCCTGATTCTCGTTGGTGAGCAGGGGATTCCAGAGACGGCGCGCCAGTTCACCGAAACGGGTCGGTTCGGAATCGATACCGGGCGGGGCGGGGGCCGCGGCCTCGGTGAGCTGGTCGAAGCGCGGCGTGCGACCCAAGATGTGGCGGAAGTAGCGGTCGGTGTGTTCGCCGAAACGGTCGTCGAAGTCCTGGCCGGCGGCGTGCAGGGCGTCGCCAGGAGTCGCGCCCGCCAGGCGGCGCTCGGCGTAGGTCGCCGAGGCCGACGGGGCGATGGGCAGCGGCTCGGTCAGGCCCTCGTCGCGCAGCAGCGCGAGATCACGCAGCAGACCGCGGGCCAGCGGAGCGGGCGGCGCGGTGAGCGTGGACTGCCAGGCGGGGCGGTGGTGTTTGCCACGGCCGATGGTGATCGCGCGCCACGACTGGTGGGTGCCGGTGGCGGCCAGCGCCAGCAACCGGATCCACGCCGCCATCCGATGTTTCGGGGCCAGCCGGGAGAAGGTGGTGCGCAGCAGCGCGTCGTCGTGGACGTCGGGGACCGTGCCGGTCAGGCGGCGGCCGTCACCGAGGTCGACGGCGATATCGATGGTGCGCGCGGGGATCTCGTGCAGCGGCCGCGCCACCCGCACCAGCTGGTCGACGGTGCCCTCGACTTCGTCGAGGACCGCGGCGCCCATCCCGAACGGCGGCAGGGTGCCGCGCCGCCACTCCGCGGCGCGCAGCACGTTCGGGTCCACACCGGTGAGCCGGGCCGAGAGCATCCGCTCGCCCATGTTCCATTTGGTCAGGCCGTCGAGCTCGATGGGGAGGCGGTCGGCGATCTCCTCCTCGTCCTCGGGCACCCGGATTCCCAAGCGCTGCCACAGGAATGCCCGCACCGGATGTTCGGCGAAGGCCACCAGATCCGACAGCTCGACATCGCCGGGCTCGCGTGCGGCCAACGGGGTGGGCAGGAACAGCGGGCGCGGGTGCGGTGCACGCCCGGCGGCCTGCGCGCCCGCCAGCGCGACGGTGTCGAAGCTGAACGGGTTCTCGGGCCGGAAATTGCGGCGATCGAAGGGCTGCAACGGATGCCGCGTCAGGACCCGGTCCATCGCGTCCGCGCCGATATGCGCGCGCACGGTGTCGAGGAGTTCGGCCAGCGGAATCGCGGGCGGGCGATGCGCACCCGACACCGGATCGGATCCGGTGTGCAGCAACACGAGTCGCTCCCCTGCCGACATGATGGCGTCGAGCAGCAGCTGCCGATCCTCGCTGCGCGGATCCCGATCCCCGGGGCAGCGATGCCGGGCCAGCGCGTCGTCACCGTCCACGCCGCCGGCGCGCGGGAACACCTCGTCGTCGAGCCCCAGCAGCACCACCACCCGATGCGGCACCGACCGCATCGGCACCATGGTGCACACGGTCAGCTCCCCGGTCCGGAAGTTGGCGCGTGAGGGCCGCCCGGCCAGCCGGGCGTTCAACAGCGCGCCGATATCGCTGAGCCGCAAGGGAATCGCGCCGGCGGGTTCGAGCGCGGTCGCCAGCTCCCGGCGCGCCTGCACCGCCATCCAGCCGTTGCTCGCGGGCACCTCGGTGAGCAGGTCCAGGGCCCGCCCCAGCACCGCGGACCATTCCGCCGCGGGCCGTGCGCTGCCCGCCGGTTCGTCGAGGGTGGAGCCGCGCAGGTCGCGCAGGCACACCGCGAGCCGGTCCACGAATTCGGCGAACCGCCCGCCCAGATCGATGTCGTTGCTGTCGACGTCGTCGAGCGGCAGCACCAGATCCAGCCAGTCCTCACTGGATTCGCCGGCCGCCACCCCGAGCAGGATCCGGTCCACGGCGGCATTGAGCGTGTTCTGCGGGAAGTCCCCGAGCCCGAACGCCTGCCGCTGCCGCTGCCCGATCCCCCACCGCGCACCGGTCTCGGCGGCCCATTCCCGCAGCCGCTCGATATCGTCGTCGTCGAAGCCGCAGCGCACCCGAACCGGTTCGGCCGCACACAGATCCAGCGCCTCGGTCACGGTGACGCGGCCGTCGGCCAGCTCGAGCAGCGTGCCCACCACGTCGAGCACCGGATTGACGGCCCGCTGCGCACGATCGGCCAGCCGCACCCGCAGCCCGTGCGCCGGATGGCCGGGCTCGGCCCCGTCGAGGGACCACTGCCCGAACGCCGCCCGCACCAAGGGGGCGTAGCTCTCGACATCGGGGCAGAGCACGATGACGTCGCGGGGTTCCAGCGTCGGATCGGCGGCGAAGACGCTCAGCAGCGCATCGCGCAGCACCTCCACCTGCCGCGCGGGGCCGTGGCAGGAGTGCACGGTGACGGTCCCGTCGGCCAGGCTCGGGTCGGGCATCAGCGACCACCGGTCCTGACGCACCGCGGACTGCAGCTCGGAGAGCAGCGTGCGCGGCCCCGTGGACTCGGGCCCCGGGTGATAGGTGTCGATGTGGTCGTATCCGGCCAGCCGCTCCTGCAACTCGCGCACGTCCCGGCCGAGCGCCGCGAGCAGCGGATGCCGCACGCGCACACCGGAATTCGGGATCACCTCGGCGTCGGCCAGTTTGGTCCAGAGAGCCGGGCTGGGATGCACCAGCCACAGGTGCACCTGCCGTCCGGCCGACAGCGCCGAGAGCACCTCCAGCTGATCGGTGGTCAGCCGCGTCACCCCGAACAGCGAGATCCGTTCCGGCACAGACACGATCGACGGGTCGCTCCGCAGCCGCGCGCACGCCGATGCGAGCCGTTCGGCGGGACCCGGCACCCCGACCACGCCGCGCACCCGCCGCCACAGCATCGCCTGCCACACCAGATCGGACGGCAGCTCGTGCCCCGCGCCATCGGTGTCGCGCCCGCCGGACCAGTCGAGGATCATGGCCGGGCGCTGGGCGGCATAGCTGTCGAACAGCGCCGCGATCCGGGCCGCGGTCGCGTAGCGCCGACCCACCCGGTACCCGCCCGCGTCTCCGTTCCCGAGATGGCGCGCCAGCACCGCGGCCCATGGTTCGGCCAAGACCTCGTCGAGCACCGGGAGCAGCGTCCAGACCAGTCGCTCCGGAGACCACGGGTCCCGCTCGGGGTCCACGCCCGTCGCCTCGGCGAGCACGGTGGACACCAGCGCCGCCGGATCCGCGAAGTCGATATTGGCCGAGATGCCGTCGGTGCCCGCGCCGCTGCCGAGCACCGTGGACAGCCGCTGGTTCAGCCAGCGTTCGATCCCCTTGGCCGGAACGGCCACCACTTCCGGGGTGAACGGATCGCCGAGCGGTGCGCTGAGCAGCCCGGCGAGCGCGTCGGCGAGGGTATCCGCTCGTTCGGCCCGGTGAATGTGCACGAGCTGTGTTTATACAGTTGGCGAACGACATGCAAACACCGAGCGCCGCGGCTCGCCGGGTGACACCTGCCACACGCCAGGTATTTGCTAGGGCGCGTCACTGCGAATTTCGAGTGTGGTATGCGACAGTGCCTTTCGGGGTGGTTCTCATTTCTCGCTGAAAGGCTGGTCCGCGTACATGTCTGCGTCGGTGATTCCCCTGGTCCCCCGAACCGGGTTCACGGTGCGGCGGGTGGGAGACCGCTGGGAACTGGTCAACTCCCGCCATTACGGACGCGGCGTGGTGTTGCGCTCGTGGCCGCGGGATCGCCATACCGAGGCTTTCGAGCACTGCTATCGCTTGAACGGCCGCGGCATCGAAGAGCTACGCGCCGCTTTCCACTGATCGGGACAATCCTCCGAGAACGCCCGCAGCGGACATTTGGGAGCGCGTGAAAATCCGTGCGACAGTGTCGATTCGATAACAGACAACCCGAACACCTGCAAGACGTGCGAATCGGGCATTGTCCCCTCTATTGTGATCCCTCGTGCGTTCCTCCCAGGCCCGGCGCGTGGCCTCCTCCGCTTGTGTCCTCGCGGCCGCTGCCCTGATTCCGGCCGCCCCCGCCCTCATTCCCGTCGCCGGCGCGATCCCGGTGCACACCCAGGGCCCGATCGCGGGATTCGACGCCGACATGAGCGCGCGCATCGCCGCGGTCGACAATTACCTCGCCCTGCGCCCCGGCGTCACCGGCTATGTGATGCGCGACCGCGTCACCGGCGGCATTTACCGGAATGCCAACGCGGACACCAACTTCTGGACCGCCTCCACCATCAAGCTGGCAATCGCGGAGGATCTGCTGAACCGCGCCCGGGTCGGCGCCATCGTGCTCGGCCCCGACGACCGCGCACTCATGGAGTCGATGCTGGCAACCTCCAACGACAATGCCGCCGACATCCTGTGGAACAAGTTCGCCGGGTTCGACCGCATGTCGTTCAACAACGCCTTCCGCGCCAACGGCATGGTCGGCCTGACCCCGCTGCCGCCGACCACCTCCATCGAGCAGCTCAAGATCTTTCCGGACTGGGGCTTCCAGCAGTGCTCCCCCGCCGACCTGGATCGGCTGATGGACAACATCCTCACCCGCATGCACCCCGACGACCGCGCCTACCTGCTCGACCGGATGCGTCACGTCGACACCAACCAGCACTGGGGCGTGTGGGGCGCGGGCGCGGCGATGAACCCGGGTCTGAAGAACGGCTGGTCCGACGAGCAGGGCGGCTGGGTGGTCAACTCGGTCGGTTTCGCCGGCCCGGGTGAGCGCTACACCCTCGCGATCATGACCGAGCAGGGCATGCAGGGCGGATACGCCGACGGCTCCGAAACCACTACGCACGTAGCGCAATTGCTGTTCCAGGGACGCTGATCCCGGACCGGGAAAGTGTGCGGCGGCGGGCCGCGACAGCCGCCCGCCGCGCTCCTCGCGCCAATCCTGACTGAACGACCGCCCATATTGTATTTTCGAGGCAGCTGTCTGGAAGGTCTGTTTTCGGTCGGTCCTGATTGGGCTGCGCTACTCACACTGCATTACCGTTGTGCGTGAGTTGTCGTAGTTTCACCGTCTGGCGAGGAGCAGGAACTAGATGAACGCCGAGAATTCCGTCGCACAGCGCCATCGGGTGGTGGTGATCGGTTCCGGTTTCGGTGGACTGTTCGCCTGCAAGCACCTGCGCAAGGCCGATGTCGACATCACCCTCATCTCCAAGACGTCCACGCACCTGTTCCAGCCGCTGCTGTACCAGGTCGCGACCGGCATCCTGTCGGTCGGCGAGATCGCCCCCGCCACCCGCATCGTGCTGCGCAAGCAGCAGAACACGCAGGTGATCATGGGCGAGGTCACCGACATCGACCTCGAGGGCGGCTCGGTCACCTCGCGGCTGCTCAACCGGGACTACGTCACCCCGTTCGACAGCCTGATCGTCGCGGCGGGCGCACAGCAGTCGTACTTCGGCAACGACCACTTCGCCACCTACGCCCCCGGCATGAAGACCATTGACGACGCCCTCGAACTGCGGGCGCGCATCCTCGGCTCCTTCGAGGAGGCCGAACTGGCCGCCGACCAGGAGACCCGCGACCGGTTCATGACCTTCGTCGTGGTCGGCGCCGGCCCCACCGGCGTCGAATTGGCCGGGCAGATCGCCGAACTCGCCGACCGCACCCTGGACGGCACGTTCCGCAATATCGACACCCGCGACGCGCGCGTCATCCTCGTCGAGGGCGCGGGCGCCGTGCTCGCCCCGATGGGCCCCAAGCTCGGCGCCAAGGCGCACAAGCGGCTGGAGAAGATGGGCGTCGAGATCCAGCTCAACGCCATCGTCACCAATGTCGACGCGCGCGGCGTCACCGTCAAGGACAAGGACGGCTCCGAACGCCGCATCGAATCGGCCTGCAAGGTCTGGTCGGCGGGCGTGCAGGCCAGCGGACTGGGCAAGATCCTGGCCGACAAGTCCAAGGGCACCGAGGTGGACCGGGCCGGACGTGTCATCGTCGAGCCCGACCTCACCATCAAGGGCTACCCGAACGTCTTCGTGGTCGGCGACCTGATGTCGGTGCCGGGCGTGCCCGGGCAGGCCCAGGGCGCGATCCAGGGCGGCACCTACGCCGCCAAGGCCATCAAGGCCGAGAACGAGGGCAAGCAGAAGGTCGAGGACCGCAAGCCCTTCAAGTACTTCGACAAGGGCTCGATGGCCACCGTCTCGCGCTTCAGCGCGGTGTGCCAGGTGGGCAAGCTGGAGTTCAGCGGCTTCTTCGCGTGGCTGGCCTGGCTGGGTCTGCACCTGTGGTACCTGGTCGGCTTCCGCAGCCGCTTCGTCACGGTACTGGAATGGTTCGTTTCCTTCCTGGGCCGCCACCGCGGCCAGATGGCGGCCACCGAGCAGTGGGTGTTCGCGCGCCTGGCCCTGGAAGCGCTCGACGATCCCGCCGAGGCGCTCGAACTCGCCAAGCAGATCGGCGCCACCGAATACGTCTCGGACAATGGCAAATCCGTGGCGAATTCCGAAGCGAGCAAAACGACAGGACAGCGCGCGGGCTGACTGACGGCCGCGCCCGCCCCGCCACGATGGCGGGACTGACCGGGCGGCGTGTCCAGACCAATCCGGCACACAGCCGGGTCCGAATGTTCGACATCCGTCGATATTTCGGAAAGAGAAGGTCATTCATGGGCAAACGCCAACCGGTCGATACGGTTCGTGAATCGAACACGGTGCCGCGGCGACGGCGTCTGGGGACACTGGCGGTCGCGGGTGCGCTGCCGCTCGTCGCGGCCCTCGCCGCCGCCGGAACCAGTGCGGCGGAACCGGTCTCGTCCGACGATTCACAGCCGGCCGTAGTCGACAACCAACCCGCGGCCACGCTGCCGGGCGGCACCGACGCCCAGACCGGCGTGGTGGTGGACACTCCGTTCGGCAAGCTCACCGTGCCGGTCCCGCAGGCCATGGCCGAGGGCGCGCACGCCTACCTGGCCGGCACCGCGGCCGAGGTCGCCCCGGCCGATCTGGTCGAGCCCGCGGCCGAGGTCATGCCCGTGCGGGTCGGCCGCAACTCCGTCACCGGCGTGCGGGACATCCCCAACGCGCCGCTGGCCCCGGTCGATCAGGGCAAGCTGCGCCAGCCCGACCCGATGGCCGCCCCCGAGGTCGCGCCGATCGCCGCGCCCGAGGGCAAGCTGCGCTTCGGCGACGTCCAGGTCGACATCCCGGTCTGGCTCTCCCCGGACCAGGCCGCCCAGGTGAACGCGCTCGCCGCGGGCGCCGAGGCCGACCTGGCCCGCACCTACGACTCGGCCGGCTTCGAACCTAGCCGGTCGGACCACATGGCCGCCCAGACCGTCGGCTCCGCCGCCGTGGGCGCGGTGGTCGGCATGGGCGTGGCCGCCCCGCTCGAGGTCGCCGGCGCCGCCATGGGCGGGGTCATCGGCGCGATCGCGGCCACACCGTTCGCGCCGGCGGGCTGGGTCTTCGGTCCGGTCGCGGGCGCGACCGCGGCCGTGAGCCTGATCGCGGTGCCCGCCGCGACGGTCGGCGCCGTGGTCGGCGGGGCCGTCGGCGCGGTCAACGGGTACCTGGCTCCGGCCACTCCAGGCGCGCCGACGGACCGGGCGACCGGCATCGACGACTCCACCACGGTGGACACGACGATCACCGAGGAGGCCGCCGCTCAGGAGTGAGCGCCGAGCCACCGAGGCCGGAATCCGTCACCCCGGATTCCGGCCTCTTCTTTTGCCCGAATCCCCCACCGGACGGCTAATTTTCGGTTACGACAAGGTTTTTCGGTCGTCCGGTTCCTCACCAATCCAGGTGGTCGGTGGGCTCGAATGTCGGTCGATGTTTTCCGATGCTTCAACCTTGATCAGAAAGGTTTTGCATGGCCGCAGGTAAGCACCGAGCGCTCAACCCGCACCGGAACAAGGTCGGAAACGTGGTCGCGGCCGGAGCCGTCCCGCTAGTCCTGGCGATCGTCGGATCCGGCGCCGCCAATGCCGCCCCGTCCGAGATCGCGCCGGTGGCGCAGCGCGACGACGCGCCCCGCGCCCAGTGGCCCGCCGCGGACGCCCCGAATGTGAATCCCTATGAGGGCATGCACATTCCGAGCGACACCAAGAGCTCCATCCAGTGGTCGCGCCAGGCCCCGGACAAGAGCTACCTGGCCCCCGTGGGCGTGCTGCACGCGCCGGTCCCGGTGCCGGCGGTGCCGCCGATCGCGCCGCCGCCGGGCATGTTCCGGTTCGGCGACGTGACCGTCCCGGCGCCCGACTGGATCGACAACGAACAGGCGATCCAGATCAATGACAATGCCGCGCAGGTCGAGGCGAATCTCGCCACCTTCCTCGACTCGGTCGGCATGGAGCGCAGCCGCTCCGACCGGATCGCCGGGCAGACCATCGGCACCGCCGCCATGGGCGCTGTCGCCGGAGCGGCCGTGGCCATCCCGATCGAGCTCAGTTCCGCCGCCGTCGGCGCGGTGACGGGCCTGGTCGTCGGCGCCCCGCTGTTTCCGGTCGGCCTGGTGGCCGGTCCCGTCCTCGGCGCTGCCGCGGGCGCGGCCGTAGTCGCCATACCGGCTGCCGTCGCAGGTGCTGCGGTCGGCGCCGCGGTCGGCGCGTTCAACGGATTCAACGCACCGCCCCGCGTCGTCGGCGACTGATCCTCGCCGTCGAGGCCGTTCGACCGGATTGATGTGCGGCGGGAACCGGCGGCAAGTTTCGGTTCCCACCGCGACCCGCCGCGGGCCACGACTGGGTCAGCGAAAGCCATTACGGCTCAGACCATCAGCAGGCGGGCAGTGCGGGTGAACAACGTGCCCCCCGCGGCCAATGGCAGCAGTGCCTGATCCAGGCCGGAGGTTTCCGCCGGACGGTCGTCGGGGTAGGTGAGCACGCTCTCCAGCGCGCGCGGACCCGACAGCGCGTCATCGGTGATCGCCTCGGACCCGAGTTCGAGCCGGTGCCGCAGCAGTGGGATCGCGCCGACATCCGCGATCATCTCCCCGGTCCAGTGGCCGTGATCCTCGCCGGTGCGGCCGATCTGCACCCGTTCCCGAAGCCGCAGGCGCGCACCCGCTTCCAGGCACACCGTGGTGATCGACTCGTGCTCGGCGCCGCCCGCGACGACGGTGGGCTCCGGATCGACATCCAGCTCCCCGCCCGCGGCCACCTCGAAGCGCCAGTGCGCCAACGACTTCCGCGTCTCGCGGCCCGGCAGCGCGATGGTGGCGGCCACCGACCGCACCGCCAGCCGCGCACCCGCTCCCACCGAGACGACGATATCGAGCACGTCCCCGCCCAGCGGCGTCGCCGCGGTACCGATCAGGTGCACCGTGTCCGGGCCCGTGTGCCGCGCCGCCAGGCCGCCCACCGCGTGCACGTGCGGAAGCGTCCGGGCGGTCGCGGTGATGCGGAGCTCAGTGCGAATGGGCAACGCCCGCATCCTGTTCGGCGGCCAGCCGCAGCTGTTCGCGCACCCAGGTCAGCACCGGCGTGGCGGCCGGGTCCTGGGTGAGGGAGGTGAACACGAACGGCCGGCCCTCGCGCACGGTCGTCGAATCCCGTTCCATGACCGACAGATCCGCGCCGACCATCGGGGCCAGGTCGGTCTTGTTGATCACCAGCAGATCCGACCAGGTGACGCCCGGGCCGCCCTTGCGCGGCACCTTGTCGCCGCCGGCCACGTCCACCACGAAGATCTGGGCGTCGATCAGGCCGGAGGAGAAGGTGGCGGTCAGGTTGTCGCCACCGGACTCGACCAGGATCAGATCCAGCGGCGGATTCGCCTCGATCAGATCGTCGATGGCATCGAGGTTCGCGGTGATGTCGTCGCGAATGGCGGTGTGCGGGCAGCCGCCGGTCTGCACCGCGGTGATTCGCTCATCCGGCAGTACCGCGTTACGGCGCAGGAAGTCGGCGTCCTCGGTGGTGTAGATGTCGTTGGTCAGCACGGCCAGCGACAACTCGTCGCGCAGCTGCCGGCACAGGGCCGCGGTCAGCGCGGTCTTGCCCGATCCGACCGGACCGCCGATCCCGATGCGCAGCGGCTCGCCCGCCGTCCGCGCTCGCTTGGGCCGGTCGTGGCTGTGATCGTGCGGTTCCCCGTCGATGAGGTGAGGTGGCATGTCGGCTCCTTTCACCCCCATCCTTGCCCAGTCACGTAAACCGGGTGTTACCTGGGCCGTGACCGGCTACTACGACGCGAACAACGGCATATCGCGGCGCGGGTGCCGTTCGGCGAGCACGTCCTGGAGCGGGTCGGAGAGCGCGGCAAGGGATTCGGCGGCCGAGCGCGCGGTGGCGTCGCAGAGCGGGGCGAGGCGGATGGTGCACGCGGCCACGGCGGCGGGATCCAGCGCCAGCAAACGTTGAGCGGCGGTCGCCGCGCCGGTCATGGTGGTGTAGACGGTGACGGCGGCGATGTCGGCGGGCGTGGCCGCGCAGACCGAGCCGACCAGACCGAACACGGTGGAGAGATGGGGGCGAGTACCCAGGGCACTCCAATCGGCGTGCGGCCACACCTGTTTCGCCAGCCGCAGCAGGCCGCGCCCCTGGGCGCGGGAGGCGGTGCGGGCCGCCGGTGACGGGGTGCGCGCATCGGCCTCGAGTTCCGCGCGCGCCGGGTCGAGGGTGCCCGCGCACACCGCCGCGGCCAGTGAGGCCGCGACCAGACCCGAGGTCCGGATGCGCCGGCGCAGGAACAGTTCGACGCTGGGCACGTCGCGCAGCAGACCCGAGGAGATCGCCTCCTCGACGCCGCCCGAGTGCACGTGCCCGCCGATCGGCAGCCGGGAGTCGGCGAGGGTCAGCAGGGTGGCCAGGCTCATCGCCGCACGTCCGGGTGTCGCATGGCTCGATCCTAAGCGGCACCCGGCGTGGCGGTCGCGACTAGGTGAGCAGGCAGGGCGCCGACGCCGAGATGGTCTTCAGCGCACAGGTGATCGAGTTGGTCAGGCCGGCCGAGCCGGTCATCGGGACCAGGCCGGCGACCGGGGTCACGCTGGTGTCGGCGCCGGCGGGCACCAGCTCCACCGGGGCGGCCATGGCCGGGGCGGCGCCGATGCCGGAGGCGATGGCGGCGACGGCAAAGGCTTTCAGGGCAACGCTTTTCATCAGTATCCCTTTCTCACACAGCATCCTCACAGGATGTGATCGAAGCCGAGACTAACCCACGATCCAGAGGTGTGAATGGCGTTTGTTTCAAAATGAATGATTTGACCTCGAGGAAAGTTCAGGTTGCAGGCTGACCGGGCAGATCGCCATCGATATAGAGGAGTCGCCGTGCACGCCATCCGCCTTCACGAGTTCGGGCCCGCCGAGAACCTGCGGCACGAGACCGTCGCGGACCCCGAGCCCGCGCCCGGGCAGGTGCGCATCGCCGTGCGCGCGGCCGGTGTGCACCTGATCGACACCTCGATCCGCGCGGGCATCGCGGGTGGCCCGATGCCGCTGCCCGAGCTCCCCACGATCCCCGGGCGCGAGGTCGCCGGGACCGTCGATCGGGTCGGGCCCGGTGTCGACGAGAGCTGGCTCGGGCGCGCGGTCGTCGCGCACCTCGGGCAGGCGCCGGGCGGATACGCCGAGCTGGTGGTGACCGAAGCCGAACGGCTGCACGCGATTCCGGACGGCCTCGATCCGGGGACGGCGGTCGCCATGATCGGCACCGGGCGCACGGCATTGGGGATTCTCGGGTTCGCCGAAGTCGATTCCGACACCGTGGCGATCGTTCCGGCGGCCGCGGGCGGGATCGGCACGCTGCTGGTGCAGTATCTGGCCGCGGCGGGCGCGACCGTCATCGGGCTCGCGGGCGGTAAGGCCAAGGCGGACCAGGTCTTCGAGAACGGCGCGGACCTCGCTCTGGACTACCTCGACCCGGCCTGGACCGAGGCCGTCCGCGCCCGGTTCGGTGAGCGGCCCGCCACGCTGCTGTTCGACGGCGTCGGCGGCGAGATCGCCCGCGCCGCGGTCGATCTGCTCGGCAAGGGTAGCGTGCGGCTGGTGTTCGGCTGGTCCGGCGGCCAGGTCGCGTTCGACGAGCCGGCGCTCGCCGAACGCGGCATCACCTCGCAGTTCGTGCTCGGACCGCCCATGCCGGCTCGCGCGGGTGGCTTGCGCGCCTTGGAGACTCGCGCGCTGGCCGAGGCCGCGGCGGGCCGGTTGCGCCCGGCGGTCCAGTCGTTCCCGCTCGCCGCAGCCGCGGCCGCGCATCACGCCCTGGAGTCCCGCGCGACCACCGGCAAGGTGGTGCTACTCCCCTGACCGGCGGCCGGCGCTGCGTTCCATGAACCGTTGCGCGGCTCCGCGCCGCAGATCGGTCCAGGCCTGTACCGCGCCGGTCCACCAGGGCGAGATCTCGATGGGCCTGGTGACCACGGCGTGGCAGACCAGGTTGGCGGCCTCGTCGGCGGTCAGGCCGGGAATGCCGGAGAAGTCGGTGGGTGCGCTCATCCGGGTGTGCACCAGCGGCATGTAGATGGAGGTGGTGGTGACGCCGTCGGCGGCGATCTCCGTCGCCACGGTGCGCAACCAGATGTCGAAGGCGCCCTTGGACGCACCGTAGGCCGACCAGCGCGGCGCGGGCGGCATCCGCACGCCCCAGGTGGAGATGTTGACGATGTGCCCGCGGCCGCGTTCACGCATGCCGGGCAGCAGGGTCAGCAGCAGCCGGACCGGGCCGAGGTAGTTGACGTCGATGGTGCGGGTGAAATCGTGGAAGCGGTCATAGGATTCGTCGATCGGGCGGCGAATCGAGCGGCCCGCGTTGTTGATCACCACATCCACCCGGCCGTGCTCGGCCAGCACGCGCCGCCCCAGCTCCTCGACCGCGTCGAATTCGGTGATGTCGGACTGGTAGACGTGCGCCACCCCGCCCGCGGCGGTGATCTCGGCGGCCACCTCGTCGAGGTCCTCGACCGACCGCGCGACCAGCAGGACCGTCGCGCCCGCGGCGGCCAGCTTCCGGGCCGCCGCCTTGCCGATGCCGTGCGAGGCCCCGGTCACCAGGATCACCGTGCCCGACACGGCCTCGCGCAGGGCCTTCTCGCGCGGCCGGGAGGTCGGATAGAAGATTCTGGTCGCCACGCGTTCGGCCAACGGTCGGCCGTTCGGTCCGGCCGGCTGGTTCGGGGCGTCGTGCTCAGCCACGTTTCCGAGCCTAACCGCCGGACCGGTATGTGATCGCGAATGAGTGGAAATACCCTGGCCGCGATGCGGATTCCTGCACCAGGATAAGGACGATATCCGGGGGAAGGAACCAATGATGACGACTCGAGCGCCGGAGCGGCCGACGCCGGAACCGGTCACGTTCTGGGGCTGGTGCGCCCGCGCGGTGGTGCTGGTGGTGTTCGTGCCGCCGCGACTGCTGTGGGAGGGCCTCAAACGGATACCGCGCCTCATCGCGGCGGCCTTCCGGCTGTTCACCGAGCATCTCGCGAAACCGCTGGCAATCTTGTTCCGGGACTGGGTCTTCCGGCCACTGCGTAATTTCGTGCGCAACTATCTCTGGCACCTGTTGATCCAGCAGCTGCTGTTCGGCATGGTGCTCACCCCGATCGGGGCATTCCTGCTGGCCTACTTTCTGCGCCCGATCCAGCGCGCCATCGAGGAATGGCTGTGGCGGCGGGTATTGAAACCCGGAATCCCCTGGGTGTTCCGCAACATCGTGAAACCCATTGCCGAGGCGATCGTCTGGACGATCACGACGACCTGGAAATGGCTCGTCGCGGTTCCGGTCTCGGCGTTGTGGCGGTACGCGCTGCGGCCCGGCGGCCGCTGGCTGCTGACCGCCGTCATCGAACCGCTGGTGACCTGGCTGATCATCTGGCCCGCGAAGCAGGTGTGGCGCTGGATCTTGCGACCGCTGCTCGTCGTGATCGTCGCGATCGTCGTCTTCGGCTGGCGAGTGGCCACGACCGTCGTCGCCGTCACAGTCGTGGCGCCCTGCCGCTGGCTGCATCGAACGGTCCTGCGCCCGCTGGCCGCAGCCATCGCCCGCGCCTGGCACGCCCTCGCCGATCCGGTCCGTCGGGTGTATCAGCGCGTGATCCTGCCCTGGCGCACCCGGATCAGCGAGGTGTGGACCACCCTGTTCGGCTAGTTTCCGACCTTCGCCGCGGCATCTTTCGCAGGCGACCCCGACTTGGCGAAGAACGCGATCGCCGCCATCGTGGCCAGCAGGACCGCGCCGGCGGTGGTGGCCACGTGCATGCCGGTCACGAAGGACTCCCGGGCCGACTCGATCAGAGCGGTGTCGTCGCCGGCGTGGGCGATGGTCTCACCCAGGGTGGACCCGAAATCGCCGCCGGAGCGGAACACCAACGCCGCCAGCGAACCCAGCAGGGCCAGGCCCAAGCCGTTGCCCAGTTCGAAACTGGTCTCGGAGATGCCGACCGCCGACCCGGCGCGTTCGGGCGGCACCGAGGACACCGCCACCTCCGACACCAGGGTGAAGGCGATGCCGAAGCCCGCGCCCGCCACCACGGAACCGGCCACATACCAGCCGATTCCGCCGTGCACGCCGACTCCGAGCAGCATCAGATTGCCCAGGGCGGCCATGACCAGCGCGAGCACGAAGGTGGTCTTGGTGCCGAAGACGCGGCCGATCCGCGCGCCGCTCATGGAGAACACGAACACCACGACCGCGCCGGGAATCCCGAGCAGCGCCGATTGCAGCGGGTCGCGGCCGGTCACCGATTGCAGGTACACGCTGGTCAGGTAGCTCATCCCGGCCAGGGCGAGCATGCCGACCGTGCTGGAGCCGATGGCCACCGAGAACAGTCCGCGGCGGAACAGGCTCAGATCGAGCAGGGGGTCGTCGAGGTGGCGCTGGCGGCGGACGAACGCGGTCAGCAGCAGGGCGCCGACGATGCCGAAGCCCACCGCCGGCAGGTCGAAGCCCTCGGCCGCCAGGTGTTTGACGGCGTACACGATCGGCAGGATGCCGCCGATCGACAGCAGCACGCTCACCCAGTCGAGGCGGCCGAGCACCGCGGCGCGGTGTTCGGGTAGCAGCAGCGGGCCGAAGGCCAGCAGCACCAGCAATACCGGTGCGTTGATGAGGAAGACCGAGCCCCACCAGAAGTGGTGCAGCAGAACGCCGCCGATGATCGGACCGACCGCCGACCCGCCCGCGAAGAACGCGGTCCACACGCCGATGGCGGTGGCGCGCGCCCGGTCCTCGGGGAAGAGGGTGGAGATCAGCGCCAGCGAGGAGGGCAGCAGGGTCGCGCCGCCGAGGCCCATGAGCGCCCGGGCCGCGATCAGCACGCCCGCGCTCGGCGCGAAAGCGGCCAGCGCCGAGGCGATTCCGAAGACGGTGGCTCCGGCCAGCAGGATATTGCGCCGGCCGATGCGGTCGCCCAGGTTGCCCATGGTGATGAGCAGTCCGGCGATCATGAAGCCGTAGATGTCGAGGATCCAGAGTTGTTGCGTGGCGGAGGGATCCAGGCTCTGGGTCAGGGTGGGCATGGCCAGGTAGAGCACGGACATGTCCATCGACACCAGCAATACCGGCAGCAGCAGTACGGCCAGGCCGGCCCAGGCGCGGCGCTGCGTCTTCGCGGCGGGGCGCGCGAGGGTACTCGTCATGTCCTATCCTTCGGGCTGCTCTGGGCCACACGCGGCCCTGGTCATGGAAGGCGCCCGCGCGTACAACGTACGCACGAGCGCGAGTACAGTGTACGCACACCCCGCGCCGGAAGGGAACAATTCGTCCGATGACCGAGGCCAAGCTCACCCGGGCCGCCATCGTCGACACCGCCATCGCCCTCGCCGACGAATCCGGACTCGACGCCCTGTCCATGCGCCGCATCGCCGAACGGATGAACGCCGGGGCCATGTCGCTCTACCGGCACATCCCCAACAAGGACACCCTGCTCGCGGCCATGACCGACGAGGTCTCGCGCCGCAATCTCTACCCCCCGGCCGAGGGCCAGGGCTGGACCTGGCGGGATCGGGTGCGCATCGCCGCCGAGGTGGATTGGCGGCTCTACCAGGAGCATCCCTGGGTGCTGTTCACCTTCGCGGTGCCACGCTACAACTTCGGCGAACACAGTCTGATCGTGCTGAGCTGGCTGGTCGAGGGCTTCGCCGAACTCGGCGTCGACGCCCGCGAGGCCACCCGCATGTCACTGTCGGTGTGGAGTTACATCGCCGGGGTCGCTTTGCAGCAGGTCAGCGCCCGTCTGCTGCAGGACCGCGACAGCAGCGCCGACGAGCGCTCCGGGCTCAGCGCGCTGCTCGACGGTGACCCGCGCTGGCCCACCCCATCCCCACTGGCCGGTCTCATCGGAACGGGCGACACCGCCCTGCTGGATCCGGAACATCTGCTCGACACCGGCCTCACCGCGCTCTGCGACGGCTTCGAGGCCCGCGCCGCCGCGCACTGATCCGCCCGAAAACCGTTCGGTATCGGGCTCGTTCAACCGCCGCCGCGAATCCATTCCGGTCGGTACTCTTTCAGGGGTGCGAAGGGCCGGTGATTCGCGCGGGTTCCGGACGCCGAGTCCAGGAACCGCTTGGTCACCGACGCGTCGATGAACTCCGGCGGTAACGCCGGAGCCCGGTATCACTTCCAACGATTCTCCTTATCCCGAGGTGAATGATGGCCAGGAAGTTCGAAGGACATATCGCGCTCGATATTCGTGATTCGGTCGCCGACTGGGGACCGTACGCGGAACCGACCGCCCCGCCGGGCACACCCAACGTGCTGTATCTGGTGTGGGACGACATCGGCATCGCCACCTGGGACTGCTACGGCGGCCTGGTCGACATGCCGAACATGAAACGGATCGCCGACAGTGGCGTGCAGTTCACGCAATTCCACACCACCGCACTGTGTTCACCCACCCGCGCCTCACTGCTGACCGGGCGCAACGCGTCGTCGGTCGGCATGGCGACCATCGAGGAATTCAGTGACGGATTCCCCAGCCTGTCGGGGCGCATACCCGCCGACACCGCGTTGTGCTCCGAGGTGCTGGGCGAACGCGGGTGGAACACCTACGCCGTCGGCAAATGGCATATGACGCCCCTGGAAGAGGAGAATCTCGCGGCGTCGAAGCGGCATTGGCCGCTGGGGCGCGGATTCGAACGGTTCTACGGTTTCCTGGGCGGCGAGGCCGACCAGTGGTATCCGAACCTCGTATACGACAATCACCCGATCGCGCAGCCGTATTCGCCGGAGGACGGGTATCACCTGTCGAAGGATCTGGCCGACAAATCGATCGAGTTCATTCGCGACGCCAAGGTCATCGCCCCCGACAAACCGTGGTTCATGTACCTCTGCCCGGGATGCGGACACGCTCCCCACCATGTCGCCCAGGAGTGGGCCGACAAATACCGCGGCAAGTTCGACATGGGCTACGAGAAGTACCGCGAGATCGTGCTCGACAACCAGAAGCGCATGGGTCTGATACCGGAGAACACCGAGCTGTCGCCCATGAACCCGTACAGCGACGTCACCAGCGCCGACGGCAAGCCGTGGCCGGCGCAGGACACGGTGCGGGCCTGGGATTCGCTGTCGGAGAACGAGAAACGGCTCTTCGCCCGCCAGGCGGAGGTGTTCGCGGGATTCCTGTCCTACACCGACGCCCAGATCGGCCGGGTGCTGGACTACCTCGAGGAGACCGGCCAGCTGGACAACACCATCATCGTGGCCTTCTCCGACAACGGCGCCAGCGGCGAGGGCGGCCCGAACGGTTCGGTCAACGAGATGAAGTTCTTCAACGGCTACATCGACACCATCGAGGACAGCCTGGCCAAGCTCGACCAGCTGGGTCTGCCGACCACCTACAACCACTACAGCATCGGGTGGGCGATGGCCTTCAACACCCCCTACAAGCTGTACAAGCGGTACGCGTCGCACGAAGGCGGCATCGCCGATCCCTGCGTGATGTCGTGGCCGGCGGGCATCCCGGCCCGCGGCGAGATCCGCCACCAGTACCTCAACGTCTGCGACGTCACCCCCACCGTCTACGACCTGCTGGGCATCACGCCGCCGGACACGGTGAAGAACGTGAAGCAGCGACCCTTGGAAGGGGTCAGCTTCCGGGCCCTGTTCGACGACGCCGACGCCGATGTCGGCAAGCACACCCAGTTCTATTCGATGCTGGGCACCCGCGGCATCTGGCATCGCGGCTGGTTCGCCGACACCGTGCACGCGGCCTGTCCGTCCGGCTGGGGACACTTCGACCAGGACCGCTGGGAGCTGTTCCATATCGATCAGGACCGCAGCCAGATGCACGACCTGGCAGAGGCGCATCCCGAGAAGCTGGAGGAGATGAAGGCGCTGTGGTTCTCCGAGGCCGAGAAATACAACGGGATGCCGCTCAATGATCTCGACATCGTCTCCGCGCTGGTGCGCTATCGGCCGACGTACGCCAGAGGCCTGGACCGTGCCGTCTACTACCCGGACAGCGCGGAAGTCGGACCGGGCGCGGCACTCGAGATCCTGGGCCGCTCGTTCGCGCTGCTGGCCGAGACTACGATCGCCGGCCCGGACGCCGAGGGCGTGCTCTTCGCCCACGGCGGGCGGCTAGGCGGGCACGCCCTGTTCGTCCAGGACGGTCACCTCTGCTACGTCTACAACTTCCTCGGCGAGGAAGAGCAGGCCATCGTCTCCGACTGCCGGGTACCGGTCGGCGATCACATCCTCGGGGTGCGGTACGAACGGCACGGCACCCGGCCCGACCACTACACGCCCACGGGTGAGGCCGTCCTCTACATCGACGAGAACCCGGTGGGTTCCCTCGATGACATGCGGATCCAGCCGACCGTGTTCTCCGGTGTCGGGGAGGGTGTCCGGATCGGCCGAGACACCGGTCAGTCCGTGTCGGCGCGGTACCGGTCACCGTTCCCGTTCACCGGCGGGACCATGCACCAGGTCATCGAGGACGTGAGCGGGAAACCGTACATGGATCTGGAAATGGCGGCGGCTGCGGCGTTCTCGCGCGATTGAGCCGAGTGTCCGGGGCGGTGGTCGGCAATTCCGCTGATCACCGGCCCGCGTGCGGCCGTTCTGGCATGCAGTGCACGATTGCCGGTCGTGCACACTCGCGTGGTGCGCGAATGCGCAGGGGCGGTAAGGCGTTCGACGCTCGGTCAGCGCTCGATGTCACCGTCGAGGTACACCCACGCCCCCTGATCACGGCGAAAACGACTGTTCTCGTGCAGTTCTCCCGCCGCCCCGTGCACGCGGTAGTGCGCCCGGAATTCCACCGTCCCCTCCGTGTGGAACGGTCCCCCGCCCGTCGCGCCGAGGATCTCGAGCCGATCCCAGCGCATGGCCGGATCGAAATCGACCTCGGCGGGCCGGGTTTCGGGATCCCAGCTGCGCAGCAGGTACGCCTCGTCCCGCACCGCGAAGGCGCTGAAGCGCGACCGCATCAATTGTTCGGCGGTGGTGGCCATCAGCTCTCCGCGGTGCAGCCGCCCGCAGCAGTCGGCGTAGGCGGCGGGCAGCCCGCACGGGCAGCCTTCGGGCGCGGGACGGTTTTCGCGGCGCTTGGACATGGGCCTAAGCGTAGAAGCTGCGTCCTTCGAGTCCGCCGGACACCGACCACACCTCGACGATCTGCCCGTTCTCGGCGCGCAGGATGTCGGTGCCGCTGATGTCGCGCACGACGGTCCCGGCCGAATCGATGACCTGAGCACCGTAGGGGCGGGCGATGATTCCGGTTCGGGTGTCATCCATTTCGACGACCGGGGTGCCCTGGGTCGAGAAGACCAGGCCCGGGCGTTCCTTGCGGAAGGTGTCGATGGCGTCGACGAAGGCCGCGCGGTCCCGGATGCTGTCGTACGCGGCCGCGCCCGGCTGGGCGTAGCGCAGCGTGAACGCGGGGGCCATGATCTCGTCGGCCAGGGCGTAGTCGCCGTTCCACAGCTGGGTCCAGCGGTCGAACAGGTCGATGGCGTAGTCGCGCATTGTCACTCCATAGTCTCATTGATACCGTCTGACTGGTACCAAGGTATAGTCTCAGCGATACCGTGTCAACCGGAAGGGGTTGCGTCATGGCCGAACTCGGCCCGCAGGACCACATCGTGCTGGGACTCATCGCCCGGCACGGACCGCTGACCCCCTACGACATCAAGGCGCGGCTGGAGGAGAGCGTCGACAAGTTCTGGCCCATCCCGCACGCGCAGCTGTACCGCGTGCCGCCGCGACTAGCCGATCAGGGGCTGCTGCGGGAGGAGGCCGAGGAGTCCGGGCGGCGGCGCCGCGTCTTCCACCTCACCGACGCCGGGCGCGCCGAACTCACCCGCTGGCTCGGCGATCCGACCTCGCCTCAGCCCGAGACGCGTGATCCCGCGCAGCTGAAACTGTTCTTCGCCGATCTGGGCGACCCCGGCGACGTGGTGGCGCTGGCCCGCAATCAGGTGGCCGAACACCAGCATTGGCTCGACATGTACCGCGATCTGTACGCCGAGATCGACCCGGCCGACAGCGTGCGCGCCACCTCGCGCGCCCGCATCCTGCGCCTGGGCATCATGCACGAGCAGGCGTACGTCGACTATTGGCGGGAGCTGGCCGCGAACCCGGACAGCCTGCCCGAGTCGCGACAATGATTGCCCGCCGGTCCGTTTCACGGACCGGGGCGCGTCACTCCTCGCCCAGCACCAGCGCGTAGGCGAAGCCGTCCCAGCCCTTGCCGCCGACCGTCTGCAACACGGTCCCGTCCAATCGCGGTTCGGCGGCGATCAATTCGATGACCTCCCGGCTGGCCCGCACCGCCGTGTCGGCCGACTCCGCGTGGGCGATGCCGCCGTTGCGCACCACATTGTCGACGATGATCACCGATCCCGGCCGGGTCAGCTGCAGCGCCCAGCGCACGTAGTTCGCGTTGTTGACCTTGTCGGCGTCGATGAAGACGAGATCGAACGGCTCGGGCTGAGCGACAGCCAGTTCCGGCAGCGTGTCCAGCGCCGCACCGACCCGGATGTCCACCCGATCCCCCACCCCGGCCCGATCCAGGTTGCCGCGCGCGACCTCCGCGTGCCGCGGCTCGAACTCCAGCGTCACCACCTGCCCGGCTTTGCCCACCGCCCGAGCCAGCCACGCGGTGCTGTATCCACCCAGCGTGCCGATCTCCAGCACCCGCCGCGCCCGCACCGAGGCCGCGATCAGATACAGGAACTTCCCCTGCGGCGGCGACACGTCGATGGCGGGCAGCCCCGCCGCCGCGTTCGCCCGCAACGTCTCCGAATCCTCGCCCCCCACCAGGGTTTCCACGAGGTAGTGATCAACTTCGGCCCAGTCGGCGCTCGTCATGCCCCGAGTCTGCCAGGGCTCGGGACGCCCGCCCAGGATTGTGCTCACGCTGACAATTTCGCGTTCAGGAGTTGACCGCGTCCGCCAGCCGGGGCAGTTGGCGCAGCGGATTGTGGTGCTCGATCTCCATGCGCTGGTCGGCGTCGAAGACGTCCGACAGTCCCGGCGCCGGGTCGTGGGATCCGCTCTGGGGCAGGGTGAGCGCGCTGAAGGGCCAGTCGGATCCGAAGACGATGTGGTCGCGGCCGGTGACCGCCAGCACGCTTGCCATGGCCGCCGGTGAGGCGCTGAGCGCGGTGTCGTAATAGAACCGGGAGATCTGGGCCTGGGTGTCCAGGATGGAGGGCCTGGGCAGGTCCTCGGGCCACAGTCGGCCCAGTACCGACTGTGAGGCGACGCCGATGCGATGGGACAGGAACGGCACGGTGCCGCCCGCGTGTGCGAGCTGGAAGCGGATGCCGGGATAGCGCCGGGTCATTCCGGTGACCATCATCATGGTGGCCGCGCGGGTGGTGTCGAAGGTGAACTCCTCCAGGAAGTCCGGCAGCGGCAGCGCGGGTTTGGCGTTGTCGGGGATCGCGGCCGGGTGCACGAAGACGTAGGCGTTGCGCTGGTTCAGCGCGATCATCAGCGGCTCGAAACGCGGATCTCCGAGGTAGACGCCGTCGTAGGCGGACAGCAGGATGACGCCGTCCAGACGCAGTTCGTCGAGGGCGCGGATGGCCTCCGCGATCGAGGCGGCGATATCGGGCATCGGCAGGACGGCGAACGCGCCGAACCGCTTTCGGTAGGTGGTGAACAGGCCGGCGGCATAGGAGTTGCAGTAGCCGGCCATGTCGACGGCTTCGCGGCCCGGCAGGAAGGACACGCCCGGGTCGGACACCGACAGCGCCTGCGCTTGAATGCCGTAGTAGTCCATGAAGGCGATGGCCTGTTCGGGCGACCATTCCGGAGTCGGGTAGCCGCCGATGGTGAGGTGGCCGTGCTCGAGCAGTGCCGCCCGGTAGTCCGGTGGCAGGAAGTGCGCGTGCAGGTCGATGCGGTAGTTCCCGGCCGGCGCCGGCTGCTGGGCCCGCGCCGGTGTCACGAGACTTCCCGGCAGCGCTGCCGAGGCGAGCCCGGCCAGGCCACCACCGAGTGCGGTGCGCCGAGTGAGGCCGGTCCGGAATCCCGGTCGAGTGTTCGCCATCGAGTTCTCCTTTCGATCATGATCGAAATCGCTACTGATGTTTTCCTCAGATACGATTCGAGTAACGGTGCCGGAGGGAATGAGGGAGCGAATGGCCGCAACACCCGAGGTGCGCACCCGCACCGATCGGCGTCGCGAACGCACCCGCAACGCGCTGCTGGGCGCGGCGCAGAAGTTCCTGTCGGAGGGTCGTTCCGCGGTCAGCATCCAGGAGATCACCGAGGCCGCCGATGTCGGCTTCGGCTCCTTCTACAACCACTTCAGCTCCAAGGAGGAGCTTTTCGACGAGGCGGTCCGCGCCGTGCTGAACATCTACAGCGGGATGCGCGACGACATCGTGGCGCTCTACACCGACCCCGCCGAGGTGTTCGCGGTCAGCTTCCGCATGACCGGCCGACTGCAACGGCAACTGCCCGAAGGGGTCCGGGTGATCCTGAACTCGGGGACCTCCATCCTGCTGCGCGACGAGGGTCTGGCCCCGCGGGCCCGCCACGACATCGTGGCCGCTCAGGAGGCCGGCCGCTTCGAGCCGATGGATCCCGATATGGCGGTTATGGCCGCGGGCGGCGCGCTGCTGGGTCTGCTCCAGATGCTCGACGCCCGACCGGAAGCCGACGCGGGCGCGCTCACCGATGAGATGACCTTCCACATGCTGCGCATGTTCGGGATGACCAAGCGCGCGGCGGAGAAGCTGACCACCGGTGAGCTGCCCCCGCAGCCGCAGCTCTGAGTTCATCACTGTGGGTTCCGCGCGAGCAGATCGAGGGCGATGTCGGTGAGCATGTCCTCCTGACCGCCCACCAGGCGACGGCGTCCGGCTTCGACCAGCAGCGTCCGCACATCGACTCCGTAGGTCCCGGAGGCCCGCTCGGCGTGCCGCAGGAAGCTCGAGTACACGCCCGCGTAGCCGAGGGTGAGGGTCTCGCGATCCACCTGTACCGGTCGTTCGAGCAGCGGGCGGATCAGGTCGTCGGCGGCGTCGGTGAGCGCGTCCAGGTCGGCGCGGTGCCGCAGGCCCGACAGGTCGGCGACCGCGACGAACGCTTCCAGCGGTGTATTGCCCGCTCCCGCACCGAGACCCGCCAGCGAAGCGTCGACCCGGGTCGCGCCCCCTTCCACCGCGACAACGCTGTTGGCCACCGCGAGGGAGAGGTTCTGGTGCGCGTGGATGCCGATCTCGGTGGTGTCGCCCAGGACGGCGCGGTACGCGCGAACCCGGTCCCGTACCCCGTCCATGGTGAGGCGGCCGCCGGAGTCGGTGACGTACACGCAGTGCGCGCCATAGCTTTCCATCAGCTTCGCCTGCCCGGCCAGACCTTCGGGACTGTTCAGGTGACTCATCATCAGGAACCCGGAGACGTCCATCCCGAGCTCGCGGGCGCACGCGATGTGCTGGGCGGCGATATCGGCCTCGGTGCAGTGGGTGGCTATTCGGACGGACCGCACCCCGAGGTCGTGGGCGCGGCGCAGGTCCTCGACGGTGCCGATGCCGGGCAGGAGCAGGGTGGTCAGCCGCGCCCTGGTGAGCGCGCCCGCGGCGGCTTCGAGCCATTCCCAATCGGTGTGGCTGCCGGGCCCGTAGGTGAGGCTGCCGCCGTGCAGGCCGTCGCCGTGCGCGACTTCGACCGCGTCGACCCCGGCCGCGTCCAGGGCCGCCGCGATGGTGGCGACGAGCCGCGGGCTGATTCGGTGACGGAGCGCGTGCATGCCGTCGCGCAGGGTCACGTCTTGCAGGTACAGGCCGGTCATCGCGCGGGCTCCGGAGTCGGCGCGGACGGAATCTCGGCCACGGCAAGGTGTTCGGCCACGCGCAGCGCGGCCGAGGTCATGATGTCGAGGTTGCCGGCGTAGGCCGGGAGGTAGTGGGCCGCGCCCTCCACCTCCAGAAAGACCGACACCTGGTGCGTGACGGGGGTGGTCCCGGTCAGCGTGTGCAGTGCGGCGTCCGGGGCGAGCGGCGTGATCTGGACGTCCTGCTTCAGCCGGTAGCCGGGCACGTAGGCCGCGACCTCGGCCACCATGGCGGTGATCGAGTCCCGCACGGCTGCTTCGAGTTCGGAGTCGGGATCGTCGATGAGCGCCAGTACGGTGTCGCGCATGATGAGCGGGGGTTCGGCCGGATTGAGGACGATGATGGCCCGGCCGCGCGCCGCGCCGCCGACGACTTCGATGGCGCGCGATGTGGTTTCGGTGAACTCGTCGATGTTCGCGCGGGTGCCCGGCCCCGCGGACTTGGACGCGATCGAGGCCACGATCTCGGCGTAGGGCACCGCGGTCACCCGGGAGATGGCGGCGACGACCGGGATCGTCGCCTGTCCCCCGCAGGTCACCATGTTCACGTTCATCGCGTCCCGGTGTGCGTCCAGGTTGACCGCCGGGACCACGAAGGGGCCCAGTGCCGCCGGTGTCAGGTCGATCAGGCGTTTGCCGTGCGGTGCGAGCGCGGCCGAATTGGCGTGGTGCGCACCGGCGGACGTGGCGTCGAAGACGATATCGATCTCGTCGAAGTGCGGCATGGCGATCAGCCCGTCCACACCGTCCGCGGTGACCGGAACACCGAGTCGAGCCGCGCGGGCCAGCCCGTCGGAGGTGGGATCGATGCCCACCATGGCGGCCACCTCCAGCGATTGCGACAACCGCAGCACCTTGATCATCAGATCGGTACCGATATTGCCCGATCCGATCACCGCGACCTTCGTGCGCCTCATCGTTCCTCCAGGGTGAACTCGACGGCACCGAGCACCTCGGTGCCGGTGAACAATTCGGAACGCACGCGGACTCCGGGCCGCAGCGGGACCATCGGCCCCAGCGCCCCCGAGAGCACGATCTCTCCCGCCCGCAGGGGATCCCCGACCGCGCGGGCGGTGCGCGCCAGCCAGGCCAGGGCAATGAGCGGATCGCCGAGGCACGCGGAACCTGTTCCGGTGGACACGATCTCGCCGTCGACGGTCATGCTCATGGCGATATCGCGCGGCTCGAACTCCTCGATCGACAGACGGTCCCCGCCCAGCACGTACCAGCCGCTCGAGGCGTTGTCGGCGACGGTGTCGCCGAAGCTGATATCCCAATCGGCGATCCGGCTGTCCACGATCTCGAGTGCGGCGACCGCGTACTCGACGGCCCCGCGCACCCCGACCGGGTCCAGCTGTTCCGCGTCGAGATCCGCGCCGAGCACGAACGCCAGTTCGGCCTCGATTCTCGGTTGCAGCAGCCGGGGCCGCCGTCCCGCCGGTATCGCGGCCGCGTCCATATCGTCGAACAGCACGCCGAAGTCCGGTTGATCCACCCCGAGTTGTCGCTGCACGGCCGGCGCGGTGAGCCCGATCTTGCGCCCCACCACCCGGGCGCCGGCTGCCACCCGCTCCCGAACCCCGATGCGCTGCACCGCATACGCGGTCGCCATATCGTCCGGGCCGATGAGATCTCGTACCGGAGCGACAGGTTCGCCTCCGAGCATCGCGCGCGAGAGCCGCTCGGCCGCCGCCCGCACCTGGTCCGATTCGATCGTGATCGTTGTCATCGGGTCTCCTCCGATCCGAACAGCGCGCCTACCGCATCCGGCAGGTGCGCGCTCTTCCAGTCATTCCCGCGCTCGCTCTGCGCCCCGGTCCGGTGCGACGAGCCGGCGGGTCTGTCGTCCGCTGCGAACAGTTGTGTACGGAGCGCCGCGACGAGCTCCCCGGCCCGGCATTGCTCGACCGTGCCGAAGATGAAACGGTCCGGTCGGAGCAGGGTCACGCTGCCGCGCCGCGCGCCGCCCTGGGCGAACCATCTCGTCATCGCGCCGGTGTGGTCCTCGATGTCGGCGACATCGTCGTCCCCGTTCCGCTGACCGGGGTGGCCCTGCGGTCGGCCGCCGCGGGGAAAGACCGTCACGAACCGGGTGCCCACGGCCCGCAGTGCCGCCAGCTCCTCGGCGCTCAGCCCGCCCCGCGGATCGACTGCGTAGCCGAGCAGCGAAAAGCCCAGGCCCAGCGCCTCATCGAGGCGGATGGTGCGGCCGTCGTGGGTGCGGACCATCGGCTGTGGCGCGAGCGTGCCCTCGATGCCGCGCCATCCCCGCCGCGGCAGTCCCAGATATGCCCCGCGACGGAATCGCGGTGCCGGCTTCATCTTCGCGGCGCGGATCCAGCCGCCCACGCCGGGCACCCGCACGGCCGTGGCGAGCCCCAGGTCCCGGACGGCGGCGAGGAGCGGGTTGCCCAGGGAGACCAGGTGTTTGTTCAGGACCGACAGGTCGATCATCGCCTTGGCGTGCGGGCGGCGTTCGGTCTCGTAGCTGTCCAGGATGCGGTGGTCCGCGCCGTGTTCGAGGATGGCGGTGAGCTTCCACGAGAGGTTGTCGGCGTCGCGGACACCCGAGTTCATGCCCTGGCCGATGAATTGCGGTGTCATGTGGGCGGCATCGCCCGCGATCAGGACCCGGCCGTCGCGCCAGCGGTCGGCGACCACGGCGTTGAAGGTGTAGACGAGTTTGCGCTCGACCTCGACCCGGTCGGGGTCGACGAAGCGGGAGATCTGGCGGCGCACCGTTTCCGGGCTCTCCATCTCCTCCTTCGACTGGCCGTCGGTGAGCATGAATTCGAAGCGGTGATGTCCGCCCGGCTGGGGGCAGGAGACGATCGGCAGGTCGGGATCACAGACGAAATCGAAGTAGGGCAGGTGCCGGAACGGGTCCTCGCCGTCGCACGCCTTCAGGTCCACCACCAACCAGCGTTCGGGAAAGCTGGTGCCGCTCATGTCGATACCGAGTTGGGTGCGCACCACGCTGCGGCCGCCGTCGCAGCCGATCAGGAACTGCGCGCGCACGCCCTCGGTGGTCCGCGGGTCGGTGTCGGGCGGATTCTTGCCGTAGCCGGTGCCGTGGCAGCGCGCGTGTTCGATGGTGACGCCGCCGGCATCTTGTTCGAAGCCGAGGACCTCGCGGCCCCGGCGCACCGTCACGTGCGGGTACCGTTCCAGCGCGCGCTCCAGGCTGTTCTCGAGATACGGCTGGTAGAGGAAGTTCACGATGGGCCAGCCCAGCGGGCGGTCGGTGCGGTGGAACTGGGCCAGTATCCGCCCGTCGCCGCGCACCCACTGCACGACCGAGTCGGCGTTCATGTCGGCGACGAGTTCGTCTGCGGCCCCGGCGGTCTGGAATATCCGCAGGCCCTCGTCGTCGGTGTAGACCGCGCGGGCCATGCCGTAGAACTCGGGTTCGCGTTCGAGGACGAGCACGCTGGTGCCGCGCCGGCCGAGCAGGTTCGCCAGGGTGAGGCCGGTGGGTCCGAGGCCGACGATCACGACGTCGTAGCCGGTGTGGGTCATCGGGGTCCTCCGGTCAGCTGCGGGACGGTGATCTCCGGTGTGGCGGCGGTGCGCACCGCCTGGCGGAATTGGGAGAGCTTGTGCAGCACGGTCTCCCCCACCTGGGTGTGGCCCCAGCTGCTGATGCCCTGATAGGTGGTGGGCTCCCAGGTGGATTCGAGCTCGGGCCCGATGACCACCGGATTCCAGCCGACCTCGAGTTCGAATCCGGACGGGGTCACGCAGTAGAAGGACAGCTCCCGGTCATTGGTGTGCTGACCGACCGACCACTGCATCCGGAAGCCGAGTTCGGTGACCCGCGCGAACGCGGCGAGCATGTCGTCGAGGGTCGCGGATTGAATGTTGATGTGCTGCACCCGTGTTCGCATCGGGTCGATCTTGAGGCCGCGGATATTGGCGATGGCGATCGAGTGGTGGCGTTGATTGACCCGCAGGAACCGGATCTTCATCTTCAGGCCGGACACGTTCTCGTCGATGAAGTCGGTGAGCCGGGAGTCGAAGACGGTCCGGTAGTAGTCGCGCATGGCCTCCGGTTCCCGCGACACGATGGCCACATGCCCGAGCCCGGCCTCCCCGGTGACCCAGCCCGAGCTCAGCATGCGCAACGGGGCGGGTGTGGTGAGAGGCGTCGTGAAGATCTCCTGCGCAATGCCTTTCGGCCCGGCGAACCGCCACAGGCGTTCCACCCCGCGCAGCGCGGTCTCGTCCGCATTGCCCTCGATGATCGGCACGCCGCGATCGGCGACCCGGGCCAGGATCCGGTCGAAGGTCCGGTGATCGTCGATCTGCCAGCCGAGGCCGGTCACGTCCTCGGCGGGACCGCGCTGGATCAGGAACCGGCAGTCACGGTCATCGAGGCGGAAACGCAGTGCGCCACCGTCGATCTCGTCGACGTGCAGGCCGATGGCCTCCGCGCCGAAGCGCCGCCACCGCGGCAACCGATCCGATTGCACCACGATGTATCCCAGGTGGACCGCGCCGAAGACGGAACCGTCCGTGGTGGGCCGCGTCAACTCGCTCATGATGATCCCTCGAGGAACGCGGCCGCGAGGGTGTTGAACAACTCGGCGCGCTCCCACTGCACCCAGTGGCCGGTGTTCGCCGCCAGGTACAGGTCGCAGTTCGGCATGGTTTCGGCCAGCATCGGCCCGCCCTCGGGTCGATTGACCTTGTCGTTCGCGCCCCAGACCACCAAGGTCGGGTGAGCGACATCGCGCAGCCGTGGGTCGCGGGTGAAATCCATGCGCCAGAGCGTCCGCAGCGCCAGCGGTCCGGACGGGCGGCGCAGCGGCGGGTTGGCGACGACGTCGGGATCGACGCTGGCCAGGTAGCGCTGTTCGATGAGCTCCTCGGGAACCGAGCCGCCGTCGAAGACGAGGTACTCGCGGATGAATCGGCGCAGTTTGTCGCGGCTGGGGCCCTCGCCTCGGTAGTAGCCCAGCAGCGCGTTCAGCCCGCCGGTCGGCAGCGTCCGGGTGGTTCCGACGCCGCCGGGACCCATGAGCACCATGCGACCGACCTTCTCGGGGCGATCCATGGCGAGCCGCAGGGCGGCCGCGCCCCCGTACGAGTTCCCGACCAGATGCGCCGAGGCGACCCCGAGTTCGTCCAACAGCCCGCCGACGGACCGCCCGAGGTAGCCGAACGGATCCGACTGGTCGATCCACTTCGCCGACCGGCCGTATCCCGGCAGATCCGGGACGATCACCCGGAACCGCCGGGCGAGCGCATTGATGTTCCGCGAATAGTTCGCCACCCCGGTCGCGCCCGGCCCGCCTCCGTGCAGCAGCACCACCGCCGGTCCCGATCCGGACTCGCTGACATGGATCTCACGCCCGCCGACCTGGACCGTCCGTCCGGTCGCGACGTCTCCGTCGATGCCCGTCACAGCTACCTCCTCGCCTATTGTTGATGAAATCATCAATTACGATCATTTCCTCTGTCAAGGCAAAAATGATGAAAACATCAAAAAACGCCGATGCCCTGATGGGCATCGGCGTTCTCGGAACCGCGGTCGGTCAGAACAGGAAGTAGCGCTGGGCCATGGGTAGTTCGGTGGCGGGCTGCTCACTCCACACCTCGCCGTCGATGCGGACGGTGAAGGTGTCGGGTTCGACCTCGATGCGGGGCATGGCGTCGTTGTTGGGGAGGTCGGCCTTGGTGCGGCGGCGAACGTTGGCCACCGGCACCAGTTTCCGGTTCACCCGCAGGCGGTTCGCGAGGCCGTCCTCGATGGCCTGCTCGGAGACGAAATGCAGGGAGGTGCCGGCCGCGACACTCGGCGCGGCGCCGAACATGGGGCGCGGCAGCACCGGCTGCGGGGTCGGGATGGAGGCGTTGGCGTCACCCATCGCGGCCCACGCGATCGCGCCGCCCTTGATGACCGCGTGCGGACGGACACCGAAGAAGGCGGGCTCCCACAGCACCAGGTCGGCGAGTTTGCCGACCTCGATCGAGCCGATCTCGGCGTCCAGGCCGTGGGTGACGGCCGGGCAGATGGTGTATTTCGCGACATAGCGCTGCACGCGGTTGTTGTCGGCGGCACCGTCGCCGGGCAGGGCGCCGCGGCGGCGCTTCATCACGTGCGCGGTCTGCCAGGTGCGCATGACGACCTCGCCGATGCGGCCCATGGCCTGGGCGTCGGAGCCGATCATGGAGATCGCGCCGAGGTCGTGCAGCAGGTCCTCGGCGGCGATGGTGGAGGGCCGGATCCGGCTCTCCGCGAAGGCCAGGTCCTCGGGGATGGACGGGCTCAGGTGGTGGCACACCATGAGCATGTCGAGGTGCTCGTCGAGGGTGTTGATGGTGTGCGGGCGGGTCGGATTGGTGGAACTGGGCAGCACGTTGAGATGCGAAGCGACGGTGATGATGTCGGGCGCGTGACCGCCGCCCGCGCCCTCGGTGTGATACGAGTGGATGGCCCGGCCGCCGATCGCGGCGAGGGTGTCCTCCACGAATCCGGCCTCGTTCAAGGTGTCCGAGTGCAGGGCCACCTGCACGCCGGAGGCGTCGGCCACGGTGAGGCAGTGGTCGATGGCGGCCGGGGTGGTGCCCCAGTCCTCGTGCAGCTTGAATCCGCCTGCGCCGCCGCGCAATTGCTCCCACAGCGCGTCCTCACGCACCGTGTTGCCCTTGCCGAGCAGCAGGATGTTGACCGGCCAGGAGTCGGTGGACTCCAGCATGCGGGCCAGGTGCCAGGCGCCCGGGGTGACGGTGGTGGCCTTGGAGCCCTCGGCCGGGCCGGTGCCGCCGCCGACGAGGGTGGTGATGCCGCCCGCCATCGCCTCGTCGAGGATCTGCGGGCAGATGAAATGCACGTGGCAGTCGATGGCGCCTGCGGTGACGATGCGCCCGTTGCCGGCGATGATCTCGGTCGACGGCCCGACCACCAGGTCCGGGTGCACCCCGCTCATGGTGTCGGGATTCCCGGCCTTGCCGATGGCGACGATGCGGCCGTCGCGGATACCGATGTCGGCCTTGATGATGCCCCAGTGGTCGACGATCACCACACCGGTGATCACGGTGTCCGGGGTGCCCTCGGCGCGGGTGGCGCGGGCTTGGCCCATGGATTCGCGCAGCACCTTGCCGCCACCGAAGACGGCCTCGTCACCAGCGAGTCCTGGTCCGCCGCTGCGGTCCTCGGTGATCTCGATCAGCAGATCGGTGTCCGCCAGCCGGATTCGGTCGCCGACGGTGGGCCCGAACAGTTCGGCGTAGCGGGCGCGGGACAGTTCGGCCATCAGGCATCCAGCTTTCCGGGAGGGGTGAGGCTGATTCCGTGCACTTCGCGGTCGCCGCCGAGCGGGACCAGCGAAACCCGCTGCCCCAGACCGGGTTCGAACCGCACCGCGGTGCCGGCCGGGATGTCTAGGCGGTGGCCGTGCGCGGCGTCGCGGTCGAACTCCAGCGCGACGTTGGCCTGCGGGAAATGCACGTGTGAGCCGACCTGCACCGGCCGGTCGCCGGTGTTGACCACATCGAGTTCGATGCGCTCGGCGCCGGGGTTCAATTCGATCGTGCCTTCGGCACAGAGGTATTCGCCAGGGATCATGGCCGCGTCATCCGATCGGGTGGTGGACGGTGACGAGCTTGGTGCCGTCGGGGAAAGTAGCCTCCACCTGCACGTCGTGGATCATCTCGGGGATCCCGGCCATGACGTCGTCCCGGGTGAGCACGGTCCGCCCCGATGCCATCAGCTCAGCGACGGTCCGCCCGTCCCGCGCACCCTCGAGCACGTGATCGGTGATGATCGCGATCGACTCGGGATGATTGAGTTTCAACCCGCGCGCCTGACGCCGCCGAGCCAATTCGGCCGCGTAACTCAACAGCAGGCGCTCCTGCTCATGCGGCGTCAATAGCATGCGGTCTCCTCGGCATCACGGGGACGAATCGTCGGTCATTCTGGCACGACCCGCGTTACCAGCATGTTTCAGCGATAACCGACCCGCCGCGCCCCACCCGATCCGCCCCCCGCCCACCCCCTCTACGTGCCCAGATTCTGCAACCGAACCTGCCCCCGAGCCACCGTCCGCTCCTGCTCATCGGTAATCACGACCTGCCACAACTGCTGCGACCGCCCCCGATGAATGGGCGCAGCCACCCCCGTCAACTTCCCCTCCCGCACCGCCCGCAAGAAATCAGTGTTGTTGTTCACCCCCACAACAGTCCCCCGATCCCCCAACCAGGCCCCACCCGCCACACTGGCCAACGTCTCGATCACCGTGCAGTACACCCCACCATTCACAATCCCTGCAGGCTGAAACAGCTGCGGCGTAACCACCCACTCCGCAGCCACCCCATCCCCACTCAACTCCGTGAATTTCAACCCGATCAGATCAGTGAACGTCCCCTCACTGAGCTTGTTCATCAGCTCAGGCGTCACATCGGCCAGGGATTTGATCGAAGAGAAGTCGTCGATTCCGTTAGTTGCATGGTCTCCAGTGGTCATGCATGGAGCCTAGCCAGCCGGTGATTGACAGCTGTCTCGCGCCGGTCACAGCGTGAACAACGAAGCCTCCCGGTCCTGTCCAGCACCGATGCCGGGATACCCCTCCGAGCACAGGCAACGGCTGGCGTTGCCACGCCTGGGCTACCGCAACCTGCGCCGCGCCGCGACGTATCTGCCGCAGGCGCAGATACCGGGAAAGGCTCTACCCGCTCGTGAAAGAGCTTGCCGCCGAAGGGATTCCCGTGGCGGTGACGCGCCGGGTGCTCGACCCGGTTGCATTCTGCACACCGACCGCGGAAGCCAGTTTCGTTCAAGGAGATTCGTTCGCGCGCTCAACCGGCACGGCATGGTCGGATCCATGGGGCGAGTCGGCGCGGCCGGCGACGGTTGAATACGCGATCTCACCAGTCTCACAGGCCCCGATCAGGGCAGACCGGGTCAACAGTGCCGGCACGGCGCTGCGGGCGCGGACCCAGCTTCCTTCACTCGTTCTCGTCGCTGATCTTCGAGATGCCTTGCCCATCGGAGGAAATCCTTGCCAAGAGGGCGTCGGCCGCAACCTCGAAGATCATGGGAAGGTCGATTTCGTCGGGCATGGTCGCCCATTGAGATCGCATCCCGTCGTTGAGCGCGAGAAGTTCGAGGACCGCCTGGCGCGCATCGACATTCGGTTTGAGCTCACCGTCGGCGATACCCCGTTCGAAGACCGGAATGAGCGCCGCAAGGATGCCGGCCATGTCGCTACGCATCCGCTCGCGCGCGGGGTTGGATTCGCGCAGTGATTCCCCGTTGAGCATGGCGCGAAATCGCACGAGTTCCGGGTACTGCATGCTCTCGCGGACCGAGGAGACGAGCTGCCGGAACAGCTCCCGCACCGACTGGAGCTGCGCGAAGACGGGCATGAACGGCTGCTCGCGCAGGTCGATGGTCGCGAGGAAGAGTTCCTGCTTAGTCCCGAAGTGGTGGATGACTGCGGTATCACTGATGCCCGCGTCCGCCGCGATCTTGGCGATGGAGGCCCTGTCGTAACCGAAGCGGGAGAAGTGATCGACCGCTGCGGTCAGGATCCGCTTGTGGGTTTCGTCGCCCGGCGCATACCGCCGCCGCGGCCTGCGTCGCGGTGGGAGCGCGTCGTCCGGGGAGCCCGGCCGATCCGATGCCATCGCGGACCTCCCCTGTATGCACGAGCGACTTCCGACGGACCGTCTCGAGCATAGCGGCTCACCCGGATCGGACCGGGGGGCCATCGTTCACAGGGTCTTCCCAAATATGAAGTGAGTACTTAGTATTTGCGTTCACAAGGCAGCAGGCCCTTCCACCGGACGCCTTGAACTGCGGTTATTCGTTCCAACTCGAAACGGAGAGATTGTCCATGAGATTGCCGAAACATAGGTCGCGCCTGCGCTGGATCGCGCGCGCCGCGGTCCTCGCGAGCCTGTCGTCGGTCATAGCGTCCGCCGCGCTTACCTCGGCGGGCGCCGGCGGACCGTACCCGCTCGACGACACGCTGCGCCTGAACCAGATCCAGACGATGGGTACCCATAACAGCTATCACCAGGGACTGATCCCACAGGGGCTGCCGCCCTCGCTGCTCGCCAAGTACCCGGACCCGCGGCTCACGATGGGTCTCGACTACAAGCACAAGCCGCTGTCCGAGCAGCTGAGCCAGCTCGGGGTGCGATCTGTCGAGCTCGACGTCTACGCCGACCCCAACGGCGGCAGTTTCGTCGACACCCCGATGCTCGCCGAGGTGGGTGCCCCGACGCGTATGGCCGACCCCGCGTGGGCCCAGCCCGGCCTCAAGGTCTTTCACATCCCGCAGGCCGACCAGCAGACCACCTGCGTGAAGTTCACCACCTGCCTCGGCGAACTCAAGCGGTGGTCGGACGCGAATCCCGGGCACGCGCCGATCATGGTGTTCACCGAGTTCAAGGACGTCGACTTCCTGGGTACCGCTCCGCATCCGCCGATTCAGCAATGGGGACCCGCGGACTACAACCGTGTGGACGCGGAGGTCCGATCCGTACTCGCGAACAACAAGCTCATCACGCCTGACGACGTCAAGGGCAACCACCCCACGCTGGAGGCAGCGGTCCTCGCCAAGGATTGGCCGACTCTCGCCGAGTCGCGCGGCAAGTTCATGTTCGTGGACTGCAACTGCCTCGTCGGTGACCGGCATCGCCGTGACTACCTGCGCGCGGACGGCAGCCTGTCCGGCCGCGTCATGTTCCCCACCTCTCAGCCGGGCAACCCTGACGCCGCGGTGATCCTGGAGGACGAGTCGGTCCCGAACGCCGCCCGGATCCGCCAGCTGGTCGAGGCCGGCTACATGGTGCGCACCCGCGCTGACAGCAACACCGTCGAGGCCCGCGCCAACGACCCAGCCGCCCGCGACGCGGCGTTCGCGTCCGGCGCGCAATTCGTCAGCACCGACTACCCCGAGCCGGATCCGCGGTTGAACACCGGCTACTCCGTCCAGGTCCCCGGCGGTACCCCGGCGCGCTGCAACCCGGTGAACGCGCCCGCCAACTGCCGCCCACAGGACATCGAGAACCCTGATTTCCTGCACGGATCACCGGGTACGGGCTCGAGCAGCGGGAGCTCTACCGGACGCCGGTTTCGGTAGCCACCATGAGCAATCCGAGTCGAAGGTGATGGAGCAATGAGAGCATTTACCGCAGTATCGGTGGCATTGGCGATCTTCGGAGGACTGTCGGCTCTGCCGGCGACGGCGTCTGCCGATCAGGAATTGATTGCCCCGTGGGCGAGAACTACCCCGGTCATGCCGGTGGACAATTTCACGGCACTGATCGCCTATGCCTTCGGGTATGCACAGTCCGGGAGCACGTTCACGCCGGGGACCATCAACGAACAACTGGCCGATACGGTTGTCGCGACTCTGGGCAATCGGTCCATCCCCGTCTATGCCCAGACCGAGATCGCGGAAGTCCTGAAATCCAAGTACGGAATGCGCGGCGTCATCTCTGTCGGAGCAGCCACCATGGCCGAAGTGGAGAGCCAAAATCCACGCACCCAAGGTGTGGCGCAAACCGTCGCCAATCAACGCGCGACCACCAAGGCGACCGATGTCATCGGTGTCATCGCTTTCCAGGATCACCTGTGGAGAGCCACCCAGACCACCAGGTCGGTGGGCTTCCACGCGTACGCCCCGAAAGGAATTTCCATGCCGAATGTCTACGCGGCGGACAATACCCAGGACGAGACCAGAACCCCCGATGTTTACCGGCCAATCGATACGGTGGCGTGCCTCCCGTTCTTGATCATGGGCGGATCCTCCGGTCTGTGATCGGAGCGCCGAGCTCGGCGGTCAGCGCGCCGCCGAGATTCGCACGGAGTATCCGGGCCATCGGTGCCGTCGCGGCCTTCCTGAAGGCGGCGCTCGGCAACATGCATCATGGTGAGTTCTCGACCTTGTTACGGGGTCGAATCCCCGAACCTGCAGTGCCGCGAGGTAACCCGCGATGCCGTAGGAGGAGAACTGCGGACAGGTGCCGGTCAGCGGCGCCATAGCGAACAGGCGGCGGAGGGCTGCGAAGCAACGCAAGTACTCGACCAACGGTATTGAACTAGTGGAACAGTGAGTTCACTCCGACGGAGTGCTGTCGCTAGGCGTCTTTGTTCGACGTTCAGACGAAGACAGTGACCGAAAATCCTGTTCATTCGATAGAAATACTCGCGCATATTTGCGATGCGGCTTTTTCGGGTTGAGTCACACCGCACCGAAAACAATTAACCGCGACCCATCCTCGTGCAGGTCGCGGGCCTTTTCTGTGCGTTTTGGTCGGCCCGGGTTCTGATTCAAGAAATTCAAGCCGAGTTATCCGAAAAACTCGACATTCGACCGATATTCGATCTACGCTTCGCTACTAGCGCGTTGGTTGCGAAATTCTTCCGCCACCTCAGTTCTGCGCGCCCAATTCTCAATGAGGAATTCGATGAAGGTTAGAAATGGAATCGGCACGGCGACCACGGTTGCCGCTATCGCCGTCGCGGCGGCCGCTGTCGCCACCCCGAGCCAGGCGGACCCGGCGCCGGCACAGCCCGACAGCGTCGCGGCGGCCGTCGCGGCCGGATACCGGGCGACTACGGATGGCGGCAGCATGGTCGCCACGATCACCAACGGAAGCTTCACACTCGACGGTATCGCCCATGCTGTGACACTGCGCGATCCGCGTGGTGCGGTGAAGGACGCTGTGCCGCTGGCCTTTGCCGTGGACGGGCAGCAATTCCCGATCGACGCCCAGATCGCGCCCGACGGTCGGTCCGTGCGGCTGACTCCGCAGCTGCCGTCCGGGCTCCCGAGCGCGACCGCGGTCGCCTCACCGCTCGAGAACCAGCTGGCCATGAACGATCTGATCAACTCGGTGAGTTTCGGACTCTCGGCGGGATCGCTGATCGGCACCGTTGTCGGCGCGGTTATCGGGGTCGGGGCGGGCCTGGCGGTCGCCGGAGCCTCCTGCGTGGTGCTGAGCATCGGATGCGTGCTCGCGGTCGTCCCGATCGTGGCCCTGCTCGGCGGCGTCGGCGGATTGGCCGGGCTCGTGCTCGGCGGCACACCGGGTCTGGCCGCGGGTCTGTGGAACTACTACACCACCATGCAGGCGGCTCCGGGCCACAGCAAGTACGCCGATCAGCTCCCCGGTCTCAACCAGCCCGTGCCCGCCGATGGCGGTGCGCAGTGAGGTTGCACAAGAAGACTCTGGTGCTGGCCGCGGCGGTGGCCGTATCGACCGCCGCCGCGGTCGCCTCGGGTCAGGCGTCCGCCGACCCCGTCGCCGCCAAGCCGGGCGTGGACTTCCACACCGATCTGCAGAACGGCTGGGTGGCAACCTCATTGGACTCCGGACAGTTCGCACCCGCACCGGACGGCGGCTCGATCGTGATTCTCGACGACGGTGGGCAGACGGTCGGCCAGATCCCCCTGGCGTTTCGGCTGGCGGACCGGGAATACCCTGTCCGGCAAGTGATCTCAGACGACGGCCGCACCCTGCGGCTGGCCGCCGATCTGGGCGGGAACGCGCCGCCGGCGCAGCCGGTGGCCTCGCCCCTGGAGAATCAGCTGGCCGCCAATGACGCCTTGTCGAAACTGTCACTCGCATCCTCGATCGGCCCGCTGGCGGGCGCTGCCGCCGGCGCGGTGATCGGGGCGGTCGTCGCACTCGCGTCGTGTGTGGTCCTCACCATCGGCTGCCTACTGACCGGGCTGCCCATCATCGGGGTGTTCGCCGGTGCGGGCGGCCTCGCGGGCACCATTCTCGCCGGCGGTGCCGCGGCGGTAACCGGTGCACAGACCTACCTGAACACCTTGGCCGCCGAACCCGGCAACAGCCAGTACGCCAAGGATGGACAAGGCACCGACGGCGCCGGTGTGCCCGACGCCGTGCTGCGAGTGCCCAAGCTGGCGACCGGTTCCAGCGGTGGCAGCAGCAGCGGCAGCGGTAAGCACTGACGGCTGTGCCGGTGCCCCGGGGCCGGATTCAGCCCTCGGCCCGGGGCATCGGACAACCCGACCAACGTCGTTCGGCAGCTGACCATGCTGATCACCCGCGCCCTGACCGGTTGAGAGGAAACCCGGGCCATTCCGTCACTGTGACGATGAATCGCCCGGACTCGACCGGCGGCGCATCATCGACGGAACACTCGTGCGATCAAGGCGTCCGAGCAAGTTACCCGGGATAGCCGCACTCGTCCGGACGCCTTCGAACCGCTTCATCCTCGAATTCCTGCACCGCTGAGCAGAATTCCCGGGTGGGCCGACCCGGCGCACGCTGCCGTGTATTTGCAAGTTGAGAATACTGGGCAATTGCCCAGGTTGAAAGGTATTGAAATGCAGCATCACGAAGCGACTCCGTATCGGGAAGGTGATGGGGCGACGAGTGGGCGTATGTCGGTCGACCGTCGTGGGTTTTTGACCGGCACGGCCGCCACTGCCGCCGGGGTCGCCGCGTTCGCGGCCACCGGTACGCCCGCCCGCGCCGAGAATGCCCCGGCCACCGGCAAATTCCCACTCCCCGACACCGACCGCCTGCGCATTCTCCTCACCGGCGACGCGGGCACCGGCGAGCGCCCGCAATGGCAGGTCGCCGACGGCATGCGGGAACAGCATGCGCGCGAACCGTTCTCCCTCGCCCTGGGTCTCGGCGACAACGTCTATGAGCACGGCCTGTGGTCCGACGACGACGCCCAGTTCGCCACCAAGTTCGAGGACCCCAACCACGACCTCGATTTCCCCTGGCTCATGGTGCAGGGCAATCACGACAACTCCTCGATCCTGCCCGGCGACGGCGGCTGGCTGCTGCGCGGCGATCACGAGGTGGCCTATCACGCGCGCTCGGCTCGCTGGTTCATGCCGTCCCGCTATTACTCGGTGCGGATTCCTGAGCAGCAGCCGGTCGTCGAATTCTTCGTGCTCGACCTCAATCCCATCGCCGCCTACCTGCCGCCGCTCTTCCAGCCCTACTGGGCGGCCGACGGCCAGTTCATGACCGAGCAGGCCGCCTGGCTGGACCAGGCCCTCGACGAGTCGCCAGCGAAGTGGAAGATCGCCTGCACCCACCACCCGTACCTCAACAACGGGCCACACAGGAACGCCGGAGAATACGAGGGATTGAGCATCGAGCCGATCAACGGCCGCTATGTGAAGGACTTCTTCGAGGCGCACGTGCTGGGCCGGTGCCAGTTCCTGCTGTCGGGCCACGACCACTCGCTGCAGGTGCTCGAACCCAATGCGGCTGCCAAGGGCACCCGGCAGATCATCTCCGGTGCGGCCGCGAAATCGGTGCACGGCGAACCCTACAACGCGGGCGGCAAACACACCGTCAATGGCGCACTCTACGAGAACTACACCGACCTCGGCTTCATGGTCCTGGACCTGACCCCCACGTCCGCCGACCTGGGGGTCTACACGGTCGATCTCTCGAACGGCCGGTCCGCCAACGTCTTCCAGCGCCGACTCGCGTAATCCGCGAACCGTGCCGGGCGCGTGACGGCCTAGACGATTGATTCCAAGGGGGGTGGTGCGCCACTGGGCCGCGCACCACACTCGAGGATTGCCGCTGTGATGGTCGTGAAGGGATCTTCGAGGATTCACATCGATTCAGCCTCGCCGACGAAGCCGCTGCCATCGGTCATGCGCACCTCCCGGTTTCGGACATCCACGAAAGGTGACTTGTAGTCGCCGGGCAGCGAGATGTAGGGAAGTTCGTCCCTCAGAAGGTTGAAGGTCGTCTCGGGGGTGGCCTCGGCCGAGTTGGGAATGCTGCCGGCCTGGGCGTGTATGTGCCACACGATGCCAAGCCCCTGCTACACCCGAGCGGACCGACGGACGGCGCGAAGGGCGTGGTCGGAGGCGATCGGCGGGCATATTCTGGCTGATGTGCCGCGGTTGCGAGCAACAGATGGTTGACGGCGACCCACTCGAGACGCAGCGTGATGTCGGGGTCGACGTCATCACGGAATTGAGCGAGGCCGGGTTCGAAGGCGCTGAGGCGATCGGCCGGGGCGGTTTCGGTGTGGTGTACCGGTGCAGTCAGATCGCCGCTGACCGCACGGTCGCAGTCAAAGTTCTCACTGGCGAACTTCAGGAGAATCGGGAGCGTTTCCTACGCGAGCAACGCGCGATGGGTCGACTCACCGGCCATCCGAATATCGCCGGCATGCTCGAGATCGGGCAGACCGCAACCGGGCGTCCGTATCTGGTGATGCCCTATTACTCCCGAGGCTCCCTCGACGCACGCATCCGGGGAAACGGTCCACTTCCCCTCGCCGAGGTCCTCCACCTCGGAGTGAAGACCGCGGGGGCGCTGGAGACGGCCCATCGGATGGGTGTCCTGCATCGTGATGTCAAACCGGCCAACCTTCTGTTGACCGATTACGGTGAGCCGGCGCTGACGGACTTCGGGATCGCCCACTTCGCCGACGGGTACCAGACGACGTCGGGTGCGATCACAGGCTCGCCCGCCTTCACCGCACCCGAAGTACTCGGCGGTCAGGCCCCGAGTCCTGCCTCGGACGTCTACGGGCTGGGCGCCACATTGTTCTGCGCACTCACCGGGCACGCCGCATTCGAACGCCGCAGCGGCGAACAAATGGTGGCTCAATTCGTGCGGGTCACCACCCGCCCAATCCCGGACCTGCGTGAGTCCGGCATCGCCGAGGACGTGTGCGCGACCGTCGAGGCGGCGATGGCTCGTGACCCGCACGACCGTCCCACGGCAGCGGAGGTGGGTGAGCAACTGCGGCAGATACAGCGAGACCACGGTTTTTCGGTCGACGAGATGGCGCTGTCTGCCGAGATCGACGCAGCACCGGAATCTGCCACCACTTCGAAAGATGCTGTGCCACAAATAGTTCCGTATTTCCGCAGCGACGGATTGCGGGCGGGGACGGGAAATCTCCCCTCGGAGCTGACCAGCTTCGTCGATCGGAGGACCCCGCTGTCCGAAGTCAAGAACCTGCTGTCCGGCTCGCGGCTGGTGACGCTGACCGGGATCGGCGGCGTAGGCAAGTCACGGCTCGCCTTACGGGTCGCTCACAACCTGCAGCGGAAGTTCAAGAATGGGACATGGCTGATCGAGTTGGGCGACCTGCGTGACAAGGAGTCGCTGCCGAGCGTCGTGGCTGCCGTCTTCGGCGTGTATGACCGCGGCGGTGGACCGACACTCGACACGCTGATCGAGTTACTGGCCCCCCATGATCTGCTCCTGGTAGTGGACAACTGCGAGCATATGGTCGAGGCGGTCGCAGAACTGGCCGGATCGCTCATGCGAGCCTGCCCGGACGTGCGGATCCTGGCCACCAGCCGCGAGGCCCTCGATATCCCGGGGGAGGCGGTGTACCCGCTGCTGCCACTGGATATACCCGATCCGGCCGCCAATCCGTCGTTGCGGACTGTGGCACGGTACGACGCGGTGACACTCTTCGCAGAACGGGCAGCCGCAGTGTTGCCCATGTTCGAGGTGAGCGACGACAACAGGTTATCCGCCGCCAGGGTCTGTGCACGGCTGGACGGCCTACCGCTGGCAATAGAACTGGCCGCCGCGCGCCTGCGGACGATGTCCGTCGAACAGATTCTGGCCCGGCTGGACGACCGCTACGCTCTCTTGACTCGGGGCAGCCGGAGCGCACCCAGGCGGCAGCAGACGATGCATTACAGCATGGACTGGAGCTATGACCTGTGCACACTGGACGAACAGCGGCTGTGGAGTCGATTATCGGTGTTCACCGGCGGGTTCGAACTCGACGCGGTCCTGCACGTGTGCTCCGCCGACACGACCGAGCCGGATTTGCACGATACGTTGTCGGGCCTGGTGGAAAAATCGATCCTCATCCGCAAGGAAGTGGCCGGCTCGGTGCGGTTCCAGATGCTAGAGACGGTCCGCGAGTTCGGTCAGGAGAAGGCCGCGGAGTCCGGAGAGTATCCCCTCCTGCGCCGACAGCATCGGGAATGGTGCGAGCAACTGGTGCGCGAGGCGGATGCCAACTGGATCGGGCCGCGCCAGATGGACTGGGTCGAACGGCTCGAGCGCGAGCTACCGAATCTTTGGGAAGCGCTGGAGTTCAGCCTGACCGAATCCGCGGACAGCGGGCTGCGGATCGCTACCACCCTGTACATGTTCTGGCTGTTGCGGGGCCGGATCAGCGAGGGCCGCCGGTGGTTCGAACGGGTTCTCGCCCGCCCGTCCGGAGGCCGGACCGTGGACCGGGCCCGGGCGCTCCTCGCCGTCAGCTTGATGGCAGGGCTTCAGGGTGACCTGCAGACCGCCGCCGGCCAGGTTATGGAACTGGCCAGCCTGACCGAGCAGACAACCGACCCGATGGTCCCGGCGCTGCTCGCGCACACCCAGGCAAATTACGCTCTCACTGTCGGCGAGGGTGATCCGTCCCGGGCGGTTGCCGATCTGGAGTACGCGCTGCGCACCTACGAGCTCTGCGGTGACGGCGGAATGCAGTTGGACGCTCGGATCTCGCTGGGATGGGCCTATGCACTGCAAGGCGATACCCTCCGAGCCCTCGACTGTCTGCAGAAGGCACTCGACCTCACCGAATCCGCCGGTGAAACGATCTATCGGTCGTGGGCACTGTGGTCAGCGGGATTCGCCGCGTGGCGCGGCGGTGAGCCCGACCGTGCCACACGCTCGCTCGCGGATGGAATTCGATTGGCCCGCATGGCCGCTGATCCGCTCGTCGCCACAGGCTGTCTCGCGACGCTGGCCTGGATCGCCGCGGAGCAGCGCGATGCTCAGCGGGCGGCTGTCCTCATGGGCGCGGCCGATGCCTTGGGACGCCTGGCGGACACCTCCACCATTGTTCGTCTCGAAATGCTCACCTATCGTGACGAGTGCGAGCAGCGCAGCCGTCGAGTGCTCGGTGCACGCGCATTCGATGCGGCCCGGCAAGAGGGCGCCTCGATGAGTCTCGATGCCGCAGTCGCTTACGCTCTCGGCAAGCCGTCCCGAGCCACCTCGTCGGCCGATCGTTCGCCCGAGAGCCTCACTGCGCGCGAACGACAGGTCGCCAACCTTGTCGCAGAAGGTTTGACCAACAAGGCAATCGCCGATCGTCTGGTCGTTTCGCCGCGGACCGCGCAGGGGCACGTAGAACATATTCTCATCAAACTGGGCTTCACCTCGCGCGCGCAGATCGCGGCGTGGGCCGTAGCCCAGACCGCTGACACGGCCGAGTGATCGAATGCTCGGAGGCGTGCGTCGTGAACCTAGCGGCCGATGAGTCGGCGATCCCGGCAGTAGCTATTGGGCGGGTGGGTTCGCCGCGTGCAGGATGTCGACGGCGCGGGCCGCGATGTCTTGGCGCAGTTCGGATTCGGGGATGTCCTGGAGGCCGGTGGCGGCGCGCAGGAAGGGGGCGAAGAGTTCCCAGCCGATTACGAGGGCGGTGGTGTGGGCCGCGGTGAGGGCGGCGGTGCGGTCGTCGGCGCCGGTTGCGCGGATGTGGTCGACCAGGGCCGTCATCACCGGGAAGCGTTGCTGCATTTGGCCGACCGGGTAGCCGTCGAGCAGGCAGCGGGCGATGACGGTCAGATGGCGGCGGTAGGCCGCGGGGGTGGTGCCGGAGTCGAAGCCGGTGAAGTCGGCGGTGCCGTGTTCCTCGCCGAGGTGGTCGAGGACGGCCGCGACCAGGTTCTCCTTCGCGCCGAAGTGGCGGAACACCAGGCCGTGGTTGACGCCGGCGCGTTCGGCTATGTCGCGGACCGAGGTGGCGGCCGGTCCGCGTTCGGCGAACAGGTCCGCCGCGTGCCGCAGGACAGCCGCGCGCACCTCGTCCCGTCCGGTGGGGTTTGAAATCTCCGGGATCGAATCGGTAGCGGGTTCTGTAGTCACACGACTACAGTAGCTCTCATACGACTGTAGTCACTCGACTACAGTGAGTGTGAGGAGAGTCGAATGTCCGAATCGACCATGACGGCCACACCGGTAGACAGCGCCGAGCAGGGGGTGCGGCCCTTCAAACTGGGTGACTATCCGCTGCTGGCCGGGCCCTTCGTCCACCTGCGGGCCGAGCGCGAGCGGCTGGCCGCACTGCGGTGGCAGCATTTCGACGCTCGGCAGGTCGCGGCGACCCTGGGTGCGGAGATCAGCGGCGTCGACCTGACCGTCCCGCAGCCGCCGGAGGTCATCGCCGAACTGCGCCGCGCCCTGCACGACTACAAGGTGCTGTTCTTCCGGGACCAGCCGCTGACTCCGGACCAGCACGTCGCCTTCGCCCGGCGCTTCGGCGAACTCGAGATCCATCCCGCCCTGGCCGCCAGCTCCGATCAGCCCGAACTGGTGCGCTTCGAGAAAGGCGCGCAGATGGTCGGCGTCGAGAACGCCTGGCACCATGACGTCACCTGGCGCGAGCAGCCGTCGATGGGAGCGATCCTGCACGCGGTGGCCGTCCCCGCGATCGGTGGCGACACCCTGTTCTCCGACATGTACGCCGCCTACGAATCATTGGACGCCGAAACCCGAACGGAGATCGACGATCTCGATGCCGTCCACGATTTCACCCGCGCCTTCGGCGCCCACGCCTCGCCCGAGCAGCAGGCCGAGATGCGCCGCCGCAACCCGTCGGTGACACACCCGGTCGTCGCCACCCACGCCGAGACCGGCCGCAAACATCTCTACGTGAACCGCATCTTCACCGACCACATCGTGGGCTACGAGCCCGACCGCAGCCATACCCTCATCGACCGCCTCGCCCGCGCGGCCGACTACCCCGAACACCAGGTCCGCCTGACGTGGCAGCCGCACACCGTCGCCTTCTGGGACAACCGCGCGGTCCAGCACTACGCCGCCAGCGACTACTGGCCCCAGCCCCGAATCGTGGAGCGCGCCTCCATCATCGGCCCCCGCCCCACCCGCTGAGTGACCACCAGCCGAAATACCGTCCTCGAACCAGAAGCCCGAAGTGCTTGCAAGTTAGGTAAGCCTGACCTACACTCATGACCGGCGTCAGGATCGTGTGAGGCCCCGAGGGCTGCGGTGGCCCCGATCCCCTGCCGGTGGTGGGTTCTGTCGAATGTGATCGATCGACAGGGCCCACCACCTCTGTATTCGGGCGGGAATTCTCAGCAGGTCATACCCCACAGCATGCGGATCCAGCCCGGGTAGCGGGCGCTTTCGACGTCGTAGAGCTGCATGTCCAGGGGGACCTCGCCGCGGCGATCGCGCAGGCGGATGATGCGTTCACCGGGGTGGTCGAGGTCTTGGGCTCGCGACCACAGGCGACGAAATTCCGGGCTGCGGCCGAGGTCGCGGAGGTAGTCGCCGGACCATTCCGGGACGTCGAAGGCCGCGATGCGGGCGCGCAGGACCGAGACCGAGGCGGCTGCCGCGGCTTCCCGGTCGAGGAGGGCGGTCGCGGCGCGGGAGTCCTCGAGCAGCCAGATCAGCCAGTTGCCGCCCTCGCTCAGGCCGGGGAAGGCCAGGCGGGCGGCGTCGTTCAAAGCCAGCACGTGCCAGCGGGAATCGAAGTACCCGGCTGGATCGGGGCCGAGCCGCTCGAGGCGGCGCAGCTTGGCCGGATCGATCGCGGCCCGCAGTTCGGCGAGCGAGGGGGCGGCCGGGTCGGGCAGGCCGGCCAGATCGAAGAGGTAGCGCCGCGAGCGGTGCGAAACCGGCTGGACCCGATGCAGGCACGCGAACAGGGCTTCGACCACGGCCTGGGTGGGGCGGCCGCGGCGGCCGAGTTCCAGGTGGGTGATGTAGCTGGCGCTCACACCCGCCGCCATGCCCAGACGTTCGCGCGACACTCTGCGCTCGTCACGCAGCCGGCGCAGCACCCCACCGAAGCTCGGCGGCTGCACGGCCGCACCATCGAGATCCGATGTCAGGCGGCCCGTCCCGTGCACAGCGGGCGGCTCGATGACCGAAAACGTCGCTACGCCTTGCATGTTCGCCATGTGTCTCCCGCTTCTCCCGCAAGTGGCTGTGACCCCGGACACCGACAAAGTTATGTGCACGACCGGGTCGGAAAGGGTGCTGTCCGTGCCAGCCAATCGGCTCACAGCGACAGGACGGTTTGTGGTGAGCGCCCGCTGGGGAACCGGATTGGTGCGCAGTCACTCTGAGCCGACTGCTGTGCACTCACGGTCATGGGCTTCGATCCCGCCGCATCCTATGGTCGATTTCGGGTGAGCGACGCAGTGAGCCGCCTCGCCACCCGGTTCCACAACGCGGCCGGCCGTCCACGCTGACCCGCCCTGCACGGTGATCGTGCGGCCGGCCGCGAGAGAACCCCTCGTGGGACGCGTCCCACGAGACGGGCATCGACGCCCGCACTCCGGCGGACCAGGATTTCACCCGCACACGACACCGGTTGTCACACACCATTCTCCAGGCGACAGCCCAGCGCGATCCAGGGCGCAAGCCCAGCGCACACCCGCGGGTACGGACCGTCCGGCATCTCTCCTCGCATTCCTGCACAAGCGAACACCCGCTGAAGGAGTTTCGATGAGCACTCGTACCGCCGTAGTCCTCCCCGGCCAGGGGTCATACCACCCGGGCGCCCTCGCCGCCCTGACCGAGGATCCGCGGCTGTCCGCCGTTCTCGCCGACATCGACGCCGTGGGCGCGGCGCGCGGCCACGGCCGCATCTCCGACCTGCTGCGCGACCCGGCCGCACCGACCTGGGAGGAACTGGCCCGAACCCGGCCGGTGACACTGGATCTGGCCCTGTTCGCCGGCGGCGTGCTCGCCTGGCACGGGCTCATCGCGCGCGGCATCCGCTCCGACGTCCTGATCGGCCACAGCCTCGGCGAACTCACCGTGCTGGCGCTGGCCGGGTCGGTGTCGGTCACCGACATGGCCGGACTGGTCTGTCTGCGCGCCGAAACCCTGCAGCGGCAGAGCACCGGCCTGGGCGGAATGACAGCGCTCGGCATCGGCGCGGTGCGTGCGAATCACCTTGTCGGACTGTTGAATCTGCCGGATCTGACGATGGCCGTCGACAACGGCCCTCGCCAGTCCGTGGTCTCCGGCCCGCACGAGGCCCTGCTGGAACTCGAACGCATCTCCCAGGCGGCCGGAATTCGGGCCACCCGGGTATCCGCCGCGTACCCGTATCACAATCGGATCCTGCGTGATTCGGCCGATGTCGTCGCCGGCGCGGTGGACGACATCTCCGTCGCGGCGCCCGCGATCACCGTCTACTCCCCCATTCTGACGCGGGAGGTGAGCAGCGCCGCCGACGCGCGCACGGTGATCGGCAGGCATCTCGTGCGCCCGGTGCACTTCTACGACGGCATCCTGGCGGTCTTCCGCTCGGGAATCGACTCGTTCGCCGAGGCGACCGGCAAACCGGTGCTGGCGTCCTTGATCGCCGGATGCCTGCCCGCGGGCGTCCAGGTCGCCACGCCGCTGCACGCGGTATCGCAGGTGGCCACGAACACCACACTGCCGCAGTCCATTCCGACGCCGGACCCGGTTGTCGCCCAGCCGGTGAGCCCGCCCGCCGTCACGCTCGCCCCGGTCGCGGCTGTCCCCCACGTCGCGCCCATCGCTCCGGTGGCCGCCGCCGCTCCGATTGCGGCAGCACCGGTGACAGCCGTCGCCCCCGTCGGCCCTGCTCCGGTGACCGCGCCGCCCGCCGCGGCCCCGGCGCAGGGCGCCATCCATGATCGCGCCCAGGTGCTGGCCGGCCTGCGCGAAATGTACGCGGAGGCCCTCGAATACCCGATCGAGGTCCTCGAGGAGGACGCGTTGCTGGAGGCGGACCTGGGCGTCGACTCCATCCGCCAGACCGACCTGATGGGCCGGGCTCGCACGCTCTTCGGCCTGCCCGAACCCGATTCCTCGATCCGCACCGTCGATTTCGACACTCTCGGCAAGATCGCCGACTACGTACTGGCTGCCGCCGGTTCCCGCGACCTGGCGCAGGCCGTCTGATGGCGGCCGCGGGCGAGCTGGCGGGAAAGGTCGCACTGGTCACCGGCGGAGCCGGTGGCGTGGGCAGTGCCGTGGTGAGTCTGCTGGCCCAGCGGGGCGCCACGGTCTATCTGAACTGCTTCCACTCGTTCGCGGCCGGGCGGCGTCAGGCCGAGGAGCTCACCGCCGCCGGGCACGACGTGCGGGTGCTGCGCGGATCGGTCGGCAAACCCGATCATGTGGAACGCATGATCACCGAGATCCGAGCGACGTCGGGCCGCCTCGACGTGCTGGTGAACAATGCCGCGCTCGGCCTGTTCGGCAACTCGGCCACCCTGACCGAGAAGGATATCGACCGTACCTGGGACATCAATGTCAAAGGGCCACTGCGGTGTTCGCAGGCCGCACGGGAACTGATGGCGGCCGGCGGTGGCGGATCGATCGTCAACCTGTCCTCGGTCGGCTCCACCCGGGTGCTGAGCGACTACCTGGCCATCGGCCTGTCCAAGGCCGCGTTGGAGAGCCTGACCCGTTATCTCGCCGTCGAATTCGCCGTCGACGGCATCCGGGTCAACACCGCATCCGGTGGCCTGCTCGACACGCCCGGTGCCCGCATGTTCCCGGACAGCAATGACTTCGCCGCGGCCATGGCCGACCGGACCCCCTTCGGACGGCTCGGGCAGGCAGCCGAGATCGCCGAGGTGGTCGGCTTCCTGGCTTCGGATCGGTCGGTGTGGATGACCGGGCAGACCGTGACCGCCGACGGCGGACTCGGGCTGCCGTTGGGGAAGATGTCCCCTGGTGGCCGCGAATCCGCCAATTCGCCAGACCTGACGAGCGCACCCCGCACGGCGTCCACGACCACCGAACCAGACTTCACGCCCGAGGCCGGTGACGATCCGATCGTGGTGGTCGGAATGGGTATGGCCGCACCGGGTGTCAACAGTCCCGAAGAGTTCTGGCAGGTGCTGTGTGACGGCCCCGCCCTGTTCAGCGAGGCGACGCCCGACCGCTGGCAGACCTCGGCGTTCACCCCCGGCCGCCGCGACGTCCCCGACAAGGGCTACCAACCGGTGAGCGGCATCATCGCCGACTTCCGTCCCCACCCCCGCCTCGCCGCGGAACCGGACGTCGAACGGGATTTCAATACGGTGTGGTTGCGGCACAGTCTGTTCCAGGCCCTGGAATCGGTCACCCGCCGCGACGCGGACCGGTTCACCATGAGCGTCGGGCTCACCTGCGACGGCAGCCAGCATCGCGGTGAGCATTTCCTCGTCGAATCGGTTCTGCTGGCGCTCACCGAGAGCGGCACCATGTCCGCCGAGCAGATCGCCACGGTGAAAACCGCACTGCTGAAACGTTTTCCGCGCGCCACCTCGACCCGCACCCTGCCGCACGACATCGCCTCCGACGCGATCGAGGGCATCCTGCCTACCGCCACACCGGTATTCGTGGTCGACACGGCCTGCTCCTCGTCGCTGTACGCCCTGCACCGCGCCGTGCGCGACCTGCGCGAGGGCCGCGCCGACATCACGGTCTGCGGCGGTTCGCATGCCCAGCGCGTCGCCAATATGGTGGCGTTCGCCCAGCTCGGCGGACTGTCGGCGACCGGCGAGGTCCGGTCTCTCGACGAGTCGGCCGACGGCGTGCTCTTCGCCGACGGTGCGGGACTGCTGGTCCTGAAACGACTCTCGCGGGCGCTGGCCGACGGCGACCGCGTACACGGCATCATCTCCGGTATCGGGCTGTCCGCGGACGGTAAGGGTAAGGCCATCAACGCACCTTCCACCGCGGGTCAGGTGGCGGCGGCCCGGCGGGCCCTGGCCGACTCCGGCCTCGCGGCGCGTGACATCGGGCTGGTCATCGCTCACGCCACCGGCACCATCGCGGGCGACACCGCCGAACTGCTCGGCATCGCGGAGGTTTACACCGGCGAGCGCCCGATCCCGGTGGTGGCGAACAAGGCGATCATCGGGCACACCGGCTGGGCGGCCGGCGCGCTGTCGATCATCCACCTGCTGCTGGCCATGCGGCACGGGCGAATCCCGGCCCAGCCCCGATTCACCAGGATGCGCGCGGAGGTCGCCGAGAAGGCTCCCCATCTGGTGGTGCCTCGCGAGCCGATACCGTGGCCCCGGCCGATCGGCGAGCAGCAGGTCGAGGGTCAGCGCCACGGCGCCGTCTCGGGTTTCGGATTCGGCGGCACCAACGCCACGGTCGTCGTCTCCGACTACATTCCGCGAACGACACCGCCCGCGCCCCGCACACGTCCTGATCACTCCGACGATCATCTGGTCATCGTCGGCTGGTCCAAGCGTGAACCCGACGGCCTCGACTTCGGCGAGCAGTTCCCGCCACCGCCTTTCCAAAGTGTCCGGATGCCACCGCAACTGGTGCGCTCGCTCGACCGGTCACAGCTGCTGGCGATCCAATGCGTCCAGGCCCTACCCGAACCGGTGCTGGAATTCTGCGCCGAGCATCGCGAGACCACCGGTGTGATCGTCGGTTTCATGGGGCAGACCCACGCGATGGGCGGCATCGTGCTGCGCACGCATCTGGACGACATCGCCGATGTGCTGGCCGCCGAACCCATCCCCGGCATTCCCCGCTTCCTGGAGGAGTTCCGGCAGGCCGTCGAAGCGTCCGCGCCGCCGCTGAGCGCCGACTCGTATCCGGGCGCCATGCCCAACCTGATCGCGTCGCGCATCTGCAACTACTTCGATCTGCGCGGCCTGAACCTGTTGGTGGACACCGGAGAAACCGCACTGCTGCAGGTGTTCCAGACCGCCGAGGACTATCTGCGTTCCGGAGACCTGGATCTGGCGCTCGTCGCCGGGATGAGCGCCAACGCCGTGCCGGCCTGGTCGTCCGAGGTCGGCGCGGACCCGGCCCGCCCGGTGGCCGAGGGCGCGTACCTGTTCGCCGTCACCCGCGAAACCGTGGCTCGTGCCGCGAGACTCGACATTCTCACCCGACTGGAAACCTCGATCGGAGCACCCGCATGACCATCGACCTGCACTCGAAGTCGGTTCGGCCCGCCCGTCCGGCGCGACGAACCATCGCGCTGGTCGCGCACGACGACATGAAGGGCGACCTGATCGAATTCGCACGGCGGAATCACACCACGTTGTCCGGGTACGACATCATGGCCACCGACAGCACCGGCGCCCGGCTGCGCGACGAGTTCGGGTGGTCGGTCAACGCCTGCGGGCACGGCCCGAACGGCGGGGACGTCGCCATCGCGGCCGCGGTGGCCGCCGGGCAGATCGCGGCAGTCGTCTTCCTCTACGACCCCAGCGGCTTCCTGCCCCACGATCACGACTGCCAGGCCCTGATCCGCCAATGCTGCGTGCACAACGTGCCTTTCGCGCTGAACGTGTCGACCGCGTCCGCTGTCACCGCAGCCCTGCCTCGGTGCGAGTCGCCCCGCGTCAGCAATGGCCGGCCGGAGCACCCGAAAGCCGGGGCGACCGTCCCCATCCGTGCGGCGATGCCCGAACCACTGGTGACGGGCAGAGAGTACCGGCTGGACACCTCGATCGGAGAACCCGCATGACATCCGACCGCCGCCCGGACCAGGTCCGGCTGCTGGGCGCCGAGGGCGCTCTGGAACTGATCGAATTCCTCACCGGCACAGCGGACTCCGCACAGATCACCCGGCCCGGGGCCGCCGGGCAGTCCGCGCTCACCCTGCGACTCGAGCGGGCCGGAACCCGCGCCGCCGACTCGGCATCGAATGCCACGCAGGCTTCGTCGCCGAGCGCATCGAAGGTCCTCGAACGCCATCTGCTGACCTACGAGCCCGAAGCGCCCATCGGCAGCGGATCCGACGCGCCCTTCGCTCCCCCGCGCACCCTGTTGGTGGTGTCCGGAGACGTCGAGATCGCCCCGGAGCTGCTCGCCGCCGACACCGCGGTGCTTCGCGCCGACGGGCGAGGTTGGATCATGACCGCGCACGGCACCACCACCGGCCTCGACCACGACGAGGCGGCGTTGGCGGCCGCGATCGCCGCCGCCGATCCCGAGCATGTCCGGGTGGTGGTCTCCTTCGACCCGGTTCGGCAGTGGTCGGAGGTACGCGACGACGCGATCCTGGCCGTCCACGAGACAGCTTTCCTCACCGCACGGGCCGCGGCCAACCGCACAACCTTTCGTGTCCTTGTCCTGGGCGGCGCGGATGCCGACGGCCGTCCGCACCCCTACGCCGGTCTGTACACCGGCCTGGCCAAGGCACTCGGGTCGGAACCCTCGTTCGCGGGTGTGGACAACCTCGTTCTCCTCACCGACGAAGTCGACCCCGGCACCGGAATCGCCGCACTCGAACTGGAAAGCCGGACGGTGCGCCCCCTGCCGGTGGTCATTCACGCGGCCGGAACCCGCGCAGTGGAACGCCTGCGGCCGGCACCGTTGCCGGAGGGCGCCACGGCCCCCGAACTCGCCGCCGACGCGGTGGTCGTCGGCGCGGGCGCGAGCCGTGGCGTCGGTATGGCGATGATGCTGGCCGTCGCCGAGCGCTACCGGCCGACCCTGCATATCATCGGGTCGACCGACCTGCGCCGCTTCGACGATCTCGAACTCACCGAGGACGCGGACTCCCACGGTGAACGCCGGCGAAAACTGTTGCGCGAGGCTGTCGACCGGCCCGGCGGCATCCGCGCCGCCCGAGCCGAACTGACCCGCCTCGAGCACGCACGCACGGTTCGCAACAATCTCCGAGAACTGGAACGACGGACCGGCACGAACCGCGTGCACTATCACCATTGCGATCTCACCGACGCCGACGCGGTGGCCCGGGTGGCCGGCGAGATCCACCGGCTGTCGGGCCCGCGGGTCGATCTGCTGTTCAATCTCGCGGGCATCAACCGCACCGCGAACCTCGAGAACAAGCGCCTGGCCGACTTCCGTGCCGTGCGTGACCTCAAGGTGAGTTCCTACCGCAACCTCAAACAAGCCTTCGCCGCGCATCCGCCGCACACCTGGATCAATACGAGTTCGTTGGCCGGAGTGCTGGGAATCCGTGGCGAGACCGACTATTCGGCGGGCAACGCGTTCCTGCTCAGCAGCGGCGGGTTCGAAGCGGCCCGCGGCCACCGAGAGGTGAGCTTCGGCTGGGGGCTCTGGGGTGAGGTGGGCCGCAGCACCGAGGCGTTCATCGGCAAGATGCTCGACGACAACGCCGACCTCGCCCGCATGCCCACCGCGGAAGGCATCGGACATCTGCTCGGCGAACTCGCGCTCGCGGAACCCGGTGTCTGCCCGGCCTTTCTGGGCGACACCGAGCGCGCCTCCCTCGACCGTGACCGGCCCCGGTGGCGCGCACTGTTCGAACCCGCTCCGACGACATCATCCACCCGGACGGCACCGACTTCCACGGGCGGCCGCTTCTTCGTCGACGAGGTCGCCGAACGGACCCCCGAACGCCTGGTTGTCCACCGCGACTTCACCATCGAACGCGACGGCTATCTCGAGGACCACCTGATCCAGGGCCACCCGACCATGCCCGGACTGGTCCTCACCGAGGTGGCCGCCGAGGCCGCCGCCGAACTCGTGCCCGGCCGGGTTCCGGTCGCGTTCGAGGACTTGGCCTTCGAGCGATTCCTGCGCGTCTACCGCACCGCGCGCCGGCCCGACCGCAAGAAGCTCGTCGCCACGCTGATCGGCCACGAGCCGGGCGCCGAGGGCCGCTCGGTCGTCGACGTACGGATCCTTTGCGACCTGATCGCACCCGACGGCACGGTCCTGGCCAGAGACAAGTTGCACGCCAGGATGCGGGTGGTCCTGCGCGACGCCCCACCCGCGTGCCCGCGGCCCGATCCAGGACTGCTGCCGTCCCCCACCGACGCGGTCGAGCTGCGCAACCCCTACCAGGTCGACAGTCCCTTCGCCCGCCTCGGTGGCGTGTTCGCCGCATTCGACCGGGTCGGGGTAGGCGCGGCCGGGAACCGGGCGCGCATGCGGCTGAACCGGGATCGGCTGGCGCGGTGGTTCTCCGGAGCACTGGTGCCCGCCGTGCTGTGCGACGCCGTCGCCCAAGCCGCCGTCGCCGTCCGGGGCGACGAGTGGAGCGCCATCGTGGTGCCGCGCTCGGTTCGCCGCATCGACGTCTACGGCGGACGCAACGATTTCGCCGTCAGCGACGGCGAATTGAACTTGTACACCCGCCCGCCCCGACCCGGCCCGGAGACCTACACCAATGACTGGGCGGCGGTGACCACCGCGGACGGCCGCCTCCTGCTGCGGATGTCGGACCTCACCGGCGACGTCATCGGCTACGTGCACCGCGAAACGGGCGAGTTCCGTACCACCGCCGACTACGAGCAGGGCAGGCCCACAACGGTTCCCGTCTCGACACCGGACGACCAGCCGGCATCGCCGGCCGAGGACGAACCAGCGGTGCGCCCTAACCTGCTCGCTTACGACGGACATAACTTCGCCAGGCCGGTCGGCCGCTACGTGACGGATCCGATTCCCCGTCCGCTCGCGGACCCGCACGGCGATCGGCTGGCCGGGAAAACCGTTCTGCTGCTCGGGCTTCCCAACGACTTCACCGCGCAGACCGCGACGCACCTGCGCGCCCGCGGTGTCACGGTGCACACCGCCACCGACCGCGACGAGCTCGGCGCTGCCGCCCGCGCCGTCGAAACCTGCGACGGGATCGTCGATCTCGGTGTCACGAGTGGAGCCGACTATGTGCTGGGCGACGCCGCCTGGCGCGAGGCGTACGACCGGACCGTCACCGCGATCAAGCTCGTCTACCCGTCCTGGCTCACCGAGTCTGGGCTCGCGTGCCACTTCTATCTGGCGGTCGGGCATCAGGACGGGGTCTTCGGCCGATCCGACGCAGTTCCGGCACAACCGCTCAGCGGCGCGTGGACCGGCGTCGCCAAGACCCTGCCGATCGAATTGCCGGCGGTCGCGGTCAAAGCCATCGACCTCGATCGAGCCGATGCGCCGTCGGCGGTCGAGATCATGTGCGCCGAGGTGGGCGACTGGACCGATTTGGAGGTCGGCTACCGCGACGGCGTCCGACGGGTCCTCACCATGCGGGAAGCACCACTGCTCGCAGCCGAGAACGACGCCGAGGCCATCGGACCCGCGGACTGCGTGCTGATCTCCGGCGGCGGGCGCGGGGTCGGCTTCGAACTCGCCAAGGCACTGGCCCGCACCGGGGCGACAGTCGTGGTCACCGGACGCACGCCGTGCCCGCACGGACCGCTCACCGATGACGATGGCTACGCGGCCCATCATCGCGACGTCCTGCGCGACGCCGCGGCCGGATCCGGCGATCCCGACCGAATCCGTTCCGCTGTCCAGGAATTGGGGGCCACCGATCGGCTCCGCGAGCTGCAGCGGAACCTGAACGACGCCCGCGCCGAGGGACTGACGATCGACTTCGAGGTCTGCGACGTTCTCGACCGGGCCAGCGTCGACGCGCTGTTCGCCCGGCTGGAGCGGCCACCGACGATTCTGGTCCACAACGCGGGCGTCTACCGCGGCGTGCGCATTCCCGCCCAGACCGACGCCGACCTCGCCGTCACCATGGACACCAAGGTGGTCGGCTTCGAGAACCTGCTGGCCGCCACCCTGCTGCACACCACGCCCCGCATGGTCTGCGGGGTCAGCTCGGTCTCGGGCCGCTTCGGCGGCATGGTCGGCCACTTCCCGTACGCCGCGGCCAACAATGCCCTCACTCAGCTCGGCTGCTGGGCCGCCCGCCGGTACGGCATCCCGGTGCGCACCATCTGCTGGCCCACCTGGGAGCGAGTCGGGAACATCGTCAATTACGAAGGCGCGGCGCAGTACTGCTCGACGGTGCTCCCCGAGGAGGCGGTCGCGCACTGGCAGGCCGAACTCATCGCACCGCACGACCCGGACGCGGGCCGGTCGGGCGAGGTGACCTACCTCGGACGGCTCGGCGTCGTGTGGCGTCCCGGAACGCTGCGCAATATCGTGCTGCCCGAAGGGCATCCCGACGCGCAGCGCTTCGCCACCGCACGGCGACTGCTCGGCACGGTCGAGACCTTCGACGAGCATCGGGTGTTCGCGACCCGCCACCGGCTCACCCCGGATTCCGAACCGCATCTGGCCGGAGCCGAGTTGTCGACGGCCATGCTGTTGGAATACGTGCTCGCGGCGGGAGATTGGGTGCGGCCGGAGAACCGCGCTCGGCAGCATCTGCTCGAGATCGGCGATCTCACCGTGGATCTGCCGGCCCTGCGGCTGTCCCGCGAGACCGCACACGACGTCGGGATCACCGCCCGTGGCGCGTGGTCGGAAGGATTGTGGACGGTGCGGGTCACGGTCGCCGGAATCGGGGCGATGACGCTGAGGTATGCCGAGCATCCCGTCCCGCTCGCCTACGAGCCGGTGGTCGCCGACGGAGGCGCGGTATCGCCGCACCGCGACGCCGATCTGTGGTGCACGCCCGGCGCGCCACGCTCGTGCCTGCCGCACCCAGCGCTGGCGGCCATCTTGGAGGACGCGCGGCTCGGTTCGGAAGGTGCTGACGCGCAGCGGTTGTCGATCGATCGACTGGTATTGCTACCCGGTTGCGTGGACGTCGACACCGTTCACCGCAGCGCGGGCGGCTACCGCGCCGATGCCGCGGGCGTACCGGTGATGGCCGTGGAACGGGTGCGATTCGGGCCGATCGAGTCGCCCACCGCACCGGACTCGGCATTCCGCACCGGATCCCGTGATCGGGTACTCGCACGTACCCACCGCTGAAGAATGCCTCGCCCCCGCTCCTCGATATTCGGGGCGGGGGCCGAGCTGTGCCCACCTCCGCACCGCATCGTCGGACAGGTCCACGAACGGTGCAAGAGCGTGCCTTGTGTGCCGCGCATTGTGCCTGCAGCGCACATTGCGGGCCCCGACCGGGCGATGTGCGGAATGCTGCTACCGACACGTCGAGCGCTGCCCGCAGTTTTGCTGTGGGCGCACGATTGTCGCCTCTGAGTGCCACTCCGCAGGGCACACACAGTCGAGTCCTGCTCGTGAAGTCACTGGTCGAATGACCGATCGGTTCTATTTGCCGGACTTTTCAGTAATCCGCTCCTAATAATGGCCGGTCGGCGCATGCATGGAGTTTGCCTCGCGCTTCCTAAAATCAGGTCGGTCACATTGTTCAGCACGAAAGCTGGAACCCGAGTCGGGCGGGTTCCGAGGGGAGTTGAGATGGCTGTCCTTTTGGATACGGAGTCGTGCCCGATCGAGAATCGGCACGGCCTGGTCACCGACCTCGCGAAGTCGGTGGCGCTGCAGGTCGATGCGGAATTGCTCGATCCACCGGAACGCGTTGTCACTCGCCACGAGAAGTGGCGGCTCGGTGTGGCCACACTGCACCGGATCCAGATCTCCGCGGTCCGAGTCCGCCGCACCCCGGCGCAGGTGCTCCGCACGCCCTCCTCGGCGGTGGCCGTGGTGTTGCAGAAGCAGGCGGTCCGCCATCACTACCAGAACGGCCGGCACACGGTCACCGCACCGGGCGAATGCGCGGTCTGGGACTTCGCGACCCCCTTCGAGGTGGGCTGGGACGGCCTCGGCGAATCCTGGTGCATCGCCGTGCCGCGCGATCGCCTCGGACTGTCGAGCGAGACCCTCGCCGCCGCCACCGGACGCCTCCGGCACAGCCCGCTGCACGACATGATCGCCGGGCAGATCACCGAACTCATCGAGGGCGCCGAAGCCCTCGAACGCGATCCCGCCGCGGTCATGGTCGGCCAGTGCTGCGTCGAAATGGTGCGCGCCCTGCTGCTGTCCGCATCCGGGCCCGCCACCACCGGCGACGACACCCCGGCCCACCAGCAGGCCGTGGTCCGCGACGTGCAGAGCTACGTGCGCCGCCACCTCAATGACCCGGACCTGCGGGTCGAGCAGATCGCCGCGGCCCACAACATGTCCGCCCGCTATCTGTACCGGTTGTGCGCGGGCGCCGGAATCCGCTTGGAGCAGTGGATCATCGGCGAACGACTGGCGGCCGCGCGCGCCCTGCTGGTGGATCCCGCGCACGGCGGGCGCACCATCAGCGCCATCGCCCACACCGTCGGCTTCCGCGACGCCACGCATTTCACGCGTCGGTTCCGGGCCGCGTACGGGATGACACCGCGGGATTGGCGCTACGCGGCGGCCACCGCCTGACCGCTAGCCCGCGGTCCCGCGGGCCGCACCGCGCGCCTCGGCCCGCCACTCGCTCGGGCCGATGCCGTAGGCGGTGCGAAAGCGGCGGGTGAAGTGGCTGGCGTCGCGAAATCCCGCGGTGCGCGCGATCCAGCCGATCGTGCGCTCCGCATGCCGCGGATCGGCCAGCATGCGCCTGGCCAGCTCCAGACGTTCGGTGATGATCCACTGCCGCATCGACAGCCCCTGATCCGACCACAGCCGGTAGAGCCTGCGCACCGAGATATGGTGCGCGGCAGCGACTTCCTCGGCAGTCAGATCCCGGCGGCGCAGATGGGCGCGCAGATAGGTCTCGATCTGACGCAACAACAGCGGCGCGGGCAGACCCGCCGCGAGGCCCTCGGCCGACTCGGCGCCGGCCGCCGACAACAGCAGCGCGCGAACCAGATCCACCCCCGCCCGCCCCAGATCGGATGCGCCCGGATCGGATTCGATGGTGTCGGCGCGATCCACGAGGTCGGCGATGAACGTGGACACGATCGGGCACAACGGGCTGGTACGCAGCGCGAGCGCCGCGGTCCGCACGATGTCACCCGGCAACTCCAGCTCGTCCACCGACAGACGCAGGCTCACGCCGATCGACGCGCCCCGCATCACCGCCGTGAACGGGTTGTCATAGTCGATGGCGCCGCAGTCCCCCGGGGCGAGCGCCTCCTGAACGCCGAAATGCTCATGGATCCGGGTGCCGCCGATCTGCCGCGTCACCGAGAACAGCCCCGCCGGACTCGTCCGCACGTGTTTGGCCGTCCTGATCAGATCGACACCCGAGGTCTCGGTGCGCAGCAGCTCCACCGGCCCGAACGTCCACGCCTCCATACGACCGTGTGCCGCATCGCGTTCGGCGAATCGCACATCGGCGGCGGCCACCGTTTCCGAGGCGACGGCCGCCATCGCGTCCGCGCGCTCGTGCCGAGCCAACACCGCGGTGTCGAACACGACCGCCATCCACGCCTCCACCAGTTCGATCCACTACCGCTGTGCCGCCGCACATCTCTCGCGAGAAATCGGGCACCGCGGACGGAACAGTAGCAGCAGCAAGTGGGCAGCAAACCAAACCGGACGTCGCTCGCGCGCGCCCGGTGGCGGTCGTCATTTTGCAGGGTCAGTGCATCAAGATCGTTTGCCGCACAGTCGACTTGCGTCGCCCGCGCGGGCACGGTAAGGCATCACCTCATCGGTTACAGCTAACCTTCGGCAGGACCGATCTCGGCGCTACCGGACGCAGACGCGGCGGACCGGCAGACCACGGTCCTCGAACGCCGCCAGCATGGCCTGGCCGCGGCGCGCACCCTCCGACGAGGACGTATTCGCCAGGGCGGGAACATAGGTCGCCGCACCCACCACCGATTCCGCGACCAGACTCCAGAAACGTCGCACGCTCAACCCGGCGCAATGCGCCATCGCGTCCTGGATCAGGGTCAGCGCGGGCAGGCAGCGGTGCACGAGCCAGACGTAGAGCGCCCGCTCACACGGCAGCGCCACCACGCCGTCCTCCTCGGCCAGCGGATCACCGTCCAGCACACGGATCGTGGTGTCGGACAAGCCGGCCCAGTCGATGCCGCCGTCGTTGTCGGAGTGGATCCAGAGGTTCTCCAGGCCCGGATCCCAGGCGCGGGCCTCGGAGACCACCATGGCCATCACCCGGCCCACGACCGCGTGGATCAGCGCGGTGGCGACCACCTCGGCGGCGATGTCGGCATTGCTCATCTCCGCGGCGTGCCGCCGGTACATCACTTCGATGCGACCCTCGCGGATCCCGTCCGCGAGCCGCCACCAGCGACGTTTGCCCTGGTCGGCCATGGCGGCGACGGCGTAGACGCGCGGGTGGTCGGGTTGCAGCGCGCGCAGGCGGTGACAGGCCGTCCCGAAGGCGAGCCTGGAATCGCGCGGCGGGCACACGGTTACGGGTTCGAGCATCGAACCTCCTCATTCATCGACTATCCGGCCAATGCGGGGACACAGAGCGCGGAGCATGGACAACGAGTTCAAAAGATAGGTTAGGCTTACCAGACTTGCCGACCATAGAGCGTGTCAGGAGTAGTTCGTCACCGTGCCCGCCGTAGTCACCACCAGACGGCGACGTCTGTCCGGACTTCTCGTCCTCGCCGTGCTCCTGCTGTGCGCGGTCGCCGCCAGCATCGCCCTCGGCACCCGCAATCTGGGCCTGGGAACCGTCTATGACGCCATCATCTGCCCTGGTGGACTGCCACTTTCGTGCCCCGCCACCGACACCGCCGCCCAGATCGTGCGCGAATTGCGGCTCCCCCGAACCGGACTCGCCCTCAGCACCGGACTCGCGCTCGGCATGGCCGGGGCACTCATCCAGGGCTACACCCGAAACCCGCTCGCGGACGCCGGACTACTCGGCATCAACGCGGGCGCGGCGTTCCTGGCGGCCCTGAGCATCCACCTGTTCGCACTCACCGCGCCGGCCCAGTACATCTGGTTCGCGTTCGCGGGCGCACTGCTCGCAGGCCTGGTCGTCTTCGGCGTCTCCGCCCTGGGCGGCGGCAAGGCCAGCCCGCTGAGCCTGGTCCTGGCCGGCGCGGCCGTCACCGCGTTCCTGCAGGCCATGACCAATATCGTGGTCCTGCTCGACGGCACGGCCCTCAACACCTACCGGTACTGGGTGGTCGGCGACGTCGCCGGGCACGACGCCGCCACCATCTGCCAGATCCTGCCCTTCCTGCTGGTCGGCGCGCTCCTGGCGCTGGCCTGCGCCCCGGCCCTGAACCTGCTCGGCCTCGGCGACGACGTGGCCCGCGGCCTCGGCGTCAACCTCACCCGTAGCCGGGCCCTGGGCCTGACCGCCGTCGTGCTGCTCGCGGGCGCGGCGACCGCCGCCGTCGGCCCCATCGCCTTCCTCGGACTGATCGTCCCCCACCTGGCCCGCGCCGTCACCGGCCCCGACTATCGCTGGCTGCTCCCCTACTCGGCGCTGCTGGGCGCTGTGGTGCTGCTGCTGGCCGACACCGCCGGCCGCCTGATCGCCCGCCCGGGCGAACTCCAGGCGGGCATCACCCTCGCCGCGCTCGGCGCGCCGTTCTTCCTGCTGCTCGTCCGCCGCCGAAAGCTGGTGAGCCTGTGACACTCCCGACACCTCCCAACGCCGCCGGAACCGCGGTGAGCTCCGGCGATCGCACCGCAAACCCCACAGCGGCCGAGCGCACCGCTGCCGCAGGCAGTCTGCGCGCTGTTCGCCCTGCCGTGCGGGTGGGCCGGGCGTCGACGGTGCTGCGGCCCGTCGCGCTGGTCACAGTGATCGGGTTGGCGGCCTTGCTGTTCGGACTGTTCGCCCTCGATATCGCGGTGGGCGAGTTCCGGATTCCGGTCGGGCGCGTGCTGGATGTGCTGGGCGGCGGGGGAACTCGGGCGCAGCGGTTCGTGATCATGGACTCGCGGCTGCCCCGGGCCCTGACCGCCGTGGTGGTCGGGGCGGCGCTGGGACTGGCGGGCGCGGTGACGCAGTCGATCCTGCACAATCCGCTGGCCAGCCCCGACCTGCTCGGGATCACCTCCGGCGCGAGCGTCGGAGCGGTCGCGGTACTGGTCGGACTCGGCGGGGCCGGAACGGGGACCGCTGCGGCGCTGGGGGTTTCGGGGGCGGCGCTGGCGGGCGGGCTGCTGACCGCGGTCCTCATCTACCTGCTGGCCTGGGGACGGACCGCCTCCGGGGACGCCGGGGTGATGGGATTTCGGCTGGTGCTCATCGGGATCGGCGTGAACGCGGCGCTGCTGTCGGTGGTGAGCTGGCTGCTGACCCGGGCCACCCTCAACGACGCGGCCCACGCCCAGCAGTGGCTGACCGGATCACTGAACATGGCCGACTGGTCCAGCCTGATCCCCGCCTCGATCGGCTTGGGAGTGGCGCTGCTCGTCACCGCCGGGTCGGCGCGCACGCTGGCCGCGCTGCGGTTCGGCACCGACACCACCCGCATCCTCGGCGTCCGCATCCAGACCCAGCAGGCGATTCTTCTTGCCGCCGCGGTCTGTTGCGCCGCACTGGCGACCGCCGCGGTCGGTCCGCTCGGCTTCGTGGGGCTGGCCGCGCCGCAGATCGCGCGCCGGCTGCTGCGCACGCCCGGCGAGCCGATCATCGCGTCGGCACTGGTCGGGGCGATCGCGGTGGTGGGCGCGGACCTGCTCGCGCGCACCGCGTTCCCGGTATCGCTGCCCGTCGGCGTGGTCACCGCGGCGGTCGGCGGACCGTTCCTGCTGTATCTGCTCGTTCGCACCAACCGGAAGGCGACACTGTGACTTCGGAAGGCAACACTGTGACTTCGAAGGCGGCACTGTGACTCTCGCGGCGGAGAACATCACCCTCGGCTACGGCGACCGGGTCATCGTCGACGGACTGTCGCTGACCATCGAACCCGGGCTGGTCACCACCGTGATCGGCCCCAACGGCTGCGGCAAATCGACCCTGCTGCGGTCGCTGGGCCGGCTGCTACGCCCCAAGGCGGGCCGGGTCCTGCTCGACGGCAAGGCCATCGCCACCATGAAGACCAAGGACATCGCCCGCGTGGTCGGCATGCTGCCGCAGACACCGGTCGCGCCCGAGGGCCTCACCGTCGCCGATCTGGTCGCCCGCGGCCGCCACCCGCATCAGTCGTGGCTGCGACAGTGGTCGGCCGACGACGAGACCGAAGTACTGGCCGCTCTCACCCAGACGGGCATCGCGGACCTGGCCGGGCGCACCCTCGACGAGCTGTCGGGCGGACAGCGCCAGCGCGCCTGGATCTCCATGGCCCTGGCCCAGGGCACCGACATCCTGCTGCTCGACGAACCGACCACCTATTTGGATCTGACCCACGCGCTCGAGGTGCTGGATCTCGTCGATCGCCTGCACGACGATCTGGGCCGGACCGTGGTCATGGTGCTGCACGACCTGAATCTGGCCATCCGCTACAGCGATCGTCTCATCGTGATGCGGGCCGGTCGGATCGTGGCTCAGGGCGCGCCCGCCGACATCATCAGCGCCGAGCTGCTGCAGGAAGTGTTCGGTCTGCGCGCCGAGGTGCTCGAGGATCCGGTGTCGGGGCGGCCCATGATCGTGCCGATCGGCAGCCGGCACGTCCGGGTATGAGGAATCCCACACCAGCAACTCGCCGGTTACGACGACCTGTAGTACGCATTGCTGTCGTTGTCTCCGTAAGCTTGTGGGATGGCAGGTCTTGGTGAACTCGAGAAAGCGGTCATGGACCAGTTGTGGTCGGCCGACGAACCGCAAACCGTCCGGCAGGTCCATGAAGCCCTCGCTGAGCGTCGTGAACTCGCGTACACCACGGTGATGACCGTTCTACAGCGCTTGGCGAAGAAGAACCTCGTGGTCCAGCAGCGCGACGACCGCGCACACCGCTACGCACCCGTCCACACCCGCGACGAACTCGTCGCCAGTCTGATGTTCGACGCGCTGCAGCAAGCCGACGAGGTGGGCAGCCGCCGCGCCGCGCTGGTGCACTTCGTCGAACAGGTCGGCGCGGACGAGGCTGACGCATTGCGCGCCGCACTCGCTAAGCTCGAAGCCACCGAGGTCGCGCGCAAGGACAATCCCGAGTCCAGGTAGCTGTACCCTCGGCCCGAGCCCCACAACGCAGTGAGCTGAGGACAGTGGACTGGACAGCGCCGGTTTTCGCCGGTCTCGCCTTGTTATTGGCGGGACCGGTGCCAGCGCTGCTCAGCCGAGCCACCTGGCCCTTCCGCAGCCCGCGCGCGGCGCTGGTGCTGTGGCAGGCCATCGCGCTGGCCGCGGTGCTCAGCGCCTTCGGCTCCGGCCTCGCCATCGCCTCCCGCCTGCTGGTGCCCGGCCCCGACGGACGGCCGACCACCACCCCCAGCAAAGAGATCGATGCCCTGGGCCTGCCGCTGTGGCTCGCGCTCGTGCTGGTCTTCGCGCTCACCCTGCTGGTCGGGGCGCGGCTGATCTGGTCGGTGATCCGGGTCGGCATCCACACCCGCCGCCGCCGCGCCCGCCACCGCATGCTGGTCGACCTGCTCGATCAGTCCAGCGTGCAACGCAAATCGGCCGACATCCGGGTACTGGCCGCCGCCGAGCCGATCGCCTACTGCCTGCCCGGCCTGCGCCGGCGCGTGGTGCTCAGCCAGGGCACCGTCACCAACCTGACCGACGAGGAACTCACCGCCATCGTCAGTCACGAACGCTCCCACCTGCGCGCCCGCCACGACCTGGTGCTGGAAGCCTTCACCGCCGCCCACGAGGCCTTCCCCCGCGTGGTGCGCTCGAAGTCCGCGCTGGACTCGGTGAAGCTGCTCATCGAACTGCTCGCCGACGACTCCGCGGTCAAGGTCACCGGACCCACGCCGCTGGCCCGCGCACTCGTGGCCTGCTCGAACTCGCCCGCCCCGCAAGGCGCCATGGCTGCCGGCGGCCCCAGCACGCTGATCCGCATCCAGCGCCTGGCCGGTCCCATCGGCGACCTCCGCATCGCGGTCGCCGCCTACCTGGCCGCCATGGCCATCCTCGTCGTCCCGACCCTCGCGGTCGCGATCCCCTGGCTGGTCGAACTCAGCCGCCTGGTCAGCCGTGCCTGAATCCGATCCGCCCGCCCCCGAATCCGACTCGGGCGCGGCTGGATCCGCCGTGCCCGCATCAAACCCGAATCCAGCCATGGAGGACACCATCCACACCGACCCGACATCAGCACCCGACCCGGCGTCCACGACGGACGCGGCACCCACGGAAGCCTCGGCGACACCCGTGGAATCGGCGGGCGGTGTCGGCGGCAAGGCCGGAGTAACCGACCAGCGCAGTCGGCCAGCCGCGGCGCGATTCGCGGATCTCGGTCTGCCGCCGGTGCTGGTGCAGGCGCTGCGGCGGGGTGGGATGGATAGCGCGTTTCCGATTCAGGCCGCGGTCATTCCCGACATTCTCGCGGGCCGCGACGTGCTGGGCCGGGCCGCAACGGGTTCCGGCAAGACCTTGGCGTTCGGGCTGCCGATGCTGGTGCGGCTCTTCGGTGCGCCGAGCGTGCCGAAGCGACCGCGCGGGCTGATCCTCGCACCCACGCGTGAGCTGGCGATTCAGATCGAGGCGGCGCTGGACGAGCCCGCGTTGTCGCTGGGCCTGCGGTTGGCGACGGCGGTCGGCGGGTTGCCGATCAAGAAGCAGGAGGAGCGGCTGGCGCGCGGCGTGGACGTGGTCATCGCGACGCCCGGCCGGTTGACCGACCTGTTGGGGCGGAAAGCGGTACAGCTGGCCGATATTCGCCTCGTCACCGTCGACGAGGCCGACCACATGGCCGAACTCGGCTTCCTGCCGCAGCTCACCGCCTTGCTCAACAAGGTGCCCGACGACGCTCAGCAGCTGTTGTTCTCGGCGACTCTCGACGAGTCGATCGACGGGCTGGTGCAGAAGTACCTGCGGGAACCCGCCACCCACGCGATCGCCACAGCCGTGGTGGCGGCCGACGCCGAAGCGGGAACGGCTGCGGCGGTAGCGAATTCAGCTGCGCCGAGCACGAGCGCCGCCACGGAGTCCGGTGCGGATTCTCTGGGCGGTGAGACCTCCCGCATGGGGAAGGTCGCCGCAGGTCCCGATATCGCGCACTACGCCCTGCACGTCCGGCGGCCGGACAAGCGTGCGGTGGTCAGTGAGATCGCCGCGCGGCAAGGCCGGACCCTGCTGTTCGTGCGCACCCAGCACGGCGCCGACAAGCTGGCGCGCAAGCTGCGCGAGATCGGCATCGGCGCGGTCGCGCTGCACGGCGGCAAGGCGCAGAACCAGCGCAACCGCATGCTCGCCGCCTTCGCCGACGGCACCGCACCGGTGCTGGTCGCCACCGACGTCGCGGCCCGCGGCCTGCACATCGACGACGTCTCACTGGTCGTCCACGTCGATCCGCCCGCCGACCCCAAGGACTACCTGCACCGCACCGGCCGGACCGCCCGCGCGGGCGCGTCGGGCACAGTCGTCACCATCGTCACCCCCGACGACCGCGAGGAGGCGGCCCGTCTCGCCGAGCGCGCCTCGGTGACCCTCACCGACGTCGAGGTCCGCCCAGGCGACCGCACGCTCACCGAGATCACCGGCGCCCGCCGCCCGAGCGGCCGCCCGATCGCCGACCCCGCCGCCCCGCCGGCCCCCGCGCAGAAGGCCGAACCCGAGCAGCCGAGGTTCCGCCAACAGCGCCCGCGCGGCGAGAGCCGCCCGCACAACAAGAAGCGCAAACCCGGCGCAGCCCGCCGTTCGTCCCGCTGAGCCCGACACGCTTGTAGGTTCATACGACACGCCCACTCGAATAGCGGCCCATTTCCGGCAAATCCGACGAGATTGAGATAACTCGGAGGGCGAAAGTGGCTCCAGCAATCATTTAGCAAATCTGCGTGGGTGGCGAATTCCGAGCGATCCGCCGCGCCATTCCCAGCAGGGAATCGCGTCGCGGGCACCGGACGACGAGCCTCGGAACTATGATCGAACGAAAGAACCTGCGCTACACGATGATCGCCTCCACCCTCGACGGCGGGTCGACGTTCACCGAAGCCGAGATCGGTTTGGCGGAAAGAACTCTCGCGGTCGGCGTACCCGCCATGGCGGTCGGCGACATGTCCTCGACCGCGGGCGTGTCCTATCTGCGCAGCGAGGGCTTCGACAGCGAACCGCATCCAGCTCCGGCCCGGCAGTGGGTTGTCATGCTGCGCGGCGCGATCGAGGTGACCACCACCGACGGCGAGTGCCGGCGGTTCACGCCGGGGGACGTGGTGCTGGCCGCCGACACCGAGGGGCGCGGTCACACGACCGTCGCGGTGGGTGAACCGCCTTTCGAAGCGCTGTTCATCCCCACCGCGTCCTGAGCCCCGCGCGCCCCGCGCCGACGGTCAGATCAGGTCGGCGTTGCCGTCGATGACCTTCAGCTGGTATTCGAAACGGTCTATGCGCCAGCCCTTTTCGGTGCGGTGCAGACCCAGCACGTAGCTGCCCACGAACCAGCGGGTGGTGCCGCCGGTGGCATCGTTCTTCACGTGAACGGCGATGGCGTCGGCGTGGGCGAGGGCGGTGTCGCCGATGATTTCGACGAGGTGATTGCCGGCCTGGTGGTGGACGGCGTCCAGGGAACCCAGGCCGGTGGACCAGGCGTCGACGATGTCGGCGCCGGGCCGCGGGCCGGCGGGGCCGCCGAAGCCGTTGTCGAAGAACACTTCCGGCGCGAGTACCGACTCGCGCAGGTCGGCCCAGCGGGCCTGGTCGCAGTAGACGAAGAGTTTGGTGATGGTGTCGCTGACATCCAGTCGATCGGCGAGCGCCGCAAGATCGGTCACGGTCGCGAACGCTAGGACAGGGCGCCTCGCACGGCAATCGATATTTTCCCGGGCAAAGCGCTGGCGAACTCACAGCATTCAGCTACCATGGTCCAACGTGCAGTTTCTTCCCGGGCAGACCCCGCCCTATGACCTGACCTACGACGACGTCTTCCTCGTCCCGCGCCGGACGGATGTAGCGTCCCGGTTCGATGTCGACCTCTCCACCACGGATGGGACCGGCACGACCATCCCCCTCGTGGTCGCCAATATGACCGCCGTCGCCGGCCGCCGCATGGCCGAGACCGTCGCTCGCCGCGGCGGCATCGTGGTGCTACCGCAGGATCTGCCGATCGCGGCGGCCTCGGACACCATCGCCTTCGTCAAGAGCCGCTCGCTCACCGCCGACACCCCTGTCGTGCTGGATCCCGAGCAGTCGGTCTCCGACGCGCTGGCCCTCATCCACAAGCGCGCCCACGGCGCGGTCGTCGTGGTCGACAACGGCAAGCCGGTCGGCGTGGTCACCGAGGCGGCCTGCGCCGACGTGGACCGCTTCGCCCGCCTGAGCGTGATCGCCGACACCAACTTCGTCAGCGCCCCCGCCGACGCCTCCCCGCGCGACATCTTCGGCCTGCTCGAGGCCAAGCACGCCCACCTGGCTGTGCTGGTCAATGCCGACGGCACCCTCGCGGGCGTGATGACCCGCACCGGCGCCATCCGCACCGGCATCTACACCCCGGCCACCGACGCCAACGGCAAGCTGCGCATCGCGGCCGCCGTCGGCATCAACGGCGACATCCCGGCCAAGGCCAAGGCACTGGTCGACGCGGGCGCCGACGTGCTGGTCATGGACACCGCGCACGGGCACCAGCAGAAGATGCTCGAGGCGCTGGCCTCGGTGGCCGCGCTGGATCTGGGTGTGCCGCTGGTCGCGGGCAATGTGGTCTCCGCCGACGGCACCCGCGACCTGATCGAAGCCGGCGCGGACATCATCAAGGTCGGTGTCGGCCCCGGCGCCATGTGCACCACCCGCATGATGACCGGCGTGGGCCGCCCGCAGTTCTCGGCCGTGGCCGAATGTGCCGCGGCCGCCAAGGAATTCGGCAAGCACGTGTGGGCCGACGGCGGCGTCCGCCACCCGCGCGACGTGGCCCTGGCCCTCGCGGCCGGCGCGGCCAACGTGATGATCGGCTCCTGGTTCGCCGGCACCTACGAGTCGCCCGGCGACCTGCGCGTCGACCGTGACGGCAACCGCTACAAGGAGTCCTTCGGCATGGCCTCCAAGCGTGCCGTGGCCGCTCGCACCGCCACCGACTCGGCGTTCGACCGCGCCCGCAAGGCGCTGTTCGAGGAGGGCATCTCCTCCTCGCGCATGCGCTTGGATCCCGAACGCCCGGGCGTGGAGGACCTGATCGACCACATCACCTCCGGTGTGCGCAGCTCCTGCACCTACGCGGGCGCCCGCACCATCGGCGAGTTCCACGAGCGCGCCGTGCTGGGCGTGCAGTCGGCCGCCGGTTTCGCCGAGGGCCGGCCGCTGCCGTCCGGTTGGTGATCACCCGTTAGTACTGCACACCACGAACCCGGCGGGTCCGCTCGGATCCGCCGGGTTTCGCGTGTGCGGACCCGGTCCGCCCACATCGCGTCCCGGCCGTCGGCCGGTGATTCGAAGCCCGCCCGCGATGTGATACGGCCCCGCTGTGCGGAATCGCCGTAAGCCGCCCGGTAGCATGGCCTGACCGGACCCAGGAACTGGGTATCCGTGGCGTATCTCCGCCTGCAACCCCTGCGAAAGGAACCAGTTGTCACCCGCGTCCAAGGGCGCTTCACAGGAGGGCTCCTCTACCGAGCCGGGTGACAAACCCGGCTTCCCCGCTCTTCCGGCTTCGGAAACGGCCAGGTGGTACTGACCGTGTCGGCCCTGCTCACCGTTCTGAGTCTGCTCGGATTCATCGCTCTGACCGCCGGCACCGCGCTGTTCGTGGCCGCCGAGTTCTCCCTCACCGCCCTGGAACGCTCCACCGTGGAGGCGCACGCCCGTGACGGCGACCGCCGCGCCCGGCAGGTGCGACAGGCGCATCGCACCCTCTCGTTCCAGTTGTCGGGCGCCCAACTGGGCATCACCATCACCACGCTGATCACCGGTTACATCGCCGAGCCCGTGCTGGCCCGGCTGCTGGAACCGATGCTGAACGCTTTCGGCGTGAGCGACGGTACCCGGCAGGGCATCTCCCTGGCGCTGGCGCTGATCCTGGCCACCTCGCTGTCGATGATCTACGGCGAACTCGTGCCCAAGAACATCGCCATCGCCTCCCCGCTGGAAACCGCGCGCTGGACCGCGGGGCCGATGATCGCCTTCTCCAGCGTCTTCAAATGGATGATCAACTTCCTGAACGGGGCCGCCAACTGGGCGGTGCGCCGACTGGGTATCGAACCGGCCGAGGAACTGCGTTCGGCGCGATCACCGCAGGAATTGGGTTCGCTGGTGCGGACTTCCGCGTTGCACGGGGCGCTCGATCAGCGCACCGCGCAGGTGGTGGATCGCTCGCTGCAGTTCGGTGAGCGCACCGCCGAGGAACTCATGACGCCGCGCATGACCATCGAAACCCTCGATCAGGATTGCACTCTCGCCGATCTGATCGACGCCGCCCGCGAGACCGGCTACTCCCGGTTCCCGGTCATCGACGGCGATCTCGACAACACGCTCGGGTTCGTGCACATCAAGCAGACCTTCGTGCATCCGGTGAAGGACCGCCGCAACATCACCTTGAAGTCGATCGCGCAGCAGGTGCCGATCGTGCCGGCCAGTCTGGACGGCGACGAGGTGCTCGAGCGGGTGCGCCGCGACGGCATGCAGGTGGCGCTGGTGGTCGACGAATACGGCGGCACCGCGGGCATCGTCACCATGGAGGACCTGATCGAGGAGATCCTCGGCGACGTGCGCGACGAGCACGACGAGGAGGAAGTCGATGTGCGCCGCACCCCGAACGGCTGGAACTGCTCGGGCCTGATGCGCATCGACGAGGTGTCCCGCACCACCGGATACGACCCGCCCGAGGGCGAATACGAAACCCTGGGCGGCCTGGTGCTGACCCGTCTGGGCCGGATCCCGGAGACCGGCGACGAGGTGCTGCTGCCCGAACCCGGCAACCATCAGCTCGAGCACACGCACACCCGCGGCGGCTGGATCGCCACCGTGGAGCGCATGGACGGCCGGCGGATCGACCGCGTCCTGATCCGGCCCATCGACGCCGAGGCCCTCGCGATCTGGGAGCAGACCCATGGGTGACCTGTACGCCGTCCTGCTGACGTTCCTGCTGCTGCTCGGCAACGCGTTCTTCGTGGGCGCGGAGTTCGCTCTGATCTCGGCGCGCCGCGACCGTCTGGAAGCGCTTGCGGCGCAGGGCAAACGCAGTGCCAACACCGTCATCGAGGCGGGCCAGAACCTGTCGATGATGCTGGCGGCCGCGCAGCTGGGCATCACCATCTGCTCGATCCTGCTCGGCCGGGTGGGTGAGCCGGCGGTGGCGCACCTGCTGGAGAAGCCGTTCGATCTGGTGGGTGTGCCGGATTCGCTGCTGCATCCGGTCTCGTTCGCGCTGGCGCTGACCATCGTGGTGATCCTGCACATCCTGCTCGGCGAGATGATTCCGAAGAATATCGCGCTCGCCGGCCCGGAACGCATGGCGCTGCTGCTGGTTCCGCTGCATCTGCTGTGGCTGCGCCTGGCCAAGCCGTTGATCGCGATCTACAACTTCGCGGCCAATATCTCGCTGCGGGCGCTGCGCATCGAACCCAAGGACGAGCTGGATTCGACGGTGTCCTCCGACGAGCTGGCGGAGATGTTCGGTGAATCGCGTTCGGAGGGTTTGCTCGACGAGGAAGAGCATCGTCGTCTCACCCAGGCGCTGGGTTCCAGCGATCGGATCGTCGCCGACGTGATGGTGCCGCTGGCCAAGGCCCGGTCGGTGCCGTTGCGTGGCGACGGAACCACGCTCGGCGACATCGAATCCGCTGTCGCCGAAACCGGCTTCTCCCGTTACCCGGTGCGTGCGGATGACGGCTCGCTGGTCGGCTACCTGCACGTCAAGGATGTGCTCGACCTGACCGCCGACGAGGACGCGGGCCCGGGCACCCCGATCCCCCGCACCGATATCCGTCCACTGCCCACCGTCAGCATGGGCACCACCTTGTTCGAAGCGTTGGCCCGGCTGCGCCGCACCAACTCCCACCTGGGGCGTGTGGTGGACAGCCGCGGCAATACCGTCGGCATCGTGGCGTTGGAAGACCTGGTGGAGGAGTTCGTGGGCACCGTCCGCGACGCCACCCACCGCCTCGCCGAGTGATGGATTCTCGTCTCGACGTGCTGCCCGGTCCCGTATGGCGGGACCGGGCGGCCGCTCACCGTGACCGCGTCGATGCGCTGCTCGGCCCGTATCTGGGACAGCGCGCGGCAGGTACGAAGCATCCGGTGATCGATTTCCTGTTCACCTACTACGGCAATAAGCCGTCCCAGCTCAAACGCTGGCACCCGGGTTTCGGCGTCACCCTCACCGATGCCGACGACTACACGGGTTCCCGTGGCTACCACCAGGTCTCGCTCGACTCCGCCACCCCCGGCTGGACCGCCGACCCCGCTTTCCTCGAAAAGCGTCGCGACACCATCGAATTCGTCGCGAGTCTGCTGTCCGCGACCGCCTCCCGCCCGGCCCAGCTCTCCTGCTTCGGCCTGCACGAGTGGGCCATGGTCTACCGCACCGACGCCGTCCGCCACCAACAGGTCCCCCTCCGCCTGAGCTCCGCCGGCACCGACGCCGTAGTCGAATCAATGCAAATCCGCTGCACCCACTTCGACGCCTTCCGCTTCTTCACCCCCGAAGCAGTGCCTCTCAACATCGAACCGCTGACCCGAGATTCCCAAATCTCCCGCGAACAACCCGGCTGCCTCCACGCCAACATGGACATCTACAAGTGGGGCTTCAAACTAACCCCCTTGATCCCCTCCGACCTCCTGTTCGACGCCTTCGACCTGGCCTGCGCCGCCCGCGAACTCGACATGAAGGCCAGCCCCTACGACCTCCTCACCTACGGCTACACCCCCATCCGCATCGAAACCCCCTCCGGCCGAGCCGAATACGTCCGAGCCCAAGCCGACATCGCCGCCCGATCAGAAGCCCTCCGAGCCCGACTACTCGACGCCTGCCGAGCCCTGCTGACCACCGAGCCCTAGCCGCCGCCATCTCGATCCCTAATTGGAACTCGTTCTAGCATTGGCGGGCATCATCGCGATGCAGAACGAAACAGGGAGGGGCGCAACATGTCACAGGCCGAGGATTCTGCGACCGGGTTCTTCGATATACAAGGCGAGGGATTCGTTCCGCTCGAGGCGGCGCGGGGGCCGTGGGGGCAGGACACGATCGGAGGGCAGGGGCTGACCGCGCTCGTGGCTCGGGAGTTGGAACGGGGTTGCCCGTTCGAGGCGGCCGGTTGCCGTCTCACCATCGATTTCGTCAAGATGACGACGTTCGACTCGATCTCGGTGCGGGCCAAGCTGGTTCGGTCGAGCACGCGAGTCGCGCTGGTCCACCTGGAACTGGCGCAGTCCGACCAGGTGGTCGTTCGGGCATCCGGACTGTTCGTCCGGCCTCGGGACGACGACCGGGCCGCAGGCCGCGCCTGGACGCCAGCAGCGGAATTCTCTCGCCCGGACGCGGCCGACTCCGAAGGCGACACCCCGCCACCGATGCTGAGCAGCGCCGACCATCCACACGATTGGTCGGCCGACTTCGCCGACCACCGAAACAACGCCCGCAAGCGAATGTGGACCCGGACAATGGTTCCCGCTGTCCGAGGCGAGAAGGCCACACCGTTCATCCGCGTCGCCACACTGGCGGAGGCCACCAGCTTCATCACCAACTGGGACGGCGACAGCGTGCCCTTCATCAACGTCGACGTCACGATGAACTTGTTCCGCATGCCCGAATCCGACGGATTGGGTCTGGAATCGAACGGACAACACGCGGCCGACGGCATAGCGATCGGTTCCGCCAACCTCTACGACGAATACGGCACTCTCGGCGTCTCTTCGATCACCGCGGTCGCGAACACCCAACGGCAGGTGCACTTCTAGCCACGCCGCCGGCTACAACGGGCTGTCGCTTGCGATGCCATCGGAATGGAAATCGACTGGCGTTGTTCGGGCTGTGGGCCGAGGATTCTCGATAGTCCGGATGGGGTGGCTCGGCGAGGATTGGTGGGCGCGTGTGAGTGTTGTGTTGGAGCGGATTACGGAGCAGGCGGATCGGTCCGCGACGTTCGAGTTGATCCGGAGGTTGGCCGACACCGATCTCGGCGGGCTGGCTCGGGACGAGATCACGTATGCGCTTCAGCGGCTGGGCGATCCGCGAGCCGTCGAACCATGAGCACCCTCGTCGTGATCCGCGGCAACTCCGGCTCCGGCAAGACAACGGTGGCCAACGGAGTGCAACAGCGTTTCCCGCGCGCGAGTTGCCTTGTCGTGCCGCAGGATACGGTCCGACGCCACATGTTGCGCGAGTCCGACGTCCCAGGCGCGGCCAACATCGACCTCATCGAGCACATCGCCGCATTCGGTCTGACCCGCGGCCTCATCGTGATCGTCGAGGGCATCCTCGACGCGAATCGATACGGCGCGACACTCGAACGCCTCACCGAATCCGCAACCCGCTCATTCCACTACGGATTCGACCTCTCCTTCGACGAGACCGTCCGCCGCCACGCCGGCCGACCCGAAGCCGACCAATTCACCCCCGACCAGATGGCCCAGTGGTACCACGGCTGGCAACCGCTCCCGTTCGTCGACGAAGTCCGCCTCGACGCCGGCTGCGGCATGGATGCCGTCATCAACCGCATTTGCAACGACATCCGCGGTTCCTAGGGCGGCAGACGGCGACGGCAGGGAGGGTGCCGTCGAGGCGACGGGCGCTCAGTCGGCGACGGGGTCGAGGGGGTTGCGGCGGGTGACGAGGAGGGGGTCGGACGGGGTGAAGGGTAGGGGTGGGAGGTCGGCGAGCGCGACGCCGAATGTGGCGGCCAGGACTTTGCGGGAGTAGGCGCTCATCGAGGCGCGGTAGCCGATATCGGCGGGGGTGGGCTGGTCGAAGAAGATGAGGAGGTGGATCTCGGGTGAGTCGATCACCTCGATGTGGTGCGGGTAGGCGCGGGGGACGAAGTAGACCTCACCCTCGTTGACGATGTAGGTGTCGAGGGCGCCGTCGGGGTTCATGATCGTCATCCGCGCCGAACCCTTGTGCACGTAGCCCATTTCGGCGGTCACCGGATGCCAATGTGGTTCGCGCATACCGTCTTCGCTGACTCGCAGGGAGTACATCGAGATGTCGTGCAGGGCAGGCCAATACTGTCGCCGGGCGAAGCGGGCCGATCCGGCCGAGTACTCCAGCGGCGGCGCCATGGCTTCGACGGCGTAATGATGCGGGTCCCCGAAATGGGCCGCCGACGGGATATCGGGGGCGCCTTCCCGGGCGACGATCAGCTTCGCCGTGGTGCTGCGCCGGATATTCGCAAAGGCCTCGGCAGGGAGGTCGTAAGTGTTTCCGAGGACCGCGTCGGTCATCGCGCCGAGGGCCGCGCTGAAGCCGAAGTCTTCTGGTCGCTCATGCCGGAAGGCGATGACGAATTCCGCGTCGGTGTCACCGATGTTCTCGACGTGGTGCAGCGCACCCGACTCGATGTGGAACATCTCTCCGGCGCTGACCAGGAACGACGAGAACTTGCTTCCGTCGTCCAGAACCGACACCAGCGCGTGCCCTGCGAGACAGTAGGTCAGTTCGGTGGCGTTCGCGTGCCAGTGTGGTTCGCGAATCGCGGAGGGAGCCAGCCGGAGTCGTTTGATCGACAAACCGTTCAAGACCGGGAAGTTGTCCGCCGTGAGCCGGTGAATCGAACCGAGTTCACTGTCGTGCATCTCTTCGCCGGCTACGAGCGAGGCGACATGGATCGACGGTTGGCGCATTGCTCCACCTTGTTCGCAGGGACAAGATCTCGAGCGCCGAGCACGCCTGATGGTACGCCTGTCGTCACCCCGCGACCCTGCCGCACACCGGGGAGTTCACACTGCCCGATCAGACGGTGCGGTGGCGCCACGGGGCCGGACGCAACGTCCGGCCCCGTGGCCCGGCAACGCCGGAACTCAGCTGCAGGCCGGGGAGGTCTGGTTGGCGAGGGAGAGGATGTTGCAGATCCAGTCCTTCTGGACCTTCCACTTGCCGGCTTCGGCGACGAAGGGGACGACCGCCTGTTGGGGGGCGCCGCCGTTGATGGCTGCCTGGGCGTCGGCGGTGAGGGTGCCGTTGCCGAGGTCGACGACGTTGGTGACGGTGATGGAGGCGTTGTTCTGCTTGTAGGCCTCGACCAGGCGGGACGGGAGGCTGGGGTCGGCCTGCATGCCCTGCATCAGGTCCAGCTTCTCGGCGTCGGGGACGCTGGGGTCGAGGACCTTCTGCATGGCGGTGTTCAGCTCCGTCGCGGACGGGGCGGGCGGATACGTCTGGCCGGACGCCATTTTCGACGTCGACGGCTTGGCCGGCGTGTGGCCCGGGTGCTTCTCACCGCTACCACAGGCCGACAGACCGAATACGGTCACGACGGCCAACGCCGCCACGGCGAGACGTCCACTCTGACGGAGCTTCAATGCACATCCTTCACGTTCCGAATACCACTGGTGCGCAAGCCGACCGCCCAGTCGGGGAGGTCGGCGCACGGCGTAGAGGGTACCGAGGGAGCGCGCCGAGCGGTTACCCGAACCGGGCGCCGGAGCATTTTCAGGCCAAACCCTCATAATTCGCCCACCCCGCGAAGGGGCTACGCCGTGACCGGGTGGATCTTCAGGTTGCAGGTATCGAGGGAGGCGTCGACGGTCCGGGTGTCGGTCGAGTTGGGCGGGGTTACTTGGGTTTTCACTACCTTCAGGTCGGGTTTGCCGAAAACGCCGCAGGCTACGGACTCGGCGACGGCCTGGGCGGGGTGGCCGGATTCGACGACGACCGTGGCTTCGGGGTCGGCGTCCTGAGCCATGTAACCGCCGGGGGTGCGCTCGGCGTGGATCACCTCGCCGGTGTCGGTGGTCTCGTCCAGACCGGGGTAGCCGTGCAGGGTGCACGCCTGGGCGGGGTTGGCGATCGAGAAGGTGAGGGTGATGCCGTGGTGGCTCATGGCGGCGCCCCGGCCCTTGGCGGTGATCTCGACCTGGCCGGGCGCGCAGGCGGCGATCGGGGTGTCGGCGGAGGTGGTGGTGGCGGGGGTGCCGGTCGCGGGGCCGGGGTTGCCTGTGGCGCTGGGACTTCCGCCGCCGGATGAGACGGGGGCCGCGGAGGTCGCCGGGGCGGATCCGGGCGTCGCCCCGTCCGTGCAACCGGTCGCGGCCGCGACCACGGCGCCGGCCAGTAGCACCGTCAATATTGTCGAACGCATCGTGCACCTACCCCTTCGATCATCGGACCTCTTCGAGATCGACTCCAGGGACGACCCTGTTAACCACCGCCGCACCGGTTTTCGGCAGTGCCCAGGCCGAACTACCGACCCACCGCCACAAACTGTCACAGACAATTTTGCGCTAGATCTACCGAGCGGTCAGTTTATGAGTTAGCGTTCGCGATGTAACCGTGACCACATCGCACCTCGGCTTGTGCGCCCGGTCACGACACAAACGGGCAGGCACAACAAAGACGGGGGTACCGCGATGGGGCGGTTCACGGGCATCCGGCGGTCCAAGCCGGCGGCGGTGCTGGCGGTGACGCTGCTGGGGGCGGCGGTCCTGCCGATGCACGGCGCATCGGCGGACCTGCAGTCCGATCTCGCCGATCAGGTGCAGCAGTTCCTGGACGTGGGGCGCACCTCGGTCCCGCGGGCGGAGTGCGGGGCGGACTCGCTGCCGGAAAGAGGCCTGCAGGGCGATGTTCCGGCCGACGACCGCAACAGCGGGCGCAGCACACTGGGCTATCGCTGCAACCTGTCGTTCGTGGGCGGGTATGTCGGGAAGGGCGCGGGCATCACCTCGACGACCTACGACCACTGCTCGTACACCGGATCGCTGTTCCCGGGCAATATTCTCGGACCCGCGCAGGGCGTGCAGGTGCTCGACGTGTCGGATCCGGCGAACCCGGTGGAGACCGGCAGCCTCACCGAACCGGCCATGCTCGCGGGCACCTGGGAGTCGCTGAAGGTCAATGCCGAGCGGAAACTGCTGGTGGGCACCGGTGTTCCGGTCGGCGAGGGCGCGGGATACCTGTCGGTGTACGACATCTCAGACTGCGCGCACCCGCGGCTGCTGAACCCGGGCGCGGGCACGAATCTGCTGATGCCGCTGCCCATCACGACGCACGAGGGCGGCTTCTCCCCCGACGGTCGCACCTATTGGGCTTCGGGCATCGCGCCCGGCTTCGTCAGCGCGGTCGATCTGACCGATCCGGCCAATCCACACGTGATCTGGCAGGGCCTGACCGGCATCGAGGCGCACGGCTTCGGCATCAGCCCCGACGGCAACCGCATGTACCTGTCCGCGCTCGGCGGCTTCACGGTGCTCGACATCAGCGCCGTCCAGCGCCGCGACCCGAATCCGCAGGTCCCCCATCTGGGACGGGTGTTCTGGACCGACGGCTGGGCGACCCAGCACAGCATCCCGGTCACCTACGACGGCAAGCCCTACCTGTTCACCGTGGACGAGGGCGGCGCGGGCGGGGTGAAGCTCATCGACGTCTCCGACGACACCAATCCGTCGGTGGCGGCCAAGCTCAAACTGGAGATCAACCTGCCCGAGAACCAGGATTCGGCGCTGGCCTCGGCCATGGGCGGCTCGGTGTTCTCCTACGACGCCCACTACTGCGCCGCCGACCGGCCCACCAATCCGACCGCGCTGGCCTGCGGATGGGAGGAATCCGGTATCCGCGTGTTCGATGTGCGGGATCCGTTCCACCCCAAGGAGATCGCCTACTTCAATCCGCCCGCGCGCAAGGGCCGCAACCTGGAGTTGTGGAACTCTCCACACGCGCTGGCCTCGCTGATCGGCCCGCCGGTCATGGAGTTCCCGTCGGCGGCGCGCGCCATGCTGGAGGGCAAGTTCGATCCCAACCAGGCGCTCTCGTCACGGACGGGCATGCTGGCCTTCGGCGACCTGTCCACCGACTGGTGCTTCTCGCCGCCGGAGTGGCACGGCAGCCAGCTGTGGGCGACCTGCAATGACAACGGGTTCATGGTGTTGCAGCTCGCCGAGGACGTGTACACGCCGCCCGCCGACCAGCAGTCCGTGGTGGGTTCGTGACGGGAACCCTGCGTGAACGGGTGCGGCGGCCACTGGCGATCGCCGTGCTCGCCCTCACCCTGCTGGCCGCCGGGATGCTGCTGCGCCCCCTGCTGATCCCCGAGCACGAGACACCGGCTGTGCTCAATCAGACCGAGATCGGGTTCAGTCAGGACATGGCCGCGCACCACGGGCAGGCCCTGATCATGGTGCAGCGCCTGGATTCCGGCGTCGATCCGACCGTGCGTCAGCTGGCCCAGCAGATCGCCGATGCCCAGCGCATGGAAATCGGCACCCTGCTCGGCTGGCTGCGCCTGGCGAACGCGTCACCGGACTCCAAGCATCCGATGGCGTGGATGACCTCGGATTCGGCCGGTGCGCACGATCATTCGATGCCGACCATGGCCGCCACCAACGGCACCGCCATGCCCGGGATGGCGACCCAGACAGAACTGGACGCCCTGGCCGTCGCCCGCGGCAAGGACGCCGAAGTCCTGTTCCTGCAACTCATGCTGCGTCATCATCGTGGCGGCGTGGCCATGGCGAAGGCGGCCGATCAGCTGGTCGCGTCGGGCCCGGTGAAGGAGGCCGCGCGCGGCATGATCGCCGCCCAGTCCCAGGAAGCGGGGCTCATGACGATCATGCTCGCGCAACGCAATGCCCAACCCCTGTCGTGAGATTCCCGACCGCCCCTCACGACCGTGCCGTGTGCTGTACTGACCGCATGATCGAATCCGGTGGGTCGACCGAGATCGTCGACGCGGTGGTCGAGCAGTCACTGCTGGGCGGGCCGCGCCGGTACACCCGCACCCAGGTCGCCGAACTGTCCGGCGTCCCCGTCGAGCAGGCCCGGAAATTGTGGGTGGCCCTGGGATTTCCGGCCGCCGCGAGCGACGACGAGGTGGCGTTCACCGACAGCGACGTGGCCGCGGTGCGCGCCTTCGCGGCGCTGAGCGCGGCCTCGCTGACCAATGAGCAGAGTCAGGTCGCCGCCGCTCGCACGATGGGCCAGGCGATGGCGCGCCTGGCCGAATGGCAGGCTGACCTGATCACCCGCGAGGTCACCGGCCGCCTCGCCGCCGAGGGCGGGCACGTCGCGCCCGAGGCGAGCCACGAGGCCACCGCCCGCGCCATCGCCGTCCTCGCCGAGCTGCAGGGTTACGCCTGGCAACGGCACATGGCCGCCGCCCTGAGCCGATCCCACGAATCCGGCAGCGCCACACGGCCATTGCTGGTCGGATTCGCGGACATGGTGGGTTACACCCGCCTGTCGCGGCACCTCGATCCCGATGAACTCACCGAACTGCTGGACGCTTTCGAGACCACCACCACCGAGGTGATCACCGCCCACGGCGGCTGGGTCATCAAGAACGTCGGCGACGAGGTCATGTTCGCCGCCGAGCACCCCCGCGACGGCGCCCGCATCGCCCTGGACATGCACAAGGCGATCGCCCGTGCGGCCCAGACGATCTCGGAGATGCCCCAGATCCGCGTCGGCCTGGCCTACGGCCCGGTCCTCACCCGCTTCGGCGACCTCTACGGCACCGTCGTCAACGTCGCCGCCCGCCTCACCGGCGTCGCCCGCCCCGGCACGGTCCTCGCCGACGACGGCGCCGCCGCGGTCCTCGACGCCGACACCGACCTGACCTTGCGCCATCTGCGCAGCGTGCGGGTGAAGGGCATCTCCCGCCTCCGCTCCCACGTCGTCCGCGAGCGCAAACGCCGATAGCCCTGCGCACCGCGCCCACCTGGGTCGGTGACGGCGGGTGCGAAATCTCACGAGATCGGCGGTTCGGGCGGTGGGTATCGTCAGGTGTGATGATCGGCCACGGTGGCCGGGGAAGGGTTGGCCTGCCACGATGACCCAGGCGGAAGCGCTCACCATTCCCGCGCACATCCACGGCTATCCGGAGATCGTGTTCGGCGGGTATCTCGCGGGCCTGCTGGCCGCCGAGGCCGGCGGGGACACCGTGCGCGTCGATTTCCGCCGTGCGGTCATGGTCGGCACCCCGATCCGGTTGTCGAGCCCCGCGGGCGGCCGGGCCGCGTTCACCGACACCGACGACACCCTGCTGGTCGAGGCCACACCGAGCGTGCTGACCCTGGACCCGCGGCCCACTCCGTCGTGGACCGCCGCGAAATCCGCTGTCGAACTGGCCTTGTCGGGCGACCGGACCGTCACCGACTGCTACGGCTGCGGGCTGGGCTGTGCGTCCGGTCGCGGGCTGCGGCTGTTCCCGTCGGAGCTGCCCGGTACGCGGATGATGGCCGCGGCCTGGACTCCCGACGCGGGCCTCGCCGACGAGACCGGGGAACTGCCACCGGAAATCGTCTGGTCGGCGCTCGACTGCCCGGGCGGCCGCGCGGCCTTCGTCTTCTCCGAGATGGGCAGCGGCGCGTTCACTGCCGCCCTCACCGCGACCCAGCTGCGACCGATGTACGCCGGAGCCGACTACATCTCCCACGCCTGGGTGGTCGCCCGCGACGGCCGCAAACACACGGTGGGCGTGGCACTCTCGACCGCCGACGGCGAGCTGTGCGCATTGTCCGAAGCGCTCTGGATCGAGCCCCGGCAGGGCTGATCCGGCACGACACCCCCGCAACGGTCGAATTGGTCGAAGCGGACGAATTCCATTGGCCAAGAACCTGACTCGCGACAACCGGCAGGCGCGGCCACGGGTCTCGTGTCAGACTGGCCGCGTGGCAGGATCCGCATCACCGACGGCCCAAACCGACGCGATGGCCGAGGTCATCGACTGGACAGCAGTCGGTCCCGCGTTCCACCACTTCTGGACCAGCACCTACGCCCGCGAAGTGGCGAATACGAACCGCCTCACCGGCCGGTTCCGCAACTATGGTCAGTTCACCCGTTTCGTGGCCATGGTGGCCAGTGCCGTGGTCACCGGTCTGGCCGGGTTCGAGGGCTCGCTGATCCGCACCGCGACCGCGGTGGCCGGCGGCATCACGGTGGTCGCCACCGGCAGTACGGCGATCTTCCGCACCGATCAGCGTCTGGCCGCCAACCGCCGCACCCAGCAGGCGCTGTTGTCGGAGGGCTGGAAGTTCGTGTCGGGCGCGGACGGTTACGAAGGTGGCCCCACGCCGGCGAACACCACCAAGTTCATCACCACGGTCGAACTGCTCCTGTCGACCTACATCGACACCTACGTCCGCACCATCGACGAACCAACCCCCGCCGGCTGATCAGCACACCCTGGATTTTCCGAAACACCATCCAGGACGGGCTATTCGACGATCCCGCCACCTGATCGCCGAGTGGCACATCCCGGGGTTGCCCTCGGGGATGTGCCACCGGCTGCGGGTCAGAGGTTGGCGATGGTGTGCTCGAGCCGCTCGGCGACCAGTTGGCGAGCCTTCTCACGCAGCACGGGCCGATAGCCGGTGGGGTACACCGGATCCGCGGGGGCGTACCCCTTGAGGACCTCCTTGGCCAAGGTGATCTTGTGGACCTCGGTCGGCCCGTCCGCGATGGCCATGATCTGCGCATAGGTCATCATGTCGGTGAACGGCAGGTCGGTGCTGACGCCGATGGCGCCGTGCAGGTGCATCGCGCGCTGGGCGATGTCGTGCATGACCTTCGGCATGGCGACCTTGATGGCGGCGATGTCGTGGCGCACCTTGCGGTAGTCCTGCTCCTGGTCGATGCGCCACGCGGTGCGCAGCACCAGCAGCCGGAACTGCTCCATCTCGATCCAGGATTCGGCGATCTTCTCCTGCGTCATCTGCTTGCCGCCGAGGGTGCCCCTGCCCATCGGGCGGGACACGGCGCGCTCGCACATCATGTCGAAGGCCTTGCGCACCAACGCGACCGTGCGCATGGCGTGGTGGACCCGCCCGCCGCCCAGACGCGTCTGGGCCACGATGAAGCCCAGCCCCTCGGCCCCGAGCAACGAATCCGCGGGAATGCGGACATCGGTGAACCGCAGGTGGCCTTCATGTTCGCTGAAGCCGGGGACGGTGAAGTTCTTCACGATCTCCAGGCCCGGGGTATCGGCGGGGACGATGAACATCGACAACCGCTGGTGCGGGGGCGCGTCCGGATCGGTGACCGCCATGACGATATGGAAGGTGGCGAATTCGGCGGCGGAGTTGAACCACTTCTCGCCGTTGATGACCCACTCGTCGCCGTCGCGGACCGCGCGGGTCACGAAGGCCGTCGGGTCCGAGCCGCCGGTCGGCTCGGTCATGACGTAGCAGGACCCGATCTCGCCGTCGAGCAGCGGCTGCAGGTACTTCGCCTTCTGCTCGGGCGTCCCGAAATGCGCCAGGATCTCGGCATTGCCGGAATCCGGGGCCTGACAGCCGAACACCAGCGGCGCCCACTGCGAGGTGCCGAGCACCTCGTTGAGCAGGGCCAGCTTCAACTGCCCGTAACCGGGGCCACCTAGTTCCGGACCCAGGTGGCAGGCCCACAGCTGCTGTTCTTTCACCTTCTCCTGCAGCGGCTTCATGAGCGCGCGAATCTCGGGGTTGGTGCGGTCATACGGGTTGGGGTAGATCAGGTCGAGGGGTTCCACCTCGGTGCGGACGAACTCCGCGACCCAGTCCAACTTCTTCTGATACTCCGGGTCGGTGCCGAAATCCCAAGCCATGGTCAGCCTTTCGTGCTCGTACGCGGTTGGATGAGTCCGTCCAGGACGGTGGTGCAGAGAATGCCGGCGATCTCGTCGGGCGTGTGCTGCCCGTCGGGCCGATACCAGAAGGTCACCGAATTGAGCATGCCGAGCACGCCGTTCGTGACCACGTGGTCGGCGGTGCGCAGCACGCCCGCGGCGGTGCCCGCGTCGATGACCTGCTGCCACAGGGTTTGAATGCGGTCACGCAGTTCTTGCAGTTCGCGCGCCCGCTCACCGCCGAGGGCGGCCACGTCGCGCAGCTGGATCGCGACGGCGCGACGGTTCTCGATGATCATGACCACATGCGAGTGGATCAGCTTGCGCAGCTTGGTGACCGGATAGTCGGCGCCGTGCGCGATCCGCTCGGCCTCGGCCAGCATGAGCCGCGTGTAGTCGCCGAGGATCTGCCACAGCAGCTCCTCCTTGGACCCGATGTGGTAGTACAGCGCCCCGCGCTGCACCCCGGCCCGGTCCCCGATCTCGGCGACGCCGGTGCCATGGAAACCCTTCTCCGCGAACAGCTCCAGCGCCGCGCGCACGATCCGCTCCCGGGTCTCCCCCGGCCCGGTCTCCGAGGCGGGCGGGCGGCCGCGGCGGCGGGCCGGGACGGCGGCGGTCACCGGAATCCACCGTCCAGGGCCAGTGTCGCGCCGGTGCAGTAGGCGGAGGCGTCGGAGGCGAAGAACAGCGCGGCCCCGACGATGTCGGCGGGCGCGCCGAGCCGGCCGAGCGCGGTGTGCCGGGCCAGTTCGGTCCGCATCTCCGCGGGCCACGCCTTGGCGATATCGGTGTCGAACGGCCCGCAGCGAATGGTGTTGACCCGCACCGAGGGCCCGTAGGTGTGGGCGAACCCGCCGGTCAGCGCCTCGAGCCCGGACTTGGCAGCCGCGTAGGGCACCGCGAGCGGTTCGGGATGGGCGGCCTCGATCGAAGATATATTTACGATCGATCCCCCACCGCCGGCGGCCATGCGCGCGCCGATGAGCGCCGAGAGCCGGAACGGCCCCTTGAGATTGGTGGCGATCACCTTGTCGAACATAGCCTCGGAAACCTGGTCCAAGCTGGGATAGAGCAGCGACATGCCCGCGTTGTTGACCAGTACGTCGACGCGCCCGAACTCCGCGTAGGCAGCGTCGGCGAGCGTGTCGCACTGTGCCCAATCACCCACATTGCAGGCCACGGCCAGTGCTCGCTGTCCTGTGGCGTCGCGCACTTCCCGCGCCAGTTCCGCACACGCGTCGAGCTTGCGACTGGCGATCACGACGTCGGATCCGGCGGCCGCGAACGCGCGCACCATCTCCCGTCCGAGTCCGCGACTGCCGCCCGTCACCACAGAGACCTTGCCCGACAAGGGTTTTCCCATGAACCGCACCTTCACGCCGTGCCCCCGAAAAATGTTCCACCCAGTACATTAAATGTACCGATCGATACAATCAACCCCTATCGGCCGAGGCCCGAACGGCGAGGCCCGGGAATACCGCCGAGTAACCGCGAGTAATATGACGGGCGTACTTTTTCCACCCGGCTTCTCGAAATGAGGCAATAGATGACAGAGCGGATTCAGGTCGGCGGGCTGCAGGTTGCCAAGGTGCTCCACGATTTCGTGGAGAACGAGGCCCTCCCCGGCACCGGTGTTGATTCCGCCGCGTTCTGGTCGGGTGCCGAGGCCGTCATCAATGACCTCGCCCCCCGCAACCGCGCACTGCTGGCGGAACGCGACGACATCCAAGCCAAGATCGACGAGTGGCACCGCGCGAACCCGGGCGCAGGCTACGACAAGGCTGCCTACAAGCAGTTCCTCACCGAGATCGGCTATCTCCGTCCCGAACCGGCCGACTTCCAGATCGGTACCGAGAACGTGGACGCCGAAATCGCCACCCAGGCCGGACCGCAGCTGGTCGTGCCGGTGATGAACGCCCGCTTCGCCATCAACGCCGCGAACGCGCGCTGGGGCTCGCTCTACGACGCCCTGTACGGCACCGATGCCATCTCCGAGGCCAATGGCGCAGAGAAGGGCTCGGGCTACAACAAGGTCCGCGGTGACAAGGTCATCGAGTGGGCCCGCAACTTCCTCGACGACGCGGTGCCGCTGATCACCGGCTCGCACGTCGGCTCCACCAAGTACTCCATCGAGGACGGCGAGCTCGTGGTCGGCCTCGAGGACGGCACCGAGATCGGCCTGGCCGACAACGACACCCTCGTCGGCTACCTGGGCGACCCGGCCAACCCGACCTCGATCCTGTTGAAGCACAACGGGCTGCACATCGAGATCCAGATCGACCCGTCCTCCCCCATCGGTTCCACCGACACCGCCGGTGTCAAGGACCTGGTGCTGGAGTCCGCGGTCACCACGATCATGGACTTCGAGGACTCGGTCGCGGCCGTGGACGCCGAGGACAAGGTCCTCTGCTACCACAACTGGCTGGGCCTGATGAAGGGCGATCTGGCCGAGGCGGTGTCGAAGGGCGGCAAGACCTTCACCCGCACCATGAACCCGGACCGCGTCTACACCGCGATCGACGGCGGCGAGCTCGTGCTGCACGGCCGTTCGCTGCTGTTCGTGCGCAACGTGGGTCACCTGATGACCTCCGACGCGATCATCGACGCCGCGGGCAACGAGATCCCCGAGGGCATCATGGACGGTCTGATCACCGTCCTGATCGCCAAGCACGCGCTGAACGCCGCCGGCGACGCGACCGCGCTGCGCAACACCCGCACCGGCTCGATCTACATCGTGAAGCCGAAGATGCACGGCCCGGACGAGGTGGCCTTCACCAACGAGCTGTTCGGCCGCATCGAAGAGGTCGTGGGCCTGCCGGCCAACACCCTCAAGGTCGGCATCATGGACGAGGAGCGCCGCACCACGGTGAACCTGAAGGCGTCCATCCACGCCGCCAAGGACCGCGTGGTGTTCATCAACACCGGCTTCCTGGACCGCACCGGCGACGAGATCCACACCTCCATGGAGGCCGGGCCGATGGTCCGCAAGGCCGAGATGAAGGGCCAGCAGTGGATCAAGTCCTACGAGGACTGGAACGTCGACACCGGTCTGGCCACCGGCCTGCCCGGCAAGGCGCAGATCGGTAAGGGCATGTGGGCCATGCCCGATCTGATGGCCGAGATGCTGGTCCAGAAGATCGGCCACCCGAAGTCCGGCGCCAACACCGCCTGGGTGCCCTCGCCCACCGCCGCCACCCTGCACGCCACCCACTACCACCTGGTGGACGTGTTCAAGCGGCAGGCCGAGATCGCCAAGGGCGGCCCCCGCGCCACCGTCGACGAGATCCTCGAGATCCCGCTCGCTCCGAACACCGACTGGTCGCCCGAGGAGATCCAGCAGGAGCTGGACAACAACTCGCAGGGCATCCTCGGCTACGTGGTGCGCTGGATCGACCAGGGCGTCGGCTGCTCGAAGGTGCCCGACATCAAGGACATCGGCCTCATGGAGGACCGCGCCACCCTGCGCATCTCCAGCCAGCTGATGGCCAACTGGCTGCGCCACGGCATCGTCACCGAGGCCGACGTGATCGCCTCGCTCGAGCGCATGGCCCCCGTCGTCGACCGCCAGAACGCCGGCGACTCGTCGTACTTCGCCATGGCTCCGGACTTCAACGCCTCCATCGCCTTCCAGGCGGCGAAGGAACTGGTCCTCGAGGGCACCACCCAGCCCAACGGCTACACCGAGCCGATCCTGCACCGCCGCCGCCGCGAGGCCAAGGCCGCCGCCAAGTGCGTGTAGGCTCCGACTTCGTTTGAGCTGCAACGGAATCCCCGGTCGATCACCATCGGCCGGGGATTCCCCCGTTTCGGAGCGGGTCGGATACGCTGCGCAGCGTCAATCACCCCGAGCATGAGGATTTATCGATGGGTTCAGCCGTTCTCGAGATCGTCAATGTCATCCTGACCCACGTCAACGCGACCGTGTCGTGGTTCACCTCGGGCTCGGCGGGCCCGATCCCGCTGTAAGACCGCGCGGACGATAGCGCGAACCCCTCCACCGTATGAACGGTGGAGGGGTTCGGGCGTTTTCGGGTCAGAGACTGGCGGAGGCGGTGGCGAATTCGCCGGCGCGAGCCAGGGCGACGTCCTCCTCGACCTCGTGCGGGGTCAGGCGGCGGCCGGTGCGGCCGAGGCCGAAGCCGGCCAGCAGCGCCGCCACCGCGAAGAAGGCCGCGCCGGTCAGGAAGGCGATGCGGTAGGCGCCTTCGGCCGGGAGTGCGATCACCGCGCCGTTGGGCAGGGCGTGGCCGAGGGTGTCACTGGTGAGGATGGTGACGACCAGGGCACTGCCGATCGCGCCGCCGACGGTGCGCATGATCGAGTTGATCGAGTTGGCGATGCCGGTCTCGTGCGGCGCCACATTGGCGACCAGGAGTGCGGGCATGGCGGCGTAGGCGATCGCGATGGCGGCGTTCGCGACGATCAGTGCGACAACGACTTCCGCGCTGGTCGTGTGCAGCACCGCCAGGGCGGTCAGCGCGCACAGGCCGATGACGCTGGCCAGCAGCAGGACGTAGCGGGCGCCGATCCGCCCGACCAGGCGGCCGGCGATCGGGCCCATCACCACCGAGACCACCGCGCCCGGCAGCATGAAGGCCACGCTGGTGCGCAGCACGGAGGCGTCGAAACCGAAGCCCGCCAGCGCCCGCGGCGTCGCGACGAAATAGGTCGCCCCGAGGAACACGCTGAACATCGCGAAACCGACGCAGAAGCTGGCCATATTGGTGACCGCGACCGGACGGTGCGCCAGCAGCGAGGTCGCCACCAGCGGCGAACGCAGCTTGGACTGCAGCACCAGGAACCCGGCCAGCACCACCACCGACGCGATGAACAGTCCGATCACGCGGGCACTGCCCCAACCCCATTCGTGGCCTTGGGAAATCGGCAGCAGCAGGCAGACCAGACCGACGCCGAGAACCGCGGCGCCCACGTAATCGACGCGGCCGCCCTGCCCCGCCCGCCGCGGCAGGATGAAGAACGCCAGCGCCAGCACCACCACCGTCAGCACCACGCACAGCCAGAAGATGCGGCGGTAATCCGCGCCGCCCTGCGTCAGCAGACCCGTGGCCACCAGCGCGACACCGCTGCCCACGCCCAGCGTCGACGCGGTGACGGCCAGTGCCCCGGTCAGGCGCTCGGCGGGAAGTTCATGGCGCAACACGCTGATCGCCAGCGGGAACAGGCCGAAACTGGCGCCCTGCAAGGCCCTTCCGACGATGAGCAGATCGATGCTGTGCGCCGAGGCCGCGATCAGGCTGCCGGCCAGCGTCACCACCAGCGTCGCCAGGATGACCGGCTTGTGTCCGTAGACATCACCCAATCGCCCGAGCAGTGGTGTCAGCGCCGAGGCGGCCAGCATGGTCGCGGTCGTGACCCATCCGACGGTGGTCGCCGAGACGCCGAGCTGCACACCGATCTGCGGCAGCGCCGGCACGGGCAGGGTCTGGGCCATGGCCAGAAGAAACACGGTGCTGGCCATGGTCAGCACGATCGCGGTCGGCGAGGCGGAACGCCGATGCTCGAGCGGGGAGGTCATTCGTGAAACCCTACGACGGAATCGACACAGTGTCGATTATGATAGACGCCACGTCCATTGCAGGAATGGAACTCGAATAGGGTGAACACATGGCGCAGCAGGGCGGACGCAAGGTGAAGCAGACCCGAGTCACGACCGAGAATCTGCGCCGCCGCGGCGCCGTGTCGAAGGGTGATCAGCGCGAGGCCGAGATCCTCGACGCGACCCGCCGGCTGCTGACCAAGAAGCCGATGGCCAACCTGACCGTCGACGACATCACCACCGCGACAGGCCTTTCGCGCACCAGCTTCTACTTCTATTTCCCGTCCAAACACGCGGTTCTCGCGCGCCTGATGGAGGACGTGAGCGACGGGTACGCCAAGACCCACGTCTGGCTGCCGTCCACCGGCCCGCAGCGCGACCTGCTGCGCACCCAACTCGCGGGGACGGCCGCGATCTGGCACGACAACAGCACGATCCTGGTCTGCTCGCTGGAGGGTTACGACAACAACTACCCGCCGCTGACCGAATTCATCGCCACCATCCAGAACCGATTCACCAGCGCGCTGGCCGCCAAGATCGAGCGCGACCGCGCGGCCGGCCTGGCGCCCGAGGGCATCGACTCGGCAACGCTGGCAGCTCTCGTCACCCTGATGCGCGACGGCCGGCTGTCGCAGTTGTCCGCAGCGCCCCCGGACGAGGTGAATCGCGGCCTCGACGATCTCACCGAAGCGGTCCTGCGCCTGATCTACGGCCGACTGGACTGACTCGGCTGATCGATGCGCCGATCCGGCGTTTCCGATTCAGCTGACCACGATGACCGATTTGCCGCGTGAGTGGCCGGCGGCCAGGTGGGTGATCGCGGCGGGCGCTTCGGACAGGGCGTAGGTGCGGTCGATGTGCGGGACGACCGCGCCCGCGGTCGCGAGCTCGGTGAGCGTGACCAAGGCTTCGGGCTTGGGCAGAGCCAGCAGGGCGCACAGGCGCTGACGCGTGAAGGGCGAGAGCAGCTCGGCGCGCACCGAACGGCCCAGGCCGCCGAAGAAGCGGCCGCCGCCCTCACCGCCGCCGAGGACCAGGGTGCCGGTCTCGGCGAGCAGGTCGCGCAGCACCGCCAGCGGGCGGTTGCCGGCCATATCGAGGATGAGGTCGTAACGGCCGCTGAGCTTTTCGGTCCGGTAGTCGATGACGCGATCCGCGCCGAGCCCGGTGACGAAGGCGGCGGAGGCGCCCGAGCACACGCCGGTCACCTCGGCGCCGTAGTGCTTGGCCAGCTGGACCGCCAGATGACCGACACCTCCGGAAGCGCCGATGATCAGCACGCGCTGACCCGCTTCGATACGGCCCGCGTCGCGCAAACCGGTGAGCGCGGTCGTACCCGAGATCGGTAGCGCCGCAGCCTGTTCGAAGCTCAGGTCGGCGGGCTTGGGTTGCAGCTTGACCGCGGGGGCGGCGGCGAATTCGGCGAACGAACCGGGGACCGTCCCGAACACCTCGTCGCCGGGCTCGAACGCGGTGACCTGAGGACCGACCGCTTCGACAATGCCCGCGACGTCCCAGCCGCGTACCCGCTCCCGGGGTTTACCGAGACCCAGCGCGAGCCGGGCGACCAGCGGTTCGCCGGTCATCATGTGCCAGACACCGGGGTCCACACCCGCGGCCCGGACCCGGACGAGAACCCCGTCCGGACCCGCCTGCGGGGTGGGAATATCGCTGTAGGACAACACATCAACGGTGCCGTAGACGTCCTGGGCAATAGCTTTCACGACTCATCCTCTTCCGGATATTCGAAGATCTCGTCCAGCGGTGCGCGGAAGACCCGGGCGATCTGGAACGCCGTCTCCAGCGATGGCGAGTACTTGCCTTGTTCAATGGCGTTGACGGTCTGGCGGGTGACGCCGAGCCGGTCGGCCAGCTCGGCCTGGGTCATCTCGCCGTGGGAGAACCGCAGGGCGCGAATGTTGTTGGTGACCTTCGTGGGTTTCACCATGGCCGCATCCCCCGCCGATAGGCCTCCAGCTTGGCGGCCGCGCCGACGACCGCGGACAGCGTGAATCCGAGGTAGATGACATTGGCGATCCAGAAGGTGTCACCGTCGACCAGGGCCAGCACCAGCGCCGCGATGGCGCCGAGAACGACGAATGCTTGGCCGACATGCGTTCCACGCAGGTCGATTTCACGGTCGCGCTGATCGCGCCGGTCGCGATCGCGGGACCCGATGGCGACGGCGATGGCAGCCACGATCGAGGCCGCGATGGAACCCCCGATCGCCCACAGCATCGGCGCGACATAGGCGACCTCGACCAGCGCCGTGTGCCGCGCCCGCACCAGCACGACGATCAGGTAGCTCGCGTACGAGACGACGGCCACGACACCCAGGATCCAGGTTCGCTTCTCCTCATAGGGCACGCGATCAGTGTAAAGAAATCACGACACAATGTACAGTTTTCTTTACATCACCGCGAAATACGCTTCGCCGCAATCGATTCCATCGGCTAGTGTCGGAACCATGGCCGACCTCGAAGCACCGGACCGGATCGAATCCATCGGACCGGAATTCTTCGCCGACCCCCACGAGCACTACCGCCGCTGGCGCGAGCACGGGCCGGTGCGGCAGGTTCGCTTCCCGGACGGCATCATCCGCTGGGTCGTCCTCGACTACGCCGCGGGCCGCGCCGCCCTCAACGATCCGCGGCTGCGCAAAGCGGCCGCCGTCAACGACGAACTGCTCAGCGCCAAACGCGGGGTCCCGCCCTCGGACCCGAAGCAGCTGGCCGTGCTCACCCACATGCTCAGCACCGATCCGCCGGGGCACACCCGATTGCGCAAGCTGGTGACCCGAGCCTTCACCCCGCGCCGGATCGCGGCCCTCACCCCGCGCATCGAGGAGATCACCGACAGCCTGCTCGACGCGATGACGGGCCGGGCCGAGGTGGATCTGCTGCACGAGTTCGCCGAACCGCTGCCGATCACGGTGATCTGCGAACTGCTCGGGGTGCCCCTCGCCGATCGCTCCGATTTCCAGGAGTGGACGCGGGCACTGGTCGCGGTGGCCGGGCTCGAGGAGAACCGGGCCAGTGCCGCGGCCGCCATGGCCGACTACCTGACCGGACTGGTGCGGGCCAAACGTGAACGGCCGGAATCGGATCTGCTGTCGGCGCTCGTCGTGCCCGCCGACGACGGCGACACCCTCACCGAATCCGAGCTCGTCGGCATGGCCACGCTGCTGCTGATCGCCGGGCACGACACCACCGTGAACCTGATCGCCAACGGCACCCTCGCCCTGCTCCGCAACCCCGGGCAGCTGCGCGCCCTGCAGGCCGACCACGACGCGATTCCCGACGCCATCGAGGAGTTCCTGCGTTTCGACGGCCCGGTGAACATGAGCACGGTCCGCCACACGGCCGAGCCGGTCACCATCGCCGACACCGACATTCCCGCAGGCGAATTCGTCTTCGTCGCGCTCCCCGCCGCCAATCGCGACCCGGACCGCTACCGGGACCCCGACACGCTCGATCCGACCCGCGACACCGCCGGCCACGTCGCCTTCGGCCACGGCATCCACTTCTGCGTCGGCGCTCCACTGGCCCGCCTGGAAGCCCGAGTCGCGTTCTCGGCCTTGCTTTCCCGATTCCCGGATCTGCGTCTGGCGCGCCCGGCGCAGGAGCTGGAATGGCATCCGAGCACTCTCATGCACGGCCTGAAGGAGCTTCCCGTCCAGCTCTAGGCCGGTAAATCCGGCCCGGAGTCGGGCTTTTCCGCGAGACTCGCCCATCACGAGAGCGACGTGCGTCACAAAACTGGTCGGTCGACCAGAGCTAATGATCGGCGAATACCAAGACAAGCTGAGAAAACGCCTTCAAACGCTCGAGACAGAACAAACCGAGTGGTCACCTTTCGATAAAAGTTCGCCTTCCAAAACCGTTCAATGCGCTAACGTCACTCACGCTGTACTGGTGGGACCGCATTTTCGGACGATGTGGAGGTGTCGCAAGAATGGTCGGGACAGCAACGCCGCTGAGGGGAAGCCAGCGCTTAGCTGCGTGGTTCCATGAGGTCAAACAGTCCCCACCGACATCCATATTAATTGCTATTGGTTTGCTGTCTTTGTGGTCCGCACTACTGACCAGTGGTCCCGTCCTGGCGGCCGTCGCGATCTGGTACCGCAGCAGCCGCAGCCTCGAGTCCAGCGCGACGCTGTTCCTCGCGACGCTGATCCTGATGGCGATGTTCGCCATCTCGGCGCTGTCCCTCGGCGCGGCCTGGCGCCGCACCCGCACCACCCCGATGCCGGCCGACGTGCAGGGTTGATCCCGCCGCGAAGAGAACGAGCTGCCTCATGACCGTACTCGTTGTTCCCTCCGTTCACCGCCCGATCGCGCTGCCGCCCTGCCGGCAGATCACGCTCAGCTTCCAAGCCGAGCAGACCCGATTGCGCGACACCGCCGAGCGGCTCGCCCAGCTGTGCCACCGCCGCTGGCTGGGCCGGTCCGACTTCGATATGTTCCCGCCCTTGCACCGCTGGGGCACGGTCCCCAGTCTGCCGCTGCCCCAAGGCCTCCCGACGCCGCACACCCTGATCAGCGCGGCGGCCCGGGGCGCGCATCTGGCCGCGTCCACCCCGGTCGAATTCCTGGCCGCCGCGATCATGCTGTCCACCGGCTGCCCGGCCGCCGCGACCACCGACCATCTCGCCCGCACGCCCGGACCGAGCCGGACCGCGCAACCACTGAGCCTGTCGATCCTGGCCATGGACGAAGACGACGCCGTACTGGCCGTAGATCTCGCGGCCACGGCCATCGCCGTCTCCGGCGGGCGGATCTCGCAGCGGCACGAAGACTGGATTCCGCTCGACGACGTGCTGCCCGAGCGCACCGGGACCCACGGCTCGGTGGCCGGTTCGGTGCCCGCCGCCTGATATCGCACGACCCCGCGCGCCGTGTCAGAGCCCGAAGACGCGGCGCGCGTTGCCGTCCAGGTACAGCTCGCGGGTCTCGTCGTCCAGCTCCAGCGCGTCCAGACCGTCGAGGGCATGCCGGGGCGCGATCATCGGATAGTTGGTGCCGAACAGCACCTTGCGCCGCCCGCTCGCGGACTTCAGATACGAGACCAGTTCGGGCGGTAGCCTTTTCGTGGTGTAGGCGGAGGTGTCGATCACCACGTTCTCATGTTTGCGGGCCACCGCGATCATCTCCTCGGTCCACGGGTAGCCGACGTGACCACACACGATGGTCAGCTCCGGGAAGTCCAGGGCGATCCGGTCGATGTAGGGAATCGGGCGGCCCGGCTCCGAGGGCCGCAGCGGACCGGTGTGCCCGACCTGCGTGCAGAACGGGATCCCGAGGTCGACGCAGGCGGCGTAGAGCGGATAGAAGCGGGCATCGGTCGGCGGCACCTCCCACAGCCACGGCAGCACCCGCAGCGCCACGAAGCCCTGCTCGCGCACCCGATGCCGCAGTTCCCGCACCGAGGGCATCGGGCGCCGCAGATCCACCGAGGCCACCCCGATCAGCCGGTCCGGCGCCTCGGCGACCCAGTCGGCCACTTCGTCATTGGAGATGAGCACCCCTTCGGGCGCACACCACGCCGAGATCAGCGCCCGGTCGACGCCGCCGGCGTCCATGGCGGCGAGCGTGGCTTTCAGGGGGATCTCCCCCGTCGGTATCGCGCCGCCGGTCCAGCGGCGCAGCGAGTCGAAGATGTCGCGCGCGAGAAATCGCTCGGTCGGATGCTGCGCCCAGGCGTCGATGGTCACATCTCCAGTGTGCGGAACAAACGCGCGCCGCGGATCGTTGTCACTGCACCGGGGGCGAAAATAATCAGCCGACAAGCGCAGGGCCGTTGTGCCACCATGTGTTTCATCGATGATCACCCGACCGACACGGTCGTGACCAGCAGGAAGGAGGAGGCGGCTTTGAATCCGAGTATCGACGAACAGTACCGGGGCTTCGGCCGTCTCCGGGCCCATCGGTAACCGGCCGATTCCTTTTCCTGTTCGATCCCTTTCACGAAACATGGTGACGCCCATGCTGTTCCGTCATGCCGAAGACCCGGAGATAACCACCGACAATTGGATAAACGCCGGGGTGCTGCTGCTCAACGCCTCCTACGAGGCGCTGACCACGATCCGCGCCGAGCGCGCGGTGGTGCTGCTGCTCAGCGGCGCCGCCGAGACCGTCGCCGACCGGCAGCCGCATTTCCCGATCCGCTCGCGGCACCTGGAGCTGGCGCTGCCGGAGACCATCCGGCTCACCCGCTACATCTACCTCGAGCACCGGATCCTCACCCACGACGACGACAGCCGCGCCACCCTGCCCGCGGTCCTGCGCCGCGACCGGTTCCGCTGCGGGTACTGCTCCGGCTGGGCCCGCACCGTGGACCACATCCGCCCGCGGTCGAGGGGCGGGCCCAATACCTGGGCCAACCTCATCGCCGCGTGCGGTCCCTGCAATACGTACAAGGCGGACCGGACTCCCGCGGAGGCCGGCATGCGCCTGCTGTGGGAGCCCAAGGCCCCCAATGACCGAGAGCGGGCCCAGCGCCAGATCTGGAAGGAACTGGCCGCGTCCTGACTCGGCGAACCACCCACACCCATCCCGCGTGATCGGACATGAAAGGAGCGAGATCCGATGACGAACACTGCACTTCGGGAGCAGACCCTGGCTGATCTGCTCCCCATCTCCGACTCGAAGGACTACTGGGCCCGCGCGGCCTGCAAGGGTGACCCGAACCACGAGGCGTGGTTTCCCTACCCCTCGCAGGACTTCGACTACGCCCGCGGCATCTGCGCGGGCTGCCCGATCCGCCGCGAATGCGGCGACTTCGCCGCCCGCACCGGCCAGTCCGGCGTCTGGGGCGGGCACGAGTACGACCGCGGCAAGATGATCCGCGACTGAGCAACTCTCGGTGACTCTCAGGGGCTTCGCCCCCGAACCCCCAGGGGATGTTCGGGGGCGCTGCCACCGGACCTCCACGACGGGCGGCCGCCTCCGATAGGGAGGTGGCCGCCCGTTTTCGTGCCGGTCGGATTGCGCGTTACCAGCTGGAACAGGTGCCAACCTGGGCGTCAACATAGGATGGTCGCTCGTGGGTACTCATCGCGCCGCCGGCGGGTCACGAGGTGTCAGCAAAGGACCGGTTATCGCAATCGTCGCGGTGATCGTGTTAGCGCTGGCCGTGGTCGGCTGGGCTTGGCTGTCGGATCGATCGAAGCAGAACGACAGCCGTGCCGCGTCGTCGTGCGTGGACGGCACCGCGACACTCGCCGTCACCGTGGATCCGGACGTCCTGACGCCGGTGAAGGCCGCCGCGGACCGATTCAATGCGACCAAGCCGCACGTGCGCGACCACTGCGCGCAGGTGAACGTGACAGCGCAACCCTCGGCGGCGATGGTCGCGGCGTTCCGCGCGAACAAGTGGGATCCGGCGCTGGGGCCGCAGCCCGCGCTGTGGATTCCGCAGTCCTCCCGCTCGGTCGAGCAGATGCGGGTGCCGGGACTGATCGCCGGCACCCCGGCGCCGATCGCGGTCAGCCCGGTCGTGCTCGCGCTACCCGAGGAGCTGCGCCACGCGCTCGACACCGCCAAGGTGCACTGGGCGGATCTGCCCAAGCTGCAAGCCGGTTCGCTCGCAGATGCCGGCCTGTCCGGCTGGGGCAAGCTGCGCCTGGCCCTGCCCGCCGGGGACGGTTCGCTCGCGGTGGCGGCCGCGGTCGGGTCGGGGGTGTCGGGCACCGATCCCCTGGACGAGAAGGCGGTCGCCACCGGCCAGGTGATCTCGGCGATCTCCAACCTGGCCGCCTTCGCGCCCGCCGCCAAGGACGCGGAGGGGGCGCTCACCGAGCTGGCCGGTGCGACCGATGCCGCCGCCGCGCTGCACGCCGTGCCCGCCACCGAACAGCAGGTTCGCGCGCACCCCGGCCTGGCCGCGTTCCGGCCAGACGCGGCCGGACCGGTCGCCGACTACCCGGCCGCCCAGCTCACCGGCCCTTGGGTCGACCAGACCCAGAATCTGATCGCGGGCCTGTTCGCCGACTTCCTGCGCGCACCGGACCAGTCGAAACTCTTCACCGACAACGGTTTCGGCGCGGCGGCCCCCGCCGCCAAGGTGCCCGCGAAGGCGGTGCTGGACAAGGTGGATCAGATCCTCGCTCACCCCGTGCTCGGCGTGCAGGCGACCGTCCTGCTCGACGTGTCCTCGTCCATGTCCGCCGCCGAGGGCTACGGCACCCGGCTCGCCAACGCCGCCGCCGCGCTCACCTCCACGATGGGCGTGATGCCGCCGGAGTTCGGGCTTGGCGTGTGGGAGTACTCCAAGAACCTCGACGGGAACAACCCGTACAAGGTGCTCACCCCGACCGCGCCGCTCACCGACACCCAGCGCAATGCCCTCGGGCAGGCGCTGTCCACCGTGGCCGCGAGCCCGTCCAAACCGGACCGCACCTATCCGACGCTGGAAGCGGCCTACAAGAACGTGCTCGCCAATTACGCCGCCGCGCGCACCAATTCGATCCTGCTCATCACCGACGGCCCCGAGGACGACTCCCCCGTCACCGGTGATCAACTGCTCGCCGATATCGCCGCCGCGACCGACCCGGCACACCCGGTGCGCGTGGACGTGATCGTGATCGGCGGCGCCGGCACCCAGACGCTGCAAACCCTGGCCCAGCGCACCGGCGGCACCTACACCAAGGTGGGCACCACCGCGGATCTGCCGTTCGGCACAGCGGTCTCGCAAGCCCTCACCACGCCGTGACGACAGCACGAAGCGAATATAGGTGCCCGAGGGTGGCAACATCACGGCAACACATAGTCGTGATGTTCACCCTCGCCAGCAAACCCGTGGCATATTCGGCAAATGGCACACACTACGGGTCCCGAACCCACATTGAAACAGGGGCTGGCCGCCGGAACGACGATCGGAGCGGGCATTCTGCTGCTCGTCATCGGCGTGCTGTCGATCCTGCAGGGCATCTCCGCGGTGGCCTCGGACGACTTGCTGGTCGTCGGCTACGACTACATCTACAAGCTCAACACCACCGGCTGGGGCTGGATCCACATCGTCCTCGGCATCATCGAGGTCGTCGTGGCGATCGGCCTGCTCCGCGGCACGGCCTGGGGCCGCACCGCCGCCCTGGTGCTGGCGGCGCTGTCCATCGTGGAGAACTTCCTCTGGATTCCCTACTACCCGGCGTGGTCGATCCTCATCATCGCCCTCGACGTCGTGGTGATCTGGGCCATCTCCACCTACAAGCCGGCCACCGCCTGAGCCACCCCTGACACGACGACGAGCGCCCCACCGGTCACGAGAACCGATGGGGCGCTTGCCTGTTCGACTAGCCGGCGCGGATCACTCCGCGTAGGCGTCCAGGGGCGGGCAGGAGCAGACCAGGTTGCGGTCGCCGTAGGCGCCGTCGATGCGGCGGACGGACGGCCACACCTTGGCGCGGGTGTGCTTGACGCCCATGGGGTACACGGCGGTTTCGCGGCTGTAGGGGTGATCCCATTCGCCGACCAGGCATTCGGCGGTGTGCGGAGCGCCGCGCAGCGGGTTGTCCTCCACCGGCCAGACGCCGGCTTCGACCTGGTCGATCTCGCCCTTGATGGCGATCATGGCGGCGATGAAAGCGTCCAGCTCTTCGAGGTTTTCGCTCTCGGTGGGCTCCACCATGAGGGTGCCCGCGACGGGGAAGCTCATGGTCGGGGCGTGGAAGCCGTAGTCGGCCAGGCGCTTGGCGACATCGTCGACGGTGACGCCGGTGCGCTTGGTGATCTCGCGCAGGTCCAGGATGCACTCGTGGGCGACCATGCCGTTGTCGCCGGTGTAGAGCACGGGGAAGTGCGGGTCCAGCTTGCGCGCAATGTAATTGGCCGAGGCGATGGCGGTCAGAGTGGCGCGGCGCAGGCCGTCGGCGCCCATCATGCGGATGTAGGCCCAGGTGATCGGGAGGATCGACGCCGAACCGTACATGGCCGCCGACACCGCGTGCGAGCCCTTCACCAGCGGGTCGCCGGGCAGGTACTGGGCCAGGTGCTCGCGCACCGCGACCGGGCCGACGCCGGGACCGCCGCCGCCGTGCGGGATGCAGAAGGTCTTGTGCAGGTTCAGGTGGCTGACGTCGCCGCCGAACTTGCCCGGACGGGCCAGGCCGACCAGGGCGTTCAGGTTGGCGCCGTCCACGTACACCTGGCCGCCGGCCTCGTGCACCAGCGCGCACAGCTCGGCCACCTCGTGCTCGTACACGCCGTGCGTGGACGGGTAGGTGATCATGATGCAGGCCAGCCGCTCGGCGTGGTCGGCGATCTTGGCGCGCAGGTCGTCGAGATCGATGTCGCCGTTGGGGCTGGTCTTGACGACCTCCACCCGCATGCCGACCATGGCCGCGGAGGCGGCGTTGGTGCCGTGCGCGCTGGCGGGGATCAGGCACGTATCCCGGTGCGAGTCACCGCGATCGAGGTGGTAGCGGCGAATCGCCAGCAGGCCCGCGTACTCGCCCTGGCTACCGGCGTTGGGCTGCAACGAAACCCGGTCGTAGCCGGTGACGGCGCACAGCCAGCCCTCGAGGTCCTCGATCAGCTTGATCAGGCCGGGCGCATCCTCGACCGGCGCGTAGGGGTGCACCCGGTTGAAGCCGGGCCAGGTGATGGCTTCCATCTCGGCGGCCGCGTTCAGCTTCATGGTGCAGGAGCCCAGCGGAATCATGCTGCGGTCCAACGCGATGTCCTTGTCCGAGAGCGCGCGCAGGTAGCGCAGCATGGCGGTCTCGGTGCGGTACTTGGTGAACGCGGGCGCGGTCAGGTACTCGGAGGTGCGGACCTCGATGTGCGGGCGCTGCTTGCCGTGGAACAGCGCGCCCTCGGGGCCGACCGGGACCTCCGCGCCGAAGCAGTCGAGCACGGCCACGACATGGCTGTCGGTGGTGACCTCGTCGCAGGCGATGGCCACATGGTCGGCGTCGACCAGGCGCAGGTTGATGCCCTCGCCCTTCGCCTTGGCCACGATGGCTTCCGCGCCGCCGGGCACGTTCACCAGCACGGTGTCGAAGTAGGTCTGGTGCACGACGGCGTCGCCGAGGCCGGCGGCCAGCCACTGCGCATGTCCGTGCACGCGGCGCGCGATCGACCGCAGACCGTCGGCGCCGTGGTAGGAGGCGTACATGCCGGCCAGGATGGCCAGCAGCACCTGGGCGGTGCAGATGTTCGAGGTCGCCTTCTCGCGGCGGATGTGCTGCTCGCGGGTCTGCAGGGCGAGCCGGTAGGCGAGGTTGCCGTCGGCGTCCACCGAGACGCCGACCAGGCGGCCCGGCAGCTGCCGTGCGTGCGCGCTGTGCACGGCCAGGTAGCCCGCGTGCGGCCCGCCGAAGCCCAGCGGCACGCCGAAGCGCTGCGTGGTTCCGAAACAGGCGTCGGCGCCCTGCTCGCCGGGCGCGGCGATCAGGGTCAGCGCCAGCAGGTCGGCCCCCACCGCGACCAGCGCGCCACGCTCGTGCGCGGCCTCGATGACCGGAGCCCAGTCCACGATCCGGCCGGACGCGCCCGGCTGCTGCACGATCACGCCGAAGAAGTCGCCCTCGGGCAGCGCGCCGTCGGCCAGGTCGGCCTCGACGATCTCGATGCCCAGCGGCTCGGCCCGGGTGTAGAGCAGGGTGCGGGTCTGCGGGAACAGGTCGGTGTCGATGAGCAGCCGCTCCGACTTGGACTTGCGGTTGGCCCGCTGCAGCAGGGTCATGGCCTCGGCCGCGGCGGTGGCTTCGTCGAGCATGGAGGCGTTGGCGACCTCCATGCCGGTCAGGTCGCCGACCATGGTCTGGAAGTTGAGCAGGGCCTCGAGGCGGCCCTGGCTGATCTCGGGCTGGTAGGGCGTGTAAGCGGTATACCAGGCCGGGTTCTCGACGAGGTTGCGCAGCAGCACCGGCGGGGTGAGGGTGTCGTAGTACCCGAGCCCGATCATGGAGGTGGCGACGGTGTTCGAATCGGCAAGTGCCGCAAGCTCGGCCAGCGCGTCGTGTTCGGAGACGGCGTCGGGCAGCGCGTTCAGGCCGTTGCCCTTCGGGGCGTCCAGGATGCTCGCGGGCACGGCCCGGGTGGCGAGCTCGTCCAGCGACTCGACGCCCACGGTCTGGAGGATGCGACCGGTTTCGCCGCTGTCGGGGCCGATGTGGCGGTCGGCGAAGGATCGAGTCCAGATCACGGCTGCTCCAAAGGGGTGGGCGGGGTCGGCCTGGCGGCCGACGTATCGTCTGCCCTCCCCCTCTGTCCTCGATGCCTGAGAGATTCGGCCCCGGCCTACGACCGGTGACCTTTCACCATGGGCGGATGGCACGCGACCATCAACTTTCCAGAGGCGTCGAAACTCCGCACGGTCCCTTGTGCCTGAGAGATTGACGGGGAGGTGCTGCTCCTTCGGCGTCCGAGACTATCCCCGGAACTCTCCCGCACGGCTGCGACGCACTGTCAGTCTAAGCGGCCGCAGGTTACAAGAATGTTGCCGACCGGACTAACCGGTCTTACTCATCCGCGCCTTGCGCCGGAACGACAGCTCGTCCTCGGGGCGATCGGTGGCCGACGCGGTCTCGGCGCGCTCGGCCGGGAAGTTGGCGATAGCGCCGGTGAGTTCGCGCATGGCGCCGCTGACGGCGATGCCGAACACGCCCTGACCACCCTGCAGTAAATCGACCACCTCCTCGGCGGAGGAGCATTCGTAGACGGTGGTGCCGTCGGAGAACAGGGTGATCCCGGCCAGGTCCTCGACCCCGCGGCTGCGCAGGTGGTCCACCGCGATGCGAATGTTCTGCAGCGAGATGCCGGCGTCGAGCAGACGCTTGACGATCTTGAGGACCAGGATGTCCTTGAACGAGTACAGACGCTGGCTGCCGGAGCCGGTGGCACTGCGAATGGAGGGGACGACCAATCCGGTGCGAGCCCAGTAATCGAGCTGCCGGTAAGTGATTCCGGCCACCTGGCACGCGCTGGGCACGCGGTAACCGACGAGCTCGTCGGGCACCGTGTCGTCGGGGAACAGCCCTGGCTGCACCACATCCCGAGGTTGCGGTTGATCTCCCACTGACTTACTCCCTTACTGCGCGCCTATCAGGGCTGGGCTCTGGTCATCGAATCCGACACCGTGCTTGCTACAACACCGAATCCACTCTGGAGCGTTGGCCTAACAATCGAGGCTACTCCCCTGATTGTGGCCGCAAAATCGGCACCGTTAAAGCAGCGCCGAGCGCGTGTTTCTCACCCTAAACCTGAGGTCGAGACCCGGAAATGTCTCATTTCGGATGCTTTGCCCGGTCAGCAGTTGGTCAGCTGTCCGTGGCCTTGAAGTCATCCGGAGATACCGATTCGAGAAACTCCTTGAACTTCTCGACTTCGTCCTCGCGCTCGTCCGGCATGACCAGCCCGGCCTCCTCGAGCACCGGCTCCTCGGCATAGATCGGGCAGCCCACCCGCAACGCGATGGCGACCGAGTCCGACGGCCGCGCGGAGATGCGCAGATCGTTCTCGAAGACCAGGTCGGCGTAGAAGGTGCCCTCCTGCAGATCCACGATCCGCACCTCTTTGAGGGTGTGGCCGAGCTCCTTGATCAGAATCTTGATCAGGTCGTGGGTCAGCGGGCGAATGGGCGTGACGCCCTCCTGCTCCAGCACGATCGCGGTCGCCTCGGCCTGACCGATCCAGATCGGTAGGTAGCGGTCCCCGGACACCTCACGCAGCAGCAGTACGGGCTGATTCTGTGGCTGTTCGACACGGATGCCGATCACACGCATTTCGCTCATCGCACTGCCTTCCCAAATCCACCACCGGCCGCCCAACCGGCTGTATTACCGAGTCTAGGCGAAGATTTCAGCCGCCGAGGGAAGCGCGCACCGAGGTCTTCACGAGGCAGGTGTGCAGCGTCAGCGACAGTGCGGCCAATTCGCGGACCGTCTCCTCGGCGCGGGCGCGGGCGTCGGCGTCGCGGCTCTTGGCGATCGGCGCGGCGATCTGGGCCACCATGGCGGCCTCCCGGTCCGCGGCCAGCTTGAAGGCGCGCAGATGCCTTGCCTCCAAACCGAATTCGCTCAGCGCCTTGGCGGTGCGAGCGAGCGTGACGGCATCGCCGTCGAAATACCCGGCGGCGCCGGGGGTGATCAGGTTGGCGCGGATCAGTTCGGTCAGGAACTTCTCGTCGATGCCGGCCTGATCGAGCAGATCCGCCCGGGTGATCCGGATTTCGTGATCGAACCGGAGCTCCTCGGGCGACACCTCACCGGGCACGGCGTTCAGCCGGCGCAGGCGGCCGCCTCCGTTGGCGGACAAGGCATCCGAGGCTTCGGGGATCCCTCGGGTATCGGGCACGATTCCTCCCACGGCGTTCGCCCGGGCCCGAGCTTCGCGGACTCCGAGCGTCGCCGCCCCACTGTCGATCGCTTCGAGCTGTTCCTTGATCACCTTCAACGGCAGGTACTGGTCCCGCTGCGCGGTCAGCACGAAGCGCAGGCGCTCGACGTCGGCCACATGAAAGCGGCGATACCCCGAGGGCGTGCGCTCCGGGCTGATCAGGCCCTCCGATTCCAGGAATCGGATCTTGGAGATGGTGATGTCCGGAAAATCCGGACGCAGGAGATCCAGCACGGAGCCGATCGACATGCCTCCGCGCGTCCACTGCGCTGCGCCAGTCATTCCCTCGGTCCCTATAGAGCCGAGTCGCTCGTCGCCGGTCGCGGACCCGTCAGGAAGACCAGGCGGAACTTGCCGATCTGGACCTCGTCACCGTTCTGCAGCTCCGAGGAGTCCACCGGCTCCCGGTTGACGTAGGTGCCGTTGAGGCTGCCCACGTCGACGACCTGGAAGGTGTCGTCGTCCTGGCGGAATTCCGCGTGGCGACGGCTGACCGTGACATCGTCCAGGAAGATGTCGCTGTCGGGATGGCGTCCCGCCGAGGTGGTCGGCTGGTCGAGCAGGAAGCGCGAACCAGCGTTCGGACCACGCTTGACCACCAACAGGGCCGCGCCCGCGGGCAGACCCTCCACCCCCTGCACCGGCTGCTCGCCGGTCTGCTCGGTGCGCGACGTGTCGACCTCGTTCAGGAAGTCGGCACGGAACACCGAAGTGGTCTCTGCTGCCGTTTCCTGGTAACCCGGGTCCTTGTTCTCGCTCACCCTTGCTCTCCTCCTCGAACCGAATAATCCATGCAAGCAATTGATGCCCTCAGCGATGCGGCACTCCGGCCGCTCCCCGCCTCGGGTAGGTCCGGAAAATCCGGGCACCGGCTGCGCGCACTTCTGTTGGCATTGACCGTACCCTGCCAGGGCGTACCCGTGCAGGTAGAACTGTGAAGGCTGCTTCAGCCTCCGATAACTCCTTGATAACCTGCGGCATCCAGGAGCTTGCCGAGGGCCGCTTCGAGGGCCTCGGCGGAGTCGGCCTCGAGCTCGAAGAGCCAGCCGTCGCCGTAGACGTCGGTGTTGACGGTCTCCGGCTCGGCGTCCAGAAGATCGTTCACCGCAACGACTTTCCCGGCGAGGGGGGCGTAGATGTCGGACACGCTCTTGGTGGATTCGATCTCGGCGATGCTGTCGCCGGCGGCCACCTCGGAGTCCACCCCGGGCAGCTGCACGAACACGACGTCACCCAGCTGCGACTGCGCGTAATCGGTGATACCGACCCGTACCCGGGTCGGACCCACGAGCTTGATCCACTCGTGCTCATCGGAGTAGCGCAAATCCTCGGGTACTGCGGTCACTGGCAGTGTCCTTTCAACGGGCGGTTCCTTTCGGGATCGTCGTCGATCCGTCCGTCGCACACCCTATCGGGAGTGATCATGGTGTGGCGCGGGCGGTATCGCTCGGGCGACGGCGAGCGCTTTGCCGAGGTACAGGATTCCGGTCCAGACGTAGACCGCCGTGCCCCAGATCAAGAATGCCCCACCGAAGGCGCGGCCGAAACCCGCGGCGGCCCAGTCCATCTGCCCGGCCAGCAGCCACGGCAGCGCCGACATGAGCGCGAAGGTGGCGGCCTTGCCCAGGTAGATGACCTCCGGCGGGGGCAGGTCGCGGCGCTTGTAGATGCCCAGGGTGAGGGTCAGGACGGCGTCGCGGGCGACCAGGATCAGCACCACCCACCAGGGCAGGATGCCGCGAATCAGGAAGCCGCCCAGCGTCGCCAGCAGGTACAGCCGGTCCACCAGGGGATCGAGGATCGCGCCCAACTTGGACGATTGATCCAGTAGGCGGGCCAGCTTGCCGTCGAGGAAGTCGGTGAAGCCGCTGGCCACCAGCAGGGCGAAGGCCCAGCCGTCGGCCTTCTCGGCCAGCAGCAGCCACAGGAACACCGGAACGCCGATCAGCCGTACCAAGCTGAGCACGTTGGGCACGGTCAGGATGCGGTCGCTGTACACCGGTTCGGCGTTCCGCTCGGTTGTCACCACCCCGTCCTACCGTAATCGCCGCGCCATGACCATCCGGCCACGCCGCCCCGAGCTTCGCCACCTACTCCGTGAGAGAATTGTGTGCAATCCTTCTCATTGACTGGTTCGGGGCATGCGAGAGGAAAGACCATGGCCGCGTTCGACTATGACGTCGTCGTCATCGGCTCGGGGTTCGGCGGCAGCGTCAGCGCGCTGCGGCTGAGCGAGAAGGGCTACCGGGTGGCCGTGCTGGAGTCCGGCCGCCGCTGGAACGCCGAGGACATCCCCAAGACGAACTGGAATGTGCGCAAGGCGATCTGGGCCCCGCGCCTGGGCTTGACCGGCACCCAGCGGATCAGCGTGCTGGGCAAGTGCGCGGTGTTCTCCGCGGCGGGCGTGGGCGGCGGGTCCCTGATCTACGGAAACACCCTCTACGAGCCGCTGCCGGCGTTCTACACCGACCGCCAGTGGGCCCACATCACCGACTGGCGGGCCGAGCTGGCCCCCTACTACGACCAGGCGCAGCGCATGCTCGGCGTGGCCCCGAATCCGCGCATGACCCCCGCCGACGACGTGATCCGCTCGGTCGCCGAGGATCTCGGCGTCGCCGACACCTTCCACCCCACCCGGGTCGGCGTGTTCTTCAACGAGGACGCGCCCGGCGAGGAGGTCGAGGACCCCTACTTCGGCGGGGCGGGACCCCGGCGTGCCGGCTGCATCCACTGCGCCCGCTGTTTCACCGGCTGCCCGCACAACGCCAAGAACACCACCCCCAAGAACTACCTGTACCTGGCCGAGCAGGCCGGCGCGCACGTGTTCGCGCTGACCACCGCCACCAAGGTGCGGCCCATGACCGGCGGCGGATACGCCATCGAGACGCAGCGTTCGGACCGCTGGATTCGCAAGGGCCGCAAGGTGTTCACCGCCGAGCAGGTGGTGTTCGCCGCGGCCGCGCTGGGCACCCAGAAGCTGCTGCACAAGATGCGCGACGAGGGCGTGCTGCCGAACCTGTCGCCGCGGCTGGGCGAGCTGACCCGCTCCAACTCCGAGGCGATCCTCAACGTGGTCAGCAAGGCCCGTGACGATTTCGCCGAGGGCATCGCCATCACCTCCTCGATCCACCCCGAGCCCGACACCCACGTCGAGGTCTGCCACTACGGCAAGGGCCAGAACGGCCTGTTCCCGCTGTCGGTGCCGCTGGTGGACGGCGGTGCGTTCCGGTTCCTGCGCTTCCTGCTGGCCATGGTGCTGCATCCGGTGGTGTTCGCGCGCAGTCTCAATGCCCGCCGGGCCTCGGAGCGGTCGGTCATCCTGCTGGTCATGCAGTCCCTCGACAACTCGCTGACCTCGTTCCGACGGTGGGGGCAGCTGAAGACGAAACAGGGCACGGGCCAGCCGAATCCGACCTGGATCCCGCTGGCGCACGAGGTCGGCCGCCGCTTCGGCGCCAAGGTCGACGGCGATGTGCAGATGCTGGCCATGGACGTGTTCGACATCCCGGCCACCGCGCACTACATCGGCGGCTGCGTGATCGGCGAGGGCCCGGAAAGCGGTGTGGTGGACCCGTATCAGCGCGTGTTCGGCCACCCGGGCCTGCACATCGCCGACGGTTCGGCGGTGACGGCGAATCTGGGCGTGAACCCGTCGCTGACCATCACCGCGCAGGCCGAGCGCGCAATGGCGTTCTGGCCCAATCGAAACGAGGCCGATCCGCGTCCGGAGCTGGGCTCGGCCTACCGCCGGATCAACCCGGTCGCGCCGAAAGCGGCGGCGGTGCCGGACTTCGCGCCGGGTGCGTTGCGGCTGCCCATCTTCCCGAAAGATCACGAGGTGCCCGCGAACTGAGCGCGGCGGCGTGCCCGGCGGTAGTTTGGGGTGTTGTGCCCGTACCATTCGCGGTATCGATCCGACGAGGAAGGTGAGAGCCGGATGCTCGTCCGTGTGCAGAACGCCGCCGGGACCCATGCCGAGAAGGTGCTCATCGATTGGCTGCGCACCTGGAAGGGCAGCACCGATCCGCAAGGCGTCGCGACCGTCAATTGCAGTCTGTTCCACGGCGATAAGCTGCACCCGTTCGACGCGGTGGTGTGGACGCCGACCAGCTGCGTGGTGATCGAGGCCGAGGCGCTGGCCGAACGCATGGACGGCGAGCTGCAGGTTCCGGTCAACGGCCCGTGGCGGATCGGCGACCGGATCGTCGCCTTCGACGGCGGCGACAAGCGCAGTCCCCTGGACAAGTCGCGCGATCACACCTTCGCGCTGCAGACCTGGCTGGCCGAGCGCGGGCTCGGGCAGCGGGTCATTCACGGCATCGTGCTGGTGGTGCCGCCGCCCGGCTCGAATCTGAAGGTCACCCAGCTGTGGAACGATCCGAGTTTCCAGGTGCTGCTCGGCGACGAGCGGCGGCTGCGCGACCACTTCACGGGCCTGCTGTCGCGGGGTCGTCCGCAGTGGTCGGCCAATGATGTGGCCTGGGCGTTCCGCGGCCTGGGGATCCTGCCGTATCTGCCCGCGCCGCAGGATCTGCTGAACGAGGGCTTCCTGGGCCCGGTGGATCCGACGCTGTGGCACGGCGGCCCGCAGCAGGCCCAGGCCGAGGCGTTCGCCGAGGAGCAGGCCCGGCTGGAGCTGGAGCGGGCCGCATCGGGCCGCGGTTTCGTGATGCCGTCGCCGTGGTTCAGCCCGTCGAAGCTCTATCCGCGCCGCGGCGATCGGATCGAGGTGGCGCGCGGGTTCATGCGGTTGATGCTCACCCTGGGCTTCGTGATCGCGGCCCTGTGGGTGGTGTGGTTCATTCTGGCGGGGGCGGCGGCGTTCTACTGAGGGCCCGCTCCGGCCGGGTTGCCGCAAGGTAGCGACACGGCAGATAGAGGGCGCTCACGAGCGCCACGGCGGCCGTTGTCCCGCCGACGACGTCGGTCGGATGGTGGTATCCGAGACCCACCATGCCGATCATGACGGCGGGCAGCACCACCGCCATCACGATCACCGTCACGCTCCGCACGCGCCGGGATTCGGTCACGAGCGCGAACGCCGTCACCACCGCGACCAACTGGACCGTGTGCCCGCTCGGGTAGGCCAGATAGTGCTCGAGCTTGCGCTCCCAGAACGGTTTGAGCGCATAGGTATTGATCGCCACCACGACTTCCGGCGCGACGAGGGTGAACCCGGCCTGCCACCACTGCCGCCGGTAGGCCCTCCAGGCCGCGAACGCGACGAGCATGGTCAGCACGACGGGACTGTCACTGGGGAACACCAGCACTCGATACACCCAGGTGTGCGCGTCCAGCGCCGAGTGAATGCCGTCTTCGAGAGTCAGATCCGCGCCGGTCGACCCGCCGCCCGCCGGAAAGGTCAGCGGCACAAGCAGGGTGACGATCACCCCCGCCAGGATCACGGCGGGCAGGGCGGCCGGGTGGGGCCTGCTCGCCGGGAGCGCGGGGACGGGGGTGGTCGGTCTGCTCACGTCTGCACGATAGCGTCCGGGGTCATTCCCGCAGCGCGGCCCGTTCCAGCAGCGACCGCGACAGCGGCGGCGCCCACCAGTTGGCGGTGCCCATCGCCCGCATGAACGCCGGGACCAGCACCATGCGCACCAGGGTGGCGTCCATCAGCACCGCCAGCGCCAGCCCGAGTCCGAGCATCCGGTTCATGGTGACCTCACTGGCCGCGATGCCCGCGAAGACCACGGCCATGAGCAGGGCCGCCGCGGTCACGATGCGCCCGGAGCGGGCGATGCCCAGCGCCACCGCGGTGTCGTTGTCGGCCCGCGTCTTCGCCGAGCGGCCCCACTCCTCGGTGAAGCGGGCGAGCAGGAACACCTCGTAATCCATGGACAGTCCGAAGGCCACGCAGAACAGCAGCACCGGCAGGGTGGCGATGGTGTATCCGGTGACCTGGGTGCCGAGCCCGCCCAGGTGCCCGTCCTGGAATATCCAGACCAGCGCGCCGAAGGTGGCCGAGAGCGAGAGCACGTTGAGGACAAGGGCTTTCAGCGGCAGCACCACACTGCCGGTGAGCAGGAGCAGCAGCACGAAGGTGACGACGGCGATCCAGGCCAACGCCCTCGGGAAGCCTTGCGCGACACCGTGAACCGCGTCCGCCGCCTGCTGGGCGGCGCCGCCGAACAGCGCGGGCGCGGGGGCGTCGATCGCGTGCAGCGCCGCCAGTTGGTGTTGCGCCCGCTCCGAATACGGGTCGAGGCGGGTGGCGACGGTGAGGTGGACCGAATCCGATCCGACCGCGGCCGGATCGCCCGGGCCCACCGGCTCCGCGCGGACGACGGTGCCCGCGGGCTCGATCACGGCCTCCACCTCCGGCACTCGCGACAGCGCGGCGGCGTAGGCGCTCACGTCGACGCCCCGCCCCGGCACGATGATGTGCACGGCCCCGGTCGCGTTGTCGTCGAACCGGTCTCGCAGCAGATCGCCCACCTGATGCGATTGCAGGGTCGCGGGCAGTACGCGGTCGTCGGGCAGCCCGAGTCGCAGGCCCGCGATGGGCGCGCCGAGGATCAGTAGCAGCGCGAGCACCGGCAGCGCGCACACCGCGGGCCGCCGCTGCACCGCGCGCGCCACCCGATACAGCAGGCTCGCCTCGACGGGTGCGGCCTCGCGCAACGGTTTCCGGTTGATGCGGTCGCCAAGCACCGTCAGCAGGGCGGGCACCAGGGTCAGGGCGAGCAGGATGGACAGCGCCACCACCGCCAGCCCGGCCGCGGCCATGGAGCGCAGGAAGGCCATGGGGAAGAACAGCATTCCCACCAGTGCAATCCCGACCGTGAGCCCGGAGAAGGCGACCGCGCGACCACCGCGCCGCATGGCGACGGTGAGGGCCGCGGTGCGGTCGCGGCCCGCGGCGATCTCCTCCCGATACCGTCCGATGATGAGCAGCGAGTAGTCGACGGCCAGCGCCAGCCCGATCGCGGTGGTGATGTTGAGCGCGAACACCGACAGCTCGACGACGTAGGTCAGCAGGTACAGCACCGCGCTGGTGCCCGCGATGGCGACCACGCCGGTGACGAACGGAATGGCTGCGGCCACCAGGCTTCTGAGGAACCACACCAGCAGCAGAAAGGTCAGCGGCAGCGCGATGGCCTCGGCCAGGCCCAGATCCTTGCGGGTCTGCTCACCCGTCTGATTCCAGATCATGGCCTGCCCGCCGGCGCGGACGGTGACATCGCCCTGGGCGCCGGTGAATTCGGCGGCCAGGTCGCGGGCCGAGCCCGGTGCGACGTTCTCGTCGCCGCGCACCTCGGCCACGATCAGCCCGATCGTGCCGTCGGCGCTGATCAGTGTCTTGGACAGCGCCGGTTCGGTCCACGGCGATACCGCCTTGGACACCCGCGAATCGCCCTTCAGCCGTTGGGCGATCTCCTTGCCGCGGGCGGCGGTCGCCGGATCCTGTGCGCCGCCGGGTGATTCGACGGTGAGCACGAGCTGCATGCCGGAGATGCCGTAGTCACGTTCCAGGATCCGGCCGACCTGCGCGGACTCGGAGTGGTTGGAGACGAATCCGCCGTTGGACAGCCGGGCGGTGGCCTGGGTGCCGATCGCCCCGCACAGGACGAACGCGATGGCAACCAGGGCCAAGACGAGTTTCGGCGTGCGCAGCGCCGGTGCGATCAGCCTGTCGAGCATCGCGTGACCCCCTCGGCGCGCGGACGTGCACCTCCCCAGGATCATGATTTCCCCTCGCAGCGTTGCGATCTGCCGTCCGCGGGCGGAACGGTCGGGGTCACATCCTGAATCGCGGCAGCATGCGGTAGAAGTACGTGTGGGCAACCACTCAACGAGGCAGGGCGGCCGAACGGTTCAGCGCGGCGGGCTAGACTCAGTCCAGCATGGCGGCGCGCAGCACGCCCTCGGGTACACCCAATCCCTCGATCAGCGTGAGCGCCTGCGGCCGTAACCGGTCCACCAGTTCGTTGACGCCGCGCCGCACCGATTTGGCCCGCTCCACCGACATGAACCGATGCATGATGTACCAGGCCTGATTCTGCTCGATGGTCGAGTAGACGAACAGGTCGCAGACCGTGTCGGCCAGCGCCCGCGCGTCGGGGTCCTCGATGCCGGCGATGCCGTCGATGAAGGCCTCGAGCACCAGGCGATCGATGTGCGCGGAGCCCGCCGCGAGGATGTGGTCCTGGGCGTTGTTGAACGCCTCGAACGGACCGGTTTCCTTGGCTCGGGCCCGCAACCGATGCGCCGCGGTCCGGACCATGTAGTCCTCGCGGTCGGCCAGCAGCTGCAGCTGCAGTGATCGCCGCGACAGGTCGCCTTCATCCACGGTGTCGTCGGCGCGGTCGCGCAACCGCTGAATCATCTGCCGCACACCGGATCGCTCGCGCACCACATCGCGGGCCATGGTGGAGGCGAACCGGACCCAGCCCAGCGCGTCGAGATCTCGCACCTCGTCGGCGTAGGCGGTCAGCAGGTCCTTGGCTACCAGCTGGGTGAGCACCACATTGTCACCTTCGAAGGTGGTGAACACATCGGTGTCGGCCTTCAGGGTGACCAGTCGGTTCTCGGTGAGATAGCCCGCGCCGCCGCAGGCTTCGCGGCATTCCTGGATGGCGGCGGTGGCGAAACGCGTCTGCGCGACCTTGAGCCCGGCGGCGCGGTTCTCCAGTGCGCGCTGCGCCCGCGGGTCGGTGTCCTGCCCGGTCTGTACCAGGTGCATGCGGCGCACGAGATCGTTCTGCGCGAAAGCCAATGCGTAGGAACGCGCTACCAGCGGCAGCAGCCGGCGCTGATGGCTGCGGTAGTCCAGCAGCACCGTCTCCTGGCCGGTGTCGGGATCGGCGAACTGCCGCCGCTGCTCGGCGTAGCGCACGGCGATACTGAGCCCGACCCGCGCCGCCGCCGCGGCCGCGCCGCCCACGCTGACCCGCCCGCGCACCAGGGTGCCCAGGGTGGTGAAGAAGCGGCGGCTCGGATTCTCGATGTCGGAGCTGTAGGCGCCGTCCTCGGCCACGTCGGCGTAGCGGTTGAGCAGGTTCTCGCGCGGAATCCTGACCTGGTCGAACAGGATTCGGCCATTGTCGACGCCGGGCAGCCCGCCCTTGTAACCGCAGTCGGAGGTGGTGACCCCGGGCAGGTCGCCGCCGGCCTCGTCGCGGATGGGCACCAGGAAGCAGTGCACGCCCTTGGATTCGCCGCCGGTGATCAGCTGCGCGAAAACCGCTGCCATGCGGGCGTGTTCGGCGGCGCCGCCGATGTAGTCCTTGCGGGCCGACGGAGTCGGGCTGTGCACCACGAACTCCCGGGTGGCCGGGTCGTAGGTGGCGGTGGTCTCCAGATTGGCGACGTCACTGCCGTGCCCGGTCTCGGTCATGGCGAAGCAGCCGAGCAGGCGCAGCGGGATCAGCTCGTCGAGGTACTTCCGGTGCCGCTCGGTGCCCAGGTTCTCGACCGCGCCACCGAAAAGTCCCCACTGCACACCGCTTTTCACCCACAGCGACAGGTCGGTGTAGGCGAGCATCTCGAGCGCGGTGACCACCCCGCCCGCGTCGCCCGGGGTGCCGTCGGGATGGCGGAAGCCGGTTTCGACCCAGTCGAAAGTGGAGACCAGCCGCATCTGTTCCAGCACGCGGGCGCGCGCCGCCTTCAGGTCCAGGCTCGGGTCGCCGTAGAGCCGGTCGTCGTCGAGCAGGGCGCGAACCCGCTCCCGGACCGCACGCCAGGGGCCGTCGAGTGCCGTGCGTAGCTCTTCCGCAATCGAAACGCCGCTCGTCGCCATACTTCGAAACACTACTGCCACGGACCTGCTCATCCTGGTGATCTCGGTCGCCCGTGTACGTTTCTTACTGTGAGCAACAAGTTTGCTACCAAGTCGGTGGGGCGGCCCGCCGGGCCGCGCACCCGGTGGCGGCGACTGCTGACCACGGTGTCGGATCGGGTGGTCGCCGATCACCGCGCGACCGCGGACACCCTGGTGGACATGCCCGCTCCGGTGCGGCCCATCGACCTCACCGATGACGCCACCGTCACCGAGGTCCTCGATCTGGCCGAACGAGTCGGCGAAGTGGTGCTCGCCTCCGGCACCGCGGTGATGGACACCACCACCCAGATCGAATTCATCGCCGCCACCTACGGTCTGTCCCACTGCGATATCGACGTCACCTACAACTCGATCCGTATCTCCGCCGACCGCGGCACCCGGCTCCCGCCCGCCACCACCATGCGCGTCGTGCATTACCGTGCCCTCGACTTCACCCGGCTGGCCGCCGTGGACCGCCTCACCCGCCGCATCCGCTCGGAACTGGTGCCGCCGCAGGACGCGCTCGCCGCCCTGGACGAGATCACCTCCGCGCCACACCCGTACCCGCGCTGGTCGGCGACGCTGGGCTGGGCGTTGATGGCGGCGGGGGTGGCGCTGCTGCTCAACGGCGGCTGGCTCATCGCCCTGCTGAGTTTCGGCACCACCACCCTCATCGATCGCACCAACCGCCTGCTCAACCGGCGCGGGCTGCCGTTCTTCTTCCAGCACATGGTCGGCGGCATCATCGCGGCCACACCCGCGGTGCTGGTGTCGACCTTCGCCGCGAACCTGCACCTGGATCCCGCGCTCATCATCGCCGCCGGAATCGCGGTGCTGCTGGCCGGTTTACAACTGGTCGGCGCGGTCGAGGACGCGATCACCGGGGCGCCGGTCACCGCGTCGGCCCGAATGTTGGAGGTGATCATGATGACCGGCGGCATCATCGCCGGCATCGCACTGACACTGCGTGTGGCCGAGGTGTTCGAGGCGACGGTCCCGACGGTCGAGATGACCTCCACCCGCGACCTGACCAATCTGCCGCTGAAGCTGTTCGCCGGCGCGCTCACCGCGGGAGCCTTCGCGCTGGCCTGTTACGCGGAGCAGCGAGCCTTGGCGGCGGCCGCGTTCAGCGGTGGCGCGGCCACCATCGTGTATCTGCTGGTGCAGCACTTCGGGTTCGGCCCGATCATCTCCTCGGGAGTGGCGGCCACCGTGGTGGGCCTGGCCGGTGGTCTACTGGCGCGGCGCGCGCTGACGCCCCCGCTGGTGGTCGCGGTCGCGGGAATCACTCCTCTGCTTCCGGGCCTGAAGGTCTATCGCGGCCTCTACGCCTTGCTCAACGACGAACTGATCATCGGGCTGAACCAGTTGTTCAGCGCTTTCGCGGTGGGCCTCGCGCTGGCGGCGGGTGTCACCCTCGGTGAATGGATGGCCCGTGACCTGCGCCGTCCCCGCATCGTGCAGCGCATGGGCGCGCTGCGCCGGCCGCGCCTGGCCTCGCACTGATTCCGCGACCTGGTGAAATACCATTCATCTATCACGAAATCACGTTTATCGATTTTCTAATTGTATTGCCATACAACGCTTTTAATTAATTCCGAGCTCCCCTGTTACCGTGCAGTATGACCACGAGCCGCCGCCCGCGCGAACGAGATGTCTTCGCGCTATGGGGACAACTCGTCGCCCGCCATCGTTTCCTGGTGCTCGCCGGTGTCGCGGCCGCATTGCTGGCCCTCGGCGGCTACGCGTGGGGCTTCGAAGGACGCCTCAGCGCGGGCGGTCTGGATGATCCGAATTCGGAATCGGTGCAGGCCGCGCAGTTGGCGGCGGGTGCGTTCGGGCCCAATCACGCCGCGGACATGGTCATCCTCTACCACTTTCCGGACGGCACGAGCGTCGACGATCCGGCCGTGAATCAGCCGGTGGTGGACAGCCTCAACAGCCTCACGCACCGGTTCCCCAACGAGATCGAGGCGGTCAACGCGACCTACTGGTCCGGGGTGACCTCGACGCTGGGTTCACAGGCCGGGCTCGCGACGAAGGACAAGACGCGTGCGCTCGCCTCGATCGCACTCAAGGGTGAGACCGGCGACACGCTCTCGGCCCATTACGTGGCGGTGAAGAACGCGTTCAACGTGCCGGGGATCGACGTGCAGGTCGGCGGCCTGCAGCCGATCGGGACGGCGCTGACCGACACCATCTCGGCCGACACCCATCGCATGGAATTGCTGGCCATTCCGGCGGTGGCGGTGCTGTTGTTCTTCATCTTCGGCGGTGTGGTCGCCGCGGCGCTGCCGCTGATGATGGGTGTGCTGACCATTCTGGGCGCGAACGGCATCGTCCGGTGGATCACGAATTTCGCCGAGGTGAATTCGTTCGTGGCCCCGGTCGTTTCGATGATCGGGCTGGGCTTGGCCATCGACTACGCGTTGTTCATCGTGAGCCGGTTCCGCGAGGAGGTGGCCGCCGGCTACGACACTCCGACCGCGGTGCGGCGTTCGGTGACAACGGCCGGGCGCACGGTGGTGTTCTCGGCGACGATGATCGTCGCGAGTCTGGCCGGCATGCTGCTGTTCCCGCAGGGGTTCCTGAAGTCGATCGCCTACGGCGCGATCGCCACGGTCACCCTGGCGGCGTTCACGGCGGTCACGATCCTGCCCGCGATGCTGGCGATCCTGGGCAAGCGGGTCAATGCCCTGGGCATCGAACGATTCCGCCGCGGCGATTCGGCGGCGAATGTCGAGCACGGTTTCTGGGGCCGCTGGACCGGCTGGGTGATGCGGCATCCGCGCAAGATCACCGCGGTGCTGATCCTCGGGCTGCTGGTGCTGATCCTGCCGGTGCGCAATATCGCCTTCGGCGGTTTCAGCGAGAAGTATCTGCCGCCGGACAATGCGGTGCGGGTGGCCCAGCACGAGATCGACACCTATTTCCCGCTGCGTAAATCCGATCCGATCGAATTGGTCATCGTCACCGCCGACAGCACCCAGGTCGGTCCGCTGGTCGAACGGGCGAGTTTCGCTCCGGGTCTGCTGCCGTCCGGGTTCGAGATCCCGACCCGCTCGCAGACCGATCCGACGATCTACAAGACCCAGGCGTATCTGGTCGATTCCAGCAAGTACGACAAGACCGTCGACTTCCTGCGCAATCTCGAGACCTCCGAGGACACCACCCTCATGGTGACCGGTGTCCCGACCGTCCAGCACGACACCATCGCGGCCCTGCTGAACCGGCTCCCGCTGATGATCGCGCTGGTCCTGGCGGCCACCACGATCCTGATGTTCCTCACCTTCGGATCCCTGATCCTGCCGCTCAAGGCCGCGTTCATGAGCGTCCTGGGCCTGGGTTCCACCCTCGGCATCCTGACCTGGATCTTCACCGAGGGTCACGGCGCGACCCTGCTGAACTTCACCCCTCAGCCGATCCAGGCCAACATCCTGTTCCTGATCATCGCGATCATCTACGGCCTGTCCACCGACTACGAGGTCTTCCTGCTGTCCCGCATGGTCGAGGCCCGCACCCGCGGCGCGACCACCGAGGAGGCCATCCGCTCCGGCACCGCCCACACCGGCCGCATCATCACCGCCGCCGCGCTGATCCTGCTGGTCGTCACCGGTGCCTTCGCCTTCTCGGACCTGGTCCTCATGCAGTACATCGCCTACGGCATGATCGCCGCGCTCGTCATCGACGCCACCGTGCTGCGCATGATGCTCGTCCCCGCGGTCATGAAGATGCTCGGCGACTGGTGCTGGTGGGCCCCGGCCTGGATGAAGCGCATCCAGCAGCGCATCGGCCTGAGCGAACCCATCCTCGACGACGAGCGCGAGCAACCCGTGCCCCGCGAACTCGTCGACACCCGATCCTGATCTCGAGCCGCACCCGACAGCGCGGCTCATTCCTGCCACACGCGGTGTTCACTGACTGTATATCTATTCGATAGACACAACGTTAGTTAAAGGCTCGACTGTCCTGCCATGGTGCTCCGTGCACCGGCGCGCGCCGGGCGTCTATCGAAGGGAACACCCATGATCCGACCTCGCACGATCGGCGCGAGCGTGATTCTGGCCGCCGCCTTGACCTTCGGGGTCTCGCCGGGCCTCGCGCTCGCGGTCGATCCGCCGGTGGCGACCGGCAATGTCCTGCTCGATCCGGCAGCACGTTCATTGAACCTGTCCGGCGTGCAGAACGCCCGCGACGCCGGTGGTTACCGGACCGCGGACGGTCACGTCGTCCGCACCGGTCTGGTATTCCGCACCGCCGCACTGGGTTCGGCGACCACCGCCGACATCGCGTCGCTGGCCGCGCACAACGTGGTCTCGGTGCACGATCTGCGCACCGGTTACGAGCAGTTGCTCGCCGGCGCCGACAAGATCCCCGCCGGAGCGACCGAGCACCATGACGACGTCCTGGGCGGGCTCTCGCCGCTATCGGGGCTGAGCACGGCGTCGTCGGCGGCGAACGCGTATCCGCAGTTCATCACCGCTCCGGGCGCGAACGCCGGCTTCGCCGACGTGATCCGCGACATCGCCTACAACAACGGCGGTGTCCTGTTCCACTGCACCGCGGGCAAGGACCGCACCGGCTGGGCGGGTGCGGTGCTGCTGACCCTGCTGGGGGTCGACAAGGACACCGTCTACTACGACTTCATGCTGTCGAGCTACTACCGCAACGCCGCCGCCGGTGATGTCAACAACGGTGTGACCACCGCCGAGCTGGATTCGGCCTTCGCCCAGGCGAATACGACCTACGGCAGCTTCGCCAACTACGTGAGCAACGGCCTCGGGCTGACCGCCGCCGATATCGCGGCGCTCAAGGCCAAGATGCTGGCCTGACCGAGGATCGACGCCGAGTGGCCCGTATCCGATCGGGTGCGGGCCACGATTCGTATCGCACAGCGCCGGTTCGACTTCCGTCGACTCCGGCGGTAGCCGCTCAGCCCGCGACGAGCCCTATGCCGCGGCCGATATCGGCGAGGGTGGAATCGAAAAGGACGTCGGGGTGCGAGATCTGGATCGGGTAGTTGCCGAAGACCTCGAGGGTGACGTGGCCGTAGAGGCGGGCCCAGAACTGGATCATGACGTAGCTGACGCCGAGGTCGAGCTTCTCGGCGGGGAACTTCTGGCCCGAATCGGCCAGGACGCGCAGCAGTTCGGTCTGGAACTTGATGAGGTCGTCGCGGAGTTCCGGCGGGATGAGCTCGGTGGGGGTGGTGACGACGGCGTAGTCGGTGAGCAGGCGGCCGGCCGCGCCGAGGAAGATGCGGCCGACGGGTTCGCCGAATTGCTGCATGGCGCTGGTGATTCCGGCGGTCACCGGGGAGGCGAAGACCAGGGTGAATTCACGCGAATGGGTCAGCGCCCAGCGGCGGAAGCCGCGGCAGATGGCGAAGAAGCGGGTGCCCGCGTCGTCGGGCAGGCCCTCGACGGCCGCCTCCAGATCCTTCGCCAGATCGAGGCAGACGTCGGTGCGGACAGCGGCGACCAGGTCGTCGCGCGATTCGTAATACCGGTACAGCGCGGGAGCGGTGATGCCCAGCTCCCGCGCGATGGCCCGGAGCGTGATCGCGTCCGGGCCGTGGTCGACCAGCAGTGACCGCGCGACGCGCCGGATATCGGCGTCACTGACCGCCGGCATTCGGCCGCGTCGGCGAGGTTCACTCAAGTTGACTCCAGATTTCGAGATGAACGGGGCCCCAGGTTGGTTACGAAAAGCTACCTTGTCCGGGGCCGAGTCGCTCACTCGTAGGCGACTTCCCAGCTCTTGATGCCGTTGAGCCAGCTCGAACGCAGGCGGACCGGCTCGGAGAGCTGACGGATGTTGGGCATCACGTCCGCGATCGCGTTGAAGATCAGGTCCAGCTGCAGGCGGGCCAGGTTGGCGCCGACGCAGTAGTGGGTGCCGGTGCCGCCGAAGCCGACGTGCGGGTTCGGGTTGCGCAGCACGTTGAACTTGTACGGGTCCTCGAAGTGGTTCTCGTCGAAGTTGGCCGCGCTGTAGAACATTCCGATGCGCTGCCCCTTCTTGATCGAGGCGCCGGAGAGCTCGAGGTCCTCGGTGGCGGTGCGCTGGAAGGCGATGACCGGGGTGGCCCAGCGGACGATCTCGTCGGGAGCGGTGCGCGGACGCTGCTCCTTGTAGATCTCCCACTGATCCGGGTTGTCCACGAACGCCTTCATGCCGTGCGTGGTGGCGTTGCGGGTGGTCTCGTTGCCGGCCACCGAGAGCAGGATCATGAACCAGGCGAACTCGTCCGAGGCCATCGACTCGCCGTCGAGGTCGGCGTGCAGCAGGGTGGAGGCGATGTCGTCCATCGGGCAGGCGCGACGCTGCTCGGCGAGGTTGTAGGTGTAGCCCATGACCTCGGCGGTGGCGACCTTGTGGTCACCGTTGAATTCGGGGTCGTCGTAACCGATCATCTGGTTCGACCAGTCGAAGATCTTGCCGCGGTCTTCCTGCGGGATGCCGATCAGCTCGGCGATGGCCTGCAGCGGCAGCTCGCAGGCGACCTGCTCGACGAAGTTGCCGGAGCCGTTCTTCTTGGCCTCGTGCACGATCTTCTCGGCGCGCTCGCGCAGGGCGTTGCGCAGCGACTCGATGGCGCGCGGGGTGAAGCCCTTGGAGATGATGCGGCGCAGCTTGGTGTGCCGCGGCGGGTCCTGGTTCAGCAGCAGGTAGCGCTGCACCTCGATCTCTTCGCGGGCGATGTCGCCGTAGAAGCGGATGACCGCGGTGTTCTCCTCGGAGGAGAACTGCTCGGGGTTCTTGGAGATCTCCTTGATGTCATCCATCTGGGAGATGGCCCAGTAGCCGCCGTCGTCGAAGCCGGTCAGGCCATCGGCCTGCGGCACCCAGAACGGAGCGGCCTGCTTGCGAAGAGCGGCGAATTCCTCGACGGGCAGGCGCGAGGCCAGCAGGTCGGGATCGGTGAAGTCGAAACCGGGGGGAATGGACGGCGCGGACACGGAACCTCCTTTGGAACACGTTCGACGACGAGTGAACCACACCACAGGGCCCTTTGTGAACACCTATTACTAAATAGCGTTCATTTGATCTGTCACCAGTTCGGTTCGGTGCCGTAGACCTGGCGATATTCCCGGTCGAAGGTGCGGCGGCCGAGCAGTCGCCACGCCAGGCGCGCGGGCAGCGGGAGCTCGGCGAGCACCTTGTGCCGATCGGGCGCCGAGGCCGCGTGCAGGAGGAAGCCGAGGAAGACCAATTGGCGGTCCTTGGGCATGTGCGCGCGCCCGCGCTCGCCGAGCGCCCGCCACTCCGGCACGGTCATGACGTCCTGCACGACCGACAGGATGTGCGTCTCCTCCTCGGCCAGATGCTCGTCGAGGGCGGCCGCGAGCGCGGTCGCGGTCGCGGCGAACCGGTCGCGCGCCGCGGGCTCGGCCGCCGTGGCGAACTCGGCCGCGTCGCGCAGCGCGCGCGTCGACAGTTCGGCGATGCGCTCGTGCTGCTCCTCGAGGCGCAGGATCAGGGCCGAGGCGGCCGGGGCGCGTTCGAGCAGCAGCGGCCACATCAGCTCGTCCTCCCCGGTGTGATGGCTGTGCAGCCCGGTGTTCAATTCCTCCAGGAAGCCGGTGAGCAGGCGGGCGCGCTCGACATCACCCGCGGCGACCCCGGCCACCAGGGCGGGCAGGGCGCGGAAGTGCCGGCGAAAGGCGTTGTGCACGACCACCATGTCGTAGGTGTCGGGACGGGCGTGGGCGGTGTCGGTGCGCATGGGCTGCTCCTGTCGAGGTCGGATACTGCGACGAGAGTGCTTCGGGGCGCTTGGAATCGACTCGAGGCGGACTTGGCGGCGGCCGTCCTAGAATTGCCCGATCATGGTTCGGATTCGGGTACTCGGGGCGCTGACCGCGTCCGGTGAGCGCGGTGAACTCGATCTCGGCGGGCCGCGGCAACGCGGTGTGCTGGCGCGGCTGCTGGTCGCCGGGGGCGAGGTGGTGCCGGTCGATCGGCTGATCGATGACCTGTGGCGCGGTGAGCCGCCGCCCCGGGCGCTGGGTTCGCTGCAGGCCTACGTATCGAATCTGCGGCGGCTGCTGGAACCGGATCGCGCGCCGCGCACACCGGCGACGGTGCTGATCAGCCGCGCTCCCGGGTACGCGCTGCGACTCGACACCGCCGAGGTGGACGCGTGGGCGTTCGGCGCCGACCTGGACGCGGCTGCGCGACTGGACGATCCGCGTGCCCGGCGACGCGCGCTCGAACAGGCGCTGGCCGCCTGGCAGGGTCCCGCGTACGGGGCTTTCGCGCAGGAGTCCTGGGCGAGCGCGGAGGCCGTGCGACTCGAGGAGCTGCGGTTGAGCGCGCGCGAACAGCTCGCCGCGGCGCTGCTCGAGCAGGACGAACCGGCCCTGGCGGCGGCCGCGGCCGAGGTGCTCTGCCGCGAGCATCCGTTGCGGGAGGAGGCGTGGCGGCTCACCGCGCTCGCGCGCTATCGCGCGGGCCGTCAAGCCGACGCGCTCGCGGCGCTGCGGCAGGCGCGCGAGGTGCTCGCCGACGAGTTGGGCATCGATCCGGGACCGGCCCTGGCGAGGCTCGAGGCCGACATCCTCGCCCAGCGAATCCCGGTGCAGGAGCGGGTGATCGCCGTCCCCGAGCCGCCACGTGATCAGGTTCCGGGTCCGGCGTCCCCCGAGTTCCTCGGCCGCACAACCGAACTCGCCGCCCTGCACGCGGCAGCCGCGGCTCCCGGTCCCCGGACCGCGACCGTGGTGGGTGAGGCGGGCAGCGGCAAGTCCTCGCTGCTGCGCCGCCTGCGCGACGACCTGCGGGACGCGGGTTATCGCGTGGTGCTGGGTCATTGCCCCGAGGACGAGGCCGCACCCTCGGCGTGGCCGTGGGTCGAGATCCTGCGGGCCCTGGCCGCCGATCACGACCCCGCCGAACTCGCGCCCGCGCTCGCTCCCCTGCTCACCGACGCCGCGGGCGCACCCGAGGCCGACCGCGCACACAGCCGGTTCCTGCTGCACCGCGCCGTGTGCGACTACCTCACCGCCGTGGCGGCCGAGGGGCCGCTGGCGATTCTGTTCGACGATGTCCATCGCTGTGATGCCGAGACCGCCGCCTTGCTCGCCGCGGCCGCCACCCGGGCGCCGGTGTTCGTCGTGATCGGCTACCGCCCCGATGAGTCGCCGCCCGCGCTGACCACCGCCCTGGCCGGTCTCGCGACCACGATCCGGGCGCGAATCCAGCTGCGCGGCCTGGGAATCGAGGACAGTGCCCGGCTCGTCGCCGCGCTGACCGGGAGCGCCCCGGCGGACTCGGTGCTGGAGACCCTGCACGAACGCACCGGCGGCAACCCCTTCTATCTCACCGAGATCGCCCGGCTGCTGCGCAGCGAGGGTGAGCTGGTCGCCGCGTCCGAGGTCCCCGAGGGCGTGCGAGATGTGCTGCGCCGCAGATTGTCCCGCTTGCCGGAGACCGATGTGGCACTGCTGCGCCTGGCGGCGGTGATCGGCCGTGAGTTCGATCTCGCGGTGCTGCTGCGGGCCGCGGAGGTGGGTGAAGAGGACGTGCTCAACGCGGTCGAGGCGGGCAGTGTCGCCGGACTGCTCGACGAACCCGCCAGCGGCCGTGCCCGTTTCACCCACGTCCTGGTCCGCGACACCCTGCTCGGGGATCTGTCGCGGATCCGCCGCGACCGCTGGCATCGCCGGATCGGGGCCGCCCTGGAGGAGATCGCCCCGGACGATCTGACCGCTCTGGCCCACCATTACGGCGAATCGGTGACCCCGGAGACGGCGCGGCGGGCCGCCCGCTACGCGGTGGCCGCGGCCGAACGAGCCGAGCGTCGCTTCGCCTACGACATCGCCGCGACCGGTTACGAACGCGCGGTCGCCGCGCTGGAGCGACTCCCCCGCGACGAAACCGTCGACGAACGAGTCGCATTGCTGGGCAAGGCCGGTCATGATCATCTGTCCGCCGGGTCCACGCTCGCCGCCCGAGCCGTCCGCGACCTGGCGGTGCGGCTGGCCGAGGATGCCGATCGCCCGGACCTGGTGGTGCGGGCCTTCACCGCCTGGGACGCGCCGACCCCCTGGATGAACCGGCAATACGGCGTGGTCGAACATCCGATCGTCGCCCGCTTGGAGAACGCGCTACGCTTTCCGGGCCTGTCCCCGGCCGGCCGCTGCCGTCTGCTGGTGGCGCTGGTCGACGAGATCGGCGGCGAGGCAGGCGAACAGGCGAGCCCGGCGGCGGCCGAGGCCGAGCGGATCGCCCGCGAACTGGGCGACGACACCTTGCTGGCACCGGCGCTGCAGGCCCGGTCCTCGCTCTACGACACCCCGGATCGCGGCGCGCTGGGCACCGAGCTGATCGAGGTCGGGCGGCGCACCGGCGATCACAGGTATCAGCTGCTGGGCCACACCATCGCGTTGCAGGCCGCCGCCTCCGCCGGGGACCTGGCCGCGGCCCGCGCGCATCTCGAGGCGACCACGGTGCCGGCCGACCGCTATCAGTGGCGGCAGGCCCAGCTGGCCAACGCGATGGCGCGCGGGCTGCTGGCGCTGGCCTCCGGTGACCCCGACGACGCCGAGCGCCATTACCTGCGCGCCGGTGAATTGCTCACCGGCACAGGCATTATCAATGCGGACGGCATCGTGCTGATGGCCATCTTCACGGTCCATCTGGGCCGCGGGCGGCTGGCCGAACTGGCGCCGGTGTTCACCACGTTCATCGAGCAGGCCGACGCGGTGTCGTTGGACGCGGTCGTCGACTTCCACGCACTGGTCCTACTCGCCGCCGGTGACCGTGCCGCCGCCGAATCGACCTGGCGCCGAGCACAACCCGTCCGGCACGACCTGTTCCGCTCGTTCTTCCTCACCCTGCGCGGCATGGTGGTCGCGGAGTTGGGCACACCCCACGAGGCCGCGACGGTCTACACCGAGCTGCTGGCCTACCGGGGTCGTCTGGGCGGCGCCGACACGGGCGCGTATGTCGTCGGTCCGGTCGATATCGTGCTCGGCGATCTGGCGGCCCGGCATGGCGAGGCCGTTCTGGCCGTCGAGCACCATCGCGCCGCGTTGGATATCGCGCAAGGTTGCGGAAACCCAGCGTGGATCGCCGCCGCCCGGGCGCGCCTGCGCGACTGACCGGTCACTGGTCGTCTACAAGTGAGTGGCGCGACCGTAGTGCTCGACCGTCCGACCCGACAGAGGAGCCCGCCGTGCCCGACATCCGCCGCACCGCCAACGAGCTGTTCCTGAAGACCTCGACCACGATGCACCGCCGCCTGCTCGACGTCACCGCAGGCCGCCTGGGCACCCGTTTCAAGAACATGCCCACCCTGACCCTCACCACCACCGGCCGCCGCACCGGCCGCCAGCACACCGTCGTCCTGACCGTCCCGGTCGTAGACGGCCCCCGCTACCTCATCGTGGCCTCACGCGGCGGTGACACCATCTCCCCCGCCTGGTTCCACAACCTGTCCGCCGACCCGTCGGTGGAAGTGTCCTTCCAGCACGGCCCTTCACAACCCATGACCGCCCGCGTCCTCCCCGCCGCCGAGCGCGAGGCTCGCTGGCCACAGGTCGTACAGGCCTACCCCGGCTACGCGGATTACCAGAAGCGCACCACCCGAGTCATTCCCCTGGTCGAGCTGGCCCCGCACGCCGAACACTGATCGGCGTTCAGCGATTCGTCATGTGTTCAGAACGGTGAGGGGACAACCGATCTCATCGATGACCGTGTTGCAGAAATGGATTCGGAACAGCCAGGACCCTGCTGCCGCCCCGGCGAACCCCTCACTCAGAAGGCATTCCACTTCTGCTGGCGGTCGCCCCCTCGCATGCTCGTGACCCGGTGCCGGAATTCTGCCGCGTGCCTGTCGCTCAGGCCTACGAGCTGCATGAGCCACGTGACCATGGTCAGTTCTCGGATATCGCGCAGTAGCGGGTAGTGGGGTTGTTCGGTGACGTCGTCGCCGTAGATTTCGGTGAACCGGTGGTAGTCGGCTGCGCCGAGGTCGAAGCGGTCGACGGTCATGGCAATTGTTGTTGTGTCCCATGCCTTCGGGCCGAACGCGACGACTTCGAAGTCACACAGCAGCGGTCCGGTCGAGGTGGGGATGACGTTGCCCTGGTGGGCGTCGCCGTGAATGACGCCGAGGTCGGTGAATTCAAGCGACTGATAGCGGGTGCGCAGGTCGTGGTAGAGGTCGGTGAGGAACGCGACGTCGGCGGGGTCGGCGCTCCCGGCGTCGGCCAGGCGACCGGGGACCGCGGTGAATGGGTCGAATGTCGGCAGTGGGAAGTCTGGAGCCGGTAGCGCGTGGAATTCTCGCAGTAGCGTGGCGAGTTGGTCGATGGTCGCGGTGCCCTCGGTGTCGGCGAGGTCCCAGTAAGTGACGACACGACCATCGACCCGCACCAGTTGGGGAAGATTCTCCGCGATCCGGACGGCGGGGAAATCGTTGCGGGCCAGCCAGCGGGCGACGGCGAGTTCCTTCTCGACGCGCGAGAGGTTGGCGTCGCTGCGGGCGATGCGGGCGATGACGCCGGCGGCGGGGAGGGCGTAAATCGCATTCTCGCCGATGCGGATGAGGCGGGCGTCGCCGATCGGTAGACCGGATTCGAGCGCTGCGAGTCGCAGTGCGCGGGTGGCGGATTCACTGGTGAACGCGGACGATGTAGTGCCGGTCATGGGATCGAGCGTATCGCTGTCGCGCGCCGGGTCGACGGGTTGGAGCCCGAGCGCTGCTCTGCGGGCTGCGACCATGCCACGCCATCGTCCGACAACGCTGTCGGTGCCACCGATCCATTGTGGGCCGGCGTGGTCTGGATCGGGTTCGATGCCGGCGAGGTGGCGAACGATATCGACGAGGTACCGGTACTCACCGTCGCTGGTGGATTCCTCCAGGGAGGCCAGCGCTGCACGGAGTTCGGGCTGCTCGCCCCGGATGGCGTGGTGGTAGCAGACTGCGAACCGCAGGTAGGCGAGCGCGGAGCCGAGCCCTGCACGGGTGTAGGAGTATTCGAGTTCGGCGGCGTGCCCGGCGAGCCCGTTGTCACTGCCCGCCGCTTGCAGCAGCACTGCGGTGGAAACCTGCGCCTGGGACCAGGTTTGGTTCAGTCCATGGAGCAGTGCGTTGGCGAGGGCGATCTGGCTGGTGGCACGGGCGGGATCGTCGAACGCCGCGGCGAATGCGAGACCGGCTTGGGCGAGGGCGGCTGGGCCGGGCTGATCCTGGTCGAGTGCGACCTGCCGGGCAGCGTGATACGCGGAGCAGGCGAGGGTGATTTCGCCGTGGACCCACCACAGGTGTCCCAAAGCGCGGAAGTAGTGGGTGTCGTGGTCGAGCGCTTCGATCGTGGACAGCGCCTCGGGGAAGTCGCCGAGGTGACGGGCGATGTGCGACAGTCCGCGTAGTGCTTGCCGGGCAAGAGGACTGTCGCCGACGGCAACATGGCGCATATTGTCCGCGGACTCGCGATAGAGGCCGAGGTGACGTTGATTCTCGCCGAGGTAGTAGCGAGTGAGGTCTTCCACGCTCGGCGGCAACCCCGCTATCGACAGCACCGCGGACAGCTCGTCCACGCTGTCGCGGCGATGTGCCCGCTGCCCGAGTGAGATCGCGTGCAGCGTACGCGCTATGGCTGCGGCTGCCCCGTCGCTGTCCGGGGCGGGAAGCGCGAGAGGTTCCCAGATGGATTCCAGGACATAACGCCATGCGGACTCGAGCAGCCAGCTGGGTTCGAGGTCGAATTCGCAGGCCAGCCACAACCCTTGGGTGAGACATGCCATCAACTGTCGCCGCGATCGGTAACCGGAAGCTGTGGGGACTTGGTCGCGGAGAGCCGTGAAGGTCGATTGCGCGGCACGCCGCCAGTCGGCGGGCGACCACCGGTCTTCGGTGGCGGCGTCGGCGGCACGGACGGCGGTGCGAAGCAGTTCATGGAGCCGGTAGGGCCAGGGGGATTCGCGGTCGTTGGTGATGAACGGTCGCTCCACCAGGTTCAGGGCGGCGGAGTCCCGGGGTAGTCGGGATGCGGTGGTAGCCAGGTCGATCGAGAACGCGTCGAGCAGACTCACCGTCCTGAGGACGGTCCGCTCGTCCGGAGAGAGGTCCCGCATGATGCGGGCGACGAGCGCCGGGAAGTCGCGCTGGAATTCTTCGGGCCCGGGGGCCGCGCCGGTGCGAGCGAGGACGTCCTGGAACCGCATCACCGCGAGGTCGAGGTACAGCGGAAGACCGTACGAGCGAGTTGCTATCTCCGCGCGCACATTATCGGGGATGACGGGTCGGCCACTGCGGGTGAGGCGTGTACGCAGGTAGTGGTCGCGATCGGAGTCGGAAAGGTATCCGACGAGGTGCTGGCGGGGCTCGGTGGCGGCGTCGCCCGCCAGGTTCGGCCATCGGTGGGGCCCGGTCCAGTCGAGCTGGCCTTCGAGGCGGGTCTCATCCCACTGCAGCCGATTGCGGCCGGTGATGACGAACAGGGCGTTCGGCATCAACCACACCATGCGCTGATACAGCTTCTCCACGTCCCGATGTCCACGTTCGGTGATGTCTTCGAAGGTATCGAGCAGGATCACCGGCGTCGCAGCATGTTTCGCGGGAATCTGCGCGAGATCCCAGGCGAGCAGGTGTGGAAAATAGGACAGCGTATCGATGTCTTGTGGCGCATCGAGGAGGTCCGGCAGCCGGGTGCACCGCGACAGTGCGCGGACCTTGTCGTGGCGTTCCCGCAAGGCTTTCGTGAGACCGGTGACGAATCCGAGTGCGCTCGCACCGACCGCGCTGGGCAGTTCGACCGCGCCGGACAGGTCTTCCATCACCGCGCGGAGGTCCTCGGGGACGGCGGCCTTCTCCGAAAGTCGGCGTAGCAGCCCATGCCGATGCAGGTAGCCTTCGAGCGGTTCGCCGGGGTGGTTGATCTCCCAGTAGCATCGCAACGCGATGTCGAACGCCCGCAGCGGGCGCCCCAGCCTTCCCAATGCCAGCCGGACCGCCAGCAGCGCGTCCTCGAATCCGACGCCGCCCTGGCGTGCGAGGTCGATGCGGACCGGCAGCAAGCGTCCGATCTGGTCGGGGATGGGAGACCAGAAGGTCTCCGCGCCACGGGCTCCGGTGACACCGAGGTGGGTTTCGAGGCGTTGCGAGAAGGTGGTCTTCCCGATCCCTCCGACACCGTAGAACACCAGAACGTTCCGGCGCGGGCACGCGAAATCATCGATTCGGAAGTGACCGTCCCGCTGGTCGTTGACGTGGGTGACCAGACTTTCGGCTACCGCGGACCATTCGTCGTGGCGATTGGTGAAGACGTCCACGGCGGCGATGTCGTCCCCACCGGAGCTGAACAGCGATCGCAGATCAGACGAGCCGGACACCCTGTACCCCCCACCGACGGCGACCGTGTACCAACGCCTACCGTAGGACCTCGACTATACGGCAGCTCGCCGGTTCTCGACGATCCAATTCCGCTTCAGCAGAACATCATTCACGATCGAGAACTCCAAACTGGACCGTCGCATTCGCCACCGATCACGCCGGCGAAATGGGCGACGTCCAGCTACCGCGCAGTTTGATTTGCCATGCGTTCCAAGGAGTCCAGGCGCAGGGCCTCGTCGGTGATGCCGACCAGCAGGACCGGGTCGAAGTGGGCCACTGTGTCGAGCAGCGTGTACCAGGGGGCGGAGCTCCAGGCTTCGGCGAGGAGGCGGCGGATGGTGCGGCGGGCGGCGCCTTGGTGGCCGGGTGGCACGTCGGGGTAGGCGTGGACCAAGGAGTCGGCTATTCGGGTCAGCAGGACGCCGCGAATCTCGGGGGCGGCGGCGCGCGCGATTTCGAGGGCGTGGTCGAGGGCGTTGATGGCGAGGGCGGCGTCGATCAGGGGGGTGATCGCGCGGTCGTGTGCATCGGATGAGGTGATCTCATCGAGCAGGGACGTTGCCGCTGACAGCGTTGACCTTGCACGCTCGGCCGTTCCGGTCGCCGCCTGCGCCGGGATGACCGGTGCCAGGGCGCGGATTCGGTGACCGGGCAGCGGAATTCGATCGCAGAGACGCAGCGCGTCGAGTTCTCGACCCGCCCGGACCAACGCGGCCGCGGCTTCCCGGTAGGTGACGGACAGGGCGTAATCGTCGGTGAGGTCCTCGGCGACGGTCAGCGCCTCGTCGACCGCGCCGGTGCGGGCCATCGAGCTCGCGAGCATGGCTGTCACGCGCTGCTGGGCGAGTGCGGGCATCCACTGGCAGGTCAGTAGCCTGGTCACGGCTTCGGCATCTCCGACCGCCGCCGAAAACAGTGCGCGGACAATGCGATTGGCCAGAACGTCCGGCGAATCACCGGCCGCGACGGCTAGCTCGGCATCGTCGCGCACGCGCGCGAGAACCAGGGCGGTGAGCTCGCTGCCGCCTTGTTCGGCGATGGTTCGCAGCGCCACAGCGGTCTGCGCGGCATCGTCGAGCAGCCCCGCGACGGCGGATGGTTCGGTCCACAGCCCTCCGGTCGCGGTCATCCCGGCAGTCAATCGGACCGGAGCGAACGCGATCCGGTGGATCAGTTCGCGGGCCGTGTCCGGCTGCTCCGCGTCGGCGAGCACCATCACGAGACCGGCCAGGCCCCGGGCCAGACCGTCGATTGGTTCGATCGATCCGTGGTACACCGTCACGAGCTCGTCGATCAGTTCGCGCACACTCTCGACCGAGCCTCGGGCCAGCAGCATCCGGACCAATTCGGCGACCGGCGTGTGCGTGTCCGACACCGGCTCACCGCTGAGCCGGTTGGTGGCGAAGATCGTGGTGAGAAAGTGCCTGTCCGTTCGCAGGTAGCCCGCCCCCGCCCGGGAGGCGGCGACGCGCATCGCGCTCAGCGTTCGCTCGAGGAATACGTCTATCTGTCTGCCGGATTCGGATGCATGCGCCCCGAGATGGATGAAGCTCAGGAATTGATGGTCCTTGCCCGCGACCCGCTCGGCCACCACGACAGCACGGGTCTTTTCCCCCGCAACCGCCAGCGCCCGCACCACGCTGTACAGCACGACATCACGCTCACGAGGGTCGGTGCGCTGATACGCGTGGAGTTCGATCTCCGCGGCGAGGCGCCGGGCGTCCGCGGTCCGATCGGCCGCCAGCAAGGCGGACAGCGCCCGGCTCGATACCGCGAGTCCGCTTGTCCCCCTGGCGAATCGCCGACCCAGTGCGACCACGCGATCCGCGTCCCCGAGCGCGACGAGGCACCGGGCCAGCTCGACGACCGCCGCCTCGATGTGACCCCAGGGGTAGTCGACGATCCCGCTGATCGCGTCGTCGAAGGCGACCTCGTACCCGGTGTTCGCCGCCTCCAGCTCGGCCCGCCAGCCTTCGACACCGGCCAGCACGGCATCGACTTCGGCGCGCAACATGTCACCGAATCCGGCCGCGACCATGTCATCGGCGATAGCGGACAACAGTCGTGCGCGGACCACCTGGCTGACGACTTCCCCGAGCTCCGACCGAATCGATCGCACGTAGCCCTCGGCAGTGTCGACGTTCCCCCGCTCCGCCAATGACCGTGCGATTGCGGCGAGGGCCACCATCCGCACCACGACGGATTCGGAGTCACCCGACAACTCGTCCACGCGTTCGTATTCGCCGATCGCCGCGTAGGCGCGCACCGCGAAACGCAGCACATCGTCACGCTCGGCACTGCTCACCCACACCACGTGGCGGTCGATCTCGGCCTTCGCCGTATCGATGGCCGCGAGCCGGCCGGCCTCGGTCCAGGCGGGAATCAACCGAGCCAGCACCCGAACCCGATCCACGGGCGTGGTGATCTCGCCGGCCACCCGTTCCGCGCTCTCGAAGTCGGGGACGGCGATCAAGGCATCGACCAGGCGGCGCAGGTCGGCTCCGCCCACGACCGCGGTCTCCGACTCACGCAGCGAGTCGATCAGTTCCCGATTGTGCTGCGGGCGGCCCTGCAGCAATTGGGTGGCGACGACGCCGATCCGCGCCCGCGAGCGGCGACTCGGATCGAGAATGCCGTCGGCGAGCCGCCGTCCGCGAGCGAGTTCACCCAGGGTTGCCAGGGCGGCGGGCAATTCGAGGGGGATGTCCCGCCCGCGCTGGGTCAGGCGGTGCCGCCGCAGGGCGAGCTCACCGACCGCGACCAGATCCGGATCCCGTTGCTCCAACCAGATTCCCGACACGGTGGCGATCTCGGTGCGCGCGATCTGGTCGCTTCCGGAGAGCAGCAGTAGCCGATCGTGGCGCGCGGTGTCGAGGGCGAGCGCAGTCATCCGTGACATGTCGCCCTGCCTGCGCAGCATCGAAAAGTACCGGGTGAGCAGGAATGTCGGTGTCTCGACCGGCCAGCCGCGGTCGCGGTAGCGTTCGGCCCAGGTGTGGAAGCGCTGCCGGTACTGCTCCATGAGCGCGCGCCCGAGGGTGGTTTCGGCTTCGCGTTGCAGTGTCTCGTGGGCGAGCAGGTAGACCTGGGCGGGTCCGAAACGGCTGGTCCGCACCCGGAAGGTCCGTCCGGTGACGCCCGACAGAATGGCCTCGATCCGGAACGGCGGCCAACCGGTCAGGTCCTCGAGTTCGGTGCCGGTCAGTCCGCGGGCCGCGGTGACCAGTCCGAGAATCTGCTGATCCGCGTCGGAGCGCTCGAGAATCCCCCGCAGCTCGAGCTGTGCGGCATCGCGAATGTCGAAGGCTTTCGCGGACGGTCCGAGTTCGCGACGTCGGCAGTGCCGCAGCGGATGCGCGGCGGGAACGTCGAGCGGGAGCCCCGGATTCGGGCGGCCGGCGACGATGACCCGCAAGCCCGGCCCGGGATTCTTCGGTAGCAGCGAGGCGATGCTGGTTCGGCCCCGGTCCTCGTCGAGTCCGTCCACCAGCAGCACGATGCGCTGCCCGGCGTCCGCGGCCCGTTCGGCGGCGACCGCCAGCAGGTGGCGGCGGAGCGCGTCGCGACCGCCCGTCGTGCTCGCGACGGTGGCGGCCTGGTCGGGCAGCAGGGCCGAGAGTTGTTCCAGCACAGCGTCGGTGAAGGCCCGGTAGTCGTCCTGGTCGGCCATCCGCGAGGTGATGAAGAACGCCACCACTCGGACGTCCGGCGGCGGGTTCAGCGCGAACCAGGACATCAGAGCCGTCTTGCCCGCCCACGGTCCCGCCTGCCACCACACGTACGGCCGGTCGCCGCGGCAGAAGTCGGCGAGTTCGGTCAGTTCGGCGTCGCGATCGGCGAGTCCGTCCGCGGGTGCGATGTCGCGGATCTGCGCCATGTACACGCTGGTCGCCGCGGATGGCAACCCGGCGGGATGGCTGCGGCCGGTCCAGCGCGGGTTCTCCGCCAGGGCCAGCTGCCCGGCTGTCCCGCGTTCCAGGGCTTTGGGTTTGGGCAGGTTCGCGGCGGGCAGCCGGTCCCGCAGTTCGCGGTAGAGCAGCGACATCGTGAGGTAGCGGTCGTCGGTCGCGGTTCCGGTGCGGAGGGTGTCGAGCAGCATTCCGGTGAACGCGGTGCGTCCGCCCTCGCCCTTGGCGCGGGCGAACTTGGTCTTCTCGTCGGTGGCGGTCAGCACGAACGCGCCGTCGATGTCGGTGGCGGCGCGCAGCGGCTCACCGTCGATGGCGAGAACGTCACGTCCGAAGGCTCTTCCGCTGTGGCAGCAGTCGAGGATCACGACGACGGGCCCGCGGGCGTTGGCCTTGATCCGGGAGCGGACGATGGGGTAACCCAGCGCCGTCACGTCGGCGTCGTTCGCCCGGGAGCCGACATGGGTCAGGTGCAGCTGATTGTCGACCGCCACTCCGTGGCCGACGTAGTAGACCAGGAGCAGTCCGGTCGCGGCCTGGGCGGCGGCGGTGACCCGGGCGGCGATGGTCCGGCTGTCCGGCGGATCGAGCACCATCTCGATGTGCTGCTCGGGCAATCCCGTTTCGGTGCACAGGAATTCGGCGAAGTCGCGCAGGCTGCGTTCGACTTCCGGGAAGGACTCGAAGCCCGAGTCCGGGGCGTAGCGCGCGGTCCCGATGAGTATCGCGCGCGCGGCTTCCGGATCAGGAAGCGCCATCCGCCCTCGTCCTTCCCCCGTCCGGCACTGTTCGCGAAGAGTCTGCCACGGTTGGGAAGGCGGCGAGTTCCCTACCGGGGTCCGGGAATACGCCAGGGCGCGCATCATGTGTGCGATGCGCGACCTTGGTTCTCGTCGCTTGTTTCAGTAGGCGCCCTCGCCCCGGGTCACCGTGCCGATCGTCTTGGCGATCAGCAGCAGATCCAAAACCATGGACCAGTTTTCAACGTAGGACAGGTCCAGGCGCATGGCGTCTTCCGGGGTGAGGTCGGAACGCCCGCTCACCTGCCACAGCCCCGTGACGCCCGGCTTGACCAGCAGCCGCCGCCGCATCACGCCGTCGTAGGAGTCCACCTCCCGCTGCACCTGCGGCCGGGGGCCGACGATGCTCATCTCCCCGCGCAGCACGTTGAAGAACTGCGGTAGTTCGTCGAGGGAGTACTTGCGGATGACCTTGCCGACGGAGGTGATTCGCGGATCGTCGCGGATCTTGAAGAACAGCGGGTTGCCGCCGTTGCTCTCGATGAGCGCGTTGATGTGCGATTCGGCGTCGGCGTACATGCTGCGGAACTTGATCATCCGGAAGGGCTGCCCGTCGCGGCCGATGCGTTCGGACAGGTAGAAGATCGGACCGCGGCTGGTGAGCTTCACCGCGAGGGCGATCATGGCCAGCGCGGGGGCGATGGCCAGCAGGGCGGCGATGGCGAAGCAGAAGTCGAACATGCCCTTGCGAATCGACTTCGCACGGTCGTATTGCGGCTTCTCCACGTGCAGCATGGGCATGGACGCGACGACCCGGTGGGTGAGCCGGGTGCCGGCGATGTCGACCAGGCCTGGGGTGACGATGAGTTCGGCCCCGAGTTCGTCGAGTTCCCACGCCATACGCCGGAAGTCGGCGGGTCCGAGGTTGTCGGTCGCGGTCACCGCGACGGTGTCCGCCCCGGTGCGCCGGACCGCGTTGATCACGTCGTGATCGCTTGCGACCACCGGGATTTCCCGGCCGCCGACCTCGAGCACCGATTCCGCCAGCGGTCCTTCGGTGCGGGTGCACACGCCGATGACCTGATAGCCGGAGTCGCGGTCGAGGGAGAAGGCCGCCACCATGGCGCGCGCCGCCTCGGGACTGCCGACCACGAGCATGGCGGTGCGGTAGGCGCCGCGGGCTCGCCGGCCCGCGACCCAGCGCCGCCAGATGCGCCGCTCCACCATGAGACCGATCATCCCGAGCGGAAGCGCGATCGCCAGATAGCCGCGGGCGATATCGATCCGGAGGAGTAGCGAAACGATAGCGATCCCGCCGAAGAGCTTCAGGGAGGCGGCCACCACGCGTCGGTATTCCTCTGTGCCACTACCGATCACCCGTGGTGAGCGGGTGCCGCTGAGGGTCAGCGTGATCGACCACGCCAGCGCCAGCACGGCGGACACCATGGTGTAGCGAACCTCGAGCGGGAGCTGGGAGGCCAGTGGGGGTTCGGCACCGGATCCGCCGAAACGAATCCATTGAGCGAAACCGACGGATAGGATTAATACGCAGAGGTCGCTGATAAATAGCCGACTCGCGTAATCCGCTTGCCAGCGTTCACGATCCGAGCGCGGCTCGGGACGCGGTGGCCGGGATACGCGCACGGCGCGACCGGCAAAAGTTTCGTAAGACATGAAGCGAACGCACCTCCCCCACGGGAGAACTCGGTTCCGATCCCCGCTGATCAGTTCCACGACCAGGCTGACGCCGGCTTCCCAAGGGCTTTCAGACCATGACAACCGATGATGCCGCCGGGTCTTTCGGCGGCCAGATGCCGAATGTTACACACCCCAGGTGTCATGTACGACGAATCTTGGTCCGGCTCAACGTTTCCAGAAAGTAACGGGTTGTAAGACGACCAGTTTCTCGCCCCCACCCCCCTATTTCCCCTATTCGCAAAATCGCAGGTTGCTCTACGCAACACACACCGTGTGAGCTGGTCGAAACCCTTGAGGCGCAAGGCACGACGGGTTGCCGCCCGTACGCCCGGTTCTGCGGGTCGCAGAAATCCAGTTGTCTTGGCACCATCGGTCGTCGTCGAGCCCCCGAGCACATCGCAATCCTGTTGTAACGTATGGCCGGACCGAGCCGACCCACTGGTCATCCGGCGCTGCGCGGGCGGCCCGGACTCGGTGAAAGGTGGGGAAACTTCGTGCAATGCCGTCTTTGTGATTCCGATCGACTATTGAGCGTTCTCGATCTGGGCGCGACACCGCCCTGCGAGAAATTTCTCACCGCCGACGAGCTGGACCTGCCCGAGGCGACATATCCGCTGCATCTGCGGCTCTGCGAGAACTGCCTGCTATTGCAGATTCCGGCGCTCATCACCCCGGAAGAGACATTCACCGAATACGCCTACTTTTCATCATTTTCGGACAGCTGGGTTCGGCATGCGAAACTGTTTGTCGAGCAAGCAATCGGACAGCTAAAACTGAACGACAATTGTTTCATAATTGAGGTGGCGAGCAACGACGGTTATCTGCTGCAGCACGCGGTGGCCGCCGGCATCCCTTGCCTGGGCATCGAGCCGTCGGTGAATGTCGGTGCGGCAGCACGGGACAAGGGCGTTCCCACCGAAACCGGGTTCCTCGACGAAGAGCTGGCCGCCCGGGTGCGGGCCGAGCACGGACCCGCAAACCTGGTGGTGGCCAATAATGTCTATGCCCACATCCCCGACCTGATCGGCTTCACCCGCTCGCTGCGCGCACTGATGGCGCCCGACGGCTGGCTCTCGATCGAGGTGCACCACGCCTTGAATCTGGTGGCGCTGGCCCAGTTCGACACCATCTACCACGAACACTTCCAGTACTACACGCTGCTGTCCGCGCAGCGCGCCCTGGCCACCGCCGGGCTCGAAGTGGTGGATTGCCAACTGATCGGCACCCACGGTGGCTCCCTGCGCATCTGGGCCCGCCCGGAGGGCGTGGGCACACCCACCGAGCGAGTCGCCGAGGTGCTGGGGCTCGAGGCGGACGCCGGACTGCACGAGGTCGCGGGCTACCTCGAACTGCGCCCGGATACCGAGCGCGTGCGCCAGGATCTGCTGCGATTCCTGTTGGAGGCCAAGGCCTCCGGCAAGCGGGTGGTCGGCTACGGCGCCCCCGGCAAGGGCAACACCCTGCTCAACTACTGCGGTATCCGCACCGACCTGCTCGAGTACACCGTCGACCGCAACCCCTACAAACACGGACGGTTCACGCCCGGCACCCGGATTCCGATACACGAAACGGAGCGGATCGACGCCGATCGCCCCGACGTGGTGCTGGTGCTGCCCTGGAATCTCGAGCGCGAGATCACCGCGCAGCTGCGTCATGTCATCGAGTGGGGCGGCGAGCTCGTCTACCCGCTCCCCCATCTTCATCATGCGACGCTCGACGACGCCGCCGCATCCACACCTGCCGAAAGGTAAAGCTCGTGAAGGTCGTCCTGTTCTGCGGCGGTTACGGCATGCGCATGCGCAACGGAACCGAGGACATCATCCCCAAGCCCATGCAGATGGTGGGCCCGCGCCCGCTGATCTGGCATGTGATGCGCTACTACGCGCACTTCGGGCACAAGGACTTCGTGCTGTGCCTGGGCTACGGGGCCGCCCACATCAAGAACTTCTTCCTGACCTACCAGGAGTCGGTGTCCAACGACTTCGTCATCCGGGGCGGCAAGGTGGAGCTGCTGCAGTCCGATATCAGCGACTGGACCATCACCTTCGTCGACACCGGGGTGGAGTCGCCGATCGGCGAGCGGCTGCGCCGGGTCCGCGGCCACCTCGAGGGCGAGCCGTACTTCCTGGCCAACTACGCCGACGTGCTGACCGACGCCCCGCTCGACGAAATGATCGGCCGATTCCAGGAGTCCGGCGCCGCGGCCTCGATGATGATCGTCCCGCCGCAGTCCTCGTTCCACTGCGTGGACGTGAACTCGGCGGGCGAGGTCAAGAACATCACGCCGGTGTCGCAGCTGCCGATCTGGGAGAACGGGGGCTACTTCGTGCTGACCCCGGAGGTCTTCGATCATCTGCCGGTCGGCGGGGATCTGGTGGAGGACGCGTGCGGCGCGCTGGCCGCGCAGGGCCGGCTGTTCGGCTATCAGCATCACGGCTTCTGGAAGCCGGCCGACACCTTCAAGGAGCGCGCCGAGCTCGATACCGGCTATCAGCAGGGTGATCGCCCGTGGATGGTGTGGGAGCGACGCGGCGCATGATCCGTTTCGACACCGGCGAGATCACCGAGATCGCGCTGCTGGGGGCCCACTGCGACGATCTGGCGATCGGCCTGGGCGGCACGCTGCTGACCTTGGCGCAGGCCGCGCCGGGGCTGCGGGTGCGGGCGCTGGTGCTCACCGGCGCGGGCACCGAGCGGGCCGAGGAGGAGCGGGCGGCCCTCGAATCCTTCTGTCCCGGAGCAGATATCGATCTGACCGTGCTCGACCTCCCCGACGGCTACCTGCCCGCGCACTGGGTCCGGGTCAAGGACGCGGTGGGCACGCTGGCCCGGAGCTGTTCACCCCAGCTGGTCTTCGCGCCCCATCGCGGCGACGCCCACCAGGACCATCGGCTGCTGGCCGAGCTGGCGCCCACGGAATTTCGCGATCACCTGGTGCTCGGCTACGAGATACTCAAGTGGGAGAACGACACTCCGCAGCCCGCGGTGTTTCATCCGCTGCCCGCGGGGCAGGCGGAGCGCAAAGCCGAGCTGTTGATGAAACACTATCCCTCGCAACGCGATCGGGACTGGTTCGATGAGCAGTCCTTCCTGGCCTTGTCCCGGCTGCGCGGGGTGCAGTGCCGCGCCCGGCACGCCGAGGCGTTTCTGCTCGAGAAGGCCACCATCACTTTCGGAGGTGCTTAGTCATGCGGGTGCTCGTCACCGGACATCAGGGGTATCTGGGGACGGTCATGGTGCCGTTCCTGCAACAGGCCGGCCACGACGTCACCGGTTTGGACATCGGCTATTTCGCCGAGTGCGTGCTGGGTGACGCCCCGCCCGCGCCGCCCGCGATCCAGGCGGACCTGCGCGAGGTGACCGTCGACCAGCTCGCCGGTTTCGACGCGGTGGTGCACCTGGCGGCGCTGTCCAACGATCCGCTGGGCGCGCTGGCCCCCGAGATCACCTACGACATCAACCATCACGCGTCGGTGCGCCTGGCCCGGCTGGCCAAGGCGGCCGGGGTGCGCCGGTTCCTCTACGCCTCCACCTGTTCGGTCTACGGCGCGGCCGGGAACGACCTGGTGACCGAGGACGCGCCGCTGCGTCCGCTCACCCCGTACGCGGAGTCCAAGGTGCGGGTCGAGGACGATGTGGCCGCCATCGCCGATTCGGGCTTCTCCCCGGTATTCCTGCGCAATGCCACGGCGTTCGGCTTCTCGCCGCGTCTGCGCGCCGACATCGTGCTCAACAACCTGGTCGGGTACGCGGTGCTGACGGGCGAGGTGAAGGTGCTCTCCGACGGCACGCCGTGGCGGCCGCTGGTGCACGCGCAGGACATCGCGCTCGCCTTCGCCACCTGTCTCGAGGCGCCGCTCGAGGCCGTGCACTGCCGCGCCTACAACGTGGGCACCGAAGCCAACAACCTCACCGTCGCGCAGATCGCGCAGGCGGTGGTCGACGTGGTCCCGGAGTCCACGCTGGCCATCACCGGCGAGAGCGGCGCGGACCCGCGCTCCTACCGGGTCGATTTCGGTTACGCCCGTAAGGAACTGGGCTTCGAGGCCCGCTGGAGCATTCCCGACGGCGCGGCCGAGCTGTATCGCGAGTACACCGAGCGCGGCCTCACCTCCGAGGCCTTCTTCCAGCGGTTCACGCGCCTGGCGCATCTGACGTCGCTGCGGGAGGCCGGGGTGCTGGACGGCGAACTGCGCCGGATCAGGACCGGGGTGTGAGGTGATGGGTGGCGAGCAGCTCGCGCCACGACCCCGCGCCCGCGTCGCGCTGCGACACCACGGTCACCGGTTCCGGCCAGGCGATGGCCAGGTCGGGGTCGTCGTAGGCGACGCCGAGGTCTTCGGCGGGATCGTGCGGGCGGTCGATGCGGTAGCAGACGTCGGCCGCCTCGGTGAGGGCCTGGAAGCCGTGCAGGAAGCCCGGCGGCACGTACAGGTGCCGGAAGTCGTTGTCGTCCAGCAGGAAGGCCCGCTGTTCGCCGAAGGTGGGCGACTCGGGCCGGATGTCGACGAGCACGTCGTGCACCGCCCCGTGCGCGCACCGCACCAGCTTGGCCTCGCCGCGGCCGGAGCGCCCGTGCAGGCCGCGCACCACGCCGCGGCGCGAACGCGACTGCGAGTCCTGCACGAAGCTCGCGGACAAGCCCGGCGTACCCAGGTGGGCGTCGAATTCCGCGGCGTCGAAGGTTCTGGTGAACAGACCGCGATCGTCGCGGAACGGTTGCGGGATCAGCAGCAGGACGTCGGCGAGGTCGGTCGATTCGATACGCACCAGGCCATGCTGCCATGAGCGGCGCGGAGCCGGGCGGCATCGACGCGGCGCCGCACCGCTGTCGCGGCTGCGGCCAGGGCCCGCTGATCCGGGTGCTGGATCTCGGGAAAATGCCTGCGGCGGACGACTTTCCGAGCCTGGACATGCCATCCGGCGCGACCGAGGCGGCGCACCCGCTGGCGATGGACCTGTGCGCTCGATGCGGGCTGGCGCAGCTGGCCGAGGACGACACCGTCACCGCCGAACCGCGGGGCGTGGAGCCGCAGGCGTTGCGCGTTCAGGCCGCCGACGCGGTGGCGCGGGTGGCGGCCGGCGGGTGGCTCCCCGGCGGCGGCACCGTGCGCGAGTTCGGCAGCCCGCACGGCGGCAGCTGGCTGCCGCTGCTGACCGAGCGCGGCTACACCCCGGTCGAGGGCCCCGCCGACGTGGTGATCGACTGTTTCGGCATCATGCACGAACCCGATCAGCGGGCGGCTTTCGCGCGGCGCGCGGCGGCCCTCGCGCCGGGTGGCGTGCTGCTGCTGCAATTCCACTCGCTGCACGCCATCGTGCGGCACGGGCAGTGGAACGCGTTGCGGCACGGCCATTTCGCCTACTACTCGATGGACGCGGCGCGGACGCTGCTGCGTTCGGCGGGCCTGGCGGCGGTGACGGCGTGGGAGTTCGACCTCTACGGCGGCACCGTGCTGGTGGCGGCGGTGCGTGCCCCCGCCGACGCGGACCCGGTCATCGCGCGCATCAGCGCCGCGGAGGCGGCCGTCGCCGACCCGGAGGCGGTGCGGGAACTCCAGCACGCCGCCGACCATCAGGCACGGTCGCTACGGACCTGGCTCGAAGCCGAACTCGGTTCGGGCAGAACCGTTTACGCCTACGGCGCGGCATCGCGAGCCGTTTCCCTCCTGCACCTGGCGGGCGCGCACCGCGGACTCCTGACCGGGGTGGCCGACGCCTCCCCCGGCAAGCAGGGCCGCCGCATGCCCGGCACCGACATCCCGATCATCTCGCCCGCGGAACTGGTTGCGGCGCAGCCTGATCGGGTCCTGCTGACGCTGCCGGACCTCCTGCCGGAGGTGTCGTCCCGGTGGCCCGAACTCGACGGGAAGTGGGTGATCGACGTGCGAGAATCGCTATGAAACCCAGCAATTCTCGCCCGGCGGCCGCGGCAGCGGACCGGGCATCCGCAACTCGTCGGCTTGTGATACCGATCATGCGATTGTGGCCATACGCAGGGTAATCGAGTGGGATAGTCTCAGCGTGAGGCCGATCATCGGCCGAGGGGGACGGGGGGTTCGTGACCCGTGTCCTGAGCACACAGGGGAATCATCAAGCGAGCGTACGCATTTACGCAGCTGTACCTGATGAGGGAATGGTAATTACCATGCGCAACAACAAGACTGCGCTCTCGCGCGCCGCGGTGGTCGCGGTTGCCGGCACCATCGGAATCGTCCTGAGTGGTGGATCGACCTCCGCCGCGATCGACGGCAACAACTCGGTCGTCGATCAGCAGGGTCGCACGGTCGAGGCGCTCTCCGCCGATACCCGGATCGATTTCGTGCCGCCGCTGGACGGCAATCCGCTCACCCGCGAGTGGTTCCACAGCGGCAAGGCCTGCTTCAAGGTCGCCCTGCCCGCGGGCGATCCCTGGAACGGCCATCTCACCATGGGCTACCAGGTGGGTTACCCGGCCACGCTCTCGGGCAAGATCTCCTTCCAGTATCAGACCCCGGGTCTGGAGCTGGAGATCGGCGGGGACGGCCCGAAGGCCGATATCTACAACCTGATTCCGACGCTGGGCGTTCAGCTCGATGTCGGCTTCGGCCCGGGCATCCAGTCGGTCGACGTGGCCGGCGGCGATGTCTCCGGCACCGACGGCTGCATCACGATGTCCGGCTTCCACGCCACCGTGACCGGCGTGCTGGGCACCACCACCATTCGCCCGTTCGTGCGCCTGGTGAGCAGTTCCGGCGACACCGTGGTCGCCTACGGTCCGCTGGCGCGGATCTGATTCCTCGGGTCCGGGCGGTCTCGCGCCTCGACGACCGCCCGGGCCCGCGGTGTCGAATGTGTCAATGCAGCAGGTCGGGGCGGCGCAGCGCGGTGGCGAGGGTCCGCACCCGGAAGCGTTCGGCGGCGGCGCGCGCCAGCCGCCAGTCCCCGCCGAACACGGCGCCGCGCCCGACGTACTCCGGATACTCCGAGCCCAGCCGGTGGTGGAAGCGCAGCATCTCGGTGAGCTTGCTGACCGTCGAGGTCTGGCTGCACAGGTTGAAGCTCGAATTGCGCCACGCCGCCAGGATTTCCGCCATGCCGTAGAAGTCGCCGAAGGCGCACACGCGGGCGAAGAGGTCCACGTCCATCGGGAAGACCAGGTCGCCGCGGAAGCCGCCGACCCGGTCGAAGTCCTGCCGGCGGAAGATGGCGGCGGCGGTCGGGCCGAAGTCGGCGGGGCCGCGGTGCACGATGGTGCGCATCAGCGCGCGGGCGTCGCGGCGGCCCAGCAGGTTCGGCAGTCCGAGGTCGGTCTCCTCGACCTTCCCGTGCTCGTCGATGACCTGGAACTTCGAGGAGCAGATGGCGATTCCGTTGTCGCCCATGATCTCGAGCTGCGTGGCCAGCGCGCCGGGCAGCAGGATGTCGTCGGCGCAGACGACCTTGACGAAGCGGCCCGAGGTGAGCGAGACGGCCTTGTTCCAGTTCTCGCCGATGGGCAGGGTTTCCTGATTGCGATGCACGCGCACGCGCGGGTCGTCGATGGATTTCGCGATGGCGCCGGTGTCGTCGGTGCTGGCGTTGTCCAGGACGATCACCTCGATATCGGTGTCCTGGTCCAGGATCGAGCGCAGCGTGGTCTCGAGCGTGCGGCCGGAATTGTAGGCCGGGACGCACACCGAAATGTTCTTCATCATTCCCCCTGAAGTGGTTCGGCAGGTTCGCCGAGTCGGCCCTCACCTCCCGCCACGAGCCGGAACACCCGATCCAGGCCCGCCCGGCCGGCGTCGATCTGCTCAACTGCCCTCTGCTGCAGGGTATCCCGCAGCTCCGGCGCGGACTCCCACAACTGGCGAATCGCACGTGTCAATTCGGCGTCGAGATTGTCCACGTCCAGGTGCACGATGCGCAGTCCGGCGTCGGTGTCGGCGTCGAACATGTCGGCCAACCCATAGAATTTGTCGTCGTAGTACTGCGAGGCCGTTACAGCGACGGCCGGAATGCCCTGCGAGAGCGCGAAGACCGCGAGGTGGTAGGCACTGGTCACCAGCACCCGGCAGCGCGAGACCTGCCGCGCCACGTCCTGCGCGGTGCCCGCGCGCCCGATGACCGGCCGGGTGCGGGCGGCGCCCGCCAGCAGCGGCAGCGTGTGGCGCCGGTCCTCGTCGTCGTATTCGGAGATGATGAGCGGGGCCAGCGCGGTGTCCAGGGCGGCGGCCTCGCGGCGCAACACCTCACCGAGGGTGTCGCGCGCGGAGTCGGTCACCTTGGAGTAGTCCGAGATCCGCAGGCACAGGCCGAGATCGGAGCCGATGCCGGGGCGGCGCAGCCGGTAGGCGAATTCCACCGCGTCGTCACCGGTGACCAGAATCTTCTCGCGCGGGACACCGAGTTCGCTGAGCAGTGCCGGTCCGCGCAGCCCCTCGCGCAGGGCGATGAGGTCCGCGCCCGGCAGCACTTCGGCCGCGCGGCGCAGCAGTTCGGTATCGCGCATGGGGCCCAGTCCCTGCCCGATCATGACGTTCGGAATGCCGTGGCGCTGGGCGGCTTCGAGCAGGTTGAGGGTGCGATGCGCCTGGTAGAGGTCGACATCGGTCATGTAGCCGCCGCCCTGGGCGATGACCAGGTCGGCCCCGGCCAGGGCGGTGGGCACCGGCGGCAGTTCGGGAATGCCGGTGGGCTCGGGTTCGGGTGCACCGGTGGTGCGCGCGTGAACTTCCTGGCGCGCCCAGTTCTTCACCCCGCGCAGATAGTGTTTGGGCACTTCGGTGGCCGACCGCCAGCGCAGCGCCGCCGGCCCGATCACGTGCACCCCGGCGGTCTCCTCGAGCCGCCCCGCGATGCCGTCGCGCCCCCACGGCCCGCCCGCGTGCGCCACCACGGGTTCGGCCTGCGGCAGCACGCCGCGCAGAATGTGTGGTTCATCGGTGAGCATGCCGATGCGGGCATGCGGCCACCGTTCCCGCAGTCGTTCGACGGTCATCACCATCATGGCGATGTCGCCCCGATTGCGTAGCCAGTACTCACCGTTGTCGACGAGCACCTTCATAGTCCCGGCACCATCCCCCGCGCCAGAGTTCCCCACGCGCGATTCCTTCCAACGCCCGTTCGGAGCACGAATCCGCAGCGAATCTATCGCACCACCGGACCTTCACGCTACGCGAACGATGGGGCCGCAGCCGCCAAATCGCTTCGCTCACAGGATCATCACCCGCGCCGTGAGCGCAGCGGTCAGCTGGGAAACAACGGGCTGACCCACTTGCTGCACAGCCACTTGCCGTCCACGTAATCCATGGACATGGTGATCTTCTGATGCTTGGCGGTATCGGGCTTCTTCTGGGTGGCCGCGGTCGACTCGGTGATGTCGGCCGCCAGCTCGTAGTGGGTCCCGCCGCCCGAGTTGACGGTACAGACGGCCTGGTCGGACCAGGTGTGCTCGGAATCGCTCTCCAGCAGCACACGAATGGTGGGCAGCAGCGTCTCGGCCTGCGACTTCCAGGTGCCCGTCGCCCCGGCGATCACCTTGGCCTGCCAGCCGTCACCATTGCTGTAGTCGTAGGAACTCATGAGCTTGCCGTAGTCACAGGCCGCCTGCACCGCGGCGTCCTGGGACGCCCCCGCGGCGATGGGCGGCTGCCCGATCGACCGACCCCCGGTGACCGAACGGAATGCGCCGGTTCCGAATCCGAGGCCGACCCCGCCTGCCGCCACGAGTGCGACGACGAATGCCGCGATCAGTCGCTTGCGCCCGCGGCGGGGCGGCGCGGCCGCGGTGGCCTGACCGGTTGCGGCGAGCGGGGTCGCGGGAGCGTCGACCCGATTCGATCCGGTATCGGTCACCACCGGATACGGCATGGAGGCGAACCCACCCACCTGGGTCGGCAACTGCTCGCGCTGCGCGGGTGTCAGTCCGGAGCTGGTGGGCAGGCTGGGCTGGGTGGTCGCGCCGGTGAAGGTACCCGGGTCGAAGCCCATCCTCGAGCGTGGTCCACCGGGGTTCTGTGCCGCACCGGGATTCAGCGGGACGCCTGAACTCGGCACTCCAGTCGGCCACTCCTGATGCGACCACGGCCCAGCGCCACCGGTGGTCACACTGAGGGCCTGCGCGGCCGCGGCGGCCAGTTCACCGCAGCTGCGGAAGCGGTGGTCGCGCTTCTTGGCCAGTGCGCGCTCGATGACCGCGTCGAAGGCGGGCGGCACAGTGCCGTGCACTTGACTCGGCCGCGGAATGGGAGCGCCGAGGTGGGCCGCGACGAGTTGCGCGGTGCTCTCACCCGGATAAGGCAATTGCCCGGTAAGCATATGGAAAAGGGTGCAGCCCAAGGCATAAACGTCCGCGCGATGATCGGTGTCGCTACGCATTTCGAATTGTTCGGAGCGGCGTATTGGAAACTCGCGTACATCTCGCCGGTTCGCGTGAGCGTACTCGTATGGTCGACCGCTTTGGCTATTCCGAAGTCGGCCAGATAGACCCGCTGATCGGGCCCCCAGGCCAGCAGAATATTGGCCGGTTTCACATCCCGGTGCAGCACGCCGGCGCGATGCGCGTGGTCGAGTGCCCGCGCGGTCTCGCCGATGATCCGCACCGCGTGATCGGGCCGCACCGGCCCGTCCCGCAGGATCGCGGCCACGTCGGTGCCCTCGATGTATTGCATGGCCATCCACAGCCGATGGTCGTCGTTCCCGCGGGCATACACCGCGACGATGTTCGGATGCGCCAGCCGGGCGGCGGTATCGGCCTCCCGCAGGAACCGCGCCCGGACCTCGGGATCGTCGGCCTTCCCCGACGCCAGCACCTTCAGTGCGACGGATCGGGGCAGGTCTCGATCCTGGGCGAGGTACACCTCGCCCATACCGCCCACACCGAGCAGTCGTTCAACGGTGTACCCCGCGAAAACCTGCCCCTGCGCGAGTGTCCGCCCCACAGTCCGCCTACCTCCGACTACGTCAATCCCGCGCCCACCGTAACCCAGATCCCGGACGGCGGTCCCGGCGTTAATCAGGGTCAGCGCGACGACAGGCCCGGACGGAGGGTCGTCGAAAGTGAATATCTGTATGCCACAATCGGATTCGAGTGAATTGAGGTGCAATTCGCGATAGAATAGGGATATGAATTGGGGCGGGCAGGTACTCGGGAATGAAGTCACGGTGGCGGATGCCACCGGGCTTGTTTCCGATGCTGTGAGCGTGCTCGTTCACGATTCTTTGGACTCGCTTTCCGATGACGATCTCGTGGATGTGCTGCGGGATTGGGAATCGACGCGGCGACGGATGGCCAGCTTCGAGCACAAGTTGATTCGTGAGGTGGAGAACCGCGGGTTACCCGAGAAGGTCGGGGTGAAGCGGACTTCCAAGTACCTCGAGCAGACTTTGCGGATCGGACACGCCGATGCTTGCGCGCGGGTGCGGGCGGCGGAACTGCTGGGGTTGCGGCAGGAGGCCGGGCGGGTGGTCGAGCCGTGGTTGGCGTGGACGGCCGCGTTTCAGGAAATGGGTTTGGTGTCAGCGGATTCGGCTCGGGTGATCGCGAAGATCGTGAACCGGATTCCGGGGAAGGTCGACGCCGATACCCGAGACCGGGCCGAATTCCAGCTGGCCCACTTCGCCGCCACCTCCACCCCGGATGACCTGCCCAAGGTGGGCGACCGGCTGCTGGGTTACCTCGACCCTGATGGGCGTCTCACTGATGACACCGATCGGCAGCGGCGGCGTGGGATCACGTTGAGCAAGCAGGGTGTGGACGGCATGTCGACCATGACCGCCGAACTCACCCCGGCCGCGCGGGCGTTGTTCGATCCGATCTTCGCCAGCCTCGCCCAGCCGGGTATGTGCAACCCCGACGACGCGGAAAGCCCCTGGACCACAGACGGACTCGATGAGGAAGCGCTCGCCGGTTTGGAGCGGGCTGCACGTCGCGACACCCGCACCGCAGCCCAGCGCAACCACGACGCCATGGTCGCATTCCTGCGCCCCGAGATGGGTCCCGCGAACCTCGGTCAGCACCGTGGGCTGCCCGTGTCCACCATCATCACCATGAGCCTGGCCGAGGTCGAAGCCGCTGCCGGTGTGGCCACCACCGCCTCCGGCGGGACGGTGCCGTTGGAGCAGGCGTTGCAGCTGGCCCAGAAGTCCAAGCCGTTCCTCGCGATCTTCGACCACGCCGGACAGCCCCTGCACCTCGGCCGCACCAAGCGCCTCGCCAACTCCGCCCAACGACTGGCGTTGATCGCCACCGAACGAGGCTGCACCCGACCCGGTTGCAGCGCCCCCGCCACTCTCACTCAGGTGCATCATGTGACCGAGTGGGCCAAGGGCGGGACCACCGACATCGAAAACCTGACCTTGGCCTGCGATGCTTGCCACGCCATGATCCACGATGGGCCGGGTGGTTGGAAAACCGTTGCCATGCCAGCGGATTCGGAACATGCGGGCCGGACCGGGTGGATAGCGCCACGCCACATCGATCCGACCGGTATGCCCAAGGTCAACGACCGGCATCATGCCGGTGAGTTGATGGCCGCGTCACTGGCGCGACTCCGCGACCGCACGCGTCCACCGGCCCGCTGGTGGTCACGCCCCTAGTTGTTGCTCCCCTGAATTCAAAGCCGGAGCCTCACCCAAGGTGGGGCCCTTCGGGCTGCGTGCGTCAGGGCTGCTCGTGCCGCAAGCGCGTCCGCAAAACTACACAGAGTGTGGTCGCCTCGCCTGCCCTACCGCACTTAGGCTGACGCCAGGTTGGGAGCCGTATCCCGCCGATCCCGGCCCAGGGACTGCACGGATCACCTTCTACAGAAACCCCCAACCCCCATCCCTTCGTCTTCCCCGGGATGCTGCGCGGCCGAACCGTGAGTGGGGCTGGTAGGTGAGGGGGCCTCGCAAGCTCGGCCACCCTCTCCCTTATCCAGGCGTCTTTTATCTTTTAGTCTTCTTTTTCTTTTGGTCTTGTTCTCTTTGATCTTTTACGCCCGAAGTACTGGCCGGTCGTATGATTGCCACTCGATAGCCCGCCTCCCTCCCCGGATTGGCATACACTTGCGCTGCAAGGGCGTTCGGATCAGGATGTCGGTCCGGATGTGGGTAACGGACCCGGGGGTGAGGGTTTTGACGCGGCCCATTCGGGTGTTCATGACGGGGTCGGAGTGGTTCACGGCCGCTCACGGGGGTCTCAATCGATACTTCACCGATTTGTACGAAGCGCTGGCCCGCGACAACGGAATGACGCTCAGCGCAAGGGCTTTCGGAGACGCACCGGTCGGTGCGGACTCCTGGGGACCTACCGGCGGTTCCACACTCGCCCGCACCCGCGCCGCGTTCCTGGACCGAAACACGCTGACCCGAGACACAGTCATCGATCGCCACTTCTGCCTCTACGGCCCCGCAGCGATACGAAACCCACTGGTAGTGCACTTCCACGGCCCCTGGGCAGCCGAAAGCCGAATGGCCGGAGAACACCCCCGAGCAGTCCGAGTCAAGTTTCTGATCGAACGCCTCAGATACGCCAGAGCCGATCGATTCGTAGTCCTGTCAGACCATTTCAAAAGGTTGCTGGTAGCCGACTACGGCATCCGAGCAGACAAGGTTCAGGTGATCCCGCCGGGCGTGGATCTGGACCGGTTCACCCCGTCGGACCGCACCGAAGACTCCGGCACCGTGCTGTGCGTACGCCGCCTGGAGAAGCGCATGGGCATCGACGTCCTCATCCGTGCCTGGCAGGACGTGACATCGCGGCATCGGGACGCCCGCCTCATCATCGTCGGAACCGGTACCGCCGAAGCCGAATTACGCCAGCTGGCAGCCACATTGTTCGGCCGGCAGCAGCAGTCCTCGATCCACTTCACGGGCACGGTCTCGGACGAGGAACTCACCGACCTCTACACCCGGGCCGATCTCACCGTGGTGCCGTCCCTGGCCTTGGAAGGGTTCGGCCTCATCGCCCTCGAATCGCTCGCCGCCGGCCGCCCACCCGTCGTGTCCGATTGCGGCGGATTACCGGATTCGGTCAGGGATCTGGATTCTTCGCTCATCGTGCCGCCCGGTGATCCGGAGGCGCTCGCCGCCCGGCTCGTCGCCGCACTCGATGGTGTCCGCCCCGACGCGAAGCAGTGCCGCGCGCACGCCGAGACGTTTTCCTGGACGGTCGCGGCCCGACGCCATCGAGACCTCTATACGGAGCTTCTCAGCCGATGACCCCGCTGAAGGCCGTCTTCCTGGCACATACCGCGGCACCCTCCGGCGCCGAACTCGCGACGCTGCGCCTGGTCTCGGCGATGCCGGCCGGTCGCACCGCGGTGGTGTACACCGAAGACGGGCCGATGCTGCGGCTGATGACCGAGCGCGGCATCGAAACCCGCGTCGTGAGCAACAGTTTCGATTCGCGCGCGATGACCATCGACAAGGCCGGGATCCGCAGTCTGCTGGCCGGCGCGACCGGCCTGCTGCGGCTGGGCTGGACGCTGGGCGAGACGGTCCGCGAACTCGACGCCACCGTGCTCGTCGCGGGCAGCACCAAGGCCCTGCTCATGGGCGCGGTGGCGGCTCGCCGGGCACGCGTTCCGCTGGTCTGGCATGTGCACGACCGGGTTTCGCGCGAGTACTTCGGCCGCGCCCTGGCCCTGATCATCCGCCTGCTGGGCTGGGTGGTGGCCCGTGGTGTGATCGCCAACAGCCGTGGCACCCGAGCCTCGCTCTACACGTGGCGGCGGCAGGCCATCGTCGCCTACCCGGGCGTCGAGTTCCCGGCCGAGCTCGAATCGTCGCAGTCCCTATCGGATTCGGACATCCTCGGCGGAACGCGTCCGCAGCAACAGCGCCCCGCGAACGAGACCATCGTCGCCGTGGTGGGCCGCCTCGCCCCATGGAAGGGCCAGGATCTCTTCCTGCGCGCCCTCGCCGACGTGAAAACCCTTCCACGCGAGGTGTTCCTGGTCGGCGGTACGTTCTTCGACGAGCAGCCGTACCGCACCGAGCTGGAGGTGCACGCGACCGCCCTCAACCTCCCGGTGACGTTCACCGGCCATGTCGACGATCCGGAAACCTATCTGCGCCACGCCGATATCCTCGTGCACTGTTCCGTCCTGCCCGAGCCCTTCGGTCAGGTCGTGGTCGAGGGCATGCGGGCGGGCTGCGCGGTCATCGCGACCCGGCCGGGTGGTCCGGAAGAGATCGTCCAACCGGGTGTCGACGGTCTGCTCGTGACCGCCGGCGACCGCACCGAACTCACCCGCGCCCTGGACACCCTCATCGCCGATCAGGAGCTGCGCACCAAGCTGGCCGATGCCGCGCGGCTCCGGTCCCGGGATTTCGACGTGGCCGAGTCGGGCCGGATCGTGACCGCCTTCCTGTCCGGGCTCTCCGGAAGCCGGTGGCGCCGTGGATGATCCGACGGACCCGCTCCCCTACGACCCGCCGACCGTCCGGATGGAGAGCCTCGGCACCCTGGGCCGGCTGCGGCAGCGCCGCCATATGCGGCACGCCATTCCCGAAGTAGACCAGCAGGCCGCCGCCTACGAGCACGATCACTCGCGGCGCGACCACGGCCCGGCCACCCACCACCCGAACCGCACCACCGGCAGCGCGGACCGGAGCCCGGCCTTCAGCAGACCCTCGTACGAGGAATCGCGGGCCGCCCGCTACGCCGCGCCGTCGCGGGGTCCGGTGCTGCCCACCTTCTACGGCGACCCGGTCGAGCCGCCGACCGTGCGGCTGCCCGTCGTCGCCCCGCAGCGCGACGCCTCCGGCGCGTACCGACCGGCCGAGGACGAGTCCGGTGCCGCCACAGACCATTCCGCCGCCAACGGCAAACACCGGAAGCAATCCTCGTCGAGCCTGGGCGGGGTCGGCGGCATCATTCGCGACATCGGCCTGGTGACGTTCGGCAAGTACGGCCAATACGTCATCACCTTGGTCACCGTCCCGCTGCTGGCCCGCATGCTCGGTCCGCACGGCACCGGGCTGCTGGCCATCGGCATGTCCTCGTACTTCATCGGCTCGCTGGTGGTGGATCTCGGCGTCACCTCGTTCCTGGCCGCCAAAGTGCCCGAGGACGATCCGGGTCACCGCGAAGTGAACCGCCTGCGCGGCACCTACCTGGCCATTCGCGCCACCACCTTGACCATCATCGGCGCGACGCTGCTCGCGACGCTCGTCGTCGGGGTGTCCCCCAAACTGCACATGGTGCTGCTGGGCCTGTTCGCCGGCGGCTTCTGGTCGGTGTCGGAGGACTGGCTGCTCATCGGGCAGGGCAGATTCGGCACCTCCACCATGTATCAAGGTGTCGGGCGCATTGGCTATCTCGCGCTGCTGGTCGGGCTGCTACCCCGTTTCCCGAGCGCGTCCATGGCCGTGCTGTGCCTGCTCATCTCGTCGATCGCGACGGTCGCGCTGACCTGGTGGGATTCGTTCCGCAAGTTCGGCCCACCGGCCAGACCGTACGGCGTGGGGGCCGTGCTGCGGATGGCCGCACCGATTTTCACCTCCCGGCTGCTGGTCACCGGCTACGGTCAGGGTTCTGCCGCGGTGTACGGCGCGGTGCTGGAGGCCGCCTCGCTGGGCCTGTACTCCGCGGGCGACCGCCTGGTTCGCGCGATCCAGTCCACCCTGGACCCGATCGGTTTCGCGCTGCTGCCCCGCATGGCCCGGCGTAGCGCCGATGATCAGTTCTGGCGCAATCAGATTCAGATGCTGATCGGCGCCGTGACCCTGGCGTGCCTGGCGGTGGTCTCGGTCTGGATCATGGCCCCGACGCTGATCCACCTGATCTACACCGACGATTTCAACGGCGCGATCGGCATGCTGCGCGTCGAGATTCTGATTCTGCCCGCCACCACCATCACCTCGTATGTCACCACCGCCGTGCTGCCGGTCAAACAGGACACCATCGGCGTGCTGATCGGCGCGATCATCGGCACCTGTGTGGCGGCGACCGCCCTGGTCGTCGCGATGCGCACCGGATCGGTCTGGACCCTGGTCTATGGCACGGTTTCCGCGGAAATCGGTGTCGCGCTGTGGTACATCATCCGGGTGCGGTGGCTCATGGTCCGGGAACGGGCCCGGCGGGCCGGGCCGATCGAACCGGCCACGGCACTGCTGACCAAGGGGGATGTGGCGTGAAGGTGCTCTTCGTCGGGGACGACTGGGTGGGCAGCAACGCGCGCTCCCTCGCCGACGGATTCCGGCAGGCCGGGCACGAGGTGGTGGTGATCGACACGACCTCGGTGACCCTGCCGCCGCGACTGTCCCCGCCGTGGGTGTACTCGAAGTTCGCGCATCGGCGCGCACCGTGGGATATCGAGGGGCTGCACCGCGAGATCGACAGCGCCGCTCACACGTTCAAGCCGGACCTGCTCTTCGCGTTCAAGTCCGTGCACCTGGATCAGCAGCGGCTGTTGAGCGCCCCGGCCGGTCTGCATGTGCACTACAGCCCCGATGACGTGTCCAATCCGTACAACACCAGCCCGGAATACTTGGCGCACGAGTCCGCCTGGGACCTGATCGTCACCACCAAGTGGCACAACGTTCCCGAGCTCACCGCCCGCGGCGCGCAGCACGTGAAATTCGTTCGTAGCGCTTATGATCCGGCGTTGCATCACATCACCGCCCGCCGCACCGTGCGCCGCTATCTGGTCGGATTCGTCGGCGCGGTGCGCCCCGACCGTCAAGACCTCTTGGTCTCGCTGGCCCGAGAGCATCACGGGGACATGCTGTTGCGCGGTCCGGGCTGGCGGCGTGTGCGCGCGCTGTGGCAGACCGGCGCGGATGTCGGCGGCGCGGTGTACGGCGAGCACTTCTCCGCCGCCGTCGCCGCGGTCACCGCCAACCTGGTGCTGCTCAACTCCGACAACCGCGATACCCACACCTGCCGCACCTTCGAAGTTCCGGCGGCCGGCGGGCTTTTCGTCGGTGAACGCACCGACGAGCACGCCGAACTGCTGCAGGACGACGCCGAGTGCTATCTGTTCTCCGGCCCCGCCGAACTGCGCGACATCCTGCGCCGCTGCACCAAGTACCCCGACCAGGCCGCCAAGGTCGCCGAGGCCGGACACCACCGCATCGTCACCGGCGCCCACTCCTACGCCGATCGGGCCCGTGAAATCCTCGGCGCCCTGGCATGAACGGCCGAAAACATCAGCCCTGCAAGCGGGTAACACCGCGGCCGCCCCGTCGGACATAAGGGGGTGATGGGAGAGTGATGGCCTCCGCTCAGTTCGCCGTGTTCCTCGTCGCCGCAGCCCTGGCGACGATCGTCGTGGCCGCGATGTTCCTGCCCGGCGTGGCCCGGGTGTTCCTCATCGCGCAGACCGCGCACTGGTCGCTGTCCTACATCGCGCGGCCGGTGGTGCTGCTGTGGGTCAAACCCGTCCCCGGTTTCGGCGACAATGTGCCCGATCCCCGGCTCTACGAGTACGGATACGACGAGGGCATCGCCGCGGTGCTGCAGCCGGTGATCTTCGGGCTGTGGCTCTACACCGGCCTGATCATCGCCTACGTGCTGTGGGTGCGCCTGCGACCGCACGAGTCCACCCCGCGCACAGCGCCTTTCGCGGGCGACCCGGTCTTCACCCAGACCCTGTTCCTGCTCTACGGCATCGGCACCTTGGGTCGGCTGGCCGCCTACGCCACCGGTTCCACCGGCAAGGCCGGCGAGCTGGAGAGCCCGAACCCGCTCATCAACCTGGTCACCATTCTGGCGACCCTGGGCGCGGTCGGCCTGATCGTGTTCTACCGCAACGAATCCGGTCGCAGCACCGCGCTGGTGGTGGGCGCGCTGGTCGGCGGTGAACTGGTGTGGACCGCGACCGTGCAGTCCAAGACCCCGATCATGGGCGCGGCCCTGGCCATCGCCGTGCGGTTCGCCATGACCGGCTGGACCCGGCGCAATGTGGTCGGCGTACTCAGCATCATCGCCCTGGCCCTGGGCGGCTTCGGCTGGCTGCAATCACTCAAGACCGATACCGCCGCCAAAGCCGAAGCGGCGCAAGTGGATGCGCAGTATCCGGCCGTGGTGCAGCCGTTCCTCAGCATGCTGCGCCGCTTCGATCTGCTCGAGGCCGCCACCGACTCCTGGTTCGCGGGCCCCGATTCCTGGCTCACCCCGCCCCAAGTCGCGTTGCACGCCTTCCAGAGCCTGATCCCCACCCAGCTGCTGGGCGCGGAGAAGTTCCGATCCGGCGCGGCCTGGGCCGAGCAGGTGCGCGGCCGGTCGGTGGACATGTCGACGGTGGAGGTGTCGCTGGCCGAGGGCAATATCAACGAGGGCTACGTGCTGGGCGGCTACATCGGGGTCGCGGTGGGGGTCACGATCACCTTCGTGCTGCTGCTGATCTGGATCCGGGCCCTCTACAGCCGGTACCTGGCCATGGCCATCCTGGGCCTGTCGGTGATCGAGGTGCCGGTGCTGTTCGAGCGCGGCGTGCTGGGCACGGTCGAGATGCTCGGCAAATACTTGCAGGCCGTGGTGCTGGCGTGGCTGGCGTATCTGGTTGTTGGTGAATTCCGAAGACGAATGGAACAGCTGCCGGGGGCTCCGGTTCCATCCGGGAAAACGAGGACGGCGCAATGGGTTTGATCGACTACTGGCGGCTGCTGCGGCGGCGCTGGCCGATAATCGTTGCCGCGGTGGTGCTCTGCACGGGGGCGGCCTACGGCTACGCGAGCACCCTGCCGACCGAGTACACGGCGTCGAGTTCGGTGTACGTGTCCATGGCGACCGGAACCTCGGTCAACGACTCCTATCAGGGCGGGCTGGCCGCGCAGCAGCGGGTGCGCTCGTATGTGGATCTCGCCAACAGTGTCACCGTCGTCACCTTCGTGCACGACCAGCTGGGCCTGAAGTCCTCGGTGAACGACCTGCGCGGCCGGATCACCGCGGTCTCGCCGCCCGCGACCACGATCATCATCATCACGGTGCAGGACTCGACCGCGGCCGGGGCGCGCATCCTCGCCGACGAGGTGGTCTCCCAGTTCCGGGCGCTGGTCTCGAAACTCGAGGTCACCCAGACCGACGCCGCGCCCGCCGCCCGCGCCGAGGTCATCGACAAGGCGCAGACCCCGACCCAGCCCAGCGCCCCGCAGAAGAAGCGGTTCTACATCCTCGGCCTGCTCGCCGGATTGGCGCTGGGCCTCGGCGCGGCCATCGTGCGCGACAAACTCGACAAGCGGGTGCGCACCTCCACCGAGCTGGAAGCCTTTCTGCCGATGCCGATCCTGGGCATCGTGGACGACGGGCGGCCCGGCGCGGCCGGCGAGCTGCGGCGGTTGCGCACCCGGCTCACCGAGGATCCCGGGCTGGTCAGCCTGCTGATGACCTCGCTGTCCCCGCATTCGGAACCGGACGTGGCGATCGGGCTGGCCCGCACCTTCGCCGACACCGGCGCGCGCGTGGTGCTGGTGGACGCCGACACCACCGGGCAGGGCTCCACCCGCCGCAGTCCGGCGGCCGCGTCGGCCGGGCTCGCGGAACTGTTGCGCAACAGCGCGACTCCGTCGTCGGCGGTGGTGGCCTGGCCGGAGGTGGGCATCAATGTGCTCCCGCTGGGCGGCATGGACTTCCGCACCCCCGACCTGCTCGACTCGGAGCGCTTCTCCGACATCATGTCCAAGCTGCGCAGCGAATTCGACCACATCCTGGTGGAGTGCGCGCCGGTCACCGCGGCGGCCGACGCCATCGCACTGGCCCGGCGCTGCGACGCCACCATCGGCATCATCGAGCTCGGCCAGACCACCTCCAATCAGGTGCGCGGCGCGGTCGCCACGTTCGGTGTCGACAACAAGCGGATGATCGGCACCGTCGTCTTCTCACGGCCGCACCGCAGCGTGGGCGACATGGTGAAGCATCCGCTCGACCTGGTGAAGCGGTGATCGACGGGCGCGGGGGACACGACGCCGGCATGGGGACGGGCGACGACGCGAATTCGAGCGGCGCGGGGACGCCGCAGGACCGGCGGGACGCCGCCGTGCGGCGACGGCGGCTGCTCATGGCCGGGCTGGGCGCCGCGGCCGTCCTGCCGGTCGCGGCCGCGTGCTCGAAGAACGATTCCGAGGGAACGGAATTTCGCTCCCCGCACGTGACCGATCAGCCCGCGGCCCGCAACGTCAAGGATTTCGGCGCGGTCGGGGACGGCAAGGCCGACGACACCGAGGCGTTCGCCCGCGCCGCGGCCGTCACCGACAAGCCGCTGGTGCTCTACATCCCGGCCGGGCAGTACACGCTGACCCGCTTCCCGGCGCTCGCGGACTACGCGACCGTGCTCGGGGACGGGGCCGACGTCACCACCATCAACTACGACGGCGACGACACCTTCATCACCCTGCAACGCAAGCAGCGGGTCCGCTTCTCCCGCTTGGGTTTCTACTTCTCCGGTGCGAAGGCGACCGCGGTCCGGCTCTCGGAATGCTTCCGCTGCACCTTCGACTCGGTGGTGCTGCGCGGCAATCACCTCAGCGACAACGCGCCCCGATTCCAGGAACAGCGCGGACTGGTGCTGGACCGCAACACCGGCGGCACCACCGTCATCAACTCCGACATCAACAATTTCGGCTTCGGCATCGTCACCTCCTGCATCCAGAACTACGTGACCTCGTCCAAGCTCACCAACAACCGCATCGGGGTGCTGGGCACCGGCGGCGATCACAATGCCGGATTGGCCATGGCCAACGTCGAATTCGTCTCCGACAACGATCCCCGCACCACCGACAAGCACGTGTTCGTCGACGGTCCCGCCAATGACTGGTGGCTGACCAATGTCTGGTTCGAAGGGGCCGACACCGCGCTCGCGATCGGCGGCCCGGCCGGCGGGCCCGCCCAGTTCGGTCTGGTCAACTGCAAGGTGGCCGCGCGCAAGGTGTGCTTGGACCTGATCCATTGCCGCCAGCCGTATCTGGCCAATGTGCAGTTCGACCCGGATCTCGACGCGCCGCCGATCGAGGTGCGGGTCGATCCCAAGGGCGTGGCCGAGGGCACCGCGATCAACCTGATCTCCGGCTCGTTCGACGACGTGGATCCCAGGTCGTTCCCGGACGGCTGGCATGTGATCGGCCGCGGCGCCATTCACGGGGCGCGCTTCGCCGGAACCACGGTGGCGCAGGCCTATACGCCGGGCGCCGACATCTTCCAGGTGCAGGACCGTGACGGGTCGGTGCTGTCGGCCGTGTTGAACAGCGGGGCCTATCTGTCCGACCGCAGCGAAGGGGGAATCGTGTTGAAGGATTCGGCAGGGGTGTACTGGCGCATGTCGGTGGGCACCGACGGCGCGGTCAAGACCACCTCGCTGGGGAAGCAGCGGCCGCACTCGTGAGGGGGACGCCGACCGCGCTGCGACTGGGCCCGGCACGACTGCACGGCAGCACCCTGCTGCTGCGGCTGCCGCGCTACAGCGACTTCTCGCAGTGGCGGGAGCTGCGGCTGCGCGATCGGGCCTGCCTGGAGCCGTTCTGGCACACCTCACCGCTGAGCTGGGCCGACCGCCACACCGAGAAGGCTTGGGTGCGTGAGTGTCTGGAGGCGGCCACCAATGCCCGCACCGGGCGGCGGGTCGCCACCGTCATCGAGATCGACGGCCGCTTCGCCGGGCAGGTGGAGATCGGCAATATCGACGTCCGGGCCAAACAGGGCGAGATGGGGATCTGGATCGACGCGCGCCTGGGCCGGCACGGCTTCGGCGGCATCGCGGCGGGACTGATCCTCGACTTCGCTTTCGACGCATTGGGTCTGGAACGCGTCAACGCACCCATCTCCCCCGGCAACGCGGCGGCCACCAGCGGCGCGGTGCAGATCGGGTTCGTGCGCGAGGGACGCATGCGACTGCACTTCGACGTGGGCGGGGCGCGCGCCGACCACGATCTCTGGTCGATGACGCGGGCGGAGATCCCGCCCAAGGGATTCACCGAGATGTGGCTCGAGCGGACCCTGCAACACCGGACCCCGCCGCCGCCCCCCGCCGGTTCCACGACGGCTCCCGGCGCTTCCGCGGCGGTCTCGCACGATGACCATATCCCGGATGCCGCAACGGTATTCGGCGTCCTGGCCCGCTATCGGTGCGGGCAGCTGTGGCGGGCCGCGCAGCAGCTACTGCCCGCCCGGCCGGTGCTGTTACGGCTGCCCGGCCACGACCGGCTGGTGCTGCGCTCCGCCCGGCCCGCCGACGGCGCCGCCCGGACGGCCGCGGTGCGTAACGCCGGGCCGCTCCCGTCCGACGGAATCGGTAGCAGCGGAACGGCGTGGCTGCGCGAAATCGCCCTCAGCGCAGCGGGTGTCCGCTCTCCCGCCGGTCTGCTGTTCGTCCTCGATGCCGCGGGCGTCTATGCCGGCACCGCCCGGCTCTTCGATCTGGACCTGTTCGATCGCAATGCCCGCATCCAGCTCTGGGCCGATCCCGCCCGCGCCGGCGACGACGTCCGGACGGCGGCCACCCGGGCCCTGCTGACCTACGCCTTCGAACAGCTCGGACTGTTCCGCGTCTACACGGCCGTGGCGGCCGGAGACACCGCATCGGCCGCGGTCGCCGCCGCGGCGGGACTGCATCAGGAGGGAACCATGCGCAGCTACACCGGACTCGACGGACAGCGCGGCGACCACGAGCTTTGGGCCATCACCGCCGGCGGTGATCAGCATGCGTGACTACCGGCGCAGCAACGACCTGCAGGCGCGCCTGCACGACCTGGTGCCCGGCGGCGCGCACACCTACGCCCGTGGCGCGGACCAGTATCCGGAACGGATGGCCCCGATCCTGGTGCGCGGCAACGGCGCCCGGGTCTGGGACGCCGACGGCAACGAGTACGTCGAATACGGCATGGGACTGCGCTCGGTGACGCTGGGCCACGGGTTCGCTCCGGTGGTGGACGCGGTCGCGCGCACCATCGCCGACGGCGTCAACTTCTCCCGCCCCACCGAGCTGGAACTGCTGGCGGCCGAGGACTTCCTGAGCCTGGTGCCGGGCGCGGACATGGTGAAGTTCGCCAAGAACGGCTCCGACACCACGACCGCGGCGGTGCGGCTGGCGCGGGCGGTGACCGGACGCGAGACGGTGGCGATCTGCGATCAACCGTTCTTCTCGGTCGACGACTGGTTCATCGGGGTCACCGAGATGAACGCGGGAATCCCGCCCGCCGCCACGGTGAAGTTCCGCTACAACGACATGGAGTCCCTCGAGGACGCGTTGCGCGGCGACGACATCGCCTGCGTGATCCTCGAACAGGCCACAGCCCTGGCCGATCCCACGCCCGGCTTCCTCGAAGGCGTGCGCGCACTGTGCGATCGGCACGGCACGCTGCTGATCTTCGACGAGATGATCACCGGGTTCCGCTGGTCCGCCGGTGGGGCGCAACAGCTCTACGGCGTGGTCCCCGACCTGTCGTGCTGGGGCAAGGCGATGGCCAACGGCTTCCCGCTCTCGGCGCTGGCCGGGAAGCGGGAGTACATGGAGCTCGGCGGGCTGCGCACCGAAGCCGACCGCGTCTTCCTGCTGTCCACCACGCACGGGCCGGAGACCGCGTCGCTGGCCGCCTTCCGGGCGGTCGTGCAGACCTACCGGAGCAGCGATCCGGTGGCGCGCATGGAGGCGGCGGGCCGCCGCCTGGCCGCCGGGGTCAATGCCATCGCCTCGGACCTGGGGATCGCCGAGTACCTGGAGGTGGCGGGCCGCCCGTCGTGTCTGGTGTTCCTCACCCGGGATCCCGAAGGCATTGCCTCCCAGCCCTTCCGGACGCTGTTCCTGCAGGAGCTGCTCGATCGCGGCGTGCTGGGCCAGTCGTTCGTGAACTCGGCGGCGCACACCGACGCCGATATCGACCACACCATCGACGCCTGCCAGTCGGCGGCCAAGACCTACCGCAAGGCCCTCGAACAGGGCACGGTCGCGGGCCTGCTCGCGGGGCGGCCGGTGGCTCCGGCGCTGCGGCGCACCGCCGCACCGCGCCGGCTGGCGGATCGACCGAGGAGAGTCTGCTGATGTCGGCACCCCGGATCGCCCTGGTCCACGAGCGATTCACCGAGTACGGCGGCTCCGAGGCCGTGGTCGCGGAATTCATGAAGACCTGGCCCGGCGCACCGGTTTTCGCGCCCATCGCCGACCCGGAATGCACCGGCGCGCTGCTCACCGCCGCGGGACTCGAGCCCACGGCGGGTGACCCGGCGGCGGAACCGGTGCGCGACACCTGGCTGTCGCGGGCCTACGCGGCGAGCGGGCGGCGCTCGCACGCACCGCTGCTGCCGTTCGCGCCGCGCGCGTTTCGCACGCTGCCGCTGCGTGACTCCTACGACGCGGTGGTCGTCAGCCATCACGCCTTCGCGACCCAGGCGGCGTTCGCGACCACCGCACCGGTGATCGCCTACGTGCACAGCCCGGCACGGTGGGCGTGGGACAAGGCGTTCCGCGAGCGTGAGGTCGGCGGGCGCGCCGGGCAGGCGGCGCTGATGGTCCTGGGCGCCCTGGCGCGGCGCAACGAGTTGCGCGCCGCGCCGCGGCTGGCGCACGTGGTGGCCAATTCCCAGGCCGTCGCCGACCGGGTCCGCGACTGGTGGGGACTGCCCGCCTCGGTGGTGAATCCGCCGGTGCGCGTGGCCCGTTTCGCCCCCGACCCCAGCGTCGAGCGGGAGGACTTCTTCCTGTTCGCGGGCCGCCTGGTCCCCTACAAGCGCCCCGATCTCGCGATTCGCGCGGCACAGCAGGCCGGGGTGCGCCTGGTCATCCTCGGCGACGGCCGCTACCGCCAGCAGCTGGAAGCCCTCGCCGGCCCCGAGACCACCTTCCTCGGCGCGGCCTCCGACGACGTGCTGCAGGACATGTACCGCCGCTGCCGCGCCCTGCTCATGCCCGGCGTCGAGGACTTCGGCATCGTCCCGGTGGAGGCCATGGCCTGCGGCGCACCGGTGCTCGCGGTCGGCGAGGGCGGCGCGTTGGACACCGTGGTCCCCGGCATCTCCGGTGCGCACGTCCCGGCCGGCTCCGACGCGGCGGTGACCGCCGGATTCGCGCGCGCCATGCGCGATTTCGACCCTGCCGCCTACCACGCCGAAACCATTCGCAAGCACGCCGCGACCTTCTCCCCGGAGGCGTTCCGCACCCGAATCGCCGACATCGTGTCGCACAATTCCCGCTGACCGACTATTCATGGATCTGGAAAAAGCCATCCCGGCGCACGCGAGCGGCGCCGGGGGCATCACCATGGTCCAGGAGTAGCCAACATGCCCACCGTCCCCCTCGTCGACGCCCACATGCACCTGTGGGACACCAGCGCACACGCCTGGTACCCGAGTCTGGCGAGGTTCGTCGATGCCGGAAAACCCGAGATCGCGCAGAACTTTCTACCGGCCGATTACGACCGCGACCTGGGCCCGGTCCGGGTGGACGGGCTCGTGCACGTGTCCGCGACCACCGCGCCGCACGCCTATCTGGCCGAAACCCGTTGGGTGGACGGCATCGCCGACGCCGACCCGCGGCCATTCGCCATCGTGGGCGGCATCGACCCGGCCCTGCCCGCCGCCGACCTGATCGACCACCTCGACCAGCAGGCGCGCAGCCCGCGCCTGCGCGGTGTACGAGCCTTCGCGGGCCTCTCACCGAACACTCCCGCCGCCGACACCATTGCGGGCTGGCTGCAGGAACACGACGTGGTCTTCGACCTGGTCGCCAAGCCCGGCGAGATCCTCGACTGGATCGACTTCCTGGCCGGCTACCCCGACCTGCGCGTCGTCCTCGAGCACCTGGGCTTCCCGCAGGGGCGTTCCGCCGAGGCCCGCACCGCCTGGCACAACGCGATCTCGCTGGCGGCCAAGGAGACCCAGTGGCTGTGCAAGCTGTCCGGCTTCGGACTGATCTGCCGGGATCTGTCCTGGCCGACGGTCGAATACTGGCTGGAATCCAGTGTGGCGCTGTGGGGCTGGCGACGTTTGATGTTCGCCTCCAACATGCCGGTGGACTCGATGGCGGGCAGCTACACCGACCTGGTCGCCACCGTCGACCAGGCCGTCGCCACCGACGCCACCGAGCAGGAAGCGGAGTACTTCTACCGCACCAACGCCCTCGACACCTACCGGTTGAGCTGAATCCCGGTGCGGGGGCGGCGAATCGCCGCCCCCGCGGCCGTCAGTTCCGGTACCGGAAGAGGATCCGGCCCCGGGTCAGGTCGTAGGGACTCAGCTCCACCAGCACCCGGTCCTGCGGCAAGATCTTGATGTAGTTCTTGCGGATCTTGCCGCTGATATGGGCCAGTACCTGGTGGCCGTTCGGCAGCTCCACGGTGAAGCTGGCATTGCGCAGGCACTCGACGACGGTGCCCTCGATCTCGATGCCCTTGCCTTTCTTCCCGGGATTGGTCATCGCAGCACCAGTTCCAGATTGCCGGCCACGCGACGCGCGCCGATACTCTCGAACAGCGCCATGGCCGCCGCGTTGGATTCGTTGACTTCGGCTGTCGCGGTGGGTATTCCGCGACCGTGCAACGCGCCCAGCGACTGGGCCAGCATGGCCCGGCCGATACCGCGACGCCGCTGATCGGCCCGCACCGCGATCAGACCGAGGCGCGGCAGGCGAGTCACCTGCACGACACGCAGCAGTCCGACGTAGCGATCGGCCTGTGCCGCAGCCACGTACAGCGAGGGATCCACCACGGTGTCACCGCCGGGCCCGCGCAGGATTTCGGCGGGCATCTCCTGCCAGCCGACCGTCGATTCGACTTCGTCGCGAATGACCCGGTCGACTACACGCAGCGGTTCTTCCGCAGCGCTCCCCGCCGGCACCACGGTGATGTCCGGCGGCGGTGTCACGGCCCCCAACCCGGTGGCGCCGGGATCGGTGGTCACCAGGTACTCCCACTCGCGTCGCCGGGTCACGAAACCCGCTCGCCCCCAACAGGACAGCAGTCCGCCATCGGCCTCGTCGACCACGGTGTGCAGTGGCCGGCGCAGGGTGGCGAGCATCGCCGCGGCGATCTGATCGAAGACCTGGTCGTGCCAGGCATCGATGCTGACGAACAGCCGCCCGTCGGGCCGTTGCGAGACTTCGCCGTGCCCGACCACCAGGTCGTTATCCACGGCTTCCCATCGAGTCGATTCGACTCGGCTGATATCTACAGAATTCGTATTCATCGGTCGTCACCTTTCGGGATTGCCTACTCGTACAGGCGCTCCCGGCGACGACTACTTCGTACGCCTCTCCGCGACCACGAGGGGGAGCCCCCACATCGGTACTGTGTGCACGGGTCTCACCTCCTCGCCTGATGTCACGGTAGGCAGCACGCTAACAGACCCCGTCGGCCACCGGCCAATCATTTTTCTACCTGCGATTACTCAGGCCCAACGGGACCTTGGTTGCAACAAACCACGGTGATCGGCAAGATGTCGGCCCGTATGTCATTGCAACTCGATACTGCCCGGGACAGCCTCGAAGGACTGTCCGTCGGTGATGCGCTGGGGGCGCAATTCTTTGTGCCCGGTCGTTCCCTCCCTGATCTGATCGCCGGAAAACCACCCGCTCCTCCGTGGGAATGGACCGACGACACCGAGATGGCCTGCACGGTGTTCGAGGAGATCCGTGTCCGCGGGTGCATCGATCGGGATGCGCTGGCGGCGGCGTTCGCGGATCGATGCGAGCCCTATCGCGGGTACAGCGGCGGCACCGTCGCACTGTTGCACCAGATTCGGGACGGGCGGCCGTGGGCCGACGCGGCCGGAGCCCTGTTCGACGGGCGTGGGTCATGGGGGAACGGCGCGGCGATGCGGGTCGCTCCGCTGGGGGCGGCGTTTCCCGGAGAACTGGATCGGGTGGCGGCGCAGGCCGCGCTGTCGGCGGAGGTGACGCATCGCAATGCCGAGGCGATCATCGGGGCGATGGTGGTCGCGGTCGCCGCGAGCCGAGCCGCGGCGGCGCGCGGAAGCGGCTGTGGTCCAGCGGAATTGCTCGCGGTGGTGGAGCCCTATCTCGTGGACAGCCGGACTGCCGACGGCGTGCGGCGGGCCCGCGGGCTGCTGGGCCGGTCGGTTGCCGAGGCCGCGTACGAACTCGGCAACGGCGCACAGGTCACCGCGCAGGACACGGTTCCCTTCACGCTGTGGGCGGCGGCCACCTTCCTCGATGATTACCCGGCCGCGGTGACGGCGTGTGTCGAGGCGGGCGGGGATGCGGACACCACCGCGGCCATCGTCGGCGGAATCGTGGCGGCGCGCACCGGAATCGGGGAGCGCGGGGGCATTCGCGGCGTCCCGGAGGAATGGGTGGCGGCGCGCGAACCACTCCCCTGCTGGGTGACCGTCGGCTGAGAGGAAATTGGCTGGAATCGCCCGCAGTGTCGATCATCGGCGGTTACGTTGGCCGGAATGTCCAGATCAGTGGGGTGATGGTGGTCGCTATGGCTTCTCGTGGGTGGGGTGTGCGCAATTCCGGTGCCGCGGTGTCGGCGGCGGTACTGGCGGCGATGGCGGTCGGGGGGCCGGTCGGGACCGCAGGGGCCGAGACGGCGGGATGCGAGGGGCCGCAGTGGGTGAGCGGGTGGATGGCGGCGCCGTCGGACACCTTCGGGGTGGCGGATCCGTCGATGGTGCCGCAGGTGGTCGTGGGCGGGCAGACCTTCCGGTTGATCGCCACTCCGCATCGGGGCGGGTCGGAGGTGCGGATTCACCTGAGCAACCAGAATCGGCCGGTGCCGGTCGAATTCGCGCACGTCACCATTGCCGAGCAGGCCGCGGGGGCGACGGTGCGGGCGGACACCGTGCGGGAAGTGAGTTTCGGCGGGAGTTCCGGGGTCACCGTTCCCGCGGGTGGAGAGGTGGTCAGCGATCCGATCGCGTTGTCGTTCGAGGCTTTCCAGCCGCTGGCGGTGAGTGTGTACGCGCCGGGCCTGGCAGTGCTGCCGACCGAACATTTCAACGCGAATGCGACCAGCTACTACAGCCTTCCGCTGGCCGGTGACGCCGCCGCCGATCCCTCGGGCGCGGCGTTGCCGCTGAGCACCACCTCGATGCCGTTCCTGTCCGGCCTCGATGTTCGCGCCCCCGCGACCGTGTCGACCATTGTCGCGTTCGGTGATTCGATCACCGACGGCTACGTCGGCGGGACATATCTGAGCGTTCCGCAGGACCCCGCCGTGGTCGACCGGAATGCGCGCTACCCCGACTTCCTGCAACACCGCCTGGACGAGGCGGGCCTGCCGTTCACCGTGGTCGACGCCGGCATCAGCGGAAACCGCGTCACCCGAGACGGATTGATCCCGCAGTTCGGCCCGGCGGGTGTGGCCCGCCTGCAGCGCGACGCCATCGACCGCGCCGGCGTCAGCGACGTCATCGTGCTCGAGGGCATCAACGATCTCGGCGTCCCGATCGGCGTCGACTACGACCAGCTGGTGGCCGGCTACACCGATCTGATCGTGCAACTGCACGCCGCCGGACTCGCCGTGCACCTCGGCACGCTGCTGCCCGCGGGCAACGCGCTCTCCGACGGCATCGCCACCCTCCCCCTGGCCGCACCGGTCCGGCAGCGGGTCAACGCGTGGATCCGGAGCCAGACCCGCTCCGACAGCGTCATAGATTTCGATGCCGCACTCCGCGATCCCGCCGACCCCGAGGTCCTCGCACCCCGCTACGCCGGCGCCGACAATCTGCACCCCAACCCCGCCGGGTACCGGGCCATGGCCGAGGCCGTCGACCTGGGCGCCTTCCGCGGCCGCTGTCGCTGACCTGCCGGGACCTCCCCGCTGTGACTCGAATCATGGCTCGACGGCTGCCGAACGCCGGTCGGGGCAAGTGTGACACTTGTCGGCTTCACTCCTAGGTAGACCGATCGTCATACTGAGCGAAGTGCTCAGGACGAGTCGCACCGAGGAGAGGTGGAAGGTCGATGAATCGCCGTCGAGTGGCAATCGGGATCGTTGTCACCGGTCTCGCGTTGAGCGCCCCCGTCGCGGGCGCGGGCTTCGCGGCGGCCGCACCGGCGAGCGAGGGATGCCACTCCGGCACCCGCGTACCGACCGAGGATCCGCGCACCTACGACTCGTGCATCGACGGCGAGTGGGGCAACCTGCGGCAGTGCCCGCCGTTCACGGTCGTGGACCAGACCGTGGATGGGGACGTCCGCTGCGTCAGCCGGTGAGTTCGTAGTCGCCGCTCGCGAATCCGCTGCCGGAGAGGCATCGGCCGGCAGCCGTCTATATCGCTGTCGAATTCAGAACGAATACACGACTGTTCGAGAAAAATCCCGGATGTCAAAACAAGTGAGCGCCCGCTCAGGTCAAATGACCAGTTGCCGATGAATTGCCAACCGGCCCGCGGAGTTACATCAAACCGCTTGTTACACATACCAACTCGAATAGCTCCGGGGTGACCAGTCCCACAAGCCCATTACGGCCATTCAGGTTGAATGCCCAACCGTGAATCATTTAAGTTACTCACTAGTTAGGCACAAGGGTGTTCCTACCTCGGCCCGACATTCTGCTAGGGGGCCAATCACTCACCGTCCGCATCCACCGACGCATGTCGGACGAATCCCGTTGGGCATCAACAGGTTCGTACATTAAGGAGGGGACGATGGTTTCCTACATCGTCACGGGCGGAACCGGATTCCTGGGCCGGCGGCTCATCGCCGGTCTGCTGGAGCGCGACCCGCAGGCCGTGGTCCACGCACTGACGCGTGAGGCCTCGGTGGCCAAGCTGCGCGAGATGGCGATCGGATGGGGCGCCGAGGATCGGGTGTTCCCGCTGGTCGGCGACCTGACCGCACCCGGACTGGGACTGATCGACGACGCGCCGCGCGCCGAGCACGTCATCCACCTCGGCGCGGTCTACGACATGACCGCCGACGCCGAACTCACCTACGCCGCCAACGTGCAGGGCACCGGCTCGGTGATCGCGCTGGCCCGCGAACTCGGCGCGATCCTGCACCACGTGTCCTCGGTCGCGGTCGCCGGCGATCACCGCGGCAAGTTCTTCGAGGACGACTTCGATCTCGGCCAGGGCCTGCACTCGCCCTACCACCGCACCAAATTCGAGGCCGAGAAGATGGTGCGCGAGGCCGCGGACCTGCGCTGGCGGGTGTACCGCCCGGCCATCGTGGTCGGCGATTCCCGCACCGGCGAGATGGACAAGATCGACGGGCCGTACTACTTCTTCCCCGCCATCGCCGGGCTGGGCGCGCTCCCCTCGGAGCTGCCCGTGCCGATCCCGGATCTGGGCTCCACCAATATCGTTCCGGTCGACTACGTGGTCGAGGCCATGCTCGAGCTGATCACCAAGCCGGGCCTGATCGGCCGCACCTTCCACCTCACCAACCCCGAGCCGCAGCCGTTCACCGAGATCTACAACGCGCTGGCCCGCGCGGCCGGCGCACCCACCGCGATCGGCACCGTGCCCGGCTCGCACACCGCGCTGCACGCCCTGGGCGGACTGCCGGGCGTGCCCGCGGTGCGCGATTTCCTGTTGGAGCGCTTCGGCATTCCCGCCGAGGTGGCCCCGCACACCGCGTTCGAGTCGACCTTCGTCTCCGAGTCCACCCGGGCACAGTTGCGCGGCAGCGGTATCGAGGTTCCCGCCTTCGACGCCTACGCCGGCAAGCTGTGGTCGTACTGGAGCACCCACCTCGATCCCGATCGCGCCCGCCGCCACGAACGCGACGGTCTCGGGGGCCGGATCGTGCTCATCACCGGCGCGTCCAGCGGCATCGGGCTGGCCACCGCGCACGCGGTCGCCAAGCGCGGCGCCACCGTGCTCATGGTGGCGCGCACCGAGGAGGACCTGAACGCCGCGGCCGCCGCCGTGCGCGCCGAAAGCGGTGCGGCGCAGGCCTACATCTGCGACATCACCGACGAGAAGTCGGTCGAGTTGCTGGTCAAGCAGGTGCTCGCCGACCACGGCCACGTCGACTACGTGGTCAACAATGCCGGGCGTTCGATTCGGCGTTCGGTACTCAACTCCACCGACCGCATGCACGACTTCGAGCGGACCATGGCGGTCAACTACTTCGGCGCGGTGCGCCTGATCCTGGCGCTGCTGCCGTCCATGCGGGAGCGCCGCTTCGGGCACTTCGTGAACATCTCCTCGATCGCGGTGCAGACCAAGGTGCCGCGCTTCGCAGCGTACGTGGCCAGCAAGTCGGCGCTGGACAACTTCAGCGAGATCGCCGCGGTCGAGAACGCCGACGCCGGAATCACGTTCACCTCGGTGCGCATGCCGCTGGTGCGCACCGCCATGATCGCGCCCACGGATCTGTACAAGTCGATCCCGGTGCACAGCCCGGATCAGGCCGCCGGCATCGTGGTGCGGGCGCTCGAGCACCGGCCCAGCCGCATCGACACCCCGATCGGCACCTTCGCCCAGTTCGTGGACACGGTCATGCCGTCGGTGAAACGCGCCATCCTGCACCAGGGTTACCGGATGTTCGGGGAGTCCAAGGCGGCGCGCACGCAGCCGACCACCCCTGGCGCGCACCCGGATCCGGCGGCGACCACCGAAACCGCCACGGACAAGCCGGAATCGCGCAGTCCGCTGCTGGCGCTCGCCCCGATCGTGCAGCCCCTCATGGGCCTGCCCGGCCCGGCGGCCAAGTTCACCAACCGCATTCCCGGCCTGCACTGGTAGGCGTTCGACTGTTCCATGACAGAGTTCGGCCCGGTGCGGGACAGCGCACCGGGCCGATCACTGCGATACCCGCGGCTCGCTGGTGGGTGGGGCCCCCGATGCCGTGACACCTGACGCCCCGCGAACCGCGGGTACCCGGGCCCCGCTCCGGGGTCTCGCGGGCGGGTCCGCCGAGACCGCCCGGGAGCCGGGCCCTTCCCCTCCCCGGGGTCAGAGGTGGTGGGCGGTGAAGTTGGCCGCGTCCACCAGATCACTGCCGTAGGCGACGTGCGCGTTGGCGTTGAGGCCCGAGCCGCACACCGGATCGCCGCCCACGCACCAGTCCCCCGTGCGGGACAGGTACTCGCCGGGCACATTCCAGCCCAGGCCGCGGACCGGATCGCCGAAGAGCAGGACCGCCGCGACGCGGGCTCCGAGGTAGCCCGGCAGCTGCACGCGGCCCGGGTACCAGGAGACGACGCCGGTGCCCAGCGCGGCCTGCACGACCGCGGCGCCCTGCGAATAGCCGACCAGGACGAACTGCTGGTCCGGGCAGGCGGCGGCGCGGACAATCAAGTGCCGCACCAGATCCGCGCTGCCCGCGCCCACATCGAAGCTGTAGTCGGCGGGGTAGTTCACGCGATAGGCGGTCGCCGAGACGGGCAACCGGTCCTGCAGCATGTCGAAGAGCGGGTCGCCGATCTGATCGCCGAGCCAGCCGGGTTCTCCTGTGCCCCTTGCCACGACGACGTCCACGGCGGCACATCCCTGCGCGTGGGACCTCGATTGTGGCACGAACACCGTCGCGATCGCCAGCATGATCGCGAATCCCCATGCCGTACGCCATTTTCCAGGCAGCAGCACCTTCCGGTCGCCCATTGTCCTCACCTCTCACGTCGTTGTGAGAAGCCCGGTGACTCTTGTCATTGACTAGAGAACGATCACCGGACCATGTGACCCAAGGTAGGAACGGCTCGGAGGCGCGGCAACGAATTCCACTGGAGAGACACCCGATTGGTACCCAACCGTTTCATCATGAAACTTGTTATCTACGTGCAACTTTGGGGCAACAAAACGGCCTCGGACCGGATCCGGAGCACACCGCGAACCGCACGCAAAATACAACCGGTTCTCATAGTGTGTTGGTATGGAACGACTTACCGGACTCGATGCCAGCTTCCTCTATTTCGAAACAGACACCCAGCTGCTGCACGTCTGCGCATTGCTGATACTCGACCCCGCCGCCGACGGGGTCGTCTACGAGCACGCGGCGTTCAAAGCCGAACTCGGCCGGCGGCTGCACCTCATCCCGGCCATGACCCGGCGCCTGCACGCGGTCCCGTTCAACCTCGATCATCCGGTCTGGGTACGGGATTCGAACTTCGATATCGACTACCACGTGCGCCGGCTGGCGCTGCCCAGCGGCGCCGGCGACCGCGGCCTGGCGGAACTGGCCGCCGACATCGCCGGACGCCCTCTCGACCGCAGCCGCCCGCTGTGGGAGATGTGGGTGGTGGAGGGCCTGCCGCACGGCAAGGTGGCGGTCGTCTCCAAGTACCACCACGCCATCGTGGACGGCATCACCGGCACCAACATGATGATGCACCTGTGCGATCTGCAGCCGGGCGTGTCCTACACCCCGCCCGCCGACATCACACCGGCCGAGGACGAACCCAGCGACCTGCAGCTCGCCGGTGAGGCGCTGCTGAACCTGCCGGGGCGGCTCGGCATGGTCGGCATGGTGCCCAAGACGGTCGGCATTCTGGGTGGTCTGGTGCAGCGCCGGCGCGAATCCGGCGGCCGCGGTATGCCGTTGCCGTTCACCGCGCCGCGCACGCCGTTCAATCGGGCTATCACCCAGCATCGGGCCATCTCCTTCGAACAGACCGAGCTGTCGGATATCAAGGAGATAAAGACCGCCTTCGGCGTCAAGGTCAACGACGTGGTGCTGGCCGTGGTCGGCGGCGCGCTGCGCAGCTACCTCGAACTGCACGACGAACTGCCCGAAACCTCGCTGATGGCCTCGGTTCCGGTGTCCACCCACGACACCTCCCGCCACGAGGAGGGCACCAACAAGGTGTCGACCATCTTCGCGCGGCTCTACACCGAGATCGAGGATCCCGTCGCGCGCGTGCTGGCCATCGCCGAGGACAACCGCGGGGCCAAGGAAGAGCACAATTTGATCGGCGCGGACTTCCTCCAGGATTGGGGAAAGTACGCCCCGCCCAACACCTTCCAGCTCGCCGCGCGCGCCTACTCCTCGTTCAAGCTGGCCGATCACCACCCGGTGGTGCACAACCTGGTGATCTCCAACGTGCCCGGCCCCAACTTCCCGATGTACTTCCTCGGGGTGCGGGTGTCGTCGATGTATCCGTTCGGACCGGTGTTCCACGGCGCGGGCCTCACCGCCACCGTCATCTCCAACAACGGGCACCTGGACTTCGGCTTCATCGCCTGCAAGGAACTGGTGCCCGACGTGGACAAGATCGCCGACGCCGTCCCCGAGGTGATCACCGAACTGCTCAAGGCCGCCCGCGAGAAAGCGTGAGCGCAGCCGCCTGAGCTAGACCCGCTCCACCACCGATTGCACGGCCTCGAGGAACACCGGGACAAAGACGTCCGCCTCGAGTGCGCAGGCCGCGTGACCGGCCCGGGCCAGGAAGATCTCGGCCCCCGGAATCGCCTTCGCCATCTCCAGCTGACGGAACACGGGCAGCGCCCGATCCCGCGTGGTGATCACCACCGCCGTCGGCACCTTCAAAGTCGGCAGCCATTCCGACGCATCGAAACGCCCCAGCACCGCGAGCGCCTGTGCCAGCGCCCAGCCGCTGGTGGCCCGCAATTCCGCCATCGCCCAGCGGTCCATCCGGCCCACCGGCCACGAGGACTCCGGCAGTACCGGCAGCTTGTCGCGGCGCAGTTCCGCGCGCCGGAACGACCAGTCCGAGAACAGGGCGGTGGTCGCCGACCAGCCCCGATGGAAGGCGCGCTCGCGCCACTTCTCCTGGAACCGGTAGGTGGTCGCCGCCAGCACCAGCCCGCCCACCCGATCCGGGTGCCGATGCGCGGCCAGCTGGGCCACCACCCCGCCCATGGAGTAGCCCGCCAGGATGGGGCGCTCGACGCCCACGGCGTCGGCGACCGCGATCACGTCGTCGGCCAGATCGTCGAGATCGAAACGCTCGGAACGGATTCCGTGTCCGTGCCAGCGCTGATCGAACAGCACCACCCGGTAGCGAGCATTGAGTTCACGCAGCGACGGGAACCAGTTGAGCATGGCGGTGGTGGCCATGCCGTGCAGCAGCAGCACCGTCGGCGAGTCCGCGGCCGGGCCGGGTAGATCCACCACGTAGGTGGAGCCGCGGCCGGGTAGTTCCACCATCGCGCCCTGCGGCACCTCGGTCAGCCGGGAAATGCGCGGTGACAGGCGGCGGCCGCGGCTCTGCGCGCCGGCGGGCGTGGTCAGGTTCAAGCTGGGGTTCGTCATCGAAGGCCTCCCGGCACACCGCTGCGGCGGTCGAAATGGAACACGTTTCACTTTGATGATGCCATACGGGAGGCCGGGCGGCGGGTTACGGCATACAGGGCGCGGGGGCGGCGACGACCGTGGTCACGACCACCGGCGCCGCGGGCGGGGGCGGCTCGACCGGCGACTCGGCGGGAATCTCGTAGAGGTGAATTCCGGTGCGGCGCAACTGCCCCGGCTCGATGGAGACGGCCGGGACGAACGCGGCGTGGCCGTAGATGTCGGTCACCTGGGCGGTGAACGGGCCCCGGCCGAGGCCCGACACCGTCCAGTAGTTGTCGTAGCCGCGGCGCAGCGGGCGGTAGTCACCGCCGGAATCCGGACGCAAGGCGACCTGCGCGATGGGATTTCCGGTGCCGGAGAACAGGATTCCGATCCAGCTGGTCGACGAGCTCTGCTGGACGCGGTAGAAGATCTCCGGGGCGGGATCGGGGTCGCGCACCCTGCTGATCTTGACCGGCGCGACGCCGTCGATGGAATGGGCGATGGCCTCGAAAGCCGAACGGCTCAAGTCGTATTGGTTCGGTTCGCATCCCGGGCAGCGGTCGACGACCTGGGCGCGGACGCTGCCGATCGGGCCGTCGATGTCGACGTAGGAGCCGCACGGCGTGGAACCGTCGTACTCGTCCGTCGGCACGCTGACGTAGTACCCGTCCAATGGCAGATCCGGCAGCGAGCAGGCCGCACCCTGACTGAAGGCGTAGAACCGGGCCTCGCCCCGCTCCGGCGCCGGTTGCGGCTCCTCGGCCTGAATCTGCTGGGGAGTAACCGCGCTAGCTGCGGGCTCCGCGGGCAGCGTGACGACCGTCGTGGTCGGCTCGGCCGTGCTGCAGCTCAGCGACTGCGGTCTGATCCACCAGGTGGCCAGTCCCATCACCACCGCTCCCGCCAGAATCGTCCACAACCACGGTCTACCAGGATGGACCTCTTCGTGTCCGGTGCGGTGCATGGCCGGTCCCCAACCCTCCGAATTGTGTTTGCTGACGCGATGCTGCACTCCCCATCAGGAAAGCAGCCGACGCCGGGACGCCGAGGTCGAATCGGGAATTACGGGTCGAAAGCGCGGCGTGTTGGCCGTGTGTCACCGGTGTAGAACCGCAGGCCCCGCCGCTGCGTATGTCCGTATGTCCGCATTCGGCGATGCCCGCACGCCTCAGGAGTCCGCCATGGCCCAGCTCGCGCCCTTCTACCGGCAGGTCCAGGCTCACTACGACCTGTCCGACGATTTCTACGCGCTGTTCCTCGACCCCTCCATGACCTACAGCTGCGCCTACTTCGAGCGGCCGGGCCTGAACCTGGAGGAGGCACAACTGGCCAAGATCGATCTGGCGCTCGGCAAACTAGGGCTCGAACCCGGCATGACCCTGCTCGACGTCGGCTGCGGCTGGGGCTCGACCATGATCCGGGCCGTCCTCACCTACGGTGTCCGCGTCATCGGACTCACCTTGAGCCGCAACCAATTCGAACACGTCCGCACCCAGCTGCGCGACCTCGGCATCTCCGAAGCCGAAGTGCGCCTGCAAGGTTGGGAGGAATTCGACGGCACCGCCGACCGCATCGTCAGCATCGGCGCCTTCGAGCACTTCCGCAAACAGCGCTACCCGGAGTTCTTCACCCGCTGCCACCGCATGCTCCCGCCCGGCGGCCGCATGCTCCTGCACACCATCATCGGCCACACCCTCGCCGACCTCCGCGCCGCCGACATCCCCGTCACCCGCGAGGACGCCCTCTTCCACATCTTCGTCAAACGCGAGATCTTCCCCGGCGGCCAACTCCCCCAACCCAACACGGTCCCCCACGAGGCCGAAGCCGTCGGCTTCCGCACCACCCGCATCCAATCCCTCCGCCCCCACTACGCCCGCACCCTCGACCTGTGGGCCGCAGCCCTCGAAGCCCACCACCCCGAAGCCGTCCACCTCACCTCCGAGGAGGTCTACCAGCGCTACCTCAAATACCTCACCGGCTGCGCCCACTACTTCCGCGCCGGCCACCTCGACGTCATGCAGTTCACGCTGCAGAAGTAGAAGGTCATCCCGCACCCGCGGGCACCAACGGGCACGCTGATGGTCGGCCGGGCGGGCGCGGAAGCATGGTGGTTCGCGTTGTAGAGCACAACGAGGTCGACTCGTGTGCGGCGGTATTCCGTGCCCGTTGGCTGCACGGGAGATGCTCGACTGTGTCGCTGACAGCACTAATACGCGAACATCTCCGCTTTCAGGTCCGGGCGGTCGCGCTCCTCCGCGAACGGTAGTGCTCGTCCGTGCAGTAGGTCCACGAAGTATCCGTAGGGGCTGTCGTCGGCGGAGACGGCCATCATGAAGAGCAGGGCCAGGAGGTCGTTCGGCGACTCCTGCGACCAGCGGTAGCCGATTGCCGGGCCGAATCCGTCGAAGATCGGTGCGCCGTCTTCAGGGGAGTTGAACCAGATGCCCTCGACGCGGCGGACCATCCATTCGCCGATGTAGGTGATGAATTGGTCTGCGAGGTCGTTGTTTTCGGGCTTGTGCCGGCCGTCCTCGTCGAGCACGGCGGTGTCGACGAGGGAGACGATCCAGTCGAAGGCGGCGGCGGTGAAACGGTCGTCGAGCGGGGGGCGGCCGTCGCTGCCCCGTATCGATTCCAGGCGAGGCAGGGTTTCGGTGAACAGCGTGTCGATGCGGGCGTCGATCGCGGTTCGGTCGCTCCAGGCGAGCCAGGCCTCGGACTGCTGGGCGTCGCGGTCGAACAATCCGGGGTCCAGATCGGCATCGGCCGGGGTGGCCCGCCTCGCGTGAGCCATCAGTTTCTCCTCGGGTGCGGCAACTGCAAATCCATGTCCCGCAACCTAGCAGCGGTCGCCGACACCGCAGCGGGCTCACCAGCGGCCGCGGCGGGGAAGCGGCCGGCACCGAGCTGCGCTCGATTTTGACCGTTGCACAGTGGACATGTTCGGCTATCCCCGCCATTCGTCCACCGGTGGATCAAATGTTCTTGCCTGCAGTGCCTTTCATCTATCGCCTGATCGCCCTACTGGCGACGCTGACGGATACCCTTGCCACCCTCGTCATTCCGTCTCATGTCTCGCGCAGCTGACCGCACAGAACAGGACGAGTCATGACCGCCATCGACGACCTGCGGAGCCTGCGGCCGGTGATCAGATCCCGATCGGCGGCCCCGGAGGCCACCTCACCCTCCGCGGATCTGGAGTGGATCAGGGATGCGCGCGAACGCCTGGAGAACCCCGACCTTCCCCCCGAATGCGACGACATCCCCGCAGGCAGCCGGCCACGGGCGTCCCGTTCACGTGGTTCACCGCGAACGAAACCTACGGACAGAACCGTAAGCTGCGGCAATGTCTCGAGGACCAGGATGTGAACTATGTGATGGCCACCCGCCGCGACGACTCGGCATGCAATCTTTACTTGAACGGAGTTAAAGGAAAATCGTGCAAAAAGTGACTCTCGATCTCAGCGACGTGACTTTTACAAAGGGCGCGGTACTGGGTCCCGGATACGGCTACTTCGGCGTGCAGGTCGATGAACTGCTTGCTGACCGCATTCCCCACACGATCCTGGTGTTTGCGCAAGGTGGCGACGTCTATTCCGACAACCTGACCTGGAATGTGTGCGACCTCAAACGCATGCCTGACGGGACCGCGGCAGTGCTTGGCGACCGAGGGGAGTTCAGGATCTACGATGGCACGACTCTTGTACTGGAGAAGAACATCGATATGAAGTTGGCAGGGCCGCTCCTCGGGCTGATGACGGACACGGGCACGGATATGTGTGCGGTCGGGACACTCCTTCAGGTATTTACGTTCCGAAACGGCGAATGGTCGTGCCAATCGCCCGTGGCGGCAAGCACCGGCACGATGCAATTGGCCAGGCGCGCGTTCGAACATGCCGCGAGTATGAGCGACACCCGCATGCTCGCTTTTGGCTGGGACGGAGAAATCTGGAGCTCCGCCGAGGGACGCTGGACACAAGCCGATTCACCGACTTCCGTCGACTTGTTCGATGCCTGCAGTACGGGCGTCAGCGGCCAGTTGGCGATTTGCGGGCAAGTCGGAACGGTGGTCCTGGCGTCGCGCGATGCGCTGAAGGTGCTGGAGAATGAGGATGTTTTCGAAGACTTGTGGTCGATCTGCCGCTTCCGGGATCGCTTGTACTGCGCATCTTCCCATCTAATTTACGAATTGGTCCTGGATGAGCGCCGGCTCGTGCCGCTGGAAGCGCCCGACTTGATCCTGCCCACTGGCTCCGGCCATTTGTCGGCTGCTGGCGACCAGGTGCTTTGGTCGGTCGGCCCGCGTCAGCTGTACGAGTGGGACGGCAGCCACTGGACGCCGCTGTTCGAAGTGGCATGACAAGGCCAGAACATGCAGCCTCGTGCCCATGGCTCGGTGAGCCCTGGTTCGGCGTGATGCATTGAGTCAGAGCATGTTCGGGGATCCGGTCGATCCACCCGCGGACGAGGCGGGCTCCTGGTAATCGAGGTGTTGTCTTCACACCACAGCGACCAGGAGCCCGCCTGTCTGTCCACACGCCCGCGGCCGCGAGCGCCGGCAGTTGCCCCTCACCGGGCTGCCGATGTCACAACCGCGTGTGGTCGTTCGGGCGGTGCCGCGAAGGCGGTGCGCAGGAAGGCGACGAGCTGGGTCCGGACCCGGTCATGGGTGAGGCCGTCGGAGCCGGCGCGCAGGGCTGAGAGCAGGGCGGAGACGAGGATGGAGAGCAGAACTTCGCCGGCGATTGCCGGGTCCAGGGCCGGGTCGAGGAAGCCTTGGGTGATGCCGGAGCGGATCTTGTCGACCGATTCCGCGGCGTAGAGGCGGGCGTTGTGGAGGCAGCGGTCCAGGACGGCGTCGTCGATCGAGGACGCTTCCAGGAGAAAGAAATTCACCAGGCCCGGTTCGGTGGCGACCAGGGCGTAGCAGCGGTCCACGACGCGGGCGTAGCGGGCGCAGAATGCGTCCAGGGTGGTGGGGGTGTCGTCGCCCTCCGGGCCGAGCAGCAGGTCGCGGATGCGGACGAAGCAGTGGTCGATGACGGCGTCGAGGATGTCGCGTTTGTTGGCGAAGTAGTTGTAGAAGGTGCCGTGGCTGGCACCCGCCGCCGCGGCGATGTCGTCGACGCCGATGGCGCGGAAGCCGCGGGTGACGACCAATTCGTAAGCCGCGCCGATCAATTCGGCGCGTCGTCGATCGGCGCGGGCGCGGCGGCCGGGAGCACGAGCGGGCTCGGCGGTCACGGGGGCGGGCTCGGATTCGCTCGCGGACGGGGCGGGCGCAGGGTCTTGTCGAGGAAGTCGAGCACCGCGGTCGTGCTGCGGTCGCGGATGGCGGGGTTGCCCGCGCCCAGCAGTTCCCGCATGAGCCACGGGCCGACCATGGTGGGGATGGTGTGCCCCAGCACTTCCGGATCGATGTCGGGACGGATCCATCCTGCCTCCATGCCACGCGTGAGTTCCCCGGTGATCAGGGAGGCGGTCAGCGCCTCCAGGCCGAGCAGCCGGAGCGCCAGTTCCGGATCGATGGCCCCGGCCTCCACCACCAGCAGGCGCAGCACTCGCGGCTCGCGTTCGAGCAGCTCGTAGAGCCGCGCCACGGCCGCGCGCACCGCGCCCACCAACTCCCCCACGTCGCCGGCGGCGCCGAAGAGGGTGTGCAGTTCCATGGCGTCGGTCACCTTCTCGACACCGAGATCGATGACGTGGTCCAGGATTTCGCGTTTGCTGCCGAAGTAGCGGTACACGGTGCCCTGGCCGATGCCGGCCCGCGCGGCCACCTGGGAGATGGCGGTGGCCTCGTAGCCGTGGGCGGTGAAGACCTCGTAGGCGGCCTCGATGATCTCCCGCCGGCGCCGCGCCGGGAGTTCCCGCTGCGGCGGCCGGCCGATGCGTCCCGAACCTATTTCGCGGCCCCGCCCTTCACACCGGCGTCCTTGGGACCGTAATCGGTGACCAGCCACTCGCCGCCGTGCCCGGCCACGTTCACCACCAGCAGGTTCGGCACGGTGGCGGGTTCGGGCTGCTGCACGTTCTGGGTGCGCTGGGTGGCGTAGACGGTGACGGTGTACTGGTCGCTGCCCTTGGCCTCCACCGAGGTGCCCACCACGTCGCCGGAGGCCACCACCTGGGCGTCGGTCATGATCTTGGCGAGGGTGTCGTGGAACTGGGTGTACTTGTCGCGCAACCCATCCGAGGCGCCGTGCTGCACGCCGTCGAAGAAGGCGGGCAGGTTGCGGTAGTCGTAGGTCAGCGAGCGCAGGGTGTAATCCTTGGCGACCTGGGCGGCGCGGTCGCGGTCGGACGCACTGGACTTCAGGGCGTCGTAGTCACCGGAGGCGTGGTGCCAGCACACCCCGAGGACCACGGCCACGACGGCGAGCAGCGCGGCGGCAGCGACCGCGAAGGGATAGGCCCGCTCGCCGAAACTCGTCGCGGACAGTACTTTCTCGGTCGGGTCCGGCTTCTCTGTGGCCTCGGGCCGCTCATCCTCAACGACCTCAACGACCTGCTCGACGGTGGCGGTGTCACTCACGGAATGCCTTCTCTCTAGCGAGGAATATCGATGCCGACGTGCGCCGCGCCGTCACCGGGGAACACCGTGGACAGCAGATCCACGATCGAGCCGGCGTCCACGCGCAGCGGTTTGATCACGCTGGTGGCGGGTTTCAGGACGGTGGCGATCTGCCCGAGGTCGGGCCCGATCAACTGCAGGTACTCGTTGATCTTGGAGACCAGCGGCCCGATCGGATCGGTGAAGATCTGCTCGCCGATGTAGGAGTAGTTCTGGAAGGCGGCGATGATGTGCAGCAGCTCCGGCAGCGCGATGTCGATGTCGCTGCCGGCCCCGCTCAGCGCGGGCGCGCGCCCGTCGAAGCGGTCGCCGAGGGTCTGCACGTTGGAGTACAGCCGCGCGATGGCTGCTCGCTTGTCCCGCAACAGGTTCGCGGTCCCGATCAGCGCCTTGGTCAGGTTGGCGACCTCCGCGTCGCGGCCCTCGAACCCGGCGGCGACGGTGGTGGCCAGGTTCTGCAGTTTGGCCGGATCCAGTTGCGCGGTCAGCGCATCCAGCTTGGCGAGCGCGTCACCGACGGTGGTCGCGACCCGCACCTGCCGATTCGGCACCACGCTGCCGTCGCGCAGGAACGGCCCGGCGGTGCCGGTCGGGCGGAAGTCGAGGAACTGCTCCCCCGCCGCGGACAGGTTGGCGATCTGCACGATGCTGTCCACGGGAATCCGGTATTTGGCGTCGTATTCGAGGGTGACCGCCAGCCCGTGCGCGGTGGCCCCGATATCGCGCACCTTCCCGATCGGCAGCCCGCGCAACGTCACCTCGGAGGTCTTCATCAAGCCGCCGGAGCCGTCGAGCAGCACGGTGACGGTGTTGTTCTGGCGGCGCGGATCCAGATTCAGCACGCCGACCGCCATGTAGCTGCCACACACGAAGGTGAGCACCAGCAGCAGCACCAGCGACATCGGGCCGGGGAGTGAGAGTTTCATCTAAGGCACCATCCCGATCGAGCGCAGTGTGGCGATCAGCTGATCCGCCTGCGCGTCGGCGGCGGATACGTTGCGTACCTTCACATCCGGGGACCCCAGGAAGGGGATGATCTTCTCCTTCAGCAGGGTGTGAAAGGTGTCGAGGTTGGCGGCCAGTGTCAGATCGGCGTATCCGGCCGTGACCGCGGTCGGCGCGAGAATCGAGACGATGGACCGGAAGTCGCCGACGTGCGGCAGCAGCAGGTCCCCGGCGTTCTTGGCGAGCGGTCCGCCGCTGATGATCAGATTGACCACCGCGAGCAGCACATCCGAGAGCCCGGCCGCGCGATCGGGCCCGAAGGTGAGAATCCGGTCCACCGCCCCGCGCCCGGATTCCAGTTTCCCGGTGATCTGTTGCGCCGAGGTGAGAATGCGGTTCACCTCGTCGGTGTGGGCGGCCATATCGTGCAGGGCCGCCCGCCCGGCCCGGTTGACCCGGTCCAGCTCGGCCGGATCCGACGGAAACGCGGCGTTCACGTCGGTCACCAGTTTCTGGATGTCCGACCACCGCCCGCCGGTGATGATGTTCGACAGCGCCCGCAGAATGTCCTCGACATTGGTCGCGGGAACGGTCTGCGACACCGGAATCACGTCACCATTGCCCAGCAGCGTGGGATCGGCGTTCTTGGGCGCTTCCAGCGCGATGTGGATATCGCCGAGAATCGTCGACTGCCGCAATTCCGCCGTCGTGGATTTCGACAGCTTCGCGTCGGTGTGCAGTTTCACCGTGGCCACCGCGGTGGTGCCGATCAGGTCGATGTGGTCGAGCATGCCGACCTCGACACCGTCGGAGATCACCTTGGCGCGATCGGGCAGATTCAGCACCGACCCGAATTCGATACGCACCGTGTAGGTGTCGCCGGCGGGATAGGTGCCCGGGATCGGGATGTCGGTCGCCTTCACCCCGCAGCCGGTCAGCACCAGGGCGGCCGCGATGATCAGCGGTAGCAGTGCGCGCCTCATCTCGCACCCGCCTGCGGGAGCTGTGCGGCCAGCGGCGGCAGGGCCGCGAGCAGCGAGGTGATGTCGCCCTGGTGCTGCTGCACGAACGTATGCGCCTGCGGCAGCACCACATCCAGCAGGCTGTAGATCTGCTGATCGTATTTGCCGGCATTGCGGGCGATCACCGGCAGGAACTGAACCGCGATATCGACCGCGCCGGAGAATTCCGCCGAGAACTGCCCGATCAGTTGCAGGCCGTTGCGCAGGTTGTTCAGCACCAGCGCCATATCCGGCCAGTTGGTCACGAACATGGTGGTCAGCTGGTCGAGATTGTCGACCAGCCGACGGAACGCCGCGTCCTTCTGCGCGGGATCACCGACCACCGCGGACAGTCGCTGCAGCAATTGATTCCACTGCTGCCCGGTACCGTCGATGGCGGTATTCGCCGCGGTCAAGGTGTCGTCGAGCAGCGTGTCGGGCTTACCGCCGGTACCGCCGCCGGTGAGATCACCGGCGAGCTTGCCCATCGCGTCGAGGGCCTCGCTGATGCCGATCGGCGTCTTGGTCCGCTCCAGGGGAATGCACTTCGCGTTGTCGAACCGCGCTCCACCGGTGAACGGCTTGGTCAGCTCCACATGCCGATCGGTCACGATGGAACTGGACATGGTGACGGCCTGGATATCGGACGGCAGTTTCACCGAATCCTTGACGCTCATGGTGACCTGCATACGGTCACCCAGCGCCTCGATCTTCGAAACGGTGCCGACCTCGACACCGAGCATTGTCACGCTGTTGCCCTCGTACAGGCCGACGGTGTCGGTGAACTCGGCGCACACGCTCTGTTTCGGATCGCGGGCCGAGTTCGCCCACGACACTCCTGCTACCCCGGCGACCACCACCGCGACGGCGACCCCGGCGGCGAGTGCTGTTCTGCCCCAACTCATTCAGCACGCCTTACCTTCGTAGGGAATGCAGAGCCGGACCCCGGCGGCCGGGTCCTTCACCTGCACCTGATTGCCCAGCAGGCCGTTGAGCCGGTTGATCACGTCACGCATGCCGGTGATCACGGTGTCGAGCCGGTTCGGGTCCTCCATCACCTTGGAGAACAACTGCTCGAACTGCGTCACCGACGGCTCGATGCCGTCGTAGGCCATGAGCGGCCGGTGCAACACCACCAGCAGCCGTTTGAGCAAGGCGAACATGCTCACGATCTCGTCCTTGCGATTGCCCAGCTGATCGGCCACCGTGCCCAGCTGTCTCACGAAGTCCGCGAGCAGCGCTTTGTCGTCGGCGATGGCGGCGATGTATTCGTCGGAGACGTTCAGCGCGCTGTTGAGCTGACCGGTGCGTTCGGCGAGCAGCCCGGTGAGCTCATTCGCATTGCCGATGACCCCGCGCAGCGCGTCGGGCTGTTGGGCCAGCGCCGAATTCAGCTGCCCGATGGTGTCGCGCATGGTGGTGGCGTCCACCTTGCCGAAGACCGGCGTGCCCTTGTCGAGAATGTCGCTCAGCTCGAACGGGGTGGTGGTGCGCTCGGGCGGAATGTGCTTCGACGCCAGGTCCTTGTCGCCGGCGGGGGCCAGCGCCAGAAAGTGGCCGCCGATGGGGGTCAGCATCTTGACCTCGACCGACGACCGGTCCCCCACCCGCACATCGTGATTCACCGTGAAGCTGACCTCCACGTGATCGCCGACCAGGTCCACGGCACGAATCTTGCCGACATCGATGCCCGCGACCCGCACCTCGTCGCCGGGACGCGCGCCGCCCGACATCCGGAAGTCGGCCACGTAGGTGCGCTGCCCGAACGGGATCACATACAACGCGCCCGCGACGGCCAAGGCGATCACGCACACCACGACACCGCCGATACCCCAGCGCAATTGCGTGTTCTGGTCGCCGCGACCGGTGAGCACGTCACGAATCAGTTCGCCCATGCGGGCGATGAGCGTTCTCATCAGTTGCACACCACCAGGTTCTGGTTGGACAGGGCGACGCCGACCAGCGCGGGCAGCGCGGCCTCACCGGTGGAGCAGGTGATGCGCGGCTTGAAGCCCTGGCCTGGGACCGTCTGATTCAGGCCGGTCACCAATTGCGGTGCGAGCGCCAGGATCCGGGTGAGTTGCTCGGTCTGCGGGACCAGTCGGCGCAACAGGCCGTCGACGGGTCCGTAGGCGGTGTCGTAGGCGTCGCGGCCTTGTTCGAGCAGCGGGACCATCGGCGCCAGCACCGCTTTCGCGGTGTCGACCGCGCCCAGCATGGCCTGGGTCTTGGCGGTGAACTGGTGCAGGATGCCCGAGAGTTGTTGCACCAGATCACCGACGGCCTTCGACTTGCCGCCGATGGCATCGGCCACCACGCCCAGGTTGCGGATGAGCAGCACGATCACGGCCTCGCTGTTGCGGGCGTGCCTGGTGAGCGTGTCCACGTCCGCCAGCACCGGGCCGATGCCCGAGCCGTCGCCCTGGATGACGCGCAGCAGGTTGGTGCCGAGCTGGTTGAGCTGGGCCGGATCCAGGGTGTCGAACATCGGTTTGAAACCGTTGAACAGCTTGGACACATCGAAGCTGGGGATCGTGCGCTCTACCGGAATCGTCTGCCCGGCAGCCAGTTTCGTCTTGCCCGGTTCATCGGTGAGTAGCTCGACGTAGCGCTGGCCGATGAGGTTCTGGTAGCGCACCGCGGCCTTGGTGTTGTCGTACACCGGCCGCGACCGGTCGACGGTGAAGTGCACACGCGCGCGGGTGCCGTCCAGCGACACCGTCTCCACCTTGCCGACCGCGACACCCGACATGCGCACCGAGTCCCCGGCGAACAGGCCGGACACATCGGTGAACACGGCATCGTAGGTGACCTTGTCGCCGGGAATCGGCGTGCGCAGTGCCGTCACGATGAAGGTGGTGCAGCCGGCCACGACCACCAGGAAGGCGATCAGTTTGAGCGCGGACTTGGCGATATCACTCATTTCGCCCCTCCCCCAGCGAATCCGCCAGATACGGCATGGTTTTCGCGATCAACTCCAGTTGCAGCTGGACCCGGCCGTCCACGACCGGGAAGGCTCCGTCCATGGCCCGCAGCAGGTTCGGCACCCGGTTGTGGGCCGCGGCCACCGAGCCGACCGACACGCTGATCGGCACCGCGACGTCGAGAATCCCGTCGAGGACCTTCTCCAGCTCCGGATTGTTCTGTTGCAGCAAATTCGAAAGTCCGACCAGCACAGCGTCGTTCACGCCGATCACCGCGGTGTTGGTGCGCGCCCGATTGCCCGCGTCACCGAAGTAGGCGCTCTGCTCGAGGACCGCCAGAATGGCGTGCCCCGCCGACGGCGTCAGATCCCGGAAAGCCCCGGTCATATCCCCGCCGATACGCAGATAGTGCGCGACGGAGTTCTGCTGCCCGTCCGCCAGCGTCCGCGCGGTCTCGAAGAACGACCGCAGCACCGGGCCCATGCTCGCGGCATTGTCGAGCATCAGATCGAACAGGCGGCGCACCGCCGCGGAATCCAGCACCTGGGTCAGGCGGGCCGCGCGCCGGAAGACACCCGCGACAGTCGCATTGGTGGCGCTCTCGCCGATCCGCAGCACGGCGTGTTCACGCAGCTTCGCGCCATCGGTTCCCGGCACCAATTCGATGGCGCTGGAACCGAAGACGTTGGATGAGGTGAATCGCGCGGTCACGTCGTCGGTGAGCGCATCGGCCTGTTTGCGGTCGATCGCGAGCCCGATGCGCTGATGGCCGTAGCCGACGGTCTCGACGGTGGTCACGGTGCCGATGGCGTAGCCACGGAACTTCACCTCGGCGCCGGGAGCCAGACCTTCGCCGAGGGTCGCGGCATCGACGGTGACGGCGAACCGGTCCGCGAAAGATCCACGCGCATAAGAACTCACGAGAATCGTCACAGTGACGAGCACGACGGCGACCACCAGGCCGCGCAACCGCAGCAGCCACGGCCCGGCGCTACGGCCGGAATGATCCTTGAAGACGGCCATGTTTCACCCCGAGATCCGGATGCCGACATCCAGGCCCCAGATCACGATCGTCAGGATCATGTCCAGGATGACCACCAGCACCAGGCTGGCGCGAATGGCGCGGCCCGAGGCCCGGCCCACGCCCTCCGGGCCGCCCGAGGCGTAGAAGCCCTGGTAGCCGTGGATGAGAATGATGGTGACCACGAAGATCGTCGCCTTGACCAGTGAGGCGATAACGTCGCCGGGCTGCAGGAAGGCGTCGAAATAGTGGTAGTAGGTGCCCGAGGACTGCCCGTGCAGCACGTTCACCACGGTCGCGCACGACAGGTACGACAGGATCAGCGTGAGCAGGTGCAGCGGCACGATGGTGACGGCCCCCGCGATGACACGGGTGGTCACCACGAACGGCATCGGACGGATGCCGATGGCTTCCAGCGCGTCGATCTCCTCGGAGATGCGCATGGCGCCGATCTCGGCCGTCATCCGGCAGCCCGCCTGCGCGGCGAAACCGATGGCCGCCACCATGGGAGCCATCTCCCGGGTGTTCGCGTACGCCGAGACGAACCCGGTGAGCGGGCCCATCCCGACCATGTTCAGCGCGGTGAAACCCTCCACGCCGATGGAGCCGCCGACCGCGATCCCCAGGAAGGCCAGCACCGCCACGGTGCCGCCGCCGACGATGAGCGAGCCGGAGCCCCAGGTGATATCGGAGAGGATGAGCATGGTCTGACGCCGGTACACCCGCAGCGTGTGCGGGATGGCGGCCAGCACCTGGTAGACGAAAGTCGCCTGATGGCCCAGGGATTCGGCGAACGACAGCGGCGCCTGCGCGCTCGCGCCGATCGCCCGGCCCGCCGCGCCGAGCGGGGTGTATCGCGCGGGTACCTGGGTCATCAGCCCACCTGCGTCGGTATGAACATCGACACCAGCTGGGTGATCACCAGATTCACGCCGAAGGCGGCGATCACGCCGATCACCACCGCCGCGTTCACGGCATTGGCCACGCCCTTGGGGCCGGCGGTGGCCTCCAGCCCGCGCTGGCAGGACACGATGAGCACGATGACGCCGAACAGGATCGACTTCACGATCGCCACCCACAGGTCGCTCATCTTGGCGAAGGCCGCGAACGCCGACAGGTACGAGCCGGGCGTCACGCCCTGGAAGCCCACGGCGATCACGTAACCGGTGAACACGCCCATGAAGATGATCAGCATGCACAGCAGCGGGGTCAGCGCGATCATGGCCGCCAGCCGCGGGGCGACCAGTCGCCGCACCGGGTCGATTCCCATGACGCGCAAGGCATCCACCTCGTCGCGGATGGTGCGCGCGCCCAGGTCGGAGGAGATGGCCGAGCCCGCCGCGCCGCCGAGCAGCAGCGCGGTCACCATCGGCGCGCCCTGCCGGATGACGCCCAGCCCGCCGGCCGCGCCGGACACCGAGCTCGCGCCGACCTGCTGGGTCAGGCTTCCCACCTGCACCGCGACGATCACACCGAACGGAACCGACACCAGCACAGCGGGAATCGCGGTGACGCTGACGATGAACCAGCCCTGCTGCACGGTGTCACGCCAGGGATGGCGGAGTTTGACGATGTCGACGATCAGGAAGCGGAACGCCGCGATCGCCAGCTGAATGGTGCGGCCGAAGGTCCGCAGTCCCGAGAGTACGAATTCGATTGCCTGCCATAGCGGTTCCGGCCCCCGAACAATCTTCTCGACCAATGTTCACCACCCCACAGCCCCACTGGTTGGTCGATGCCGACCGGTCCCTCTGTTGACCCGGTTCCGACTGACCGAGACAGTAATACAGATTTCGGACTGACGTGTCAGTCTTCACCGAAATATCCGGGGCCTTGACAGGGGTCGCGAAAGCGGAGAAAGATACGCGCGCCGCGCGAATAGCAGCTACTACCAGCAGCTTTCAGCAATAGATCGGCAAATGAGAAATGCCACCGGACCATTCGGTTGGTCCAGTGGCATTTCAGATATTGCGAGGTGTTAGCTCAACTGCGGGCACATGCCCTCACGACTGTCCGGACAGTGCGAGCGCCTCGGCCAGCGGCAAGGACTCATCAGCGCACGCCCCTGCGTCCAGCACCGCTCCCCGGCCGATCAGGTCCCGTGCGACCCGGAACTCCGCCGGGCGGGCGATCGCCACCCCACCGACCGGGCGGCCGTCGCGCAGCGCCAGCACCGTGGCGTCACCGGACTCCGCGCTCCCCCGCACGATCAGCTCGTCCTCGGCCCGAATCACGCCCGCGAACTGCACGTTCCGGCCGTACTGCATCGACCAGCCCCACGGCACCTCGGCGGTCAGGGCAGGCAATCCGAGCATCGATCGCGCCGCCGCCGCACCCTGCGCCTGCGCGCTGTTCCAATGCTCCTCACGGCGATACCGGCCCGATTTCGGATCCAGTCGAGTCACCGCGTCACCCGCGGCGAACACCCCCGGCGCCGACGTGCGATACCGCTCGTCCACCCGGATTCCGTCGTCCACAGCCAGCCCGCCGGTGAAGGCGAGCCCAGTGTCCGGGACAGATCCGATCGCGACCAGAACAGCCGCCGCCGTCCAGGTGCGGTTGTCCTCGGCCACGGCGACCACTTCGGCGCCGGTGTAGGCCAGATGCGAGAGCCGCACCTGGGTCGAGATGGCCACCCCATTGTCCGCGTGCAGCTTTCGGATGTAGTCGCCGACGACGGCGGGCGCGACCCGCTCCAACGGCGCGGTCCCGGCGTCGAGCACGGCGACCTCCGCGCCGAGACCCCGTGCGGTGGCGGCCACCTCGCAGCCGATGAGGCCGGCCCCGATGATCAGCAGCGACGGATCCCGCGCGAGGGTCGCCCGCAGGGCCTCGGCCTCGGCCCGGCCCCGCAAGGTGTGTACCGGCAACGCGGCGTCGGGCGCCACGGACCGGTCCGCGGTCACCGCCAGCTGCCGCGACCGGGCACCGGTGGCCAGCAGCAGCGAGTCGTAGCCGATCGCGGTGCCGTCGGTCAGCCACACCAGACCCGGCCCGGGATCGATGGATTCGACCGGCACGCCCACCCGCAGATCGATGTCGTTGCCCGCCCAGAAGTCTGCGGGATGCAACAGCAACCGACGGTCCTCGACCGCGCCTGCCAGCAGTTCCTTGGAGACCATCGGCCGCCGGTAGGGCAGCGCGGATTCCGCGCCCAGCAGCACGATCTCACCGGTGTAGCCCTCGGTGCGCAGGGTGCGCGCGGCGGTGGCCCCCGCCACGCCCGCACCCACGATGACGATGCGCCCGCTCACGCGCGGCTGACCTCGACCATCTCGAAATCGGTCTTGGCCGCACCGCAATCCGGGCAGGACCAGTCCTCGGGGATGTCGTCCCAGCGGGTGCCCGGCGCGATGCCGTCCTCGGGCCAGCCCAGGGCCTCGTCGTATTCGAAGCCGCACTGCAGGCAGCGGAAGAGTTTGAAGTCGGTGCTCATCAGCGTCCCGTCGGGGTGGAAGTGGGTTCGAAATCGATCTTCTCGCGCACCCCGCAGTCGGGGCAGCACCAGTCATCGGGGATGGCCGACCAGGCGGTGCCGGCCGGGAAGCCTTCGCGCGGGGCGCCTTTCGCCTCGTCGTAGACGTAATCGCAGATCGGGCAGCGGTAGGCCGACATCACGCCACCACCCCGTACTTCGCCAGCACGCGGGCGCGCTTGCGGGGCTGCACATTGGCCCGGGTGATGTCACCCGAATAGTGCTCGAGCACCCGGTGATCCATCACCTTGCGCCACAGTGGCGGGAAGTATGCCAGCGAGATCATGCTCGCGTAGCCGCTGGGCAGGTTCGGCGCGCCGTCCATACTGCGCAGGATCTGATACCGCCGAGTCGGGTTCGCGTGATGGTCGCTGTGCCGCTGCAGGTGGTACAGGAAGATATTGGTGACGATGTGGTCGGAGTTCCAGCTGTGCTCCGGGGTGCAGCGCTCGTAGCGACCGGTCGCGGTCTTCTGCCGCATCAGACCGTAATGCTCGAGGTAGTTCACCGTCTCCAGCAGCGCGAAACCGTAGACCGCCTGGATCACCAGCCAGGGCAGCACCGCCGGGCCGAACACCGCGGCCAGCACGCCGAACAGCACCACCGACATCAGCCAGGCATTGAGCACGTCGTTGCGAATCGTCCACGGGCTCTGGCCGAGCCGCTCGAGCCGCTTGGCCTCCAGCTCCCACGACGAGCGCAGGCTCCCCCACACGCTGCGCGGCAGGAATCCCCAGAAGGTCTCGGCGAAGCGAGCGCTGGCCGGGTCCTCGGGGGTGGCGACCCGCACGTGGTGACCGCGGTTGTGCTCGATGTAGAAGTGGCCGTAGAAGGTCTGGGCCAGGGTGATCTTCGACAGCCAGCGCTCGAGCTCGTCCTTCTTGTGGCCGAGTTCGTGCGCGGTGTTGATGCCGACGCCGCCCATCACGCCCATGCTCAGCGCCAGGCCGAGCTTGGAGACCACGCCCAAGCCGCCGTCGACGCCCAGCCAGGACAGGTCGGTCGCGGTCCACAGGTAGCAGGCCACGGTCAGGCTCAGCAGCTGGAACGGGATGTAGGCGTAGGTGCAGTACCGGTAGTACTTGTCGTTCTCGAGGTACTCCATCACCTCGTCCGGCGGGTTCTGGCCGTCCGGGCCGAAGAAGCGGTCCAGGATCGGCAGCAGCACGTACACGATCAGCGGGCCGATCCACCACCACACCGGGGAGACCGCGGTCCAGCCGAACTCGTTGAACGCCCAGACCAGCGCCATCGCCAGGAACAGGGCGGTCGGGGGAACGAGACCGAGCAGCCACAGATACCGCTTGCGATCACGCCACTGCGGACGTGCCGTGGCCTCCGGCTCGCCACTGCCTCCGATTCGCGAATGAGACGTCGTCATTGCCGTACTCCTAGCGTTTACACTTTCTCAAGAACTGTATTCATTAGATACACTGTGATCCAGTCTGTCAACGACGAGACGAAAGTTGAGCCCATGTACGATCGGGACGTGGTTGAAGCACCGAACTTCCAGACCGAGATGCGGCAGCTGCTGCGCGGGCGGATCATCGAGGCCGGGCGCAGCATCGTGATCACCGAGGGCTGGGGTGCGGTGAACATGTCACGGCTGGCCAAGGAAGTCGGCGTCAGCCGGCCGGTGCTCTACAAGGAGTTCGCCAACAAACACGAGCTGGCCGAAGTGGTCGTGCAGCAGGAGGTCGACACCTTCCTGGTCGGCATCACCGAATGCCTGGCCACGCACCCGGCCGACGTCGCCGACGGCATGACCGAGGCGGTCGAGTTCACGCTGCGCACCGGCGCCGACAACACCTTGCTCAAGGCGGTCCTGTCCGGGCGATCGGCCACCGACACCTCTCTGCTCCCGGTGCTGATGACCGAGACCGAGCCGGTGCTGGGGCGCGCGGTCACCGCGCTGTCCGCCGCCATCCGGGCGCAGTACGGGCTCGACGACATGAGCGACGCCGAACTGACCTCGATGACCGAGGTGCTGGTCCGGCTCGCCCTGAGCCATCTGTTCCAGCCGACCGGCCCGATCGATCGGGCCGTGGGCCAGATCCATCGGGTGATCGTCGGCACCTTCGGCGCGGCGCTGAACTAGCCTGCCGCGCAGCGCGATCGAACTACGCCAGCCGGGCCGCGAGGCGGGTGGCGTTCATGTACGCGATGGCCTCGATGCTCACCATCGGGTTCACGCCAGAGGCGGTCGGGAAGCAAGAACCGTCCGCCACCACGATATTCGGGACATCCCACGTCACCCCGTCGGGATTGGTCGCGGAATCGGCGGGCGAACCGCCCATCCGGGCCGAGCCCATGATGTGCAGCGCGCCCATCGAGCACTGGCCGGGGGCGTACCCGGCCGCGTCGGCCTGCGCGGCGAACTCCTCGTGCGAACCGCTGACGCCCGGCTCGTATCCGACACCGGCCTGATGACCGGAGAAGATCCGCCGCGCGCCCGCCGCCTCCAGAATGCTTGCGGCATTGACGATTCCGGTATGCATGTGCGCGGCGTCGCGAGCCGACAGCCGGTAGCGGACCACCGCCTCGCCCTGGCGGTCGGTCTCGACCGAGCCGTGGTCCCGGTCGCGGGTGATCACGCCGACGGCGACGGTATTCGCCAGCTTCAGCATGCGGTCCCGATGCGTCGCCGCGCCGGTCCACGCCTGGAAGCCCACCGACATGCCCGGGGTCATGGGCCCGGTCTCGTAGATGACGCCGTAGCCGTCGCCGTCGAGATCGCGGTCCTGCTTGGAGTAGCGGGTCTGCATGCCGCCCTCCCACGGGCGGATCTCCTCGTCGAACTGGCCGAAAACGGCGGTGGCGGGATGCAATCGGAGGAAGTCGCCGATCGCCCGATTGGTCAGGCCCGAGCGCCGCAGCAGGGCCGGGGTCTGGATGGCGCCGGCCGCGACGACCACCGCGCGGGCATGCACCCACACCGAACGGCCCTCCGCCGTCACGGCTTCCACACCGGTGGCGGTGCCGTTGGTGACCACGATGCGACGCACGTCGGTGCCGACGAACAGGCGCGCTCCCGCCTGCGCGGCATCGGCCAGCCAGGTCTTCACCACCGACTGCTTGGCGCCGATGCGGCAGCCGAAACCACAACGCCCGCATTCGATTCCGGCATCACAGTTGCTCACGTTGCGCGGCAGCGGCTCGACGTGCCAGTCCAGTTTGCGCAGGCCGCGCTCGAGGATCTCGTCGCGGCGCGAGGCCGGCGAGTGCTCGAGATTCACCCCGAGCCGCGACACCACCGCGTCGAGGGCGTCGGTGTACTCCTGCTCGCCGAACTGCGGCGCACCCGCCCGCGCCCATTCCGCGCGCACATCGTCGGGGGTGCGGAACGAGGTGGTCCAGTTGACCACCGTGCCACCGCCCAGCGCGCTGCCCGCCACCAGCCCGAGCTGCCCCTCGGCGGTGGCGGCCGGGCCCGGGGCGTACAGCTTCAGGAAGCCTTCCTTCTCGCCCATCCCGAAATCCGGGTCGTCGAGGTAGTCGCCGCGTTCCAGCACCATGACATCCAGCCCGGCCCGGGCCAGCACCGCCGCGGCCGTGCCGCCGCCCGCACCCGAGCCGACGACTACCACGTCGCACACCACGGTGGTGTCGGAGTCCGGGCGTTCGGGGCTCAGACCGCGCTGTGCGCCCTCGACCGGGCCGAAGGCGGGCGGGAAACCCATCCGGTCCCACACCGGGTTCACGCCGGTCGGCCCCGGCGTGAGGTAGTAGGAGGTGACCGCCGCGCCCTTCAACGCCTGGAACAGCGCCCGCTTCTGGCCCAACCGCGAGTTGGCCATGCCGAGCAGCCAGCGCTCCCGCTGCTCGGCGCTCAACCGCGAGAACTTCCGCAGCCCCGCACCGTTGAACGCCCCGAACACGCGGGAATCCCACACGCGCATCAGCAGTTCGAACTGCCGCCGCTCCGCGTCGCGCGGATTGCGCCCGAGCAGTTCGGTGACGGTGTCGGCGACCCCCAACGCGGAGGCCGGCGCCAGCTCGCCCCCGTCCCCGGGCGCGAAGGTGTCGCAGATCATTTCGAGTACGGCCCGCCGCGCCGCGTCTGAACCCATGCCGCCATCATGCGCCACCCGCCCGCCGCTGTCCCGACAATTGCGGCACACCGCCCTCACATGGGGTCGGCGCGGATTCGATTACGCTCGAATCGTTCTGCCCGCTCGCATCGATGAGGACCGGCCTTGACTCTCGAACAGAACTGGAATCGCATCCGCGAGACCATATCTCGCGCCGGGCACTGCGCGATCGCCTCGATCGACGAGGACGGTGCGCCGACCGTCGCACCGATCGGCACCGTCTTCCTGCGCGACGACACCACCGGGTTCTACTTCGACCAATACGCGCAGGCATTGGGCCGCAACCTGGACCGCGATCCGCGGGTCTGCCTGATGGCCGTGGACGGCCGGCCGCTGTACTGGTTCCGGTCCCTGCTGACCGCGCGATTCCCGAGCCCGCCCGGGGTCCGGCTCTACGGCACCGCGGGCCCCGCGCGCCCCGCCACCGAGGACGAGATGCGCCAGGTGCGGGCGCGGGTGCGAATCCCGGTGCGCCTCAAAGGCGGCGCGCTGCTGTGGTCGGACTTCAGCCAGGTTCGTGACATCACCTTCACCGACTACCGGCCGGTTCGGTACCCGCACATGATGTCCCACCTCTGGCAATAGCGCGCCACCCGGCTCGCAGAGTTGGCACGATCGGACACTTCTCCGGCGGCGTCCGGCATGCGACAGTGTCTCGGCGAGTGGTTCGGATGCCGACCTGTGGGATGAGGGCATGATGTTCGCGGTCTGGGTGGCATTGCCGTATGCCGCTGTCCTCTCCTGCGCCATCGGACATGTGTGGCGGTACCGGCGCGACGGATTCCGCGGATACCTCTACGGCCCGCACATCGACCGCGCCCAGCGCATCGGGATCGGGGCCGTGCGTGCCGGATTCCCGGTGGTGTTCGCGGTCCGGGTGGCGGAAATGCTGGCGTCGGGACCCCATACCCGGCCCGAACACGACGTCCAGGTGCTGCTGTGGGCCGCGCAGATCGTGGCCGCGCCCGTCACCGTCGCCGGAGTCGCACTGATCCTCATCCCCCCGCTGATCGCCGCCGACAGCCGGCACCGAGTCACCCCGATCGACCGGCTCACCCTGCCGCTGCTGAGCGCGGCACTGCTGTCGGCGGTACTGGTGACCTTCGACGGCAGCGCCACCGGCAGCCGCTACCGGGCCGCCGAAACCCTGTTCCCGTGGGTGCGTTCACTACTGGCCCTGCACCCCGACCCCACCGGCATGGATCACGCGCCGCTGCTGTACCAGGCACGCGGACTGATCGTGGTGGCGATCATCGCGGTCTGGCCCTACACCCGGCTGGCCGGGATCCTCGCCGTGCCCGCGCTGCGCGTGCTGCGACAGGCGGTTCCCCCGCCGTACCGGTCCGCGCCGACGGTTTGAGCATTCCCGGACGGCGGACCCGCGGCCGCTAGAGTCGGGCGGGAGACGGTTCGCCGGTCACCACCCACGCCCGATGGGAGCCACCGTTATGCACGATGACCGCCGGTTGATCGAGGGCAGGCTCGGGCGGGTGCTCGACCGCGTCAGACCCGCCGTGTACCCGGAGTCCACGCCGATGCGGGTATCCATCTGGGAAGCGCCGGGCGAACCGGTTCCGATCGCCGAGGGCCTCGCCGCGCCGCGCACGCCCACCGCTCCGGGCGCCCGGTGGGGCGCGCCCTGGGGCACCAGCTGGCTGACCGTCGAGGGCACCGTGCCCGCGGAGTGGGCCGGGCGGACCGTCGAGGCGATCATCGATCTCGGATTCGACGCCAACCAGACCGGATTCCAGTGCGAGGGGCTGGTGTACCGGCCCGACGGATCACCGGTGAAAGGGCTGCATCCGCGCAACCAGTGGGTGCGGGTGGCGGCGCCGGCCCGCGGCGGCGAGCAGGTGCTGCTGCACGTGGAGGCGGCGTCGAATCCGATCATCCCGTTCTTCGGGCCGACCGGTCTCGGCGAGCTGGAGACCGCCGGCACCGAACCCCAATACCGTTTGGGGCGTATGGATCTCGTCGTCTTCGACGAGGAGGTGTGGCAGCTCGTCCAGGACCTCGAGGTGCTCGGCGAGCTCATGCACGAGATGCCGGAGGACCCCGCGCGACGCTATGACATCGTGCGGGCCATCGAACGGGCCCTGGACGCGATCGATCTCCAGAACGTCAACGCGGGCGCGAGCGCCGCCCGCGCCTGCCTGGCCGGGGTGCTCGCGCAACCGGCGATCGCGTCCGCGCATCTCATTTCCGCGGTCGGGCACGCGCACATCGACACCGCGTGGCTGTGGCCGCTGCGCGAGACCGTGCGCAAGGTCGCGCGGACCACCGCGAACATGACCGCGTTGCTCGACGCCGAACCCGACTTCATCTACACCATGTCCCAAGCGGCGCAATACGACTTCCTCAAACAGCACCGGCCCGAGGTGTACGCCCGGGTCAAGGCGGCGGTGGCCGACGGGCGATTCGTGCCGGCCGGCGGCATGTGGGTGGAATCGGACACCAACATGCCGGGCTCGGAAGCCATGGCACGGCAGTTCGTGCACGGCAAACGCTTCTTCCTCGAGGAATTCGGCATCGAGAACGAGGAGGCGTGGCTGCCCGACACCTTCGGCTTCGCCGCCGGACTGCCGCAGATCATCAAGGCCGCCGGATCCAAATGGCTGCTCACCCAGAAGATCTCGTGGAGCCAAACCAACACCTTCCCGCATCACACGTTCCTGTGGGAGGGCATCGACGGGACCCGGATCTTCACCCACTTCCCGCCCGTCGACACCTACAACTGCTCCATGCAGGCCCGCGAGATCGCCTACGCCGCCAAGAATTTCAAGGAGAAAGGGCGGGCCACCCGATCGCTGGCGCCGACCGGGTGGGGCGACGGCGGCGGCGGAACCACCCGCGAGATGATCGCCCGCGCCGCCCGCATGCGCGATCTCGAAGGGTCACCGAAGGTGGCGTGGGAGCGGCCCGCCGACTTCTTCGCCAAGGCCCAGGCCGAATACCCGAATCCGGCCGTGTGGGTGGGCGAGCTGTATCTGGAACTGCATCGCGCGACCCTGACCAGCCAGGCCAAGACCAAGCAGGGCAACCGGCGCAGCGAGCACCTGCTGCGCGAGGCCGAACTGTGGGCGGCCACCGCGGCGGTCCGCACCGACTACGAGTACCCGGCCGCCGATCTGGACCGGCTCTGGAAGACGGTGCTGCTGCACCAGTTCCACGACATCCTGCCGGGCTCCTCGATCGCCTGGGTGCACCGCGAGGCCGAGCGCACCTACACCCGGGTCGCCGCGGAACTGTCGGCCGTCATCGAGCGCGCGCAATGGGCGCTCGGCGGCGAACGGTCCGGGCCACACGTCTTCAACCCGGCCCCGCACGCCTGGAACGGTATTCCGGCCGGCGGCGCGGGACCCGCCGCACCCGGCCGCGACTGCACGGTGACCGAGCGGTCCGGAGGCGGGTTCTGGCTCGCCAACACCCGGACGCGGGTGGAGGTCGACGCGCGCGGGCTGGTGGTGTCCCTGTACGACCTCGAGCAGCAGCGCGAGACGCTGCCGCCGGGCGCGGCCGCGAATCTGCTGCAGCTGCACCAGGATTACCCGAACTCCTGGGACGCGTGGGACGTCGACCAGTTCTACCGCAATACCGTCACCGACCTCACCGACGTGGACTTCCTGGTGGCGGAGACCGACTCCCCCACCGAGGCCGCGATCCGCGTCGGCCGCTCCTTCGGATCCTCCACCGTCGAACAGCTCCTCACCCTGCGCGCGGACACCGGCGCCCTGGAGATCACCACTATGGTCGACTGGTACGAGACCGAGAAGTTCCTCAAACTGGCCTTCCCCCTGGACATTCACGCCGACCGCTACGCCTCCGAAACCCAGTTCGGCCACCTCTACCGGCCCACCCACACCAACACCAGCTGGGAATACGCCAAATTCGAGGCCTGCAACCACCGCTTCATCCACGTCGCCGAACCCGGCTGGGGCGCGGCCCTGGTCAACGACGCCACCTACGGCCACGATCTGACCCGCACCGTGCGACCCGACGGCGGCACCACCATCACCGTCCGCGCGTCCCTGCTGCGCGCCCCGCGTTTCCCGGATCCGCACACCGACCATGGCGCACACCAATTCCGGCACGCGCTGCTGCCGGGCGCGTCGATCACCGATGCCGTGCGCGCGGGCTACCGCATCAACCTCCCGCCGGTCACCCCCGGCGTCGCCGAGCCGGTCGCGCCGTTGTTCTCGGTCGACAATGACGATGTGGTTACCAGCGCGGTCAAATTGGCCGACGACGGTTCCGGCGATGTCGTGGTGCGGCTGTACGAGGCCGCCGGCGGTCGCGCGACCGCCGTGCTGACACCGGGATTCGCGTTCACCGGTTACCGCTGCTGCGATCTGCTGGAGCGGCCATTACCGGAAGAAATGACCGCCGAATCCACCGACGGCGGAATTCGGCTGCGCCTGCGGCCTTTCCAGCTCGTCACCCTGCGATTCAGCCGGTAAACCATTGCTGTCACAGGTTTTTCAGGTCGACCGCGCGTAATTGAATCGCCTGCTGCTTTGATCCAGTGAGAGGAAAGTCCCGACCTGCGTTCCGGCCGGGCAGGTCAGGATCGTGCTCTTGACCATCGCGGTCGAATTATCCGGCCGGACGGCGTCTTCGCCGCTGTCGGTCATGCGCAGGGTGGCGGTGAATCCGCCCGACGGAATGACCGCGTAGATGCCCTCACCGGCGCCGAGCCGGGTACCGCGGAAGGCGATGCCGCCCGCCCCGTCGAAACTCAGCACGGTCCCCGGATCGTCCTGAACGGCGAATGCGCCACGGAAATCCCCCAGACTCGATCCGCAGGTGCCCGCGCCCGCGCTCAACGGCGCGTGGACGGCCACCGCGGCGGAAACGGCAAGCGTGAGCGCCGCCGCGACGGCGATCCTCGAACCAGATCCAGCAGTCATCGCACATCCTCCCGGTCGAGTTCTCCCGGGCAGTGCACTACAGAAACGGGCAAAATCCCCGCCGACACACCAGTTCGTGACCGAAACGTGCTCTGGCACAGTCCATAACACAATAATCTGAAAACAAACTATTCCGACCAATTAGTCTGGTTGCGCGACAAACGAATTCGAACCACCGCGCATGCGAACGGCTGGTCACGACATTCCCGGAGATCCAGGCATCCCACCAATTATCCCGAACTGGTTGTAGCGTCCTTCTCCATGACGCAAAAGAAAGCGCTCGGCTTGCTCGTCAGTGCATTCGTCTGTGCCGCCGTTTTCACCATGAATCCGTCCGCCGCATGGGGTTCCGGTGACGTCGGTGCGCCCGCCGCGGGCGCCCCGGGTGGGGCCCCCAACGCCCCCGCCGCGGTCCCGGCACCGGCGCCGGAAAGGATCGTCCCCGTTCCGCCGCCCGCCGGCGCCTTCCTCTGCCCGACCCCCTGACAATTCCACCCATCACCCCCAAAATCCGCCCCGACCCGCTCGTGCCGCACCCTCGAAGAAGAGGGCCTGCGGCACGAGCAATTCGGGTTTATGGGCCCGGACGATTCCGGGCCCCGGACATCAGGCGGCCAGCGCCGTCAACCGCCGCAGCACCGACTCCGGCTCGGCGGCATCCACCACCACGCGCGTGAAATCCGCGCCCGTCAGCTCGATCAGCACGCCCTGACCGTCGAACCGGGTGTCCCAGAACTCCTTGCGGCCCTTGCCGCGGAAGATGCCCGCGGCGATCACGCCGGGGAAGAAGGTGCCCGGTGTCCGCAGCCACGGAGGACGCAGATCCACCGGCGCGGGCCCGACGGCCCGGACCTGGGCCAGATCGAAGCTCACGTGATCACGCAGCGCGAGCACCTTGTGCGCGCCGGTGACCCGCACCGTCACAGTGGTTCCGGTGACCTCGAATTCGACCATTCCGCACCTCGCAGGCTCGCCCGACGCTGTCTGCCATCCACAGTGCCGGGTGAATCTGGCCGTAGCCTGAGGGTTTCCTGACGCTTCTCTCAGGCTTGCGCGATCAGTCGGCCGGGAGCTCGATGCCCTCGGCGGCGACCTTGGCCGCCACCTCGGCGGGGAAGATATTGCGGAACAGGTAGAGATCGCGCCCCAGCTTCCAGCCGGGGGCCAGCGCCACCGCGTACCGCTCGAAATAGCCTAGCTGCTTGCCCATCAGCACCAGCTGCTGCGGGCCCGACGCGCCGCGGCGCTTGCCGAACTCCAGCAGGCGCGCCGAGACCACGCCCAGATCCAGCTTGTCCAGGCTGCCCGAGAGCACCGGGCCCAGCGCGACCGCGAGCTGACGGCCGATGGTGGCGTCATCGCCGCTGTCGTCGGCGACCAGGTCCAGGGCGCGCAGCGCGCGGGCCACCGGGCGGAAGTCGTTGTCGATGGAGCTGGCGTAGAACAGCGCGCGCACGAACTCGCGCCACTCGGCCTCCATCTTGCCCACGATGCCGAAGTCGAGCATGGCCACCCGGCCGTCGTCGAGCAGCCACAGGTTGCCCGCGTGCACGTCGCCGTGGAAGACACCGTGCACCGCAACCGATTCCATCCACGCCTTCACCAGCCGGCGGATCAGCAGCTCCGGCTCCGGGTGGGCGGCGCGGATATCGTCGAAGCGGTCCAGCGGCATGCCGCGCATGCGTTCCATGCACAGCACCCGCGGGGCGCAATAGTCCCAATACACCTCGGGCACCGCCACATTGGTGTTGTCGCCGAAGGCGCTCAGGTGCTGGCGGGCGCGGGTCTGGTTCTCGGCCTCGATCAGGAAGTTCAGTTCCGCGACGGTGGCCTCGTACAGATCCCGCACCACCGCCTGGGTATTGGCGACCCGGGCGTTCTCCGACCGCTTCTCCAGGGTGCGCGCGAGCCGCATGGCCGAGCGCAGATCCACGATCATGCGCCGGGCGATCTCGGGCCGTTGCACCTTCACCACCGCCGGGCGGCCGTCGGGCAGCACGCACGCGTGCACCTGGGCGATGGAGGCCGCCGAGAGCGGTTCGTCGTCGAACTCCAGGAACAGCTCCGAGATCGGCTTGCCCAGATCGGCCTCGATGATGGCGCGGGCGTCCGCCGAGGCGAAGGGCGGCACGTCGTCGAGGCAGCGCAGGCAGGCGTCGGCCAGCTCGCGCGGGAACGCGCCCGGCGAGGACGCGATCAACTGGCCCAGCTTCACGAACATCGGGCCCAGCGTCTCGAAGCCGTTCACCACGCCCTCGGCCGCGGCGCGCTTGCGCTTGGCCGGGCGTAGGCCGCCGCGCAGCACGCTGCTCACGACCGAGCCGCCCAGCACCGCACCGACCACAACGGTCCGCCGCCACTCCGAGAATCCGAAGGTGTCGAGATCGGGCCGGATCACCTCGGGCGTCCCCGCTCGCACAGTCATGGGTGAGCTCACGGGCCGCAGTGTATCGCTGACGGCGGCCTGGTTCGCGGCACGGGGACGGGCTGTCGCCGCACAAGAACAACAGTCGAGTTGTGAGGAGCCGCGCTCCCCGGGCGCGAGGCCGGGCACATTACCCAGGCGTTCGCTGGTTAGGAAGGGGACACGCACGGTACCGTGGGCGGTCGAGTCGTGATCCGGCTCGACGCGGGCACCGATCATGCCCGACCCATGAAGGCGAAAGGCAAGACCTAAGTAATGACGGGTACAGCGGAAAAGCTGGCGGAACTGCGCAAGCTCCTGGAGATCGCCGAAGAACCGACCGGCGAGAAGGGTATCCAGAAGCGAATCGCCAAAGGCGTCGCCAGCGCCCGCGAACGGGTGAACATACTGCTGGACCCGGGCAGCTTCGTCGAAATGGGTGCGCTCATGCGCTCGCCCGGTCAGCCGCACGCCCTCTACGGCGACGGCGTGGTCACCGGTCGCGGCATGATCGACGGCCGCCCGGTCGTGGTCATCTCCCACGACTCCGGAGTGCAGGGCGGTTCGGTCGGCGAGACCTTCGGCCGCCGCGTCCGCCTCGCCATGGAATTCGCCTACAACAACGCCTGCCCGGTCGTGGTGATCAACGACTCCGGCGGCGCCCGCATCCAGGAGGGCGTCACCGCGCTGGCCTGGTACGCCACCATGTGCCGCCTGCAGGAGGACCTGTCGGGCTTCGTGCCGATGGTCGCGGTCATGTTCGGCAAGTGCGCGGCCGGTTCGGTGTACGGCCCGGTCAACATGGACGTGCTCATCGCCACCGACGACTCCTACATGTTCGTCACCGGTCCCGAGGTCATCAAGGGCATCACCGGCGAGGACATCAGCGCCGAGGAGCTGGGCGGCGCGGCCGTGCAGGCCCGCAACGGCCTGCTGCACCACGTGGCCAAGACCGAGACCGACGCCCTGAACTGGGCCCGCGAATACCTCAGCTACCTGCCCAGCAGCTGCATCGAGGAACCGCCGGTCATCAACCCCGGCCTCGAGCCCGAGCTCACCGACTCCGACCTGGAACTGAACCGGATCATCCCGGACTCCGATCGCCAGGGCTACGACATGCACGAGGTGCTGCTGCGCATCTTCGACGACGGGGCCTTCCTCGAGGTCGGCGAAGCGGCCGCGCAGAACCTCATCACCGGATTCGCCCGCGTCGACGGCCGGCCGGTCGGCGTCATCGCCAACCAGCCCATGGTGCTCGGCGGCGCGCTCGACGCGGCCTGCTCGGACAAGGGCGCGTACTTCATCCGCCTGTGCGACGCGTTCAACATCCCGCTCGTCTACGTCGTCGACACCCCGGGCGTGCTGCCCGGCGTCGAGGAGGAGCGCAACGGCGTCATCAAGCGCGGCGGCCGCATGTTCCGCGCGCTCATCGAGGCGACCGTCCCGATCGTCACCATCGTGACCCGCAAGGCGTACGGCGGCGGCTACGCGGTCATGGGCTGCAAGCAGCTCGGCGTCGACATCAACCTGGCGTGGCCGACCGCCCGCATCGCGGTCATCGGCGCCGACGGCATGGTCACCGTCACCGGCAAGAAGACCCTCGCCGCGACTCCGCCCGAGCAGCGCGAGACCGTGCGCAAGCAGATGGTCGACTTCTACAACGCGCTCATCGACAACCCGTGGGTGGCTGCCGAGCGCGGCTACATCGACGCGGTCATCGAGCCGTCGGCGACCCGCCTCGAGATCCGCAAGGCGCTGCGCCTGCTGCGCGACAAGAACGCGGTCCGCAAGCCCAACCCGCGTAAGCACAACCTCTTCCCGATGTGAGCGCAGGCCCAACTCTCGGGGCTCTCAGGGGCTTCCCCTGAAACTGCCACGAGATGCCGAGGGCTTCCCAGGAAGCCCTCGGATATCGCCGGGGTGTTGAAACAGGCTGCCCGCGTTCAGCATTCGTTGGGCGCGGGTATGCCTTGCAAGCGCTGGTCGAGCCAGCTCAGGGATTCGGGATAGCCGGTGAAGGCCGCGATGAAGTGCTCGCCGAACACGCTGCGGTAGACGGCGGGCACACCCAGCGCGCACTGCTCGTGGTAGAGGTTCTTCGCGCCGGCGGCGGGGACCCAGAATTCCTGCTCGCCGTTGAAGATGAACAGCGGCACCGGTGATTTCCTGCCGTCCATGCGGGTGATGCTGTAGATCTCGTGCGCCAGATCGCTGTTCAGCGGGTCGGGGATGTCGGCGGCGATGTCGATCGGCAGCTGCAGCACGCCGGGCACCGCGAACACCTCGCTGCACTGGCTGTTGATCAACGGCGTCACCGCCACCCACCGCGCCAGATGGTTCATGTGGGCCAGGATCTCGGGCCGCTCGCGGCCGATGCCGAAGACCGCGCCCAGGAACACCCCCGAGGCGAGATTGGCGTTCATGGACTGCGCCAGCAGGCTGAAATCCGCGGGCACCCCGCCCAGGGCGGCGCCGACCACCACCTCCGCCAGCTCGGGGGCGTACTCGCTCATCAGCTTCACCGCGCCGTTGGTGGCGATGGCGCCGCCGGAGTAGCCGATCATGCCGAACTTGCTCTCGCCCAGCTCATCCGGCCACTGGTTCCGCACCGCCCGGATGGCGTCGAGGATGAGGTGCCCGGCCACCGTGGGCTCGGCGTAGGCCATCCGCGGGCCCTCGTGGTCGGTGATGAGCACCCCGTAGCCGCGAAGCAGCGCCAGCTGCGTGGTGGGCAGCACGTAGCCGGTGAAGTTGGCGGCCCGGGAAAACCCGTGTGCGAGCGTGTAACCCGGGTTGCAGTCGCGGCCCAGCGCGTCGATGGGCAGGTTGTTCACCACCACCGGCCGCTCCCCCGCCCCGGTCCACGCGTCGACCGGCAGGATCAGGCTGGCGACACCGTAGGACGGCTTGCCGTGCGAGTCGTCGGTGCGGTACTTCAGCTGCAGCACCTGCCGCACCGGCACGATCAGAGTGGGTGCGGCCGTGGCGGTTACGTCGCGGACCGCGACGATGCCGCCGGGGTCGACGACGTCCAGCCCGGCGGGCCAGTCGTCGACGAAGGGGTCGTTGATGGGGGCGGGCATGGTCGCGGCCCGCAGTGCCGCCAAATCCGGTTCCAGCTCCGGAGTGTCGACCAAGGGCGAGTCCGCCGGAGCCGGGGCGAGGGCGGGCGCCGGGAGCACCTGGTCGATCCAGCGCTGGATATCGGGCAGTGAGATGCCGGGCGGGACGGGCGCGGATCCGGGTTCGGGGGGTTGCGCGAATCCCGGTGCGGCACAGAACGCGACGATCGTGGCGCACCCGATCATCAAGGCGCCGGCCAGTCTTCGGAAGCGACTCAGCACAACACCCCCACGGATCGGTCGGTCGGTGGTCCGCGAAGCCTACGGGGACACACCACTGCGACACTCCCGAGTGGTCCGTTCGACGCCACTTCGAGACCGGTCCGTGCCCTAACCGGGCAGCGTGTCACACCATGCGTGTCAGATGCGTTTGCGCATCACCATATCGAGTTGGGCATTGCTGATCTGACGGCCCGCGTTGGACACCGAGGTCACCATGCAGCTACCGAAGGAACCGGTCCGGTCGAACAGGGTGGCCACGCCCACCGCCATGCCGTGCTCACTGAAGTGGCTGTCGGCCTCCACGCCGATCTCGGTGCCCACCGGCTGACGTGAAAGACCCAGCGTCATATCGGTATTGATGAACCCGATGCCCTTGTCGCCCCAGTTGGTCATCATGCTGGTGGCCTCCGCGACCACCGCGACCCGCACGAACGGGGTGAGCTCCTCACCGGTCACCACCCGAATCGGGTTCTGCCAGGTGCGCTTGCGGTGGCCGTTCTCGTGATCGGTGGGCACCGAGTTCCACACCGGCGAATCCTCCCCGCTGTTGAACAGCGGCGTCTGGGGCAGCGGCGAGGGCGGCGCGATCTCGAGCGAGGGCGGCTGCGGCTCCCGCTCGCGGCGCCACAGCTCGCCCGGCGGTTGCTCGGTGGGCTGCAGCAGCACCGCGGTGGCGCGCGCGGCGACGGTGCCACCCTGCACCACGCTGACGTCCGCGACCCGGATCCGCTTGCCGTCACGCACCCGCACGACCGGGGTGGTGGTGTGCTCGAAGCGGGCGGCGCTGAACAGGTCCACGGTCAGCCGCACCGGCGCGAAGCCGTCGGTGGCCTGGGTGCGTTCGAGCTCGCGGGCCAGCAGGCCGGTCAGGGCCGGCCCGACCACCTGCGCCGAGGACCACTGGCTGGCCGCGAACGACGTCGGGAAGAACCCGCCGTCCACCTCGTCGAAATACGCGGGCACATCCACCACGGCACCGGCTCCGTCCACTCGAATCGATCGAATCACTGCTCCCAGAGCTAACACAGCCGTAGAACCGGTATCAATTCGGGGTCCGCTGGATGGCCCGCGGCCGACCGCGCCACCGGCGGCGGAGAGCGGCGCGCGGGGGCGCGGGTTAGCGAGACCGGGCACGGGTACGCCATCGATATGGTCCGCGCCATCGACCGGCTACTCGGCACCCTCACCCTGGCTGTACAGACCCTGCAGGACAACGACATTCCGTGCGCCCTCACCGGCGACTGCGCGGTGTACGCCCGCGGCGGGCCGGTGGGCGACACCCCGCCCGAGGTCGATGTGCTGCTGCGCCCCGCGGACGCGCCGCTCGGGATCAGCCTGCTGGCGGCGGCCGGGTTGCGGCCGCCGCGCGGCGCCGAGGCCGAGCGGGTCACCCTCTACAACGGCGCGGTGCGGGTGGATCTGGTGTTCCGCACCGACCACCGGCCGGTCACCGACGCGCTGCTGGCGCGGGCCGAGCGGCTGCCGATCGGGCCGATCGACGCGCCGGTGGTGTCGGTCGCCGACCTCCTGGTGAACGAACTCACCGTGGCCGATCCGCAGCGGCTGGATTTCACCCGGCTGCTGCACATCGCGCGGGAATTGCGCGCGCAGATCGATTGGGAGCTCGTCCGGGCCGGCACCGCGGCCTCACCCTATGCGCGCGCGTTTCTCGGCCTGCTGGACGATCTGGGGATCAGTGACGGCCGCCGCTGAACAACCGGTCGACATCCATGTGATTCGGCCGCACCTGTCCGGGTATCCGCTTGTTATCGGTTCTGCATTACCTCCGGAGAAAGGACAGTGATGTTGCCTGTCACTCCGTACGCCTACCCCGCCGCCCACAAACTGCCCGGCGACGCCCGCAATCCACGGGACGGGGCCCGCGGCATCCGCAATCTGCCGGGGCCCATTCTGCTGGCCGCGGGAATCGTGTCGATCGCATTGACATTGACCGCCGCGGGCTACGGTGAGCCCGGGTGGAGCGCCCTGTGCGGCCTCACGGGCGTGCTGTGCCTGCGCTTCGGAATCAGTCTGACGGTCGTCGAACAGCGTCGGATCGAAGCTGCGAAGGCCCAGGACACGGCCTGTAGCGGCGATATTTGATCTTCAGCGAATTCCTGGAAAAAGCGGAACAGTCGTTTCCTCCGGAACTTTCGATCGGAAGTACTGGGAAACCCCTGATCGTGTTCAAAACAACCTTCCGCCAACCCTCGTTTCGCAAACTCATAGCATCCCGAAAAGCACTCTGACACTGCGAATTCGATGTTGCAGATGTACTTGCATCTGCGCAACGCACGGTCATAGACTCGTCGTGCAAGGCACCAATAGGGGACAACCAGAGAGCCGAGCGGTGAATCACCGGCGATTCTTCGCCCACGGTCTGCCGGCGGCCTGGCGTCAGGGGCGTTCGAATGAACCAGCCAATCAACCTCAGCCGACTCGGGCTTGCTGACAGAAGTCAGCCGGAGCAAACCTATTCACGTGAGACGGCAACCGCTTTCGTCATCCGCCAGGTCGAATCCACTGGAGCGGCCACTCGGTATGATTTCGACATCGAGCGGATCGTCACCACGGCACACGCCATGGTGAACGACTGGGATCTGCACCACATGCAGCCGGAGGCGTTCTGGCGTATCGCTTCCAGCTTCATCCGGCAGTAATCCGAATCCGGCCGTGCCGCAACCCACCCGGTCCGCGACACGCTGATAGGGGCCCCGTGAGGGGCCCCTTATCCGTCTCCACGGAGACCAGCGCGGGCCCGTGGCGGACCCGCGCGGAGCTCAGTCGAGCTCCGCAGCAATCCTTGCCAGCTCTTTGCGGGAGCGCTCCGGCGGCTCCGCCTGCACACTGAGCTGATCCATGACCTGCCGGTACAGCTCGAGATCCTGACGGCGATCCAGGTACAGGGCGCTGGTCAACTGCTCCAGATACACGATGTCGGGCAGTTCGGGCTCCGCGAAGCGAAGCATGGTGAACGAACTTCCCGCGGCCGCATGACCGCCCGCCGCGTAGGGCAGGAACTGGATGGTCACATTGGGCCGGCGGGACATCTCGATGAGGTGCTCGATCTGACCACGGAGCACGCCGGGACCGCCCACGGGACGGTGCAGCACCGCCTCGTCCAGCACGGCCCAGAAACTCGGCGCACCCTCGCGGGTGAGTAGCTCCTGGCGGCGCCGACGCAGCGAGACGCGGCGCTCCCCATCCGCGTCGTGCCCGAGGGCCACGACCGAGCGGGCGTAGTCGGGGGTCTGCAGCAGACCCGGAACCAACTGCCCCTCGTAGGTGCGAATGGATTTCGCCGCGTGCTCGAGCCCCAGATAGGTTTCGAACCAGGGCGGCAGCAGGTCGCTGTAGCGGTGCCACCACCCCGGCTGATTCGCCTTGCGCACCAGGTCGAGGAACAGCTCGCGCTCACCGGGATCGTCAACGCCGTACAGCGCCAACAGATCCCGGATGTCGCGCTCCTTGAATCCGGTTCGTCCGAGTTCCAGACGACTGATCTTGGCATGGGAACCGCGGATGTGTTCACCCGCGGCCTCCCGTGTGATGTTGTTGAGCTCCCTCAGCTTCCGTAGCTGACTGCCGACCGCGATGCGCAATGCGGTCGGGCCACGTTCGGCGACAGCGGAATCCGCCCGCTCGTGGGCAACGGGTTCTGCAATCATGAGGTCCACTCCGATGCTCGGGTTTGCCGGCAGTGGACTCACAACGGCCTTGTCGCGAACCACCGCGCCGATTGCCAATGCTACCGCTCAGCGCGCGAGGTCGTCGAACTCTCCACTCTTCGCGCCTTGCAGGAACGCATCGATTTCCGGGCGGGTGTACACGATCAGCGAGCCTTCGGGGTCTCGCGAGTTGCGCACGGCCACCTGCCCGTCGGCGAGTGGGGCGAGCTCCACGCAGTTTCCACTGGGATTGCTGAAAGTGCTCTTGCGCCACAACAGGTTCGAGCGATTGGTCGGGGTTGCCGAGATGTCCGTCATTTCAGACTCCTTGCCGGTACCGCCCACAGGACGGTGGTCTCCCAAGTACTTGCAAATGTTCGATCAGGTGTACTTACAGTTGCAACCGCAAGCACGACGATAGCACGCAGGTAGCCCGCTATCGATGGCCTCGAGGCGGCATAATCCTTTGCAACACAACAGATCTGATCTTGGTGACCGGGTAAACCAAGCGAAGTTGCGAAGGATGCCCCGCAGAACTTGACTCGTTCGTCCCGTTAGTCCGGTTGTGCCACAACCCTTTGCCCGTAAAGTCACGTGACGCCGGAAGTTGTTGTCGACACCGAGGACGAGCGTGCAGATGTGCTTGCATCTGCACGATCCGGGATCCTAAACTCGGTGCACCATCCCCCACTCGGCCAGAGGCATCCCATGACGCAGATGCTCGTCCGTTCCGCCGATTCCGCAGGTCGCGGCGAGAATTCCGGTGATTGCGCGGTCGAACCGCGCTCGCTCACCTACCGCAAGGCCCGCGCGATCCTGCACACCCACGATCAGCACTTCGCCTGCCGGCAGTATCTGGCCGCGATAGCGTACCTGTCTGCCGACAACGACGTGGACTGAGTACACCGGGCGCGCGCACTATTGCTTTCGTGCATCCGCTCCGATCGCCGACCAAGAGCGCGATATCCCTTGCGCGGCAGCCGACTCCGGTCACCCGATCCGCCGGTCGGTGCGCTCCCGGGAACGCGAATATCGGGCTATGTTTTCTGCCAAGAGGGGTTGTCTGAGACGAGACCGACCCGTCGGCATCAGTCGGCCGCGATGCAGCCCGTTCGGGCCGTCGCCCCGGCCTTACGCGGTGGCCGCCACCTCGCCGGCCGCGCCGGACTCGGCCGTGCCGACCAACTCCTCGAAGCGCGCCACCACCTTGCGGTGGTACATGCCGAACAGATCCTCGAACAGCGCCAACTGCGCCTGACTCGGCCCGGCGTCGGATTCCCAGACCGCCACCAGCGCCCGCCACACCAGCACGTGCAGATCCGGCGACACCGCGAAGTACGCCTCGACCGCCTCGGGCACGTCGAGCACCAGTTCGCCGATCGAGTTGAGCACCGCCCGCTGCACCGAGAGCCCGAGCGCGGTGAGCAGCCGGCGCAGCAGCCCGAGCTCGATGCTCAGCATCCGATGCGCATCCGGGTCCGCGCCGCGCGCAAGGCTTTCCAGTTCGTCGATCTCGACCTTGAGGACCGCCGGATCGAGCGGGCGCTCACCGCCGGTGTAGGCGAGCAACGCCTCGAGCGCGATCCCGCGCTCCTCCTCGACGATATTGCCGAACATCTCCGCGGCGATCTCCGGCTCCGGCATCGACAGCCGGAACAGGCGGCCGTATACGTCCACGCCGCCCTCGGCGCGCACGTCCCGGATCACGAATCCCTTGCCGCGGTGGGCATCCACGAAACCGTAGGACTCCAACCGGCCCAGAATCAGTTGCGCTGTCGCACGATTCAGGTCGAATTCCTCGGCGACCTGGCGGACGGACGGCATCAGACCACCGGGCACGTACTCCCCGGATGCCACGCGACGTGCCAATTCGTCGGCAACGTCGGCGACGACCGTCCGGTCTCCCATCGTGTCACCTCTCCACAAAACCTGTTCTACGTCCCAGACAGTCTAGGTGGTTGTTGGATCAACCGCACAAGTCTTCGAATCCGCAGGTAGGAACGCCGGGCCGTTCGGTTTCTTTACGAAATCCCTACGGCCCGGCGCAGCGCTTCCCGCTGCTCCCACACCTAGGCTGACCAGCGTGGTTTCACCGATCGACGTTGCCAAACGACTCGTGCTCGGACGGCCGTTTCGCAGCGATCGGCTCGGCGAAACGCTGCTTCCGAAACGGCTCGCACTGCCCATCTTCGCCAGCGACCCCTTGTCTTCGGTCGCCTATGCGACGCAGGAGATCCTGCTCATCCTGACGCTGGGCGGGCTGGCCTACCTGCATCTGACACCCGTGGTGGCCGCGGGCGTGGTGGTGCTGCTGGCGGTGGTGGCCTTGTCGTATCGGCAGGTGGTGCAGGCGTATCCGTCCGGCGGCGGGTCCTACGAGGTGGTCGCCGAGAACCTCGGCGCGATGCCCGGCCTGGTGGTCGCGGCCGCGCTGCTGGTCGACTACGTCATGACCGTGGCGGTGTCGGTGTCGGCGGGCGTGGACAACATCATCTCCGCGGTGCCCGACCTCAATGCCTACCGGGTGGCCATCAACCTGGCGTTCATCGTCTTCCTGACCGCCATGAACCTGCGCGGGGTGCGGGAATCGGGGCGGGCCTTCGCGATTCCCACCTACGGGTTCATCCTCGGCATCTTCGCGCTCATCGTGGTCGGGCTGGGTCAGACGCTGCTGGGGCACGCGCCGGTGGCCGAGAGCGCGCACTACGAGATCCGAGCCGAACAGGTCGGTTTGTCCACCGCCGGCGTGGCCTTCCTGCTGCTGCGGGCGTTCTCCTCCGGCTGTACCGCGCTCACCGGCGCGGAGGCCATCTCCAACGGCGTGCCCGCCTTCCGCAAACCCAAGGCGCTCAACGCGGCACGCACCATGACCGCCATGGGCGTCATCGCCATCGCCATGTTCTCCGGGGTGACAGCACTGGCCATGATCACCAAGACCCGCGTCACCGAGAACGCGTGCGACATCATCGGATTCGCGGGCGACTGCCACACCGACGCCCAGAAGACCGTCATCGCGCAGATCTCGGCGGCGGTGTTCGGCGGGCACAGTTTCGCCTTCTACTACCTGATGGTCACCACGGCGCTGATCCTGATCCTGGCCGCCAACACCGCCTACAACGGCTTCCCGCTGCTGAATTCGATCCTGGCGCAACGCCGCTACATGCCGCGCCAGCTGCACACCCGCGGCGACCGGCTGGCGTTCTCCAACGGCATCATCCTGCTGGCGGTGGTGGCGGGCGCGCTGATCTACGCCTTCGACGGATCCACCACACGACTCATCCAGCTCTACATCATGGGCGTGTTCACCTCGTTCACGCTGTGCCAGACGGGCATGGTCAAGCACTGGAACCGGGAACTGCGCATCACCGAGAACACCGCCGATCGACTGCGGATCCACCGGGCGCGCTTCATCAATGCCTTCGGCGCGTGCTTCACCGGGGTGGTGCTGGTGGTCGTGATGATCACCAAGTTCACCCACGGCGCGTATCTGGTGGTCATAGCCATGCCGATCCTGGTGGCGGTGATGTGGCTGATCCACCGGCACTACACCTCGGTGCGCGGCGAATTGGCCATCGACCCCGATGATCTGGAGATGCTGCCCGGCCGGGTGCACGCGCTGGTGCTGGTGTCGGGCTGGCACAAGGCGACCCAGCGCGCGGTGCAGTTCGCACGCGCCACCCGGCCCGACACCCTGACCGCGGTCACAGTGAACGTGGACGACGCCGATACCCGTGCACTGGCCCGTGATTGGGAAAGCTTCGGCGTGGGCATTCCGCTCAAGGTCATCGAATCGCCCTACCGCGAGATCACCCGTCCGGTCCTCGACGAGATCAAACGGCAGCGCAAGTCCCGGCCGCGGGATGTGGTGAGCGTCTTCATCCCCGAATACGTTGTCGGCCGCTGGTGGGAAAACCTGCTGCACAACCAGAGTTCACTACGCCTGAAGGCGCGCCTGCTGTTCGAGCCCGGTGTCATGGTGACCAGCGTGCCCTGGCAATTGCGGTCCTCCCGCTCCCACGCCGCGCTGCGCGAGGAGCACACCGCCGGTGAAATCCGCCGTGGCATCACCAGATCCGGCGGCGCCTGAACCGAGCGGACCTAGCCGTCCTCGGACTCCCGATCGCCCTCGAGGTTGTCGGCCCAGCGTTCGGACCACGTCCAGACAGCTTCCAGGGCTCGCCCCAGTTCCTCGCCGGCGGTGGTCAGTTCGTAGGACTTGTCGGCGCGCTTGATGGCGACGCCGGCTTCGACGAGGCGCTGCAGCCGCACCGAGAGCATGCTCGACGAGCAGTTGCCCATGCGGCGGCGCAGTTCCAGGAAGCCCAGGGCGCCCGGCTCCAATTCCCAGATCACGCGCAGGATCCAGCGTTGGCCGAGCAGGTCCATGGCGGCCAGCAGCGGCGCGGTCGAGGCGTCGGCGCGGCTGTTGGCGGGCGGTGGCTGACTTGCGCTTCTCATTTCGAAGTACCAATGTAGTGCTTCTGAATCAGAAGCAGTGCAGTGGATGGAGGACACGCATGGCAATGACGACAGAGACCGGGCGGACGACAGGGACCGGGCGGCGCATCGTGCTGATCACCGGAGCGTCCCGCGGGATCGGCGCGGAAACCGCACGCGTGCTGGCGGCCCGCGGCGACCACGTGGTCATCAACTACCGGGAGAAGCGCAAACGCGCCGAGACCCTGGCCGACGAGATCGCGGCCGCGGGCGGCAGCGCGTCGGTGGCGGGCGCGGACATCGCCGACCCCGACAGCGCGCGCACGCTCGTCGACGCCGTGGTCGCCGAGTTCGGCCGGCTGGATGTGCTGGTGCTCAATGCTTCCGGCGGCCTGGAACGCGACGCCGCACCCGGCTACGCCATGCTCCTCAACCGCGACGCCCAGACCCGCCTGAGCGAGCTCGCGCTGCCGCACCTGCCCGCGGGCGGCCGGATCGTGTTCGTCACCAGCCACCAGGCGCACTTCTCCCCCACCCGCGTCGCGCCGCCCGGCTACGAGCAGATCGCCGCCAGCAAGCGGGCCGGTGAGGACGCCCTGCGCGCCATGACCGGCGAATTCGCCGCCCGCGGTATCGGATTCACGGTGGTCTCCGGCGACATGATCGACGGCACCATCATCGTGAAGCTGCTCGAACGCCGCGACCCGGACGCCGTCACCGAGCGCCGCGACCAGGGCGACCTGCCCACCGTCGAGGAATTCGCCACGGCCGTCGCCGACGCCACCACCCTCGACGCGCCGCTGGGCCACACCGTGTACGTGGGCGGACACGACTATCTGACCGAGCCGACCGCCACGTCCGCCTCAGCCCACCACTGACATCGGGGTGTGCGGGGCGACGCGCCGGTCAGGGGTGCGAAGTCGGGCGATCCGGCGAAATCCGCTGGCCGAGCAGGTGGGGTGGTGTGCGAGCATCGGGGCATGCCCCACTGGATTCAGGTGCTGCCCGCCTTCGCTCTCGCCTCGCTGATCCTGGCCGCGCTGCCCGGCCCGGCCACCGCGCTGTTCCTGCAGCGGTCGGTGCGCGACGGGCGGGCCGCGGGGCTGGCCGCGGTGGTGGGCAATGAGATCGGCATCTTCGGGTGGACGGTCGCGGGCGGGGCGGGGTTGTCCGCGTTGCTGGTGGCCAACCGGGTCCTGAACGTCGGTATCCATCTGCTGGGGGCACTCGTGCTGATCTGGCTGGGTATCCAGGCCTGGCGCAGCACGCGGGGCGATCGTGGCGCTCGCGCTGACGACGCGTTCGGCGCGGCGCTCACCGCGGCGCTGCCCGGCGGCCGCACCCCGGCCGCCGCGTTCCGGGCGTCGCTGGTGTCCATCGCGGCCAACCCGAAGGCGGCGGTCTTCGGGCTGACGATTCTCCCGCAATTCCTGCCCGGCAGTGGCCCGGTCCTGCCCACGGTGCTGATCCTGGCCGCGATCCAGCTGGTCATCGATACCTCGTGGTGCGTCGGCGTCGTGCTGGCCGCCGATCGGGCCGGAACCTGGTTGCGGCGCACCGGAATCCGCCGGCGGATGGAGCGCACGCTCGCCGCGATCCTCGTGGCGCTGGGCCTGGGTCTGGCCGCCGACGCCCGCTGACCTGCTCGAAGGAGTTTCGATTCGACGGATCTGGGCTGGCAGGACCCCGGGTGCGGGACGACGATGGTCGTATCGGGTCCGGAACGAATACTGCCGTCGGGAGGAGGTGCGGCGATGGTGAACGACGTCGAGAAGCGGTGGAACGATCCGTCGATGCTGCGGCAGGCGACCCGCTATGTGCTGAGCGTCCTCGGCCTCGCCGTGGTGAGCGGGGTGGTCGTGGTGGTGTGGGCTTCGGCGCGGCAGCGCTGTCTGGACGGCCCGATGCTGTGCGACGGCACCTCCCGGGCGGTGGTCGGGTTGGTGCCGGGCCTGATTCTGCTCGCCGGGGGCATCGGCGCGCTGGTGCTCGCGTACCTGGCGTGGCGGCACGAGCGGGCGTGGCCGATCTGGCAGGGCGCCGGGTGGTTCCTGTTCACGCTGATGGTCATGTACCTGGGCATCGTCAGCACCCAGGGCTGAGGGTCAGACGGGACAGCGCGGGGTGTCGGCGGTGCTGTCGTGGTGGTCGAACGGGGTGCCGCGGATTCCGGCCCGGGCCGCGAGATAGCGGGCGACGCGGGTGTTGCGGTCCCACATCGGGTCGATGTGGCGGGCGCGGCGGACCATGCGGCCGCCGGACCCGGACGGTGTCGTGGAAGATCGGGTTGCGGCGTTCCAGTGCGCCGGGTGCGGTGACGCTGCGGAACCAGACCGAGGATTCCAGCCCGCGCCGGTACGGGTCCCGCACGAAGCGACCGGTCTGTCCGACCGCGGATGCGACCTCCGCACCTACGAAAGTGCCCATGAAGTCCTGCACACCCATGGCCATCTTCCCGGCCAGCGAGACATTGATCCAGAGCCGGCGACCGTACTCCCACAGGTCCGGGTCGTACCAGTCCGGCGGATTGTCCAGCAGCGCGAACAGATTCACCAGTTCCGGCAGCGGATCGTCGAGACTGTCGATGCCGTGGGTCAGGGCCTGGTCCAGCATGCGCCGCCCGCCCGCCGATCCGAGCCGCCGGAACGCGGCGACCAGCGCGTCCATCGGTTCGTCGCCCTGCCACAGGTGGTCGGCCATGAGCCGGGTGCGCGCGGTCTCGACGGGCTCACGGCGCACGTCGATCCAGGCGCCCAGCATGGCCTTCCGCGGCTCGAACCACAGGTCGGAGGCGACGGCGCGCGGCGGGGGCGGGCGCAGCGGCATGCCTGCGCGGTAGTAGTTGTCGTAAGGATGCGTCATTGCGTCAAAACCCTGTCAACTGGCGGAATCTGGTGATCGAGCCCGAACCCCGGTCGGCATGGACCGGGCAGTAGTGCTTGCCCTCGCCGCGGTGTTCGGCACCGGGCCACAACATTTCGGGTGCTTCGGGCGGTGCGAGCCAGGCGGGACGCTTCCCGGCGACACGGCGGCGGGCGGCGTGAATGCGGGGGAAGAAGTATTTGATTCCGTCGGGTGTCACCCGGTTCATCGCCGACAGCGTCCGGCACAGGCGGTCGAAGCGCCGCTGATCGCGGGCGGTCCAGGGGAAGCCCATGATGGCGCGGATCTCGGGATCACACAGCCCGATGGTGACGAACTGGTAGAAGTGACCGCCGGCGGGGCGGATCAGGTGCTCCCACAAGGGCTTCGGCAGCTGCCGCACCAGTGGGAACGGAGGCACGGGCACGGTGTCGACGAGGTGGAAGACGTCGCGGGCGGCCTTGGTCAACTCCAAAGTGTCGCGGCACATGTCGCGCCAGTAGCGCTGGAACGCGGGCCAGCTCGTCGGCACCACCCGCATGCTCATGCCGTACAGCTCGTACCAGCGGTAGTGCTCGCGCCAGAGTTGCTCGCGTTCGGCGTCGCTCAGCCCGCCCATGAAAAGGTCGGCGGCGCGCAGATTCTGGACGAAGAACACCGCGTGCGCCCAATAGAAGGTGCCCGGATCGAGCGCGTGATACCGGCGGCCGCGGGCGTCCACGCCTTTGATGTCGCGGTGGTAGCCGACGATCTCGCGAGCCGTCCGTGGCGCCCGGTCACCGTCGAACACCACCCCGTAGATCGGATACAGTGACCGCAGTATTCGTCGATAGAACTCGTCGTGGATCTCGGAGTGGAATTCCACGCCCGCCCCGAGCCCCGGATGCATGTTCTGCACCATCCCGACGAACAATGCGCTGGGCAGAAAATAGAGCGACCCGAAGGTTTTCCAGGTCAACGAGTCCGGCCCGAGCGGCCGCGGCTGAAAGTGCGGGTCGCGTCCCTGGTCCGACACCGCGCTGTGTGACACCATGTTCCAACGCTGACACGACTTTTCACTCGCTTTCAATTCGCATTCTCGATCTCCCCCGAATCGCCATGACATCGAAACGCCGCACCCCGAAATCCCCCGCGACGCCGACGCGCCGCACCCCGCAGCAGGATCGTTCGCGCGCCATGGTGGCCCGCATCGTCGACGCGGGCCAGCGGGTGCTGATCACCCACGGCTACGACGGCGCGTCCACCAATCGCATTGCCGCGGCGGCCGATATCAGTCCCGGCTCGCTGTATCAGTACTTCCCGAACAAGGACGCGATCGTGGCCGCGGTCATCGAGCGCTACACCGCTGACGTCGCCGCCCGGGTGCGTGCCCGGGTGTTGTCGAATATCGGCAAACCGCCGGAAGTGTCGGTGCCGGAGACGATCTCGTATCTGATGGACGCGCTCGGCAATGACCGCGAGCTGCTGCGCGCGGTGGTCGAACAGACGCCGCGGCTGTCCGCGGACGGCCCGGTGGTGGCCTTCGAGCAGCAGATCGGGGAGTTGGCCCGGGTGGCGCTGTCCCTGCGCCCGCATCCGATTCCCGCCGATGTGGATGCCGATGCGGCGGCCTGGATGCTGGTGCGCACGGTCGAGCATCTGACCATCCGCTACCTGCTCGACGGCCCGCCCATCCCGCGCGAGCGTTTCCTGGCCGACATCACGCGGCTGATCCTGAACTACTTCCGGGAGCCGGCGGCGCGAGTCGAACGCGAGTGATCGGATCCGGCGGCCGGGAGCGCGAGCAGCAGGTCGACGGCCTTGGCCGCGCTCTGGGCCGCGCTCTCCATCGTGGCCGACCAGTCGGTCCGGGTCCAATCCCCCGCCAGCACCAGCGTGGGCACCGAGGTGCGCTGCCCCGGCCGCAACCCGTCGGTCCCGACCACCTGCGAGAACGTGGCCCGCGGCATCGGAACCACCTGCGCGTGCAGCACTTTCGCCTCCGCAGCCTCCGGGTAGTAGCTGCGCAGCAGCGCCATCTGCTCGTCGACCACCGCCTGGTGCGGCTTGTGGATCTGGGCGTACGCACCACTGGTGGTCAGGCAGTACAGCCAGCCGTTGAGGGTGCCGCGCCCGTGCATGCGCTGCCGGTCGAACACCTCGTCGATGACGCCGGTGCCGCCGATCAGGGCTTCCATGGCGGCCTTGGTGCCCAGCGGCCGGTCCAGATACAGGTTGGTGCTGACGATCGGGGTGTAGCCGAGTTTGTCCGCGGCCGAATAGATCTGATCGTGCTCGGGTAGCTCGTCGAGCAGTCCGCCGATGTAGGAGTTGGGGACCGCGCAAACCACCGCGTCGGCGGGTTCCACCTCGCCGCCGGCCAGTTCGACCCCGGTCACCGCGCCGTCGGCGATCCGGATGCGCCGGGCCACCGCCCGATGCCGCACCTGCACCCCGTGCCGGTCGAAGACCCGCTGCGCGCCGGACACGAACAGCGTGTCGAGGTCGGTGGTCGGGTAGCCGATGGAGACCGGCCGCATCCGCTTGACGCCCAATCGGATTCCGGTGGCCAGCACGTCGGCGAAGACCTTCGCCGACTCCTGCCGGACCGGTTCGGCGGCGATGCCCAGTGCCAGCCAGTCCCACAGCGCCTCGCGCGCGGTGTCGGGCATGCCGAGGCGCCGGAACCATTGGTCGGTGGTGAGGTCGGCCAGGTCGCGCGGCTGCCGCAGGCACTGCCAGCCCATGCGCATGGTCGCGGCGGCCGCGCGCATCCGATCGGCGGCGCTCGCGTCGGGATGCGCGCCGAGCAGGGTGCGCAGAGCGGGGAGACCGGTGGTGCCCATGACGGCGGTGCGGCCGCCGGGCCAGCGCAGCACGCCCTGCTGCGGAAAGCTCACGTACTGCCGGGTACCGACGCTGGTCAGGTACCGGAACAGGTGCTCGTAGCCGCTGGCGATCACGTGCTGACCGTTGTCGGGGACGTCGCGCAGCGGCGCGACCTCGAGCGAATGCGTGCGCCCGCCCAACCGGCCGCGCCGTTCCAGCAACGTGACTTGTTTGCCGGCTTCGGCGAGCCACACCGCCGCCGCCAGTCCTGCCAGTCCCCCACCGATGACCACGTAGCGTCGCGGATCGTTCATGTTCGCCCCTAGAACTAGCCCTGCACCAAGCAAGCTACGCCCGCCGAGCGCGTCGCATACGCGTATTTCGTTACCTCACACAGCGAATGCCGCCGGTGTCCTTGCGGACAGCACGGCGGCATTCGTCGGGTATTGCGGGACTTACTGTTGTGCAGCGCTTTCCGAATGTTCGCGGGACAGCAGCGGATACCCGGCGCACACCAGCGCCGCCCACACCGCGCCGACGACCAGGGCGCTGCGGCCGTCCTCGGTGAAGAACAGCAGCACCACGACCAGCGCCAGGAAGGCCAGTGCGAGCGCGGTCGTGATCGGCGCGCCCGGCAGGCGGTAGTCGCTACCGGGCAGCACACCCTGCTTGACCCGGATCCGGTAGATCAGGTGGCAGACCAGGATGATGCCCCACACGAAGATGATGCCCATGGTGGACACCGAGGTGATGTAGCCGAACGCCTTGTCCGGCGAGAAGTAGTTCACGGCGACGCCGATCACCATGACCGCCGCCGAGACCGCGATGCCGGCCGCGGGCACCGAGCGGGGGCTCAGCGTCGCCAGCGCGGGCGGGGCCTCCCGGCGCTGCGACAGGCTGCGCAGCATGCGGCCGGTCGAGTAGATGCCGGAGTTGCACGACGACAGCGCGGCGGTGAGCAGCACGAAGTTGATGATGCCGGCCGCGCCCGGAATGCCGATCTGCTCGAAGACCTCGACGAACGGGCTGCGGCCCGCGTGGAAGGTCCGCCAGCTCGACACCGACATGATGACCACGAGCGCGCCGACGTAGAACAGGCCGATGCGCAGCGGCAGGGAGTTGATCGCCTTACGCAGGGTGCGCTTGGGGTCGCGCGCCTCACCGGCGGTCACGCCCACCAATTCCACACCGACATAGGCGAACACCACGATCTGCAACGCCAGCAGCGCCTGCCCGAAACCGTTGGGGAACACCCCGCCGTCGTTCCACAGGTTGGTGACGGTCGGGTTGGTGGCGTGGCCGAAGTGGAAGATCAGCACGCCGACGCCGATCACGATCATGGCCACGATGGCGGTCACCTTGATGGTGGAGAACCAGAATTCGCCCTCGCCGAACAGCCGCACCGACACCAGGTTGGCGATGAACATGATGCCCAGCACCACCAGCGCGGTCACCCATTGCGGGATGGCCCACCAATACTGGACATACTTGCCGGCCACGGTGATCTCGGCCATGCAGGTGGCCACCCAGACCGCCCAGTAGGTCCAGCCGGTGGCGAATCCCGCGAAGCGGCCCAGGAATTCGTGGGCGTACTCGGCGAAGCTGCCCGCGACCGGACGGTAGGTGAGCAGTTCGCCCAGCGCCCGCATGATCACGAAGATGGCCAGTCCGGCGGCCAGGTAGCAGAGGATCAGCGCCGGGCCGGCCTTCTGGATCGCGCCGCCCGCGCCGTAGAACAGGCCGGTGCCGATCGCGCCGCCGATGGCGATCATCTGGATGGTGCGCGGCGACAGGCCGCGCGCATAGCCTTCGTCCGCGGGGAGAGCACCGGCGTCCGGTAGCTGCCTTTCCGAGGCTGTCAAATGCGGTTCCTTCCACGTGCGCGCGGCCCGAACCCCCTGGTCGTGCACCCGGGACACCGGCCGCGCCGAGCTTGCCGGCGGATTGCCGTGCTCGGTCCAACGGCGTGTCACGCTACCGGAGAGGTTCGTGTCGCCGCAGTCACCGGCGTGCGTGGCGCGCAACAGCCCGGGAACGGGCGCGGAGCCGGTCGGGCGCCCGCGGCGACGTCAGCGGGGTGTGCGGCGCGGTGGCTCGGTCCAGTCGCTCTCGTCGATCAGCTCCAGTCCGGTGACGACCTCGGCCTCGATGCGGATGACATGGTCCATCGGCATATTGATCCACGGGTCGAGCAGCGTCTCGTAGCGCTGCACCTGCTCGGGGTCCATGACGACCCGCGCGACCCCGGTGACGATGACGCTCCAGCCCTGCCGGGTGTGCTCGTCGAAGGAGTCGGCCTCGTAGGCCACCACCTGTCCGTCGCCGCGCAGCAGACTGGCGCCCAGATGCGCCCGCACCACGACCACATCCTCTTCGACGATGTGGTTGACCGGCCGGATGATCGGAAGTCCCCGGCGCGAGTACACAATTCGCCCGTATTGCGCGCCGGCCAGCCGCTTCAGTGAATCGGCAGCCGAAAGCTCGCGCAGCTTTCGTGCCCCAACGCCGCCCATCCCTCCGATTGTGGTCGATCGCTACGGATTACGCCAATTGCCTTGCACCGGAGGCACCTCCACCAGGGCGGGCGCTTTGTCGGTGCGCAGTCCTTTCCAGCTCGGCATGCGCAGTCGCTCACCGGAGTATTCGCGATATTCGACGTCGGCGACCAGGATCGGGTCGACCCAGTGCCAGCCGCCGGCCGCGGCTTCGGGCGGCGGCGGATCGAAAGGGGCTGCGGCGATGGTGATCCCGTCGAGCGCGCCGCGCAGGACGCGGCGGGCGGCGTGAGTGAATCCGGTGCCCACATTCCCGATGTAGACCAGTCGCCCCGTTGCATCGTGGGCGCCCATGACCAGAGATCCGAAGGTGGCCCCGAAGCCGCCCGCGCCGGGCGTCCACCCGGCCACCACCACCTCGGTGCTGTGCCGCAGCGGCGTCTTGATCCAGGCCGGTGACCTGCGGCCCGGCAGGTACACCGAATCCGTGCGCTTGGACACGATCCCTTCGATCCGATGCTCGCGCGCAACCTCCAGCAACTGCTCCGCATCCACGTCGAGCCAGTGCGGCGGCGCCGACAACGGCTCGGGCAGCGCCAGTTCCGCCAGCCGCGTGCGCCGCTGGAGATAGGTCTCGGCCATGACGTCGAGCCCGTTCACCCGCAGCACGTCGAAGACGAAGAACCGCACCGGAACCTCCGCGATGAGGGCTTCCCCCGGCCGGGCCACGTGCATCCGGCGCTGCAACAGCCCGAACGACGGCACCCCGTCCCGATCCTGCGCCACGATCTCCCCGTCCAAGATCAGAGATCCCTTGCCGGACAGGTCTTTCACCGCGGTGACGATCTCCGGATAGGCCGCGCTGACGTCATTGCCGTTGCGGCTGAACAGGCCGCACCCGTCGGCGTCGCGGACCGCGATGATGCGGACCCCGTCCCACTTCATCTCCACCGCCCACCCCGCCCCGCCCGGCGGCGGTCCCCCGGTCGCCAGCATGGGCGACGGGCCGCGGCGGACCGAGGCGGCCACGTGGGCCGCTATCCGCGCCGACAATCGGGCGAACGGGACATGCCCGCGAGTTTGCTATCGAGTTGCCTTCCTGCGGCGGCGGCACGCCGGGAACCGCCGGTTCGTTATGGACCGCGCTGAGCGAGCCATCCGGCCCGGCCACCGGCGGGCGGACAATTCGTGAGACTCGCCGGACAACCCACCGATTCGGGGTTTGACCTGGGAACCAGCGGGCATTGCCCCGATATGTTCACAATCATCGGGCTCATCGCTCTACTGGGTGCTGTGACCGTTGGCGTGGCCGGGGTCGCGGCCAACAGCGGTGACACGCACGCACTTCCCTCCGGCTTCACCGTCTTCGGCCACACCTATCACGGTTCCCCCGGGCTGCTGTTCGCCTACGGGATCCTGATCGGCGCGGTCGGTGCGGCGGGGTTGATCCTGCTGCTGGCCGGCATCTGGACCACCTCGCGGCGCGGGGTGGTGGCGCGGCGCGAGCTGCGGCACTCGCGGCGGGAAATGGCCGCCGCGCGAAAGGAACTCGCGAAACCCGTGCCCGCGGCCAAGCCCGCGCGTAGCGTGGAGCCACCCCGGCAGCCGGTGGTTCCACTGGCCAAGACGGCGCCGAACCGCGCATTCTCGAAACCGAACTGGTCGGTCAACCGCTTCTTGGGCCGTCCGGGCGCGTCCGCAGTACCCGCGCCGGCGAAGAAGGCACCCGCCGCATCGCCGTCCGCGACAAAACAATCCGCCACCAAATAGGACTACCGTCCGGAAAACGCGGACTCCCGTCCGCAGAGGACACCGCATGTTCGCCGTGCTCGGCCTGGCGTTACTGGATGCCGGCTGGCTACTCGCCACCCCGGCTCTGAACTCGCTCGGAATCATCGCCCTGGCCGTCGCCCTGATCCGCTGGCTGCTGGGCGCCCCCGCCCGCTGGCTCGCCCATCCGCGCTATTGACCGGCCCCCGGCGCCGACCGGGGCCGACCACAGCCGACCGGGCCGCGCCCGGTCGGCTAGCGTCGCTGCCATGACAGTGACGGTGCTGGTTCCCGACGAGCATGGCTACGCCGCGATCTCCCGGCTGCCCGGGGCGCGGGTGCTGCGCTACACCCTCGGGGAGCCGCTGCCCGCGGGAGCGGACGCGGCGGAGGTGTTCGTGCCCGCGTTCCTGGCCAGCCGCCCCGAGAATCTGGAACTGGCACGCGCCCTGCCGAAACTGCGGCTGGTGCAACTGCTCACCGCGGGCGCCGAGACCTGGGTGGGCCGGCTGCCCGGCGACGTCATGATCTCCACCGGCCGCGGCGCGCACGGGGCCAGCACCGCGGAGTGGGCGATCACCGGATTGCTCACGGTCTACCGGGAATTCACCGAATTCGCCGTCGCGCAGCGTGAGCACCGCTGGACCCAGCACCGCACCGATACCTTGCACGGCAAGCGCATTCTGATCATCGGCGCGGGCGATCTGGGCACCGAACTGCAACGCATGCTGCTGCCTTTCGACACCACTGTCGAACTGGTCGGTACGCGAGCCCGGCCGGGCGTGCACGGCATCGCCGAACTGCCTTCCCTGCTACCGCATTTCGACGCCGTGGTCCTCATGGTGCCCGTCACCACCGACACCATCGGCATGGTCGACGCCGCCTTCCTGGCCCGCATGCCCGACCGCGCCATCCTGGTCAATGCCGCCCGCGGCCCCGTGGTCCGCACCGACGACCTGCTCGCCGAGCTGCAATCGGGCCGCCTGCGTGCGATTCTCGACGTCACCGACCCCGAACCCTTGCCCGCCGGCCACCCGCTCTGGGACGCCCCGGGCCTGCTGCTGACCCCGCACGTCGGCGGCAGCAGTTCCGGAAATCTGGAGCGCGGCTGGACCATCGCCACCGCCGAGATCGCCCGCTACCTCGCGGGCCAGCCGCCGGAGAATCTGATCACCGGCGAATACTGAACCCTCGCAAGGGGATCAGAGCGTGTCCTTGCCGATGGGCCGGTTGATGCCGCGCCACTCCCGCTCCCAGCGCGCATAACGTCTGGCATCGAGCACGGTGCCGGTGAACCACACGGTCGCCGCCGCCGCACACCAGGTTTCGACCAGTATCGCCAGGCCCGTGCCGATTCCTTCGGCTGCCGCCGACCCGGGCCGCGCGGGCGTCAGTGTCGGCTGCCCGTTCTTGACCCACAGCGTCACCGTCGACCCCGCGAGCTGCGGCCCCGGCACATCCACGGTCGCCGTCGAGACCTTCCCGTCGGCGACCCACTGCACCGGTGCCTGATACCGCACCTGATGCGCCACGTACCGGTCGGAATCCGGCACCCGCACCGCATCCGCCGTCTCGGTGGCCACCACCCGCGTCTTCCCCGCGTCCTGCGCCACGATCCGCGCCTGCGCCCCCGTATAACTCACGGTCCCCACCGCCCCCGCCACCGGCACCGCCGCGGCCACCACCACCACGGCCAGCGCCCGCAACACCACCTCGGCCCGATCGGAGACGCGCATCAACGGGCTGGAGTTCCACGGGCGCACTCGCCACAACCGTGACGGCCACGAAGGACGCATCGACACCTGGACCACCTCTCCCCATGCGTCGTCGTACCGCTTACATCGGTAGCTGTACCCAGAGGGATACGCCATCAACCAGTGAACGTCAAGGTCACAGCGTCGCGTCTCCTTCACCCCGCCTCCAGATTCATGTTTTGCGCACGTTGTGACGGCCCGGAGCGACTCCATCGCCCCCACTCGTCCACCGCGGGGCGGATGCAACCCTCGGGGTCGATGTGTTGCGCAGTCGCAATAGTGGTCTCCCGCCGCTTACGGGTCGATGTTCGGGGCGCAAGGGATCAGTAGCGCTCAACGCCGTTGCCTCGGGTGTCCTCGATACTCCTGCGGCAGCCTGGATCTTCGCTGATGACAATGTGCGCAATGCAGTCGAAACGGCTGCGCCACAACCCTTCGGCGGGTTCCCGGGCCGTCCGGAATGGCTGCCACGCTCGCCGATCCGGCGGTGATCGACTACAGCGCCGCCAAAGCCGCCCTCACCAATACCGCGAAGTCGCTGTCGAAACAGCTCGGCCCCAACGGCATCCGGGTCAACACCATCAGCCCCGGACCCGTCGCCACCGACCTGTGGCTGGGCGACACCGGTGTCGCCCACGCAAACGCCCACGCCACCGGCGGCGACTCCGTCGCCGAGTCCGCCGCAGCCGCATCCGTCACCGGCCGCTTCAGCCGCCCGGACGAAATCGCTGACCTCGCCGTCTTTCTCGCCAGCCCCCGCGCCGCCAACATCACCGGCTCCGACTTCGTGATCGACGGCGGCCTGCTGACGACTACCTGAGGGTCGAGCAGGCTCGGAAACTGTTGCGCGGCGCCGCGGCGGTCGGCGCAATGGGCTTAGGCGCCGACCAGCTCACGGATCGCCAAGCGATCGGCGGCTTCCTGCGGCGAGCGCACAGAACGTGAATTCATGGCGGGCTGCACCGGTTCGGTGTTCGGCATCGGTCGTGATCCGTCGGCGCGGCTATGCGCTCTGAATGGACTCCGCGGCGTCACGGATGACGTCGAGGACGAACTCGGGATGCGACAGCATCGGGACGTGACTGCTGTCGACATCGTAGGTCTTGGCACCCATGCGCTTGGCCGCGGCGCGTTCCAGTTCGGGATTCACGGTGCGGTCGTTGTTGGCGACGATGTACCAGCTCGGCTTCGTCTTCCAGGCGGTGCCCGGCACCTGTTGGTCGAACAGGTTGGCGTCCGGCACGGCCCCGGTGGCAAGGACGAGCCGCTGCTCGGCCTCCGGTAGGTCGCCGCAGAAGTCCGGAACACCCGAGGGCTTCAGCCAGATGCGCCCGCCGCCGACTTCGATGTGATCGAAGACCGGGGTGCGGTCGAACTGGTTCTGCTGGTCTTGGGAGGTCTCGTTCTCGTCCGGAGCGAGTGCCGCGATGAATACCAGCGCGCGGACACGGTCGTGCGTGCCCGCCTTGGTGATCAGAGTTCCGCCGTAGGAATGGCCGACGAGCACGACCGGGCCGGGCACGTGGTCGATCGTGAAGTTGACGCATGCGACGTCGCTCTCCAGCGAATTGAGGCCGTGCTGCGAGGCGAACACCTCGTGCCCCTCCGCCTGCAGCGCGGGAATGAGTTTGCTGAAGCACGATCCGTCAGCCCACAGCCCGTGGGCGAAAACAATGCTCGGCTTGGTCTGCGATGACATTCGCTGCTCCTTTACGAAGGCCGGTCCCGGTCGGCCCTGAGCGACCTACCTCGCCGGCACAGATTCGCTTACATTTCGCAATACCATCCCTGCAACGCCCGAGCGCCACCGTCCGGGCGGACCGGTCGGCCTAGCTGGGTACCACGCCGTGGATGCTGTCGATGAAAGTGCCGAAATCCGCCATGAACCGGGTGAGGAACTGCCTCGTCGAGTCGTCGAGGACTTCGCCGTCCGCGGTGAAGACGTCCGGGCGAAACTGGATGTAGGCCTCCGGGGACGTCATCTGCGGGGAATTGCAGTAGCCCAGAACACTGCGCAGGCTGAGTTGAGCAATCGCGGTGCCGATCTTGCCCGGCGAGGCGCCGATGACGGCGGACGGCTTGAGTGTGAACGAGTTGTCGCCCCACGGGCGGCTGGCCCAGTCGATGGCGTTCTTCAGCGCGCCCGGCATCGAGCGGTTGTATTCCGGCGTCACGAACAGCAGGGCGTCGACGGCGGTGATAGCCGCCTTGAGTGCGCGGCCCTCCGGCGGGTAGTCGGCGTCGTAGTCGTGGTTGTAGAGCGGCAGATCTTTGATCGGAATCTCGGTGAACGCCAACCGTGGTGGTGACAACTGGATCAGCGCCTTGGACAGAGTCCGGTTGATGGATTCCTTGGACAGACTGCCGATGATGTAGCCGACCGTGTAGGTACTCACGCGATGCCTCCTGACCAGAGATTTCCAGCGCTGTACGGAGTGCCCGGCGTCGTTGACGCACGGCGGTTTCGACGAGAGTGCATGGACAACGTAGCACTTCGCGGGGGTCGCGCCGCCGGGGCATTGTGGCCGGATCGTGCCCGCCCATGCTGAATGATCAGAAGCTGACACCGGGATCGGAAGGGATTAGGCCATGACCAGTTCGCCTGCCGAACTCATGCGACGCAACCTGCTCGACGTGTTCAACGAACCGGATCCGGATCGCCGGGCCGCCGTGATCGCCGAGACCTACACCGCCGATGTGGTGTGGCACGAACCGGATCGAATCAATCAGGGGCGCACCGAGTTCGAGCGTCGCGCCGCGGAGATGCTGGCGGAGAATCCTGACTGGATCTTCCGGCCCGCGGGCCCGGCGTCCGGGCTCGACGACATCGGTCACCTCGGCTTCCACTACGGGCCGCCCGACCGACCTGCGGTGGTCAGCGGGATGGATATCGCCCGGGTCGAGGATGGCCGGATCGCCGAGCTCTACACCATCGTCACGGAGGTCCGGCCGCCGTCCTAGCCGCCATCGGCCCGCGAACCCCGGGTGAATCTATGGGTTGCTGAATGTTAGCGTGATTCAGCTGTTTTCTTCGGAGCTCGGAACCACACTTCTCGACTCGAAGGAGTTGACGCGATGCTCGCAGGATTCACCCGCTCGACAGCCCTCGCGGCGCTGGCCGTCCCGCTCGTTGTCCTGGCAGCACCGACCGCATCCGCGGACCAGCCCACGGCGTCGAATGTGGACCAGCCCCCGAGGACGAACGTGGACGCGCCCTACATTTCGCTATCCATCTGCGTCCACATCCCGACCCCCGGATCAGCCACTCTGGACTGGTGCTGGAGCACTTAGCCAAGAGGTAGCTAGCCTCTCAGTCCGCGAGGACGACCGTGTTGCCGCCGAGCTGCTTCGCCCGGTACATGGCCGAATCCGAACTGTGCAGCATCGCGTCGAGACAGCGTTCGTTCGAATGGCTCTCGATGACCGTCACCCCGATGCTGGCCGTGACCGCACTGGTGGACGCTTCGGCTGCCTCGATGGCCTGGCGCAATCGGTCGGCTTCGTCGACGGCGGCATCGCGGTCCAGGCGCGCGAACACGACGAATTCCTCACCGCCGGTACGGGTGACGAGGGATCCGGGCGGACGTTCGGCCCGCAGGCGTGCCGCGACGCGAACCAGCACCTGGTCTCCGGCCGCGTGACCGTAGGTGTCGTTCACCTTCTTGAATCGGTCGAGATCGACGACCATCGCGCAGATGGTTCCCTGCGCGCTCGGCCCGAACCAGCTGGACACGTAGTAGTCCAGGCCGCGCCGGTTCAGCAGGGTGGTGAGCGGATCGACCAGTGCGTCCATCCGCAGCACCCAATAGCAGAAATGCAGCGAGGGCAGCAGCACCACGGTGACGGCCGCTGTCGTCAACACGATCGACACGGCCAGGGCCACATCGCCATTGGAGTCCGCCACCGTCAACAACGCCAGCGTCAGCACCACCAGCAGGCACCACACGGCATGAACACCCAGGACACGTGGCCCGTGGAAGACCGTGAGATAGCCGCCGGGAAGGACCAGCAGCATAGTGCTCGCTGATCCGAACAAATGATTGCTCTCCACGAGGCATCCGGCGGCGATGAGCACGTCCGTACCGCCCAGCAATGCCAGTGAGAGCCGCTCGCCCGGCCACGGCGCCAGCATCCAATACCCGACCCACAGCAGCGCAATGACCACGTTGAAAACGGTGACCATCCGCTCCATACCTACTGGGCCCTGCGCCGACATCAGATTCAATGCCGAGATCAGCGCGACCGCGCCACCGCATGTCGCGATGAAGATCCGGTTCATGGGCAGTGCGCCACGCGACTCGAGCGTCCGCACCAGCCACCGATAATCGAGCGGATCACGCCACCAGTCGCGCACAATCCCGCCGGCTGTCACCTCTGACCCGATCCACCCGCGGACATCGTCGACCTCTTCCGAATCGCGAACTGCTTGGGGATCCTAATCGAAATCTTCGCGGGCTCCACTCTTCCAATGCTCGGACATACGATTCGGCGTCCTCAACTCCCGGACAATTTTTTCGATAACGGAGGTGATTGTTTCGGGCGCGCGGGTGCGGGCAATCGACACAAGGGCAGACCGAGAACGAGGAAGTGTTCCCCATGACCGGATACACCATTCGCGCCGTAACGGTCCTGGCCGCAGCGCTGCTCATACCCCTGACGGGCGCATGCGAGCAGACCGAGCAAGCGGTCAACAAGGGCGGAAGCACGCCGTGCAGCGAATTCATACTGCAGAACCAGGCCGAGCAGCGGATCACCGTCCGCAAATATCTCGACCAGGACATGAAGGTGACCCCGACCGCCGCGCCGGACGTCGTCGACACGTCCATCACGTCCATCACCGCGATGTGCGAGGCGCAACGCAATCCGGAAATCCCGATCCGGGATGCGGATCTGACCGGCATCTTCGTGCCGAAGAAGTAGGCCGGCGCATCACGCCCGGAGGCGCGTCACACTTCGATCCGCTCGCCGAGGGTCACCGTGCGGTGGCGGGGCAGCCTGAAGTAATCGGACACGTCGGCGGCGAGGTAGCTGGTGGCGATGAAGAGTCTTGTGCGCCAACGGGACATGGCGGGGTGGTCGGAGGCGTGTAGTTCGACCTCGGACAGGAAGTAGGAGGCGCTGTCCAGGTCGAGTTCGCCCTCGGCCTCGTCGGGATCGAGAGCGGCCAGGGCGGCGGGGACGTCGGGGGTTTCCATATATCCGACGCGGACCGTCACGTGCACGATGCCGTCGTCGCGGTAGCCGAGGTGATCGATGCGCACCCGGTCGTCCGGCGCGATTCGGGGCACCGGTTCGGTGTCGACCGAGACGATGACGGTCTGGCGGTGGCGGACGCCGTTGTGCTCGACGTTGGCGCGCAGGGCCAGGGGCACGGTGTCCTTGCCGCGGTTGAGGAATACCGCGGTGCCGTCGACGATCGTCAATCGCGATGGGTCGTGCCACAGCTCGTCCACGAACTCACGCAGCGAGCCCTCCAGCCGGGCACGCTCGTCGGCCACCACGGTGCGCCCGCGTTGCCAGGTCGTCATGATCAAGAACGCGGCCAGCCCGATCAGCAGCGGCAGCCACGCACCGCGCACGAATTTGGTGAGATTCGCCGCGACGAACAGCAGATCCACCGAGAGCAGCGGCGCCCAGACCACGGCGACGAGCCACAGCGGCAGCCGCCAATTCGCATGGGCGAGATAGCCGAGCAACAGGGTTGTGATGGTGATCGTGCACGTGACCGCCATACCGAAAGCGAACGCCAGCGCGGTCGAGCTGCGGAAGGCGAGGACCAGGGTGAGAACCGCGACCAGCAGCAGCCAATTGATCCACGGCACGTAGATCTGCCCAGGCGTCGACGACGAGGTGTGTGCGATCCGCAGCCGCGGCAGGTACCCGATCCGCGCGGCCTGGGACGCCACCGAGTACGCGCCGGTGATCACCGCCTGCGACGCGATCACCGTGGCCGCGGTGGCGAGGACGACCATCGGCAGCCGTCCCCAGTGCGGGACCAGCAGGAAGAACGGGCTCGCCACATGCCCTCGGGTTCCGAGGACCAGCGCGGCCTGCCCGAAATAACTGAGCACGCACGCGGGCAGTACCAGCGCAAACCAAGCGGTAGTGATGGATCGGCGGCCGAAATGCCCCAGATCCGCGTACAACGCCTCCGCCCCGGTGACCGCAAGCACGATGGCGGCGAGCGCGAAGAACGCGACGGCGAAATGCCCGGCGAGGAACCCGAGCGCGTAGCCCGGCCACAGCGCCTTCAGGATCGCCGGGTGCTGCCGGATACCACCGATGCCGCACGCTGCGATCGCCAGGAACCAGGTCACCATCACCGGGCCGAACAATCGGCCCACCGACTCGGTGCCGCGATGCTGAAAGCTGAACAGCAGCACAATGATCAGCGCCGTGACCGGTACGACCGCCTTGGCCAGTGACGGTTCCACGACCTCGATTCCCTCCACCGCGGACAGCACCGAGATGGCGGGGGTGATCATGCTGTCGCCGAAGAACAGTGCCGCGCCGAAGATTCCGAGGGCCGCCAGCACCGCGGCGGGCCGGCGGCCGCGCGCGGCGAAGCGACGAACGAGCGTGATCAGTGCCATGATCCCGCCCTCGCCGTCGTTGTCGGCACGCATGGCCAGCAGCACGTAGATGACGGTCACGATGATCAGCACCGACCAGAACACCAGCGACACGACGCCGTACACAGTGGCGGGATCCACCGGGACCGGATGCGGATCCGAGGGATCGAACACCGTCCGCAGCGTGTAGATCGGACTCGTACCGATATCGCCGAATACCACCCCAACCACCCCGATCAGCAGACCTGGACGGACCGCGTCCCGCATGCTCGAACCGCTTCCGGACCGGGCACCGGTCTGCCCGGCTGACCCCGGGTCATCCGAAACCGTCGAATCATGACGCTCGGGCATCCCGCTACCTCGCCCGATCGCGTTCCGGATCGATGCCGATCGACAGGTTCGCCCCGCCGGTTCCGGGCACGTCGACCATGTCCTTACCCTCCTCGCCGAGTGGTGATGCCTTCGGCGTACCCGTTCGGAGAGCAGCGACACAGCATCGGAGGAATGCCGGTACGAGCATGTCCGTGACTCCGCGATGGAGCCCACGCCCTCGGCCTGGACCGACCGACCCCGCATCTGTTCCGATGTTCGTTTCGGCCGAAATCCCCCGGCCTATTCCTACGCGGGCCAGGGGATTTCATGGTGGTTACCATTTCAGAAGGGGCATCACCGGTTCTGGTGCGCGCGCTGACGCAGCTCCTCGGCCTGGGCCCGGGCGCGATCCTGCTCTGCCTGCGCTTCCCGCTTCGCAGCGTCGCGCTGGGCCTCGGCCTTGTCCTGTTGAGCGCGCCCCTCCTCGCGCAGCCCCTCATGGCCAAAGATCTTGCCTGCGGCTTCCTTGGCCGCACCCTTGACGCCCTCGACCACGCCTTCGACGCCTTCCCTGGTTCCGCTCTTCTCATGCTCTGACATGCGATGTACCTCCGTATATCGATTGCGGGGACATTCGAGACCTACCCGGGTCTCCGCACCCGAAACGGGCTGTCGACCAATTTGTTTCGATGCGATCCGACCGGCGTCCAAGTGTCGGAGAGGTAGCGCGGCGGCGCCCGCCGCAGCGCCGGCGAGCGCTATGACCGGGCGTGTTTGAGGACCGGGAGGCCGGGAACAGCCACAACGTCAGCCCTCGCGGGACAAGCCTTCCGGAAGGGAATCCACCATGCTGAGACGCATTGCCCACCCCCTGCTGGCGACCGCTTTCGTCGCCGACGGGGTCGATACGCTCATCCACCCCGAGCCTCGGATCAAGACCGCGACCGCGGCGGTGCAGCAGGGCGAGCAGCGGCTCCCGCCCGGAATCGCATCCCACCTGCCCGATGATCCGGCCCGGATCGTCCGGATCACCGCCGCGGTCCGCATCGGCAGCGGTGTGCTGCTGGCCATGGGCAAGCTGCCCCGCCTGTCCACCGCCGTGCTCGCCGCGACCGTGGTCCCCGCGGCCCTTTCCAAACCGGGATTCTGGACCGAGGAGGACCTCGAACGGCGTTCGGCCCGGCGCAACGCGCTGCTCGAGGATGTGAGCCTGCTGGGCGGGCTGCTGATCGCCTCGACCGACCGGCAGGGCAAACCGTCGCTCGGATGGCGTGGCCGGCGCGCGGTGGCCAGGCTGCACGCGGACGACTCGGCACCCAACCGGCTGGCCGACGCCGCGAAGGTCCACGGACCCGAACTTGCCTCGGCACTGCTGGCCCGCGGCGAGCACGTGGCGGATTCCGCCCGCGAACACGGCCCTGAACTGGTTGCGGCGCTGAAGGATCGGAGCGAGCGGCTGGCAGAGGCGGCGCGGCAGCACGGGACTCGGTTCGCGGATGCGACCCGGGCCGCCTGGGCGCCGCCTTCATCCGAGTAGGACAACATGGGGAACGTCGAAGTCAACGCGTCGCAAGGTCTTCACGCGACCGGAGGATCCGATATCACCCCGGCGAGCGGTCATCGATATCCAGCCGCGATCGGCTGAATCGCACGACCATGGGATATCCGGTGAGCACCGTGTCGAACGCCACCCGCGTGGTACGGAGCGAGTCGGTCAGGGTCCCGAGTGCGATCCGGGCAAGACCGTCTTCTTCCAGGGGACTGTCGGTCTCACACACCGAACCCAGCCGAACCACGATCCCCTCGGCGTCGCAGCGGAATTCGCAGTCGACCATCGCTCCGCGCACCGCGGAATCGATCAGCTCGCCGGCCACCTCGTCGAGCGCCACACAGACGTCGGTCACCACATCGAGGGTGAAATCCTCCGCCAGCATGAGGATCTCGACAAAGGCCCGTAGCAGAAACACATATGAGGGATGGGCTGGAACCTGCACTCGAACCATTCCCGGATCGGATTTCCGCTCCAGCCCGAAATACGACACGAATCGTTCGGCATCACGGTCCGCGATAATTCGGGCCGCAACGGGATTCGACACCCGACCGTTGCCCCAACCCTTGTTCCGCAGCGAATCCATTTTCGTCCACCATCCATCGGTAGAGCGTTCGATTGCACGTGTGTTCACTAGCCGCGTACCCGTTCCGCAGGCAAAGAAACTCGGTGAAATCAATCGCCCAGGTCGCATCGGGCGGGCTGAATGCGTTCGTGCGCCGTGAGCAGCAGATGGTCGAATCTCGTCCGCAGTCCGGCACTCGAATCGGCGATCGAGGGCAGCTCGGCGACCAGTTGGGTCGCGAGCAGGCGCAATTTGACGTTGGTATCCTGCGACCTCCAGGCCAGGATGCCGAACGCTTGTTCGGCGCTGATTCCGTACACCAGCATGAGCGCACCCTTGGCCTGTTCGACGACCGCTCGCGCCGCATACAACTCGGGCAGCCGGTCGGCCAGGGTTTCCTGGCTGTGCTCGGCGAACGTGTCGGTCATGTCCATGTAGTACCCGGCAGTTCCGACCACTCGCCCGTCCCCGTCCAGCATCTGATCGCCGACGACCAGCACGTCGTGCACCTGCCCGGCGGTGTCGACGATGCGGTGCCGGCTGCAGAAGGCTTCCGCATTCTCGACCGAGCGGGCGATGGTGCCGGCTACCTGTTCACGGTCGTCCGAATGCTTGTGCGCGAGTAGCAGTTCCGTGGTCGGCCGCACGCTCCCGGGTGCGTAGCCGTGCATCGTCGCCACCTCGTCGGACCATTCCCACCGCTGATCCTCGAACCAGAACCGGAAGCCGCCGACCAGCTGCGGCCCCTCCACCCCCAGCACCGACTCGAACGCCCGAGCGTCCTCGGATGAGATCTCGCCACCCTCACTCACCCCCCGATTATCCGCCCGACGCGCGTTGCCGCGCCTCCCGGTAGAATAGGTTCTCGGGTTCAACAGACAGCCCGGTCGAATGTGGTTTCCGCGGCGTGGCAGCAGGCTCGCGCCATGCTCTCGATCGCCGCGCCCTGGACGAGGTGCTGTCATGAACAACCTCCCGAATTCTGCACTGCTGATCGCCACGGCGACGACGCGTGCCGACTCCACACCGCTGTGTACCGTCGTCGGCGAAATCGATATCCAGACCGCGGCAATTTTCCGTCGAGCGCTGATCGACAGTCTTCGCGACGGTGAAGCCACGCTGGTCGACTTGAGCGGTGTCACCTTCTTCGGGGTGGCAGGAATCAGAGCGCTGATGGTCGCCCGGGACTATGCCCGGCAACGACACGGCTCACTGTGTATCTCGGCCCCGCGGTGCGTCAATCGGGTGCTCGAAGCAACCGGCGTCGCAGCGGATTTCGACCTCATCGCGTCGCAATGACGATACCCGGATCTCAATACCGCGGCGGCCCGGCGGGACGCCAGACCAACGGCCCGTCGTTGTCCGTCGTCACCGTCGAGCTCCTCCGTCGTTCCAGGACGATGAGCGCGACGCCGACGACACCGCCGACTGCGACCAGGATCGCGGCGACCAAGCCCACGGTGTGTTGATCCAGCCACAGGCCCAGGAACGCGATCACCGCTGCGATGGCGCCCGAGTACATCCAGGCGAAGCCCACCGACTTCCGGCGGTCGGCCGGCACCTCGCCGCGCCCCGCCGGTGTTGCGCGCGAAAGATCCGCGGCGCCGTCGAGCGGCGGAAACTCCAGCGCTTCTTCCGTCGTCATTGTCGATACCTCCCATCCGGCCCGGGCGAGCTGCCCGATGCCTGCCCTTCGGAGATACCCACAGCCGGAGGATCAAACGATGGACACGGGAATCCGCCGCAGCGCCCGATAGTCCCTATCGGCGATTACGGGCTGGGTTGCGGCACATCGACGTGGCAGTCGGCGATCTTCGGGTTCACGCCGAAGTAATTCAGCGGGCCCGCGATGATGGTGACCGCGATGGTGCCGGTGGTCGCGCAGTTGGTCGGCGCGTTGTCGAAGTAGTGCCGCTGCCCGGCGGCGACCACTCCGATGATCAGCCACACGACCACCAGCAACGGAACCAGTCGGGTCAGCCCCACCGTCGAACGTCCACGAATTCTCCAGCTGCCCCTGGGATACCTTCTCATTTCTCACTCCACAGTTGAATCTTGTAACGCCGATGCGGTCTTCACCATCCGATTCGTTGTTCGAATTGCGTCATATGCTGCGCATACCCGATAGCGGCGGGTCGAATCGGCGAGTCCGCTAGGGCCATCGGGTCCGGAACTCGAGCCAGCTCAGCGACGTCTGTGCCGCGCGGGCCTGATACAGCCGCAGTCCCGGGGAGCGTGGTGGTGGCGACTGACGGGACTGCACCGACCAATATCCGGCCAGCGCGCACAGGAACGAATCGATGGCCGCGGGGTCGAGGTCGGCGGTGACGGGGTGTTCCGCCAGGATCGGGTCGGGGTCGACGCCGGCGGACGCGATCGCGGGGGCCAGGGCGGCCAGGTCCAGCCAGGCCGCGCCATGGCACGGCCACGCCCAGTCCACCACGGACACCGATCCGCCCGTATCGATCAGGAGGTTGTCCGGGCGGAGGTCGGTGTGCAGCAGCGTGTCGCCGCCGGATCGGTCCAGCCAGCGGGTTTCGAGGTCGGCCAACCGCTCGAGGTGTCGGACCGCCCACGGATTCAGGTCCGGTGGCGCGCCCTGCTCGGCGAAGCGGGTCCAGGATCGCAGGATCGGTCCGAACTTCCCGGCCACCGTGGGTATCCCCGCCAGCGGGCTGGGAGTCAACGCTTCGGCCATGCGAGCGAGTAACGCCAGGACGGCGCGCAGTTCGTCGGGCCGGCTCAAGTCGGGGTGACGGCCGTCGACGAACTCGAACACGACGACGAACCAGCCGTCGGAGCCGAGCGTGAACAATACCGCCGGGGTCGATACGAGTTCCGAAAGACCCTGTGCGGCAGTTGCTTCCACACGATAGGCACGGGCCAGACCGTCGCTGTCGCGCACCGCCTTGGCGAAGACCCTGCTCCCGTCGGCGAGCGTGAGCACCGCGGCCATGCCGTGGCTGTAACCCCCGCGCTGGTTGACCGCCGAAACGACCGTCCCACCCAGCCGGTCGGCCACCGCCTCCCGCACCGGCTCCGGAAGCTCGGGCCATTCATCGCGTCGCGCAACGCCTTCGAAGACGACCACCCGCGTATTGTCCGAGCCCTCCCCCGCCCAGCGCAACGTCGCCGCGCCGTCAAGGGCTGCGTAACCGAGCCGTGTCATCAGGGCCGACAAGGGTCGCTATGGCATCGTCCAATGAATCGAGATGTCTTCGTCCGGAGGCGATGTCGGCATGCTCCCAGCCCGGCCCGGCGAGCAGCACCGCGCCACGTGAGCTCTCGACCGCCTCAATCGCCGCGCCGACCGCGGTCGACTCCGACTGCGACCAGAGCACGACCGTTGCGGGGTGCTTCCGCCGGGTCAGGGCCTGGGCCAGCGCCTCCGGGGGTACCGACGCGCCGAGCAGGAGCGCGGACCGGCCGTGTTCGGCCAGCGCCGCCCGCAGCACTTCCAGCGGCAGCACGTGTTGCTCGCCACCGGTACAGGCCAGGACGATCTCCGGTTCTGCGGGCAGGTCGGTCAGGGCGGGGACGCCACGATGCAAGGCCGTGGTGATCGCCGCGGACAGGATGTGCTCGACGTCGATGTAACCGCGCCCGAGCCGCTGGTTCGCCACGATCTCCGCGAAGGCGGGGCGGCACAGCTGGTTCCAGGTGACGATCACCCCGTAGTGCGCCAGGTGGACGGAGATCATGCCGAGCAGCCGGGCGGCCTGCATGTGTTCCGCGGCCGTGATCACCGGCCGCGCATCGTCGGGTGGCGGTGCGGGTTCGAGCAGGACGCGCGCGGCCCGGGCGGCGCTCGCCGGGCCGGCGCCGGCCCGGACGAGTTCCACCATCCGGGTCACCACGGCCAGGTCGGCTTCGGTGTAGTGGCGGTGCCGTCCCGGCCGATGGCGCTGCGGGCCGAGTCCGTAGCGCTGATTCCAGCTCCGCAGCGTGGCCACGGGAACCCCCAGCCGCCGCGCAACAACACCGACGGTGAACTCGGTGACCGCCTCCGGGTCGGGCGCGCCCGGCGGGACGGTCACGGTCGGCGCGCCCCCGCCCGGCCGCGCCGCCCCGGGTCCCGGCGGACTTCATGGAGCGCCGCCGCTGCGCACAGCAGTCCCCAACTCGACGTCACCGCAAGGGTTTTGCCCCGTTCGGCGCGGCCCCGCAACGCGAGCCCGAGCACCACGGTGTCGGCGGCGTCCGACCCCACGCGAATGGCGGCTGCAGCGCGACGCGCACGAGGAGTCGATGCCACCGCCCAGGCGAGGCCGGAGATCAGGTCGCGCAGCGCGATCATCCGGGCGGTGGCACGCAGGCCCGGCTCCGCGCCGGTGCCGAGTCCGGTTGGGCGCAACAGGATCTCGGGTCGCAGCAGGACGGCGGCACCGTAGAGCGCGGTCGCCGCGCCCAGCAGCCTGGCGGGTCCGGCGGGTTTCATCGGTGCACCTCCGGTAGCTCGGTGCCGGCCGGGCGGGCGAGCACCAGTTGCAGAACGTCGAGGTAGCCGGACCGGAATCCCGCTTCGGAGTACGCCAGATACAGCCGCCACATGCGCCGGAAGACCTCATCGAAGCCCAGCGCGGCGATCCGGTCGGCAGCGGTGTCGAAGCGGTCCAGCCAGAGTCGCAGCGTCTGTGCGTAATGGTCACCGAACGCCTGCCGTGCTTCGACGTGCAGCCCTGTGTGTGTCGAAAGCAGCTGTGTCAGCAGCGTTTCCGAGGGCAGGAAGCCGCCGGGGAAGATGTATTTCTGCACCCAGGTGTGGGTGTGGCGGGTGGCCCGCATGCGGTCGTGCGGCATGGTGATGACCTGTAAGGCGATGCGCCCGCCCGGTGCGAGCAATCGATCCAGGCTCGCCAGGTAGTCCGGCAGGTACTCGTATCCGACCGCCTCGATCATCTCCACCGACACCACGGCGTCGTACTGCCCGTCGATGGCTCGATAGTCGAGCAGTTCGACCGACACCCGATCCGAATATCCCGCCGCGGCAACGCGCCGACGCGCCCATCCCTGCTGCTCGGAGGACAGGGTGACCGACCGGACGGTGGCGCCACGCTGCGCCGCGCGAACGGCCAATTCTCCCCAGCCGGTGCCGATCTCCAGCACCGAGCTCCCGGGACCGACACCCGCGCCGTCCAGCAGCCGATCGATCTTGCGGTGTTGCGCGGCAGCGAGATCGGACCAGACTGGGACCGGGTCGAGCCGGTCGAACAGCGCCGCGGAGTAGGTCATGGTCTCGTCGAGGAACGTCGCGAAGAACTCGTTGGACAGGTCGTAGTGGTGGGCCGCATTGCGGCGCGCCCCCGCCGCATCGGCTCGGGTCGCGGACGGATGCCCCGGCAGCACGAGCGCCCGCAGCGATTGCAACGGCGCGGGGACCAGATGGGCGAGATCGGCGGCCAGCACGGTGAGCACCGCGGGCAGATCCGGCGCGGACCAGTCCCCGGCCATATAGCCCTCACCGAAACCGATGAGCCCGGTCGCGGCGACCCGCGCGGCGAAGGCCCGCGAGTCGTGCACGAGCATGCGCGGCGCCGCCGGATCATGAACGGCACCGCCCAGCATCCGCCCGTCGGGCAGTTCGACCCGAAGCGCGAGCCGGCGCACCGCACGGCCGAACAACGCCATGACCACCGGACCGCCCACGGCCGCGCGAAGGCCGCCGGGCGGGGGCGGCGGCCCGGCGACCGATCCGCCACCGGGCGCGACATCGCTTACGGCGGTATCGGTTTCGGCCGCGTAGGGAGATATCGTCACGGAAGTGCCTCCTGAGGAACGGACGGTTCGCGGGCGACGATCGGCAGACCGCGGGCCCGCAGTCGCAGGCCCTGCCAGCGGATGCGGGCGGCGATCCGCAGCGTTTCGAGCGGATGGGCGAGCAGGGTGCGGGCCACGGTGCGCCGGTCGGCGGGCAGTACCCGGCCGACGACGGTGGCGGCGAACACCGTCCGGCCGTCGGGGCGCTCCAATGTGATCGCCAGGCGCAGCTGATCGGTCGGCTCGGGCAGGCGTAGCCGGTACCGGCCCGCGACGGGATTGAACGGTGATACGTAGAACTGTTTGGCGACAACGGTTTCCGTGTCCGGCTCCACCAGGTAGCGGTGCCGTTCACCGTAGGTGTTGTGCACCTCGGCGACGACGCAGTGCAGGGCGCCGCCGGGGTCGTGACACCAGTAGACGGTGAGGGGATTGAAGACGTATCCCAGGACCCGGGCGTTGGCGAGCATCAGGATCCGACCGCCGCGCACATCGATCCCGTACCCGGCGAGATACCGAACCACATTGTCACGCAAGGGGACGTCGGGATCGCCGAGATGGTCGCGCGCGTGGAAGCCCGCCAACGCCCGCCACGGCCAGGGCAGCACGGGCAGCTCGTCCACATCGACCAGCCAGCTGTAGCTGCGATAGGCGAAGCGATGGCGCACCGGAGCGCTGCGGTGGTGGCGGATCACGGTGCGCACCAGGCGTGCTCGGGTCACGGCACCTCCTGCGCGGAGGCGATCGACATCGAAGCGCCCGTCGCCCAGCGCCCGCCGAGGCGTTCGGCGGCGCGCAGGCCCGACAGTGCGCCGTCCTCGTGGAATCCCCACCCGTGGCACGCGCCGGCGAAAGCGACGGTGTGGTCACCGATTTCGGGCAGCCGTCGGCGCGCGGCCATGGCGGAGGGGGTGTACTGCGGGTGCTCGTAGGTCATGGCGGCGAGCACGGTCTCGGGCGCCACCCGGTCGTCGTCCCCGAGTGTGACCAGGAACCGGCGATCACCGGCCGGTAGCCGTTGCAGCCGGGTCACGTCATAGCTGACCAGTACTCGGTCGGGCGCGGCGGCGCAGTGCGGCAGCCGATAGTTCCACGACGCCCGGGCGCCGGCACGCCGGGGCAGCACCGTGTCGTCGGTGTGCAGCACCGTCCGGTTGGACGAATAGGGCAGGTCCGCAAGCACTTCGGACTCCGCCGGGGTGGGCGCGTCCAGCAGCCGCAGGGCCTGGTCGGGGTGGGTGGCGATGACCGCGGCGTCGAAGAAGTCCACCTCGTCGGCGTCGTCGCGCACCGCGACGGTCCGCGCGGCACGGTGGATCGCGCGCACGGGCACACCCGACCGCACCTGGTGCACCCCCGCCGCAACGGCCGCCACGTAGCTGGCCGAGCCACCGGTCACGGTCCGCCAGGTCGGTGCGCCGAACACGGTGAGCATGCCGTGATGGTCGAGGAAGGTGAACAGTGAACGGGCCGGGTACTGAACAGCCATCGTCGGCGGGCAGGACCAGACCGCGGCCACCAGCGGAACCATGAAATGGGCGGTGAAGAACTCCGAGAATCGGCCCGCCCGCAGGAAGTCACCCAGGGTGCGGAGTTCGTCGCCGTCCCCGGCCAACTCGGCTCGCGCCAGGCGGTGGAAGCGGGTGACCTCGCCGAGCATGCGCAGGTAGGCGCGTGGGCGCGCAATTCCCGGATTCGGGATCAGCCCGCGCGGGCCCTTGCCGCCGGCGTATTCGAGTCCGCAGCCGTCACATCGGATCGACATCGACATCTCCGATTCCTGGGTGCGCACCCCCAATTCACCGAACAGGCGCAACAGGGTGGGGTAGGTGCGCGCGTTGTGGACGATGAACCCGGAATCGACACCGAGCAGCTCCCCCGTGCCGTCCGCCCGGGCCGGGACCCGATGCGTGTGCGCATGGCCGCCCAGCCGCGAATCGGCCTCGTACAGAATCACTTCGCAGTCCCTGGCCAGCACCCACGCGGCGGTGAGGCCGGCCACCCCGCTGCCGATCACCGCGACTCGCCGCCGGTCCCCGGTCATCCCGCGCACGGCGTTCCCGCCCCGTCGAATCCCCCGAGCTGTGGGCTGGTGGTCATGAGGTCCTCCGCCGTCCGGGCGAACCATCGGGCTGTCCGGTCCGCGACTTCGACCCTACCATGTAATCGATGCAAAAACGATGCATCAGGAGGAGAAGGGACCATGGCCATCCGCCTCCCACCCGCACTGGACACCGCCCTCGATCGCACGGTGGTACTCGGCTACGGACGCACCGGATTCCATCTGCGGCACGGGGCCTGGCCGGCACGACCGGCCAATGCCCTGCACGGCCGGACCGCGCTGGTCACCGGCGCGAACTCCGGGATCGGCAAGGCGATCGCGGCCGGACTGGCCGACCTGGGCGCAACGGTCACGTTGCTGGTCAGGAACGAGGCGCGCGGCGCCTCGGCCGCCGCGGAGATCGCCGCGGCCGTCCCGAACGCCCGCCTACGGGTCGAGCGCTGCGACGTGGCCGATCTGACCGAGGTTCGCAGGTTCGCGGCCGAGTTCGCCGAGCGGACCGAGCGACTGGACGTGCTCGTCCACAACGCGGGCGTGCTGCCCGCTACCCGTCGCGAAAGCCCTCAGGGGCACGAGATCTGCGTGGCCACCCACGTGCTGGGACCACTGCTGGCCACCGAACTGCTCGCGCCGGTCCTGGCGCGGTCAGGGGACGCCCGGGTGATCCAGGTGTCGTCCGGCGGCATGTACACCCAGGCACTGCACCCCGACGACTTCGAATACCGCACCGGCGACTATCACGGCGCGACCGCCTACGCGCGCAGCAAGCGCATGCAGGTGGCCCTGACCCCGATCCTGTCGGATCGCTATGCGGCAGCGGGCATCTCGGTGCACACCATGCACCCGGGCTGGGTGGACACACCGGGCGTCGCCACCTCGCTGCCGACGTTTCGCGCCCTGACGCGTCCACTGTTGCGCACCCCCGCCGAGGGCGCGGACACCGTGATCTGGCTGTCCGCCACCGATGTCCCCTCGGGCCGGTTCTGGCACGATCGGCGCGCGCGGCCCGAGCACTACCGGCGCCGCACCCGGGAGTCCGACGCCGATCGCGAGCGCCTGTGGCGCTACTGCGCGGCCGCGGTCGGCCTCCCGGCCCGGTGAATCCCGCTCACATGCCGTTGAATTCGACGATCGGCGGCGGGTACTCCGCGGCGAGCACACCCGTACGCCAAGGCCGATGGATCTCCGCGCCGGGCAGGTGCGCCAGCTCCGGCAGCCACCGGCGTGCGTAGTCGCCGCCGGGATCGAACCGGTCGGCCTGACGCAAGGGGTTGAGCACCCGGCTCGAGCGGGTATCGGTGCCGGTCCCGGCCATCCACTGCCAGTTCATCCGGTTGTTCGCCACGTCCGCGTCGACCAGCCAGCGCTCGAAGTGCCGCGCTCCCACCCGCCAATCCACCCGCAGCGTCTTGACCAGGAAGCTGGCGGTGATCAGCCGGACCCGCCCCGGCATCCAGCCCTGCGCCGTGAGTTGCCGCATCCCCGCGTCGACCATCGGGTAGCCGGTGCGCCCGGCACGCCAGGCGGCGACCGCGTGCGCATCGGTGCGCCACGACTGTGCGACAGGCCGGTAGTCGGCGGTGGCGACGTCGGGACGGTCCGCGAGCACCTGATGGTAGAAGTCCCGCCAGGCCAGCTGCCGCACGAAGGCCTGCCCGCCGGCGTCGGACACGTCGGCCCGGAAGACGATCTCCGCGGCCGACAGACAGCCGAAGTGCAGATAGGGCGACAGCCCGGAGGTGCCGTCCACGGCGGGCGTGTCCTTGACGTCCGCATACTCGCGCACCGGCCCGGAAAGCCAGTGCTCCAACAGTTTCCGCCCACTCGCCTCCCCGCCCACGGCCAGTTGCGGCGACCCGGGGCCGGTCGCCAGATCGGCTGGATCGGGGATCGGCTCGCTGCCGATGCGCGGCACCACCACGGCGTCCGGAGCCGGCAGGGGACGCCGCATCGGGGTGTCGAGCCAGCGCCGGAAGTACGGCGTGAACACCGCGTAGTGGGTGCGGCCGGTGTCGGGGCGCAGCGCGGACACATCCACGGCGGTGATGGACGCGGGGTGCGCGTGCACGGCACAGCCGATGCGGGCGAGCGATTCCCGCAGCGCGCCCAGCCGCTGCGCGCTGTAGCCGGTGACGTCCTCGGCGAGGTGCACGCTCCGCGCGTTCACCTCCTGCGCCAGACGCGCCACCTCCTCCACGACGCGGCCCCTGCGCACCACCAAACGCCCACCACGGGTTCGTAGTTCGGTGTCGAGTTCGGTGAGCGCGGCGACGAGGAACCGCGCCCGGTTCGGAGCCTCGGACACCTTGGCAAGCAGTTCGGTATCGAGCACGAACAGCGGCACCACCGTCCCGGCGTCGCGGCAGGCCGCGGACAGCGCCGGATTGTCGTGCACACGCAGGTCCCGGGTGAACAGCACGATCGATGCGGTCATGCCGCCACCCTAGTCGCAATTCGATTCATTATCGATGCATCAGCGCCAGCCGGGCGATACCGCGCCCGCCCCACACGACCCGGCCCGATCAGGCGGCCGAGACCGGGTCATCGCGATAGCCCGGATGTAGCGTCGCGGCAGTGCGGTCACCGGGGGACGGCGCCGGCCGAATCCGGCCGTGCGTCACCGGGACCGCCGGGCGTCGGTATACGGTGCGTATCGAGGAGGTGACCGCGGTGGACGAGAAGGTGATGCGGGCCAGGCAGGCGCGACGGCGCTCGATCATGGCCGCGGCGGCGGGGTTGTTCGCCGCGTGCGGGTATCGCGCGGCGAGCATGGAGGAGATCGCCTGCCGGGCCGGGATCAGCAAACCCGTGCTGTACAAGTCGTTCTCGAGCAAGCTGGAGCTGTATCTGGCGGTCCTGCACGAGGAGGTGCAGGGGCTGGAACAGACGCTCACCGTGGCACTGGGCCACGCCGGGGACCTGGAATCGATCGTGACGGCCACGGTGGCCGCGGTATTCGACTTCGCCGACACCCACCCCCGCGGCGCGGCGCTGCTCGCCGACGCGGCGGTGGCCGAGGAGCCCTCGGCGCAGCGCCTCGCCCACCGGGCCGCGACGATCTGCAATGACGCCGTCTCCCAGGCGCTGGCCGCGTATCCGTTCGCGCGGGCCGAGCAGCGCCGGCTCATCGCCGTCGAGCTGGTCGCGATCGCCCAGGCGTGCGCCCGGGACTGGGCGATTCACCGCAAACCGATCCCCAAGCGCGATGCCGTCAGCACGACCGCCGGCCTGTGCTGGAACGGCCTGGCCGGGGTCCGGACGGTCGCGCAGTCCCCCGCCGGGTCCGGTGACCCGGTGCCGGTACTCGACACCGCCGGGCCCGGGCAGGCCGGATTCCGTTGAGGGGTGCCCGTTACGGGCACAATGACCTGATGCCGATCAGTCCGACCGCCGCCACCGACGAGGGCGGTTACACCGTCCGCACCGTGGCCGAGCGGCTCGGCATCCCGACCGCGACGCTGCGCAGCTGGAATCGGCGCTACGACATCGGCCCGCGGCAGGACCGTCCCGGCCGGCACCGGCTCTACACCGACGGCGACATCGACGTACTCGGCCGGATGCTCGAACTCATCCGGGGCGGTGCGACGCCGGCGGCGGCCGCCGCAGTGGCACGAGGTCCGGCCGTCGCGCTGGGCGACATCGATCCGCTGCTCGCGGCGGCGTTCGCCCTGGACGGCCCGGCCGTGCACGCGATGCTGGAGGCGCATCTGCGGACCTTCGGGGTGACCGAGAGCTGGAACCGCCTGTGCCGTCCCGCTTTCGCCGCGATCGTCGCCCGCCAGCTCGGCGGCGAGGGCTGCGTGGATGTCGAGCACCTGCTGTCGTGGTGCATCGTGGCGGCGCTGCACCGGGTCGTCTCACCGGTCCTGCCCCGGGAACCCGCGACGCTCGTTCTGGCGTGCACCAGCGGCGAAACCCATTCCCTGCCATTGGAGGTGCTGCGCGCCGCACTCGCCGAACGCGGTGTGGCCGCGCACATGCTGGGCTCCGATGTTCCGGCCACGGCGCTGCGCGACACCCTCGGTCGAATTCCGGTACCCGCCCAGGTCGTGCTGTGGTCGCAGCAGGAATCGACCGCGCTCACTTCCGCCGTGCGCACCTGCGTCGAGGGCGGGGCCCGCGTGTACGTCGGTGGACCGGGCTGGGACAACCTGATCCTGCCCGATGACGCGATCCGCGTCGCGACGCTTGCCGAAGCGGTCGAGCAGCTCGCCTGAGCCGCAACCCGGACGCGGCGGAGCCGCCCGGTCAGTTGGTCTTGGTCGGCCGCAAGGCCGATGACGGAGTGGCGGTCGAGGCCGGCACATCGATCACGTCGGGGAGCTGGCCGCCACCCATGACGGGCGCCGAGGTCGACGGCTCGGGCGGAGTCAGCGGGGTGCTGCGGTGATCGCTACAACCCGTGACAGTGGCCGCCGCCACCGCAATCGACACCACCGTGATCCAGTGCTTGAGCACGTTTCGAAACCTTCCGACGAGGAACCACCAATTCTGATGCACGCGCGTCGCCCCGGCAGCGCGAAGATCAACTGCGGCACGCATGGTCCGAGACCTGGCACACGTCGCCCGGCCTCGTTTGCCCGAAAGATGCTCTACTGCGCAGTTTTCGCTCAGCAGTGGGCGCCGGTGACGGCGAAACGCTCGACCTCCGCGGCATGGCCGCCGGTGGCGACGACGATCGTCAGCGTGGCGGGACAGGCATCGGGAACGGATACCGTCGTGGCCCACGGGGATCCGGCGCCGCCCGCGGGGATCGGCGCGGTTTGGCCGACCGGCTGGTCCCGATCGGACCGCAGAACGCGGACGCGCAGGCTTTCGTCCACGCCGGTGATGGTGCCGCCCACGGCTATCGGGGAGTGCACGGTGGCGCCATAGCGCGGTGCGGTGAGGGTGAGGGCGGTGTCCTCGGTGCCGACCACCTCCCAGGGAGCGGTGTCGCCGTTGCCGAGGCGGACCAGGTGGACGACCGCCGCGACCACCGCCACCCCGTTCGGATTGCCGAAACCGACACTCACCCGCGACTGATCGCCCTCGGTAGCGACCTTCACGATCTTGTCCAGACTGGTGAAGCCGAGATAGTGCTGGGTGAAGGACTGCGCGGTGACGGCGGGGTCGAGGTGCCAGGGTTGATGACCGGAGGCCGAATCCTGCTGCCACGCCGCCGCTTCGGCGCGATCACGGAAGGGCCACAGCGGTTCGTACGGGAAGTCCGCGGGTGCCGACGTCGTGGAGGCCCCCGGCGCGGAGGTACCCGGCACGGTGGGCACGGCAGAACCACCGATCGAACCGCCGGCAGCCGAAGGCAAGGGCGCGGCAGGGCCGCCGTCCCGCGAGCAGGCCGCGAGCGGCGCGGCCGCCAGTGCCGCGAGGATCGCCACAGTGACCGCAACGGGTACCCGGCGGCGCTGTCTCCGAGGAATTTTCGTGGCCATTTCCACACCGGCCTCCTGCTGGGATCACGGCCTCCTGATGGGATTATCGGACGAATCCCCCGAATTCACCATCACCTGAGATGCTGCGCCGACGGCCCCACCGAGGCCCGGCTGAAATTCAATGCCACCGTGCAGGATTGGGCGATCCGGATTCCCGAGCCGGCCGGGTTCTGACGACCTGCTCACCGACGCGACTTCGCGGCTGTCTGCAGACAGCCGCGAAGTCGCGATCGAAGAAGATGCCCTGCCGTGCGCGGCAATCCGCTCAGGTAGCAAGCGATTCTGCGCGCAACCGGCCAAGGGTGCTCGACAGGATGCGCGACACCTGCATCTGCGAGACGCCGAGGCGCTGAGCAATCTGGGTCTGAGTCATCGATTCGAAGAACCGCATCGTCAGGACCCGGCGGTCGCGCTCCGGAAGCTCCGCGATGAGCGGGCGGACGGCGAGGTACCCGTCGACGTGCTCGAAACCCGGTTCCTCCATGCCGAGCGCGTCCAGCATGGCGAGCGGGGCGTTCTCTCCGTCGTCGGGCAGCGCCGCTTCCAGCGACGTGCTCTGGTACGCGTTGGACGTGAGCAGCGCCTGGGTCAGCTCGCTCTGGTCGACATCCAGTTCGGCAGCCAGTTCGCGGGCCTTGGGCATGCGGCCCAGACGCTGGGCTAAGGCTTCGATGGCGGCGCCGAGGCGGATCTGGGTCTCCTTCACCCGTCGCGGCACCCGCACCGCCCAGGTGCTGTCGCGGAAGTAGCGCCGGACTTCACCCATGATGGTGGGTACCGCGAAGGACAGGAACCGCGACCCGCGGTCGGCGTCGAACCGGTCGATGGACTGCACCAGTCCGAGTCGGGCGACCTGGAGCAGGTCCTCGAATGCTTCCCCGCGACCGGAGAATTTGCGCGCGATGTGATCGGCCAATGGCAGGCATCGGCCTATCGCCTCCTCACGCAAAGCCTTTCGCTCGGGAGCATCACATTCCACGGCGACGGCGAGCTGTTTCAAAAGCGGCTCGATATCGTCATAGCTGTCACCCGTCATCGGAATCACCCCGTATTCGGCTGAACTGCATGACGATGGGGTACCCACATTCGATGCGGGCGAACACGAATTGCGAAAACAGCGGCGAATCCGCAGGTAGATCAAGTACTGCCACAGTCGATACCGGCGTGTTTGAAGGCCGGTTCACCGGGAATTGCGAGTAGGTCACATCCACCCTACAAAGGAAGTAATCATGATCATCCTGGGCCTCGTATTGCTGATCCTGGGAATTGTTTTCGGCATCTCGATCCTCACCACCATCGGTGTCGTCCTGATGCTCGTTGGCGCGGCGGTGTGGCTGCTCGGCATGGTCGGCCGCCCGATCGGCGGACGCTCCCACTATTGGTAGGTCACCGTCATCCGCGGTGAACAACCTCCACCCGAATGCATTTCAGAAGTCGAATCGGCCGATGCCCAGCGGATTCGTCCGCTGGGCAGCCGCCGTGCACCCCGGCACGAGAAACATGCTGCCGTACACGGATTTTCGGCCAGAAGGGAGCGTTCTCCCCAATGAGAAGTCTCGGCCGAAGTTTCCATCGCGTCGGACGGATCGACCGCGCCGTGACCGCCGCGGTTGCGCGACTGCCCGAGTCCGAGCTGGATTCCGGCCTGCTGAGGCTCGGTCGCAGCGCGGATTTCGCGGCCCTGTGGCTGGCCATCGCGGCCGCGCTCGGGACGCGCACGGGCGAGCGGCGGCGCGCCGCGGTGCGCGGTGTCGTCTCGCTGGGTGGTGCGGCCCTGATCGTGAACGCCGGTCTCAAACCGATCGTCGCGCGCCGCCGGCCGGCCGCCGATCTGCTGCCCGCGTGTCGGCGCTCGGCCCCGCGGCCGGCCTCGTCGTCGTTCCCTTCCGGTCACAGCGCCGCCGCGGCGGCATTCGCGACCGGCGCGGCGCTCGAAAGTCCCCGGACCGCACTGTTTCTCGTACCGCTCGCGGCCGTCGTCTCCTATTCGCGGGTACACACCGGCGTGCATTGGGGCAGTGATGTGCTCGCGGGCGCGATCGTGGGTTCGGCTGTCGCGGTGGCGACCCGGCATTGGTGGCCGTCTCCGGTTCCGGCCGCGACGCGGGAAAGGCCGAGTGGCGCGCCTGCGCTCACCGGCGGCGACGGCCTGCTGGTCCTGGTCAATCCGGCCGCGGGCGGTCCGCCCGCCGCGCCGGGCCCGGATCTCGCGGCCCTGTTGCCCGAGGCCATGCTCGTTCAGACCGGCCCGGGTGACGATCCCGCCGAACAGCTGGAGCGCGCGTACCGCACTTGCCCGCGGCCACCGTCGGCGCTGGGTGTCGCCGGCGGTGACGGCACCGTCGCCGCGGCGGCCACCATCGCGCTGCGCCACGGTCTGCCGTTGGCGGTGTTCCCCACCGGCACGCTCAACCATTTCGCCCGCGACCTGGGCGTTCGCGAATCGGCGGACACGGCCGCGGCCGTCGGGACCGGTGACGCCGTCCAGGTGGACATAGCGCGCATCCAGTTCGACGACGAGAGCGGACCGTGCACCCGGTATGTGCTCAATACGGCCGGGGTGGGCACCTACCCGGAGATGGTGCGGCTGCGGGAGAAATGGGAGTCACGCTGGGGCCGCTGGCCCGCCTTCGCCGCCGCGCTGGCGGTCGCGCTGCGCCGGGCAAGGCCCCTGACGGTGCGGGTCGACGGCGTCCCCCGGCGCGTGTGGGTGCTGTTCTTCGGCAACGGTTCCTATCGTCCCCGGCAGGCTGTCCCGGCTTTTCGCGACCGTCTCGACGCGGGGCTGCTCGATATCCGATGGCTGCGCGCCGACGGGCCCTGGTCTCGCGTCCGGATCGCATCGGCGCTCGGGCTCGCTGCCCTCGCGCGCACACCGTTGTACGGCGAGTTCCGCCGCGACGAGTTGACCGTCCAGCTGCCCACGCGAGAACCGCTCGCCGCCGACGGCGAGCTGATCGGGACCGCGACCCGAATTCGCGTCGCGGTCGCCGGCCGCCTGACGGTCTATCGCTTCGACGACGGCTCGGCCGGTTGATCCTCGCCCCGTTTCCGCGTGAATTCCACGGTCACCGGATATCCGCAGCGCACGGTGTCGAAGTTCGCACTGTCCACGACGATCGAATCGGTGAGGGCTTCGACGAAATGCCAGCCGAAGCCGTGCTCGATCAGGCCGCCACCGGCGCCGATCACCGAAGTCACACGAATCCGCACCCGCTCCTCGTCGAAGTGGAATTCACACTCGAGCGCCGCGCCCGGCACGGCCGCCGCGATCAGGGTGGTGGCCACCTGGTCCAGGGCCACACGCACATCGATCGCCACATCGATAGTGAAATCCGCTGTGAGCATGATGGTTTCGGCTATCGCCCGCAGCATCTCCAACTGCCCGGCGTCGGCTCGCACCAGCAGGGCCACCGCGCCGGAGCGGGATGGCGATCGACTGTTCACGCCCTCGGCGCGCGTCCACGCCTTTCCGTCACCGCGCGGGCCCGGGAACACCGTGCCCCGGCCTCGGCCGCCGCCTGCTTCCTCGCCCTGTGGCGGTTCACTCATGGTCACCACCCCATCTACCGGAGTTACGATCTTCCCCGGCTTCATGGTTCGCGTACCCGATGATGTCGCAGCAAAACGGCACAGGTGATGGTTCCGGTCATTTCGCACAGCCCGGCCATCCGCGCAGCGTCATCCCGCGGTCGGCAGTACGCGAGCCAGGAACGTCTCGGCCTCGGGGTCCGCACTGCGCAGGATGGTGAAGTGGGTGGCCGGGGCGACCAGCACCAGCCGGTTGTCGGTACCGGCAGCCTGAAGCTGTTGGTGCAGGAGCACAGTCGTGGGGACGGGCTGGATGGTGTCGGCCCCGCCTTGGAGCAGTACGACCGGGCCGCGGTAGCCGGTGGTCGGCACCGACAGGTAGTCCCGCAGGGCCGCGATCGCCGGTTCGGGTAGCGGCGCGGAGAAGAGTTCCCCGACGGACCGGCCCGCGACGGCACTCTCCAGGGAGCTCAGGCAATCACGCCCGGATCGGGCGATGGCGAGGACCTCGCGGCCGTGCGCCGACAGGTAATCGGTGAGGCCGAGGTCGGGGCGGGCGTGGTCGAGGCCCGCGAGGATCATGACCAGGCGGGCGTGCAGTCCGTCCAGCCCGGGCAGCACGGGGACGCCGGGGCGGCTGAGCAGGGCGATCAGCTCGTCGACATTGCTGGTCGGGGCGTAGGCGAGGGTGCCGCGCAGATCGAGCTCCGGGGCGTAGTCCGCGGACATCCCGGCGGCGGCGAGCACCGACTGCCCACCGATGGAATGCCCTGCCAGCACGAATGATTCGGACAATTCGGCGTCGACGGCGTGGCCCGCGCGCACGATGTCGAGGACCGCGTGACCGGCGGCGCGCCCGGCCAGGTACTCGTACACCCCGGGCCCGCCCAGCCCGGCGTAGTCGGAGGCGACCACCGCGTATCCGTGCGCCAGATACGTTGCCAGCTGCGGTGTCTCGTCGAACGTGTCCGCCATACCGCCGTTGAGGGCGGGTGCGCACCCCTGCGTCATCCCGCTGGTCCCGTGCGCCCAGGACACCACCGGCCGTCCGCCCGCGGGGGCCGCTCCCCCGGGCAGATAGATCGTGCCTCCGCTCACCACGGCCTCGCCGTTCTGACCGGTGGTCCGGTAGCTGATCCGAAAGCCGCTCGCCGCACCGGGAATCAGCTCGCCGTCGCCGAGCGCCCGCGCGGACAGCACCGCGCCCGGTTCGCCTCCGGTATCCGGTTGGGCCGCAGCCGATCCGGTCGTGATGGCCGAGGACATTGCGGCGACCGCCGCCAGGATCAGGTATCGCACGGGATGCTCCTCTGCTGGGTGTCGCCGACGCCGGTCAACGACTTTGCGAACACGTTCCGAAAGTAGCATCAGCAGGTCACGCTGTCGAGACCGGAGCTGGGGCATGATGGCACCATGCCCCGACCGACCCCGCCGCACGGCCGCACCGGCCGCCCGCCCGTCACCTCCCGCACGGAGATCCTGACCGCGGCCCGACGCTTGATCGACCGCGACGGCTGGGAGCGCTTGACCATTCGCGGCCTGGCCGCCGAAGCGGGCATCGGAGCGACCACCGTCTACCGCCACGTCCAGGACAAGGAAGACCTGCTGGTCCTGCTGCTCAACCACTACGCCGACCAGACCGCCCGCCCGGAACTGCCCGACGACCCGCGCGACCGCATCGTCGCGGCCGCCACCGCGATGCACGACCTGCTGGCGAGCTGGCCCTGGGCCGCCGAGGTCCTCACCGTCGACGGTTTCGTCGGCCTCCTCGACGAATCCGCGCTGTGGACGGTCGAATCCATCCTGGCCGCGGCCGAGGCCCACGGCCGCACCTCCGACCAGGCCGCCTACCTCTTCCGATCCGTCTGGTACTACACGGTCGGCGAGATCCTCGTCCGCACCCACTCGCAGCGCCGGGGCGGACCGGCCACCACCGGTAGGCCCGCCTTCGACGACCTCGACCCCGAGCAGGTGCCGCGTCTGGCCGCTATCGGCGAGCGCTGGCCCGAACTCGCCGCCCGCGACACCTACCGCGAGGGTTTGCGCGCCCTCGTCGACGGCCTCCTGGCCCAGACCGCACCGAGCGAAACCTGATGCCGCACTTCGGGTGAGTCCCGCCGGGCCGCGACCACTACAGTGCGGGAATGCCGGAAAAGATCCTCAGCAACACCTTCACCGTCCCCGCCCCCGTGGAAGCGGTCTACGAACACCTCATCCGGCCCGAGAACTACATCGGCCTCTCGCCGCTCGTCGTGGCGGTCGAGGATGTGCAGGACGGCTCGTACGTCGCCGTCGAACGGTTCCGCGCACTGGGCCTGAAGTACGACAACCGCATTCGCGTCGCCCTGCTGGGCACGCCAGGCAAGGCCGTCTGGGGTGAGGTCGACAGCCCCGGCGGCGTCCACATGGCCTACCGTTTCGACCTCACCGCCACCGACGAGGGCACCCGCGTCGACGACGAGCTCCGCCTGCGAACCCCCTTCGGCCTGATGGCCTTCGCCTCCGGCCAGGCCCGCAAGGTCCAGCTCGCCCGCGCGGGCATCCTGGCCGACCGCCTTCGTTAGACCCGAGGGTGTCCGGCGCCCGACCGCCTGAGCGGCGCGGGAGCGGTCGTCGGGTGCGCGCCGAATCGGTAGGGTGCGGCGGTGGATACAGCGGAGTTCGTTCAGCGGGGCAGCACGATCGTGGATCGGTTGTCCACGACGCAGGCCGCGCCGCCGTGGCAGCTGGTGGTGGGGACCGGGGTGGTGGCGCTGATTCTGGTGCTGTTCCGGCCGACCTGGCGGATTCTGCGCAACGCGGTGACCATCGCCCACGAGGGCGGGCACGCGTTCACGGCGCTGCTGACCGGGCGGCGGCTCAATGGCATCCGATTGCATTCCGACACTTCGGGTCTCACGGTGTCGAGCGGCAAACCCTATGGGCTCGGCATGATCCTGACCATGGCGGCCGGGTATCCGGCGCCCGCGCTGCTGGGGCTGGGGTACGCCGCGCTGCTGGGCGCGCATCGGATCACCCTGATGCTGTGGCTGACCATCGCGCTGCTGCTGGTGCTGCTGCTGAAGATCCGCAACTGGTACGGCCTGCTGTCGCTGCTGGTGACCGGCGGCGTGGTCTTCGCGGTGTCCTGGTTCGGCACTGACACCACGCAGGCGGCGCTGGCCTATGCGGCGTCCTGGTTCCTGCTGCTGGCCGCGGTGCGCCCGGTGATCGAGTTGCAGCGCAATCGCGCGCACGAGCCGAACTCCGATGCAGACCAGCTGGCTCACCTGACCAGGATTCCCGGGCTGTTGTGGGTGCTCGCTTTCGCCGCGATTGCGCTGTGCTCGCTGGTCCTCGGCGCGCGGTTGCTGCTGGCCGACGTGTCGGGGGTGTGTGTGCCGCCGCTCACGCACAGCACCTGCACGGCGTCAACCGCCGGGTGAGCATTGTCCCACCTCAGGGCGAGAGTGGTATCGCTGCAAGGTTTCTGGTGAACGAGGACTACCATTCGGTTTGCACCGTCCGGGTGATCGGAAACACCGGATTTGCCCGGATCTCGGCCCGCCTCGTTCTGCCGGCGGGCGTTCGACCGTTGCGGCAAGGAGGGTTTGGGGATGGACAGACCGACGTGGGCCCCGGAGGGCGTGGACATGAACCGGCCGAGTCCGGCGCGCATGTACGACGCGCTACTGGGTGGGTCGCACAACTTCGAGGTCGATCGACAGGCCGCGGAAGCGGGCAAGGCGCTGGTCCCGGACCTGCCGCGACTGGCCCTCAGCAATCGGGCCTTCCTGCGCCGCGCGGTGCGGTTCCTGGTGGATCAGGGGGTACGGCAGTTCCTCGACATCGGTTCGGGCATTCCGACCGCGGGCAATGTCCACGAGGTGGCGCAGGCGATCGATCCGGAATGCCGGGTGCTCTACGCCGATATCGACCCGGTGGCCGTGGCGCACGCGCGGGCGATCCTGCGCGACAATGACCGGGCCGCCGCCATCGAGGCGGACCTGCGTGAGCCCGAGGCGCTGCTGGCGCAGGCGCGCGAGACCGGCATTATCGATTTCGATCAACCGGTCGGCATTCTGCTGATCGCGGTCCTGCACCTGATGGGCGACGAGTACGCCCCCGCCGAGAAGGTCGCCGCACTGCACGCCGCCGCGCCCGCCGGCAGTTACGTCGCCATCTCCCACCTCACCTCGGCCACCCGACCCGACGATGCGGCCAAACTGGTGGAGAACTCCCGCGACGTCAGCCGGATCGGGCTGCGATTCCGGACACGCGACGAGATCACCGCACTGTTCGGGGCGTGGCAGTTGATCGAGCCCGGTGTGGTGGAATTGCCGTTGTGGCGGCCCGAATCCGACCGTGACCAGCATGAAACTCCGGGCCGTTCGCTCGGTTTGGCGGGTGTGGGCCGCAAGGTCTGAGCACGAGGCAGGGGCAAAGGGGGTCAGGCGGTGGGAGCACACGAGCTGGCGGTCCGATGGGCCGAGGCGCTCGAGGGCGCGGTCGCGCCGACGCTCACCCGGACACAGGTCGAGCGGCTGCTCGACGGATTCGGTGATCGGCTGATCGCGGCCGTGCAGGGCACCGAGGACATGACGGTGGCCCGCGAGGCCGCCCGCGCACTGGTGGCGGCCAACTATCGGGATCCACTGGCCGTGCACCGCTCGATACTGGTGCTGTGCAAGGACCTGGTCACCGACGCCTGCCCCGACCCCGCCTGCGCGGACTACTGGCCGGTGCGCGACCGCGCCATCGAACTGGCCGCGGAGTTCGCGGCCGAGTTCACCGCCGGACTGCGCAATGCGGCGCTGGCCGAACAGGAGACGACCCTCACCGCGGCGATGACCGCGGCGCGGGAGGCGGACGCTCGCCGACAGCTGTCGGAGGCCCGTTTCCAGGCCATCTTCGAGGGCGCCTCGGTGGGCATCGGCACCGTCGACATCACCACCGGCCAGGTGGTCGACGTCAACAACGCCATGGCCGAGACCCTCGGCGTCCCGGCCGCGCAGATGCCGGGCCGCTCGGTCGCCGAAATCCTCGGCCCGAGCAATATCGGCGAGGCCTTCGGCCTGTTCCAGCGCCTGCTCTCGGGCGAGATCGACCGCTTCCGCTTCGAGACCCAGCACACCAAGCCCGACGGCTCGCACACCATCATCGACCTGTCGATGACCGTGGTCCGCGACAGCGAGGGCGAACCGCGCTTCCTGATCGGCGTCACCGTCGACGTCACCGACCGCAAGGAACTGGCCGACCGGCTCTGGTACGACGCCCACCACGATTCATTGACCGGCCTGCCCAATCGCCTGCTCTTCTTCGACCGGCTCGCGGCCGCCACCGGCCAGGTGGGGGTCTGCTACCTGGATCTGGACGGCTTCAAGGAGGTCAACGACCGCCGCGGCCACACCGCCGGCGATCAGGTGCTGTGCGAGGTGGCGCAGCGGCTGCGCCGGGCGCTGCCGCCGCACGGGGTGGCCGCGCGGCTGGGCGGCGACGAGTTCATCGTCCTGGTCGAAAGCTGCTCGGGCCGCGAGGAGTTGGACACCGTCTCCGATGGCCTGCTGGCCGCGCTGGGCGATCCGTTCGACGTGGCGGGCCTGTCGGTGCGGGTCGGCGCGAGCATCGGCACCGCGCTGGTCGACACCGACTCGACCGCCATCGACGAACTCATGCACGCCGTGGACACCGCCATGTACCGCGACAAGGCGCTGCGGCAGGGCCGCTAGATCACGGCTGCGTCAGGGCCGCTAGATCACGGCTGCGCCAAGGGCCGCTAGATCACGGCTGCGCCAAGGGCGCTAGATCACGAACGGCACCAGGGCCTTTCGGTCCGACGGATAGTCGGAGAACTTCTCGCGGTACCAGGTGTGGGTGGCGAAGGCGCGGGGCACCAGATTGCCGAAGGTGATCAGGAAGATGACCACGCCGGGCAGCGCCCAGGTGAGGATGGCGAATCCGGCCCACGCGACGAGTTCGCCGAGATACGTGGGGCTGGTGACGAATCGGAAGCCCAAACCGAACGGAATCTTGTATTCCGTTGCGCCCGGGTTGTTCTTATCGCGAAGATTGCGAACGATCCACTCGGAACTCGTCAGCAGCGCGAAACCGGTGAGATAGATGACCAATCCGATGATGAACCGCGGGTCGGTCAGCCACTCTGTTCCGTATTGCCCGAAATAGTCGTGACTGAAGAGGGCACCATTGAGGTACCCGTGCATGGCCGTGACGAACATGCCCATGCCGAGCACCGAAATGTTGAAACTGCTGGTCTTGCCGGGCACTTGGCGAATCGAGAGGGGGAAGAACCAGCCGCGGTTGGCGTAGTGCAGGATCCAGATGGCCGCCAGCACCAGGGAAGTCGGCTCGAAGCGGTGCGGCCCGCTCAGGTACGCGACCGCGAAGACCACGGTGGCCGGAATTTCCATCAACCACCAGCCCAGTTTCGGGTTCAGGTTCAGTCCGAGCTTGGCGGTGGCGAATCGGCCGTACGGGCTCTGCTGGAACAGGCCCCCGATCAGCACGAAGGCAGCGAAACCGAAGGCGATCGTCAGGACGGTGTCGTAGACGGTATTACCGGTGTACCAGTTCATTCGTGGCCCTTCAGGTGAAAAACTAGAACAGGTTCTACCACAGCCCGAGTCCATCCGGTACCCACCGGCGGGCACGGACAGTGACCGGCGGGTAGGTTGGCGAGAACCCGGAGGGAGGCAAGGTGGGTTCGCAGGGATGGGATGTGCTGGTCCAATGGATGCCGTTTTTTCTCGAGGAGGACGAGGACGCGGACGAATCCGGACTCGGATGGAACCCGCGGTTCATCCAGGTCCGTGACGAACTCACCGGCCGCCGAGTGCATTTCGCGCAACAGGGCACCGAGATCGAAGTCCTGGTCGCGGTCCCCGAGGACGCCGCCGAGGCGGACCGATTGCTGCGGGTGCTCGGCGAGCAGCCCGACGGCACCTGGGATCCGGTCCCGATGCCATCCGAATCCGATGCCACCGCACCGGATCCGCAGTGGCGGGCCATGCAGCGCGTGCACCAGCAGCCGCGGCTGGCCCGGGAATGGAGCACCGGGTGGCAACGCGGGGAGTCGGTGGATCACCGTCGCGGCGTCGCCGAATCGGTGGTGACCGTGCTGCGCGACGGACTCGACATGGACGGCGACCGGCTGCGCTTCACCACCTGGAGCATGGACGCGCCCGGCACCGGCAGCTACGGCCTGCCCGCCGACCGCCCCAGCGAACGCGACAAGCCCGTGGTGTGCACCGACTGGGCCGATTTCGAGACACGGCTGAGCTGGGCGCTGACCACCCTGCCCTGGGACGGCGTCATCAACCTGAGCACCCCACACCCGGGCCCCGACCCCTGCTTTGTCCAATTCCTGCACGGCAGGCAGCTTTTCAACGAAGCCAGCGGCTGGGACGTGGCCGGACTGGGCGCGGGCGAATTCGACCGGCGCATGCGCGAACTGGGCTGGAGCTTCGCCCCGCACAGCGTGCCGGGCGGGGCGGCGCTGATCTGGGAGGGGCCGCTCGCCAAGGCCGGATTCAACCCGAGCCTGCGAGGCGCGCCGCGGCGCACGGTGGCCACCTTCACCGAGGTGTTCACTGTCGGGCATCCGCAGGACCTGGTGTTCCGCGCCTTCCGCAACGGCCGCCGCCGGGATCCGGAATTGCGTTACCTGGACATCGAACTCGGGATCCCGCGCGACGTGCGATAAACGTTCAGAGGCGACTGAGACGGATCGGCAGCCCGTCCGCGGGGGTGGGGCCGGTACTCGGCACGAGGGGCACCTCGTACCCGTCCGGCACACTCCAGCGATAGTTCAGCAGCATGCGGTGCATGGTCGCCTTGACCGTCATGCTGCCGAAGTACTTGCCGATGCACTTGTGCGCGCCACCGCCGAACGGCGGCCAGGCGAAGCGGTGCGACTTGTCCTCCGCGCGTCCGGGCGCAAAGCGTTCGGGATCGAACACGTCCGGATCGTGCCAGTACTCCGCATTGCGCATCATCGAGTACGGGCCGACCATGATCAGCGCGCCCTTGGGGACGAAGTAGCCCGCGATCTCGGTGTCCTCCAGGGCTTCTCGCACCATCTGACCGACCGGCGCGTACATGCGCAGCGTCTCGCGGAAGGCCATCTCCAGCGCGGGCAACCGGTCCAGGTCGGCGTAGTCGAGCGTGGGCTTGCCCAGCGCCTGTGATTCCGCACGCAACCGTTCCTGCCACCGCGGGTTGCGGCCCAGCTCGTAGGCCAGCATCGAGATGGCCAGGGTGCTGGTGTCGTGGGCGGCCATCATCACGAAGATCATGTGGTCCACGATGTCGGCGTCGGAGAAGGATTCGCCGTCCTCGGTCTCGGCATGGCAGAGCACGCTGAACAGGTCCTCGCCGGCGCCGGCCCGCTTGGCGGGCAGCTCACGCCGGAAATAGTCCTCGAGCACCTTGCGCCCGCGCAGGCCCCGGCTCCAGACGCCGCCGGGCAGGTTGGTGCGGATGATGGCCTGGCCGCCGTGTACGGCGTCCTCGAAGGCGCGGGAGAGCCGGGTGCCCTCGGGGCCCAACTCGGCGCCCGCGAAAACCACCGTCGCCTGTTCCAGCAGCAGTCGTTTGACGTGGTCGTAAAGCCGGAAATCGGGGGCGGGCCGCCAGGAGTCGACGCCCCGCACGATGCGCGGGGTGGTGAGCCCGAGGTAGCCGATCAGGCGCGGGCGGGTGAAGGCCTGCTGCAGGATGCGGCGGTGGTAGGCGTGTTCCTCGAAGTCGCGCAACAGGATTCCGCCGCGGAAGAACGGGCCGATCACGAATTCGTAGCCGCGTTGCGCGGACAGCACGTGCTTGCGGTCGAGCAGGACCTCCTCGGTGGCGGCCGGACTGACGACGCCGACCACCCGCCGCCCGAACACGCCCATCCACTGCACCGGGCCGTAGCGGCGCATGCGGTCGCGGCTGAAGTTCAGCGGATCGGCGAGCGTGTTGAGCAGATACCCGATGCCGGGCGCGCCGTAATCCCCCATCACCGGTTTCAGCCCACTGCCGGGCGGCGGGGTGGCGAGCGGCTGCGGCACGCTGGGATACCGCCCGAGCAGCCCGGCGGCTCGGCCCTGAATTCGATGATTCACCACGGCTTTTCGCACGGCCATACCTCAACGGTAGCGGAAACGCCCGTTTCCGTAAACGGTCGTTTCCCAATTTCTGTGCCAAGCTATGAGGGTGACGCGCGCTTCCAACGGGACCTATCGCGGCACCACCACCGACGAGCGCCGCGAGCAGCGCCGGCGGCGGCTGCTGGACGCGGCTCTCGACATCGTCGGCACGCAGGGGCTGGCCGCGCTCACCGTGCGCGGGGTGTGCGAACTGGCCAAGGTGGGGCCGCGCTTCTTCTACGAATCCTTCACCGACCTGGACGCACTCGCCACCGAACTACTCGACGAGGTGCAGAACGAGGCGCTCGACCAGGCGCGCACCGCCATGACCGAGACCGAGGGCGGGCCGGAGGAGAAGCTGCGCGCGGGAGTCGCCGCGCTCATCATCGGCGTCACCGACGATCCACGGCGCGCCAATATCGCCTTCGCGCAGGCCTACGGCTCCGAACTGCTCATGCGCCGCCGGTTCGAGGGCATGCGCAAGGTGGCCGAGCTGCTCATCGAACAGACCCGCGTCCTGCTCGACATCCCGGAGGGCGAGGACACCGCCCTGACCGCACTGGCACAACTGATCACCGGCGGGGCCGCCGAGCTGATCCTGGTGTGGCTGGACGGCGGCCTGAAGGTGGAGCGGCCGGTCCTGATCGGGATTCTCGCGGATTACGTTGTGGCCATGGTGGATCGGCTGCCCGGGATGCGGTCCCGCCTCCCCGAGCCTTCAGCGCCCAGCTGAGAGCCGCCACCTGTCGCGTATGCGTGCCGGCGGCCAGGCACCGAACCGATTTTGGGGGTACCCCACGAGTTACCCCCATCGGCACGAAATCAGTTGTCACGTTGCGTGACGACCGACCCCGCTGGCCACTATCTCCTCGACGACGATCTTCGCCGTCTCCATGCAGGCGGTGATACCGCCGTTGGCGTACTCCTTGACCGCGTCGCCGACATTCCACAGGTTCGCCAGCGGGGTGTCGTGGGGCAGGTCGTAGCCGGCGACGGCGCGTTGGGGCGGCCAGTCGTCGCGGGTCACCGCGATGGACAGGATGCGGGCCTGTTCGAAGCCCGGGATCTCCTCCCGCAGATCCTGCAGGACCAGTGCGGTTTCGGCCTCGGAGTCGAAGTCGCCGACCGAGGGTTTGGGCACGCCGGTGCCGACGTAGAGATGCCAGCCCTCGGGCGCCATCTCCGGACAGGTCGCGGTGAAATTGGCGACGTAGCACAGCCGCCGGGTGCGGGCGAAGCTGAGCAGCCCGGGCGCGGTGATCAACGGTTCGCGACTGGCGAAGTTGACCGAGATCATGGCGCAGGGCAGATCCCGCTGGAGCACGCTGCCGATGTAGTCGGACGGGAAGTGCTCGGGTCCGACCAGATCCATGGTCGCCGACGGACCGATATCGCTGACCGCGAAAGCGCATGCGACATCCGAGATTTCGCCGTCATGGCTGATCTGTGCGCCGGTGACGCGATCACCCTCGACATACAGCCGCCGTACTTCGCTGTCGAGCCGGACCTCTCCCCCATTGCGTTCCACGACTTCGGCGAGGGCCTTCCAGATGCCGATGGTGCCCTCGGGGCAGAAGCCGAACTTCTTGAACGCGGACTTGCGGGTGAAGTAGGTGAGGAACACCCGCGCGGGCAGCTCCTCGGAGCCGACCGCGAAGATGGAGCCGCACATGTTGCGGAAGATGCCTTGCACCGCATCATTTTTGGTGTAGCGGCGCACCCAGTCGGCGGTGGACAGTTCCCGATCGGGTAATTCACCCTCGGCGCGGGCGGCCCCGATGCCACCGATCAATTGGGCGCCGTGCCGGGTGAGCTGGGAGATGAGCAGTCCCCAGCCACCGCTGGAGACATCCACGTCGCGGCCGTTGATCCGGTAGAGAATCGGCGGATCCGCCGGGCGCACTTCGAATTTCGCCCCGACCTCCTCGAAGGTCTGTTCGGTGATGCCGCCGAGTTCGACGACGACAGCGCCGGTATTGATGGTGAAACCGTCGAGTTCGGCGGTGGAGGCCCGCCCGCCGACTCGGTCGAGACGTTCGGCCACCAGGGTCCGATAGCCCCGGTGCGAGAGCCGGGCGGCCGCGCACAGCCCGCCCGCTCCGGCTCCGACAACCAGTGCGTCCCACGCGTTCTCGCTCATGGCGAGGCTCCTCAGAGCAGGCTCAGCCCGCTGGGTTCACCCCGGGCTGAGCGTCGGACATATCAGTAATACGGGTCCAATTCTCCCGCACCTGATCCACGCTCGGGACCTCACTGAAGAAGACGGGCTTGTTCGCGAACAACTGGGCGCGTTGCACCGAGCCGCCGCCGACCACCAGCACCATGCCGGAATCGGTGCAGTCCTCGCCCATCAGGTGCGCGACGATGGGCGCGACCTGGGCCGGGGGCAGCTTCTCGAGCATGGCCTCCGAGGCGATGTCGGCGGTCATGCGGGTGGCCGCCATGGGCGCGACCGCATTGACGGTGATGTCGTACTTGCGGCCCTCGATGGCGAGGGTGTTCATCATGCCGACCAGGCCCATCTTGGCGGCGCCGTAGTTGGCCTGACCGAAGTTGCCGTACAGACCCGAGGTGGAGGTGGCCATCACGACGCGGCCGAAACCCTGCTCGCGGAAGTGCGGCCAGGCGGCGTGGGTGACGTAGAAGGAGCCGAACAGGTGCACGCGCTGCACGGCCTCGAAGGCCTCGGGGGTCATCTTCACGAAGCTCATGTCGCGCAGGATGCCCGCGTTGTTCACGATGCCGTGCACCGCGCCGAAGCTGTCGATCGCGGTCTGCACGAGCGCCTTCGCGCCCTCTTCGGTGGCGACGCTGTCGTAGTTGGCGACCGCGGTGCCGCCGGCCGCGCGGATCTCCTCGACCACGGCGTCGGCCATATTGTGGCCCGAGCCGGAGCCGTCGCGCGCGCCGCCGAGGTCGTTGACCACGACCAGGGCGCCCTCGCGGGCGAGCAGCAGCGCGTACTCGCGGCCCAGGCCGCCACCGGCTCCGGTGACAATGATGACGCGATCGGTTACACCAGGCATGATTCTCCTTGCCGTATCTAATGAGCTTTTCAGAAGTTAGCAGCCGGTACGGGCCGCCCCTGTGCTGCCCGCCACACTCGTCGAGTAACTGGACAGTCGATAGGGTTGGTGTGATGACGCCGCACCTGCACCGCCTCCACCCCGCATTGGCGCGGACCCTGCCGCACCTGAGCCTCGGCACCAGCCCCACCCCGGTGCGGCGACTGGACGCCCTCGACGCCGTCGACTCCGGTCGCGCCGAGATCTGGCTCAAGGACGACAGCGTCTTCGGCGACGGCGGCTGGGGCGGCAACAAGGTCCGAAAACTGGAATGGCTGCTGCCCGACGCCCTGCGCCTGCGCCGCACCACCATCGTCACCGTGGGCGGACTGGGCACCAACTGGGGGCTGGCCACCGCGCTCTACGGTCGCGAACACGGGCTGAAAACCGTACTGGCACTGCTGGATCAGCCCGAGGACGAGCACGTGCGCGCGCAGCTGGCGCGCCTGCGGGCCTCGGGGGCGGAACTGCACTTCACCCACACCAAGGCCCGCACCATACTGAGCGCGCCCTATCTGCTCGCCCGGAACTTCAGCCGCTTCCGGCCGCCGTACTACCTGCCGCCGGGCGGGTCCTCACCGGTGGGTTCGCTCGGATATGTCGAAGCGGCACTGGAATTGGCCGAACAGGTCCGGGCCGGGGAACTGCCCGAGCCCGGTCACATCGTGATCCCGGTCGGATCCGGCGGAACCGCGGCGGGTCTGTCCCTGGGATTGCGGCTCGCGGGCCTGAAGACCCGGGTGGTGGGTGTGGTCGTCAACGACACACTGCGCCTTGACGAACCGACGCTGACCACCCTGGCGGGCCGCTGCGCCGAACTGCTCCGATCGCGCGGCGCGGCCATCCCCGAAAACATCTCCCCCACCGGCAATCTGGATATCGTCACCGAGTATCTGGGACCGGGCTACGGCTATCCGATGCCGGAAGCCGCTACCGCGCAGGCCCTCTCGGCCGATCGAGAGCACATGACCCTGGAGCCGGTGTACACCGCCAAGGCCATGGCCGCACTGCTGGACATGAACGCGCACGGCCGGTTCGGCGACGGTCCGGTGGTCTACCTCAACACCAACGGACCGCGCTGACACCGGTTTTCGCGTCTTTCACGCGGTGGCCAGCTTGGCGGCCAGGAAGTCCTCCCACGTGCGCTGACCCACGGCGTGATCGGGGGTCAGGTTCGCGCCCGTCGCGTACACCCGGGCCGCCTTGCCCGGGGCTTTCACCGTGAACACCGGGCGGCGACGGCCGGTGGCCGCCAGGTAGCTGCGCTCGAGTTCCTTCATGGTGTAGATGCGCGGTCCGCCGATCTCCTCGACCAGTCCGGCGGGCTCACCCTGCACCAGATCCACCAATCGCGCTGCCACCTCACCGGTTTCGATGGGCTGGAAGCGGAAGTTGAACGCGGGCACCACCGGCATCTTGCCCATCGCCGACACCATGGTGAAGAGCAGATCGTGGAACTGGGTGGCACGCAGCGTGGTCCACGGCAGACCCGAATTCTCGACCACCAGTTCGGCCTCGCGCTTGGAGGCCATGTAGCCCATCACCTGCCGGTCGATCGCGCTCTCCACCGGAACCCGCTCGGCGCCCACCACCGAGATGTAGACCAGATGCGGGAACGCGCCGGCGGCATTGATCGCGTCGACCAGGACGCGAGTCTTCTCGCCGTCGCCCTTGGTCGTGCCCGCCAAGTGCAGCACTGTGTCCGCGCCCGCGACCGCCTCGGCGATTCCCGCGCCGGTCTCCAGGTCTCCGGCAACGAACTCGATGCCGTCCTTCGCCTCGTGCGCGCTGCGGCTGAGTACCCGCACGCCCAGCCCGGCCTGCCGCAGCAGCGGGGTGACCAGGGTGCCCAGGGTGCCCGTGCCGCCGGTGACCAGAACCGTCTTCGCCATGATGACCATCTCCTTCGTCTCGCGCCGCCGCTGCGGTGGCGTCCTGCCTTGATGACGCCGTAGCCTCCGCGGGTGTGACATGAGGTGACCGGCGGCACGTCACGGCCGGGTCGTAGGCTGGCCGCATGCCCGATTCCGGTTCCGCGCAGCAGCTCGATCGGCTGCTGAACCTGGTCGCCGGCCGCCGGGTCGCGGTGCTCACCGGCGCGGGCATCTCCACCGACAGCGGCATCCCCGACTACCGCAGCCCCGGCGCCCCGCCCCGCACACCGATGACCTATCAGCAGTTCGTCGGCGATCCGGCGTTCCGCCAACGGTATTGGGCCCGCAACCACGTCGGCTGGCGGCGCATGGACGCGGCCCGCCCGAATCCGTCCCATCGCGCACTGGCCCGCCTGGAACGCGCGGGCATCGTCACCGGCCTGCTCACCCAGAACGTGGACCTGCTGCATACCAAGGCCGGCCAGCGCCGAGTGATCGACCTGCACGGCGTCTACGCCCGCGTCCGCTGCCTGACCTGCGAAACCCTCACCTCCCGCATGGCCCTGGCCGACCGCCTCGAAGCCGCCAATCCCGGCTTCGCCGAATCGGTTCCGCTCGACGGCCTCGAGGTCGCCCCCGACGCCGATGCGGTCATCGCCGACACCGCCTCCTTCCGCATGGTGGACTGCGATTCCTGCGGCGGCCTCCTCAAACCCGACATCGTCTACTTCGGCGAGTCCGTCCCCAAACCCCGCGTCGCCGCCGCGTTCGACCTGGTCGACGCCGCCGACGCCCTCCTGGTCGTCGGCTCCTCCCTGACGGTCATGTCAGGCCTGCGCTTCGCCCGCCACACCGCCAAATCCGGTCGCCCGGTCATCATCCTCAATCGAGGCCACACCCGCGCCCACGACCTCGCAGCCCTCACCCTCGATACCGGCTGCGCGCCCGTGCTGACCGCGTTGGCAGACAGCCTGGCCCCCAACTGAGTTCGAGGGCGGCACCGCCGGATCGCTCAGTGCGTCGCTAGTCCCGCACTTCCAGTCGTCGCACCAGTCTGACCAGAGCGGCCCGCAGGGCATCTGGGTCGTCGGTGTCCGGGCCCAAGATCATGCGAACCACTTGCGGGGCCGCGAACCACCAGGCGGCCAGGGCGGCGACCGCGTAGAGCAGGTAGCCGGGGGCGACCTCGTCGGGGAGGGTGCCGGCTTGCTGGGCGGCGGCCAGGGCGGCCACCTTGTCCGCGTAGTGCGAGGCGCGGGCCGATTCGGCGGGCAGGCGGCCCTCCTGCGGTTGCAGGCCCTCCCAGTACATGAGGCGCAGGAACTGCGGGTGGGTGCGGTGGAAGTCGAAGACGTGGCCGGCGTATTCGGCCAGGTCGCCGGCGGTGTCGGCGGTCAGCGGGCTGGCGGCGGCGAGTTGTTCGAGCTGGTCGGTGAGCACCGCCTCGAACAGGCCGCGTTTGTCGCCGAAGTACTGGTAGATGCGTTCCTTGTTGATGCCGGCGCGGGTCGCGATGGCGTTCACCCGGGCGCCGTCGGGTCCGCGTTCGGCGAACTCGAGCACCGCCGCCTCGAGCAGCAGTCGTCTGGTTCTCTCGGTGTCCCACGCCATGTGGTCCATCCAACCATTTCCAACCGCATGGTTGCGTTCGGGCTCGCAGTCGTGGCAAACTCCAACCACACGGTTGCAACCATCTGGTTGCAGATTCAAAAGGAGGTGAGCGTCGTGCCCGAGTTGCGCTCCCGCACGGTCACGCACGGACGGAACATGGCCGGGGCCCGCGCCCTCATGCGGGCCAGCGGCGTTCCCTCGGCCGATATCGGCCGCAAGCCGGTCGTCGCGATCGCCAACAGCTTCACCGAGTTCGTGCCCGGCCACACCCACCTCCAGCCGGTCGGCCGCATGGTGTCCGAGGCGGTGCGGGCGGCGGGCGGCATCCCGCGCGAGTTCAACACCATCGCCGTCGACGACGGCATCGCCATGGGGCACAGCGGAATGCTGTATTCACTGCCCTCGCGGGACCTGATCGCGGATTCGATCGAGTACATGGTGAACGCGCACTGCGCCGACGCGCTGGTGTGCATCTCCAACTGCGACAAGATCACCCCGGGCATGCTGATGGCCGCGCTGCGGCTGAACATCCCGACGGTGTTCGTCTCCGGCGGGCCCATGGAGGGCGGCAACGCGGTGCTGGTCGACGGCACCGTGCGCAGCCGCCTGGACCTCATCACCACCATGGCCGACGCGGTCTCCCCCGACGTCTCCGACGCCGACCTCGCGCTCATCGAGGAGAACGCCTGCCCCACCTGCGGCTCCTGCGCCGGCATGTTCACCGCCAATTCGATGAACTGCCTGACCGAGGCACTGGGCCTGGCCCTGCCCGGCAACGGCACCACCCTGGCGACCCACACCGCCCGCGCCGAGCTGTACCGCGATGCCGGGCGCACGGTGATGGACCTGGCCCGCCGTTACTACGACGAGGACGACGCGGGGGTGCTGCCCCGGAACATCGCCTCCCGCAACGCCTTCGACAACGCCATGGCCCTCGATCTGGCCATGGGCGGATCCACCAACACCGTCCTGCACCTGCTGGCTGCCGCGCACGAGGCGGGACTGGACTACACGCTCACCGATATCGAAAAGATGTCGTTGCAAGTGCCGTGCCTGTGCAAGGTGGCCCCCAACGGCGAATACCTGATGGAGGACGTGCACCGCGCGGGCGGCATCCCCGCGCTGCTGGGCGAGCTGGACCGGGCGGGGCTGCTGCATCGCGATGTGCGTGCGGTGCACGCGGATTCGCTCGGCGCGTGGCTGAACGACTGGGACGTGCGCGGGGCCCAGCCCACCGCGGCGGCGCTCGATCTCTTCCACGCCGCACCGGGCGGCAAGCGGTCCGCCACCGCCTTCTCCCAGTCCGAGCGGTGGCATTCGCTGGATGTCGACGCGGCGCAGGGGTGTATCCACGATGTGGCGCACGCCTTCTCCCGCGACGGCGGGCTGGCGGTGTTGCGCGGCAACCTGTCCCCCGACGGCGCGGTGGTGAAGTCGGCGGGCGTGGCCGCGCACATGCACACCTTCACCGGTCCCGCCCTGGTGGTGGAGTCGCAGGAGGATGCCGTCGAGGCGATCCTGTCGGGCCGGATCAAGTCCGGTGACGTGCTCGTCATCCGCTACGAGGGTCCCAGCGGCGGGCCGGGCATGCAGGAGATGCTGTATCCGACTTCGTATCTGAAGGGCCTGGGCCTGGCCGGGGAATGCGCGCTGATCACCGACGGGCGCTTCTCGGGCGGTTCCTCGGGCTGCTCGGTGGGCCACATCTCCCCCGAGGCCGCGGCGGGTGGCCCGCTGGCGCTGGTCGCCGACGGCGACTCGATCACCATCGACATCCCGACCCGAAGCCTCACCGTGCACGTGGACGACGCCGAATTGGCCGCGCGCCGAGCCGCATTGGAGGCGGGCGGCGGCTACCGGCCGCACCACCGCGACCGGACCGTGTCGCCCGCACTCAAAACCTATGCGCTGCTGGCCACCTCGGCCGACCGGGGAGCAGTGCGCGACACCTCGATGCTCCCCGGCTGAGGACCGGCTACTGCGGCAGGCTCGCCAGTTCGCGCTGGACGGCCGCGTCGTGTTCGGCGGCCTCCTCGGCGGCCTTCTTCGGGCTCCAGTGTCCGGCCATGATGAACACGAACGGAATGAAGCAGATCTGGGCGATCAGGCAGATCCACCACCAGCGCTTCCACTGCTTGGGTGAATCGGCCTGGGCCTGCTGGACTTCCTTGCCGTGGTCGGACAGGTAGGCCAGGTCGTCGGCCGGGATCGCGCTCACGGCCTTGAGTTTGGCGCTCGCGGCGGTCAGGGCCGGGCCGGTCTGGGAGGCGACCGCCAACTGGTCGACGGGCACCTTCCCGGCGGCGGCGATCCGCGCGACGGCCTGATCCGGTGGGATGGAGAACTTCTGGGCCACCTGGCCGACGGCGGTTGCCTGCGCCGCGGTGTCGGCGGGGTCGGTCAGCAGTTTGATCAGGACCTTCTGGTCGATGGCCTGAAGGGTGGCCAGCTCCTGCGGATACTTGGCGTTGAGCTCGACGGTGGTCTTGATGTCCGCGGGCGCGTCACCGGTCAGCTTCACCAGCGCCGCCACCTGCGCCGAGACGTCGTTCGGATCCTTGCCCAGGGCGGTGAGCGTATCGGCGCCCACGGTCTGGATCGTGGTGATCTCGTCGTGGTACTTGGCGTTGATGGTTTGCAGTCGCGGACCGTAGTTCACCAGCGTGCCGGCCGCGGTGACCACGAACAGCAAGCCCAGCAGCACGAAGGTCACCACGGTGCGCAGCACGCCGCCCCACACCGCGAGCCCGACCGCCGTGGCCGCCGGATTCCGCTTCTCCACGGTTTCGGTGAAACTGGCCATCCAGGTGGAGTAGGCGATGCCGGTGCCGACCGCGGTGAAGCTCATGACGACCGCGAAGGTGTAGTAGTCGGTGCCGGGTCTGTCGGTGTAGCCGAGGAAGACGAAGGTGCCGATGACGCTGATGATCGCGCCGAAGATCATGAACGGCTTGCGGACCTTCATCTTGTCCGACACGATGCCGGTCGTCACCAGGGCGAAGGCGGTCGCGATCCAGTACCAGTTGCCCAGGGCGTTGGCCTGGGCGGCGGTGAACCCGAAGTTGGTGGCCATGTAGACCGGCAGGAACGAGACGATGGTGTAGAAGAACGCCAGGAAGATCGAAATGCCCAGCGCCGAGCCGACGACGTCGAGGTGCATCATCTGTTTCCACTGATTGCGCTCCAGCGCCTCGACATCCAGTCCGCGCGCCCGCGCCTCGATCAGCGCCTTGTCCCGCAGCGACACCATGATCTGGTCCCGCAGCCGGGGGCTCAGCTCGCGCAGCCCGACCAGGCCGATCAGGGAGATCGCCAAGCAGATGACCCCGGCCAGACGGTAGTGGTACTGCCAGTCCGGGTGCGCGTCGAGGGTGTGCGTGGAGATCTCGGTGGTGACCAGTGCGCCCAGTACCGGCCCCAGGGTCCAGAAACCCATCGCGGAGGCCCGATCCAGCTGAGGTGAGAAGTCACGCACCAGCGCCGGCGTGGCCACCAGCACCGCGCCCTCGACGATGCTGATGACGCAGTAGACGGCCAGGAACGATTCTTTGTTCGTGCACTGCGGTTGCGCGAAGAGCGTGAGCAGCGAGGTGAGCACGGTGCCGTAGGCGACGATATTGGCACGCCCCCACCGGTCCAGCACCCCGGTCACGACCGAGGCAACGGCGCCGAAGGCCGCGCCGATGATGAAGATTCCGACGAAGTATCGGAAGGTCAGGTGGAAGTCGGCGATCAGCTGGTTGCCGACGGCTCCGGACACGAACAGCTGATAGTACAGCGCGACGGACACCGTCACGACGAGGAAGAGATACCAGGAGCGGGCGGGGGTTTCCGGATAGTGCGGCAGCTTGCGCTGCCAGAGTCCGGTGACCAGCGTCGGCGGGGGGAATTCCGCGGCCGGAGGTGCAGCGGTCGGGGTACTACTCATGTTCGAGACGCCTTTCTCTCCACGGCCTTTCGCGCAGCCAGCGGGCCCTTGAAACGCGGCGCGAGCAACCGGGGTGACAACAGGGTAGCGGCCATGAGTGATTTGAATCACTGTTATCGAACTCCGCGCCCGCGATCGGCCCCCGGACCGTTGCCGGACCCCGGTGCGCGGGCGCGGGCTCGGCGGTCCGAACCCCTGCCCGGCGGCGGGTTCCGGGCCCGCGCATCGGGCGCCGATTCGAGCTTTCCCGGACACAGCAAAAGACCCCGGGAACGCCGTGGCGTTCCCGGGGTCTTTTCACGCGGTCAGGGATAGGCCTGAATTACCTCGACGCCGACCATCGCGTTATACGAGTCGCAACTGGCCCACGACTGGTTCTGCCCGTACTCCATGGGACCGTACTTCCAGTAGGTGAACGGCACCGGCCATGCGACGCAGGTCAGCTTCACCTGATGCCAGGTCGGCAATTCACAATTGGACATTCCGCCGGTATTGAAGATGTTGTACAGGTGGCAGTTGGCCTGCCACACGGGCACATCATCGGCCGAGGCCGTTCCACTGCCGGCGAGCACGAGACCCGCGGCCGCACTGGCAACGACGGCACTGGCAGCAAGCCGCTTCGCAGAGAGCATTCCGACCTCCTGAATTGGTGTTGTCTTCAAGCAAATCGCATACGCCTGCTACTTGTTACGAGAACAAAAGAATTGAATATTGCGGAGGAAGTTCCTCCATTCGGAATTACGCACGGCACCTGATGCATTCAGCGCGGGAGCGGGGGCGGACGATCGGGCACCAGGAGGGTGGCGATCGCTTCGCCGATGGGGACGGCGTTGTTCTTCTCCGCGGCCGCGGTCGGGCCGAGGGTCGCGTAGACGACCACGGTGGTGGCGGTCTCGGTGTCGTAGAAGGCGACTCCGTTGTAGCCGCCGTAGGCCGGGTTCATGAAGAGCCAGTCGGACAGGTGCGGGATACCGAAGGCGAAGTACTTCTCGGTGGTGAGCGGACCGAGGCCGGCGGTCGAGGGGGCCATCATCTGCTGGAATTGACCGGCGGAGAGCAGTTCCCCCTTGCCGACGGCACGGACCCAGCGGCCGACATCGACGAGGGTAGAATTCATGTTGCCGCTGTGCAGGAATGCGGTCGGATTCCAGAAAGTGGCGTCCTCGAAGACCTTTCGTTCATCGGTGTAACCGTGCAGGATCGGTTCGTCGATCCGAGCGGTCAGCACCACCGCACTCCTCGACATACCGAGCGGGTCCAGAATGTACTGGGAGATCAAGTCGCCCAATGGTTTACCCGATGCCTTCTGCAGAACTTCACCCAGTACGACCAGATCACTGTGGGCGTAGGCGAAACTGGTTCCCGGGTCGAACAGCGGCGGGCGGGCATTGGCCAGGTCCAGCAACTCCTGTGCCGTCCAGGTGTGGAATGGGTTGTCGCCGAATCGTTTCAGGAATTCCGGGTCGGTGACATAGTCCGCTGTTCCGGAGGTGCTGTCGGCGAGCATGCGTGCGGTGATGCGGTCGGCGCGTGGGAAGTTCGGCAGCCAGCGGGCGATCGGCTCGTCCATTTTCAGCACACCGGAGTCGTCGAGCCGCCACAGCACGGTGGACAGCATCGGTTCCATCGGCTGACCCACTCGCAGTCGCATATCGGCGGTCGCCGGGACGCCCAGTGGCGAGTCGCCCACCGCGCCGGTGACGACTTCCCGGTTGTCACGCCAGACGCCGTACACCGCCGCGGTGAGATCGAGTTCGGCCAGTTTCGCGCGCACGATCTCGGTGATCCGGGCGGCTTCCAGGGAAGGGACCCTGGATGGGCTCGAACCGCTGTCCCGATTCGCCCCGCACGCGCTGACGACCATGGTGAGCGCGACTGCCAGGGCCGCGCCGACGCGCCATCGAGCGGACACACTCATCATCGGGCCCCTTCGTCGATGAAAACGGCCTGAGCAGCGTTGATCAGAATGTACGCCGGTAGCTGAACCATAACCACGACCGGCGTGAAAAAGGCGTAGCGGAACCGGGCATCGGACTTGTACCTTCAAGTCCGCGGTCGACAGACCGCCGACTGATTCAGACCCGGGGGGGTTCATGACAGACACCTTGTTCGCCGACGTGTCCACTTTTCAGGCACCGGTCGACGACGACTATCCCTACGAAGTCCTGTCGTTCCGCAGCAACGACGGCACCTACCGCGACGATCGGTTCGCGGACAACTATCGATGGGCCACCGCCGCAGCCGATTCCGGCCGGCTGGCGTGCTTCATCGTCTACTTCTACTGGCGTCCCAACTGGCAGGAAGCCGCGCAGACCTGCATCGACCTGGTGAGCGAGGCGGGCGGCCCGCATCCGCGCATGATCGTGATGCTCGATGTCGAGCAGGGCGGCAATCCGGCCGGCGACCAATCCGACGGGGTGAATCACGCCTACTGGGCCGTCGCCGACTGGCTGGGTGATCCGCGCCGGGTCATCGGTTACGCCAACGCGGCCGACTTCGCGACCATGTGGCCCACCCGGCCCGACGGCCTGCGCGTGGTCGCGGCGGGATACGGCCGGGATCCGCAGCTGCCGGGTCAGGTCGCACACCAGTACACCGACGGGCGCGGCTGGGGCGGAGGGCTGCCCGAGGGTTGCCCGCCGTTCGGACCCTGCGACATGAACAGCGCCGACGGCCTGTCCGCCGACGAGTTCGCCGCCGCCTGCGGCATCGTCACCGCGCGCACCGGAGTCCGGTCATGATCGACGTTCTGATGATGCCGGGCACCTTCTGCCCGCACGGCGGCGACAACATCAGCGAGGAGTTCCTGCGCGACCTCGACCCCGCGCGGTTCACCACCCGCATCGTCGACTATCCGGCCGAATACGGCAGCCCCGGCACCTACGCCGACAGCCGCGCGGCGGGCCGCGAAGCCCTGCTCGGCGCGATCGGTGCGAGCCCGAATCCGGTGCTGCTGGGCGGGTATTCGCAGGGCGCGCAGATCGCGGGTGATGTCGCCGCTGAGATCTCGGCCGGACGGCATCCGGAGCTGGAGGTGCGCGGTGTGGCGTTGATCGCCGATCCGTCCCGCCCGCACGGTCGCTGCGTCGGCGCCGACCCGGGCGGCTGGGGCATCTCCGGGGAACGCGACACCGGCCTGCCCACCTGGTGGGCCGCCGCCCCCGGCGACCCGATCACCGCGCTCCCGGCGGGAAACCCCTTGCGCAGCTTGGCGGATATGACCGAGTTCTATTCGCTGAGTTCGCCCGAGGCGGTCGCGCACTGGGCCCAGACCATGCTCGACACGGCCCTGAGCCGCAGCCTGCAACCGTGGTGGACCCTCGACCACTGGCAGGACTGGGGTGGCGCCGCGGCCTGGATGAAGGGCTATCTCACCGACGGCCGGCACACCACCGCCTACCTGGCCGAGGGCCACTGCAAGGCCCTCGCCGACGCCGTGAACCAGGAGCTGTCCTGATGACCGGCCGAACCGAGCTCCGCACAGGAGGATTCGATGCCGTTCCTCGGTGAACAAGCCGTCGTCGTCGAGGAGGTCGACGCGGTCCGGTGGCAGCTGCAGGCACCCCTGACCTACCGGGCGGCCACCGACGTCTTCCACGTCCCGGTCGGCTTCCTCACCGACTTCGCCTCGGTCCCACGGCCTTTGATCTGGCTGATCCCCCGCTACGGCGCCTACACTCGCGCCGCGATCGTCCACGACTACCTGTGCGAGCACGCCCCGGTCGGCCGATCCGACGCCGACGGCATCTTCCGCCGCATGCTCCGCGAGTGCGGCGTCTCCGCGCCCCAGCGCTGGATGATGTGGGCCGCCGTGCGTTTCGGCGGCCGCATGTCCGGCGCGGGCCTCCGCGAATGGCTGCTGTTCCTGTTGATCGCATTGCCGGCCGTACTGTTCCTGGCGGTCCCATTCCTCATCGACAGCCTGTTCCTGCTGTTGTTCCGGGTGTGCACGGAACTACCGGCGGACATCCCGGTAGAGATCCAGCGGGAACAGGGCGCGGTCCTTCGACTCGAGGCGCGGGGTGAGGCAGCGGTCGAGCGGGTCGCACACCGCTGAAGAGCGTGTACGGCCGGCCCGGCTATTGCGTTGCGACTCTTCCCGATGCGGGGAGAGTGACGCGGACGACGGCACGGACGGTTTCGGCGATGACCTCCGCGGAGGACGCATCGAACTTGCCGTCGAGATGCAGGAAGGCCAGGCCGTGTACGAGCGACCAGGTCGCTTTCGCCCCGGCGTCGGCGTCCACGTCGGGGAATGCCTGGTGGACAATGCTTTTCAGGTAGTCGGTGATCGCGTCCACGGCGGCCACCCGATCGGGGCTGCCGGAATCGCAGGGCTCGACGAACATCGCCCGGAACAACCCGGGCCGCTGCAGGGCGAACTGAACGTAGGCGATCGCGATGTCGGCGAAGTCGTCAGCGGTCTTCGGGTCGGGGTTCGCGGCCGCCAGGTGCTGGGCGAGTTCGCGGTAGCCGACGGCGGCGACCGCGGACAGCAGGGCCTGGCGGTCGGCGAAATGCCGGTAGGGCGCGGCGGTGGAGACGTCGGCACGGCGGGCCACCGCGCGCAGCGAAAGCTCGCTCGAGCCGCCTTCCTCCAGCAGTTCGATGGCCGCACGAACGAGGGCGGCGGGCAGGTCGCCGTGGTGGTACGCGCTCGTCGTGGGTCGCATCACTCCAACCTAACAAGTGTTGACACCGTTTACATCGATCCTGACGTCAGCGTCACACACATCATGTGAGCATGTCGGAGCCGGTGACGTCGGGGGGCACCTGGGACCCGGCCGAGGTGCTGCGGATCGAGTACCAGGAGCGTGCGGGTACTGCGTTCGCAGTACGCGAGACGGCCTTCACCGGGACGATGCCGACTACAGAGCCGTCGAACGAGCATGGCCCTATGGCGAAACTCCTGTACCGGGTCGGCCGGTTCGCGTTCGAGAAGCGGCGGCTCGTCGTGCTGCTCTGGGTGGGTCTGCTGGCCGCGCTGGCGATCGGGGCCGCCAGTGCGCCGCCGGCGCCGCCGGACACCTTCTCGATTCCGGGGACCGAGTCCCAGCAGGCGTTCGACCTGCTCGAGCAGCGCTTCCCGGGCACCAAATCCGATGGGGCGCAAGCCCGGATCGTGTTCGTCGCGCCCGAGGGACAGCAGATCGGTTCCGACGCCAACAAGGCGGTGGTGGAGCGGATCGTCGCCGACGTCTCGAGTGGCGCGCAGGTGAAGGGCGTGCTCGACCCGTTCCAGACGGGGGCGGTCAGCAAGAACGGCAGCACCGCGTACGCGACCGTGAGTTACGGCGCCACCAGTGACAATCTCACCGATGCGACGAAGACGGCGCTGACCGACGCGATGGACACCGGTGAGTCGGCCGGGGTCACGGTGGAGATCGGCGGGTCCGCGCTGCAGGCCAAGCCGGAAATGGCCGGGGCGACCGAGGCCATCGGCATCGCCATCGCCGCCATCGTGCTGATGATCACCTTCGGGGCGTTCGCGGCGGCCGGCTTGCCGCTGATCACCGCGCTGATCGGGATCGGTGTCGGCATCGCCGCGATCGTGGCGATCGGGATGTCCACCACCACGACGACGCTCGCCATGATGCTCGGGCTCGCGGTCGGCATCGACTACGCGCTGTTCATCGTGTCGCGCTACCGCACCGAACGCGCCGAAGGCTACAGCGCGGCCGAAGCCGCCGGGCGGGCCGTCGGAACCGCCGGATCCGCGGTGGTTTTCGCGGGACTCACCGTGGTGATCGCACTGGCCGGACTGGCCGTGGTCGGTATTCCCGCCCTCACCAAGATGGGGTTGGCCGCGGCGGGCACCGTCGCCGTCGCGGTGACCATCGCACTGACCTTGCTGCCCGCGCTGCTCGGGTTCTTCCAGAATGCGGTGCTGCCCAAGGCTTCCCGCACGGCGCGGGACGGTCGGGACAACCCGCCCGCCGACCGGGTTCCGTCCGGCAAGCCCGGCATGGGCACGCGCTGGGCCCGGTTCGTCGTCCGTCGCCCGGTGGCGGTGCTGGTGATCGGCCTGGTCGGTATGGGTGCGCTCGCGCTGCCGATGACCAGCCTCGAACTCGGTATGCCCGGTGACGAGACACAGCCGACGTCGACGACGCAGCGCCGCGCCTACGACGCGCTCGCCGAGGGCTTCGGTCCCGGCTTCAACGGGCCGCTGACCGTCGCACTCGATGTCAAGGGCGTCAGCGATCCGCGGGCCGCGGTGGAACAAGCGACCAGCACCCTGGCCGCGACCGAGGGCGTCGTGTCGGTGTCGCCCGCGATGTTCAATCAGGCCGGGGACGCGGCCATGGTCACCGTGGTGCCCGCGACCGGTCCCTCGACCACCGCGACCAAGGATCTCGTGCACACCCTGCGCGGCGAGGCGAGCGATCTGAAGACGGCGACCGGCGCGACCATGCTGGTCACGGGTGCGACCGCGATGAATATCGATGTCTCGCAGAAGATGGCCGACGCGCTGCTGCCGTATCTGGCGGTGGTGGTCGGGCTCGCGATTCTGCTGCTGATGGTCGTGTTCCGGTCGATCGCCGTGCCGATCAAGGCGGCCCTCGGATTCCTGCTGTCGGTGGGCGCGGCCTTCGGTGTGATCGTCGCGGTCTTCCAGTGGGGTTGGCTGGCCGACCTGATCGGAGTCCACCAGACCGGTCCGGTGATGAGCATGATGCCGATCTTCCTGATCGGCGTGGTGTTCGGCCTCGCCATGGACTACGAGGTCTTCCTGGTCACCCGGATGCGGGAGGCGTTCGCGCACGGCGAGACCGCGCACGAGGCCATCGTCACCGGGTTCCGGCACAGCGGCCGGGTGGTGGTGGCCGCGGCCGCCATCATGATCGCGGTGTTCGCCGGATTCATCGGCGGCGGTGAACCGATGATCAAGATGATGGGTCTCGGGCTCGCCGCGGCGGTCTTCTTCGACGCGTTCATCGTTCGCATGACGCTGGTGCCGGCGGTGCTCGCGTTGCTCGGCGACAAGGCGTGGTGGCTGCCGGGGTGGCTGGCGCGGATCCTGCCGAACGTGGACGTGGAGGGTGAGAGCTTGAACCGTCACGAGGCCGTGGAACCGGAGCGGGAGCTCGAATCCGTGCGCGCCTGATCGACGACAGGCATCGGTAGGCCGTCCCGGTTGGGCGGCCTACCGGTCACTTCGGGACCGGCCGATTAGTGTTCTCGACGAGGAGAAGGAGTGCGGATGACCGCCGAATGGTCGCAGTGGCCGCGCCGGCACAGCCGGGTGGTCGATGTGGTCGTGGCGATTCTGCTGTGCGCGCTCGCCACCTACGCGAGCCGGTTCATCGATCACGGCAACGGGCAGGGCCCGGTGGTGGTGCGGCCGTGGTCGCCCGGGGTGTTCGCGTTGTCGGCGACTGCCTCGCTGGCGTTGTTGTGGCGCCGGGAGTTTCCGCGGGCGGTGCTGGCGATCACGACGGCCTGCGGTATCGCGATCGGCGCCTTGGGTTTCGAGGTGTCGGTGTTCACGGCGGGCGCGGCGTTCGTCGCGATGTACTCGCTGGGACTGTGGTACCCCGACGCCCGCACGGCCAAGCTAGCGCCGATCGTCGCGGGTGGTGCGCTGTTGATCACCTCGCTCGTGCACGACTTCAATCCACTGCTGACCGGGGGACGTATCACGCTGGTCGCCGGGGACCTGCTGGCCGGTGCTTTCGCCGAGGCCGGGCGCAACCGGCGCAACTATCTGGCCGCCTTGCACGCACGCGCGGAACTGGCCGAACGGACCCGTGAGGAGGAGGCGCGGCAGCGGGTCGGCGAGGAGCGGGTCCGGATCGCGCGGGAACTCCACGACATCGTGGCGCATCACATGGCGTTGGCGCACGCTCAAGCTTCCACCGCCGCGTACCTGCTGCGGAGCCAGCCCGATCAGGCGCAGGGGATGCTCGACGAGCTGGCGGGCACGACCTCCGCGGCGTTGCGTGAACTCAAGGCGACGGTGGGGCTGCTGCGCGAGGACGATTCCGACGCCCCGCTCGAGCCGACGCCCGGCCTGGCTCAACTCTCGGAGCTGCTCACTTCTTTCGAGCGGACCGGCTTGACCCTGTCGCTGTCGATCACCGGGGTGCCGCGCCCGCTCTCCCCGGGCGCTGATCTGACGGCGTACCGGATCATCCAGGAGGCGCTCACCAATGTCACCAAGCATGCGAGCACCGCGACCGCGAATGTGCGACTGGTCTATTCGCGTCTGCTGCTGACCATCAGCATCAGCGACGACGGCGGCGACGCTTCCGATACTGTTCGCGGCGAACAGGATTCGGCCGGGCAAGGGTACGGCCTGATCGGCATGAACGAGCGCGCCGTCTCCGTCGGCGGTCACCTGCGCGCCGGCCGCAAGCCCGGCGGCGGTTTCGAAGTCACCACCGAACTCCCCCTCGAACCCCCGCAATCCCCCGACGACGAGGACAGGACGCCATGACCATCCGGGTACTGCTCGCCGACGATCAAGCGCTGCTGGCCGGCACCTTCCGGCTCCTGATCGATTCGGCCGAGGACATGGAGGTGGTCGGCATCGCCGGAAACGGCCGGGAAGCAGTCGAACTGGCGCAGGCCACCGCACCCGACGTGGTGGTCATGGACATCCGCATGCCCGGCGTCGACGGCCTGACCGCCACCCAGGAGATCTGCGCCGATCCCGCACTCCGCGAGACCCGAGTCATGATCCTCACCACCTTCGAACTGGATGAGTATGTGGCCCAGGCGCTGCGCGCCGGAGCCAGCGGCTTCCTCGGCAAGGACGTAGGCCCCGAAGAACTACTCCGCTCCATCCGCGCGGTAGCCGCCGGCGACGCCCTGCTCTCCCCCACCGCCACCCGCACCTTGATCGCCCGCTACCTCTCCCGCCCCGAAAGCCGCATCAGCGCCGCCGATTCCCTCGAAGTCCTCACCGCCCGCGAACGCGAGGTCGTCGCCATGGTCGCCGAAGGCCTCTCCAACGAGGAAATCGCCGAAAAAATGTACGTCAGCCCCCTGACCATCCGCACCCACGTCCAACGAGCCATGTCCAAACTAGGCGTCCAAAACCGAGCCCAACTCGTCGTCCTCGCCTTCCAATCCGGCCTGGTCCGCGTCGAACCACCCCGCCCCTGACCGATCACGCGGACCGGTCATCAGCGAGTGGGCACAGCTACCCTCTGCCGCATCGAGGCTGCGCCTGCCAGCAACGACAGCGCCACGACATAGAGCATCCGGACCCCCACCACGAACGGCTGAAATGCCAAGGGCATCAGCGGAAGCAGCGACAAACCGATCGCAGCGACCAGCCCGGCCGCCAGCCAGAACCGCTTCGGGTCGCGCCGGGTGGCCGGTGGTTCACCGTGCCAGGCCCGCAGCAGTCCGCGGCGACCGATGTAGTAGAACAATCCGACCGTGAGTGCCGCACCGACGAAGGTCGATGTCTGCTGCAGCAGGTACCACCAGGGCCTGCCGAGTAGGCCTGGCTGCAACAGCACGGGAAATCTGGCCACACCCCAGCCATGCCCGCCGGCCGGATCATGCGTGAACCCGTCCCAGAAGATATGGGTGACCGCACCGATCAGGATCGAGTATCCCGTGACATACCACGGATATCGGACGACACCGAGTACGCCGTAGGCGGGCAGATCGAACGCACCGAGTCGCGGCAGATGCGCGCCAATCGCCGGTGCACCCCAACGGATCGCCAGCGTTGCGACGAGTCCCATCGGCAGACACCACCACAACAACGCAGGCAGTGTGTGCGTCTCCGGAAACGAAAAGAACCCTGCCACCGGGTAGGGGGCGTCGGGAACCGCGGCGCCGACCACCAACGCCACGCCATCCAGATGGCGAGGCCACCGAATCTTCAACGGGAGTACGGCCAACGCATGCGAAGGAAAGGTGAGCGGCACGGCCAAGTCTATCCAGTGCCGTTTCAACCCGTTCCGAGACGCGTCCGCAAACGCCGTTCAACCGTGGGTTTCCAGGTCGGTGTCGAACGCGATCTCGTAGCCGTTGGGCTAGTTCACGAATCGCCGTTGCGGAAGTAGAGGGTGTTCGCGCCGTGGGCGGAGAGGGGGCTGGCTTCGGCGGCCTGGCGGATGCCGCTGCCGGGGAGGCAGGTGAGTTTGGTGAACATGGTGGTGTTGCCGAAGGCGGAGCGGACCTGGGTTTCGGAGGCGTAGTCGGCGCCGTAGTCGGAGAGGGCCTTGAAGTCCAAGGGGGCCAGGGGTTTTTCCAAGGGGATTTGGGCGGCGGGGAGGCCCAGGCAGGCGTATTGGGTGGCGGCGCCGCCCTCGTACCAGCACAGTTCGTAGGACATCTGCTCGGTGGTGGTGACGCTGACGACCGGCCATTCCTGAGATAGGCGCAGGGCCAGGGGGTGGCGGCCGACGGGGGCGACCTCCCAGTTGAGGCTCTTCACCGAGACCCAGTGTTCGGAGACTTTCTCGATGAGGACGACATCCTCGCCGAGGCGTTCGGCCCGGTTGACCTCGGGCTCGGGTGTGCTCCAGTGCTTTTCGTCGACACCCTGGTAGGCGGTGCTGGGGACCGCCTGCGCGTTGTCGGCGGTGTAGGCGGCGAGGATGGCCGCACGCACCAGGGTGACGGCGTTGCGGGAGGAGCAGCGCACGCTCAGCGCGCCGAAGGAGGTGCTGATCTCGACCGGCTTGGAGGGCTGGTCGGGGAGTGCGCCCGCGGCGATCGGCTTGAGGCCGACCAGGGCCAGCTGCCAGTTGATCTCCTCGATGGTGGCCAGGTCACCGGCCGTCTGGTAGAGGATCTGCTGCTGGGTCAGGTAGCCGGCGCGTTCGAGGGTGGCGCATTCGAGTTTGCGCAGCGCGGTGACGGTCTTGCCGGTGAATCCGATGTCCTCGACCCGGATTTCACGCAGCCGCTGCGTCATGCCCGCGGTGGTGACGTTGGCGTAGCACTCGCGGTACATGGCCAGGGCCTGCTTGCGCTGGCGGCCCACCATGAGGGTGCGTAGGAGGGTGTTCAACGTGGCCAGGTACCGGTTGGCCTGGTCCGGGTCGGCGGCGAAGAGGCCCGCGCGGATGCGTACCGCGTCCTCGCCCGCGGCCACGGCGGCCTTGGGGTCGAGGCGGCACAGCCACACACTGCACTTGGACAGCGCGTCGGCCGACGCGCCCGCGGCGAGGGGATAGTTCTGCGCCACATGCCGATACGCCGAACAAGCGTTGCGGATGGTGGAGGTGGCCAGCTCCCGATGCCCGATGGTGCGGGCGGCCTGCTCGAACAGCCGCAGCGCCTCGGTCACCTCCGCCGCGAACGGCGCGGTCACGTGCCCGGCGGTGAGCCAGCGCAACCGGATCAGCACGGCTTCCTGTGCCGGTTCCAGCGCCGACGCGGACCGATCCCGTTGTTCCGGATCGTTCTTGGTCGCCATCAGCGCCCGGGCCAGCTCGGACAGTGTGGTGGCCAGCGCCAGCTCCGGCCCGATCGACCGGTCCCGTGCTGCCCCGCGATCCGCGGCCACTTGCCGCTCGATGGCGCTGAGATCCATTGCGACCTTCAAAATCCCGTACCCCGTACTGCTTCGATCACCACAAACGTTGATCGCCCATCGACCGACCGCGTATTTGCGCCGAGTCTGCCACAAATCCTGGACGCGGGTCGGGCGTCCGTCGGTATGCCCGGATTTCTTGCCACCGGCACGTCGCGCCCGCTATCAGGCCGGATGGGTCGGCGGCCTCAGCTCGGATGGGTGTAGCGCAGTTGCCCCGCTTTGCCGCGGTCATATTCGGTATGCCCCGAGAGGTGCTGTGGCACACCGACTTCCCACCAGGCGCCCGCCTCGGTCCAGACGGACGGCCGGGTGCGGACCACGACGACGGCGGGCCGGGACTCGGCCCGCGCGGCTACCCGCGCGCGAGCGTATGCCTCCCGAAACTCATCGAGCTCGCCCGCGCTGAACACCGCGCAGCCCAGCGCTGCCGCATGCGCGGCGAAGTCCACGCGCGGCGGGGTCGCGTGATTGGTCCGGCAGTTGGCGTAGAAGTTGTTGAACGGCGTCCCGCCCTGGCCTTCCTGCAACCGCGCGATGACCGCGTACCCGTCGTTGTCGCACACCACCGCGACCAGCGGGTGCCCGGCGAACGCCGCGGAGAACAGCTCGGAGTTGAGCATCAGGTACGAGCCGTCGCCGAGCAGGGTGGTGACCAGGCCGTCGGTCCCCGTGCGCGCCAGCGCCGCGCCCCAGGCCCCGGCGAGTTCGTATCCCATGCAGGAGAAGCCGTATTCGACGTCCATGGTCGGCACGCCACCGATGGCACGCCAGCCGCCCACGAGTTCGCCGGGCATTCCCCCGGAGGCGGTCATGACATAGTCCGAGGCTTCACTGAGCTCGTTGACCGCGCCGACGACCTGCGCGTAACTGGGCGTGCCGGGTGTCGATGCGCGCAGCTTGTCGATGTGCGCGTCCCACTCCGACCGCACCGCCTGCGCCCGCGCGGTCCAGTCCGGATCGGCCGTCCACTCCCCCAGGTCGGATCCGAGGTCGCGCAGGGTGGCGTCGGCGTCGCCGACCACCGCCAGCGCACCGTGCTTGACCGCGTCGAAGCGCGCGGTATTGATGTGCACCAGACGGACTTCCGGCGCGAACACCGTCCACGACGCGGTGGTGAAATCCTGGAGTCGGGTGCCGACGGCCAGCACCACATCCGCCGCCCCTGCCAGGGCATTGGCCGACGCCGCACCCGTGATGCCGAGCGGACCCGCGAACAGCGGATGCCCGTGCGGAACCAGCGTGCGCCCGGCGGTGGTCTCGGTGACCGGAATACCGTGCCGCTCAGCGAATTCCAATGCCTGACCGCCCGCACCCGAATATCGGACGCCGCCGCCGAGTACCAACAGCGGACGACGCGCCTCCCGCAGCACGCGCACGGCGTCGGTGACAGCGCGCCGATCCGGCCGTGGGCGCGGAACGTGGTGCAGCACCGGCTCGAACAGGGCGTCGGGGAAGTCGTAGGTCTCGGCCTGCACATCCTGCGGCAGGGCCAGTACCACCGGTCCGGCGTCGGCGGGATCGGTGAGCACCCGCGCCACCTGCGGCAGTGTCGCGATCAGCTGCTCGGGCCGGGTGATGCGATCGAAATACCGGCTCACCGGCCGGAAGGCGTCGTTGACGGTGGCGGTCGGATCACCGAAGTGCTCCACCTGCTGCAACACCGGATCGGGGGCACGGCTCACGAACGTGTCACCGGGCAGCAGCAGCACCGGCAGCCGATTCGCGTGCGCGACACCGGCGGCCGTCACCATGTTCAGTGCGCCCGGCCCGATCGAGGAGGTGGCGACCCCGACCTGCCGCCGCTGGGTGGCCTTGGCCAGCCCGACCGCCGCCAGCGCCATACCCTCCTCGGTGTGCCCGCGCCACAGTGGCAAGGCGTCGTGGTACTCGGCCAGCGCGGTGCCCAGGCCGAGCACATTGCCGTGCCCGAAGATGCCGAACGCGGCGGGAAACAACGGCACCTCGACGCCCTCGAGGGTTTCCGAGCGTTGCGCGACCAGCCAGGCCACCAGCGCTTGCGCTGTCGTGAGCTTCATCCGAGCCGTCCTTCGGGGGCAGTGACGGGGCCCGCGTGGGAGGTGAGGGGGCACCGCGGATCCGGCGTCTGCCGCGCCCACTCCGCTCGCACCCAGGCGTGCGCGGGGTCGTCGCAGAACGCCATGGACCGTTCGGGCGCGGGACCGGCCAGCACGTTCAGGTAGTACATGGGATAGCCGGGGGCGGCCACGCACGGACCGTGGTAGCCGTGCGGGATCAGGAAGACGTCGCCGTCGCGAACGGCCACGTTCTCGTCGAGGGAACCGTCGCGGGTGTAGGTGCGGTGCAGGCCGAAACCCTCGGGGCCGGTGTCGATTCCGTCGCGTCCGGCGATGCGGAAGTAGTAGATCTCCTCGTTGACGACCTCGCAGTCGGAGGCTTCGTCGTGCTTGTGCGGCGGGTAGGAGGACCAGTTCCCGTCGGGGGTGAGCAGTTCGCACGCGTTGAGCTTGTCCGCGTGCTCCCACGCCCCGGGCGTCCCGAAGTTGGTGACCTGCCGGGTCGCCGGCCCTGCACCGCGCACTTCGACCGGAACCCGCTCGGCGGGACCATATTTCGGATCCAAGCGACGCGTGCAGCGTGCCATCGGCAGGGCCACCTCGATCCCCGCCGCCGTGGACAGTTCCACCTCGGCCTCCCTGGGCACATACGCGAAGTCGCTGACCCGCGTGAAAACCGAATCGCGCCCGGCGAGTTCGAACACCAGCCCGTCCACCCGCACCGTGCACGCGCCCGCCAGCGGCAACACGAACGCCTCGAATTCCCCGGTGTGCAGCACCCGCCGCTCCCCCGCACCGAGCCGCAGCACCCGCAGCCCGGCATAGGACCACCCGGCGGCTTCGGGCGTCAGCGACACCGGATCCCCGGAATCCGCCAGCGTTCCGGCCGGTCGATGCAGCCTGTTCACCGCTGCCTCCTCGGAGACCGGCACGAGCCGCTCATCGCGCCACCTCCAGCACGCGCGCCGCGGCCCGTACCGCGCCCGCGACGTCGCCGTCGGGCGGGTAGAGCAGGCTGCGGCCGACGACCAGGCCGCGCGCGACATCGTGGCGCAGCGCCGCACCCCAGGACGATAGGTCGGCCTCGGGGTCGCCCGAGGGCTCGCCGCCCAGCACCAGCACGGGCAGCGTGGTGGCGTCGAGTACCGAAACATCGTCGGGCGCGGGGATTTTCAGCCAGGTGTACGCCGAGGTGACGCCGAGCCCCGATGCCACGGTGATGGCGCGTTGCAGTGAGGCGGAGTCCTTGTGCATGGTCAGCGCCCCGCTGTGGTCGCGGGCGTAGGGCAGTGGTTCCACCATGGCCATCAACCCGTGTTCGGCCAGCTCGGACACCGCGCGGGCGCAGGCTTCCAGGGTCGGGATGGTGCCGGGATCCGAATCCACCAGGCGCAGCAGCATTTTCCCGCCGTCGAGGCGGTATTTGACCAGTGCTTCGGCGTCGTAGCCGGTGAAGCGGTCGTCGATCTCCCAGTCGGCCCCGGCCAATCCGCCGCGGTTCATGGAGCCGATGACGATCTTGTCGTGGACCGCGTCGAGGAGCAGGAGTTCCTCCACGATGTCGGGTGACCCGAGCACGCCGTCCACAGCGGGGTCGGCCAGCGCGATGAGCAGGCGTTCCAGCAGGGTGCGGCGGTCGGCCATGGCGGTGCGGTCGGCGCCGACGCCCAGGGCTCCGCGCGCGGGGTGGTCGGCGGCGACGAGGAACAGGGTGCCGGTGTCCGACAGCAGGCTCCGGCGCCGCCGCCGGTCGGCGTAGGCGTGCCGGACGGCCTCGGGATCGGTGGCGCGGGTGCGGAGCAGGTCGTACCACCGCGCGTCGGTCAGGTGCACAGCATCTCCTCGATCTCGGCGGCGGTCGGCATGGCGTCGGCGCAGGCCAGCCGCGAGGCCACCAGCGCGCCGGCGGCATTGGCGTAGGCGGCCACCCGGTGCGGGTCCCAGCCGGACAGCAGGCCGTGGATCAGCGCGCCCCCGAAGCCGTCGCCCGCGCCCAGCCCGCACCGGACCCGCACCGGGCACGGCGGCACCGTCCAGCGTTCGGCTTCGGTGGCGATGAGCACGCCCTCGGCGCCGCGTTTCACCACGGCCGTCCGGACCCCGCGCGCCAGCAGCCGGTCGGCGGCCTCGTCGGGATCGGCGGTGCCGACCGCCACCTGCACCTCGGTTCGATTGCCCACCACCACGTTCACGTGATCGACCATCCAGCCGATCTCGGCGCGCGCGGTCTCCACGTCGGGCCAGAACATCGGCCGGTAGTCCAGATCCAGCACGGTGTGCCCATGCCGTGCCCGGCGTTCCAGGACGGCGCGTTGGGTGGTGCGGCCGGGTTCGGCGCTGACACCGGTCCCGGTCACCCACAGCAGCGGCACGGAATCCACGACGTCCCAAGGGATCTCGTCGGCGGTGAGCGTGAGGTCGGGTGCGATGGGCGCGCGATAGAACAGCAGTGGCGGGTCCGCGGGCGGATTCAGCTCGCAGAACACCACCGGCGTCTGCAGATCGGGCGACGTCCCGACATACCGGGCCGAGACCCCGAACCCTTCCAGCGCGTCGCGCACGAAGTCGCCGAACCCGTCGGGCCCGACCTTGGTGAGCACCGCGGTGCGGCGCCCCAGCCGCGACGCCGCCACCGCGACATTGGTGGCGGTCCCGCCGAGGAACTTGGCGAAGCTCCGAACCTGCGCGAGCGGCACCCCGCTCTGCTCGGGATACAGGTCGACTCCGACCCGCCCGATCGTCAGCACATCCAACTCGGTCACGGCACCACCCGCTCCAATTCGTGTTGCAACGCTTCGAGTTCCGCGCCGCCGGCCATCAACCGGGTCAGCTCGGTGAGGTCGATCTCCGACTTCTCGTAACTGCCCAGCGCCGACCCGCGCTTGAGCAGCAGGAACCGGTCCCCGACCGGGTAGGCGTGGTGCGGATTGTGGGTGATCAGCACGACGCCGAGCCCCCGATCGCGGGCCTGCACCACGTAGCGCAGCACCACACCGGCCTGCTTGACGCCCAGCGCCGCGGTCGGCTCGTCGAGAATGAGGACCTTGGCCCCGTAGTGCACCGCGCGGGCGATGGCCACGCACTGGCGCTGACCGCCGGACAGCGTCCCCACCGGCTGCTCCAGGTCGGGGATGTCGATCCCCATGTCCGCGAGCCCCTTTCGCGCGATGTCCTGGGCCTGCCTGCGGTCCAGCAGTTCCAGCGGCCCGAACCGTTTGACCGGCTCGGATCCCAGCACGAAGTTGCGCCACACGCTCATCAGCGGCACCACCGCGAGATCCTGATACACGGTGGCGATGCCGAGGTCCAAAGCCGCACGCGGCGAGGACAACCGGAGTTCACGGCCCTCGATGCGCAGCTGCCCGCTGTCGTGCTGGTGCACGCCCGACAGGATCTTGATCAGCGTGGACTTGCCCGCGCCGTTGTCACCCAGCACGCAGGTGACCTGACCGGCGTCGACCACCGTCGACACGTCGCGCAACGCCACCACACCGCCGTAACTCTTACCGATGCCGACGGTTTCGATGAGCGGCGGCGCGCTCTGCTGCTCGGTCATCGCCGGACCCTTTCGGCTCGCTTCTTGAACGCGTTGTTGACCAGCACGGCCGAGAACAACAGCAGGCCGAGGAAAAGCATGAACCAGTCACTGTTCCAGCCCGCCAGCACGATGCCCTGCCGCGCCATCCCGAAGATCAGCGCCCCGAGCGCCGCACCCACCACCGAGCCGAAGCCGCCGGTGAGCAGGCAACCTCCGATCACGGCGGCGATGATGTACTGGAACTCCAGCCCCACACCCTGATTCGCCTGCACGCTGGCGAACCGCAGCAGATTGCACGCGCCGACGATCCACCCCGCGAACGCGGTCGTCATGAACAGCAGGATCTTGGTGCGGGTGGCGGGCACGCCGACCGCGCGGGCGGTGGGCAGCGACCCGCCGACCGCGAAGATCCAGTTGCCGAACCTGGTGCGCGCCAGCACGATCGCCGCGACCGCGGTGACCGCGATCCACCACACCACCGATGCCTGGATGCTCGCGTCGCCGATCTTGGTGGTGGAGGCGAAAACCCAACCGGCGGACTGATATCCGTCCGCGGACCGCATCCCCGACACCTGCACGGTGCCGGTGGCCCACCGGGTCACACCGAGATTCAGGCCCTGCAAGGCCAGGAACGTGCCCAGCGTGACGATGAAGCTCGGCAGCCCGGTGCGCATCACCACCCAGCCGTTGAGCGCGCCGACGGCGAGCGCGAAGGCCAGCGACACCGCCAACGCGAACCACACGTTCCAGCCCGCGTGCACCGCGAGCAGGCCGGTGATCAGCGCGGTGGAGGCGGTCATCACGCCGGTGGACAGGTCGAACTCCCCGCCGATCATGAGCAGGGCCACCGCGACCGCCATGATGCCGAGCGTGGACGCGTCGTCCAGCCAGGTCGAAATGCCCAGGGGGTTCAGGAATTTGGTGGTGATGACGGTGAAGAACACGAACACCGCCACCGCGCCCAGCAGCGCGCCGACCTCGGGCCGGGCGACGAGGCGGTTCAGGATGGCCAGGCGGTCCGGCGGTGGTGCGGCGGTCCCGGACGACGTCTCGGATGCCTCTGTCGTAGTAGTCATTTCGGCGTCTCCCGGCCCGGTCACCGTGTGCCCTGGCCGACCAGGGCGGCGACGGCATCGACGGTGGTCTTGTCCACGAACGCCGGTCCGGTCTGCACCGGATGGCCGCCGCCCACGGCATTGAGGTTCGACTTGTAGAGCTTCAGCATGACCACCGGCAGATAGCCCTGCTCGTACTGCTGCTGATCCACCGCGAACAGCAGCGTCCCGGCCTGGATCGCCCGCACCACATCGGAATTCAGGTCGAAGGTGGCGACGGTGGTCTTGGCCGAGGACTCCTTCACCGCGTCCACCGCCCGGGCGGCGATCTGCGAGTTCAGGGTCAGCACCGCGTCGATGGAACGATCGGCCTCGAGCGCGCCCTTGATCCGCGACTGCACATCGGTCGGATTGTTGATGTCGACCTGCAGCGTGGTGGCCGCGCCGAAACCCTGGATGGCGCCGGCGCAGCGTTCATTGGCCCCGACATTGCCCGCCTCGTGAATCACGCACAGCATCTTGTGTTTCCCGGCGTCGGCCAGCCGCTTCCCGGCGGCCTCGCCGGCCAGCCGCTCGCTCTGCCCGACATGACCTATCGCCCCGAACCGGGCGCTCTCCGCCTCCCCGGAGTTGATCGTCACCACCGGAATGCCCGCGGCCACCGCCTTCTCCACCGACGGCCGCAACGCGTCCGGATTGGCCATGGACACCACCAGCCCGTCCACGCCCTGGGCGACGGCATTGTCGATCAGCTTGGCCTGCTGGGTCGGATCGCCCGCCGAGTTGTATTCGACCCGGATGCCGAGATCCTTCCCGGCGGCCTCGGCGCCGTTCTTCACCACGTTCCAGAAGGCATCGCCGGGCGACCCGTGGGTCACCACGGCCACCGATTTCACGGCCCCGACCGCGACCGGGGCCGCGGTGGTTCCGTTGACATCGGCGCCGGGGCCGCTGCAGGCGGCGAGCACGGCCGCGGCGGCCAGCCAAGGCGCCAGGCGCAGCCGACGGAGGCGGCGCGCACGGGGGAATGCGGACATCGTCGTCACCTCCCCACTAAATCCGAGCCGAGGCGAGACCGGCGGCGATCTCGGCCAGGTGTCGCAGACTGTGTCGCGCGGCCGCGGTTGCCGCCGCGGCGGTCTCGTCCGGGCCCAGCGCGGTGTCCTGCTCGATCACGTACCAGCCGCGGTAGCCGCCGGCATGCGCCGCGCGGACCAGGGCGGCGACCTCGACGTCGCCCGCACCCAGCGGAACATAGAGTCCCTGCCGCACCGCCTCGCTGTATTCGACTGCGCCGCTGCGCACTTCGGCGGCCAGCGCCGCCCGGACGTCCTTGAGATGGATGTGCCCGAGGCGATCGGGGTGGCGGCGGGCCAGCTCGACCGGGTCGGCGCCCCCGATGAGCAGGTGCCCGGTGTCCAGGCACAGGTCCAGATCGGAGTCGGCGAGGAAGCGTTCCACCTCGGCGGCGGTCTCGACGTGGGTGCCCACATGCGGATGGACGGCAAGGCGCAGGCCGTGTTCGGCGGCGATGTCACCGACGGCGGCCGCGGTGTCGAGCAGCGTGCGCCACTGCCGCCCATCGAGCGGCGTGCGGGTGTCGTAGCCGTCGTGGCCGGTGGCGGCGGCCAGCACCAGGACCTCGGCGCCGGCGGCCGCGAACTGCGCGGCGGCGGTCCGCGCGGCGGTCAGGGCCCAGCTCGGTTCCCGGTGCAGCGCGAGCGCCAGGAAGCCACCTATCGGCGCGATACCGTAGGCGCGCAGGGTCTTCCGGAGTTCGTCGGGGTCGGCGGGCAGGTATCCCGGCGGCCCGAACTCGGTTGCGGTGAGGCCGAGGCTCGCCATCTCGGCCAGGACGATGTCCGGGTCCAGGACGTGACCCCAGCCGGGGACCTCGCAGACCCCCCAGGAGATCGGCGCGGCGGCGATTCGCAATGGAGACAATGGATGGAGCGGTTCGGTCATCGGCACTTCCAGACCCGTCGTTGGCCATCGTGTGAGGCGCTTGCCGTCGATATTGGAGCGCTCCAACAATGTAACCTGGCTCACTCGGGTGTCAAGGTCCCGACATGCGCCCCAAAGTTGCCCGTACACACCGAAAATGGTGTCTTGCAGGGGGAATGACAGACCGAATCCACGCCGGAAAAGTCCGATTAGAGCGCTCCATTGCCTCACTCCCCGGCCACGATGTAGCGTGCGACACATGACCAGACCGACCATGGAGGATGTCGCCGCCCGCGCCGGCGTCTCCCGGGCGCTGGTCTCGCTGGTCATGCGCAACTCCCCCAAGGTCAGTGAGCACCGCCGCCGCGCGGTGCTGGCGGCGGCGGCCGACCTCGGCTACCACCCGCACGCCATGGCGCGGTCACTGGCCAGCCGCACCTCGAACATCATCGGGGTCATGGTGTCCGACCTGCGCAATCCCTTCTTCGCGGACGTGATCGAAGGAATGGACGAGGCGGCGCAGGAGTCCGGGTTCGAACTGATCCTGAACACCGGCCGGCGCAGCGGTCCCCGGGAACGCGCGGCCTTGGAGAGCCTGCTCGCTTTCCGCCCCGGCGGGATCATCCTGCTGTCCCCGGTGCTGCCCGCCGCCGCGATCCGCGACGCGGCAGCGCAATGCCCGGTCGTGCTGGTCTCGCGCACCTCCACCAGCGCCACCGTCGACACCGTCAACGACGACGGCGAACTCGGCGCCGCCCTGGCCGTGGATCACCTTGTCGCACTGGGCCATCGGCGCATCGTGCACCTCGACGGCGGCGCGGCCTTCGCGGCGCCGCCGCGCCGCAAGGGCTACACCGCCGCCATGGCCCGCTACCGCCTCGAACCCATGGTGATCCCCAGCGAACACACCGACGAGGCGGGCGCGGGCGCGGTCCGCAGGCTGTTGAACATCTTCTCCCCCAGCACTTTTCCCACCGCACTGGTGTGCGGCAACGATTTCAACGCCGTGGGCGCGATGGCCGCGCTCGAAGAAGCGGGTCTGCGGGTGCCCGAGGACGTCTCGGTCGTCGGCTACGACAACACCTCGCTCGCGGCGCTGCGGCACGTCGCGCTCACTACCATCGACCAGCCGCGCACCAGCATCGGCCGCCTGGCCGTGGCAGCCCTCACCGAACGCCTGCGCGAGGACCGGACCGATCCGGTGCGCCGGCGACTGGAACCGTCACTGGTGGTCCGTTCCACCACCGCCGCACCCCGAGACTGACAGGAGCCACCGCCATGTCCCCCATCACTGTGGGCCTCGCCGGCACCGGCCGCATCGGAACCTCCCATGCCGAGACCCTCGCGACCCTGCCGGGCGTGGACCGGGTCATCGTCACCGACACCGACTCCGAACGCGCCCGCGCCACCGCAGACAAGCTCGAGGTGGAGTTCGCGCCCGATATCGAGGCGCTCTTCGCCGCCGGGATCGACGGCCTGGTCGTCACCACGGCCACCGACTCGCATCCGGCCCTCATCACCGCCGCGGTCGACCGCGGCATCCCGGTCTTCTGCGAGAAGCCGATCGCCGCCGACATTCTGGGCACGCTGACCGTCGTCGAACACGTCGAGCGCTCGAAGGTGCCGGTGCAGATCGGTTTCCAGCGCCGCTTCGACGCCGGGTACCGCGCGGCGCGCGCGGCCATCGCGGCCGGCGAGCTGGGCTGGATCCACACCGTGCGCGCCACCACGCTCGACCCCGCGCCGCCGCCCGCCGACTACATTCCGCGCTCGGGCGGCCTGTTCCGGGACTGCGGCGTCCACGATTTCGACATCGTCCGCTGGGTCACCGGCCGCGAGGTGGTGGAGGTGTACGCCACCGGCGCCAATCGCGGCGAGCGCTGCTTCGCCGACTCCGGCGATGTCGACACCGCCGCGGTGGTACTGCGCCTGGACGACGACTGCCTGGCGACGGTCTCCCTGAGCCGCTACAACGGCGCGGGCTACGACGTGCGGATGGAAGTGCTGGGCTCGGCCGGGAACGCCATCGTCGGGCTCGACGAGCGAGCCCCGCTGCATTCGGTCGAACCCGGGTACCCGCCCTCGGCGCTGCCCGCCTATCCGGGCTTCATGGATCGCTTCCACGCCGCCTACGTCGAGGAACTGGCCACCTTCCTGGGCGTGATCGGCGGGCAGATCGCCAATCCGTGCCCGCCCGCGGACGCGCTCGAGGCCTTCTATATCGCCGAGGCCTGCGAACTGTCCCGGCATCAGGGCAGACCTGTTCGTCTGGCCGACATTCGCCGCTGACCGACCTCTGCCGCCGAAACTCCGGCTACCGCGCAACCGGATCGCCGTATACCTTCTTTCTTTGCCCGGTGAGGAACAGCGGGACCACCGAGCGAGAGTTACTGGGATGAACGGCAATTCGATACCACCGGGCTATGATCCACACGACCGGCTGTGGACGCAGGAAACGATGGTGTTCGAGGCGATCCAGGACGGCCCCGACGGGCCGCCCGCGAGCAAGCCCGGCGGATTGGCCGGCCTGCTCGGCGGCACCAAGGCCACGCGCTACGCGATCATCGGGCTGACCGCGACCATCGCGGTGTCGTTGCTGGCCATCGTGGGCCTGCTCGCCTCCGGGCACAGCGGCTGGGACGCGGCCCCCAACGCCGCCAAAGGTCCCGGCCCGACGCGGGTCCTGATCACCACCTCGGTGCGGCCCACGCCGACCACCGCGGCCCAGGAGGCCGACGTGACGACCGCGCCGAACCGGGCCACCACCACGACCGACCCCAGCACGACGACGACCACGTCCAGCACGACGACAACCACCACGACGACTACGACGACCACCACGACCAGCTCGGTGGTCGGTTCCCAGCTGCCCTGCGATCAGGTGGGCATGACCGCCGCGACGGCCGACGGCACCGTTCTGACCTGCGACGCCATCGGCGGCGCGAGCCCGCACTGGCTGCCCATCACACGCCCCGCGCAAGGATCGCCGTGTAATGCCGGCGAAGCGGGCAGCTTCGGCTACAGCAGCAGCGGCGCCCCGCTGGTCTGCGCGCGTCGTCCCGGCACGAGCTCGGCGCCGAGTTACATGTGGGACAGCCCCGGCACGGTGACCGCCGGGATGCACGAGCCGGGCCAGGTCTGCAATCTGAAGAAGGACTCGATCGCCCAGTCCTCGAGCGGCCGGGCCGTCTACTGCCTGCCCGCCGACAGCTCCAGCAGCCCGATCGGCGTGTGGAAACAGGTGTACTGACCGCGGTTTCAGCTCACCAGCAAACCGACGGCAAGACCCGTCATCACCAGGGCGATCAGCGAATCCAGCACCCGCCACGCCTGCGGCTTCGCGAAGACAGGGGCCAGCAGCCGCGCGCCGAATCCGAGTGACAGGAACCAGATCAGGCTGCCGGCAATGGCTCCCGCGGTCAGGAACCAGCGGTCGGGGGTGGCGTAGGTGTTCGCGAAGGATCCCAGCAGCACCACCGTGTCCAGGTAGGCGTGCGGGTTGAGCCAGGTGACGGCCAGGCAGGTGGCGACGGCCGCGCCGAGCGCGAGGGGCGCGCCGCCGCCCGCGGACAGCGCCGAGGCCGACCAGGCGCGCTTGGCGGCCAGCGCCGCGTAGCCCAGCAGGAACGCCGCGCCCGCGTATTTCGCGACGGTCATGACCATCGGGGCGGAGTCCACGATCGCGCCGAACCCGGCGACGCCGAGCGTCATCAGGATGACGTCGGACCCGATGCACACCGCGACCACCGGCAGGACGTGTTCGCCGCGGATCCCCTGGCGTAGTACGAAGGCGTTCTGCGCGCCGATCGCCATGATGATCGAGAGTCCGAAGCCGAGTCCTGAAATGGCCGCCAGGGCCGCCGATGATGCGTTCACCCTGACGAAATTAGGGCAACCGTCCAGCACCAGGCCAGCTAAAGATTCTGAGGCACCATTAGAATCACTTACCGTGGAACTCCAGCTCGACCAACTGCGCGCCCTCGACGCCGTGATCGGCGAGGGCACCTTCGACGCCGCCGCCCGCAAACTGAACGTCACGCCCTCGGCAATCAGTCAGCGCATCAAGGCCCTCGAGGACGCGGCAGGCCGCATCCTGGTGCAACGCACCAAACCGGTGCAACCCACCGATTCCGGGCTGGCCGTGCTGCGCCTGGCCCGGCAGATCCAGTTGCTCACCGGCGACACCGCCCGCGAACTCGGGGAGGCGCATCAGCCCGCCGACCGCCCGGTGGTGATTCCGATCGCCGTGAACGCCGATTCGCTGCACACCTGGGTGGTCGCCGCGCTGGGCCGCGCCACCGCGGCCGAGCGGCCCGGCGCCGGGCTCTGCTTCGAGATCCACCGCGAGGACGAGGAGCACACCACGCGCCTGCTGCGCGACGGCACCGTGATGGCGGCCATCACCTCCACCGCCGCCCCGGTCCAGGGCTGCACGGTGCGCCGGCTCGGCGCGATGCGCTATCGCCCGATGGCCCAACCCGGCTTCGCCCGCACCTGGTTCCCCGACGGCGCGAATGCGAAATCGTTCGCACACGCGCCCGTGGTGCTCTTCGATCGCAAGGACGATCTGCAATTCCGGCTGGTGCGCCACTACACTCGCAAACCGGTGGATCCGCCGCGGCACTACATCCCGTCCTCGGCCGCGTTCAACGACGCGGTGCAGGCCGGATTGGGCTGGGGCATGATTCCCGACCTGATGATTCGTCCCGAAGACGACCTGGTTCCGCTGGACGACAAGGTTTTCGTGGACGTCCCCCTGTACTGGCAACAGTGGCGGCTGGATTCACCCGCCCTGACGCTGGTCGCGGCCACCATCGCCGAGGCCGCGCAGGGGGCGCTCTTGTGATCGGACGCAAGGGGATTCATTGTGCGTGACCCGGGGTAATAGATGACGTGGGCCGAACCGGATGCAATAGTCGGAGGCATTGCGTTTAGCCAGGAAGGAATTTCGTTGTCCCAAATTGTGCGCGGCGTTGTCGCACGCTCCAAGAACGCTCCCGTGGAAGTCACCGAGATCGTGATCCCGGACCCGGGGCCCGGCGAAGCCGTGGTGCGGGTCCAGGCCTGCGGCGTCTGCCACACCGACCTGCACTACCGCGAAGGCGGCATCAACGACGAATTCCCCTTCCTACTCGGGCACGAGGCCGCCGGCATCGTGGAATCGGTGGGCGAGGGCGTCACCGATGTGGAGCCGGGCGATTTCGTCATCCTGAACTGGCGCGCGGTCTGCGGTTCGTGCCGCGCCTGCCGGAAGGGCAAGCCCCAGTACTGTTTCGATACTTTCAATGCCGCGCAGCCGATGACGCTGACCGACGGCACGCCGCTCACCCCGGCCCTGGGTATCGGCGCGTTCGCCGAGAAGACCCTGGTGCACGCCGGGCAGTGCACCAAGGTGGACCCGAGTGTCTCCCCGGCCGCGGCGGGCCTGCTGGGCTGCGGCGTGATGGCGGGTCTGGGCGCGGCCATCAATACCGGTGGCGTGAGCCGCGGTGACTCGGTCGCGGTGATCGGCTGCGGCGGTGTCGGCAATGCCGCCATCGCGGGCGCGAAGCTGGCGGGCGCGACCACCATCGTCGCGGTCGACCTCGACGAGCGGAAGCTGGAGTGGGCCACCGGTTTCGGCGCCACCCACACCGTCAACGCCGCCAAAGAGGATGCGGTGGAACGGGTTCAGGAACTCACCGACGGCTTCGGCGCGGACGTGGTGATCGATGCCGTGGGCCGCCCCGAGACCTGGAAGCAGGCCTTCTACGCGCGCGATCTGGCGGGCACCGTGGTGCTGGTCGGGGTGCCGACCCCGGACATGACCCTGGAGATGCCGCTCATCGACTTCTTCTCGCGCGGTGGCTCGTTGAAGTCCTCGTGGTACGGCGACTGCCTGCCCTCACGCGACTTCCCGTACCTGATCGAGCTCTACAAGCAGGGCCGGCTGGATCTGGACGGGTTCGTCTCGGAGACCATCGCGCTCGACGAGGTCGAGGCGGCGTTCACCAAGATGCACCACGGTGACGTGCTGCGATCGGTGGTGGTGTTCTGATGGCGCACATCGACCACACCGTCACCGTCGGCACCTTCAGCCTCGACGGCGAGACCTTCGACGTGGACAACAATGTCTGGGTGGTGGGCGACGATCTGGAGTGCGTCGTCATCGACGCCCCGCACAATGTCGAGGCCATTCTCGATGTGATCGGCACCCGCGAGGTGAAGGCCATCCTGGTCACCCACGCGCACGACGACCACGTCCGCGTCGCGCCCGAATTGTCCAGGGCCACCGGCGCTCCGATCCTCATGCACCCCGAGGACCTGGTGCTGTGGCAGCAGACCCACCCGGACATCGCCCCGGACGGGGAGCTGTCGGACAAGCAGATCATCGCGGTCGGCGGCACCGAGCTGTACGTGCTGCACACGCCGGGCCACGCGCCGGGCTCGGTCTGCTTCTACTCCCCCGATCTGGGCGCGGTCTTCACCGGCGACACGCTGTTCCACGGCGGTCCGGGGGCCACGGGCCGGTCGTTCTCGGATTTCGGCACGATTGTCGAGTCGATCGCCGACCGGCTGCTCACGCTGCCGCCGGAGACCCTGGTGCACACCGGCCACGGCGAATCCACCACCATCGGCGCGGAACTCCCGCAGCTGGAGGAGTGGCGCGCCCGCATCGGCTGATGCTCGGCGTGGTCCGGTCGGTCGCCCTGCCAAAACCGACCGGATCACTGCCGAAGCCCCTAATCCACCCCCAAATGCGCCAGACCAGTTTTCGTTCTCGAGATTTTCCCGGCGAATCCGCGCCTAAAGTTGTCCATGAGAAAACTGACAGCCGCTCTGGTTTTGACGTTCACGCCGCTGCTCGCCGTGGGCTGCTCCGTATCCACCGGTTCCGGCTCGGTGAGCAAGAGTGATGTGCAGGCCAAGGCCGGCAGCTTCTACAAGGACAAATCCCACGAGGACGCGAAATCCGTGTCCTGCGAGGGCAGTCTGGCCGCCAAGGTGGACGCCACCCAGACCTGTACGGCCACGGCGGCCGACGGGCAGAACTGGGTGATCGACACCAAGGTCACCAAGGTGGACGGCAGCGACGTCTACTACGACCTGACCTTCGCCGACGCCTACGTGGCCCCCGACGACGTCGCGAGCACCATCGCCGACACCTATAAGCAGAAGTTCGGCTCGTCCCCGCAGTCCTCCACCTGCAACGGACTGTTGCGCGGAGCCACCGGCGCGTCCATCCGCTGCGTGGTGACCGAGGTGGACGGCACCCGTTGGGGTTTCACCGCCAAGACCACGAATGTCGAGGGCTCCAAGGTCAACTACGACATGATCGTCGACGACAAGCCGCTACCGTAATTCCCATCCCAGATACTGGACGGGCGTTCGGGCTGGACTCCGCGATTGCGAACACGATGTGTTTCAATACGGCGGTTTCCAGCTCCACCCAGGGGGATTTACAGCGTGACCACGCCCGATCCAGCGCGTTTCGGCGACGCCAACGGCGTCTACTGCCGCTTCTGCGGGGCCACCCCGGCCATCGACATGGACTTCCGCGCCCATCGCGGCATGATCTTGATGATGCAGTTCCGGAAGCTGCCCGGACCCTACTGCCGCACCTGCGGTCTGGCCTCGTTCCGCAAGATGACCGGCGACAGCCTGGTCCAAGGCTGGTGGGGCCCTTTCTCGTTCGTGTTCGCGAATCCGGGCACGCTGCTGCTGAACCTGGTGAACCGCACGCGGCTGGCACAGTTGCCGCCGCCGATTCCGGGTGCGCCGTCACCGCCGATGGATCCGGGCACGCCGCTGTTCCTGCGACCGCACATCCTGGGCGCGCTGGTGCCGATCCTGTTGGTGGCCTTCGTCTTCGGCAACAGTGCCAAGAGTTCGGGCTCCAGCTCGGCCGATCGCAGCAGCGATCACTATCTGGGCGCGCCGTCCACGACCTACACCATGCCCACCGCCCCGCCGGCGCCCACGACTCCCGCGGCCCGCGGCGCCACGGCGGCGGTCGTCGGAGATTGCGTGCGCGACACCGCCGGTGACCTCGCGACCGACCAGCACCCCAAGATCGAGGTGGTGCCGTGCTCGGATCCGCAGGCCCAGGCGACCGTGCTGGGCAAGCCGATGGGCGCGAACGCCGAAGCCGAGTGCGACAGCACGTTCCCCAACGCCGATGTGGTCCTCACGCACAAGACCAGCTACGGCAACGGCCCGGAGTTCACGACCTTCGCGCTGTGCCTCACCCTGAAATAGCCGGATCGCGCCGGCGGTCTAGCGGCAGCTGAACAGCGTCGCCTCCGCGAGTTCGCTCACCACGTCCGACAGATCGCCACGGGCGCGAAAAGCGTTGAGTTGACGGCGGGCTCCGTTGCCCCGCTCCAGCAGCGCGTCCAGCCCCTCGGTGACGAAGCCGAGATCGCCCAGCTGCTCCAGCGCGGGCCGGATCAGCTCGACGAGCCGATCCAGCAGCTCCCGCACCAGCACGGCGTGCCCGTCGACCGGATCGATGGCGGCCCCGTCCAGACCCCCGTGCGCGGACCGCCAATAGGCGGCGCGCAGCGTGTCCTCCGCGATCCGGGGCACCGGGTCGGTGGTGCGGGCCGTCATCGCACACCCGCGCACCAGGCAGGCCAGCAGCGCGGACTCCTCCACCGTGGCGGGCACGTCGCTCACCCGAACCTCCACCGTCGGAAAAGTGCTGGAGGGCCGCACATCCCAATAGACCATCTTGCGATCCAGGATCACGCCCAGCGCCAGCATGGACTCCACGGCAGTCTCGTACTCGCCCACCGAGGCGAAGTAGGGCGGCGGCCCGGCGCTCGGCCAGCGCCGCCACAGGATGTGACGCCAACTGGCATAACCGGTTTCGACGCCGCGGTGGATGGAGGAGTTGGCGGTCAGTGCCAGCAGCAGTGGCAGCCAGGGTCGCAGGAAGTTGCTCACCCGCAGGGCCGCGGCCCGGTCCGGGACGGCCACGTGCACGTGGCAGCCGCACAGACCTTGTTCCTGGGCGAGGCGGCCGAAGCTCGCGGCGATCCGGTGATAGCGCGGCGTGCTGGTGATGGCGAGCTCGTCGGGGAGCGTGGGCGGCACGGCCACGGCCAGCAGCAATGCGTCGTTCTTCTCCGCGCAAGCCGCGGCGCCGCGGCGCAGCTCCCGCAGTTCCTGGAGCAGTTCGGCGGTGTCGGTGTGCACGCGGGTGCTGGTCTCGACCTGGCACCGCATGATCTCCAATTGCAGGTCCAGGCCGAGATCCGCGGCGGTCCGGGCGACGTCGGCATTCTTGCCGACCGGCGCGCCGGTACGCGGATCCACGAGGAGGAACTCCTCTTCGACACCGACCGTAGGCGGGGTTTTCACCCTGGCGGGATACCTCATCGACGCCACTCCACACCTGCCGAGCGGTCTCTCCGGCGCCCGACCGGTCGGGGAAATCACGGTCGCTGTCGGTGGGTGGGGTCACACTGTCGATATGGCATACGACGAGGAGCTGGCCGACCGCATCCGGGACTCGCTGGGGCCCGAGGTGGCGCACGTGGTCGAGAAGAAGATGTTCGGTGGCCTGGCGTTTCTGGTGGGCGGCAATATGGCCGTCGCGGCCAGCGGCCAGGGCGGGCTGCTGGTGCGCGCCGATCCGGACGCCACCGCGGCGCTGCTGCGGGCGGGCGCGGTCGAGCCGATGGAGATGGGCGGCCGGAAGATGACCGGATGGCTGCGCGTCACGGCCGCGACGGTCACCGACGACGACACGCTCGACGAGTGGGTGCGCCGCGGGGTCGATTTCGCCAAGACGCTGCCACCGAAGTAGGCCCGGCGGTCATATCCGGGAGCAAACACTGTGCCCTGCGGCACAGCGATGACGCGCCTGTGGCTCGATTCACCCAATTTCGAGCTGCCACAATGGGTTTCTCGCGAGTTGTCATCCCGTCTTTACACCGCACCACAGTGCGGAAACCTCGGCACCGCACTGTGGTGAACATGAGGCAAACCGAGATACATGCGCTGGCATGCGAGGTCTGTGGTCGTCTGCCCCATCCCAAACGCACCCGCATGGCCCTGGCCAAGCTGGCAGCGGTCTTCCCGGTCGAGCTGGCACTGCACGCCCTGGTCATCCACTTCGAACTGCCCTATCTGGCAACGGTGTCGATCCTCGCCGTGACCGCGACCATCCTGGTGATCTGGGTGGTCGAACCGGGGGCCATGCGCTACCTGAGCCGCTGGCTGCACGCCCCGGAACTGCGGCACCGGCACCGCCTCGACAGCGCCGAGCGACTGTGGCGCATCCGGGTGCGCCTGGACGACAAGCCCGGCCGATTGGAGCTGCTGGCCAAGCACCTGGCCGACCGCCGCGCCAACATTCTCGCCATGCACGTCCACCACCTGGAGAACGGCGTGCTCGACGAGCTGGTGGTCTCGACGCCCGCGGAAGTGTTGCCGCAGCGCCTCACCCACGCCGTCGCCCGGGCGGGCGGGGTGGCGATCGGCATCTGGCCGGCCTCGGCGCTGACCCTGGTCGACGGCCAGACCCGGGCGCTGGGCCTGGCCGGGCGGGTGGCCGCCGACCCCGGCGAGCTGCCCCTGGCCATCGCCGAACTACTGGGCGCGCAATATCTTCCGGATCCCGATCCCGGCCGTGTCCCCGGTGGCACGCTGCTCGAGACCGCCGCGTCCGGGGATCTCGGGGCCATGACGTTCCTGCGCACCGGGGAGCCCTTCACCCCCGCGGAGGTCGCCCGCGCCCATCGTCTCATCGACTTGGCCGTGGTCACCGCGCGGCAAGCCTGACCGCGCCGAATTTCATACCGCGTAGTTTCACTTCGTGGCAGACTCCCTGGAGCGTTCGACCGAAACGCACACCAGGAGTTGGTTGATCGATGAAGTCTCGGCGCAGCGGTGTCCGGCTGGTGGAGGGCGGCCTTCGGGCGGAGGCGGACATCGGCGGAAATCCGCCCACCCGCAAGGCGGTTCGCACCGCGAAGCTGGCGGCGGTGCCGCTGTCGTTCGCGGGACGGCAGGTCGCGGGGGCCGGGAAGCGGGCGCTGGGGCGGCCCACGAGCGACATCGATCGCGAGATCCAGCTGCGCACCGCCGAGCACATGGCCGACGTGCTGGGCGAATTGAAGGGCTGCGCCGCCAAATTGGGGCAGGTCCTGGGCGTCTACGAGCTGGCGCTGCCGCCGGAACTGGCCGAGCCGTACCGGATCGCGCTGGGCCGCCTACAGGATGCCGCGCCGCCGATGCTGCCGCGCACGGTGCACACGGTGCTGGAGGCGTCGTTCGGGCCGGACTGGCGGTCGAGCTTCCGTGAGTTCGACGATCGCCGAAGCGCCTCGGCCACCATCGGTCAGGTGCATCGGGCGGTCTGGCACGACGGCCGGGCGGTGGCGGTGAAGGTGATGTATCCGGGCGCGCGGGCCGCGGTGGACAGCGACCTGCGGCAGTTGCGCGGCCTGGCCTGGCTGACGCCGGTGTTCGCCCCGCACGTCGACGGTCACGCGGTGGTCGACGAGCTGGCCGAATGCCTGCGCGCCGAAATGGATTTCGAGGCCGAGGCTCGTAATCAGCGGTCCTTCGCGCAGGTCTATGCCGACGATCCGGATTTCGTGGTGCCGCGGGTGGTGGCCCAGCGTGGTGACGTGATCGTCTCCGAATGGCTGGACGGGATTCCGCTGTCTCGGTTGATCACCCAGGGTTCGCGAGCCGAGCGGGATCGGCTGGGCATGCTGGCGGTCCGGTTCTTCTGGTCATCGGCGCCGCGTTCGGGCCTGCTGTACGGCGATCCGCATCCGGGCAATTTCCGTGCTCTGCCCGACGGCCGGTTGGGGGTGGTGGATTTCGGGGCGTGCCCGCCCTGGCCGCCGGCACAGTTCCCCGCGCTCGTGCACGATCTGGCCGAGGCCCTCATCCACGGCGGCCCCGCGGAGCTGGACGCCGCCGCCCAGCGGCACGGCTTCACCGATGCGCAGCGGGGTCTGGACAGCGCGGGCCTGGCCGAGAAGCTGCTGCCCTTCACCGAGCCGCTGCGGCACGAGACGTTCCGGATGGACACCGCGTGGTTGCGCGGGCGCACGCGGGAAGTCTTGAGCCCCAAGCTCGACAACGCCTACCGGCAGCTGGGGACGCCCGCGTACCTGATGCCGTTCCAGCGGGCCCTGATCACCCTGCTCGGGCTGGTCGCGCAGCTGGGCACCACGGGTCCGATGCGCGCGGAGATCCTGCGCTGGTCACCGGAATTGAGCGCGGTGATGGATCGCTGCGCACCCACCCCTTGATCACTGTCCCAGACAGACCTACCCTGGAGTGATGGGCGCAGAGCGGCATCCGGTTCCCGACCACGAGGTCGTGGTGATCGGCGCGGGTCCCGGCGGCATTGCCGCGGGGATCAAGCTGAAGCGGGCCGGGGTCGAGGACTTCGTGATCCTGGAGCGGGCCGACGAGGTCGGCGGCAGCTGGCACGAAAACCATTATCCCGGGCTGGAAGTCGACATCCCGTCGCTGGCCTACCAGTATTCGTTCGCGCGAAACCCGAACTGGAGCAGGCTGTTCGCCTCCGGGGCGGAGGTGCGCCGGTATCACGTGGCGGTGGCCCGGCGGTTCGGGCTGTACCCGCACCTGCGGTTCGGCACCGCCGTGGCCGCCGAGGAGTGGGACGAGGACCGGCACCGCTGGGCGCTGCGGCTCGCCGACGGCGGCGTGCTGACCGCGCGGTTCGTCATCAGCGCGGTCGGGGCGTTCATCAGCCCCAAGCTGGATCCCGGAATCGCGGGACTGGACCGGTACGGCGGCAGGATTCAACGCCCCTCGGACTGGGACGACGACTACGACCTGACCGGCAAGCGGGTCGCGATCATCGGCACGGGCGCGAGCTCGGTGCAGATCACCCCGGCGATCGCCGGCAAGGTGAGCAGCCTGGCGGTCTTCCAGCGCACCCCGGTCTGGTGCCTGCCCAAGCCGAATCCCAGGATTCCGCGCGCCGTCCGCTGGGCGCTGGGGGTCCCCGGCGTGCAGGCCGGCGTGCACGGTGCGGCGCTGGTGGCGGTCGACGCCGTGGTGCGGACCATGTCCAATGCGCCGATGCCCGTGGTCCGGCCGACCCTGCGCGCGATCGACGCCACCGCCATTCGCGGCTACCGCGGACTGCTGCGACTCCTGGTGCGCGATCCCGGGATTCGCGCGGGCCTGGCCCCGGACTACGGCCCGATCGCCAAACGCCCGACCCTGAACACGGGCTATCTGCTGGCCTTCAACCGCGACAATGTCGACCTGGTGACCACCCCCATCGAACGGTTCACCGAGCACGGCCTGCGCACCACCGACGGGGTCGAGCGCGAATTCGACATGGTCGTGCTGGCCACCGGCTATCACGTCTTCTCCGACCCGGAGACCTACACGCCCGGTCTGGTGGTCGGATGCGACGGCCTGGATCTGGGCGAGTACTACACCGAACACGGCTTGCAGGCCTACGAGAGCGTGTCGCTGCCGGGCCTGCCCAATCGCTGGACGCTGGTCGGCCCGTATTCGTGGACCGGCAGCGGCTGGCACGCCTTCGTGGAGATGACCGCCGACCATGCGGTGCGCGCCATCTCGGAAGCGCGGCGGCGGTCGGCGACCCGGGTGGCCGTCCGGCAGGACGCGCACGACGCCTATCACCGTCGCATCTACCGCAACGGCGCGGCCATGCGCTACTACCTGACCGAACTCAACGCGCACGTCCCGACCTATTACCGCAATTCCCAGGGGGACTCGACCTACATCCGGCCGACGGGATTCTTCTCGGCGCGACGGGCCCATCACCGGTTCCCGTTCACCGACTACGACTTCGACCGTCGAACCGCCTGACCGCTCCGCTCGCAAGGATCTCGCGCTCATGATCGAACTGCCGAAATCGGTCCGGATCGCGCTCGGCGCGGCCGGATACGGAATCAGCGACCGCCGTCTCGGACCGGCTGTCAGGGGCGCCGTGATCCTGGTGACCGGGGCGTCGTCGGGTGTCGGGCGGGCCACCGCGAAACGCTTGGCCGCGCAGGGGGCGACCGTGCTCGCGGTGGCCCGCCGGGCCGCGCTGCTGGAGCAACTGTGCTCCGAGACAGCGGAATTCCCGGGGAGCGTGCACGCCTATCCGGCGGACCTGTCCGACACCGACGCCTGCGCCGCGCTGATCGACCGGGTGCTCGCCGAGCACGGGCACGTGGATGTCTTCGTCAACAACGCGGGCAAGTCCATTCGCCGCTGGCTCTCGGATTCGGTGGACCGCTGGGACAATATCGACGACACCGCGCGCATCAACTACCTCGGTCCCGCACGGCTGGTCATGAGTCTGCTGCCGTCGATGCGGGCCCGGCATCGCGGTCACATCGTCAATGTCAGCACCGCCGGTGTGCACGGTCCGGGTGTGGGCTGGACCGCCTACATCGCGTCGAAGTCGGCGTTCAATTCCTGGATGCGCGGCGCCGCACCGGAATTGCGGGCCGACGGCATCGACGTCACCACGATCCACCTGCAGTTGGTGCGCTCGGAGATGCTGGGTCCCTACCGGATCTACCGGTACACCCCGAGCATGTCGACCGAGGAGGCGGCCGGCCTGGTGTGCCGGGCGATCGTGGACCGCCCCTTGGCGATTCGGCCGTGGTGGGAGCGGGTGAGCGCGCCGCTGTCCTACGCGCTCGACAGCTCCCCGGCGGCGCAACGCCTGCTGACGCTGTACGCGCAGGCCGGGAACTGGAACAACCGGCCCGTCGACTGGGCCGGTCCGCTCGGCCGGGTGGAACGGACGGCCAATCTGATCGACGACGCGGTCACGGTGGCCGGATGGATTCCCGCCAGCGGTGCGGCGGCGCTGCTGCCGCCGACCCGGATTCCCCAGTTGGCCTGGGCATTACGTGATGGCGTCGGCCTGGCGACAGCACTGTCGGCCTTCGCGGCGCGGTTCCCGGACCGGCCCGCCATGATCGACGACGATGGCCCGATCACCGCCGCCGAGCTGGATCGGCAGGTGCGGCGGCTGGCGGCGGCATTGCGGGCGCGCTGGGACGTGCGGCGTGGGCAGCGGGTCGGCGTGTTGTGCCGTAATCACCGGGGATTCGTGCTGGCGGCGTACGCGGCGGCGCGGCTGTCCGCGGACCTGGTGCCGTTGAACTACGGTTTCGCCGGGCCGCAGATCGGTGAGGTGCTGGACCGCGAGCGCGTCGAATTGCTGTGCTACGACGGCGAATTCCATGCGGAGATCGAGAAGTCCGGATTCAGCGGCACACGGGTCGTGGTGCGGGGTGCGGCGGGCGGGCTGCCGACCGTGGCGGAACTGGTTGCGGCGGGCGGACCGCCGGTGCGCGAGCCCGCGTCCGGGGGCGCGCTGATTCTGCTCACCGGCGGCACCACCGGGGTTCCGAAAGGCGCGCCACGCACTTTCGGCGGCCGCAGCGTCGGCGCCACGTTGTCCGGGTTGAACCCGCGGATGCTTCCGGCCATCCGCGATCTCGCCCGGGTCGCGCCGATCCCACGGCTGGGCCGGCCCATGGTGATCGCGCCGCCGCTGCATCACACCTACGGCTTCCTGGCGTCCGCGGCGGCCTTCCTGCTCGGCTCGACGGTCGTCGTGCACGAGAGATTCGATGCCGCAACGCTGCTCGCCGACATCGAACGCCATCGCGCGCAGATCGCCTGCGTGGTGCCGACCATGCTCGGGCGGGTGATGGCGCTTCCGCCGGATATCCGCGGCGGCCATGACCTGTCGAGTCTGCGCATGATGGTGTGCGGGGCCGCTCCCCTGCCGCCGTGGCTGGCCACCGCGTTCCTGGACGAGTTCGGTGAGGTGCTGTTCAACGGCTACGCCTCCACCGAGACCGGCGCCGGAACCTTCGCCACCCCAGCGGATCTGCGGGCCGCGCCCGGCACCGTAGGCCGGCCGTTGACCGGCATCGTGGACATTCGCATCGTCGATGGCGACGGCCGGGAGCTGCCGCCCGGTGTCACCGGCCGGATCGTGAACAAGAACCCGAGCATGTTCCACGGCTACAGCGATGGCAGGACCAAGGAGATGGTCGGAAAGCACATGGACTCCGGCGATCTCGGCCATCTCGACGCCGAGGGCCGGTTGTTCGTGGACGGCCGCTCCGACGACATGATCGTCTCCGGCGGCGAGAACGTCTTCCCTCAGGAGGTCGAGGAAGCGCTGCTCGCGCATCCCGCCGTCGCCGACGCCGGAGCGGTCGGGGTGCCCGACGACGAGTTCGGGCAGCGCCTCGTCGCGGCCGTCGTGCTCGAACCCGGTGTGCACGTCGACGCCCGGACCCTGCAACGGCACATCAAGGCGACCCTGGCCGGGTACAAGGCGCCCCGCGAGATCGTCTTCGTCCCCGAACTGCCGCGCACCACGGCCGGCAAGCTACGGCGGCAACAGCTTCCGGAGATCATCTGTGCACAATGGGGACCATGACGCAGCGACAGGTGGTCTCCTCCGGCGCCCAGTGGGAATCGGTCGTCGGCTATTCGCGCGCGGTGCGCGTCGGGCAGTGGATTTCGGTCGCGGGCACCACGGCGGTCGCGCCCGGGGGCGGCGCGGTGGGCGGCGACGATATCGCCGCGCAGACCCGTGAGGCGTTGCGCCGAATTGTGGCCGCCCTGGCCGAAGTCGGCGCCCGGCCCGAGCATGTCGTCCGCACTCGTATTTTCGTCACCGACATCTCCCGCTGGGAGGAGGTCGGCAAGGCGCACGGTGAAGTCTTCGCCGACATCCGCCCGGCGGCGACAATGGTGGAGGTGCGCGCGCTGATCGACCCCGCGCTGCTGGTCGAAATCGAAGCCGACGCGGTGCTGCCCGACGCGTCCTGACTCGCGCTAGCCGCCGTTCGGTTCGGCTCGCAGCGATTCGATTTCGTGACGGAGATGGTCCAGAAGTTTCTCCGCGTCATCGAATTCGGCAGGATTGATGGGCATTCCGAAGTGGATGGTAACCGGATGATTGCGGTTGAATTTCCGGGCCGCACCTCCAGGACCTCGCATCGGCAGCACTCCATCGGTACCGGTGGTGCAAACAGGGACAATTCGGACACCGGTTGCCATGGCTAGGTTAGCCACACCTGGCTTGTAGGGTTCGTAGCCGCCCGCCGGGACCAATCGTCCTTCGGGGTAGATGATCAGGACGCCGCCGTACCCGAGAACCTGCGCGGCCCGAGTCAGCGCGGAGCGTCCGGACTCGGCGTCGCGGCGGATCACGGGGATATGCCCCAGCAGGCGCACGAGCCGGCCGACCACGGGCCAGGTCCACAGCTCGGCCATCGCAATGGCGACCGCGCGGCGACGCAGCGCTCCCCACAGGAAAACTGCGTCGAGCAGGGAAATGTGATTGCTCGCAATGATAATGGGACCGGTTTTCGGAACGCGGTCCCGGCCGAGCACGGTCACGTCGACCAGACGGGACCAGGCCAGGGTGCGCAGGACGCGTCGAACCAGCTGGGTGGTGAGCCAGGCGCGCTTGCCCAACCCGCGCGGACGTGGTGCGTCGGTGTTCATGATTCTCCCCGTATCGACCGTGCGGCAACATGTTTCATCCTTGCCGACGCGCGGGGCGGGGAACACCGCAGAACTACTCATTCCGGACAAGGGTTGCTCCGCATATAGCTGATGGCTATCATGGCATTTCGGGTGTAGCCTGATGGTTGCCACACTCTCGGCGCAACCACACAAGAGGTCAGTGAAGGGTCGTGTTCTGCCATGACCGGAAACTGGTGGCGTTACACAGTTCTCCATCAGATGTCTAGATCGCCGGCGACGGCGGCGGTGATATTCACCGTGGCCGCGGACGGCACCCAAATCATCACCTTTCCGAAACTCAATTGGGCGTGGTTCACCATCACACTCGCCGCAGTACTGAGTATCGGAATCGCACTCATAGTTTTGATCGACCATGCCCAATTCGACGACCCGGTGACGCCGGCGCCGAATCCACCGGCGTCGTGCCAGCTGTTCTGCCCCGAACCGACCTGAGCGTCGAATTGATGGCGGGCCAATACATTCGGCCCGTCTCGAGGCAATCCGCGGTGCGCGACCGTGCCCACGGTCGCGTTCTCGCAACGGTGTCCCGTGAGGAGGCGGATACTGATTTATAGCGTGTACAACACCCGCCGCACGGCGGGCTGATCGACGGCGGTGAATTGCGATGGCACGGTGTGATCTGGTCATTCGTGGTGGCACGGTGTTCGACGGGCGGGGCGGCCCCGGGGTGCGGGCCGATGTCGGCGTCACCGACGGCAAGATCTCACTCATCGGCAATGGTGAGCTGCCTGACGGGGAGCGAACCGTCGACGCCACCGGCAAGTGGGTCATGCCCGGCATGCTCGACGTGCACACCCACTACGACGCCGAGGTGCTCGGCAGTCCCGGCCTGGGTGAATCGGTCCGGCACGGCGTCACCACGGTCGTGCTCGGCAACTGCTCGCTGTCGACGGTGTACTCCGAGGCCGAGGACTGCGCCGACCTGTTCGCCCGCGTCGAGGCGCTGCCGTGGGACGCGGTGCACGCGGCGGTCAAGGAGCACAAGGACTGGGACGACCCGCACTCCTACGCGAAGGCCATCGCCGATCGCCCGCTCGGCGCGAATGTTGCCGCCTTCCTGGGACATTCGGACATGCGCGTCACGGTGATGGGCCTGGGCCGGTCGGTGGACGCACAGGTGGAACCGACGCCGGCGGAGCTGCGACGCATGTGCGGCATGCTCGAGACGGCGCTCGACGCCGGGTTCCTGGGCCTGTCCACGATTCGCAGCTCGTTCTCGAAACTGGAGGGCGTCCGGTTCCCGACCCGGCAGCTGCCGTCCACGTACGCGACGTGGCGCGAGTATCGGGCCCTCAACACGATTCTGCGGCGTCGCGGCCGCGTGCATCAGAGCACCCCGAACCTCACCACCCGCATCGAGCTGGCCCGGTATTTCGCCCAGAGCGCCGGCCGCTTCCGCACCCCGCTCAAGACGACCCTCATCGCGGGCATGGACGTGAAGGCCGACCGCACCGTCGCCCGGGCCGCCACCGCCGCGGCCTGGATCGCGAATACCGTTGGCGGGGCGCGCTTCCGGTGGCAGCACCTGCCGGTGCCGTTCGAGGTGTATGCCGACGGCGTGGATCTGGTCGTGTTCGAGGAGTTCGGTTCCGGGGTGGCGGCGCTCAATATCCGCGATGTGATGAAGCGCGGCGAGCTGCTCGCCGACGAGTCCTATCGCCGCGCCTTCCGCAAGGATCTGGCCAAGAAGTTCGGCCCGCGGGTGTGGAACCGCGATCTCTACGACGCGGTGATCGTGTCCTGCCCCGAGCCCGAGGTGGTCGGGAAGTCGTTCGGCGCGGTCGCCGACGAACGCGGCATCGACCCGGCCGACGCCATGCTGGACCTGGCGGTGGCGCACGGCCCGGCGTTGCGGTGGCGCACCGTCATCGCCAACGACCGTGAAGAGATCCTGGACCGGCTGCAGCGCTCGCCGATGATGCAGGTCGGGTTCGCGGACTCCGGTGCGCACCTGCGCAATATGGCCTTCTACAACTTCGGCGTCCGGCTGCTGGAACGCGCGCACCAGCGGGGGTTCCTGCCGATCGAGGCCGCGATCCACCGGCTCACGGGCGAACTGGCCGACTGGTACGGACTGGACGCCGGCCACCTGACGGTCGGCGGGCGCGCCGATATCGCCGTCATCGACCCGGCAGGTTTCGACGGCGCTTCGAGCGCGTACGCCGAAGCGCCGTTCCCCGGGGTCGCGGGCTTGCAGCGCATGGTCAATCGCAATGACCGAGTGGTCGCCGCGACCGTGGTCGGCGGCGACCTCGTCTACGAATACGGCGAATTCGCACCGGGTTTCGGCACCACGCTGCACGCGGGCACCTTTCTGACCGCGCGGGCGTGAGGGGCTAGACCAGTTCCGGAGTCCGCCCGCGGGCGCGATATTCCTGCGGCGGGCAGCCCTGCCAGCGCCGGAACGCGCGGATGAAGGACGCGGCCTCCGCGTAGCCCAGTCGCGCGGCCACCTGTTCGGTGGTCATGTCGGTCCGGTCGAGCAGTTCCTCGGACAGGACCTGTCGCACCTCGTCGAGCAGGGTGCGGAACGAAGTGCCTTCCTCGTTGAGTCGCCGGGACAGGGTGCGCGGGCTGACGAACAGTTCCGACGCCACGGCCGACTGGTCGGGGATCACGCCCGGATCGCGCACCAGCAGGTCCCGCACGACACCCGCGAAGCCGGATCGGACGTAGCGGCGGGCCAGCAGCTCCTGGCACATGCGCTGGCAGGTGCTGCGGGCCTGTTCGGTGGGATGTGGGAGCGGCACATCGAGGTAGGAGGAGTCGAAGGCGAGTTCGTTGACGGTCGTGCCGAACAGCGGCTCGATCCCGAAAACAGACCGATGGCGGGTGATATCGGCCGGCGCGGAGTGCCGGAAGCTGACGCGACGCAGCGGCACCCCGATCCCGTACAACTCGTGCCCGACCGTCTGGAAACCGGCCAGCACCCGCTCGGCGAGCAGGTCGCGACCATCCGCGGACGCCTCCCGATCCTCGAACTGCAGCCGTCCTTCGCCGTCCGCGTTCTCGAACTTCAGCTGCCCGATCGTGAACCCGTGGTCCACGTAACCGACCGCGACAACGATCGCGTCCCGCAACGTCCGGCTCGCCAGCAACGCCAGCACCAGCGGCCCGGGCAATGACGGCAGGCACTCCCCCGCCGACGCCCCGCGCTCCTCCGTACGCCGGGTCGATATCTGCACATCGGAGGTGTTCCTGGCTACGTCCCAGTCGAGCATGTGTACTTTGTCCTCTTCGACTTCTCCCGACCCAAATGTCCGTTACCCATCGGGTTGGCGCAACATATCAACGAGAGACCGGTCGGTGTGGCGCAACGGCATATTTCGTCACGTAACAGCGAATGCAGCGGCGCGATTCATCACCATGAGCTCCACCGCCATCCTGTTGGTCCCCGTGCTGGCGGCACCCGCGTTCGGCATCGGCCTCTGGCTCGGCCTCCGCTCGGTCACCGGCGAGGCCGCCGCCGAGCGCCGCGCGGCGCGCTGCCGCCGCACCCGATAACGTTCTCGCCATGAGCAGCTCTCCGACCCGCACCGTGGTCGTCACCGGCGCGTCCTCCGGCATCGGCAAGGCCACCGCGGCGGCGTTCGCGGCCCAGGGGCACAAGGTGATCGGCACCAGTCGCAATCCGGACAAACTGGCTGAGGGTGATCGGGCGCCCGGTGTGGAGTATCGCGCGCTCGATATCACCGATCTGGAGTCGATCGAGCGGTTCACCGGTGAGCTCGGGGCGATCGATGTGCTGATCAACAATGCCGGGGAGAGTCAGGCCGGGCCGTTGGCCGAGTTGCCTCGGGAGGCTATCGAAAGGCTGTTCCAGCTCAATGTTTTCGGGGCGGTGGCGTTGACTCAGGCGGTGTTGCCGGGGATGCGGGAGCGGGGGTACGGGCGGATCGTGATGGTGGGGTCGATGCTCGGTAGCTTTCCGATGCCGTATCGGTCGTCGTATGTGGCTACCAAGGCGGCGGTGCGGGGGTTTGCCACGGCGGCTCGGTTCGAGGAGTCGCCGTTCGGGGTGTGGATCACGACTGTTGAACCGGGGCAGATCAATACGGGGTTGAGTGAGCGGCGGAGCAAGTATGTGGATGAAGGGTCGCCGCATGCTGCTGAGTTCGCTCGGTTCATGGCTGGGCTCGATGCCAAGATGAGTAAGGGGATTTCGCCTGCCAAGGTGGCGGAGACCATCGTGGGGGCTGTGAACTCGGATCGGCCTCGGCCGTTGTACGCGGTGGGTAGCAATGCGCCTCTGATGTTTGCTATTCGTCGGTTGCTGCCGCGGACTGTGATGGAGCGGGTTATTGCTGGGGCCCAAGGGCTCAAACGGTAAGAACCACAAGACAAAAGAAAAAGAAGACTAAAGATAAAAGACGCCTGGATAAGGGAGAGGGTGGCCGAGCTTGCGAGGCCCCCTCACCTACCAGCCCCACTCACGGTTCGGCCGCGCAGCATCCCGGGGAAGACGAAGTGAGGGGGGTTGGGTTCTTTCTGTAGAAGGTGATACGTGCAGTCCGTGGGCCGGGATCGGCGGGATACGGCTCCCGACTTGGCGTCAGCCCAGGTCCGGTAGGGCAGGCGAGGCGACCACACTCTGTGTAGTTTTGCGGACGCGCTTGCGGCACGAGCAGCCGTGAGGCACGCAGCCCGAAGGGCCCCACCTTCGGTGAGGCTCCGGCTTTGAATTGAGGGGAGCAATAGTTTCACGGGAGCAACAACTAGGGGCGTGACCACCAGCGTGCCGGTGGGCGCGTGCGATCGCGCAACCGTGCCAGGGATGCGGCCATCAACTCCCCCGCATGGTGGCGGTCGTTGACCTGGGGCATACCGGTCGGATCGATGTGGCGTGGAGCTATCCAGCCCGTCCGGCCAGCATGTTCTGAATCCGCTGGCATGGCAACGGTTTTCCAGCCACCCGGCCCATCGTGGATGAGCGCGTGGCAAGCGTCGCAGGCCAAGGTCAGGTTTTCGATGTCGGTGGTCCCGCCCTTGCTGTACTCGGTCACGTGATGGACCTGGGTGAGAGTGGCGGGTGCGCTGCAGCGGGGTCGGGTGCAGCCGCGTTCGGTGGCGATCAACGCCAGGCGCTGTGCGGAGTTGGCGAGGCGCTTGGTGCGGCCCAGGTGCAGGGGTCGTCCGGCGTGGTCGAAGATCGCGAGGAACGGCTTGGACTTCTGGGCCAGCTGCAACGCCTGCTCCAACGGCACCGTCCCGCCGGAGGCGGTGGTGGCCACACCGGCAGCGGCTTCGACCTCGGCCAGCGACATGGTGATGATGGTGGACACGGGCAGCCCACGGTGCTGACCGAGGTTCGCGGGACCCATCTCGGGGCGCAGGAATGCCACCATGGCGTCGTGGTTGCGCTGGGCTGCGGTGCGAGTGTCGCGACGGGCAGCACGCTCCAAACCAGCGAGCGCTTCCTCATCGAGTCTGTCAGTCGTCCAAGGGCTTTCCGCGTCATCGGGGTTGCACATGCCGGGCTGGGCGAGGCTGGCGAAGATCGGATCGAACAACGCCCGCGCGGCCGGGGTCAACTCCGCGGTCATGGTCGACATGCCGTCCACACCCTGCTTGCTCAACGTGATCCCACGCCGCCGCTGCCGATCGGTGTCATCAGTGAGACGCCCATCAGGGTCGAGGTAACCCAACAGCCGGTCGCCCACCTTGGGCAGGTCATCCGGGGTGGAGGTGGCGGCAAAGTGGGCCAGCTGGAATTCGGCCCGATCCCGGGTATCGGCGTCGACCTTCCCCGGAATCCGGTTCACGATCTTCGCGATCACCCGAGCCGAATCCGCTGACACCAAACCCATTTCCTGAAACGCCGCCGTCCACGCCAACCACGGCTCGACAACCCGCCCAGCCTCCTGCCGCAACCCCAGCAGTTCCGCCGCCCGCACCCGCGCACAAGCATCAGCGTGCCCGATCCGCAAAGTCTGCTCCAAATACTTCGAAGTCCGCTTCACCCCTACCTTCTCGGGCAACCCGCGGTTCTCCACCTCACGAATCAACTTGTGCTCGAAACTGGCCATCCGCCGCCGCGTCGACTCCCAATCCCGCAACACATCCACGAGATCGTCATCGGAAAGCGAGTCCAAAGAATCGTGAACGAGCACGCTCACAGCATCGGAAACAAGCCCGGTGGCATCCGCCACCGTGACTTCATTCCCGAGTACCTGCCCACCCCAATTCATGCCTCTATTCTATCAATTACCGAACCCTCCCAGAACCCGAATTGTCCAATATCCCAACAAAACTCGGGTATGTTCCGCTCAATACCGATCAGTCAGTCGCAAATCCCGTCCGATGATTTCCCGCATGATCTCGGAAGTCCCCCCATAAACGCGAGTAATCCGAGCATCAGCCGCCATCCGAGCAATCGGATACTCCCGCATATACCCGTATCCCCCGAACAACTGCTGACACCGATCGATACACCGAAACTCCATCTCCGAAGCCCACAACTTCGCCTTGGCCGCATCCGCCGGCGTCAACCGCCCCGCGTTCAACTCCAACACGCACTTGTCGATGAACGCCTCGGCCACCGACACCTCGGTGGCCACGTCGGCCAGCGTGAACTTGGTGTTCTGGAACGCTCCGATCTGCTGCCCGAAAGCCTCACGCTCACCGACGTATTCGATGGTCGTCCGCAACGCCACCCGCGCCCGAGCCAGACAGGCGACCGCGATCTGCATGCGTTCCTGCGGCAGATTGCGCATCAGGTAGGAGAACCCGCGCCCCACCTCACCCAGCACGTTCTCTTTCGGCACCCGGACATCGGTGAAGCTCAGCTCCGCCGTGTCCTGCGAGTGCAGTCCGAGTTTGTCGAGGTTCCGTCCCCGCTCGAATCCGTCCATCCCCCGTTCGAGGACCATCACGGTCACCCCCGCATGCCGCTCGGCCGAGGTTCGCACCGCGGTGATCACCAGATCCGCGTTGATCCCGTTGGTGATGAACGTCTTCGCCCCGTTCACCAGGAAGTGATCCCCCATATCCACTGCCGCCGTGCGTATCCCGGCGACATCCGATCCCGCGCCCGGCTCGGTCATCCCGATGGCCGCGATCTTCGTCCCCGCCACGAATCCCGGCAGCCACCGCTCCCGCTGTTCCTCGGTGGTCAGTTCCACCAGGTACGGCGTGCAGATGTCATTGTGCAGCGCGAAGTTCAGCCCCACGCCCGCGCAGTCGCCCTCCATGAATTCCTCGATGAGGATCTGGTTGAAGCGGAAGTCCGAGACGCCGAGCCCGCCGTAGTTCTGCGGCACCGCGAACCCGAGCAGCCCCAGTTCCCCCGCCCGCGCGAACACCGAGCGCGGCACGATCCCGGCGGCTTCGTAGTCCATGTAATTCGCCGCGACTTCCTTGCGCACGAACCCTCGCGCCAGCTCGGCGAATGCCCCGTGATCGTCTCCGTAGTGCCCTCGTTCCATGGCCCCATCGTCCGGGACGACCCGAGTTCCGACACAGAGAATCCCGGCCAACACAGGCCCCCCGCCCGGCCGGTAGCCGCACGTTGAGGTTGGGGGCGGACTACTGTCCGCCCCCAACCATTGTCACGCGACGCCTATCCGTCCACGGTGAGCACCGTGCCCGCGGCGACCGTCAGGTTGCCTTCGCGCACAGCGAATCCCAGGCCCGGCTCCAGCGGAACCGCGCGGTCGAGCGTGACCGCCAGGTCGACGGTGTCGCCCGGCATGGCACGCCCCTCCGGCAGCACCACCTGACCGGACACGTCGCCGGTGCGGACGAAGAACTGCGGCCGGTAGCCGGAGGTGATCGGCGTCCGGCGGCCGCCCTGCGCGGCCGTCAGCAGCCGCACCCGCGCGGTGAATCCGGTGTGGACGGCGATGCTGCCCACCGCCGCGACCACCTGGCCGCGCGCCACCTGACCGCGTTGCACGCCGCGCAGCAGCAGCGCCACGTTGTCGCCGGCCTCCGCCGATTCCATGGTGCGGCCGAAGGTTTCGACTCCTGTTACCACGGCCTCGATGGCGCCGCCGTAGCCGAGCACCGCGACCTTGTCGCCCATCCGCACCACGCCGCGCTCGACCGCGCCGGTCACGACGGTGCCGCGACCGGTGATGGTGAGCACGTTCTCCACGGGCATGAGGAACGGGGCGTCGAGGTAGCGCTCGGGCATCGGCACGTACTCGTCCACGGCGTCGAGCAGTCGTACCAGCTGGTTCGACCAGTGCTCGTCGCCCTCCAGCGCCCGCAGTCCGGACACCGGCACCACGGGGACGCCGTCGCCGTCGTAGCCGTTGGCGGACAACAGCTCTCGCACCTCCAGCTCGATGAGCTCGAGCAGTTCGCCGTCGGCGACGTCGGACTTGTTGAGCGCGACCACGATGTGCTCGACACCCACCTGCCGCGCCAGCAGCACGTGCTCGGCGGTCTGCGGCATGACGCCGTCGTCCGCCGACACCACCAGGATGGCCCCGTCGAGCTGGGCCGCGCCGGTGATCATGTTCTTCACGAAGTCGGCGTGGCCGGGCATGTCGACGTGCGCGTAATGCCGGGTGGCCGTCTCGTATTCGACGTGGGCGATATTGATAGTAATGCCGCGCTCGATCTCCTCCGGCGCCCGGTCGATGCGGTCGAAGGGAACGAAGGCGGTGCCGCCGCGCTCGGCCAGCACCTTGGTGATGGCGGCGGTCAGGGTGGTCTTGCCGTGGTCGACGTGACCCATGGTGCCGATGTTCAGGTGCGGCTTGGTGCGGACGTAGGCCTGCTTGGCCATGATGAATTCTCCAGAATCGATTCGAGGGGGCCTCAGGGGGAGCCGACCTTCCCCGTCTGAGGTCCGGGACGTCCCGGAGAAGGTCAGCGTCGTGCGCCGTCGAATGCGAATGCCGCCAGGGCAGCAGCCATCGCGCCCGCGACTGCGGGGTATGCGGCGATGGACTGCGTGAACATGCGAGCCATGTTGCCCGGCCGAAGCCGCCTCGCGCCAGTTATTTTCGTGCCCGAGCCGAGCCGCTCGCGGCCACGAATACCGCGGCGGCCAGAATCATCACCGCCGAAACCAGCAGTGCCACATCGAGTCCGTGATGGAAGGCGACGGTCGCGGTGTTCAGCACGTCGTTGACGTGCGGGGCGTATTTGAGGGCCGTGGCCAGGTCCACGCCGGCCGGGATGCGGCCACGCTCCACGGCGTCGATCGCGATCGGCTGCAAGTTGTCGGGCAGGCCCAACTCCGTCATCCGCTGACGCAGGTCGGCGGTGAGGAATCCGTTGACCAGCGAGCCGAGCACGGCGACACCCACCGCCGCGCCGACCTGACGCATGGTGTTGGTGGCCGCGGCCGCCATGCCCGAATGTTCCGCGGGAACACCCGTCAGCACCGCCGAGGTCAACGGCACGACCGCGATCCCGAAGCCGAGTCCCGCCACGGCCAGGGTGATCGCGAGCGGCGTGAATTCGACCGTGCCGTCGAGGGAATAGCGGGTCAGCAGAATCCCGCCGGCGCCCACCACGCACCCGGCGATCATCGGGATCCGCGCCCCGCTGCGCGCCACCCAGAACCCCGCCGCCAGCGACCCGGCCACGATCGCGACCGCCATGGGCGCGAACACCGCCGCCGTGCGCCCGGCCGAATAGTGGATCATCACCTGCAGATACAGCGCGGTGAAGAAGAAGATCGAGAAGACACCGAAGTAGACCGCGAACGCGACCACCAGCGCGCTGCGCACCGGCGGCAGCCGCAGATACCGAAAATCGAACACCGGATTGCGAACTCGCGTCTCCACGATCAGGAACGCCACGAACGCGATCGCGCCGACGACGAACAGCGCGATCACCGACGGCGCGTCATACCCCCGGTTCTCCCCCGTGATCGCGGCGAAGATCACCGTGCCGAGGAACACCGCACCCAGTAGAGATCCCAGCCAATCCAGCTGCCCCGGTTGCGGATCCGCGCTCTCGGGCACGTAGCGCAACGCGGCGGCCAGCACCACGACCCCGATGATCAGGTTGAACCAGAAGATCGAGCGCCACCCCCACGCCCCCACCAGCGCCCCGCCGACCACCGGCCCGGCGGCCAGGGCGAGCCCGGAGACCGCGGCCCACACCCCCAGCGCCTTCGCCCGGGTCCGCGCCTCCGGGAACACCTGTCTCAGCACCGACAGGGTGCCCGGCTCGGACGCGGCCGCACCGACGCCCATGACCGCACGCCCGAGGATCAGCACCGGCACGCTCGCCGCGAGCGCCGAAATCACCGATCCCGCAGCGAAGATCACCAATCCGATGACCATCACCCGCTTGCGCCCCCACCGGTCGCCCACTGATCCGGCCGCGAGCATCAGACTCGCGAACACCAGCGTGTAGGCGTTGACCACCCATTGCAGCAGCACCACATCGGTGCTGAGGTCCGAACGGATATCGGCGAGCGCGACACTGACGATGGTCGTGTCGAGGAAGGTTACGAACAGGACCGCGGTGACGGTGGCCAACGCGATCGCGGGCCGCGCCGCGGCGCGCGACGTGTCACCCATTGCCACCTCCCCAGGTTACGTGGCAGCGGTAGCGGCTGTCCGGTTTCGATCGGTGTGGCGGACGGCCGAGGCGAGATGCTGGCGGCCGCGCTGCTGGTCGATCATGGGGTCGGAGGTCACCGCCGGCGTGCCGACGCCGCCGGGACCGGCGGGCGTGTGTGCGGCCTCGCAGGCGGCCAGGCCCAGGGACAGGGCGCACGCGGCGAATACGATGGCGGACTTCAACCGCATGGGGTGCCTCCGAGGATCGGGGGCATCTCGACTCGATGCCCACGATCAGAGTCGATCCGGCGGCTTGGAACCCGCCAATGGCACACCAATCGGGCCGGTGGCGCGCAGGATATGGGGCAGTCCCCGGAGGCGAGCCCGGTGTTCAGGGCCGGAAGGATGGCGGATAGGTGCAGGACAGTCGGCGAATCGGCGTCGGCTCGGCCCCTCTACACTTCCAAACGGGGAGGTCGGTTTGCTGAGGTTTTCGGTACTGGGCGAGGTCCGCGCATGGCGCGGGGACACTCCCCTGGATCTGGGCCCGCCACAACGGCGGGCGGTGCTCGCGGCACTGTTGCTGCGTGAGGGCAAGGCGGTCACGGCCGCCGAACTCGTCGAAGGCATCTGGGGCGAGGACCCCGTCCTGCGCGCCGTCCCCGCCCTGCGCACCCACGTCGCCAAACTGCGCCGCGAACTCGAACCCGACCGCGTCAACCGCGGGCCCTCCACCCTGCTCGTCTCCATCGGCGACGGCTACGTGCTGCGACTTCCGCCCGGCCACACCGACATTCACGAGGTCGAGGGGCAGGTCGCGGCCGCCGAACGGGTACGGCACGAGGACCCCGACAGCGCCCGCGGCACCCTCGAATCGGCGCTGGGCCGCTGGCAGGGCGCGGCCCTGGGCGGGCTGCCCGGCCCGTACGCGGAGCGGCAGCGCGCCCGGCTCGAACAGTGGCGGCTGTCCATCCTCGAGGACCGGCTGGCCCTCGACATCGAAACCGGCCGCAGCGCCGAGGCCGTCGCTGAGCTCGGCCCCCTCATCGAGGAACATCCACTGCGGGAACGCTTCCGCGCGCTGCTCATGACCGCGCTCTACCATTCCGGCCGCCAGGCCGAAGCGCTCGACGAATACGCCCGCGCCCGCCGCGCCCTGGTCGACGGGGTCGGAGTCGAACCCGGGCCCGAACTCAGCGCGGTGCACGCCCGCATCCTGCGCGCCGACCTGCCGGCGGTGTCGCGTCCGGCCCGCGCCCCGCTCGCTCCGGCCCAATTGCCGCCCGACATCGCCGATTTCACCGGCCGCTCCCGCGTCGCGGAGGAAATCGCGACCCAGCTCACCGGCGGCGGACCGGCGGTGGCCATCTCGGCGGTCGGAGGCATGGGCGGGGTCGGCAAGACCACGCTGGCCCTGCACATCGCCCACCGGGTGCGCGACCGGTTCCCCGACGGGCAGCTGTATGTGAACCTGCGCGGCGTGGACCCCGACCCGCTGCCCACCGGTGACGCGCTGGGCGGGTTCCTGCGCGGGCTCGGCGTCGCCGAGGGCGATATCCCGCCCGCCGTCGACGATCGGGCCGCGCACCTGCGAACCCTGTTGAGCGACAAGCGAATCCTGGTGGTCCTCGACAATGCCCGCGACACCGCCCAGGTGTCGCCGCTGCTGCCCGGCACGCCCGGCACCGCGGTCCTGATCACCAGCCGTTCGGCGCTCACCGAGCTGCCCGCGGTCCGCCGCACCCGCCTCGATGTGCTCGAGCCCGCCGAGGCGATGACCCTGCTGACCCGCATCCTCGGGCCCGAACGCGTTGCGGCCGAACAGGATGCCGCCCACGCGGTCATCGAACAGTGCGCGTGCCTGCCGCTGGCGGTGCGCATTGTCGGGGCGCGGCTGGCGGTGCGGCCGCAATGGACCATCGCCTCGCTGGCCGTCCGGCTGGCCGACGAGAGCCAGCGCCTGGCGGTGCTGCAGACCGGCGACCTCACCCTGGAGGCCGCCTTCCGGCTCGGCTACGGCCAGCTGAACACCGAGCAGGCCAGGGCTTTTCGCACCCTCGCCCGTGCCGACGTGCCCGATTTCCCTGTGGACGGTGCCGCCGCGCTGCTGGGCGTCCCGGTGCCGCAGGCCGAATTGGTCTGCGAATCCCTGGTCGACCTGAGCCTGCTCGAGACCCCCGCGCCCGGCCGCTACCGCTTCCACGACCTGCTGCGGCTGTTCGCGGCGCAGCGGGCCGGCACCGCCGCGACCCGCGACACCGGTGAGAGCGAGGCGGAGATCGTCGCCCGCCTGCTGGACTACTACCTGGCCAGCACCAAGAACCTGCTCGGTGCACTGGATTACAGCAACACCACCCTGCTGCTGGTGCCCACCACCGTCGCCGGCCACACCTTCGCCGGCGGCGCGGAAGGCCAGTCCTGGAACGACATCGAGCGCCCGGTGATCATCGCGCTGCACCGGCAGGCGGCCCGCCTCGGCGGCCGGGCGGTCGCCCTCGCCGCCGACCTGGCCTGGGTGATGGCCGAGCTGATGGACACCGGCAGCCGCGCCCGCGAACTCGCCGACGGCCTGAAAGCCCTCCTGGACACCGCGATCCGCGACGGCGACCACGCCAGTTCCCGGCGGCTGCGGGTGGCGCTGGGCGCCATGATGCAGATCGGACTCGGCGAGGTGGAGGCGAGTCTGGAGTTCCTGCAACCCATCTCCCAGCCCGCCGACGACGCCGAACGGCGGCTGCAGGTGCTGGCCGAGATCCTGCTCGGCGTCGCGGACCGCCGCACCGGGAACACCAAGGACTCGCATCGGCACTACGCCAATGCCATCGCCTGGACCCGATCCCTGGACGACCGGTCGCTCGAGGCGTGGATTCTGGCGCTGGCCACCCGCACGCTGTGCGAATCCGGCCAGTACGCCGAGGCGGTCGCGGTGGCCGAGCGGGCCATCGACCTGGCCCGGGAGTCCTCCAACGCGGTCGCGCTGGGCTGGGCCACCCACGAATTGGCCGCCACCCGTTCGATGCTCGGCGAACACGACACCGCCCTCGACCTCGCCGCGGACGCGGTGCACATGACCCACCGCAATGGCGTGCGCCTGTGGGAGGGCTGGGCCCGCACCCGCCTGGCGCAGATCCACCTGCGCGCCGGGCACGAGGCCGCCGCGGAATCGGAAGCGACGCAGGCGCTGCGGCTGCTGAGCAAGGCCGCCGATCCGCTGGACCGGGCCCGCGCGCTGTTCCTGCGCGCCACCGCCCGCGGCGAGACCGAGGCCGCCGCCCGCGAGCACGCCGACGCCGCCGAGATCTTCCGCCGCGCCGGACTGCCCGCCCCGACACCCGCGACGCTGTTCGCGTCCGGCCCCGCCCCGCAATAGAGAACGTTTATTCGCTTTTTATCCGCCCGTGGGAGTGTGCATCCACGCGGGTACCCCGGAGCTGCAACCTCCTGGGTGCCCGCGCGCGATTGAGGTCATGTCCGCGTGCGTCACGAGGGGTGCGCATTCGGCGGATGCGGGTCGGACGGCCGTCGCCCACCGGGGCGACGGCTCCACCACTAGACCGGGGCATCCAGGAACACGCCGAGGCCACGCAGGTGAGTCAGCGCGGTACCCGACTCGAATTCCGCGCGTTTGGCCGCCGTGAAGTAGCGCTGCATCGGATAGTCCAGGTAGATGCCGGTACTCGCGTGCACGTGGACGGCGGTGTGGGCCACCCGGTGACCGGCCTCGGCCGCCCAGAATTTCGCCACGTCGATCTCGGCTTCGGCCGCCAGGCCGTGGGATTCGCGCCACGCGGCCTGCCACAACGTCAGGCGAACCGCCTCGACGTCGATGTAGGCGTCGGCCAGGCGTTGCCGGACCGCTTGGAAAGCGCCGATGGGCTTGTCGAATTGTTTTCTGGTGCGGGCGTATTCGGCGGTCATCTCCAGGGCGCGTTCCAGCACCCCCAGCTGGTGGGCGCATACCGCCAACGCGGCGCGGCGGCGGGCCCAGCCGGGCGCTTCGGGCGCGAGGATCACATCGCCATCCGGAACCTGGACATCGCGTAGTTCCAGAAGGGCCGCGTCGGTACCGTTCACCACCTGCTGCCCGGTGACCGTGACACCCGCAGCGGCCCGATCCACCAGCAGCAGAATCGAATTCGCACCGGAACAGGCTTCGATGAGGAACCCGTCGGCGAAGGCCCCGGCCGCGACCACCGACTGCGAACCTCGTACGCACCAGCCGTTCTCACCCGGCTCGGCCTCGAAGGCGGCGAAATCACGGGCGAGTGCGGCGGCGAACGTCGTCTCACCCCGCAGCAGCGGCCGCAGCCGACGCCGCACCAGCAGATCGTCGCCGAACTCGGCCAACGTCGCCGCGACCACGGCGATACTCGTGGAATACGGTGCGGGAGCGACGGTCCGGCCGATCTCGATCAGCACGGCGCACTGTTCCAGCACCCCGAACCCGCCACCGTCGACCCGCTCGGGCAGCGCCGCCTCCAACAGCCCCGCGCCCGCCATGGCCCGCCACAGCTCCGGGTCGAACCCGCTGTCGTCGGGCCGGGGATGGCGCACGGCCCAGTCGGTGAGCAGCTCCCGTGCCAGTCCCGACAGGTCCCGCTGCGCTTCGGTGTATTCGAAATCCATTGTCCTACTCCTTGTTCGGCTCAGCGGGTGACGGGCAGGCCGAGGGCGGTCTTGGCGATGATGTCGCGCTGCACCTCGTTGATGCCGCCGCCGAAGGTCAGGATGAGCGAGGTCCGGTGGAAGCGTTCGAGGCGGCCGAGCAGCAGCGCGCCCGGGGAACCGGCACGCACCACGGCGTCGGCCCCGAGCACCTCCATGAGCAGCCGATACCCCTCGATGGCGAACTCGGTGCCGAACACCTTGGTGGCGGAGGCGTCCGCGGGGCCGAGTTCACCGCGATCGGCCGCCCACGCGGTCCGCCAATTGCGCAGCTTCAGATATTCGGTGTGGGCGTGCACGCGGGCCAGGTGCAGCCGCACCCATTCGGCGTCCATCACCCGGGACCCGTCGGGCAGTACGGTGGCGCGCGCCCAGGCGGTGACCTGCCGCAGCGACTCCGCGAGCGGCGCGGCCGAGGCCAGCGCCACGCGTTCGTGATTGAGCTGATTGGTGATCAGCGCCCACCCACGGTTCTCCCCGTGCACCAGGTTCCGCGCGGGCACCCGGACGTCGGCGTAGTAGGTGGCGCTGGTGCCGACACCGGCCATGGTGTGCACCTTCGTCCACGAGAACCCGGGCGCGGTGGCCGGAACCATGAAGATCGACAAGCCGGCGTGCTTGCTCGCCGCCGGATCGGTGCGCGCGGCCAGCCAGACGTAGTCGGCGTATTCGATGAGGCTGGTCCACATCTTCTCGCCGTTGATCACGTAGTCGTCCCCGTCGCGCACCGCGCGGGTGCGCAGCGACGCCAGGTCGGTGCCCGCGTCCGGCTCCGAATAGCCGATGGAGAAGTGCAGTTCACCGCGGGCGATCCGCGGCAGGAAATGCGCCTTCTGCTCCTCGGTGCCGTAGCGCATGATGGTCGGCCCGACGGTGTTCACGGTCAGGTACGGCAGCGGCACGCCGGCCGCCGCGGCCTCGTCCAGGAAGATCAGCTGATCCAGCATCGGGCGGCCTTGTCCGCCATGCTCTTCCGGCCAGCCCAGCACCAGCCAGCCGTCCGTGCCCAGCCGGCGCACCACCTCCTTGTAGACGACCCCGTCACCGTGTTCGCCGCCCGGCCCCGACCGCAGCGCCGCCCGCACGTCGGGGGTGACGAGATCGGCGAAATACTCGCGCAGCCGTTTCCGCAGCCGATGCTGTTCTTCGGTCAAACTGATGTGCATAAGCTGACGGTAGGAAGCGGCCCGGGCAGATCCGCCGGGCTGGCAGGAAGCTGCCAGATCGACCGGAAACGCCAGGTCGCCTGCCAGGATCGGGGAAGTGATGCAGCGACAGCGGACCGACGCCAACGGCACCCTGGCCACCGGCATCGTCCGGTTCAGCCAGGACGGGCACTGGGATCAGGACGTCCACCAGCTGCTGCGCCATGCCCGGCGCGAAGCGGTGGTGGCGGTCTCGAACCCCACCCACTCCACCGATCACCTGCGCCTCGGCCAGGTGGTGGTCGACGACCTGCTGGCCGCGGGCAAAGAGGTGCGGCTGCTCTACTCGCCCGACTACCTGGAAAGCCGCGACCGGCAGCCACTGCTGCGCCAGTCCTCCCTCGGCGCGCAGATCCGCGTCACCGACAACGACTTCCACAATGTGCTCATCCTGGACCGCACGGTGGCGGTGCTGTGGAGCGGTGCGGGCGCCGACCATCCCTACGCCTACCTCGTCCGCGAACCCGCCCTGCTGCGCGCACTGCACCAGTTCGCGCTGCTCAGCTGGCAGTCCGGGCACGGTCTGCCGAGCCGGATCGACAGCGGCCCCGTCGAATTGAGCGTTACTGCCCGCGCGGTCCTGAACACCCTCAACCTCGGCCTGATCGACGAGACGGCGGCCCGCACCTTGGGCATGTCACTGCGCACCTACCGCCGCCACATCGCCGACCTGATGACCCGGCTCGAGGTGCGCAGCCGCTTCCAGATCGGGGTGCGCGCAGCCCAACTCGGCCTGCTCGACCCGCCGTAGTAGTTGCCATCCTTGCCGGTACCCCCGCCGGTGGCACCGGCATCGTCCGGGCCTCTCCCGGTGGTGCCCCCCTCGCACGAACCACCTGACTGGGGCATCCGCGCAGGTTGTCCTGCCGCACCGGCACATTCGATATTGACTGCATGAACGTGGTGGCGGCGCTCAAGCTCAATATGACCAATATCGACGACCCGCGGGCCGGGCATCACGAGCGCTACCGCGCCGCCCTCGACATGGCCGAGTACGCGGACCGATGCGGGTTCGCGGTGGTGAACGTCGAAGAGCACCACGGCTCGGGCACCGGCTGGCTGCCCGCGCCGCTGCTGCTGGCGGCGGCGGTCGCGGCGCGCACCGAACGGATCCGGATCAGCATCGGTGCGCTGATCGTCCCGCTGTACAACCCGGTCCGGTTGGCCGAGGACCTGGCCGTGCTCGACAACCTGGCCGGCGGGCGACTGACCGTGCTCGCCGCGATCGGTTACCGCCCAACGGAATACGCGGCGCTCGGGCGCGACTTCACCCGCCGCGGCAAACTCATGGACGAGGCGCTCGAGATCATGCTCGCCGCCTGGCGGGACGAGCCGATGCCGGGCGAGGGGCACGCCTTCGATGTCACGCCCAAGCCGTTCACCAAGCCGCACCCGCACCTGCTGATCGCCGGAATGAGCCCCGCGACCGCCCGCCGGGCCGCGCGATTCGGACTGGGACTGGCGCTGCCGCTGCCCGCACCGGCGGTGGAGGAGCTGTATCAGCAGGAGCTGATCCGTTGCGGCACCACCGGATTCGTGCACAAGCCCGAGCCAGACAGCCGTCACACCCTGCTGCACGAAGACCCGGACCAGGCCTGGCACGAATACGCCCCGCACATTCTGACGGAGATCCGCGAGTACGCGTCCTGGGGACGCGAGGGCATCTCCCGCCCGCACGACGCGGTGCCCGATTCCGTCGAATCACTGCGCGCGCACGGCTACCTCGAAATCCTCACGCCCGCACAGCTGCTCGACCAGATCGCGGCCGGGCGCACCGAAATCCTGATGAACCCGCTGATCGGCGGGCTGCCGATCGAGGCGGGCTGGACCAGTCTGCGCCTGCTCGGCGACCACGTGCTGTCTCTCACCACCGTTCGATGATCAGAAATCCAGCCAGAGGACCTTCATGACAGACCTGCGCCCCGGGCGGCTCACCGCCGCCGCCAAGAAATTCCTGACCTGGGACGAGAATCCGGGAGTCTTCGGCGTCACCATTCCCTGCCCGCTCCCGGTGACCATGGGGCTCGAGGACACGCAGCGGCTGATCAACACCCTGATCGACACCCACGAGTCGCTGCGCAGCCGCTACAGCTACGGCGCGGACGCGGCCTGCGAGATCGAACCCGAATCCGGCGGCGTGATCGACCCCGCCCGCGTCGACGTCCGGACCATCGACATCGAGGACCTCGACCCCGAGGAGCTCGCCACCGTCATCGCCGAACAATCCGCCGCGGCCAACCTGCGACTGGACCCGACCGCCGGCAAGATCGTCACCGCGGTGCTGCTCACCCGCTCCTTCGACGTGAACATCCTGCTGTTCACCGCCCACCACATCGCCATCGACGGCATCTCGATGTGGGTGCTGTGGGAGGACATCGCCACCTACGCCCGGCAATGGTCGGCGGGCGAGGAGATCTCGCTGCCGCCCGAGTCGATCACCGGATCGGAGTGGGCCGAATACCTCGACGAGTACGCGACCACCCGCGTCGGGGAACGCGACTACTGGCTGGCCGCCTCCGACAGCGAGCCCGCCAAACTCGACCGAGGCGACACCCCGAAATCGGCGCACTTCGACGGCGTCATCGACGGACCGCTGGCGCAGCGGCTGCTGGTCGAACTGCCCGAGGTGTTCGGGGCCAGCTACACCCGAATCCTGCTCGTCACACTGGGTTTGGCTATCGAGGACGCGACCGGGGTCGCGCGCCCCATCACCGTGCAGAAGCACGGCCGCTACAGCCGCCTGCGGCCCGGCACCGACCTCTCGCGCACCGTCGCCTGGATCTCCGACGACTACCCGTGGCTGCTGCGACCCGCGACCGGCACCCTCGACGAACGCCTGCGCGACGCCCTCGCCGGATACCCCACGCACCCCGAGGATTTCACGCTGCTGCGCTGGCATCACCCCGAAAGCTGGTCGCATTTCCTGACCTTCAACTCACCCAAGTTCTACTTCAACTTCCTCGGCGACGTGGGCGTGTGGATCCCGGACGCGCACTCACGCGAACAGGCCCGCCTGAAGATGTTCGACATGAGCCTGTTCCTGGGCACCAGCAAACCCGAAGGTGTTGAGCAGGTGCACTATTCGGTGCACTCCCCCGACGGTGGCCTGGGCGCGGACCGGATGCGGGCCGTCGTGACCCGTTGGCTGACCATCATCGAGAACGTGGAGGTCCGATGAGCAGGATCGTGCTGGTGGGCATCGGCAGCCGCGGCGACATCGCGCCGCTGACCGGCCTGGGCGTGGGACTGCGCGACGCCGGACACGAGGTCGTGGTGGCCGCGCACACCCTGTTCGCCGAACAGATCACCCGCTGCGGGCTCGAGTTCCGCGAGATGACCCACGACATCGACATCGACATGACCGATCCCGACGTCAACCGGCTGTCCGCGGGCTGGAAGTTCTCCTCGCCCAAGGGAGTCCAGAGTCTGGGCCTGGGCATGATCCGGGCGCTGATCGACGAACCCGCCGACGTCCTGCTGTTGCCGCCGCCGACCGAATACGCGGGTCTGGCGCTGGCCGAGGCCAAGGGTATTCCCTCGATCGGACTGCGGTTCCAGCCGTTGTCCGCCACCGCCGACCACGCGCCCTCGGCCTACGGCGCCTACGATTTCGGCGCGCGCGGCAACCGGCTCGCCGCCGACTTCGGGGCCTGGTTCAACGACCGCTTCTACGCGAGCTCGGTCGCCTTCTTCCGCCGCGAACTCGGCCTGCCGCCGATCTCGGTGTACGACCTGCGCCGGGCCCGGACCGCGGCGGGCTGGCCTATGCTCAACGGCTACTCCCCCAGTGTCGTTCCGCGCCCGGCCGATTGGCGGGCGGGCCTGGAGGTGACCGGATACTGGTGGCCGCCGCGCCCCGAAGGCTGGGAACCGCCCGCCGAACTGGTGGACTTCCTCGCCGCCGGGCCGCCGCCGGTGTTCCTCGGCTTCGGCAGCATGGCCGACAGCAGCGCGGGCACCGCCCGCACCGGCACGATCATCGGCGCCGCCCTGCGCCGAGCCGGGGTGCGCGGCATCGTGCAGAGCGGCTGGCTCAACCTCGAGGTCACCGGCGACGACGTGCTGACCATCGGTGAGGCGCCGCACGATTGGCTGTTCCCGCGCATGGCGGCGGTGGTGCACCACTGCGGGGCGGGCACCACCGCCGCGGGCCTGCGCGCGGGCGTGCCCGCCATCGGCGTTCCGGTCTACGCCGATCAGCCGTTCTGGGCGCAACGCCTGATCGATCTGGGGGTCAGCCCGGCGACCATCCCGTATTCGAAGATCTCGGAGGACCGCCTCACCGACGCCATCCGCCGCGCCACCACCGATACCGCGCTGCGCGACAACGCGACTCGCATGGCGGCCCGGATCGCCGCGGAGGACGGGGTGGGCCAGGCGGTGAAGGCCGTCGAGGCGCACCTGGCCGCGCTGCCGAAGGACTGACCCACTCCCGTTCCGAAACCCGATGTCCGGGCGACCCGCCCGCCCGGACACCGCCCCCGCCGGGTCCCGCGTCCCGACTGTGGTTAGATTGCGCGCAGTTTCGCCTGGTAGTTGCTGTGCATCGAACCCTATTGGCTGCTATTCAGCGGTGGAGGCGGGCCTCTTGAGCGTGCTGCGCGGACATAAGTTGTTGTTCTCCAATCTGGCTCTGATCCTGCTACTCGCGGTCGGGGCGGCGTATCTGCTGATCGATGTGGCGCGGGTGCGCGCCCCGGGCAGCACCTACTCGGTGACCGTCCAGTTGGATCGCTCCGGCGGTTTGCAGGCGGGTAACGATGTGACCTGGCGCGGATATCGGGTCGGATCGGTCAGAGCGGTCGAGATCATCGACGGCGGGGCCGGTATCGCGGCGACCGCGGAAATCGAGAAGAAGTACAAGATTCCGGCCGACACCGAGATCGCGGTGGCGGCGCTGTCCGCCGTGGGCGAGCAGTACATCGACTTCCGGCCGCACTCCGACGCGCCGCCCTACCTGCACGACGGACAGGTGGTGCGCTTCGATCCGAGCCGGATCAGCACCCCGACGCCGGTCTGGCAGACACTGACCGACAGCAACGAGCTCATCGCGTCGATCGACCCGGACAAGGTCGGGGTGATTCTCGACAATATGGACACCGCGTTGGGCGGCGGTCCCGATCAGCTGCGCGGCCTCATCGAAGGATTGAGCGTGGCGACCACCGGTCTGGACAACCGGCTGCCGCAGACCGTCAGCCTGTTGCAGAACCTGCAGGTCATCGCGGGCACCACGTCCCACGCCCAACCCGATCTCGGCACGCTGACCCGCAATTCGCAGACCCTGGTCACCCAGGCCCGGGCCGCGGACGGCGAACTGCGCGGCCTGCTCGACCGCGCGCCCGAGCAGATCGCGATCCTCGACGCCACCCTGGACCGGAACCTGGATCCGATCCAGAGCCTGGCCACCACCATGTCGGCCATCGTGACCGCCGCGCTGCTGCGGCTGCCCGCGGTGCGCGAACTGTTCCCGGCCCTGGTGATCGGCACCTCCGCCATGGGCGTGCCGGCCCACAACGGAGAGTTCAACACCATCATCGACATCTGGAACCGGCCGTGGTGTCAGTATCCGGTCCCGGCGGTGGCGCCGTTCCTGGCCACCGAGGGTGGCTTCGGGCGCTGGAACTACTGCGACAATCCGCCCGCCGACCAGCAGATCCGCGGATCGGCCAACGCGCCGCGACCGAACGTTCCCAACAATGGCGCGCACCGGCCGACCGGCGTCGATCCGCAGGCGCGCACGCTGCCGCCGGTCAAGTGATTCCGGCGGGTCCGCCACGCCCGGCAGCGGGGCCGACCGGCGTGCCGCCGGGGCCTGAACAGGCGTGTCGGCGCGTCCGTCGCGTTTTGTCCCGCGAATCGCGCGCGGCACCAGTCAGAATGATCTACCGGTACCCAGAGGTCCCGTGCTTGTGTCAACAAGGCAGTCCCTTCGCCCTGACAGGCGAGATCGAACAGGGTGGTGGGCGAGGCTAGGAGAGGGTCGAACGCGATGATCAGCAGAAGTTCCCTCGGCTTGGCGGCGCGATCGGCGGTCTTCGCCGGTGTGGCGGTCGCAGGACTCGCGGCGGCGCCCGCGCAGGCCGAACCATTGTGGCCCGGCGGACCGGACGTGCCCGGTGTCCCGGCGATCATCCCCGGCATCGCACCCAGCGATGTCAACGCACCGTGCGCGACCGCAGGCGCCCGCGCCTGCCTGAAGCTCAGCAGCAACGAGGCGTGGCTGATGGACAACGGCAAGGTCGTTTTCGGCCCCACCCCCATCTCCCACGGCATGCCCGGCTTCGAGACCCCGCCGGGCGTCTTCCATGTCTCGTTCAAGAAGCCGTTCCACTGGAGCACCATGCACAACGCTCCGATGGAGTACGCGGTCTTCTTCAACGGCGACATCGCCTTCCACATCGGCCCGGTCGACAAGAAGTCCCACGGCTGTATCCGGATGACCCCGGACGGCGCGCGGGAGTTCTTCAACTACCTCAACCCCGGCGACATGGTCGAAGTGGTTCCGTAACAATCCTTTCCAGTGGCACACCGGCGCGAGATCCGCCCGCGCCGGTGTGCCACTGCGCTTTTCAGGCCGCGCAGTTGTGATAGGCCGTGATCAGCCAGCGGCCGTCGCGGCGGACCAGGGTCCAGGTCGCCAGCACCCAGCGGTCGGCCGGAGGTTCGGTTTCACCGGCCAGGAGAATGGCGGCGCGGCTGGTGACCACGGCGGTGTCCGGGGCCGGGAACCGCACCAGCTGCGGCTCGTCCAGCACGCTGGAACCGCGCAGCGGACCCGCGAAACCGGCGGCCATGCCGGCCCGGACCGCCTCCCGGCCGTTGCGGAAGACGCCCGGCAGGACCGAGGTCGACTCGGGTTCGTAGTCGGCGACGAAAGTGTCCGCGTCATTGGCGACCCACGCGGTATAGACGCCCTTCAGGACATCGAGCACGGCGTCGCGGTCGGTGCGCACGGCGGTGTCGTTCATGATTACTCCTCGGTCTGCGGCCGCCCGGTGTGGCGGCTCACGAGTACCTACCGGCGGGAGGTGCCGGATTCATCGCTCGCGGTGTACAAAGTTCGGCAGGGCCCTGTTTCGACCGGTGGGGGCCATGTTTCGAGGAGTGAGAGCATGGCGGACGCAGACTTCGCGGCGAGCACCGACCGCTATCGGCGGGAGTTGCTCGCGCATTGCTATCGCATGCTCGGCTCGGTGCAGGACGCCGAGGATCTGGTGCAGGAAACCTATCTGCGCGCCTGGCGGTCACGCGACAGCTACGACGGCACCCGGGCCGGCATGCGGACCTGGCTCTACCGGATCGCCACCAATGCCTGCCTCACCGCGCTCGAACAGCGTGGGCGACGGCCCATGCCGTCGGGCCTCGGGCACGCGCCCGGCGACGACCCGCGCGAGGAGCTGGTGCACGGCGGGGAAATCCCGTGGCTGCAACCGATTCCGGACAAACTACTCGGCGATCCTTCCGAAGCCGCGGTGGCGCAGGGCAGTCTGCGGCTCGCGCTGGTCGCGGCCATGCAGCAGTTGCCCGCCCGGCAGCGCGCGGTGCTGGTGCTGCGCGAGGTGCTCGACTGGCCCGCCGCCCAGGTCGCACAGGCCCTCGACATGACTCCGGCGGCCGTCAACAGCGCCCTGCAGCGGGCCCGGAAGACTTTGGGCCAGAACAGTATTCGCGAAGACGACGTGACCGAGCGCGCCGAACAGCGGGCAGTGGTGGACGACTACGTCACCGCCTTCCGCAACGCGGATCTGACCGCCCTGGAGAAGCTGCTGTCCCACGACGTGATCATGGAAATGCCGCCCATGCTCAATTGGTACCTCGGTCGCGCGAGCTACGTCGGATTCATGGCCCGGGTCTTCGAATGGAAGGGCTCCGACTGGCGTATGGAACCGATGTGGGCCAACGGCCAGCCCGCGCTGGCCGCCTACGCCCGCGACGGCGACGGGTACGCGCGGCACACCGTGCAGGTCTTCACCGTTCGCGACGGCCTCATCACCAATCTCGTCGTCTATCAGGTCGACGAGATCTTCGACCTGTTCGACATGCCGCCCCGGCTGCCCTGAGGCTCAATCGCCCACGGTGATCAGCAGCCCGTGCTCGTGCGCGAACGCCGCGGCCTCGGTCCGGCCGGCCACCCCCAGCTTGGTGAGAATCCGCGAGACATGCACTCCGGCGGTATTGGCGCTGATGAACAGCTCCGCCGCCAGCGCCCGGTTGCTCATGCCCTTGGCGACCAGGCGCAGCACGTCCAATTCCCGTGCGGTGAGCCCGAATCCGCCGGAAGCAGTGCCGCTCTGCGCTTTCGGCGCCCGGACCGCCGACCCGTCGAGGGAGATGCGGGCCCGCTCACCCACCGCCGCGGCGGCCGCGGCCAGCGGGACCGCTCCCAGCCGGGTGGCGATCTCGGTCAGCTCCTTCAACGCCGATCCCGCCTCGACCCGATTCCCCTCCACCGCAGCCGATTCCGCCGACCCGAGCAACGCGATGCCCACGTCGTAGGGCCGCCCGACACCGCGCCAGGCCGCCACCGCCTCCGCCCAGCGGGCCGCGGTCCCGGCCAGATGCGCGGTGAACGCGGCGCGCTGCGCGGCATCCACCGGCGACGCCGTCGGCAGCGTGTCACCCAGCGCGAGCAATTCCGCGGGCGCGCCGCCGATTCGGGCCGCGAGCACCACCAGCGGCCACGCCTCGTGTGGATGCGCGAAAAGCGTCGCGACCCCGTCGCCGCCCTCGAGCAGCCCGGTCAGCGCCGCCGCGGCCGCCCGCTCATCACCCCCCACCAACGCCAGCGAACAGGTCAGCGCCGCGAGTTCGAGCCGATACTGCGCCGCCCACCGACTGTCTCCCAGGAGCAGCCCCGCCGCCTCCGCCCCCTCCTCGGCAGCGCGAACATCGCCGGTGGCCAACGAGATCCGTGCGAAGCACACCAGCAATGCCGCACGACTCAACGGCGGCAACTGCGCGAACTGCGTCTCGTCGACCACGGCCCGCGCCTCGTCCCACCGCCCCAGCGCACTCAGCGCCTGAGCCCATTTCACGTAGAGGATCGGCGCGGATTCCGCGAACCGGAACGACTCGTGCGCCGCCCGCAGCCCCTGCCGCACCGCCGCGATCGCGGCCTCGTACCGCCCCGCCCCCACCAGCACGGCCGACTCCCATGTGGCCACATCCACCACGATCCGCGCATCACCCGCCACCGCGGCCGCCCGATGCGCCTGCGCGAAATGCTCTAGTGCCCAATCAGTTTCACTCGACGAGCGCGATCGCGCGCGCCCTGCCACCCCGTCCGCCGCCGCCGTTGCTCCCGGCCGCACGCCACTGTCCGCCGACGCATTCCCGCCGGGCCGCGCATCCCCGTCATCGGGCGCGTCCCGGTCCAGCGAGCCCCCGGCCGCGGCCGCACCCGCCAGCCCCAGATGAGCGTGTGCCCGCGCCACCAACGCGTCCGCGCCCAGCCGCCGCGCGATGGCCAGCGCCGCCACCGCATCCACGGCCGAACCCACCGCATCCCCCTGAAAGACTCGCGCCGCCGCGGACTGCACCAAGGCCTCGGCTCGCTCGACGCTGTCCGGCGTCCCCTCCATCAGAGCCAGCGCCCGGCGCAGGTCCTCCCCCGGACCGGCTCCCGTGGTCGCCCGTAGGTAAGCCCGCCGCCGGTAGATTCGCGCCACGCGCTCGGGATCGGAAGCGGCTGTGCCGGATTCGCCGGCAACAACTACTGTCCCCGCCGCGACCGCGAAGTCGGACCCGTCACCGCCGGGCAGCGTGGCCGATCCCGGGTCCCCGGCGGGGTCGAGTACGGCCAGTGCGGCGTCGGCGGCGGCGATGCCGCGTTCGGTGGCGCCGCAGGCGACGGCGACGTCGACGATCTGTTCCAGGACGGACAGTTTCGTGGTGGGGAGGATCTGTTCCGGGGTCGGGACGCGGTCCCAGAGGGTGAGGATTTGTTCGAGCAGGCGGAGGCGTTCGGGGTGGGTGGCGGGAACGACTTCGATGGCGGACCAGTAGGCGCGCAGTGCTCGGTCGAGGTCGCCGGCCGCGCGGGCGTGGCGGGCCAGGTCGGCGCGGGATTCGGGGTCGAGGGCGTCGCCGCGGGAGTGCAGGGCCGCGGCGGCCCGGGCGTGCAGGGCGGTGCGCTCGACGGGCAGCAGGTTGTCGTAGATGGCCTGGCGGATGAGGCCGTGGCGGAATTCGTAGCCGGTGTCGGTGGTGAGCAGCAGGTGGCGGTCGACCAATTCGCGCAGGGCGCGGGGTAGTTCGTCCGGGGGTAGGTCGACGGTCGCGGCGAGCAGGTCGTGGTGGATCGGGGAGCCGATGACCGCGGCCGGCGGAACCACGGTGCGGGCCTGCGGGGACAAGCCGGTTTGGAAGCCCAGCAGCAGGTCGGCCAGGTCGGCGGGGAGCTCGTCGGGGCATTGACCCAGGGCTTCGACGAACAGCGGGTTGCCGCCGCTGCGCTCGAAAACCTTGGTGATGAGCTCGGATCCGGGTTCGCGCCCGAGCAGGGCGGCGAGCTGGCGGCCCACCTCGTGGCGGGTCAGCGGGTGCAGTTCCAGGACGTGGACGCCCGGGTTGCGGCGCAGTTCGGCGACCAGTCCGCGCAGCGGTCCGGCCTCGCCGGGCCGGTAGGTGCCGACCAGCAGGGCGTTGGCGTCGGCGAGGTTGGCGGCCAGGAAGGTGAGCAGTTCGCGGCTGGCGTCGTCGGCCCAGTGCAGGTCCTCGAGCACCAGCACCACCGGCCGGGTCATCGCCAATTGTTCGAGCACCGTGAGGATTTCGCCGAAGAGCCGGATCCGGTCGGCCTCGGGCGCGGCGCCGCCGGTGTGCACGGCCAGCTGCGGCAGCCAGTTCGCCAGCGCCGGATGCGGCGGCAGCAGGGTGGCCACGGCCTCGCCGCCGAGCCTGCGGACCAGGCCGCGCAGCACGGCCAGGAACGGCGCGTAGGCGACGCCCCCGGTGCCCAGTTCCGGGCAGCGCCCGAGCAGCACCATCGCCTCGCCGCCCAGGCGCTCGGTGAACTCCGCGATCAGCCGGGACTTCCCGATCCCGGCTTCGCCGGCGACCAGCACGGTCTGTGCGCGGTCGTCGTCGACGGCTTCGAGCAACGCGGACACTTCCGCGGCCCGACCGACCAGGGCGCTACTGCCGGGGAAACTCACCACGTCACGATCATGCCGTCACCTTCGCATTTCGCCCAGCCCGGACACCAAATAGCTAATTATCGTGATGTGGCCACCCCCTCTTTATCGGAAGACTCATTCTCATGAGCGACACCGAGAACCGCCTGCACGACACCGCGATCCGCCCCTTCCGCATCGACATCGCACAGGCCGACCTGGACGACCTGCACCAGCGCCTGACCCGCACCCGCTGGATCGACGAGGTCCCCGGCGTCGGCTGGGAACGCGGCGTCCCGACCGCCTACCTGCGCGAGCTCGCCACCTATTGGGCCGACAAGTTCGATTGGCGCGCCGTGGAGGCCGCCCTCAACGCCCACCCGCAATTCACCACCACGATCGACGGCCAGCACCTGCACTTCCTCCACATCCGCTCGGCCCGCCCGGACGCCACGCCGCTGCTGCTGATCCACGGCTGGCCCGGCACCCCCGCCGACTTCCTGGACCTGATCGGCCCGCTGACCGACCCGGCCGCCCACGGCGACTCCGACGCCCCCGTCTTCCACCTGGTCATCCCGACGCTGCCCGGGCACGGCTTCTCCGGCCCGGTCACCGAAACCGGCTGGCACGACGGCAGAGTCGCGGCGGCGCTGGCCGAGCTGATGGCGCGGCTGGGCTACGACCGCTACGGCGTGCAGGGCGGCGACCACGGCGCGTTCGTGGCCCCGCGCCTGGCCCGCGAGCACTCCGAGCACGTGATCGGCGTGCACGCCAACGCCCTGGTCACCTTCCCGACCGGCGACCCGGCCGATATGGCCGCGCTCACCGACACCGAGCGGCAGCGGCTGGCGGCGATGAAGCAGTTCCAGGACGACGGCTCGGCCTACATGAGCCTGGCAGGTTCCCGCCCGCACACCCTGGCGCAGCTGCTCGCGGATTCGCCCGTCGGCCAGCTGGGTTGGATCGTGGAGAAGTACAAGGAGTGGACCGACGCGAGCCACGAGCTGCCCGAGCAGGCCATCGACCGCGACAGGATCCTGACCACGGTGGCGATCTACTGGCTCACCGATACCGCGCGCAGCGTGTGCGACTACTACTACGAGCGCTTCCACGATCACACGATGTTCGCGCCCAAGCCCAAGGGCACGGTGCCGACCGGCGTGGCGGTCTTCACCACCGGTGATTACGCCATTCGCCGTTTCGCGGAGAAGGCGCACAACATCGTGCACTGGTCGGAGTTCTACTCCGGCGGCCACTTCCCGGCCCTCGAGGTGCCCGAGCTGCTGGTGGGCGATATCCGGGAGTTCTTCGCCGGCCTGGCCCGCTGATCAAGGGGCGGTGAGGAAGCCGTCGACGATTCGGCGCACCTTCGCTACCGCACTGTCGTCGCCCAGGCGCAGTGCGGTATTCGCCGCTTTGAGCACCGCGTCGATCTGGAAGGCCGCGAGTTCGGCATCCAGGTCGGCGATCTCGCCGTGGTCGCGGGCGTAGGCCAGTTCCCCGGTAAGCAGCTCGGTCCACACGCGCTGGTTCTCGATCAGCGCGTCGCGGACCGGCCCGGGGCGGCTGTCGAATTCGGTCAGGTTGGCCGCCTGGAAGCAGCCGCCTTCGAACAGCGGCCGCGCCGCGTAGTCCACCCAGTGCTCGACGAGCGCCTGGAGCCGTTGGACGCCACGGGGTTTCGTCAGCGCGGGCCGGGTGACGGTGTCGACGAACAGGCCGCGGAAGTGCTCGATGGTGGCCAGCTGCAAGCCTTCCTTGGTGCGGAACAGCGTCTGGATGCCCGCTTTGCTGAGCCCGGTGTCGGTGGCGAGGCGGCCGAAACTCAAGCCCTCCAGGCTGTCCAGCGAGGCGATGTCCACGGCCCGGTCGAGCACGACGCGGCGGGTGCGGGAGCCGCGCAGCAGCCGCTTGTCGGTGATCTCGGTGGCCTCCACTGCCGGGCTTTCCATACGGCCGATCGTACTCTCGACCGGCCCGGACCCCGGCGGAAGCGGCCAAGCATATTGCCGCGCAACGTGACCCCGGCTACAGTTACGCTCCAGTAGGAACGCCAGCGTTCCCAGACTGCTGTGGAGGCAACGCGCATGATCAAGGCAACGCAACCCCTCACGGCCGCACCGATTTCCGGACCCCTGCGCGATGCGCGCACGCTCTCGAACACCCTGGTCGCCCACTTCGCCGACAATGTCGCCCGCTGCGGCACCCTGCCCGGGGACGCGCTGCGCGGCGAGGTCACCACCGTCACCCGCACCTGCCTCGAACTCGCCGCCGGGGTGCTCGAGGGCCGCGACGTCAGCGCGAAGATCGAACGGCTGCAACGCGCGGGCGCGGACTGGGCGCGTGAAGGCATTCCGATCGGCACCATCCACCGCGCCGTGCACGACGGCTTCGCGCTGGGCTTCGACCTGATCGTCGACGACACCGGGCCCGAGGACTACGCGCGGCTCGCGGTCACCGCGCGGCGGCTGTTCGAGGTGCTGGCCATGGTGGATTCGACCTTCGCCGTGGCCTATGTGCGCGAGCACCGCGCGGTGGTGGCCGAACACCACACGGCGGTGCACACGGTCGCCTCGGCGCTGCTGGCCGGGCATCCCGCCTCGACCATGGCCCGCGCCGGCGGCATCGAGATCGACGAGTCGTATCACATTCTGGCCCTGAGCATTCCGCGTCATCCGGGCGAATCCGATGCCCGGGTGGACGGCGAGGTGGTGGCGCGCCGCAAGCTGCGGCGCATCCAATCCGAACTGGCGCGCAGTGGCGAGGGCCGGGCGCTGTCGCTGCTGAGCGCCGACGGCGGGACCGTGCTGCTGCCCGGCACCGCCGCGACCGCCGCCGAACTGGCCGATCTGATCACCGGATTGTCCACGGCCGCACAGGTTCCGGTGACCGCCACGGTCGTCCACACCGAGACCTCGCGTATTCCCGACGCCGCCGAGCAGGCGCACGAACTACTCGACATGGTGCACCGCCTGGAATGCGCGCCCGGCCTGTACCGCTTCGACGACCTGGCCATGGAGTACCAGCTGACCCGCCCCGGCCCGGCCCGCGAATACCTGGGCACGCTGCTCGATCCGCTCGACGCCCACCCCGAACTGCTGGAAACCCTGCGCCGCCATATCGGCAACGACCTGAGCCGACGGCATACGGCGCGCTTGCTGGGCGTGCACACCAATACCGTCGACAATCGGCTCAAACGCATCGGGCAGCTGACCGGCTTCGATCCGGCCCAGCCGTCGGGGCTGTGGTACCTGCGGTCCGCGCTGGTGGCCCGCAGTTACCGCAAGTCCGATCGGGTGCGGATCGGGCCGCCCGACAGCATGGTGGCCACCAGCGCCGCGAAGTGAGCGTGCTCGCGCAGCGCGCGCCGGGAGGCGGCCACCGACCACACGGTGCGCACCTCCGACGGCGGCAACGGTCGGCCGGCCAGGCGGTCGGCCAGCCAATCCACCATCACCGGAATGGCGATGAACTGCAATGGCAGATGGGTGCTGAGCCGATCGCGCAGGTAGTGCACGTGGGCTCCGCGCTCGTGATAGCGGCGCACATGCGCGTCGACATCGGCCACCGCGATCACCTCGTCATTGACCCCTTGCACGACCAGCATCGGCATGGCGGGCGCCTGCGCGCCGGGGCGGATGTCGTCGAGGACGGCCCGCATCTCGGGGCGGGTCAGTAGCGCGCCCAGGCCACCGCGGATGTGCCGGTTGGCATTCCGTCCGGCGTAGCGGGCCAGCAGCGGGAAGGTGGCGATGGACTCCGCGCCGTCGAGCAGGCCCTGGTACTCCTCCGACACCAGCGTGCGCACGCAGTCGTCGAGCTGCGGGTAGGCGCGGCGCAGGCCGGAGGTGAACACCATGGCGAAACCCGCGAACGGTGAACCGTTCAACCGCACGAACGCCTCGGCCGGATCGCCCACCGGCGAGCCCGCGACCGCGCCCACGATATCGAGCTCGGGCGCGTAGCCCGCCGCCAGTTCCGCGGCCCACGCGGTGGCGAGACCGCCACCGGAGTAGCCCCACAAGCCGATTCGGGTCCGCGGCGCCAGACCCAACGGTTCGAAACGTAGCGCGGCCCGCAGGCCGTCGAGGGCGCGGTAACCGGGCTCGCGGGCCGCGCCGAAATGGCCGTGGATCCCTTCGTGATCGGGCACCGACACCGCCCAGCCCCGGGCCAGGGCCGCGGCGATGAGCGGGAACTCCACCTGCGGAATGGCGCCGAGCGCGCGAGCGCCGTGCCGTAAAGCGTAGGAGGGGAAGCATTTCGGCGCGACGGCATCGATGGCGCACTGGAACGACACCAGCGGCCGGTCCGCCGACGGCTCGGCATCCCACGGCAGCAGGACCGTGGTGACCGCCGCCTCGGGCGCGCCATTGAGATCGGTACTGCGGTAGAGCAGCTGCCAGGCTCGGACGCGCTGCGAAATGCGTCCGAACAGGGCCAGCCGCACCGGCCGCGACCGCAGGATCGTGCCCGGCGCGACGGCGCCCGGGTCGATCGGCGAACGATAGAACGGATCCTCTCCGGGTAGCAGTGGGCGCCCGCGGGGCGGCTCCAGTTCCTCGGTGACACTTGCTGTCTCGATCGCATCGCCGATCGTCATCGTGGTCCTCTCCGTAACGCAGCGGCTAGATGTGGCCGCTGCCGCCGATCATCCAGGGGTTGAAGGTGCAGACCAGGCCGGGGTGCGCGGCCGGGTCGAGGGCGTGCAGGGCGATCGACGCCGCCCGCGGCGAATACATGATGGTGAGGTGGTCGGAGACGTCCTCGGGGCAATCCTGTTGCAGCGTGATGTTTTCCACGCTCGCGTCGGGCCCGGGGGTGAGGAAGGTCCACTCGTAGGGGTTGGAGATCTCGTCGTGGCTGGTGCCGACCGCGGTGTATTCGACGCCGGGCACGGTGTCACCGTCGGCGTTCAGCTTGGCGTAGAACGGGGAGCCGACGACCTGTTCGGTATTGGCCTGGCCGATCAACGGCTGATAGAAGCCCAGAATGTCGAGGCCCAGATTGGTGATGATCCGGCCCAGCGTGGCGATGCCGAGCAGCGAAGTGCCGTGGTTGGTCGCGCCGAAGCCGACCACCTTGCGCACCTTCCCCTGGCCGCCTTCGAATTTCAGGTACTGGCTGGTGACCGGGCCGCCCTGGGAGTGCGCGATCACGTCGACGGCGGGCGCGCCGGTGGCGGCCAGCACACGATCCACGAACCGGCCGAGCTGCTGGGCCGAGTCCCCCATCGGCCCGACGCCGTAGCGACCGGGCAGAACCGGCCCGATCCCGCCGCCCGCCAGGGGCGTCTCACGGCCGAAATTGAAGGCGAAGACACAGAATCCGGCGCGGGCGATCTGCGGGGACAGGAACGAGAAGCTGTCGTAGGTGTTGAGCCAGGTGCCGTGAACCAGCACCACCGGCCGCGGATGCTCGGCGCTCGGTGTGCAATTCCAGTCGTTGGATCCCGGCGGCGCGGCGTCCGGGTGGGTGAGGCCGTAGGCGAACGCGGCCAGATAGGAGGTCATCTCCGGACCCTCGCCGACGGCGTCGGAGGCGGTGCTGACGGTCGCGGACCCCGAGCTGCTGCCGGTGTCGGGTTCGGAACTGGCCACGCCCGTGGCGAAGGCGACCGACAGGGCGGTGACACTGGTGAACACGGCGCTGCCGAGGGTGCGGAAGGTTGGCCTCATGAATTCTCCTACTGCGTGCGGCGAACCCGACCGAACGCGTCGAATTCGCTTGCGACCGTAGAAGCGCGCTGTGGCCCGTGTCACCGCCGCTGTGCCAGGTGACAGTCGGACGGGCGCGGACCGTGCGCGGATTGTGGCGGTGAACAGCGGTCAGGACGCGGGTGTGCTCGCGATGGTGACCGCGGTGCGGGTGAACAACGGCACCAGCTCGGGCAGAGCCTGCGCGCCTTTGGTGTGCAGGCACGCCCGCACTCGGTCGTCGATGCCGCCGAGCAGCATGTCGACCATCTCGCGGTCCGGTTCGGCGGTGAGGTCGCCGTCGCGCACGCCGACCTGCGCCACCGCCATGATGTAATCGGCGAACCGTTCGTGCACCCGCAGCCGGTGCGCCACCAATCCCGGTCCGGCGGCGAGAGTTTCGACATACAGTGCGCGGGCCGCACCCGGCTGCAGGGCCAGGAAGCCCAGGTAGATCTCGAACGAGATGCGCACCCGGTCAGCGAAATTCACGCCCTCGAGCCCGGTGACGGTCTCGCGCAATTGTTCCAGCGCGGCCCCGACGGCCAGATCGTAGGCGGCGGCGAAACATTCGTCCTTGCCGCCGAAGACGGCGTAGAAGGTGCGGCGCGCCACCTGGGCGCGGGTCACGATATCGGCGACGGTGGTCGCCGCGAAGCCGAGCTCGCCCACCGCTTCGAGCACGGCGGTGCACAATCGCTGGTACTGCGAGGCCTCCACCTGCTCACGGGTCAGCCCGTGCCGGCCCCGCGGCAGGGGTCCCGGATCACCGATGGTTTCCACACTCACGTCCCAAGAATAAGTTTCCACGTCACCGAGCGACTAACGGTCCGGCCGATACCAGAGCGGTTCATCCATGATTCGCTGTCCCGTCACCGTCGTCGCACCCTCCTGCTGCACCGATTCGCTGGATTTGCTGCTGCCGTTGGCGCTGGTGACGACGTTGGTGCGGCCGAGGGGTGCCCGCAGCGTGCGCAGGGACCGGTAGTTCTCCACGGCCAACGTGGTCAGCATGGGGTCCAGGGTATTGGCTACCGACCGGTCTTGATTATTCGGAGAGCCGGAGCCTCACCCGGCCCGGCGAGCACGCCACCGCCGATAGGCCTCCGGTGAGCACACCGCGCAGGGCCGGTATCCGGCCGCGACCGCGGTGGACTCGTCGGCGAAGAACACACGATGGGTGACATAGCCACCGCGGGCCAGGGCGCGCAGTGCGGCCGGGCAGTCCAGGCGGCCGTAGATCTTCATGCGGCGGTGGCCGCCGACGGCTCCGGGCGTCCGGCTGGGATAGGGGCGACCGTCCGCACCCAGCAGGACGTACTCGCGCACGGCCGACGCTTCACGCACCACCGGCTCCGCTCGCGGCGTTGGTCCGTCGCGCACCGTCAGGCATCGTGGAAGACCAGGCCGAGGGTGCGTCGGCGCCCGGAACGCACCAGGCTGACACCGTGCCGCATGGGCGCGGCCGACCACCCTCGCGCGCCCCGGACCGGCCGGTCACGGGTGGTGAAGATCAGGCCGTGTCCCTGCGGCAAGACCATTGCCGCGCCCCTGGATTGGGCGCGCGGGCGCTGCTCGACCATCAGGAACTCACCGCCGGTGTAGTCGGAACCGGGCGCGTCCAGGCCGATCACCACCTGGAGCGGAAACACCATGTCCCCGAACAGATCCCGGTGCAGCGCGTTCCAGTCGCCCGGGCCGTAGCGCAGCAGGATCTGCGAACCCTTCGTCTGGCCCGCCCGATGGCACTGGGCGATCCAGTCCTCGAGGCGGTCCGGCCAGGTGCCGGGCCGGCCCAGCCGCGCCGCCCAGTCCCGGGCGATGGGCAGCAAGGCCGGGTAGAGGGCCGCCCGCAGTTCCGCCACGAGCTCGGGCAGGTCGTGGGTGAAGTACCGGTACTCGCCGGACCCGAACCGGTGCCGGGCCATCTCGACCGTCGAGCGGAAGTGCTCGTCCGCGTCGTAAAGACCTGCGAGCGTGCGGCATTCCCCGGGGGTGAGCAGCGGCCCGGTGAGCGCGTGCCCGTAGTCGTCTAGCTCACCGGCCAGGGTCGCCCACTCCTGCTGGGCGACCCTGGCGGCCCACACCGATTTCGCGACGGCGGCGGTCATCGCGCGGCCCGCTCGAGCTCCAGCAGCCGCTGCTTGCGTTCCACTCCCCCGGCGTAGCCGGTGAGCGACCCGTCGGCGCCGATCACGCGGTGGCAGGGCCGCACGATGAGCAGCGGGTTGGCCCCGATGGCCGATCCCACCGCGCGCACCGCGGTGCGCGCGGCCCCGATGCGTTTCGCGATCTCCCCGTAGGTGGCGGTGGTGCCGTAGGGGATCTCGTCGAGGGCCCGCCAGACCCGGCGCTGGAAATCGGTTCCGCGGCTGCCGAATCGGAGATCGAAGCTGTCGCGTTCCCCGGCGAAGTAGGCCGTCAGCTGCGCGACGACCTCCGCGAAGGCCTCGGGGTCGGCGATCCAGTCACCCTCCACCAGAAGGCTTTTGCTGCCCGCCATCGACACCGCGGTCAGCTCGACCTCGCCGCCGCGCCGCTCGCCCGCGAGCAACAGCTCACCGACCGGGCTGGCCATTGTCGTGTACACGCTCATCGCTTCCTCCTGCGTCGTCTCGTTCGCTTCCGGTATCCACTCTGGTGCAGCCGATCAGCAATGACCGGCGGGAATCGGCCATCGCGTTGGCGGCATTCGGACGGGCGGCTCGTACAGTGGGGACATGGCTCGAGATCCGGTCGTCGTCGCCGGGGCCTTGGTGGATGTCGCGGTGCCGGCGCGGCCCGGCCGCCTGGCCGGGGTCGGCATGGCCGGGTTCCGGGGGCGTGCGCCGACGCCGATCGACCTGCCGGTGGTGCCGTTCCCGGCGGTCACGATGTTCATCGATTTCGGGGACATGGTGATGGTCGAGGACACCGGTGGCGCTCGCGCGGCGGGCAGTGGCGTGGTGGGCGTGGGGCCGGTCGGGGTGCGCGGGTCCGCGACCGATGTCGATCTGTTGCAGTTGCGGTTGTCGCCGGTGGTCGCCCATGCCGTCCTGGGCGGAGCGTCGGAGGTGAGCGGGTCCGTGGTCGGGCTCGACGAGCTGTGGGGCGCGGACGCCGAACAGCTGCGAGAGCGGTTGCACGACACCGCGGCCTGGGAGGACCGATCCGCCATCATGGACGATGCGCTGATCGATCGGCAGCGCACGGGGACGGCCGTCGACCCGGAGGTGGCCTTCGCCTGGCAGCGAATCATGGTGAGCGGCGGTCAGATTCGCGTCGAAGCGCTCGCCGCGGAGGTGGGGTGGAGCCGCAAACGGCTGTGGTCCCGGTTCCGCGCCCAGATCGGGCTGACTCCCAAGCGGGCCGCGCAACTGGTCCGATTCGACGATGCCACCCATCGCCTGGCGGCGGGGTTCAGTGCGGCGCGGGTGTCGGCGGACACCGGGTACGCCGATCAGTCGCATTTCCATCGGGAGGCGATGACCTTCGCCGGGCTCACGCCCTCGGCGCTCGCGGACGCGCCGTGGCTGGCGGTCGATCCGGTGGCCTGGGCGGGGACCCGCTAGCCCGGGAACATTTCTCCAATACACGGCCCCACCGGCCGCCGATCCTGGGATTCATGTCCAGAAACGACAAGAACCAGGCGCACGCGTTCGATCGGCCGCCGCGCGGCATCCGGCTGCTGCACGCACTCCGCAAGGACCCGGATTGGGAAGCTCTCAGCCTGGAGGAGGTGATCACCCACCGCGACGCGGCGAACCGGCTGGCGGGCTCGCGATACCTGCGGGTCATCACCGGATTCCCGGTGCGCGGCACCACCATCGAGTGGCAGGACGTGGCGCTGGCCGATCGGGTGGTCCGTGTCCGCGTGTACCGCCCCGCTACCTCGGGCGATGCCGCGCTGCCCCTGGTGTTGCAGGTGCACGGTGGCGGTTTCGCCGGGACCGCAGCCCAATGCGATTGGGGCAACAGTCATCTCGCCGCCCGGCTGCCCGCCGTCGTCGTGTCGGTGGAGCACCGCCTGCTCGGGCCCGGGATCGGGCTCGCGGCGGCTGTCGACGACAACTGGGACATGTTGCAGCACATCGTGAATAAACCCGGCGACTGGGGAATCGACCCGGCGCGGATCCTCCTCGCGGGTGAGAGCGCCGGTGCACTCATCACCGCTATCACCGCGATCCGCGCCACGGCAACCGGCCTGCCCCTGCGGGCGCAAGTGCTGACCAACCCCGCCTGCGACCTGACCGACACCATGTACGACTACCCGTCGATGGCCCACTACCCCGACACTCCCACCCTGAATCTCGCGCGGCTGAAGCTGTTCCGGAAGCTGGCCCTGCCCCCGGACGGTGACCCGCGTCCCTTCTCACCCCTGTATGCCGACGATCTCGGCGGTCTGCCCCCGGCACTGGTCGTGATCCCGACCTTGGACCCGCTGGCCGACCACGGCCGCCGGTACGCCGAGCGGCTGCGCGCGTCCGGCACTCCGGTCGAAGTCGCCGAATACCCCGGCGCGACACACGCCTTCATCACCATGCCCGGCTTGGTGCCGCAGGCGAAACCCGCCCGCACGACGATCACCGAATTCCTCCGTGACCGCCTCGCGGCCGTCACAGCACCCACCAAATTAGACAGGTAAACTTGCAAGTCTTTCTGCCCTGTGCCACCCTGGGAGGGTGAGCGCGACCAGAAGGGCCGGATCAGCCGCCGACGTGGCCGCCGCCGCGAGCGAACTCCGCGTGGCGGCCAGTCGCCTGCTGCGGCATCTGCGATCCGCCCGCGCCGGCATCGAGATGACCCCCTCCCAGGCCGTGGCCCTGAGCCGGCTCGGCACCGATGGCCCCCTGTCGGTGGCCGATCTGGCCCGGGCCGAGCGCGTCCGCCCCCAGTCCATGCGCACCACCCTCGCGACCCTCGAGGAGCGCGGCCTGGTCACGCGAGCACCCCACCCCACCGACCAACGTCAGGTCCTGCTGTCGTTGTCGGACGAGGGCAGGCGCCTGCTGACCCTGGCCCACCACGCCAAAGAGGACTGGCTGGCCACCGCCATCACCACCAAACTCTCTCCCGCGGAACAGGATTCACTGATCACCGCGATCCCGCTGCTCGCCCGCCTGGTCGAGGACTGACCGAATTCCCCACTCCCAGTGAAGGATCGCCCTGTGACGGACACCCTTGTGGACCCCACTTCCGCCCTGGTCGTCATCGACCTGCAACGCGGCGTGGTGGCAGCCCCCACCCAGCCGCACTCCACCGACGACGTGATCGGCCGCTCCGCGGCCCTGGCGAAAGCCTTCCGGGCACAGGGCCTCCCCGTCGTCCTGGTCCGAGTCTCCTTCTCCCCCGACGGCGCCGACATGCCCCCGGGCCGCACCATGCAACCCACCGGCGCCTTCACCCCACCCCCGGGCTGGGACGAACTCCTCGACGACCTCGACCCCCACCCCACCGACATCCGCATCACCAAGCACCAGTGGGGCGCCTTCCACGGCACCGACCTCGACCTCCAGCTCCGCCGCCGCGGCATCACCACCATCGTCCTCACCGGCATCTCCACCAGCATCGGCGTCGAATCCACCGCCCGCGCCGCCCACGAACACGCTTACAACGTCGTCATAGCCACCGACGCCACCTCCGACCGAGACCCGGCCTCCCACACCCACTCCACCGAAAAGATCTTCCCCCGCCTCGGCAGAACCGCCACCACCGAGGAAATCCTCGCCGCCCTGGTTCAGCCGTAAGCCGTTCGCACCCGCCCGGAGTGGCGGCAACCTCCCACCTGCCCGGCCCGGCATGATGGCGGCATGGAACGTGTGGTCGGCATCGGCGGATACTTCCTGCGCGCCACGGACCCCGAGGGTCTCGGCGCCTGGTACCGCGAATATCTGGGCCTGAACGCCGACGAGCACGGCCTGTGGCGGCAGGAACCCGGACCGACCGTGTTCGCGACCTTTCCCGCCGACACCGACTACTTCGGCTCCCCGGGCCAGCAGACGATGCTCAACTTCCGGGTCGAGAACCTGGACGCGATGCTCGCCCAATTGCGGGCCAAGGGAGCCGATGTCGCCGAGGAGACCCAGGAGATGGAGGGCGTCGGCCGGTTCGGGTGGGTCACCGATCCGGCGGGCAACCGCATCGAACTGTGGCAGCCCGCCTGACGTTCCGGTCGGTCAGACCGCGACCGGCTCGGGCCGGCGCTGTTCCTCGCGGTCCTGCGAATCCTCGTGCGGCCCTTCGATATGCAGCGCCGGAAGAATCCGGTCGAGGCGGCGCGGCAGCCACCACGCGGCGCGGCCCAGCAGGGCCAGCACGGCGGGGACCAGGGTCAGCCGCACCGCGAACGCGTCCACCAGCACACCCACGGCCAGCGCGAAGGCGATCGGCTTGATCATGGCGTCGTCGGTCGGCACGAACGAGGCGAAGACCACGACCATGATGGAGGCCGCCGCCGTGACCACCCGGGCATTGTGCCGGGTGCCTTCGACGATCGACGCCATAGCGTCGCCATCGTGCAGCCATTGTTCACGGATGCCGGAGACCAGGAACACCTCGTAGTCCATGGCCAGCCCGAACAGCACGCCCACCAGGATGATCGGCAGGAACGCGACCAGCGGACCGGTCTTCGCGACGCCGAGCAGGTCTGCCGCCCAACCCCATTGGAACACCGCCACCGTCGTGCCGAGCGCGGCCGCGACCGACAGCAGGAAGGTCAGCGCCGCCTTCACCGGCACCGCGATCGAGCGGAACACCACGATCAACAGCAGCAGGCTCAGGCCGACCACGACGCCGAGGAACGGGAGCAGCGACGCCGAGAGCCGTTGCGAGACATCGATGGTGACCGCCGTATTGCCGGTGACGGCCACCCGGACGCCGGGGACCGCGGCGGGCGCCTGATCGCGGATGGCGTGCACGAGGTCGGCGGTCTGCCGGGTTTCCGGCGCGCTCGCCGGAACGGCCATGACCAGCGACTGCCCGCGCCGCAGGGTCGGCTGCGGCGCGGCCACGTAGGCGACGTTCGGCAGCTTGCGTACCGTCTCGGCCACACGCACGGCCGCTCCGGCATCGCCGTCGGCATCGACAACAACAACGAGCGGGCCGTTGAAGCCGGGACCGAACTTCTCGGCGATGGTGTCGTAGGCCTGCCGCTGTCCGGTCGCGGCGGCCGCGGATCCGTTGTCGGGCAGCGCCATTCGCAGGGAGGCTACGGGAATCGCCAGCACGATCAGCGCACCCGTCACCGCCGCCACCGTCAGGATCGGCCGCGCGGTGACCAGCCGAGCCCAGCGCGCGCCCATGCTGTTGGCGCCGGTGGCCGTGGCCCGGCGCTGGGCCCGCGACCCGGCGCGCGGAGCCAGTCGATGACCGGCGAACCCGGCCAGCGCGGGCAGCAGCGTGATCGCCACCGCCACGGCGACCAGCACCGCGCCCGAGGCGGCCAGGCCCATGACGGTCAGGAACGGAATCCCGATGACGCTCAACGCCGCCAGCGCGATGATCACCGTGACGCCGGCGAAAACGACGGCGCTGCCCGCGGTCTGATTGGCCCGGATGACCGATTCCCGGGGTGCGAGCCCCGCCGCCAGTTGCGACCGATGCCGCGACAGGATGAACAACGCGTAGTCGATCCCGACCGCCAGCCCGAGCATGAGCGCCAGCGTCAACGCGGTCGAGGACACCGGCGTGACCGCGGCCACCCCCAGCAGCCCGCCCACCGTGACAGCGATGCCGAAGATCGCCGACAGCAACGGCATTCCGGCGGCCAGCAGCGAACCGAAGGTGATCAGCAGCACGAGCACGGCCACACCCAGTCCGAGGACTTCGGTAATGCCCGGTTGCATGTCGCCGACGCCGTACACGGTGCCGCCGACCGAAACATCAAGTCCGGCGTCACGCGCAGAATCCGCCGACCGCTCCACGGTCGCGCGGGCATCGGTGCTCACCTGGGAGCGGTCACCGGCGAAGGACACCATCGCGACCGCGGTCCGCTGGTCGGGTGAGATCGTTCCCGCCTGCTGCGGTGTGGTGACCCCGACCGCGCCGGCCGCGGTTCCGGCGTCCGCCAGGGTGTGAGCGATGGCCGCGCGATAGGGCGCCTCGGAGATGAGATGACCCGGCGGCGCGGTGAAGACCAGTTGCGCCGTGGCCCCGGCCGCACCCGGCGCGGTCTCGGTCAAGGTATCCAGCGCGTGCTGCGATTCGGCCCCGGGCACGGTGAACCGGTCGTCGAGGTGGCCGCCCGCGGCGGCGGCGCCACCGACCACGGCGATCAGCACTGCGATCCAGATCGAGACGACCAGGCCACGGCGTCGGAACGCGAGGTCGCCGATCCTCCCCAGCACTGCGCTCATGGTTGATTCCCCTCGAGAAGACAGATGTTGACAGGTGTGAACTTTATGGGTGTTAACTTGCCCCCGAATCTGTACAGGTGTCAACATCAATGTCGTGGCCATCACAGACGACGCGCCGCAACGACCCGCTCGCGAGGCCCCCTACCACCACGGGGACCTGCGCAATGCCCTCGTTCGCGCCTCCGCACAGCTCGCCGAGATCGGCGGCCCCACCGCCGTCACCGTGCGCGCCGCGGCCCGCGCCGTCGGCGTGACCGCCACGGCCGCCTACCGCCACTTCAACGGACACGAGGAACTGCTCGCCGCCGTCCACGACCAGGCCGCCGAGGCCCTGTTCGAGGCCCTCGACACCGCGATGAAAAGCGTTCCGCAACAATCCGACCCGACCGCCACCGCCATTGCCCAGTTGGCGACCGCCGGCCGCGCCTACATCGAATACGCCGACCGCGAACGCGGCCTGTTCCGAACCGCCTTCTGCGCCACCGACATCGACATCGACAAGGACGTCACCGAGGACCCGATCTTCCAGCTGATCGGTGTCGGCCTGGACGCCCTGGTCACCGTGGGCTTCATGGACCCCCGCCAGCGCCCGGGCGCCGAATTCACCGCCTGGGCGGCCGTCCACGGCCTGGCGACGCTGCTCATCGACGCTCCCCTTGCCGACGCCACCGACGCCGACCGGGAAGCGGCCATCCAGCACGCCCTCGCCACCGTCCTGCGCGGCCTGGCCACCGGCCCCCACGCCGAGCCGTACCGCTCGAACGACCCGCACATCGCCCTGCCGGCCTGAACCGGTAGGGCGATGCGGGCACCGATCATGCCGCCGAGTCGCGGCGGCCTCGGTTTCAGGTTTCCTCGACCGGGACCCCCGCTTCACCGTCCTGCGCGAGTGGCGCCTGCGCGCGCACCGGCGGTTTCCGCACCGGTGGCGCGTGCACGAGCGAGTCGTCCGGGTAGGCCTCCTCCTCGTGCGCCGCGACGTCGCCCACTTCGAGGACCGCATCCGGCATGCGCAGGCTCATGAACAGGCTCAGTATCTTCAGGATCGCGAAGGTGACGAACGCGTCCCACACGATCACCGTCGCCGCGGCACCCGCCTGCCAGAGCAGCAGTTTCGGATTGTGCCCGTAGAGCCAGCCGCCGTAGGTCGCGTCCGCGGCCCCGCCGGTGCCCAGATACACCCGGATGTGCGGATCGGCGAACACCCCGACCAGCAGCCCGCCCGCCAGCCCGGCCACGCCGTGGGTGTGCACCACCCCGAGGGTGTCGTCGACCTTCCGGAACAGCTTGGTGCGGCCCAGCTTGTTCCAGGACAGCCATACCAGCGTCGAGGCGATCAGCCCGATCACCATGGCCCCGAAGCTGTTCACGAAACCGGCCGCCGGGGTGATGGCGACCAGCCCAGCGATCATGCCGTTGACCGCGCCCAGGAAGTTGGGTCGCCGCGACGGGCCGGCCAGCATGTCCCACACGACCCAGGTCAGCACGGCGCACGCGGTGGCCAGATTCGTATTGATCACCGCCAGTGAGGCATCCGCGCCCGCGAAGTACGGGTCGCCGCCGTTGAATCCGTTCCACCCCAGCCACAGGATGCCCGCCCCGGCCGCGGCCATGGGCAGATTGTTGGGCACCGCGCGTTCGCGGTCGCGCGCCAGTCGCGGACCGATGACCGCCGCCGCCACGAATCCCGTGGTCCCCGCGGCCAGATGGATGACGTAGCCGCCGGAGTAGTCGAGCGCTCCCATCTGCGACCACCAGCCGCCGCCCCAGATCAGGAAGGCGTTGACCGAATACGCCAGCGTCGACCACAGCGGGACGAAAATCAGCCAGACCTTGAAATTGATGCGGCCGATCACGCTGCCCAGGAACAGCAATGGGGTGATCGCCGCGAACACGAACTGGAAGTAAACGAGAGTCGTCTGGGAGAAGCGGAAGTTCGGCATGAGCCCGTCGAGCAGCGGAATCGCTGCCTGTTCTTGATTATTCGAGCCGAGCACGGTGTGCGGCTTGCCGATGGCGGCCCGCAGAATTCCGGGCCCGATCCGGACGGGTTCGCCGAATCCCATCTTGAAGCCCCACAGCACCCACACCACCAGGACCAGCGAGAATCCGGTGAATGCCATGAGCATGGTGTTGACGGCCCATTTGCGTTGCACCAGACCGCCGTACAAGATCGCGATTCCGGGTATGCTCATCAGGCCGACGAGAGTCGCGGCTACCAACTGCCAGGCATTGTCGCCGGGGTTGAGCCAGTCGGGATACGGTGACATTGTTTCAGCGCTACCTCACCGCGGAGCGGGCAGGCACCAGACTCGCTCCAGCACTAATGACGTTGTGACATAAGGTGTCTGAGGTCACATCGGGTGAACCAAGTGTTGTGCCGTAACGTTTCCCGGCGATTACCCGCGGTTAAATCTGGATTTCACGGTCCGGTCATGAATGCGCGGACATTCGAAATCGCGAGCTCGGCAATCGAATTCCAACCGGTCGGAACTCGATCGACAGCCCGCGATCACTCCCGTACGATCTGGCCATACGGGGAGAACCGGCCGGTCGAACGGGGGAATCGGAGTTGAGGAGTCGCTTACCGGCGACCATTCGCAATGCCGCGGAATGGACGCGACGCCTGGCGCGCACCGCACCGGGTGTCATCGCGGCGGTGGGCGCGGCCCTCGCGGTGCTCGCCCTGATCGGCGCGGGAGTGTCGGCGAATCAGCAGAGCGCCAAACTCTCTCGCCACGACACCGTGCTGGCCCACACCGAGCCACTGGCCAATGCCGCGCAACGGCTCTACGTGGCACTGTCCACCGCCGACGCCGCGGCCTCCACCGCGTACCTGTCCGGCGGCATCGAATCGTCCGAGGTCCGCACCCGCTACGAGAACGCGCTCACCGACGCGGCGGCCGCCCTCGCGGAGGCCACCACCGGCGCCTCCGACAACGAGACCCGCACCATCCTCGGCAAGATCGCGGCCGAATTGCCCAGTTACACCGGCTATGTCGAGGCGGCCCGGGCCAATAACCGGCAGGGCCTGCCCGTCGGCTCGGCCTACCTGCGCCAGGCCTCGGCGCTCATGCAGGGCTCCCTGCTGAAGAACGCGGCCGAACTGGAAGGCATCCGGCTGGACCAGCTGCACCGCGATCAGCGCGCCATCACCGGCCTGCCGCTGTGGAGCGTCGGCGTGCTGGTCCTGCTCCTCGCGGCCTGCGGCTACGGATCGTGGCTGCTGGTGGCTCGCACCAACCGGTGGATCAATCCGGGCGTGGTCGCGGCCGCGGGTCTGACCGTGGTGGCGCTGCTGTGGATCCTGGCCACCACCATCGCGGCCTCGGCGTCGATCGACACCGGGGCGACCGCCCGGTTCGAGAAGCTCGCGCAGGCGCGGATTCTCGCCCAGCAGGCCCGCACCGAGGAGACCCTGCAGCTGATCACCCGCAGCGACATCAGCGCCAGCGAGCAGCGCTTCGCCCAGGGCAGCGACAAGCTCCGGTCGGATCTGTCCGACCTGGTCAGCGCCGATTCACCGGCCTCGAAGGCGTTCTCCGGCTGGCAGGACGGCCATCGCAAGGAAGTCGCCGCGTTCCTGAGCAACAACTATCGCGGGGCGGTCGACCAGTCGCTCAAGGCCGACGGCACGGGCTCGGCGGCCCAGTTCGCCGCGCTCGACACCGCCTTGAACACCGAACTCGAGCGCACCCGCCAGGAAGTGCGCGACGATGTGAACACGGCCGGAAATGCTCTCACCCTCAGCCCGTGGGGCACGCTGGCACTGCTGGTGGCTGCGGCGGGCGCCATCGTCGTCGGGGTGTGGCCGCGGTTGAAGGAGTTCCTGTGAAGCGGATGCGGATGCTGGTGGTGGCGGCGGTGGCGCTGCTGGCCGCCGCGTGCGGTGCGACGCCGGAGGCCGCGCCCTTTCAGTTGCCGGCCGAGAACCGGCTGCCGGCGGGCGCGACGGTGCTCACCGGCGCCCCCAATCAGCGCACCGATCAGGCCTGCAATCCGACCGCGAGCCTGCGTCCCCAGGGCGCGCAACCGCAGCCGGGCGCCATGCCCGCAGGATCGACCATGGCGGCGATCGTCGCCAGCGGCAAGATCCGGGTCGGGGTGAACCAGAACGAATTCCTGTTCGGCTACCGCAATCCGGCCACCGGCGAGATCGAGGGCTTCGACATCGATCTGGCGCGCGAGGTGGCCCGGGACCTGTTCGGTGACCCGAACCGGGTGGAGCTCAAGCCGATCGAGACCTCGAACCGGGTGCAGGCGCTGACCAAGGGCCAGGTCGACATGGTGGTGCAGAGCTTCAGCGCGACCTGCGCGCGCCGCAAGGACATCCAGTTCTCGTCGGTCTACTTCGAGACCGACCAGCGGGTCCTGGTGACCAAGGGCTCCGGCATCCACTCGGCCGCGGACCTGGGCGGCAAGAAGGTGTGCGGCATCCCGAATTCGACCACCCTGGACGCCGTCTTCGCGCTCCCGCAGCGGCCCATCGTGATCGGCATCGAGAACTGGCTGGACTGCCTGACCGCACTGCAGCAGGGCGAGGTCGACGCCGCGAGCACCGACCTGCCGCTGCTGTACGGCCTCAAGATCCAGGACCCGAATCTCGAAGTGGTCGGCGACGCCATGGCCTCGGACTCCTACGCCATCGGAATCCAGCAGCAGGCCACCGATTTCGTGCGCTTCGTCAACGGCGTGCTGGAGCGGGTGCGTTCCGACGGCACCTGGCAGCGGCTCTACAACCAGCGGCTGAGCGTGCTCGGGCCGTCCAACGGTCCCCCGGCGCCCAAGTACAGCGATTGAGCTCGGTCATGCAGGGGAATCCTGGGCACGTTCTCAGCGTCGCCGAGATCGATCGCGACATCGCCGAACGTGCCCGCGAGATCGAGATCATCGCCGCCACGTTGGTGGAGCTGGACAAACATCCGGGTCTGGTGCTGCTGCGCCGGTTTCCGCCGACCGGCGTGACCGAGCAGCGCTGGGCCCCGGCGCGAGCCGCGCTGGAGCTGATGTGGGAGGACTTCGGCCGGCTGACCGCCGTGCTGGACCAGGCGCGCACCGCACGGGCCCGGCGGCGGCTCGACGCGCTCGATCGCGAGGAGCTGACCCGGCTGCTGCGCGGGCAGCCGGTCGAGCTGGCGCGCACCATGATTCCCATGTCGCAGCGCTCGCTGGGCGGACCGCGCGAGCAGGTCGAGCTGATCGGCATCGCGGAGATGCTGGACCGCATGCGCGCGGCCTTCCCCGTGGTGGTGCAGGTGCTCGAGGCGGTGGACGCGGTCAACGGGCGGGTCATGACCGAGGTCGCGCCGCTACGCGCGGAACTGGACCGCATCGGCACCTCGCTGCCGCAATTACGGGCGCTGGCAACCGAGATCGACGAGTTGTCGGTCCAGGTCGCCACCGATCCGCTCGCCCTGGGGCCCGAGGTAGTCGAGCGCAAGCTGACCGAACTGTCCCGGCGCATGCGCGAGGCCGCGACGGTCCTGGCCGACCTGCGGGCCATGGCCGCGGACTGGGACACCGCGGTCGAGCGGGTGCGGACGCTGATCGACGTGCTGCGCAAGACCTATGCGCGGGCCGACCACGCGCGCGCGGAGGTGGAGACCATCATCCTGGCCGCGCCGCTGCCCCGACAGCCCGACGAGAGCGCCGTCTACAGCGCGGAACTGACCGCGCTGGAAGCCAATCCGCCCGCGCCGGCGGCGCTGTGGGAGCTGCGCCGGCGCATCGCCGCCACGCTCGACGCCGCCGCCCGCAACGAACAACTCGCGCAGGGCCTGCTCGACCGGCGGCTGGAACTGAAGGGCCGATTCAGCTCCTACCGCGCCAAGGCCGCCCGCCTGGGCGTCAGCGAGGAACAGGATGTGCTGGCCTCCAGCCGAATCGCCGCCGGGCTGCTCGCCCGCCGGCCCTGCGACCTGGCCGCGGTCACCCGCGCCATCACGGACTACCGCCAGCTCATCGCGCAGAAATCGGGGAGGCGATCATGAACTGCACCGAGCCCGGCTGCACCGGGACCATCGAGGACGGATACTGCACCGTCTGCGGCACCGCCCCGAACCCGGCGGCCGCCACGCACCAGGCGACCATGTCGGCGCACACCGCCGGCGCGACGAACGCCACCACCGGCACAGCCAACGCCGCGACCGGGACCGCGCACAGCGGCACCGGGACGGCCGGAACTGTCACCGGCACGACGGGCGCCAACACGGGCGACCCCGACCTCGGCAACGCTGCCACATCCGGCAGCTGCACCGAACCCGGTTGCACCGGAACGATTCTCGACGGCTACTGCGATGTGTGCGGCAGCGCCCCCGCTCCCCCGTCCGCGATGGCCACCACCGCGCAGGCGAGCGTGGCGGCCACCACCGGCGCGGGCTCCATCTCGACCGGCCGCGCCTCGCGCAGCGGACGCTCGGTCCGCACCGGCCGTTCCGGATCCACCGGCGCCAGTCGCGGCCGGCTGGGCGCGGGCATGGTGAAGGTCCCGTCGGTCCCCCGCCGCGACCCGGCCGAGGCGGTGCTCGCCGATCCGGAAGTGCCCGAGCACCACCGTGATTGCGGCAAGTGCGGCCGCCCTGTCGGCCGCAGCCGCGAGGGCGCGCCCGGTCGCACCGAGGGTTTCTGCGCCCACTGCGGCACCCGATTCTCCTTCACCCCCAAGCTGTCCCACACCGATGTGGTGGGCGGCCAGTACGAGGTGCTGGGCCCGCTGGCGCACGGCGGCCTGGGCTGGATCTACCTGGCGGTCGACCACAAGGTCGACGATCGGCCGGTGGTGCTCAAGGGTCTGCTCAATACCGGCGATGCGGACGCCATGCGGGCCGCGGTGGCCGAGAAGCGGTTCCTCGCGCAGGTCGATCACCCGAATATCGTGCGGATCTACAACTTCGCCGAGGACACCGGCCCCGACGGCAAGCCGGTCGGCTACATCGTCATGGAGTACGTGGGCGGCAAGTCGCTCAAACAGATTCTGCGCGAGCAGCGCACCGCCGATCAGCAGTATCTGCGCCCCGCGCGCGCCATCGCCTACATCCTGGAGATGCTGCCCGCGCTGGAGTACCTGCACGATCGCGGCCTGGCCTACTGCGATTTCAAGCCCGACAACGTAATGCAGACCGAGGAGCAGCTCAAGCTCATCGACCTGGGCGCGGTGATCGGCCTGCACGATCAGAACGAAACCATCTACGGCACACCGGGTTATCAGGCCAAGGAGATCGCGCAGACCGGTCCGACGGTCGCCTCCGAGGTGTACACGGTGGGCCGCACGCTGGCCGCGCTGATCATGCGGATCCCGCCGGTGAACAACGAGCTCGGGCCGCTGCCCGGTCCGGACACCGAGGCGGTGCTGGCCCGCCACGAGTCGCTGTACCGATTCCTGGTGCGCGCCACCGATGCCGACCCCGACGCCCGCTTCACCTCGATGACCGAGATGGGCGATCAGCTCACCGGTGTCCTGCGCGAGGTGCTGGCCGAGGAGGACGGCCGCCCGCGGCCGGGCCTGTCCACCCGGTTCGGCCCGCCGCGCGGGGTGTTCGGCGTCGGCGACCGGCTGCCGGGCGACCCGCGCGACATCATCGCCGCACTGCCGGTCCCGCTGGTCGATCCGAGCGACAGCGGCGCCGCGCTGCTCGCCGCGAGCGGCGCGGTCACCCCGGAGGACCTCGAGCGCGAGATCAACGCCGGATTGCAGTCGGTGGTCACCGGCCAGGCCGAGTCGGTGGAGATTCCGCTCCGACTGATCCGTGCCGCATTGGAATTCGGCGATCCCGACGACGCCCTGCGCCGCCTCGACGCGGTGGAGGCCACCCTGGCCGGCGACTGGCGGCTCACCTGGTTCGCCGGCCAGGCCCGGCTGCTGCAACACGACTGGGCCACCGCCGTAGCCGAATTCGACGCCCTCTACAGCGCGCTGCCGGGCGAGGCCGCCCCGAAACTGGCGCTCGCCGTCACCGCCGAACTGCTGGCCTCCGACGGCGAGGACGCCGCGTCCGCCCTCGCCACAACCTATTACGAGCTGGTGTGGCGCACCGACCACGCCTTCACCAGCGCCGCGTTCGGCGCGGCTCGGCTGCGACGCGCGGCCGGCGACAGCGCCGGCGCGGTGGCGGTGCTCGATCAGGTCGACGCCGCCTCGGCGGTGTACACCGAGGCGGGGGTCACCGCGGTGGAGACCTTGCTGGTCGTCAGCGATCCCGCCGAGCTCACCGAGCAGGTGCTGCGCGACGCCGGCGCCCGCATCGGCAAGCTGACCCTGGACTCGAAACGCCGTGCCGCGCAGGCCCGGCTGCGGGTCCTGGACGCGGCGCTGCGCTGGCTGCGCCTGGGCAGGGTGCCCACCGACCACTCCCCGCTGCTGGGGGTGGCGCTCGATCAACAAGGGGTACGGACCGGTTTGGAACGCTGCTATCGCGACCTCGCGCACGAGACCGACGACATGTGGGAGCGGATCGCCCTGGTCGAACAGGCCAATGCCGTGCGCCCGAGGACGCTGCTGTGACCGCGCGCTGCCCGCAGTGCGGCACCTTCGCCGCCGACACCGACCGCTTCTGCGAGGCGTGCGGGAGCAAGCTGGGCATCCGGTTGATCGCCCTGCCGCCCAGGGAGTTCCGGCCCGGCTCCGGGTCGACGGTGCCGGTCGCCGAGGCCGCGCGCAACGCCCGCGCCACGACCGCGGGCCCGGACGGCTTCGACGCCGGTCCCGCGCCGGATTGCACCGGCTGCGGGGGCACCGCGTTCGATCCGGACGGCTACTGCTCCACCTGCGGTGAACTGGGCCCCGAACGCGATCGCTTCGAAGCCGATCTGGGCGCCACCTGCCTGGTCACCGATCGTGGTCTGCTGCATGCCCGCAACGAGGACGCGGTTGCCGCGGCGGTGGTCGACAGCGCCTCGCCGGACCGCCCGGCCACCGCGGTGCTCGCGGTCTGCGACGGGGTGTCGACCTCCGAGGACCCACAGGCGGCCTCGGGCGCGGCGGTGCGGGCGGGCCTGGACGCCACCCTGGCCGCACTGGCCGCCGACCGGTCCGCCGAGGACTGCGCGCTGGCCGGGCTCACCGCCGCCGCGGACGCGGTCAAGGCGGTCGGCTCACCCGACGGCAAGTCCCCGTCGTGCACCTACGTCTCGGCGATCGTGCAGTTCCGGCCCGAGGGCGGCGCGTCGATCACCGTCGCGAATGTCGGTGACAGCCGCGCCTATTGGCTGCGGCCCGGCGACGACTCGCAGCGCCTCACCGTCGACGACACGCTCGCGCAGGCCATGGTCGACAACGGCCTGCTGGACGCGGCCACCGCCATGGACGGTCCGCACGCGCACGTGCTGACCCGCTGGCTGGGCGCCGACAGCGAACACCAGTGGTCGCCCACCTGCGTGCGGACCCTGCACACCCACGAGCCCGGCGTGCTGCTGCTGTGCAGCGACGGCCTGTGGAACTACCTCCCGGAGGCGGCGGCCCTGTCCCGCTTCACCAGTGCGCTGCCCGCTCTGCCGGCGGCGCGCGCCCTGGTGGAACACGCGCTCGGCGCGGGCGGCAAGGACAACATCACCGTCGCTCTCGTCCCTGTACCGTCCCTAGCACCTTCAGGAGACACCCCGTGACTTCCGCTGAGCACACCGGACTCTCGGTCGCCGTCGACCAGAACCCCTTCCTCGCCGACGGCGCCCGCACGGTCGACGCGATCGTGACCGTCGAGGCCACCGACGACCTGGTGGTGTCGGTGCCGCCCGCGCCGCGGGTCGAGATCCTCATCATCGACGCCTCCGGATCGATGGGCGGGGGCGACAAGTTCGCCGGCGCGCGGCGCGCCACGCTGGCCGCCCTGGACGTCATGCCCGACGGCACCCGTTTCGCGATCGTGGAGGGCACCGACAAGGCGCAGGTGGTGTTCCCGACGCAGGGCCCGTCCGCGGTGGCGAGCCCGCAGGAACGCGCCAATGCCCGCCGCGCCCTGGACCGGCTGTCCCCGCACGGCGGCACCGCCATCGGCACCTGGCTGGGACTCTCGCGGCTGATCGCGCAGCAGCATCCGGGCGCCATGGTGCACGCCATCCTGCTCACCGACGGCAAGAACGAGCACGAGACGCCCGAGCGGCTGGCCGAGGAAATCGGTTTGTCGACAGGCGTTTTCACCTGCGACTGCCGGGGTGTCGGCGCGGACTGGAACCCGAACGAGCTGCGCGCCGTCGCCTCCGCGCTGCACGGCACCGTGGACATCGTGAAGACCGCGGACCTGCTGGCCCAGGACTTCGCGACCATAATGGAAACCTCAATGGAGAAGGCGATTCCGGAGCTGACGCTGCGGGTGTGGACGCCGGTGGGCGCGCGGATCTCCTTCATCAAGCAGGTCGCGCCGTTCATCGAGGACCTCACTGCGCGGCGGATCGAGACCGGCCCGCAGGTCGGCGAGTACGCGCTGGGCTCCTGGGGCGCCGAGGACCGTGACTATCACGTGCAATTGGATGTCGAGCCCGCGGCGGCCGATCGCGAGAAGCTGGCCGCGCGGGTCACCGTGCTGGCCGACGGCGAGATCCTCGGGCAGGGCCTGGTCAAGGCCGCCTGGACCACCGACACCGACAAGTCCGCGCGCATCAGCCGCCGCGTCGCCCACTACACCGGCCAAGCCGAGCTGGCCCAGACCGTGCAGGAGGGCCTGACCGCGCGCAAGCAGGGCGACTTCGCCACGGCCACCGCCAAACTCCAGCGCGCCTACCACCTGGCGACCGCCTCCGGCAATGAGAACACCGCCAAGCTGCTGCTCAGCGTGGTGGACGTGGTCGACGAGCGGACCGGCACCATCCGGCTGCGCAACAAGGTCGATCCGGTCGACGAGATGGCCCTCGACGTGCGATCCACGAAGACGGCCCGAGTTCGCAAGGAGCCGTGATGGCGTTCTGCACCGACGGGCACGAGACCGCCGCCGTCGACTACTGCGACACCTGCGGCGCGCCGGTGGGCGGCCGATCGCCCAGCGCCACCACGAACCTGGCCCTGTGCCCGTCGTGCGGGGTGCCGTCGGAGGGCCGGTTCTGCGAGAACTGCGGCCACGATTCGGCGCTGCCGCCGCCACCACCCGCGCCGGAACCGGGCGCGCCGGACGAGCACGAGGCCGCCACGCTGGGCGAGATCCGCGAGCCCCCGGACCTCGACGGCGGGCCGGTCTGGGTGGCCACCGTGACCGCCGATCCCGGGCATTACGCGCGCATGCAGGCGCAGCAGGGCCCCGACCTGGACCGGGTCGAGTTCCCGGGCTACTACCCGGACCGCCGAATCCCGTTGCGGGGCCCCAATGTCCTGATCGGCAAGCGCAGCGCCTCGCAGGGCCTGCACCCCGAGATCGATCTGTCGGTGGCGCCCGCCGATATCGCGGTCTCGCGCTCGCACGCGATGCTGCACATCAAGGGCGCGACGCTCACGGTCACCGATCTCGGGTCCACGAACGGCACCTGCATCAACGAGAGCCCGACGCCGATCGCGCCGAAGACGGCCATCCCGCTGCGGGACGGCGATCGGATCCATGTGGGCGGCTGGACCACGATCACGTTGCGCGCCGAACCGAGCTGACCGGTTTCGGGCCGACCCGGACGCGGCACCGAGATCGATCCCTCAATTCGAGCAATTCAATGATCTTGGACCGCTGTCCAGGTTAGGCTCCCCGCTCTATGAGCCTGACGCGCCGAGACTTCGCCCGCACCACCCTGGCCGCCGTCGCCGGCACCGTCGCCACCGGCCTGACCGGCGCTGCGGCGCAGGCGATTCCGCACGCGCGCACCGTCACCACACCCCCGCAGGCCTGGATGGCGGCGCTGCCCGACAGCACCGCGCTGCTGCGCCTGACCATCCCCGGCACCCACGACTCGTGCGCCACCGACCCGGCCAACGGCACCGAATGGTCGCACACCCAGAATTGGTCGCTGCCCGATCAATTCGCGCACGGCATCCGCTTCCTCGACATCCGCTGCAACGGCCTGCAGGACCACACCGCCGACTCCTTCGGCGTCTACCACAGCGGCTTCTACCAGGGCATCAGCTTCGACTCCGTGCTCGACCAGTGCCGGACCTTCCTGACCCGCAACCCCGGCGAGGTCCTCGTCATGCGGGTCAAGAAGGAGGACGGCACCAACAACGACGTGGGCTCGAACTTCGAGCGAATCTTCAACGGCTACCTCGACGCCAAGGGCTACCGCTCATTGTTCTGGCTGGAGAACCGCTTCCCCGCACTCGGCGAGGCACGCGGGCGCATCGTGCTGATCGCCCAGTTCGCCAACTCGCTGGGTTGTCTGCAATGGCCCGGCGGCGACAACGGCGTCTTCAGCAACGACCGCATCTATCTGCAGGACCGCTACAAGGACCGCGGCCTGGCCGGACTCGATTCCGGTTCCTCGAACTTCGGCTCCTCGGGCGGCGACAAGTTCGACTACGTGCAGGCCTGCCTGGACAAGGCCGCCGGCGATCCCGCGAACACCCTCCAGTACATCAACTTCACCAGTTTCGCCGACAATGCCTGGCCCAAGGACAATGCCGCGGCGATCATGCCGAAGCTCGACGCGTACCTGACCGCCCATCGCGGCCAGGCCGCCCACTACGGGATCGTCCCCATGGACTACCCCGACCGGTACCCGTCCGTGCTGACCCAGCTGATCGAAAAGAACTTCGCCTGAATCGATCTCGCCGGCTCCGGGGTGCCCGAGGTCTCAGATCTTGCGCCGCAGTGACCAGAACATCCACACCCCGGAGCCCAGTGTGAGGGCGACCAGGAGCGCCATCCCGACCAGCGGCGCGAATTTCGCCAGGTCCGCGGGCCCGCCCGCGCTGGCCTGGATCAGGAATCCGGCGGCCACCGGACCGATCAGGAGCAGCCCGATCGAGGTCAACAGAAGTGCGGCGAAGGTCAGCACAGGCAACTTTCCGGCATTCGTCATTTGTCCTCGAATCCACGTCGCGTGAGATACGTACGAACAAGATCGACTCCAACTGCGAACTTTACCGCTATTTTCCAGCTAATAGCAGCGTGACGCACCTCGCATCAGGGCGGAATCCGGCGCCGCGCATATCGGCAATTCCGCTCACACATATCCACGCCGCCGAATTGCCGCCGGACTCGCGGCCGGCCGTGATCAGCGCTGGGCACGGACGGTCCGATGCAGTAGTTTACGCAGTTCGATCGCCTGATCGACGCCACCCCGGCTCCGCAATTCCTCAGGCAGCCGGTGCAATTGCCGCATGGTCCGGCTGGAATGGGTCTCCGCCACGATCGCCAGCGCGTGCCGGGCCGCTTCCAGGGACTGCTCGGCTTGCCCGGTGCGCGCCTGCGCGACCGCCAGCAGCGCGAGCCCGCGCCCGAGATCACGCCGGTCCTCGACCTGCCACAGCGGAAGGGCTTTCAGTAAAGCCTCCTCGGCGGCTTCGGGCTTGCCCAGCTGCACCCAGCTGTGCGCGGCTTCCATGCGAATGAATTCGGGTGTGCAATAACCGGCCAGGTCGTCGCCGCCCGCAGAATCGGCCGCGCTGTCCCAGGCCTGCCCGATGGCCCGATCGGATTCGCCGCGCTCCCGGCGCAGGGCGTGACCGTGGGCCAATTGCAGCAGTCCCAGGGTGCGCAGGCGCGGGGAGAGATTCGACGGGGTGCGCAGCGCCACCCGGGCCAGATCGATCGCCGCCGAGGGATTTCCCGATTCGGCCGCGATATTGCTCTGCCGGACCAGGGTGTAGGACTGCAGACGTTCGTCGCCGCATTCTCCGGCCAGTGTGGCCGCGCGCCGCGTCCATTCGCTGGCCGCCGGGAGATTCCCGGCGTCCTGATGCAGCCACCCGAGGAATTCGGCGAATCGCGCTCGCAGCAGTTGCAATCCCATGGGCGCCGAGCCGGCAGTCTCGTCGAGTTGGTCGACGTAGCGCATCTGCTGGGTGATGATCGGGAGCAGGCGATGCGCGCCTGCCACCCGGTCGGTGCGCACATACTGTTCCAGGACCGTGGAAAAGGATTCGACCAGCAGACTCGATGACAATGGCGCTGTCGTCGGAACCAGCGCGCCATTGCCGAGTTCGAGATCGCGGGTCACCGGCGGCGCCGGATCATCGGCGCCGTCCAATTCGAACCACAGCAGTTCGGCCGGAATGCCCAGGGTGCGTGCGTACCAGTTCAGTTTGTCCAGGTCACGCACGCGGTTGCGGCCGCTTTCGATGCGGCTCAACTGGCCCTGTGTGATGCCCAGCCACCCGGCCAGATCGATCTGCGGGACCGGACGGCCGCCGTGGGCGGGATGCCGCCGCCAGGCCCGCAGCACTTCCCCGAATTCCCTGGTGAGCAGGGCATTCCGCATATCCTCGGTGCGCCACTGCGCGGGCTCCAGCCGGGGCAGGCGTTCGCGGCCCCGGGCGCAGGGACCGCACAGCTCGTCGTCGTTGTCCCGGGCCAAACGGCCGCCACAGCGGATACACGATCTCGCACCCGGACTCACCGCATCCCACCTACCTGCCGAATTCCGACGATCGAACGGTTTGCGCGTACCACTGTTCCCATTCGATGCTATCGGAATCACATGGGTGCGAGATCGATTGGCACGGACCAATTCTCGGCTGTGACTGAACTACGGGTGGCGTCAGAAGAACCGATGGGGCTCGGTCAGCAGATCCGGCTCCGACCTGCGCACGGAGGCGATTTCTATTCCCTCGGCACGCAATTGACGCACCTTGTCGGGGTTGTTGGTGAGTAGTTCCACAGTGTCCAGGCCCAGGGCGGACAACATCTGCGCGGCCATTCGATAGGTGCGTTCGTCGGCGCCGCGGCCGAGCAAACGATTGGCCTCGAATGTGTCGTAGCCCACATCCTGGAGCACATAGGCGTCGACCTTGTTGTACAGCCCGATGCCGCGGCCTTCCTGGCGCAGATAGAGAATCGCGCCGCCGCGCGCGGCGATCAGGGTGACCGCCTCCTGCAATTGCCCGCCGCATTGGCAACGGTCGCAGCCCAGCAGATCACCGGTCAGGCATTCGCTGTGGACGCGCACCAAGGGAATTCCCGCGGCCCGATACGGGGCCGGAAAGACGAAGGCCACGTGCTCACCCGGATCCGCGAGATTCTCGAACGTGACGAGGTCGGCCACACACTCGACGCCGCGCCGCAGCACCACCGGCACCCGGCTGCGCACCTTCGCCCTCGGCGTTTCCCCGGCCGACAGCTCGCCGCCCGCGACCGCCGCGCCCATCTCCGTCATGTCGTACTTCAGCAAATCAGCACTCCCGCAACTCTTCGTGTCCATGGATCCTGATTTCGTACAAAACGGGAGCCACGCTAACACTCCGCAAACTGTCAGCAGCCTCACAGCAATCGAACGGTCATCTCGACCGACCTCCGGTGACACCACTGCGACCACCGGTGACACACCGCGGTCGGCAGGCGGTCACGCCGAGAAGCTACCCAGCGGCACACCCATCGGCGAGCCGGGCGCGGGCCGCACCGACAGGATGTGGTCACGGTATTCGCGTGGGGTCAGCCCGGTTTCGGCCCGGAACACGCGATAGAAGTTGCGGTCCCCGGTGAATCCGCAGGCGTCCGCGATGGCGGCGATGGTGCGATCGGGCGCGGCGACCAGCAGTTCCCGGGCGCGCTCGGCCCGCAGCCGGCGCAGCAACATCATGGGTCCGCCGTCGATGTCGGCGAAGATCCGGAACAGCTTGCGGCGCGAGAGCCCGCACGCGACGGCGATGCGGTCCGGCGTCAGTTCCGGATTGCTCAGGTGCGCCTCGAGAAAGGTGATCACCTGCTGACGTAGGAGGGTGTTGGCCGCACACTCGTCGGGCAGCTGGTCGCTGCCCAGGGCCAGGCCCGCCGCGAGCAGTCCGATACCCGCGTCGAGCATCGCCGTATTGCCCAGCGCCGCGGGCGACAGGTGCACCAGACGCCGGAAGTAGTCGATCACCAAGCCCTCGTGGCCGATCGGCTGCAACCGCATCGCCTGCGGCACCTGGTCTTCGCGCAGGCCCGCGGCGCTCATCAGCAGGTCGCGCCGGACGCGGATGATGATGCCCTGGTAGCCGGTGGTGACGGCCTCCTGCGGCCGATCGCCGTCCACCACGAACATGGTGCCCACGGGCGAGCGCAGATAGGTTCCGCCGCAACGGACGTCGCACACCCCGGCCGTGGTCAGGCAGGCCAGCACGTACGAGGAGTCCGAGCTCGCGATGTGGCGATGCGTACGGCGCGCCAGCGTGTCCGAATTCGCCACCAGGGCAATCGATATCGGCTCGGAGCGCACGCGCGGGTCGAGTACGCCGTGGAAGGGTTCGTCGGAGAGCGGTTCCATCGAGCACTTCACCATCGACTCGCTCAGGATGGACGCCCAGAGGTCGAACGATTCCTTCGCGGACGCCCCGGCGGTCGAGATGCGCGAGCCACCCACGGTCACCTCGTAGGCATTCATGGGGCAATCTTGCCAGCAACCCTCGCGCTGCCGGGCCAACCCAGGAAACGAACCGAATGGTCTTGTGGGGCTATCGAAGTAGATTGACCAATTGCCGATACGCCGCGCGCGTCGGCGGCGCCAGGCGACGCCAGCTCACCGGCCCGCCCGCACCCAGATGCGTGTCATACGGGATCTCGGCCACCGCGCGGACCACGTCGCCCAGGTACTTGCGCACATGCTCGGTGACCAGCGGCCCGTCCTTGGGATGCTGACGCGTGACCACGATGACCGCCTCGGCCAAGTGGTACTGGCTGTAATTGTCGTCCAGCCAGATCAGCGCGGGCTTGAGCCGATTCACCGCATCGGGCCGAGCGGCGAGCGTGATCACCAGCGAGATCCGCGAGTCGCACAGCAACGGCGCGACCATCCGGCTGGTAACCGGCGCGCCACCGTCGTACACCGGCAGGCATCCCGCCTCCACCAGGTCGCGATGCACCGAGGAGTAGGTCTCGCGACGCGGCAGCGCCTCGGGTCCGCGCGGCAGAACGCCTACGCCGGAAGAGTTTTCACCGCAACTGTCGATGACCGTCGAGGGCAGGCTGCGGTGTGCCATGTTCAGCCAGGACTGCACGGTGCCTGCGGCGTCGATGGTGTCGCAGCCACGCGCGGCCAGATCGCCGCCGGTCGTGGTCGCGTCCACCACGACCGGCGAATGCTCGCCGTAGTCGTAGGCGGCCGCGCCGGCGATGCCCAGCGCGGTGGTCGTGGCGCCCGAGCCGCCGGAGCTGCCCAGCACGAGCACGGGCGGCAGGTCGGCCCACAGCAGATAACCGTTACGCGGATGCGGGCGCACCATATCGGTGGGCGCTCCGGGCGGGGCCGGCCGCAACAGCAGGGAGAGGTCGGTGGGAGTGGAAGAAAGGGCGGCTGGATGATCCGGGAAGTTTTCGGACATCGCGAGATTCCTTTGGTGCGAGCGGCAGTCGATGCTGCGGAATCCGTGTGGTCACCACGTCGCGCGCAGCCGGCCCCTGCGTCTCGCCATCAACGCCCCCTCCGCGTCGACGAGCTGCCCCTGCGCTCCGACATATTTCGAAGCCTCGATATTGTTCGTTTCCCCCCGGATACCCCCTACCGCCCTGAAGTCGATCAAGAGTGCAAAAAGGGTTGCCGTGCAGCCCCTTTCGATGTCGCCAGATATTACATGATCTTGTCAACAATGCATCCGGAGCGAAAGCTCAGCGGAATCGCTGGCACTGAATGTCAGAGATCCGGCCGCGAACGGCCGGATCTCTTTACCCGCGAAGCGCTCAGCCGATCTCGGCGGTGAGCGGAAGCGCCGTCACCGAGGTGCCGACGTGCAGCGTGAACGAGCCGGGCTCGACGACCCAGCCCTGCTCGGTCCAGTGCTCGAAGGACCGCTTCGGCAATTCGACGGTGGCGGTGACGGATTCACCCGCCCCGGCCTCGACCACCGCGAATCCGGCCAGCCAGCGCACCGGGCGATCGACGGCGCTGTCCGGGCGCGACAGATACGCCTGCACGACCTGACGGCCGGCGCGGGCGCCGGTATTGCGCACGGTGACCGTGGCGGTCCGGCCCGACACCGTCAGCTCGTCGAGCTCCCATGTGGTGTAGCCGAGCCCGTGCCCGAACGGATAGGCCGGTGCCACACCGGATTTCAGCCACGCGCGGTAGCCGATGTGAATGCCCTCGGAGTACGGCAGCGCATTGTCCAGCTCCGGCTTGGTGTTCAGCACCGGGACGTCGTCGATCGTCTTGGGCCAGGTGGTGGGCAGTCGGCCACCGGGTTCGGCCGCGCCGGTGAGCACGTCCGCCAGCGCCGACCCGAATTCCTGTCCGGGGAACCAGGCCAGCAGCACCGCCGCGACGTCGTCGCGCCACGGCATCTCCACGGGCGAACCGGAATTCACCACCACGACGGTGCGCGGGTTGGCCGCGGCGACGGCCGCGACCAGCTCGTCCTGCCGGCCGGGCAGCCGCAGCGTGGTGCGGTCGAAACCCTCGGATTCGATCTGCTCGGTGGTGCCGACCACGACCACCGCCACGTCGCTGGTGCACGCCAGCTCGATGGCCGCGGCGAACTCCTCGTCGTCCGAACGGCGCGGGCGGCCGACCGCGCAGGTGATGCCCATGGCCGGGAAGCCGCCGCCGGGCGCCATGCGCACCAGCACCTCGACCTCCTCGCCCGCGGCGAGGGTGCGGGTGACGAATCGCTGCGGCGGGTTCAGCAGCATCTCGACCGGGTCGGCGCCGTCGGGCAGCACGGTCTCGTCGAGCACCTGCTCGCCGTCGAGGGTCAGCGTCAGCGCGCCGACACCGGCGAAACCGATGCGCCATTCCCCCGCCAGGTCGGCGCGCAGCCGCCCGCGCAGTTCGATGGTCTTGGCCTGCACCGCATTCGGGTTGCCGAACAACATGAGGTTGCCCGCGCCGCGATGCTCGGACGCGAGCACCGTGTCACCGTCGAGGTAGCGCAGGCGGAGCCCGGGCTCGCCGGTCTCGGGATCGGTGACCAGGTCCAGCGGAACCGGAATCATGTTCTCGCTCAGGTGCACACCCGGGGTGTGGACCACCGGCAGCACCTCGGAGAGTCCCTGCAGCGGCGAGGTGGTGTGGGTGGGGATCACGGTCGCGCTGCCGCCGCCCATGAATCGCGGTTCGGCGGCGGCGGATCCGAGCAGCGCGACGCGCGCGGGCTCGCGCAGCGGCAGGGTGCCGTCATTGGTGGCGAGCACCATGGCCAGGGACGCGGCCTCGCGCACCAGTTGCCGCGCCGCGTCCTCACCGAAAGCCGGGACCGGCGTGGGTGTTCCGCGCAACGCCCCGACCCGCTCGGCGAAGCGCAGGATGCGCCGCACCTTGTCGTCGATCGCGGATTCGGGGACCTCACCGTCGCGCACCGCATGCTCCAGGGGCGCGCCCCACAATTCCCACGGGCCGGGCATGGCCAGGTCGTTGCCCTTGGCCGCGCCCGCGGTGGAGCGCACCGCGGTCCAGTCCGACACCACCACGCCGTCGAAGCCCCACTCCCCCTTCAACGGTTCGTCGAGCAGGTCGTTCTCGGTCATGGTCGCGCCGTTGACCGAGTTGTAGGCGGCCATGACCATCCACGCGCCCGCCTCCACGGAACGCTCGAACGGGTACAGATACAGCTCCCGCAGGGTGCGTTCGTCGGCGACGACGTCGGCGGTGAAGCGCTCGGTCTCGGAGTCGTTGGCGACGTAGTGCTTGGGGCACGCGCTCACCCCGTGCGCCTGGACCGCGCGCACATAGGCATCGGCGATCTCGGCGGTGAGCATCGGATCCTCGGAGAAGCATTCGAAATGCCGTCCGCCGAGCGGGGATCGGTGCAGGTTGATGGTCGGGCCCAGGACCGCGTACACGTCCTTGCGGCGCGCCTCGGCGGCGATGAGCGCGCCGATGTCGGTGAGCAGGTCGCGGTCCCAGGTGGCGGCCAGGGCGGTGCCCGAGGGCAGGCTCACCGACGGATCGCGCTCGTCCCACTGCTCGCCGCGCACTCCGGAGGGACCGTCGGAGACCGGCATCTCGGCCAACCCGATGCTCTCGTCGCCGGCGAAGCGGAAGAAGCCGGCGCCCGAGATCAGGCGAATCTTGGCGGGGAGATCCAGCTTCGCGAGCAGGTCGTCGATGGCGTCGGTCATGCTCGTTCCTTCCAGAAGGTCACCAGGTCCGCGCAGACCCGGTCGGGGACATCCTCGTTCGGCACGTGACCGGAGCCGGGGTAGACGGCGGTCCGGGCGTGCAGCTGTTTCGCGAACTCCGCGTGCACCTCGGGCGCCCACAGGTCGTTGGTGTCGCCGTACGCGACCAGCAGGGGCACGCCCGAATCGCGCAGCGTGGCGGGGTCTTTCACCGGCGGCTCGGCCATGCAGGTCAGGATGCCGATGATGTTGGCCTGCTTGGTGCGCAGGATGCGTTCGCGCAGGAATTCCATTCGCTCCGGCGAGGGCTGCTGGTCGGCCTGGGCCATGACCGCGCTCATCTGCTGCCAGATCGTCTCCTGCCCACCGGCTTCCACCATCTGCGCGACCAGCTGCGGCGGCGGGAAGTTGATGTCCTCCACCGAGGACGGGCCGGAGGCGAGCAGGGTGAAGGTGCGGAACCGCGCGGGACGCTCGATCACCGCGACGCGCGAGACATAGCCGCCGAAGGAGTGACCGACCAGGTGCACGGGCTCATCCGGCGAGATCTGATCGACCACGCCGTGCAGATCGCCGACGAAATCGGCCATGGTGTAGCCCGACACCTCGTCCGGACCCTCGGATTCCCACTGCCCGCGCTGGTCGTAGGCGACCGCGCGATAGCCGGCGTCCGCCAGCAGCGGCAGCATCGCCTCGAAGTCCTCCTTGGAGCCGGTGAAGCCCGGGACCAGCAGCGCGGTGCCGCGGTGCTCGGCCCCGGCCGGCGGTGCGGCTTCCCAGGCGGCCAGCTTCCCGGCGGCTCCCCGCAGTGTGAACGGTGTGATCAGGGCCTGACTCATCCGGCGATCCCTTCCCTCGTACTGCCATGTACGGCCTGGGCTCGAGTGTGCCAGCGGAATCCACGTTTACCGAGTGGCCATTAGGTAACGTTATCGTTTCGTTACCACGGTCGGGTTTTGCCTGATCAACACGCTTGACTAGTGTCCCACCTCATGACGCCCCATCCTCGACGCCGCAGCCGGGGCGACGACCGCCGCGAGCAGATCATCGACCAGGCCCTGAAAGCCTTCGCCGACAACGGGTACCGCAGCACCTCCATCGCCGAGATCGCCGAGCGCTGCGGACTGTCCCAGCCCGGCGTGCTGCACTACTTCCCCAACAAGGCGGCGCTGCTGTCCGCGGTCCTCGATTACCGCGACCGCCTCGACTACGACCGCCTCGGCTTCGACCAGCAGCTGCCCGGCAAGGACGCCCTCATCCGCCTCGCCCAGCTGGTCGACCACAATACGCACGTGCCCGGACTGGTCCGGCTGTTCACGGTGCTCACCAGCGAGGCGGTCACCACCGATCACCCCGCGCACGACTGGGCGCAGCAGCGCTACCGCAAACTCCAGGATTACCTGGCCGCGGCCCTGAACGCGGGCCGCGCCGACGGCAGCGTGCGCGCGGACATCGATCCCGCGGCCGTCGCACGGCAGGTCTTCGCCATGATGGACGGATTACAGCTGCAATGGCTGGTGGATCCCGACAACGTGGACATGGCCACGCTCTTCCGCGCCTACATCGACGAACTCATCGCCTGGATCTCCTAGGCCGAGTCGTCTCGAGCGCTAGGCCGAGTCGGCCGCGTACTGGTACTTTCCCCGGTCCAGCTTGCGCACATTGCTGTTGTCGCGCTGCGCCATTCGCCCCAGCGCGACCGCGACGTGATGGCGGGCGCTGATCGGCAACTCCACCCCGCGGCTCTGCAGCGCGGCGATCACCTCGGCCGGAGTCCAGGTCTGCTCGGGGTGTTCGGCGAGGAAGTCGGCCACCACCCGGGGTAGCGAACGGTTCTGCTCCTGCGGGATCTCCCCCGGCGCGGGCGGGGTCTCCTGGAATTGCTCATCGCGGGCCGTGTCCAGCCAGTCGGCGACGGTCAGCAGTTTCATACAGGCCGCGCGCAACTGCGCACCCGGCGAACGGATATCGCCGAGGTTGTACATCGCCTGGTAGTACCGCCCGATATTGGTCAGCAGTTCGATGACCTGCTGCTCGGTGTCGGCGACGATGGCTTCGCTGCTGCGACCCGATTGCGCGGCCGCCGCCACTGCTCCCACGTCCACGTCCGGCGTTCCCCTTTGCTGTTGACCGGTTGCTTCCAGTACCCGGTGGATGCAAGACAGCCCAGACAGTAGCCGGACCAGCCCACCGAATTGTGAAAGACTACAAGGTCATTGCTGCGTCCGGCGAGCCAACGGCATCCCATGATCAAAAATGCCCGACTCGCGCGAGCGCGACACGCCGAACGTTTCGGTGTGAGCCCGTCACGCGATATCCCTTCCGTGGGAGTCACGCTCGAACCCGGAGAGATGTTCGCCGGCTACCAGATCTTGCGAAAACTGGGAGCCGGCGGGATGGGCGCGGTCTATCAGGCCCGAGACCGCGACCTGCCACGATTCGTGGCATTGAAACTGCTGACCCTGCCCGGCGGCGAACAAGCCCACCGGGCCCGGTTCCAGCGGGAGGCCGATACGGTTGCGCGCCTGCAACATCCGAACATCGTCACCGTCTACGCCCGCGGCGAGGAAGACGACCGGCTGTGGATCTCCATGACCTTCGTCGACGGCAGCGACGTGGCGCGCGCCCTGCGCGACGGCCCCTGCACCCGGCCCGCGCGGTGCGCATCATCGCCGAGACCGCCGCCGCGCTCGACCACGCCCACGACACCGGAATCCTGCACCGGGACGTGAAACCGGCCAATATCCTGCTCGCCGACGGACGGCCGGAACGCATCCTGCTGACCGACTTCGGCATCGCAAAATCTCTCGACGAGAGCCGACAACTCACCCAGAACGGTGAAATCCTCGTCAGTTTCCAGTACGCGGCACCGGAACGGCTGACCCGGCCTGCCGAGGCCGACCGCCGCGCCGACGTGTACTCGTTGGGGTGCACGCTGTTTCACATGCTGACCGGAGAGGCTCCGTATCCGGGACAGAACGTCGGGCAGATCGTCTACGGCCACGCCTACGAGCCGGTGCCCGTCCCCTCCGATCGGAACCCCACGCTGCCACGGGGTTTCGACGAGCTGATCGCGCGTGCCATGGCCAAGGATCCCGAGCGGCGGTTCCCCACCTGCACGCACCTGGCGTGGAGCGCCTCGCGAATTCTGCGCCAGAACACGACGCCGCACACCGGACTGTCGACCAGCGTTCACCGCGGCCGACCGAGATCCCTTGTGACGCAGCCCGGGCACAACGCGACGACGATGCCGCCCGCGCCACTGCCCTCGCGCCCGACAGGGCCTCCGCACACCCGCCAGGACACCGAGCCTGGAGCCGCGCGCCAGACAACAGGGCCGGCGCCGACGCTCCCGGCGACCGGGCCCGCACCCGCCCGCCAAGCGACCGGGCCCGCGCCGACCCGCTGGGTCACCGGCACGGCGCCGACGCGGCAGAACACGGGACCCGCACCCACCCTTCGGAATACGGGACCTGCGCCGACCAGGCTGGTCACCGGGCCCTTGCCTGCCGAGCATCATGAAGCCATCGGCATCGGCGCGTGCACGGGATCGGACATCGGCACCGGATCGGACACTGACACCGGGACCGATATCGGCACAACGAATCCCGGCAAACGCGGCACTGTGGCACGGATCGTCGTGGCCTTCGCCCTGGTTGTCATCGTGGCGGGCCTCGGATACTTGGTGGTGCACACCGGAAACCATCAGCCATCCCTGAAGTCCGACGCGGCAACGTCACAGTCGCCCACGACGACCCCGGCGATCTCGACGACCGACACGTCGGTCACCGACACGCCAACGGTCACCACGGACAAGCCGATCGTCACCACACCCACCGCCCAGCCCGCGAAAACCATTCCGGTTCCGAACGTGGTCGGCATGACGATCACGCAGGCGAAAGCGCGGCTGGAGAAGGACGGGTTCACCGTCAAAACGGTTCAGCGTGAGGACAAAAGGGACAAAGGGACAGTCGTGGAACTCGCGCCGGCCGCGGGATCCGAGCAGCCTGCCGGCGCCACCATCACGGTGTACGTCGCGTCCGGCCCGACCACGATCACCGTGCCCACTCTGACCGGCCTGTCCCCCGACGCCGTGACCACCGCGCTGAAAGCCGCCGGCTGGTCGGGGTCGGTGAAGCAAATCTATGCCGCGGTCACCGATTCGGCGAAGATCGGCAAAGTGATCGACCAGAACCCGACGGCCGGCACCGCGGTAGCGCCCGACCTGACGATCACCATCACCGTCGGCGCCAACACGACCACCACCTCACCGACCACCACGCCGCAGAAGTCCACCACCCCGATCACGACGCCGACCACGACGGCCTCGGCATACTGACGCCATCGGCGATCACCGTGAGTGGCCGGATGTTCCTGAGCTACCAGGAGTTCCGGTCGGCGGCCGGAGCGGCTTCGACGCGACACCGGAGGGCGACGAGTTCGACAGGTCCAGGCCGGGCATCTCCACGCGAGTTCACCGGCGGCCGGTCGAGGCTCGCCGGCGAAGTCCGCGCTGTCCGTCAAATCACGGTCACCGGCCGCGGGTAGCTCACATCAAATCAGCTGTCCCACGTCCTTTGCCACGAGTCGATCCAGGGCGCGCTCGGCCAGCGCCGCGATCGTCATCGACGGGTTGCAGGCCGCGGTGTTGCCGGGCATGAGGGCGCCGTCGAGGACGTACAGGCCGGGGTGGCCCAGGACGCGGCCGTCGAGGTCGCAGACCGTGCCCATGCTCGCGCCGCCGAGCGGATGCCAGGTGGAGGGGAAGGCGAGGTTGGTGTCGAGCAGGGTGCTCGACGGGCCGGCGATGCGGTGTACGGCGGGGCCGATGTGGTTGTCCTGGATGGCGCTGTCGCCGTTGGCGGGCCAGTGCAGGGTGGCGGCGTCGGTGGCCGGGTCGTAGCGGAATTCGCCACGGCCGGTGCTCACGCCGTAGCCGACCATCATGGTGCTGTGCGCGTCCACCGACAGCGGCGGGATCGACGCCTGGATGACGGTGTGCGCGCCGTCCGGATCGTCCCAGTTCAGGCTGCCGTAGACGACGGGTCCGCCTTGCGCGAGGCCGAATTCCTCGGTGGGAGCGGTCCAGACGTAGATGCGGTCGGCATTGGTGCCCCAGCCGCGGCCGAGCTCGTCGGGGAGGTCGGGGATCTGCCCCTTGGCGGCCGCGCGCACCAGCAGGCGGGTCGTATTGAGGCTGCCCGCCGCCAGCACCAGCGCATTGGTGGTGAGGATCTTGTTCTCCAGCACCGTGCCCGCGGTGTCGGTGCGATTCACGTGCACGACCCAGCGGCCGTCGCGGCCGCGCTCGATCTCGGTGACCTCGTGCAGGGTCTCGACGGTGACCCGGCCGGTGGCCTCGGCCGCGGCGACATAGGTGACGTCGACGGTGTGCTTGCCGCCATTGTTCACCCCGAGCGAGCCCGCGCCGTTGGTGTAGGAGGCGGCCATCTCGCCGCGCAGTTCGGCGAGCGCGTAGTTCCAGTCGATCGGCATGGGGATCTTCGACACGGGTAGCCCCGCATTGCGGGCGTGTTCGGCGAAAACCCGTGCGGCCCGGTAGTTCGGCGTCTCGACGAGTTCGTCGGGTGCGACCGCCAGGCCGAGCATCCGCGCGACACGGGGATAGTAGACGCTGTCCAGCGCGGCCCAGTCGAGACCGCCGGGGAAGTGGGTGGCGAACACCGCCTCGGACGGCTGCAATGACATGCCCTGGTAGACCAGCGATCCGCCGCCCAGACCGGCGGCGCACAGCGCTGTCATGTTCTCGCCGGGCACCGCCTCGACCAGTCCGGTGTACTTGTCGAAAGCGACCGGCCTACCGAACAATTCGGGGCTCGATCGATGCCACAGCATGCGCTTGTCCGGTGCGGTGGCGTTCGGGAACGTCTGCGCGTTCGGTCCCGTCGGCCATCGCATGCCGCGTTCGAGCAGGGTGACGGGGACACCGGCCTCGGCCAGGCGCAGCGCGGTCACCCCGCCACCGAAACCGGATCCGATGACGATGACCCGGTGGTCCTCACGGGTGAGCTGAACCCTGTTGACCCGGGCGGCGATTCCGGCTCCCGCCCGGGGAGCGGTCGCGAGCAGGGCGGCGGTGGCGGCGGCTCCGGACAGCAGGGAGCGACGCGAAATATTCGACATGGTGACCTTGACTGATCGGCGAAAATCGGACGGTGGCTGCGGTTCTCAGGAGAAGGCGCATCCCGAGAGCGGTGTGCCGTTCAGCCGATCCATCAGATAGCTGATCGCATTGTTCGTGCCGAAGCCGTCGATCAATTCCGGGCCGAAATGATTGGGAATTGTGGCGCCCGGCAGGATCGGCGGCAATTCGTCGGTGCGGAAGGTGACCGTCGCACCCGCGGCGCACCAATCGTTGGCGAGCTGCTTGGCCTGGCCGTACGGCACGGTGTCGTCATTGACGCCGCTGGTGATCAGCACCGGGCTGGCCGGGGTCAGCGATCCGATCCGCTGCTGCCGCAGAATCTGCTGGATCGCCGGGATTTCCCGCATGTGCTCGACCAGCGGCCGCTGATCGACGGTGAACGCGTTGGTGCGCAGGAACGGATGCAGCGCGATCACGTCACCGATGCACGCGTTGGACAGCTCGTCGAGCAGCCCGTGGCCCGCCGGGGTCACGCGCGCATCGAGTTCGGGCTTCAGTTCCGGGTACCGGTCCAGAAATCCATTGAGCGCGAAGCCGACCGCGCCACCGATCAGGCTGCCCTCGATCCGATCCAGAATCGCCGACAGATCCGCCGTGGGAGCACCGGCCCACGTGCCCTTCAGATTCAGCTCCGGGGCGTAGTCCGGCTGCATCTCCGCCGCGGCGGCACTCGCCCCGCCGCCCTGCGAATACCCCCAGAACGCGAGCGGCGTGTCCGCGCTGGTGCCCGCGAGCCGGTTCGCGGTGCGCGCGGCGTCCAGCACGGCGTGCGCTTCCTCGATCCGGTTGGCGTAGGTGTGGATGCCGGGCGTGCCCATCCCGATGTAGTCGGTGACGAAGACCCGCGCGCCGAGCGCGTTCCAGGCGAACGCGGCGATGGCCTCCTGATTGGCCGAGAACGTGGGCGGCGTCAGGCTCGCGTATATGCCGGTCGGGAACGCCAGCGACAGCGCGCACTGATCGCCCTGCCCGACTGTGCCGGGGGCGATCAGCACCGTCGGCCGGGGTCCCTGCCCCTGCCACGGCCGGGTGGAGTCGATGAACGTGCCGGTCACGGCCACGGGCGTGTCGTTCTGGGTGCGCGAGGTGTACATGACCCGCTGCGCCGGCAACGGCCAGCTCCCATCGGCGGCCGGGACCGCCGGCAGCACCGACATCCCCTCGGTTTTGATCACCGCGCCCGGCGTCGCATCGAATTCCTGTGGCGGGTAATAGAAGCCGTTCACCGGCTCGGCGGCGGCCGGGGTCACCGCGGCGCAGCTCGCGGCCACCGCGAGCGCAGCCACCGCGCCTTTGACGACGCTGATCGGCCACCGGACAGTCGGAACAGACGAGTACTGCTGACGAGGCATAGTGCTCTTTCTCCACGGACTTCACCCTCCGAGTAACCGGGTTACTCGAGTAACGGCGTTACTGTAGCGGCATGGCCAAGGAGACGGAAGAGGCAATCCGGGCACGAATTCTGCTCGAAGTGACCGCCCTGCTCGAATCCGAAGGCCCCGACGCCGTCCAGCTCCGCGAGGTCGCCCGCCGCGCCCGCGTCTCCCTCACCACCATCTACAAGTTCTTCCCCACCCGCGATGACCTGCTGGTTTCCGCCATCGAAGCCTGGATGGATGACAACACCTACCTCCCGATGGAAACCCCACCCCCCGGCGAACCCCTCCGTGACGGCCTGCTGCGCGTCATGCGCCACGTCTTCGACCCGTGGGAACGCCACCCCACCATGCTCGAGGCCTACTACCGGGCCCGCACCGGCCCCGCCCGCCACCGCCTCGACAACCACGGCCTCGACGCCGTCTTCCCCATCGCCGCCGCCGTCCTCTCCGGCGCCAACCCCCGCTACCTCGCAGACATCGCCGTCATCCTCGCCAACATGACCTTCTCCCTCCTGGGCCAATGCGCCGACGGCACCCTCCAGGTCTCCGAAGTCCTCCCCATCCTCGAACGCGCAGTCCACCGCCTCACCACCAACAACGAACCCGAAGCCGCCGAAGCCCTGGCCCGCCGCGAGTCCACCACCCCCTCCCCCCTCTCCCCCGACGTAGCCGCCCCCTTCATCCGCACCCCCACGGATTCGACTGCGCCAGAACAGGGCTGAGCCCTCCCCACCTAAGCCCGCTCCACCCCGGCAACCCTCTCCACACGCCGATAACCAGCCGATTTGGATGTTGAGGGGGGTAGTGAGGTAATCTCGTCGAGCACGAGCGAGAGCGAATGCCACGGGCTGTGGCGCAGCTTGGTAGCGCACTTGACTGGGGGTCAAGTGGTCGCAGGTTCAAATCCTGTCAGCCCGACAAAGAAAAATCCCCTCCGACCTCGGTCGGAGGGGATTTGCTGTTATTTGACCAATCGGAGTTGGGGACCATCTGGGGACCGATTCGGCGCTCGGAGGTGGATCGACAGCAGGTTGCCGTCATTCTGGAGGGCCTTCTTATCCGGGTGCAGATACCGCTGGGTGATTCGCGGGTCGGTGTGGCCTGCGATCTGTTGGAGCCGATGGATAGGAACCCCGGCGTCGGCGAACCATGTGAGGCCCGTGTGCCGAAGGCTGTGTCTCCGCAGGTGTTCGTAGCCGAACTTGGCGACCACTTCATCCCAGTGTGTTGCGCGCCGTAACACGGTGACCTGGATCCGTCCACCGCGCGGTCCGGCGAATAGCCGGGCATCGGGTTTCTTGCCGACGGCCGCAATCCGCTTCTCCACTAATGGACGAAGCTGCTCGATGATCGGAACCGACCGGGCGCGTTTGCCTTTCGTCCCCTTGTTATGGAGTCCGCCCGGTCCGGGCGTGGTCTGCCGCCGCAGCGTCCATAGCCACGCCTCGGTGTCGACGTCACCGACTCAGCAGCCGGAGACCTCACCGATCCTCGTCGCCGTGCACGCAGCCTGGACCCACGACGCGGTCCGGTTCAACTCCTGGAAGCCGGGAAGACCGTCGGGTGGCGTTGATGACCGTGGACCAGCCCACCCAGCCGACCCAGTCCCCGCGGCCGGAATCGCCAGCGCCGCAGCCGGTGTCGCCGTTGCTCCCCATTCCTGGGCCTCGAATGTCCACTTGCGCACAGTATTTCACCGCCATTTCCTCAGACATCGACTAGTTCCGCTGTGGCGATAGCGAATCCTGCCGAGGGCACATCCTGACCTGCACACTTGCGCACCGGCGCGTTTGAATGCCAGATACATGCCAGTTCAGCATGAGCGCCGGTCGCAGAACTGGACATCCAAGCGCAAGTCGGAGCAAGGCCCGCGCCAACGGCGGACACCTACGTGTCCGTTGCAATGCCTCGCCTTGGTCGACGTCAAACCCTGTATGAACGACGCACGGCGCCAGCGCCTTCGGCGTGCGGGGTGCGACCCGACCGACCCCGCGAGCCGGTGGCGGTTTCATCAGATCCGGATCCTGATCATCACAACGATGCCGAGCGGACTTCGGTGTGGACAGCGATGGCCGATGCTGCGCGGCTGGCATCGGTAGCGCCGCAATGCCTTCCGATGTGTTCAATACCGGTCGGCCAGATCCTCGTCGTCGACGACCCGCGCAGCCGCGGCGAGCCTACGCAACCTCGCGACCACGATGTCGGCCGCCGCCCCCGCCCGATAAACGCCGTCACACACCGCAACGACGCCACCGAGCATCGGCAAGGCAAGCAGCGCGAGCACCTCGTCAACGTCGTCCAGGCCCGGCGCCGGATCGACCGCCGGTCCCGTCGAGCGGTGGCGGCTGCTGTGGGGGCGGCTGCTGTAGCAGCTGAGCCGGCGGCCAGCGGGACGCGGCGGGCATTATATATGGGCCAATGCTATGTCTTCTGGAGTTCGGCGAAACCGCGTAGACTTCCAGCAGGTCGGGACAGCATTTCTGGAGCCCTATCATGACCGAGAGAAAGAGTTCACGCACAAGGTTCACCCGGCTGGCGGCTGCCGCCGGTATAGCCGCACTCGCCGCGATTCCGGTCGCCGCAGCCGCGGCAAAAGCGCCTACCGCGCAAGCAACCACGTCAACGTCTGTAACCCAGCAAGTCGACAGCCCTGGTGGGGGCGGCGGCCATGGCTGGGGCGGCGGCCCCGGCTGGGGCGGCGGCAACGGCTGGGGAAACGGCCCCGGCTGGGGCGGCGGCAACGGCTGGGGCGGCGGCCACGGCTGGGGCGGTGGCGGCTGGGGTTGGGGCGGTGGCGGCTGGGGTTGGGGTGGCGACGGCGGGGGTTGGGGTGGCGACGGCGGGGGTTGGGGTGGCGACGGCGGGGGTTGGGGTGGCGGCAACGGCTGGGGATGGAATCCCGGCTGGTGGCTACCCGGTGGCTGGGGCAGCTTCTAGCGCTGGTGATCGAGCCCGGACACGCACAGCGTGCCGGGCTCGGTCGCATCGAGTACCACCATGTGAAGCCAGGTTCGACCAACTCGGCTGGAGCCGGTGACGAGATGAAGATCGTGTGTGTCGGTGGCGGGCCGGCCGGGTTGTACTTCGCTATTTCGATGAAGCGCCGCGACCCGGCCCATGACATCACGGTGATCGACCGCGATCCTCCCGGATCCACCTATGGCTGGGGCGTCGTGTATTGGGACGACCTGCTCGACATTCTGTATCGGAATGACCCCGACAGCGCCCAGGCGGTGCGTGCCGGGTCGGTCGTATGGCGTGAACAGGCAATCCATGTGTGCGACAACGAGACCGCGCATTTCGGGGGCTACGGGTTCAGCATGGGGCGCGCGGCCTTGCTCGACGTGCTTTCGCGACGGGCGAGGGACCTGGGCGTCGATGTCCAGCACGGGCGAAACGTGGATGATCTGTCCGGCTTCGACGATTTCGATCTCATCGTCGCCTCCGACGGCGCGAACAGCCGGATACGACAGCTGGGTGATCATCGTTTCGGCACGTCGGTCACACTCGGCGAGAATCGATATATCTGGCTCGGCACGGACAAGGTCTTCACCCGATTCACCTTCGCCTTCGAACACACGTCGGCCGGTTGGATCTGGTTTCACGCCTACCCGTCGATTGCCGGGAGAATCAGCACCTGCATCGTCGAATGCCAACCGCGGACTTGGCATGGACTGGGATTCGATTCCCTGGACGTTCTGGAGAACGTGCGGGTTCTGGAGAACATATTCGGCCGCCCTCTCGACGGTCACTCGTTGATCAGCAAGACACGAGGCGAATTCGCAAGGTGGAGCCGATTTCCCGAGGTGACCAACAAGACCTGGTATCACGACAACGTGGTGCTGCTCGGCGATGCGGCGCACACGACGCACTTCACCATCGGCTCAGGCACCCGGTTGGCAATCGTCGACGCTGTCGTGCTCGCACAGAACCTGTACGAGCATGCCGAGGTCGCCGACGCACTGAAGAATTACGATGCGCAGCGGCGCGCTGCACTGCGCCCGATACAGGCCGCCGCCCGTACCAGCATGGTCTGGTTCGAACACGCCGACCGGTATCTCGATCGCGGCGCCGTGCAGTTCGCCTATGCGATGTCGGTCCGGCACGGGCGGCAAATGCCGTGGCGGTATCAACTGCACCTGCTCACGCAGGTACCCAGCGTGCGCAAGATCAGGCGTGCCATCGACTCCGGACAGCGGTGGCGGCGGGCTGCCCGCCGTGGGGAGCTCGCGATGGCGCCCCGCTCGAGCCGCTAGCTCGCCGGTTCGGTGTCCTTCTTGTCCGCGTGGCCGAGCGAGCGGCCGGGCGCCACCCGGTCGCGGACACGCTGCTCGAGGATGGCGATATCGGGAAAACCGCCGTCGGCCTTGCGTTCCCAGATCTGGTCACCGTCGACGGTGATGCGGAAGACGCCGCCCTCGCCGGGAATGAGGGCGACCTCGGACAGGTCGGTGGCGAAGGTGGTGAGCAACTCCTGAGCCATCCAGCTCGCGCGGACCGTCGTGGTAGCCCTTCGCGGCACCGCCGGCGCAGCAGAACAAGTCCAACAACCGCGGGCGACGGCCCGGCGGAGTCGGCGGTCGATGGATGGTCATCGTGGCCCCTGAATGCCCGTAGTCGGTGTGTTCTGCTGTGGTGGTGCGGGTTCGGCGACGGTGAACGGCTTCGTGCAGACCTCGGCCGGAAGGGATTTTCTGCTATTCGACGACCCATAGATTTGGGGCCGCCGCGTGGACCGACGAACAACCGCGCGTCCATGAGTGCCTCACGCAACTCGCGTTCGCGGGCCTCCGGGTGGGTTCGGCCGACTCGGTCACGGGCGTCGTTGATGTGGGTCAGCACCAGTGGTCGAATATGGCCGATGATCGGCATGCGTCGCGCCCTCTTCCCTTTCGTACCTTTGTCTTTGAGACCGCCGGGCCCCGGGGTTGTCTGGCGGCGCAAGGCCCACATCCACTCGGCGGTGTCGATGCCCGCGGACCCGGCAACCGGAAACCTCGCCGGCGGAGCAAGGTTCGCGCCAATGGCGGACATCTGCGTGTACGGAGCAACGCCTGGCCCGTGCTCGCCGTCAAACCCTGCATGAACGACGATCGGAGCCAGCGACTTCGGCGTGCGGGGCCCGACCCGACCGACTCTGTGCGGCCGCTGGCGCGGCCTGTGTCGGATTCCTGTGGTGGGCCCGGCTACTGCCGACGGATCATCGGAGCTGCGGGCCCGACTCGAGGTCACCGCCAGCGGTGAGCCGGCGAAGCACCAGCCGATCCGCCCCCTGCGTCTTGGCTTCGTAGAGTACCTGGTCGGCGGCATCGAGCACCTGGGACAGATCGCGTCCGGCTACAGGGCCCAGCACCGCACCGACGCTGACAGTGACGTTGAGGACGTGGCCACCAATATGGAACGGCTCGCGCAGCGCGGCCTGCAGACCAGACAGGATCGCGCATATCCTGTCGTGGTCCGTCGGCGGCACCATCACCGCCACGAACTCGTCACCGCCGACGCGGGCCAGAAAACAGTCGGCGCCCACCGCCGCCTGCATCCGGTGCGCAACCTCGACCAGCAACTGGTCACCGACCAGGTGACCGTACAGGTCGTTCACCGGTTTGAACGTGTCCAAGTCCAGCGCACACACCCCCACCTCATCCGTGGGCCCGGCCGAAGCTGCCGTCCGCGCCAGATGCTCGAGCAGGTGCCGACGATTTGGCAGCAAGGTGAGGGGGTCGTACAGGGCCTGCCACTTCAGCGCTTCGGTGGCTTTGCGTTGCTCGGTGATGTCCTGACCGAATCCGAGCATGTAGTGGCGGCCGGACTTCGACGTCGCCGGGAGCCCCGTCCAGGCCATCCAAACCTCGGTCCCGTCGGCCTGCGGGAGCGGCCCTTGGGAGGTGAAACGTTCCCCCGATCCGAGCTGCCTCAGGGCCCGCTCACGCTGGTCCGGCGGCAACAGCGGATAGCCTGGTCTGCCGCGCCAATCTTCGGCGCGAACCCCCATCAACCGCTCGAATGTCGGGTTGACCTCGTAGATCAGGCCCCCGGCGCTACCGATAACGATAGCTACGGGCGTGTTGCGGTAGGCGGCTTCCATCCCTTCGAACCGCGTCTCGGTGACGTCGACCGCCGCCCGGGCGAACCCTTCGCCGAACGCCCCCACGATCGCAGCGACCCGATCGACCCTGCCGTGACCGGCCCGCTCGGCCAGATCGCACAGGACCGGTACCGAGCGGGCAACGACGACCGGATCGGTGGCGCCGGCATCCACCAGACCGGCCGCGACCTGCCGCACTGCCTCGAGATCGGGATATTCGCCCGCGAGAGCGGCGGTGAGCTGGCCGACTGCCGCGTGCACCGCCTCGACGAGCCGCACGGACTCGATCTGCGGCAGGGCACATTGCGAGAGACTCTCGATCCACTCGGCATTGATGGTCGCCAGAATGTCGCCTCCAATCGGGCTTCCCCGACCAGAATCCCAGAGAAACGGACAGCTGGGAAGCAGTAGTTCATCCGGCACCCAGCCGCCACCGTCCAGGCAATCCCGGCCCCTGCCAGTCAGGAACCACGACAGGATAGCTCGTAATGGCGGGCGCGGATCGCGGTCCTGACCGGGCAGGGGATCAACGTCGTCGCGATAGCGTGCATCTTCGACCTCGAAGACGCGAACACTGGTACCGCCGGAAAAGTTGTTTGCGGTAACCAGGTGTCGGGTTGATCGCCGGGCTTTGGGCCGACGTGAAGCCAGGGGGTGCAACGTGATTCCATCCGCACGAATGCGATCTATGCTGAATGACGTCGGCACGAACACAACATCCGCCCGAGACGTTGAGACGAGGTGTTCCATGCCCATGTCTGCCACCCTGCAGGACTGCCTGCGTCAGAAGTCCTCGCGGTACGAAGTCGTGAACCACCCGCATAGCGACACGAGCATGCAGACGGCCGCGGCGGCGCACGTACCCGGCGATCGCCTCGCGAAAACTGTGCTGCTCGAAGACGACAACGGCTATGTCGCAGCCGTGTTGCCGACGACGCAAGCGGTGCGCCTGACCGATCTCTGGGCGCGGACCGGCCGGCATCTGGTACTCGCGAAGGAAAACGAGCTTCGCAAGCTGTTCACGGACTGCGATACGGGTGCGTTGCCGCCGGTCTGCATGGCCTACGGCATGCAGACGTTCCTCGAGCAGGATCTGGCGCTGGAGCCGGAGGTCTATTTCGAGGCCGGCGATCACGAGGCACTCATCCATATGGAGCAGCGCGAATTCCTGTCGCTGATGGAAGCGGCCGAGATCGCGCACTTTTCGTACAGGATGTAGGGCATCGTGTCTCGAACAGCAACCAGAGCACGACCGCAAGCAGTGGACCGCCTTCTACCCGTCGTGGCCGAACCTCGTCGAGTGTGAGCTCGCCGCATGCGGGCATCGCCGCATCCGGTTCGCCGCAGCAGTATCCTGCTGCGTCCACCGACCTGGGGGCGGCCCAGCACCCTTTCGGATCAGTTCCTCGACGAGTGTTGCCAGCGAGGGTGGGAGAGCAATGGTGACGATGTCGATGCTTGTCGGCTCCGCCCGCGTGGATGTGTTGCCGATCAGCCCCTCGACCCGGTTCGGTGGGCCATGGCGATCGAGCTGGAACGCAACGTCTCGGTCGAGACGGCACGGTCTTTCAAGGAGCGGGCGTGCCGGCTCAACGATCGGCTCGCGCAACTGATCACCCAGGCGACTCCCGAGATCGACCCGAATACCGGCGTGAAGCTCGGCCGCGGGTTGATCGTGGCCATCACAGGATTGTGGCCGTATGCCCGCCCGACGGGGGCAAGAGGGTCGCCGACGATCTCGGCGAGATGGATGCGCCACTACTCCCGATACGCATGCGGGCCTTCGCTATTCGTACTGACTCACAGCTCTTTTGCGATCACGATCGATCGTCGTGGCCGGCTCATTCCCCTGAGATACCGGTGGTGGTTCGTTGTTCCAGCTCGTTGTCGTTGCTGTACCGGTCGCCGGAAGCGTCCCAGCGACCGAGAGCGATTGGCGGGCCGAAGTTTGGGTTGGTCAGCTGGTGTACTGGTTCTTGACGACCGGTTCCTGAAACTCGGTCACCCAGTCGTCGAGGTTCGCGGGGCATTCCAGGTTGATTTCCCTGGGGTAGCCGGTGGAGCGGTAGCCGTTTGCATCGATCCAGCGGCCCAGGGTTTGGAACGTGGGCAGGCTGGTGTCCAGCGACCCGCGATGCACGATGGTCGCCGCCTGCTCGATGGGCGGTAGGTTCACGATCCGCAATCCGTCATCCACCGCAAGAGGCGCGCAGACCTCGACGCCCGCGTGGATGAGGACCCCGCCGTCCGGGGCGTCCTCGTAATGGGCGATACCGGGACCTGAAGGAGTGATGCCCGCGGCCTCCAGGCGCCGGAACAGCTCGTCGTACAGCGGCTGGATAACCAGTCCGATACTGTCGAAGTCCGGAGCCGCACCGGTCAATTCGGCAACCCGCACGCTCGGCAGACTCTTCACCACCACATCGTTTTCGGGCATCTGTCCCTCGCTTTCGATCGAGCGGAGCCTCGCCTCGACCTGAACCAACCTGGCCGACATGGCTTGCATGGTCGCTTCCAGTTCCGCTCGTCGCAGCCGCAGCATGGCACGCAGTTCGGAGGTCGTGACCTTCTCGTCCAGAATCTCCCCGACCTGCTGGAGGGTGAATCCCAGATCTTTGAGCGCGATAATGCGGTTGAGGCGGGCCAGCTGGCCGGCGTTGTAATAGCGGTAGCCGGTGGCCGGGTCGACTCGCGCCGGGTACAAAAGGCCGGTCGCGTTGTAATGACGCAGCATCCGGACCGATACGCGGCCGTGCCGGGCGAAGTCTCCGATAATGAACATGACGCCTCCCAGCTGACCGCCTGACACCGTGTGAGAGTCAAGAACCCTACCTGTGGCTCCGTGGCATCCGGCCGCCGAGCCTCGGCGAAAACCAGTTGGCGGCCGACGGCGACCCTGCTACCCAGGGACCATCTCGGGCAGGTACTTCGCCCCAGGAAGTCGGGGCGTCCCCGCCGATCTGAATCGGGCCATTCCGGAATTCGACACCGCTGGTACTCACGACGCCCGACCGGCTTCCCGCGCCATCCGGGCCTGGTGGGAAGGCTGCGAACACACGGGGAGGACAAATGGCACCGAGCCATACTCTGGGACGAATCGGCTGGGCCGCAGGCGGATTGGCGGGCGCGGGCGCGATCGTCGTCGGGTCGGCGGGCTCCGCTGCGGCGGGGGCACCAGCTGGTGTAGGAATTGTGACGTGCGCGGATGAGCTGCAGGCGAAGCTGGGTGGATCGGAGTGTGCGTCCCGTCCAATCTGTCACATGTGGTCGATATTCTCCGTTACGTTGTTGAGCCGCAATGGTCTTGGAGGGTGCGTTGGAAGAACAGCTCGACGTGGGCAACGCCAGGCTCAACGTAGGCAATGCCAAGGAGGGCATCGGCAGGACCGTCGACGGCATCGGCAAGGCGGCGCGAACCGCTTCAACGCAGTTCGTCGGGCAGGTCGGCAACGTCAAGGACGCTGCCAGAGGCAGGGTCGAGAAGCTGACTGCGAAAGGGCCGGACCTCTATGAGGTTGCCGTAGCGGAATACAACGGCGTCTTCACAGCGATGGCTGACCGGGGCCTGTCTCTGTTGCGTCAGCGCGAACGTTCGACGGACCTGATCGAGCTGGTCGAGCAGTTGGTGAACAGCATCGCCAACACCCCGAAGTCATTCGATACCGACTTCGACGAGATCGAGGTACATCGGAAACGGTTCCTGAGCGCAGAGGATTTCGCTCAGAAAGAGCTGGAATCGGCGCGGTTGTCGGCTGCCGGCGCCGGCGCCGGGTTCGCGGCGGGCACCGCGGTAGCGGGCCTGGCACCGTCGGCGGCGATGTGGGTTGCCACCACCTTCGGGACGGCGTCGACCGGGACCGCGATCTCGACCCTTTCCGGGGCTGCGGCCAGCCAGGCAGCACTGGCGTGGCTCGGTGGCGGCGCGCTGGCCGCCGGCGGCGGCGGCACTGCGGCAGGCACCACACTGCTCGCGCTTGCCGGCCCGATCGGCTGGACCATCGCGGGCGCAACCCTACTCGCGTCGATCGCCCTGTTCGCGAAGAAGAAGTTCGAGAATCGAGAGGCGAAGCACGAAGCGCTGACTGCGATTAAGCGCAACACCGCCCTCGTCAAAGGCATGGATGCTCAGATCGACGAGCTCCTCCAGCGGACGACCTCACTCCGCGAAGGGCTGGTAAAGAATTACGGTGAAGCCTTGATGCACTTCCGCTCCGATTTCCACGCGCTCGCCCCTGCCGAGCGGTCGACACTCGCTACGTTGGTGAACAACACGAAGTCGTGCGCGACCATGCTGAGCACGCGCATCGAACAGGATGCCGACAGTGAGTGACGCTGCCGAGTTCGTCACGAGCACACAGGAGCAGGCAGTCGCGTCCTGGGTGAGCTATCTCAACCAGCTTCGCATCGACAACCTTCTGAGCGCGCTCAGCCAGCAGGACGAGCACCTTCGGGACGCGCTCACCAGCGTCGATGAAGCCATCAGGAAGATCGACCTCGAGGTGGTAGCCGCCAACCGCGGCGGACAACATGGCATGCACGGCTTCATCGCGGAGATCGCCGAGGTCGGGATCGGTAACGCCCGAAAGCAGATCCTCGGCCACGAGGCCGTCTACCAGTGGGTGAACGACAACGGACCCGTCGACCTGATGCGCGGAAGTGTCGAGATCCAGCAGAAGTTCGTCGCAGCCGGCGGCCGCTTCTCACTGGGCGCGATCGCCGAGCACCTCCAGAAGTATCCCGAATTCGTGCACAACGGTGGGAAGTACCAGATCCCCAGTAATCACTTCGAGGTGATCCAGCGGCTGCACGCCTTGTCGCCGGAGGAGGCGAGCATGCTGCTGTCACGCAGCGGCGACGGACCTTCCCTCAGGGACTGGCAGCGAGTCCAGGCGTTCTTCCAATCCGGATCAGTCGGCATCGAATCGCTCGAACCCTCGACGCTGAGGTACGACGAAGTTCAACGCGATGTCTACACCTCGACCATTGCGGCGGAAAAGGACTCGCTCCGCGCCACGGACCGGTCTCTGCGCGACGATGCCCACCAGCAGAGCCGGCCGACGCTGCGAGAAGGAGGCACGGTCGCACTCACGGCTGCCGCGACAGCGGGCGGGACAGCTTTCGCACTGGCCGTGTTCACCAAGCGTCGAGAAGGCAAGAGGCTCAATGAGTTCACCGGGCAGGACTGGATCGACATCGCAGGCGAGACCGGCCTGGGTTTCGGCGAGGGCGGCGTCCGAGGACTGAGCATCTACGCGCTCACGAACTTTACGGCTACCTCCGCAGCCGTCGCCAGCTCGATCGTCACCGCATCCTTCAGCATCGCAGAGCAAGCGAACAAGCTCCGCCGCAACGAGATCGACGAACTGGAGTTCATCGAAACCTCCGAGCTCGTCGCCTTGAAGGCCGCAGTCCGCGCGCTGTCCGCTTCTGTCGGCCAGGCGACCATTCCCATCCCAATCCTTGGTGCCGTCATCGGCAACACGGTCGGCATTGTGATGTACAAGGCCGTCGCATCGTCGTTGACGAAGCGAGAGGCAGCGCTGATCGAGCGGTACCTCGACGAACAGCGCGCGCTCGACGAGCAACTCGCCACCGAGTACCAGGGGATTCTGGAAAAGTTGGACCAGAGCATGTCGGACTATCTCGGACTGCTCGAACGAGCATTCTCGCCTGACGTGCAGGTCGCGCTCGTCGGATCGGTTGAGCTGGCAGTGGCACTCGGCGTGGCTTCGGATGAGATCCTGGATGCCGAGGAGAAGATCGACGCCTACTTTCTCGACTAGCGAGAAAGAGGCCACAGCCGACGCTATATGCCAACGCAGAAAACAACTTCCAGCAGACCGATCACGGGGTTTGCCACACTCGACAGGCTTCGGTTCGGAAGCCTTAGGTCGCAAGCCCGCCGTACAGCAGCGTTAGGAGTCGACGCCAATCGCCGCTTTCCGAGCGAATGGTGGCGGACAACGCGCCCACAACCATGTAGACGTCGGCGACGGTCAAGTCCGGGCGGACAGTTGCGGCCGCTTTGTCGGATTCGATGAGTGTGCCGAGGATTTCGGCGAGGCCTTCCATCGCCACGCCGCGCGGTTCGCTGCCTCGCGAGTGGCGGGCCGCTTCGATGGCGGCCGACAATCCGCTGTCCGCGGCGAGGGTTTCGCCGACGTGCGTCAGGTAGGTCAGCACGGCGCGGCCGGATTCGGCGAGGTCCAGACATCGGGTGCGGGCGTACTCCTCGATCTCGGCGAAGCGCTGTGTGGCCGCCGCCTCGATCAGGTCGGCCTGGGTCGGGAAGTGTCGATACACGGTGCCGATCCCGACGCCCGCGGCGCGCGCCACCTCCGGCAGTTGCACCTGACTTCCGCGCTCCGTGAACAGGTTTCGCGCGACCTCCAGGATTCGGTCGCGGTTGCGGGAGGCGTCCGCTCGCGGCTTGCGCGGCGGCGATGACGGGCTTGACACTCGGGTTCCCTTCCGGCCTACACTCGAAACGGATCCGGATTCCGGTTCCGTTTCTTTCTGATCGAAGGGTACCACCATGTCCCACAATCGATTTCTGCTGCTCGACGCCGGCGCCATTCGCCCCGGACGCCTGCCGCTGCCGCCCGCGTTCGCTGTGAAGGCCGGCACCGCCGACACCGAGGGCCGCTTCTCGCTGTTGGAAGTCAGCCTTGCCCGCGATATCCCGCGTCACACCCACCACGTGGCGGACGAGTGCATCTACGTCCTCGACGGCACCTTGGAGGTGGAATTCGACGACCGCATCGTGCATGCCACCGCTGGAATGTTCGTGTTGCTCCCCCACGGCGTTCCGCACGCGTTGCGCCGCGCTTCCACGCCCCCGCCCCGACTCATCCAGATCTCCTCACCCGGCGGCTGGGAGTGCTATTTGGAAGACCTCTTCGAGGCTGCCTCGGCCGTGCTCACCGATGGCGAGCTCGACCCGGTCAAGCTCAACCCCATCGCGGCCAGGCACGACATCCGATACGACGAGCCGACCGTGGCCTAGACCTGCATGGGACCGCCTCGAGGGGCGGTCCCAGACCGGTGCCACTACAGATCGGGGGCAGCAAAATAGGTATGTCGTGGGTAGTTCGGTCGTCGCGGGTGGGGCCCTCGGGGGCGCAGGCTCATGAGTGACCGAGCGGGCAAGAAACGGCGAGGATTCCCATGTTCGACCACAAGCTGGAGAACCCACGAGACGTCAGCGACCCCACCGTGCGCCACGGCGGTCCGATCTTGATGATTCGGCGTTGCACCGACTGTGCGACTTTGGTCGGGCCGCTGACCAACGCCTGCTCATCGTGCCGAGCCACGACGCTGGACTGGGTCCCCTCCTCGGGCGCGGGCTCGATCGTGTCGTGGAAGGAGGCGGGCTACCGATCGAACACCGGGACGTGGGAGCCCTCGACGGTCGCCATTGTCGAACTCGACGACGGCCCCTTGCTCTACTCCATGATCGACAGCGAGCTCCCGCCACTATCGGACCAGCCGATCCGTGTCCGATACGAACCCGACCCGCCCGAGGACAGATTCCCGGTTTTCGTCATCGACACCACCGATTCTGCTCGAGCGAGACCGTCTCGGTGATCGTCAGGTGCACGTAATCGGTTCGGTATGGGCCTACCCTGGGGACCCTTGACGCAGCGTGTCCTGCGGGAAGTTCCCCGGGCACCCGAGGCAGGGAGTCCGCCGATGACCGATGAACTCAACTCCCCACTGACGCCGCGCGCAAGCATCATCCGGCCGGAACGCAGTGGGCGAGGGCGGGATTCCCGCAAGATCGTGCCGCGGTCGGCGTTGGGTGAGTGGAACCCGGAAGCGCGCGGCCATGACGCGCTGACCACGGTCCTCGCACAGAACGACCTGCGCGCCCCCGATCTGGTGCCGATCCGGATCGCGCGAATGGCGGCCTCGCCGTGGACCTACTACCGCGGAGCCGCGGCTGTGATGGCCGCGGACCTGGCCTCGCGGCCACACACCGGCATCGAGGTGCAGATGTGCGGGGATGCGCACGTCCTCAACTTCGGCATGTGGGCCTCGCCCGAAAGAAACCTGGTCTTCGATCTGCGCGATTTCGACGAAACTCTGCCGGGCCCGTTCGAGTGGGATCTGCTGCGACTGGTCACCTCGCTCGTGGTGCTCGCGAGAGACAATGCCGTGTCCGAGGACCGGGCGGCCGCCGCGGTGGCCGCGACATCGGCGAGCTACCGGGCCGCCATGGCCGACTACGCGCGTACCCCGGAGATCGACATCTGGTACGAGCGGGTCGATGCGGAGGACTTCCTGGGCTATTTCGGCCCTCGCGCACAACAGTCGGCACGCAAGGTGATCGAACGCGGTACCCGCAAACGGACCAGCCGGGGCGCGTTCGCCAAGTTCACCGAGATCCGCGACGGTCGCCGGTGCATTACCGAACAGCCACCGTTCCGGGTGGCCGTCGGCTCGGATCAGCGCCGCCTGGTCGCCGAGATCGTGCACGACTATGCCGAGTCGGTGCCCGATCACATCTGGTCATTGTTGACTCGGTACCGGGTCGTCGATGTGGCGCGGCAAGTGGTGGGCGTCGGTAGCGTCGGCATGCGGGTCTATCTGGCGTTGCTCGAGGAACGACGCACTGGCGATCCGTTCTTCCTCCAGGTCAAGCAGGCGGGTCGATCGGTGTACGAGGACTTCCTTCCTCCGAGCCGGTACCCCAACGGCGGATCTCGGGTGGCACACGGTCAGCGGATGCTGCAGTCGACGACCGACAAGTTCCTGGGCTGGACCCGTGTCGACGGCCTGGACTTCTACGTACGCCAGTTCCGCGACATGAAGATCACCGCCGACACGGCGCTGGTCGCGCCCCAGCTGGAACAGTTCGCGACCGCTTGCGCACGAGTCCTGGCTCGAGCGCACGCTCGATCCGGCGACGCGACGATGATCGCGGACTACCTCGGCCGCACCGCACGGACCGACGCCGCGCTCGTCGCCTTCGCCACCTCCTATGCTGACCAAAATGCCCGGGACCACGCCCAACTCACCGAAGCAATCGCCATGGGCACAGTCGAAGCCCACGAAGCGGGCTGGGCGGGATGAAGCCCCGGGTAGCAATCGCGAGGCTACTATCGAGTGCGGTTCGTGCTGATACCCGAAAACCGGCGATGACGATTTCGTGGAGGCGAGCATGCTGCACACCGATATCCCCACGCACGGCGAAATCCTGGCCCTGACGACCGTATCCGAACCGTGGTGCGTCTCCATCTACACACCGACCGAGGTGGACACGCCTACGCCGGACAAGAATCGAGTGGCCATCGAGAACCAGGTAAAACAGGCGCTCGACCGCGTGGAGGACAAGAACGCACGCACCGCATTGTCGGAGGCGTTCGCCGATCTCCTCGATGACGAGGACTACTGGCGCTATCAGTCGCGCACCTTGGCGGTGCACGCTACTCCCGAGCAACTGATCACCCATCGGGTGCCGAACCGGCTGGAGGCGAGCACCACCGTCGGCGATCGGTTCAATATCAAGCCGCTGCTGCGCGCCGTGACGTTCCCGCAGTCGGCCTTCGTGCTGGCGCTGTCGGAGAACGCGGTGCGCCTGGTGGAGGTCACCGCGGATCGACCGGCCCAGGACGCGCAGGTGCCCGGCCTCCCCGCAAGCTTGACCGAGTACCTGGCACTGCCCCCGCTGGGCCGCAGCCCGCACGGCCGCCTACAGGGCAGCGAGGGCCGCAAGGTACGGGTCCGCCAGTACTGCCGCGCGGTCGATCTCGCACTGCGAAATGTGCTGACCGGCTTGGATATTCCGCTGATTCTGGCCGCTACCGAGCCGACCGCCGGGCTGTTCCGTTCGGTGAGCAGCTATCCCCAGCTGCTGACCGAGGGCATCTCCGGCAACCCGGAGCGTTTGACCGACGCCGAACTCGCCGAACAGGCCCGGACCCTGCTCGACCAGCATTACGCGACCGAATTGGCCGAGCTTCGCACCGAATTCGAGAACCGCCGCAGCGACGGTCGCGGCATCCTCGACCTCTCCGATATCGCCCGTGCCGCAACCTACGGCATCGTGCACGTGCTGTTCGTGGACATCGACGCGCATGTGCCCGGCCGACTCGCCGACGACGGCTCGATCACCCAGGTGCCGGCGCGTGACGACAACGGCCCGGGCGTCCTCGACGAGATCGCGCGCCGCACACTGCTTTCCAACGGCCGCGTACTCGCGGTCCGCTCCGAAGACATCCCCGACGGCGCGCACGCGGCAGCTATCCTCCGCTACACGCCATAGCACCTGAAGACAGTCCCTGGTGTTACAGCTTCCGATCAGCTGGCGGCAGTCGCACTGCCCGTCGTCACGATGATCCACAGCGCCAGCCAGGGACTGGCCGGCTGGACGCCGTCAGATGTCGGTGAAATCCAGCGGCCGATTCGCGCGGGGTTTGGATGTGTCACTCGAAACTCCTGTCGTGCTGCTTATTTCAATGTCGGCACGAACCGTAGAGTCGCCGCATTTGTCCACCATGGGCGTGAAATAGGTCCCGGCTGTGAACGCTTCGCGGTGGGCGCGATTCTCACCCAGTCTTCGAAGAAGCTCCTGATTCACAGCGGGCACACAGGCAAGACATAGCTAGGGGTGAGCCACAGGATCGACACTCTTTCGATGCCTCCGATGACCACTCGAAACGGCCCGATCGAACGGGCGATCATGCGACGTGCCGATGGCAGTGCGATCAGTGTTTTGGTTGTCGATGACGAACCGGCGCTGGCCGAGCTGATGTCGATGGCGTTGCGGCTGGAGGGGTGGGAGGTCGCTACGGCCGGCAGCGGCGGTACGGCTGTGACCGTTGCGCGGGAAGTGCGGCCGGATGTGGTCGTGCTCGATGTGATGTTGCCGGATATGAGTGGGCTCGAGGTGCTCGGGAGATTGCGGCGGCATTGTCCTGAGTTGCCTGTGCTGCTGTTGACGGCGAAGGACACCGTTGAGGATCGGATTGCCGGGTTCACCGCGGGGGGCGACGACTACGTGACCAAGCCGTTCAGTATCGAGGAGGTGATGTTGCGGTTGCGGGCGCTGTTGCGGCGGACCGGGGTTACCGAGGCCGATAGCGGGGCGCAGATTGTGGTTGGGGATTTGGTGCTCGACGAGGACAGTCATGAGGTTGCGCGTGGGGGTGAGCCGATTGTGTTGACTTCCACGGAGTTCGAATTGCTGAGGTTCTTCATGCGGAACCCGAAGCGGGTGCTGAGTAAGGCACAGATTTTGGATCGGGTTTGGAGTTATGACTTCGGTGGGCGGTCGAACATTGTGGAGCTGTATGTGTCCTACCTTCGTAAGAAGATCGACAGCAATCGCGAGCCGATGATTCACACCCTGCGTGGAGCCGGTTATGTCCTCAAGCCCGCCGGCTGAGCGTCGGGGACGCGCGTGGTCGCTGCGGACCCGGCTGTTGCTCGGGCAGATCGTGCTGCTCGTGGTCGTGGTCGTGGGTACCGGGGCGGCGACAGAGCTGGCGCTGCAACAGTTTCTGGTCCATCAGCTCGATACCGGGCTCATCGATATCGAGCATCGTGCCCTCGTCGACAGCGGCGGCGGGCCCAGCCTCGGCCCGCGGCCGCAAGGCCCGGGCAGCACGGGCGCGCCGCAACTCCCACCACCTGAACCGGTCGGCACCGGCGCGCCGCAGCCGCCACCGCTCGAGCCGCGCGGCGCCGGCCCCGGGCCCGATTTCATCGACCGCCGTGGGATTCAGCCCGACACGATCGGCGCACTCGTAGCCGGCGGGCGGGCCGTCTCCGCCGGTAAGGTCGGGGCCGACGGCACCCGGTCCGCGCTTTCAGAAGCGGCGAAACACCAACTCGCCGAGCTTGGTTCGGGACGGACGGTGACTCTGGACCTCGATGGACAGGGTCGCTATCGGATCACGACGGAGTCCACTTGGGATGATGAGGTGGTCGTCATCGGATTGCCGCTGGCCTCGGTGGACGCCATCCTCATGCGCGTGCTGCTGATCCTGCTGATCGTCACCGCGGTGGTGTTGGTCGTGGCGGTGACGGTGGGGATCTGGTTGATCCGGCGGGCGCTCGCACCGCTGAACCGGGTCGCGGCCACCGCCGCGACCGTCGCCGATCTGCGGCTGGATCGCGGCGAAGTGGCGCTCCAGGTGAGGGTTCCGAGCTCCGATGCCGATGTCCGGACCGAGGTGGGACAGCTGGGTGCGGCCATCAATCAGATGCTCGATCACATCACCGCCGCGCTGTCGGCGCGGCATGCCAGCGAGACTCGGGTCCGTCAATTCCTCGCCGACGCCAGCCATGAATTACGCACCCCGTTGACCGCGATTCGCGGATATGCCGAACTGGCGCAACGCAATCGGAGCGAGGTGCCGCCCGCCGTGGCCAACGCCATGGGGCGGGTGGAATCGGAGTCGCTCCGCATGACCGATCTGGTCGAAGACATGCTGTTGCTGGCGCGGCTGGACTCCGGGCGCGGGCTCGAACATGCTCCGGTCGATCTGACACAGCTCACCGTGGATGCGGTCAGCGACGCGCATATCGCCGGGCCGGAACATCATTGGGATCTGGAGTTGCCCGATGAGCCGGTGATCGTCACCGGGGATGCGGCACGCCTCCACCAGGTGCTGGCCAACCTGCTCGCCAACGCCCGCACCCATACCGCGTCCGGTACGACCGTGGTCACCGCCCTGGACACCGACGCGTGCGGCGGTGCGGTGTGGCGCGTGGTCGATAACGGGCCGGGCATCCCGGCGCAATTCCAGCCCGAGATCTTCGAACGGTTCGCTCGCGGCGATTCCTCGCGCTCACGACGGGCAGGAAGTACAGGCTTGGGCCTTGCGATCGTTGCCGCGGTCGTCGAAACACACGGCGGGCAGATCACCGTCGAGAGTGTGCCCGGCCATACCGAATTCACTGTGCGCCTTCCCGGTATGTCCGGCAACGACGCCGACGAAACCGGGTAACCCGGCACGACGGATCGGCCCGATGCGAAACACGATCGCATCGGGCCGGATCTCATCGAGCTACTGGCCGGGGCACTGCGGCGGCTGACCTTCCGGCGGCTGGCCTTGGGGAGGCTGACCTTGCGGCGGCTGGCCCTGCGGCGGTTGCCCCTGGGGCGGCTGGCCCTGCTGATCGCCGGGCGGCGGCGGACACTGCTGCCCCGCAACCGGATTCACCGGGAAACCAGGCGCCGGGTCGGCGCCGGCAACGCCGACACCCACGCCGAGGAGTCCGACCGCAACCGCCGTGGCGGCGACCACCCTAACAACCTTCGGGTACACCATGTCGTTGTTCCTCCTGTCGTCGGATCCGCATCCGAGAGCACCCGCCCGCCTCTCGGGCCGGTACAGGAATCCTTGCGCCGCCGCATATGTCGCTGATTGGCGCGAGTTAGGAGCACGCTGTGAGAGGCCATCATCCGCAACCTTGCAATCAAGGAAAGCCGTCTGGCGGTGCGACAGGCACCGATTGCAGAATGCAGGTGGCCCGAGACGCTCCGAAGCCTCCGTCATCGCAACGCTGGAGCGTCGTCCCCTCGCGGGCCGTGCGTGCCGACCGAGAGCCATCCTCCCCTTGCCGGCATCTCGGCGGCACGCACACCCCCGCAGCTTTCGCAGACCTACACAGCCGGCACATAAGTTGCGGACAGCTGAGGGATAGAACCGTCGACCACACTGGTCAATCGTCCAGGTCGGGATGGTTCCCGCACGCCCAATTCAGGTGAAAGAAGTGGCTGTGGCTCGATTCTCCAACGGCGAAACCGTCCTCTCCCGTGTGATCAGACTGGTGGAGGCCGTCGCCGACAATGACTTCCCGCTGTCCGTCTCGGAACTGTCCCAACGCACCGGGCTGCCGTTGCCAACCGTCTCGCGCACCGTATCCGAACTGGTAGAACGTGAGTGGTTGCGCCGCGATATGACTCGGCGCGTCGACATCGGGCCTCGCGTCTGGGAGCTGGCGAACCGCAGAGCCCCCCTTCCACGATCTGCGCGCCCTCGCGATCCCGTACATGAATAGGCTCAGCGCGCAGGTCGGTCGAAACGTGGGCCTGTCCGTCCGGCAACAGCGCGAAGTCCTGTGCATCGAAAGGGTGTCGGCGCCCGGCGTCTTCTCGGCCGTGCCCCGATCGGCCGAGCGACTTCCATTGCACAGGTCCGCGGCCGGACTGGTGCTGCTCGCGTATGCGCCGAATACGGTGCAGCGAGCGATGTTTTCGAGCCCCTGCATCCGCGCGCACAACCCGGCACGGTCCCCGCCACCCGACCTCTCCGCGAACAGCTCGACGAGATCCGGAGGCGGGGCGTTGCCCACTACAGCGACTCAACGGATCCGAACACGATCTCGGTTCCGATCCGGTCGGATACCCGCACCGTGGTCGCGGCCCTTTCCACCATGCCGCCGGCCGACGGCAGAGATCCGAGCAATGTGTATGCGCTGGCGCGAATTACAGCGCACCTGATCGAACGTGCCTTGTCGGCCGCGGGCGCGGTGGCGGAAGGCAATGCCTCAGGCGAGCTCGCCGATGTCCCCGACCACGCGGCGCAGCTGAGCACGGCCGTCGTCGAGGCGGTAGGTGACCGACGCGATCGCCAGTTTGCCGTCGGCCACCGCGCGGGCGATGAGCTGTGAGTGCTCCATCAGCAGGTGGCTGGTTTCGGCGACGTGCCGGGCTTCCAGGTCGTCGACGGAGGTCAGGCCTTCGCGGCGGCCCAGCAGGATCGACGGGGAGACCCGTTCGACGAGGCTGCGGATGAAGCCGCCGGGGACCGCGCCGCCGTCGAGGGCGTCGATGGTCGCCTTGACCGCGCCGCAGCTGTCGTGGCCGAGCACCACGATCAGTGGCACGTTCAGCACCTCGACGCCGTACTCGATCGACCCGAGCACCGAGCTGTCGATGACGTGGCCCGCGGTGCGCACCACGAACATGTCGCCGAGGCCCTGGTCGAAGATGATCTCGGCGGCCACGCGCGAATCGCCGCATCCGAACAGGATCGCGGTGGGGTGCTGGCCGGAGACCAGCTTCGCGCGGTTGACCGCGTCCTGGCTGGGATGTTGCTGCCGACCGGCGACGAAGCGGTCATTTCCGTCACGCAGGGACTTCCAGGCACTGATGGGATTCGAGTTCGGCATACCTTCGATTCTGCACAACCGCGCATATCCGGCAAATCGGTCGGCCGGATGTCCACTCACCGGACGGTCAGGACACAGCTGTTCCGGCCGGTCGAACCGACGGGCAACGGGGTAAGCGAGCCGTCAGCGCTACTTTCGAGCTTTTCGACGTTTCGCCATCGGCGGAGAACTACGCTACGTGGCGTTTTACTGATTTTCTTTACCCACTGAAGACGAGATGCATATGACGAATAGCGATTGGACCTCCACCCTCACCTCCGGCGCCGGTGGCGTGACCACTGAAGAGGCCGGTCAGGTGGAGGGCGACATAACAATCCGGACATTGTGGTCTGGAGTCAGCAAGCGAGCACTGGTCACGGTCCGCGCGGCCGACGGCGATGACTGGTACACCGTGTCCGGCGGCCCCGTCGAGGCGACAACCGAGGAAGCCGGCGAGGCCGTCCACGACGCGACCGTCGCCGCGGCCCGGCAAGGCGGTGGCGCGAAGGTTTCCCCGCTGGATTGATGCGCGACAGCGCGCACGCACCGGCGCTGAACAACGAATGATCGGCTGGCGTGGGCACCACAACCTACCCACGTCAGCCGACGGCCTGCCCCCTACTTGCATACGGGTAGCTGTGGCCGACGACGACCGAGAACGACGCGAAGACGGGCAGGTAGCCGACTACTTGCCCCGACACCGGCGTCGCCGGTCTCGCGGTCCCCTTCGACGGCTGCGGCCTCCTGACCTGCCCGAGGGCATCGGCGTGGTTCCGCCGAAACGCACGTAGTAGAACACTCGATACACCGCCGAATCGCGATGCGACCCTTGATTTCTCACAGCAAATCACCAGCGTGGGGAAGTAGTGACGCACACGCGCCGAGGATTACCGGCACTGCGAAGACGCGGCGCCCGGGGGCGAAAAGCTTTGTGCCCGTTGTAGCTTGTTGCCTTTCTCACCAGCATCAGCATGGAGGAGAAGGTCATGGCCATTCAACAATTTCCGGGTGTCATACTCGGCCCGCTGGGCACAAGGATGGTGAAGTTTCTCGAAACCTATCCGAGAGCCGACGAGCTGCGGATCACCAGTGGCATGGACGGCGATCACGGACTCCAATCGCACCACTACGGTCTGTCCTACCAGGGCTCGCCCACCGCGGCCATCGATATCGGCTGCGACCTGGACGACGTCAAGATGCGGGACTTCGCCAAATGGATGTACGACAACTACTCGAACTACACGGTCGAACTCATCCATTCCACGCCTTTCGCCGACGACGACGGCTTCTATGTCAAGAACCAACAACAATTCCCCGGCGGCGGACCCTACGGCGGCCCCGCCGCCATCGGTCACTACGACCACACCCACTGGGCGACCTCGGCCGATCTGATGACGCAACTGGAACAGCTCGCCGGCGGATCCGCACCCGCCCGCGTCCACCCGGAGGTCACGGGATCGCCCGTCGCCGCCGTCACCACCGGTGTCGCCAACACGGCTCCCGTCTGGGGATGGGACGCCTCCGACTTCGACTTCAACCGCGGCCCCATGAACATGGTCGCCGCCCAACGTGACGGCATCTCGTTCTTCATCTACAAGGCCAGCGAAGGCAGCGACTGGCAATCCCAGCACTATCAGACCATCCTCGAACGGGGGCGCGACGCCGGAATTCCGGTCCTCGGTAGCTACCACTTCCTGTGGCCCGATGACATCCAATCGCAGATCGAATTCTGGGTCAGCTGCGTCGACGAACAAACGCCGTGGTGGAAAGACCGGCCGTGGATCTGGCAGATCGACGCCGAGCAGTCCCCCAATGCCCCACGCCCGCCCAGCGCCGACGAAGTCCTGCAAGCGGTGCAACTCATCCAACAGCACCTCGCCGACCGTGGAGCCCCCGGCTACGTCATCGGATACACCCCCTACTGGATGTACGGCGATACGCTCACCGGCGATTACGACATCTGGGCGAGCAATTACAACGGGTCCGGCCCGCCCCGACCCTTCCGGGATCAATACCAGGGCGTCGGTGACCATGCCGTCGGCTGGAACGTCATGTCCGGACGCAAACCCAGCATCCTGCAATTCGCGTCCGACGGCGTCGTCGGTGACCAAGAGACCTGCTGTGTCGACAAATTCGACGGCGACCTCTACGACCTGATCCGTAAATGCGGACGCGAACCCCAGCAAGCCATCAGCGTCACCCCGGCGATGCCGGTCGCACTCCCCAAACCGAAGCAACGGCGGCGACGGGTCACACCACCGATCCTGGTCCCGAACTCCAACATGGCCCACGCCCCGGTCGGATAGCGAGGATCAGCACACCGGACGGCAGCCGGCGGCGATCGCCATCGGCTGCCGTCGTCGTCGGCCTGGACAATCCGGGCGCGCGACACACCGCTCACGTCCCCCTGACCAGGCTTTACACCGGATACAGTCGCCCCGATGCGGGAGACACCGTGAGGCGCCCAATGACAAGCGGCTTCATGAAGAAGGCCGCGCGGCACGCCCTGATCGTCGGCGTGCTGGTTCTAGCGTTCAGTACCGCGGTCTCCCAGGCCGCCGCGGCGCCGCCCCCGGCGGCGCCCGACCCCGACCCGTTCTACACCGCGCCCGCCGACCTCGGCGGCCACACGAATGGGGATCCGCTCGCCTGGCGCAGCGTGAACCTGTTCGGTTTGTCGACGCGGCTTCCACTCAATTCCTGGCAAATCCAATACCTGACAACGGATTCCGAGGGCAAGCCGGTCACCACGATCGCTACCGTCGTCGAACCCAGCGCCCCCTGGCGGGGCCCCGGTTCCCGTCCGCTGCTGGCCTACGCCAGCGCCGAGGACAGCCTCACCACCGCTTGCGCCCCCTCCGCCACTCTGCGCGGCCCCCTCAACCTGAGCAGCCAGACGACCTTGGATTTGCCGTTCCTGTTGGGGCCGTTGATGTTCGGCTGGGCGCTGGTCATTCCCGACTACGAGGGCCCGCAGTCCCGGTTCCTCGACGGTGTGATGTCCGGCCGCGCCCTGCTCGACGGTATCCGCGCCGCGCGCCGCTTCCCGTCCACCGGTCTGGCCAACAGCCCCACGGGGGTTTGGGGCTATTCCGGCGGCGCTTTCGCGGCCCTGTGGGCGGGACAGCTGCACGCCCAATACGCACCGGAACTGCCGCTGACCGGGATCGCCGCGGGTGGGATACCGGCCGATATCCCCGCCATCGCCAATGCGGCCGACGGCGGCCCGAAAGCGGCTCTGGCCCTGTTGATCACGGCGGCACTGATCCGGAACGAACCACGCGCCAACATCGAGGGCCTGCTCAACAAGCGCAGCACCGCCATGCTCGCGGACGTCACCAAGCGCTGCGGCACCGGCCTGTTGTCGACCTACGCGGGGACACATGTCGGCGACTATTCCGTCGCAGCCGACCTGTTCGCGCACCCGACGATCCTGGCGGCCGCACGCCGGCAGGAGTTGGGCTCCATCACCCCGGACGTACCGCTGTATCTGTACCACAGCAACGCCGACGAAATGATTCCCTCCGCCGGGGTGCACGCCTTGATCAATCGCTACTGCAGCATCGGATCGACTCTCACCCAGCGCTTTTCATCGATCCCGGGCCACAGCGGCGCCGCCACCGTCGAAGCCTTGGGCGCCCTGCGCTACCTCGGCGACCGTTTCGCCGGCCCGCCCACGCCAGGCTGCGCCGCCACGTCGTGAACCTGGTCGCCGCAGGGTGGTTCGACAGAAGCATCGTGCTGCCGGCAAGTTGCCGTTGGCGATCCTGCTGGTGATGTTCGTGAGCACCTTCGTATTCATCCGGATCAGCGTGCGGATGATCCGGGCGGGCGTGTCCTGGTGGCCCGGGAACATCACCCCGGGCGGAAAGCACATCCACCACATGGTCTTCGGGGTCGTCTTCATGATCGCGGCGGGGTTCGGCGCCTTCAGCCCGATCGGTGACCTGCACCCCTGGCTCGAGATCTTCGCGGGCCTGTTCGGCGCCGGCGCGGCGCTGGTGCTCGACGAGTTCGCCCTGATCCTCGACCTGCGGGATGTCTACTGGTCGGAGCAGGGGCGGGTGTCGGTGGACGCCGTCGTGGTGGGCGCCTCGGTGTGCGGGCTGATGCTGCTCGGCGCCACACCCCTCGGCATCACCGATGTCTTCACCGGCTGGCCGTATCTCGTCGCGGTGGTCCTGATCAACGGCGCGCTCGCGATCGTGACGATGACCAAGGGCAAGGTGTGGACCGGCATGGCGGCGCTGTTCGTTCCGACGCTCGGCATCGTGGGCGCGATCCGCCTGGCCCGGCCCCAATCCCCCTGGGCACGTTGGCGATACCCGCCCGAGTCGAGCAAGGCGATCCGGGCCGCGCGTCGCGACCAGCACGAGCGCTGGATCGACAAGCTCCGCGCCCACGTCTACAACGCGATCGCGGGCCGACCCAGCAATTGACTCGGCCAGGCCGCCCGTCTCCGGCCTATCCGGCGGCGGCGATGGCGGCCAGGTCTCGGATGAGGTCGGTTTCGCCGCCTCGACGCCAGATCAGGGCCCAGCGGGCGGGTGGGGCGTCCGGCATCGGGATGTAGGTGACGTCGGGGCGGGCGTAGTGGATGGCGGCGTGGGCGTGGACGGGGGTGATGGCCTTGCCCGCCGCGACGAGCATGATCGCGTCCTGGAAGTTGTCGGCGTGGACGACGCGGCGGATGGTGCGGCCACTGGGGGTGGTGAACGGGGTGATCGCGCTCTGCCAGTAGTCGGGTGGTTGGCGAGCGGGGTCGGTGCCCGCGCCGAAGACGCCGTAGTCGGCGAGGTCTTCGTAGGTGGCCGATTCCCGGTCCGCCAGTGGGTGATCCGCGCCGACGAGGAGCATGAACGGTTCCTCGTAGAGGGTGGGGCCGACGGTCAGGTCGGGTTCCTCGATGGGCAGCCAGCTGACCAGGACGTCGATCTCGTCGGCGCGCAGCGCTCCGAAGGGGTTGCCGAAGTGGACGTGCTCGATGTGGATGCTGCAGTTCGGGTGCTGGGCTTCGAAGATCTTCAGCAGCGGCCGGATCTCGGCGAGGCTGCTGCTGGTCACCCCGATCCGCAGCAGGCCGTCCTCACCGTGCCGGGCGGCGCGCGCCGCCCGGCCCAGGCCGGCGCGCAGATCGCGGTAGGTGATGTGCAGGTCCTCGGCGAGCCGCCGCCCGATCGGGGTGAGCGCGACATTGCGGCTGGAGCGCTCGAAAAGCTTTCCGCCGACCTGGGTTTCGATCTTCCGGATCACCTGACTGACCCGGGCCTGCGAAATGTAGAGCCGTTCCGCGGTGCGGCCGAAATGCAGTTCGTCGGACAGCGTCAAGAAGATCTCGATGTCGCGCAGTTCGATATCGCGCGGATCCATACCGTGGTCCATCGATCAGGCATCCGGGGCGGTGCGGCCGGCGCCCGGCGGGTCGAGCATGGGGAGCAGGAACTGCCGGGCGATCGCCGCGAGCTGTTCGTCATCGTCGAGGTCGACGACCTGGCTCGGAATCGCCAGGAAGGAAGCGCAGATTCGGACCATCAGCTCGGCGACCAGCTCGACCCGCAGGTCCGCGGAGATGGTGCCCGCGCGCTGCTCCTGGCCCAGTTGCCGGGCCACGAATTCGCGGACCATGGCGACCGCCCGGCCGCCGTCTCCCACCAGCGAACTCACGAAGTAGTCCGGTTCGGCGGTGATCAGCGCGCCGATCAGCGGATTGCCCCGCAAGGCGCGCAGCGAACTCACGAATCCGACGACGACGCGCTCCCCCACATCGGCGGCCGCGGCGATGTCGACCAGGAAAGTATCGAAGTACCGGCGGAATTCCCGCAGGATGACGCGTTCGACGAGCTCTTCCTTGGTGCTGAAGCGCCGGTAGACGGTGATCCGGGAGACGCCCGCGGTGCGGGCCACGTCCTCCATCGTCGAACGCTGCACACCCCAGCGGCGGAATTGTTCGTCGGCCGCGTCGAGGATGCGGGTCCGCATGCCGTCGTCGTCATCGACCTGTTCGACGGCCTGCAGGTAGGCGCGTTCGATCAGCGATGGGCCGAGCGGGAGCTCCTTCGCGCGCGGCGCGGGTTCCACGGCGTCCTCCTGATCGCGTTTCACGTCTCCACATCGTTGCCGATACGCGGATACGTTAGCTGTTTCCTCGAGTCCGGAGGTGGTGGGGACGGCGAGCCGGCAACGCGCTCGCCGTCCCCGCGCCGGTGGGCGAATCAGCGGTTGGTGAGCGGGATTTCGATGCTCAACGGCATCCGCAGCTCGGACATGTACCAGAGCACGAACTGCCGCAGGAACTCGTCGAACATCCAGTAGGGGGCGTCGACCACCGGCGCCACCGCCAGCACGCCCTCCCGGACCGCCACGTACGGCCCCCACGCGACCTCGAGCAGCGGGCTCCACACTGGCTCCCGGGGGATGGTGAGCCAGTCGGCGACCTTGTCTCCCATGATGAATCGGGTGAACGCGCCCAGGATGCCGCGGCTCAACAGGGTCAGGTCGAGGTCCGCGCCCAGGTTGAGCAGCTGATCGGCCAGGTCGTGACCCTCCGCGGTGGGGGCCAGGATCGGGTCGAGTTGCTGTGCCGCCTGGGCGTTGGCCTGATCCCAGGTCGAGGGGATGTACTCGTCGCGGATGCCGAGCAGGTGCGCGGCCAACTGCCAACTGTGCAGGTAGCCATCGGATTCCGCGGCGGGGATGGGCAGCTTCCACGCGGTGAGGGTGCGCATGATGGTGGTGGCCAGGCTGTGCCAGGTGACCATCAGGTCGTCCTGGCTGATCGGGGTGACGTCCGCGGGCCAGTGCGGCGACTGCGGCAGCAGGTGCCGCACGGAGGCGTGGATGATCCGGGTCTTGACGCAGGTGACGATCATTTCGCCGCCGTCGCCGTAGGCGTTGACCGCGCCGATGTCGTAGCCGAACTTCGCGGTCTTGGCGATGCGTTCCTTCAGATGTGAGCCGCCGCGCGAGTAGTACACCGCGCGCGCCTCGTGCGGAATGACCGTGGACATCATGCCGCTGGCGAAGGCGTAGAGCACACCCAGATAGGTGCCGCGCTTCTTGGTGAATTCGAAGGAACTGGCCAGCCTGCCCTGGTCGGCCCACGACGGCAGTCGGCGTGCGTCTTCGATGAAGTCCGCCAACCCTTTCGGCAGGCCGGCGGGCAGGGCCTGGTCGTTGTAGACCCAGGTCGCCAGCAGCCGGTTGATCTGCGGCACGTCGGCGTGCTGGATGACATCGGCCAGTACGGAGTCGGCGTCGGGGTCGTAGATGGTCATCGGGTCGGCGCCGCCGCCGACTCCGACCACCGAGTCGGCCGGCGACCACTTCCACGGTTCGGCTCGCGCGGTGCGCGCGGTCAGTGCCATCGCACCGGCGACGCCCAGCAAGCCGGTACCTGTTCTCAATGCGTCGCGTCTGCTCAGACGGTGTGCATCCATGCCGATGTCCTCTGCACTTGGCGTGATACACAGACACACACTTTGTATCCGTGTATCTTGATGAGACCACACCGTGACGCCAGTCACAACAGGATTGGCCCGGATTTCCCGATCGAAGGATCAGCCGATGAACCCGTACGTCGTCATCCAGAACCTGCTCAACCATCTCGACCTGGGTTCGGCCGGAAGCAGCGGCCCGGTTGCCGCCGCACCGATATCATGAGCTGAGCACGTTATCTCTCCCGCCAAGGAGGACAACGCTGATGGACAGTTCCGATTCGGGCTCCTACCCCATCAAGGCGCAGAAATCTCGCCGGCGCCGCAGCAGACAACTCACCGTGATTTGCGCGGTCGCGATAGCGATGACCTACATCTTCTACAGCTGGCTGTTCGGCAGCATCCTGTGGGTGTTCACCGGCCCCGATTCGGTGTGGATCCCCCGCAGTTACGGCGGCGTCGGCCAGCGCTACGAAACGCAGAAACTCGCCGACGATTTCACCTACCAATGCGACGGCGACTCATCGTCCCTGCCGTTCCCCGGCGTGTCCTATTGCCGGCAACTATCCGCCGACGCCACCTCGACGATTGTCACCTGGTACAACGGCGACAGATACATTTTCAACAACCAAGACCCGTTGGGGAGTTTCTGATGACCCGACCGGAAACTCCTCGACGCACCAACTCGAGGTAGCGTCAGGACATGGCGAACCGGCGCGATATCCAACACGCAGTGGTGACCGAATTCCAACGCCGGGTGGGCAATCCGATCCTCGGCCGCCTGCCCATCCAGACCCTGCTGGAAACCACGGGCCGGGTCAGCGGCCAACCCCGCATCACCCCGATCGGCGGCCGCCGCACCGGGAACTCCTTCTGGTTGGTCTCCGAATTCGGCACCCGCTCCCAATACGTTCGAAACATCGAGGCCGACAACCGAGTTCGGCTGCGCCTCCGCGGCCGCTGGCTCACCGGCACCGCACACCTCATGCCCGACGACGACCCGATCGCCCGCCTCCGTTCCCTCCCCCGAGCCAACAGCACCGCCGTCCGACTCGTCGGCACCGACCTCCTGTCCATCCGCATCGACCTGGATTGACCGCTCCAGCGGGCACGAATGTCGCAGCTGCCTAGACTCTTTCGGTGAGGGCGCGGGCCACGACCCGCCGCCCGACCGGTAGTGACGGGGGTAGTTGTGGCAGCGGAGTGGTTGGCGGTCGTCGGGACGTTGGGTGGTGCCGTGGTGGGGGCGACGACCACCTTGGTCATCGATGCGACGCGGGCGCGTCGGGAGAAGGCGCAGCGGTTCGGGGATACGCGGCGTGAGATCTACGTGAAGTATTTGACGGCGTTGGTGCAGACCGATACGGCTATGCAGGCGTTGGGGTTACACGGGGCCACGCCGTTGGAGCGGGAGGCCGTAACCGCGGCGTTTCGGTCGTATTCGCTGGTGGCAGTGGGGTATGAGGTGGATCTGGTGGCGTCCAGGGCGGTTCGGGAGGATGCGGCCGATGCTTATCGGAGGCTGCGGGAGATCCGGGAGGCGCTGATCGAGACGCAGCTGACCGTGGGGCGGGGGCCCGCGGGGTCACCGGAGTGGCATGCGGTGCACGCGCCGTTCCTGCGGGCGCTGGATCGGCTGCGGCACACCATGCGGCACGAGTTGAACGTCCACGATGGGGCCTGGGTCAGCGACCCGGCGCAGTGACCGGGAACAGGCAGCTCGAGGGTAGGTCCTGGATGGAACACAGGGCCGGGGCGCGGGTGGGCAGGTAGCCGGCGGGGACGCCGCCCGACAGGGCGATGTCACGGTAGGCCGGAACAGCGGGTGTGGGGCGGCGGGACAGGCTGGAGTCGGTGGTGACGTCGACGGTGTAGAGGCCGAAACGGGGTGCGTAGCTGCCCCATTCGTAGTTGTCGGTGATGCTCCAGTAGTTGTAGCCGATGACGTCCATGCCGTCGGCTTTCGCGCGCTGCACCCAGTAGACGGTGTCGCGAAGATTGTCGGCGCGGGTCATGCCGTCGGTGGTGGCCGAGCCGCCGTAGGTGGGCATGCCGTTCTCGACGATGTAGAGGGGGCGGCCGGGGAATCGATGGGCGTATCGGCGCAGCGCATAATAGATGCCGTCGGGTTCCAGGATCAGCGGTGACGGCTGATCGGTGAGCTGCGCGAGCACATTCGGTGGATTGCTGAGCGATCCGCCGTAGTAGTAGTCGATGCCGATGTAATCGACCTTGTCCGCGATCCGGTCGATGAACGAGGTGTCGGCCTGGTCCGCGCCGACGTCGGTGAAGGCGATATTGCTGGTGACCAGCGCGCCGCCCTGCCGCGCGTGGATGTGGTCGTAGATCGCGCGGTGCGCGGCGACCATCCGGTCGATCATCGGCACCACATCGCCGGCGCCGATGTCACCGATCTCCTGCTCTTTTCCCACATAGGCGAGCGGCTCGTTGAACGTGACCCACAGTGGATCGGCGCCGGCGTAGCGGTCCACCACCGCACGGGCATTGGTCAGCCAGTCCTCGACCATGCCGGGATTGCGCCAGCCGCCGCGGTCGAGGGCCCACCCCGGGAACACCCAGTGGTCGAGGGTGATCATCGGCCGCATCCCGGCGGCGCGAATGCGCGCAATCATATTGTCGTAGAACGAGAAATCCCACGCGCCCGGATTCGGCTGCACGCGCGCCCATTCCACGCTCACGCGATAGACGCCGACACCGAGGTCGGCCGCATTCTGAATGTCCTCACCGTAGCGATGCAGGAAATCGACGGAGTTCAGATAGCTCTCGGCCCGGCCGGATCCGGCATATCGCCTCCAATTGCTGTCCGGCGCAAAGCCTTCACTCTGGAATCCCGAACTGGACACGCCCCAGAAGAAATTCCCGCCCACCGGCGGCAATCCCGGATCGGCGACCACCTTGCCGGGTATGACGACCGCACACCACGCGGCCAGAACGACACTCACGAGCGAGAACAGCACACGATGTCCCACCGCATCGAGAGTACCTGTCGGAGAGACGGTTCCGTGGCATTCCCGCACAGGACGGGTATCGGCCCGCGAAAACTATGAAGAATAGTAGATTTGTCGGGCGAACCGAGGAGGGTGATGAAAGGACTGGGCGCACTCGAGAGCCGGGTGATGACCGTGCTCTGGGACAGCGCGGACACGCTGTCGGTGCACGATGTGGTCGAGCGGCTCAGCGACGACCAGCGGGTGCCCGCGTACACCACGGTGCTGACGGTCCTGACGCACCTGTGGGAGAAGAAGTGGGTGCTGCGCGAGAAGGTCGGGCGCTCCTACCGTTACCGGCCCAGCCGCACCCGCGCCGAGGCGACCACCGACCTGCTGCGCGAGATCCTCGACGCCAGCCCCGACGCGCCGGCCGTGCTGCTGCACCTGGCCCGCACCGCCAGCGCCCACGAGATCGAGGCGCTGCGGCAGGGCATTTCCGACGAGCGGCACCGCCGGTGATCCTGATCGCGGCCCTGCTGGTGGCGGCCGTCGCGGTCGCGGTGGGCGCGCCGGCGGCGTTGTCGCGCATCGATTTCGCCGCCGCCCCGAGTATCGGGATCGCGGCCTGGCTGGGCGCGTTCGCCGCCACGCTCGGGTATGTCGCACTGGCGTTGATCGCACTGGCGTGGCCGGGCTATCCCCCGGGCGAGTCCTTCGCGGGCAGCGCGCTCGCCTGCCTGGGCGCGATCGAGCCGATCGTCGTCACCTGGACGGCGGGCTTCATCGCCCCGGTGACCGCGATCGGCCTGACGGCGCCGACGGGGCAGCTGGCCCGGATCGCCATCGGGCATCGCGGACGCGGAGCGGCCCTGCGCCGCAAGCACAACGAACTGGTCGAGGTACTGGGCCGCGCCGATGCCGCCCACGCGAACTTGGTGTGGCTCGAGCACCCGGCGCCGCTGGCCTACAGCGTCGCGGGCCGCGGCGGCTACGTGGTGGTCACCGATGGGCTGGCCCACTGCCTGACCGACGCGCAGCGGCAGGCGGTGCTCGCTCACGAGCACGCGCATCTGCGTGCCCGCCATCACCAGATCCTCGGTGTCTGCCAGGTTTTCGCGCGCGCGTTTCCGTGGATTCCGGTGTTCGCCGCCGCGCCGGCCGCGATGGCGTCGCTGGTGGAGCTCGCCGCCGACCGCGCGGCCGGCGACCCGCGTGCGCTGGCCGCCGCGCTGCGCATCGTGGCGGCCCGCACCACCTCCACGACCACGGCGCTGGGCCTGGTCGACGAGTCGCTGGCGTTGCGGCTGGAATGTCTGTGCGCCCCACCGCGATCCCGGGCGGCCGCCCGCCGCCGGGCGACGCTCGGGGTGCTGGCGACGATGCTGCTCGCGCCCGCCGCCTCGATCATCGCGATCGGCGCGAGTGCCGCGGTCGCCTACGTGCTCACGATCTGAGATTCGCACGCCAAAAACTATGTTGCATAGTATTTTCGTCGGCGTGAAGTACCTCCCAGCCCTCGCCACTGTCCTGCTGGCCGCAGGAGCGGTCGGGCCCGGCGCCGGATTCGCCGCCGCGGACCCGGCCCCCGATCCAGGCCGGACCCGCTACTCGCTGGTCGACGGCTGCTACCGAATCGACACTCCCGCAGGACCATTGGCGCAGGCCGCCGGGCCGTACCGGATGCACGCGACCGCACTCGGCGAATACCTGCTCTACGGCCGAAACAAGGAAGTCCTCGACGCCTCGGCGGGCGCGATCCACCCCGCGCAGACCCCGTCGGTCACCGCGGTCTGGAAGGTGGACGGTTCCGGCGCAGGCGGATTCACCCTCACCAACGCCGCGACCAAGACCAGCACGTCCGCCACCTTCGTCCCCGACACCGGCTGCGCAGTCTTCCCCGAAGCACAGGACGGCGCCACCGGCACCCCGGGCCCGAGCGTGGGCCCGGACGGTTCGATCGTCGGCACCATCGACGCGCACGTGCACGTCTCGGCCTACGAGTTCCTGGGCGGCGACTTCCATTGCGGCAGACCGTGGCATCCCTACGGTGTGACCTACGCGCTGCCCGACTGCGGGTCCTACCGCACCGGAACCAACGGCCTGGTCGCCGATTTCCTGGACTACGGTGGCGCCCGGCAGTCCGACCCGGCCGGCTGGCCCAGCTTCCGCGACTGGCCCGAACCGTCCAAGCTCAGCACCGAAGGCACCTATTGGACCAGCATTCAGCGCAGCTGGAAGGCGGGTCTGCGGGTGATGACCGTGGACCTGGTCGACAACGAGTCGCTGTGCATGATGATGACCGATCGCCGGAACCCCTGTACCGATATGACTTCGGTGCGCACCCAGGCGGCCGACATGCGCGCGCTGCAGGACTACATCGACGCGCAGGCCGGTGGCCCGGGCCGGGGTTTCTTCCGGATCGTCACCGACCCCGCCGAGGCGCGCCGGGTCGCGGCGTCGGGCAAGCTCGCCGTCGTCCTCGGCATGGAACTGTCGGATCCCATGGGCTGCGGCGTGTTCCTCGGCCAGCCCAAGTGCGGCACCGCCGATGTCGACCGCTGGCTGACCGAGTTGCGTGCGCTCGGGGTGAGCAGCTTCTTCCCGGTCCACAAGTTCGACAATGCCTTCGGCGGCACCAAGATGGACTCCAACACCACGGGTCTGCTGGTGAACGCCGGAAACTTCGTACAGACCGGCACGTTCTGGAATGTGCAGCCCTGCACCGGTCCCGGCCACGACAACCCGCAGCCCTCGGTGCCGATCGCCGGTGACCTCAACCAGCTCCTCGGCAAGGTCACCGGCCCGCTGCTGGGCGGCGTGCCGCTCCCCCTGTACCCGGCCGGAACCCAGTGCAACGCGCGCGGATTGACCGAGCTGGGCAAGTACCTGATCAACAAGATGATCGACCAGGGCTTCCTCATCGAGGTCGATCACATGAGCGAGGCCACCGCGGACTCGGTCATGTCCATCATCGAGCAGCGCCACTATCCCGGCGTGCTGTCCTCGCACGGCTGGGATTCCGACCGCACCCTCGAACGCGTCTATGCCGTGGGCGGTTTCGCCACCCCGTACGCGGGCGGCCCGGCCGGATTCGTGGCCTCCTGGCAGAAGGCGCGCGGGATGCACCGCCCCGGCGGCGATTTCGGCTACGGCTTCGGCTCGGACATGAACGGCCTCGGCCCCCAGGGCGGACCCGCGGGACCGGGCATCGTGCGGTACCCCTTCACCTCCCACGACGGCGCGGTCACCTTCGACCGGGAGCGTTGGGGCGACCGCACTTTCGACCTCGGCACCGACGGCACCGCGACCTACGGCGCCTACGCCGACTGGCTCGAGGCGGTCCGGGTTCTCGGCGGCCCGGAGATCATGACCGATGTCTTCCACGGTGCGGAGGTCTATTTGCGGCTGTGGTCGCAAGTCAGGCCGTGAGCCCGGCCGCGGTGTGACGGCGATCTCACACTCGAATTCGGTGAGCACGGGAACATGCGCAGTCTTTATAACCTTCTAAGTGTCAACAACCGGTTAGAAAGACTGATCGGGACGTAAACGGAAGGCCGAGAACATGACTGCCGTGCGCCACCACACCATCGAGGTCCAGGGCCTGCCCGTCTTCTACCGGGAGGCGGGCGATCCCACCCGGCCCACCCTGGTCCTGCTGCACGGATTCCCCAGCAGCTCGGCCATGTTCGCGACCCTGATGCACGACCTGGGCGACGACTTCCACCTCATCGCCCCCGACCACATCGGCTTCGGCCGCTCGGCCATGCCGCAGGCCGGCGAATTCGACTACAGCTTCGACAAACTCACCGAGATCACCGAGGGCCTGCTCGACGCCCTGGGCATCGATCGATTCACCCTCTACATCCACGACTACGGGGCTCCCATCGGACTGCGGATCGCCGCGGCGCATCCCGAGCGCGTCACCGCGATCATCACCCAGAGCGGCAATGCCTACCTCGAGGGCTTCACCCCGTTCTGGGACATCCTCTTCGCGCACGCAAAGGACCGCGCTGCCAACGAGCCCGCGGTTCGACAGCTGCTCGAGGCCGACGCCACTCGATGGCAGCACCTGCACGGCGTGCCCGACGACCGCAAGGCCCTGGTCAACCCCGATGGCTGGACCCTGGACCAGGCCTACCTGGATCGCCCGGGCAACAAGGAGATTCAGCTCCAGCTGTTCTGGGACTACCAGTTCAACCTGGACGGCTATCCGGCCTTCCAGAAATACTTCGCCGAGCATCGCCCGCCGGTCCTGATCACCTGGGGCGAACACGACGAGATCTTCGGCGCGGACGGCGCTCGCGCCTACCTGCGCGACCTGCCCGACGCCGAACTCCACCTGCTCGACGCCGGCCATTTCGCCCTCGAAACCCACGGCCCCGAGATCGCCGCCCTGATCCGGGAGTTCCTCGCCCGCACGGGGTCCTGATCGACAGCGGTATCGGCCCGCTGGATCGGGCCGGTACGGAAACCTCGCGGCGCAGAACTCCGCACCGCCGGTTTTCGGTCGGCAACACGCGGGGCCGGGCCGGGCCGGCGGGGTCGGTCGCCGTTAGGTTGGCGGGGTGCCCGCTGACACGACCGACGCCGGGGACGGCGAGACGACAACCGAGGACAACGGTGACGCCGGAATCCGGCCCGATGCGTTGGTCGCCTCGGTGATTCCGGCCTGGCTGCCGCGCGCCTACCTGCTCGCGGCCGCCACGGTCGCGGGCATCGTGGTGACCTTCTGGGCGCTGACCCGCCTGCAGGGGCTGCTGACGGTGCTGGTGGTGTCGCTGTTCCTGGCGTTCGCGATCGAGCCCGCCGTGAACTGGCTGGCCGCGCGCGGCTGGAAGCGCGGCGCGGCGACCGGTGCGGTATTCGCGATCGTCACCGTGGTGCTGGTCGGATTCGTCTGGACCATGGGCGAATTGGTGGTCAACCAGGTGTCCTCGCTGATCGGGAACCTGCCGCACGACATCCAGAGCGTGGTCACCTGGATCAACGACACCTTCCACACCGAGCTCTCGGTCACCGACATCACCGACCGCACCTCGGAGATCAGTTCGAAACTCCAAGCCTGGGCGCTGGATCTGGCCGACGACGTGTGGGGCATCGGCACCACCGCGCTGGGCGTGCTGTTCCAGGGGCTGGGCGTGTTGTTGTTCACCTTCTACTTCGCCGCCGACGGACCCCGGTTCCGCAACGCGGTGTGCTCGCTGCTGCCGCCGCAACGGCAGCTGCACGTGTTGCGCGCCTGGGATATCGCGGTCGAGAAAACCGGTGGCTACCTCTATTCGCGGGCTCTGCTCGCGGCCTGCTCGGCATTGGCGCACTACGCGGCGATGCGGGTGCTGGGGATCCCGTCGGCGTTCGCGCTGGCGTTGTGGGTGGGCGTGGTGTCGCAGTTCATTCCGACCGTCGGCACCTATCTCGCCGGGGCCCTGCCGGTGGTGGTGGCGCTGGCGCACAATCCGCGGTCCGCCCTGTGGATTCTCGGATTCATCGTCGTGTACCAGCAATTCGAGAACTACGTGCTGCAGCCGCGCATCACCGCGACGACGCTGGACATGCATCCCGCGGTCGCCTTCGGCGCGGTGCTGGCGGGTGCGGCCCTGTTCGGCGCGACCGGCGCACTGCTGGCGATCCCGGTGACGGCCACCGCGCAGGCCTTCCTGTCGGCCTATGTGCGCCGCTACGACGTGCAGACACCGCCCGAGGCGTCGAAGTAGCCCATCCGAACCAATCGGTCGCCACGTATTCCGCCCCGCGCCGCCGCGTCGTACGCTGCGGTGGAGCGAAGCTTGGTGGAAGGATGTGCATGACGGTGACGGACCAGCCGCGCGTAAGCGGCGACACCGCCATTCGGGAATCGCGCTCCGGGGTCATCGAGCGCATGTCGGCCATCCTCGACGCCTTCGACAGCGGCCGCGAAACCCTGCGGCTCGAGGACATCACCGACCGCACCGGACTGCCGCGGTCCACCACCTTCCGCCTGGCCTGCCAGCTGACCGAGCTGCAGTGGCTGATTCACGACGAGCAGGGTTACCGGCTGGGTGCGCGCACCCGGCGGCTGGCCCGGATCACCGACTGCGAGGACATCCGGGCCGCGGCCTCCGCCGCGCTGTCGGACCTGCACGTGGCGACGGGCGCGGTCGTCCACCTCGGAGTGCTCGAGGGCAATACGGTCCACTACCTCGACAAGGTCGGCGGCGCGCTGGCCGCGACGATTCCCTCCAAGGTCGGCACCCGGATCGACGCCACCCAAACCGTGTGCGGACTGGCGTTGCTGGCCTCGCTGGCGCCCGAGGACGCCGACCGGGTGCTGCGGATGCCGCTGCGCAGCTCCGCCGTTCGGCCGATCGCCCGCCGGCGCGCGGTGCTGGCCGACCTGTACCGGGTGCGTCAGCGCAACGGGCTGGCGGTGTCGCTGGGGACGGCGTGCGAGATGGGCATCAGCACCGTGGCCGCCCCGGTGCTGGGCCCGGACGGCCCGATCGCCGCGATCTCGGTGGCCACGCGCGGCGAACTCGAACTGCGGCGGGTCGCCCCGCTGGTGTTCACCGCCGCCCGCCGGACCGCCGCCGAGATGTTCGCCGACGGCTCGCTGCCCGGCAGCAACTCGCCGGGGGCCCGGGCCCGTCTGGCCTGAACACCTTGCGCGCGAACGGAACTCAGATGTTCGTGCCGTCCGCGGGCACACCGTCGGGCAGCTCGGCCGCGCCGCCGGAGCCGGAATCCGCTCCGGGACACGAGATTCCGAGGGTGTAGGCCGTCATCGACAATGAGCCGTAGCTGTAGCCGTCGATCAGCGTGCCCGCGCCCTCGGAGGAGGCGGCGGCCAGACCGGCCAGGTACAGCAACGGGATGAAGTGATCCGGGGTCGGCACCGCGAGTCCGTAGTCGCGCTGGTCGGTCAGTGCCAGCGCGTCGGCGGGCCGGGTCAGCATGATGTTCCGAGCGGCCTCGTCGAAGCGCTGGGCCCAGTCGAAGCCGGTGTCCGGGCGGCTGGGATCCATGCCGCGCAGATTGTGCACCACATTGCCGCTGGCCACGATCAGAATCCCGCTCTCGCGCAGCGCGTTCAGCCGGATGCCGAGCTCGAGGTGGTATTCGAGCGGCTTGTCGGCGTTGATGCTGAGCTGCACCACCGGGATGTCGGCGTCGGGGAAGGCGTGCCGCAGCACCGACCAGGACCCGTGGTCGATGCCCCAGCTGTCGGTGTCCGCGCCGACCCAGTTCGGTTTCACCGCCTCGCTGACTTCCTCGAACAGCGCGGGCAGACCGGGGGCCGGGTACTGTACGGCGAACAGCTCGGGCGGGAAGCCGTAGAAGTCGTGGATGGTGCGCGGGTACGCCATCGTGGTCACCGCGGTGGCGTTGATGTACCAGTGTGCGGACACGATCAGGATCGCGCGCGGGCGGGGCACGCTGCTGCCGAAGGTCTGCCAGGCCTCGGTGTAGCGGTTGCGTTCCAGGGCGTTCATCGGGCTGCCGTGGCCGAGGAACGCGGCGGGCATCCGGGTGACGGGATCGGCGGCGGTCATCGGGGATCGACGGTATCCGGCGCCGGGAACGGGCGGGGCGGTTGCGGTCCGCGAGTCCGGGTGCGGCCGTGGTTGTCGACTGCGGCATCGAGGGACAGGTTGATCTCCATCAGCTGATCGATGGTGTCACCGTGCAGCCGCACGAACTCCTGGCGGGCCTTGCCGCGGCGGAACGAGATGAACGAGCGGTCGGACTCGAGCTGCCAGGTGTACCAGAACAGATACGGCACGGTGAGCGCGAAATTGACTATGCCCCAGACGATCCAGACATCGTTGTTGAACCAGCCGTCCGACGGCATGACCTTCGGGAAGATGTTGTAGATCGCGATCGCCAGCATGAGTACCGGCAGCGTGTAGATGCGCGCCATGATGTACAGCTCGGGCCGGCCCTTGACCAGCGGGTAGATCTCGGCGACCGCGAGGATGCAGATGCTGGCGGCGAAGTGCTCCTCCTCGGGCGGGTAGCCGCCGAACGTGAAGCAGAGATTCCAGGTGGTGTAGAGGAAGTTCCAGGCCATGGTCGTGTAGGCGACCAGTTCGGCGTTGCGGCCGGGCAGGATCTCCCAGAAGCGCGGCGAGTACGGAATCGTCAGGCACAGTCCGAGTCCGACGGCGGCGTTCCAGTAGTTGCCGATCTCCGCGTCGCGCAGCGTGGCCTCGGCGATGTTCAGGAACAGGATCGCGTAGGGGAACCACAGGAACCGCGGATTGCGCAGGATGTCCCAGATCCGGCCCACGCGTTGCTCGGCGACCGCGATGCGCATGGCCCCGACGATGGTCAGCGGAATCAGCACCGACAGGATCTTGGCCCAGGAGAACCAGTTCACCAGCCCGATATCGCGTCCCGGTCCCCAGATCCAGAGCGGAAACGTCAGCAGCGACAGCCCCCACACCCACATCGCCGGCCGCGGATGCACCCGCATGTAGTCGACGATGACCCACAGGATCGCGCAGAACACGAGCATCGATACCGCGGTCACCCAGGTGAAGGGAGCCGGGTTCCCCGAAACCGCCTCCGAGGCCGCACTGATCACGCCGAACCGCCTTCCCTGAATGGACTGGCTAACCGCCAGCAATATCAAACCGACGATAGCTCAGCCGCTCCGGAATCAGTGGCGACACCCGGCAACCGGGGCAGCGGCACCGCCCGCGGTGAATCCCGCTGCTCGGCGGCCGGAACGGCCTATTCTGACTGTCGGGTCCGCCCTTGTCGCCGGGCCCGTTCTCCGCTGCGAACGCGTCCACCTTCGGGAGTTGTCTTGATCGACGAGCAGCCGATCGTCTTGACCGACGAGTTCTTCCAGGACCCGCACACGACCTATGGACGGCTGCGGGAGCGCGGACCCGTCCAACACGTCCGGTTCCCGCACGGCGTGATCGGTTGGCTCGTCACCGATTACACGCTCGCGCGCCAGGTGTTGAGCGAGCCGACGATCAGCAAGGGCCTGCGGGCCGTCGCCGGTGACAACCGACTGGTCGGCGGGGCGACCATCGCCGACCCCGGCAACAGTCAGCACATGCTCAATACCGATCCGCCCCACCACACCCGCATGCGGAAGCTGGTGGATCGAGCCTTCACCCCTGCCGCGGTCGCCGCGCTGGCACCGCGCATCACCGCGCTCGCCGACGAGCTGCTCGACACCATCGCCCCCGGCGAGACGGTCGATCTGCTACGGCAGTATGCCTTCCCGTTGCCCATCACCGTCATCTGCGAACTGCTCGGCGTGCCCGCCGCCGACCGCACCGACTTCCAGCTCTGGTCGAGCGAGTTGGTGACCGCGCAGAGCCACGCCGCCAAGGCCGACGCCAACACGCAATTGGCGAAATACCTCGACGACCTGATCGCCGAGCGGCGCAGCGACAGCGGCGCCGACCTGCTGTCGGGTTTGATCCGCGCGACCGAGGCGGGCGATCGGCTCAGCCCCGACGAGCTCCGGTCGAACGCGCTGCTGCTGCTCATCGCCGGGCACGAGACCACGGTGAACCTGATCGCCAACTGCGTCCTGGCCCTGCCCGACGATGCCCGGGTCCGCCAGTCGATCGCCACGGATCCACCGGCCACCAAGGCTTTCCGCGAGGAAGTGCTGCGCTATCACAGCCCGGTGCACATCACCACGTTCCGCTACACCACCACCCCGCTCACCCTGGCCGACGTCCGGATCGAGGCCGGTGAGCTCATCATGGTCTCCCTCGGCGCGGGCAATCGGGATCACGGCCGGTTCGCGGACCCCGACACCTTCCACCCGGACCGAATCGACAACCACCACATCGCCTTCGGCTACGGCGCCCACTTCTGCCTCGGCGCGCCGCTGGCCCGCTTGGAGACCGATATCGCGCTGAGCCGCCTGCTCACCCGCTTCCCCGCCCTCACCCTCGCCACCGATCCCGCGCAGCTGCGCTGGCGGCCCAGCGTGGTGATCCGCGGCCTCACCGAACTGCCGGTCCGCTGCCGCTGACCGCACAGCGGAAGTGTTCCCGGACAACTAATGTCGGGCTCTCGAGACTAGGGAGTACCGCGTGACCACACACACCGAAGCCCGCCCCTATCCGTTCGGCGAGCCGGTCCGGCTCGATCCGCCCCCGCTGGTGGCGAAACTGCAACGCGAGGAACCGATTTCCCGCGTGCTACTGCCCTTCGGCGGTGAAGCCTGGCTCGTCACCCGCTACGCGGACGTGCGCTCGGTGCTCAGCGACGCCCGGTTCAGTCGCGCCGCCACCGTCGGGCGGCTGGATGTGCCCCGGGTGCGGGAAACCCCTGCGCTGCCGAATATTCCGACCAGCATGGACCCGCCGGAGCTGACCCGGCTGCGCAAGCTGACCATGACCACGTTCACCTCCCGCCGCGTGCAGGAACTGCGCCCGCGCGCCGAGCGCATCGTCGAGGAGCTGCTGGACGCCATGGAGGCCGCGGGCTCGCCCGCCGACCTGGTGGACGCGCTGGCGCTGCCCCTGCCGGTCACCGTGATCTGCGAAATGCTCGGTGTCCCACCGCAGGACCAGCATCGCTTCCGCGACTTCTCCGACGCCATCATGTCCACGACCGCGGTCAGCGACACCGACCGCCTGAACGCCTACGCCGCCGTCGCCGGGTATCTGACCGAACAGATCGCGGTGCGGCGCGCCGAACCGGCCGACGACCTGCTCGGCGCGCTGGTGGCGGCCCGCGACGACGAGGACCGGCTCAGCGAGGACGAACTCATCACCCTGGGCATCACCTTGCTGGTCGCCGGGCACGAGACCACGGCCAATCAGATCGCCAACTTCACCTACGTGCTCCTGACCGAATCGGGCGAATGGGATCGACTGCGGGCCGATCCCGGGCTGGTCCCGACCGCCATCGAGGAGCTGCTGCGCTACGTCCAGGTCGGCAACGGCGGCGCGTTCCCGCGCATCGCCACCGAGGACATCGAACTGTCGGGCACCCTGATCCGCGCCGGGGAGTCGGTGTTCGTCGATCTGCAGGCCGCCAACCGCGATGAGACGGTATTCGAGAATCCCGGTACCCTGGATCTGAGCCGGCATCACAACTCGCACTTGACATTCGGGCACGGATTCCATCACTGCGTGGGGGCGCACCTGGCGCGGCTCGAATTGGACGTCACCTTGTCCGCACTGCTGCGACGCTACCCGGAATTGCGGCTCGCGATTCCGGCCGCCGAAATCGAATGGAAGACCGGCATGTTGTTGCGTGGGCCGAAGGCGCTTCCGGTGGCTTGGTAGCCAAGTGAATACGCGCCGCCGAATGAGACAGATCTGACTTACGGCGGCGCGATGACCGCATTGACAGACAAGTCTGTGCACCGACCCCGGTCACACCCTGCAGAGGTGACCGAATCGCTCTGAGCTGCAAGGCTGTTGAGAGTGGCGGCTCACATTGACAGCATCGAGCAGGTGCCGATAGCGTGTTGCCATGACGTTGCGGGTCGGCTGATCAACAACGATTAATTGTCGGGGTCTGTGGTCGGGATTGTTTTGTGAGTAATTTTGAATCGGTTCCGCATTCGTGTGGGACGACATCGTTTCAGTTTGGAAATACCGCATGCCTTCGGTGATCTCGGCGATAGTCGTCGATGAATTGGTTCGCAATGGCGTGCAATGGTTCGTGTATTGTCCCGGCTCCCGGAACGGTCCTCTCGGATTCGAACTGGCCCGCCGAGCGCGGGCCGGGGAGATCAACCTTCAGGTCCGTCTCGACGAACGCTCGGCAGCCTTTGTGGCACTGGGCATCACGAAGGCGACCGGCCTTCCGGCGGCCGTGGTGACCACCTCGGGCACGGCGGTGTCGAACCTGCTGCCCGCCGTCACCGAGGCCAACTACTCCGATCTGCCGCTGGTACTGGTGACCGCGAATCGGCCGCCGGACGTGCTGGGCACGGGGGCGTCGCAGACGGTGGATCAGACCGCGTTGCTCGCCTCGCAGGTGCGCCACGTACAGCAGCTCTGGTCCGGCGACTCGGCCGGCGCGACGGCCAACGGCGTGCTGCGCTCGCAGGTGTGCCGCGCCCTCGGCATCGGCACCGGTCGGCTGGTCGGCCGCCCGGGCCCGGTCCAGCTCGACGTGCCGCTGTCGTCGGGCCTGCCGCCGCAGACCGAAACCTCTTCTCCCGCAGGACGTCCCGACGGCATGCCGTGGATCGCCATGCCCGAGATCCCACGCTCGCAGCACCCGGACGCCACCGAGATCGACCTGCGCCGGCCCACGCTCGTCATCGCCGGCGACGGGGCCGATCCGGCCGCGCTGCCGGCGCACCTGCCGTGCATGGCCGAACCGACCGTCGATGTCGGCGGCCGTCGACGCCTGCACCCCTGGGTACTCGACCAGGTGCGACCCGAGCAGGTCGTGGTGTACGGCCGGCCGACCCTGCACCGCAATGTCGGCCGCGTACTGGCCCGGCCGGGAGTGCGCAGCGTGCTCGTCGCCGGCGGCGGCGACTGGCTCTACGCCGCACCCGATATCGAAGTGCTGTCCCGGAATCCGCGCTGGACCGGCGCCGCGTCGCCGGTCTGGATCGAGGAGCTCGAACGGGCCGACACGATCGTGCGCGACGCGTGGACCCGGACCATGACCGAGCCCGCCGACCGCCGCACGGGCGTCGGCGTGGCGCACGCGGTGCTCAACGCGCTGCGGCCCGGCGACCTGCTCTGGCTCGGAGCGTCCAACCCGATCCGCGACGTCTCACTGACCGGCCCGGTGCCGCCCGGCGTGCAGGTGCTGTCCAACCGCGGTGTCGCGGGCATCGACGGAAACGTCAGTGCCGCAACGGGAGTCGCGCTGGCGCATCCCGACCGCACCGTCGTCGCGCTGCTCGGCGACCTGACCTTCGCCTACGACGCGTCGGGGTTGCAGACCGGGCGGCTCGAGCGGATGCCCGCCAATCTGATCATCGTCGTGTCCAACGATGCCGGTGGCGGCATCTTCGAACTGCTCGAACAGGGCGACGCCCGCTACAAGCGGGAACCCTACGGCGACACCTTCGAGCGGATCTACGGCACGCCGCAGAACATCGACATCTCCCACCTGTGCAGCGCCTACGACGTCGCGCACGCCACGGTCGAAATCGACGACCTGCCCGCGGCGCTCGGGCGGGCCCGCACGGCGCAGCGCCTGTCGGTCCTCGAAGTACCCGTCACCCGAACCGCTTTGCGCGACGTGCACGCGGGCACCCGGCAGGCCGCCGAGGAGGCCTTCGACGCCACCGCGGTCTCGGCGATGAATCTCGAGCTGGAGCTGCACTCCTGATGCCACACCCCGCCATTCCCTTGACTCCCCTGCTCCTCCCCGAAGATCCCGACGCCGCGGTCGAGGCGCTGCAGCGCGCCATCGAACTCGCCTACACCGGCGATCGGGCGATCGCACCGGTCACCGATTCCGCTCAGGCACAGCAGCTTCCGCCGACCGTGCCCGCCACCACCGCGGTACTGCTGTCCACCTCCGGATCCAGCGGTGTGCCCAAGCGAACCCTGTTGTCCCGCAATGCCTTGCTGGCCTCGGCGCAGGCCAGCGCGGAACGGCTCGGCGGCGCGGGCGACTGGCTGCTGTGCCTGCCGGCCGGGTTCGTCGCGGGCTTCCAGGTGATCTCGCGGGCCGCGCTCGGCGGCACCCGCGTGACCACACTGCCCGGCGGCCACTTCGATCCGGCCGCCTTCGCGGCCGCGGCCCGGCGCATGCCCGCCGGCCGCCGCTACGCCTCGCTGGTGCCCACCCAGGTCACCCGCCTGCTCGCCGACGCCGAATCCCGCAGCGCTCTCGGGTGTTTCGACAAGGTCCTGATCGGCGGCGCGCGCCTGGACGAGGAGACCGGCCGCAGGCTGCGCGAGCTCACCGATGCCGTGGTGACCTACGGCATGACCGAGACCTGCGGCGGCTGCGTCTACGACGGCGTCCCGCTGCGCGGGGTCGAGGCGCGCATCGTGGACGGACTCATCCACCTGGGCGGCGACGTGGTGGCCGACGGCTATCTCGGCGACGCCGGCGAGCAGCCCTTCTATCGCGAGGGCGACACGCGCTGGTACCGCACCTCCGATCGCGGGCACTGGGCCCAGGACCTGCTGGTCCCGACCGGCCGCGTCGACGATCTGATCAACACCGGCGGGGTCAAGGTCTCCGCGGTCGCGATCGAACAGGCCCTGACCGGCATCCCGGGGATCGAGTCCGCGGTGGTCATGGGCGTGCCCGACCGCGAATGGGGCGAACTCGTCGGTGCGTACATCGTGACCCGCCGAGCGATCCCGGACCTCGAACCGCTGCGCGACAGCGTCCGGCGACGCCTGGGCCGCGCGGCCGTGCCGAAGCGCTTCGTGCTCGGCACCGAGCTGCCCCTGCTGCCGAACTCGAAGATCGACCGCCGCGCCGTGCACCAACGACTGACCACCACCGAATCGGAGCCCACCCATGCATGATCCCGTGCGATTCCGCCTAGCCGGCGCGAAAGGCCCGGTGGGCTTGGACGGCCCGCTGATCTGTTACGACAACCTGGCCGAGGCCGAGGCCGCCGTCCGCGCGGGGGCCTACGGCAATCTGGTGGCGGGGGCGATCCCCTTCGACACCGAACTCGCCGGCTCCTCGCTGTACCTGGGCTGGCGCAACGACGCCCGCACCCGGTCCGCCGCCCGTCCCGGCACGCACCCCGAATTCCGTTGCGACATCGAGTTCAACGACGCCGCGATCGCGAACTACCTGCGGCTCATCGACGATGCCCTGACGCAGCTGCGGGCGCCCGGCACGGACCTCGAGAAGATCGTCATCTCGCGCTGCGAACGCTATTTCTACGACGGCGTCGTCGACCCGCACGCACTGTTCGAGCGGTTCGCGGAGCTGTACCCGAACGCGCGCAGTTACTTCGTCGAGCACCTCGACCACCCCGGCGTGTACACGATGGGAGCGAGCCCGGAGCTGTTCCTGGCCAAGTCCGGCGCCACCATCACCATGACGCCGCTGGCCGGCACCGTGCTGCGCGACACCCGCCTGCCCGACTCCGAGGACAAGGAGCGCGCCCGCGCCATCCTGTTCGACGACAAGTATCTGGCCGAGCACCGGCACCTGGTCGATTTCATGGTCAAGGGCCTGGCGGCCTTCTGCCCCGACCTCGACTATCCGGGTGACCCGGAACTGGTGAAGGCTCCGGGCGTGTGGCACTTGGGAACTCCCATCACGGCGCGCCTGATCGACCCCGAGACGCCGGTGACCGACCTGGTCGCGGCCCTGCACCCCTCCCCCGCGGTCTGCGGGGTGCCGCAGGCGCTGTCGCGCCGCATGATCGCCGACTACGAACCCGCGCGCGCCTACTACGGCGGCCTGGTGGGCTGGCTCGACAGCACCGGCGACTGCGAGTTCCACATGGCGCTGCGCGGACTCGAATTGGATTCCCACCGCAGTGATCTGACGCTGCGGGCCGGCGGCGGCGTGGTGTCGCGCAGCCGCATCGACGACGAATTCGCCGAGACCTCGGCCAAGCTGGCCACCATGCGCCGCGTGCTGGGGATCCCGTGATGCGCGACGCGGTCATCGTCGCGGCGGTGCGCACCCCGATCGGACGCGGTAAGCAGGGCGGTGCGCTCGACGGCGTGCACCCGGTGGATCTGATGGCGCACAGCCTGCGCGCCGTCATCGATCAGGCCGGGATCGATCCGGCCCTGATCGACGAGGTGATCGGCGGCGTGGTCAGCCAGGTCGGCGAACAGGCCACCAATGTCACCCGGCGCGCCTCGCTGGCGGCCGGGTTCCCGGAATCGGTGCCCGCCAGCACCATCGACCGCCAGTGCAGCGCCAGCCAGCAGGCGTTGCGCTTCGCCGCGCACGCGGTCATCGCGGGCGACTGCGATCTGGTCGTCGCCACCGGCGTCGAATCGGTGAGCCGGATTCCGATGGGCACCAGCCTGCTCGACGTCGACAACCTCACCGGATCGGCCTTCCTCGAACGTTATCCGCAGGGTGTGCCGTGGCAGGGCATCAGCGCCGAACTCATCACCGCGCGTTGGGGATTCGGTCGCAACCAGCTCGACGACTACGCGCTCGAGAGCCACCGCCGCGCCGCCGAGGCCACCGCGCGCGGCGGCTTCGACGCCGAGCTGACCTCGCCGATCAACGGCCTGGCCCGCGACGAGACCATCCGATTCGATTCCACCGCGGCCGGACTCGGCGCGCTGCCGCCCTCGTTCTACAACGAGGCCATCGCCGCGCGCTTCCCCGAGATCGCCTGGCACATCACCGCCGGCAATGCCAGCCAGCTCGGTGACGGCAGTGCCGCGGTCGTGGTCACCACCAGCGAGAACGCCGCGCGCCTCGGGCTGAAGCCGCTGGCGCGCATCCGCAGTCACATCGCCGTCGGCGACGACCCGTTCCTGATGCTGACCGCGGTCGTCCCGGCCACCGAGAAGGTGCTCAAGCAAACAGGTTTGACGCTGGCCGACATCGATCTCATCGAGATCAACGAGGCCTACGCCAGCGTCGTGCTGGCCTGGGCGCGGGAAACCGGGGCCGACCTCGATCGGGTGAACGTCCACGGCGGCGCGATCTCGCTGGGCCATCCGCTCGGCGCCAGCGGCGTCCGCCTCACCGCCACCCTCGTGCACGCCATGCACGAGCGCGGCGCGCGCTACGGTCTGCAGACCATGTGCGAATCCGGCGGCCAGGCCAATGCCATGATCCTGGAAGCACTCTGACGCGGCGCGCCGCTCAGCCGGCGGCGCGGGCGGCGGCCAGGATGGCGGCCAGCGCCGGGTCGCCGTTGGCGATCTCGGCGAACGCCGCGGCGAGCGCGTCCTCGTAGGTGGTGCGGGCCGCGCGGTAGCGCTCGCGGCCGGCGTCGGCGAGCACCGTGTAGACGCCGCGCTTGTCGTCGGGGCACAGGTCCCGATAGGTGAGGTCGGCGGCGTTCAAGCGCCCGACCAGCCGGGTGACCGAGCTCTGGTTCAGGCCCAGCTTGTCGGCGAGTTCCTGCATGCGCAGTTCGCTGTCGGGGGCCTGATCGAGGAAGCTCAGCGCCCGGTATTCGGACAGTCCCAGCCCGTGGCGGCGCTGCAGGACGGTCGCCAGGCGGCTCTCCACCTGCGCGTGCAGGATCAGCATCCGGTTCCAGAGTTGGGCGTCCGCACCGGTTTTCGCCACTCGAGCCTGCGACGGCATCGACTCACTCCCTCGAACTGACGCGTGGCCGGCCAGGTCCGCGGCCACTGGGTCTTGACACGAGTTTACATGTACATGCATTCTTTTCGAGCAACTACTTGCACGTACATACAACAACATGAAGGAGCGCGACTCCCATGGCCTGGGTCCACCTGCTCATCGCATCGGTCTTCGAGATCGTCTTCGCCCTGGCGACCAACGCCACCCACGGCTTCACCGTCCTGGGCCCGTCCCTGCTCACCGCCGCGGCCGCCGCGGGCGGCATCTTCTTCCTCAGCCTCGCGCTGAAATCCCTCGACGTCGGGGTCGGCTACACGGTGTGGACCGGCATCGGGTCGGTCGGCACGGTCCTGTTCGGGGCCATCGTGTTCGGCGAAGCGTTCACCCCGGCCAAGGTGGTGGCCTTCGTGCTGATCATCGGCGGCGTCCTCGGATTGAAGCTCGCCGACAAGCTCACCGGCGCACCGGCCTGAACCGCCGGCCCGATCGTCGTTCCCGTACAACCGTTTTCGAGGAGAACCGTCATGTCCTGGGTCTACCTGCTCATCGCCGCCGTTTTCGAGGTCGCCTTCGCACTCGGCACCAATGCCACCAAGGGATTCACCCGGCTGTGGCCGTCGGTGTTCACCCTGGCCGCCGCCGCGGCCGGCATCTATACCCTCAGCCTCGCGCTGCGCACCCTCGATGTCGGGGTGGGCTACACGATCTGGACCGGCCTGGGGTCCATCGGCACCGTCGTGCTGGGCGCGCTCATCTACCGGGAGAAGATCAACGCGCCCAAGGTCGTAGCGTTCGGCGCCATCATCGCCGGGGCGCTGGTGCTGCGCCTCGCGAGCTGACGCGGTCAGCCGAGCAGATAGGCCGGGGTGGCCCGCGGCCCGGCCTTGGTCACGAAGTCGTGGCGGAGCCGATGGAACGGCGAGGCGGGATCGAAGACCTCGCGCTCGAGGTGTTCGAGCTCCTCGGATCGGTACACCGCCAACGGTTTCGCCGCTTCGTCGGCCGCGCGACGGCGCCGCTTCTCGTCGATGCGTGCGGCGAGGTCGGGGGCGGCGGCCAGCTCCGCGGCCTGGTGCCGGACCCAGGTGCGGAACTCGGCCGGATCCCCCGCCACCACCCGATCCGCCAGGCCCAGCCGGGCCGCGGAGCGAGCGCCGATCGGAAGGGCCTCGCCCGTCAGACGATCCGCGCACTCGGCGCCGACGCGACGCGGCATGGTGTAGGTCCAGTACTTCGAACCACGCAGGCCCGACAGGCGGTAGTGCGGGTTCAGCACCACCGACTCCCGGCACCACACCTCGTCGGCGGCCAGCGCCAGCATCACCCCGCCCGCGGCGGAATTGCCGGGCAGCGCGGAGATCACGAGCTTGTCGGTGGTGGTGAGGATGGCCTCGACCAGATCGTTGAAGGCGTTGACATTGCGCCACGCCTCGGCGGCCGGATCCGCGGCCGCCTCGATCACATTGAGCTGGATGCCATTACAGAAGAAGTCCCGGGCCGGACCCAGCACCAGCACCTTCACCGGTCGGGCACAGGCCTGCCGGTAGGCCGCCAGCAGGCGTTCGCACTGGGCGGTGCTCAAAGCGCCACCGGCATAGGTGAAGCCCAGGTAGCCGACCTCGTCGTATTCGTAATACCGCAGTTCCGACCAGGTGACGCGGACCGCCGCCTCGCACGGGCTGACCGGCACGTCCGGGACGTCGGCGAGCGGTTCGGGGCCGAGCACCTCGGTCGCGGGCAGTTTGTAGGTGGCCGGGCCGCCGGGCAGCGGGCGGGCGCGCAGCTGCGGGATCCAGACCGCGCCGTCGACGGTGGCGCGGCAGATCGCGCCGTCGCGGGTGGCGATCACGCTGCCGGGGACACCGCGCAACCGGTCCTCCAGATGGCCGCCGTGGAGAAACACGTCGCGGCCGTACAGCTCGTCCAGGACACCCGGATTCGAGTCCGCGGCACGAAGTTTTCGCAGCACGGTGGCGGTGCTGTCGTGTGCCCAGTCGATGCGGCGGAAGTACTGGGTGTAGGGCGGAGGCGGCGGTGCGGACACCTCGAGGCGCGGATCGATCGGCTCGGCGCCGGTGCGCTCGAACCGTTCGATCGCCCGCAGCAGGGCCCGCACCGCGGCATCGGCGACCTCGGTCCGATACAGCTCGCTCTTGCCGCACTGGCGCAGCGGGAACGTTTCCGAGGCCCAGACCGGACCGGCACCGGAGGCGCCGACCGCCCGCTGCACGGTCACGCTCCAATACGGGGCGTTGGTGCCGATCGCCCAGTCCAGGGACGAGGGGCCGTGATCGCCTTCCGGTCCCGGGTTCACCTGCAGCACGGCATGGCGGGCGCACAGGTCCGCCGGGACCTGATCGGCGAGCATGAGCCCGACGATCAGGTCCGGTTCGAAGGCCTGTACACCCGCCCGCATGTCGTCGTCACCGAGCGCCAGTTCGATCCCGATCCGATGGCCCCGCTCGACCAGCTCGCACCGGACGCGTTGCGTCAGGCTGTCGAAAGCGCCGGCCAGCAGCAGGATACGCACCGGATTCCTCCTCGAATCGTGGTTCGGCATTGAACCAGCTAATTACTTCTACCTAGAAGTAATTGACCGAACCACGCTTGACAAGTTCCGGAATCAAGCTGTTACCAAAGGAAATCCAGAAAGGAAGCACTCTGTCCCTTATGGCAATTCGGTGCGGATCGGCTATCGAACGGCAACGCAGCACATACTTGGTTAACGATCAGCAGCTGGACGGAACCGCATCCCCGCGGAAACGGGCCTCCACGTAGTTCCAGGCATCCGGGAAGCCGGCGACCGCGGTGGTCATGTGCTCGGCGATCTCGAACGGCCGGAACACCACCGGCGCACCCGCCTTGCAGTAGCGGTCGGCCACCTCGGCCACCGGGGCGAAGGCGGTCAGCTCGTCGAAACGGCCCTGCCAGAAGTAGGTCGGGGCGGTCGGGACGGCGGAGTTGTAGCGCAGGCTGTTCTCCCGCAGCACCTCGTGCGCCACCGGCGAATCCATCAGGCTCTTGGACGCGGCCAGCTGATCGGCGCTGCGGAAGGCACCGTGGAACAGCAGGAACCGACGGCAGGCGTCGTGGGTGAATTCCCGGAACCACAGGCCGTTCTCGTTGAGCTGATCCGAGATCGGCAGGCGGTCCGGATATTCGCGCTCCAGACCCATCGCCGCGGCGAAGGCCAGGCCGAAGCCCGGGTGCGGCGCGAAGCCCAGCGACAGCGCCATCTCCTCCAGATCGGCCGGAATGCCGCCCGCCACCACGGCGTCCAGCTTCAGGTCCGGGGCGTACTCCGGCTGCAGCGCACCGGCCCACGCGGTGGCCATGCCGCCGCCCGAGTAACCGGCCAATGCGATCGGTGAGCTACCCAGCCCCAGCTCGGCGACCTTGCGGACCGCCTTCACGCTGTCGAGGGTGACCATGCCGCTCAGCTTGGCCGCACCGTAGGCGACATTGGGCCCCAGGTAGTCCGGCATCGAGATGGCCCAGCCGCGCCCGATCGGCAGCATCGCGCCCGCGCCGTCCTGCAGTTCGCCGTTGAACAGCGACCGCGACGGATTGCACTGCGAGCCGAGGGAATTGATCAGGGCCTGATACGACACCAGCGGCGGGTTCTTGACGCCCTTCGGCATCAGCACCGTGGTCATGCCCAGGATCGGCTGCCCCTGGGAATTGGTGCTGCGGAAGGCGACCTGCCAGCCGTCGGTGCCCACGTACAGGCCGGTATCGATGCGGCGGGTACGGACCACGTCACCGGGCGCGAAACCGCCCAGATCGGCGGGCGGGCTATAGAAAGGATCGGAATCCTGTGTGGGATAAAGGGGTTGAGCCGATACGGGTGCACACACGGCTCCCGCGGTCAGGATGCTCAGAGCCAGGACCACTGCCCTGGCGGATACTGCGAACAACGACGTTCCCTCACACTTCAGCCGTTCGAGTCTCGCGCCCCCGACTGCACGGCGAACGAACGATCGACCAACAAGCAACGGATTGGCATGCGGCACAGCCGCGCCCATGATTCGGTAGCGGACAGACAGCAAGCCCGTCGCGAATCGTACAGTGACGCTACAGCTAACCTGGCCCAGCGTCCAGATGGCCGGACAAAGCGGGCACGAACTGTCAGCGGGCAGTCCCACTCAGCAGCCGGTCGAGGCCGCCGATCAGGAAAACGACCTGGTCCTCGTACAGCGCGGCCAGCTCCTGCGCGGGCGGCGGCGTCGCGCCCGGATGCCAGTCGTCGGCCCGGCTCAACGCCTGCAGGAAGCCCATGAGCGCTATCGCCCAGCGCGCCTCCAGCCGTTCGGGATCCGACGCCGGGAACGCCCGGCGCAACTGGACGTGCAACTGATCGGGGAGGTCCTGTTCGGAGGCGATCAGGGCGGGATGCGATACCAGGGACAGCTGGGTGACGATCTTGATCCAGCGCATGCCGCGAGTCCGGTGCGCCAGCAGCAGGTCCCGATAGGGCTCGGTGACCGCGCGCACCAGGGTCTCCGCGGTGGGCGGCTCGGCCCGCTGCGCCAGCACGTCGGCATTGGCGCGGATGCGGTCACGCACGGCCGCACCGAGATCGAGCAGTACCGCCGCGATCAGATCGTCCTTGGTGCCGAAGTGGTAGTTGACCGAGGAGGGCCCGAGACCGGCCGCCGCGTTCACCGCGCGCACCGAGACGGCGTCCACGCCGTGGGCGGCGAACAGACGCTCGGCGGTCTTCACCAGCCGGGTGCGAGTCGCATTGCCCTGGCGGTTCTGCATCGGGACGGTCACATCACGAGCTTCGCACATGACGGCCGGGGACTCGTCGGCGCGGGGTTCGGAAGTGGATCGTCAGACCGATTTCTTACCACCGAAACAGCCCATTATCGAGGTCGGAATGGCATCACTACCTGAGTTTTCCAATCATGCCCACTCAGCGGGACGACCACATTTCTGGATCACTTGATCCAGGTTTACTCGGGGAACCGCTCCGGGCGACGAAGCCCGGCGCTCTGGGTAAGGAGATCCCTGTATGTGGACTGCTGAATCGATGAAGTTCGGGGCCTTCCTGGCCCCGTACCACCCCCTCGACGCCGATCCGGCGCTACAGCTGCGCCGCGACATCGATCTCATGGAACACCTCGACCACCTGGGCTTCGATGAGGCGTGGATGGGCGAGCACCACTCCACCGGCGCCGAGATCGTCCCCGCGCCCGACGTTTTCATCGCCGCGGCCGCCGAACGCACCGAGCGGCTGCGCTTCGGCACCGGCGTCATGTCGCTGCCCTATCACCACCCGCTGGTCACCGTCGACCGCATCACCCAGCTCGACCTGCAGACCCGCGGCCGCCTCATCTTCGGCACCGGGCCCGGCAAGATTCCGCTCGACGCGCACATGATGGGCATCAACCCCTCCGATCAGCGCCGCCGCCAAGGCGAAGCGCTCGAGGCGATCCTGGCGCTGCTGCGCGGCGAGGTGGTCAACATGACCACCGACTGGTTCACCCTGCGCGACGCTCGCGCCCAGCTGCCGACCTACGATCCGGCCGGCATCGAGGTCGCCACCGCCTCCACCATCTCCCCCAACGGGTCGGTGCTGGCCGGACAGCACGGGCTGTCGCTGCTGTCGCTGGCCGCCAGCTCGCCCATGGGATTCGAAGTGCTGGACCGCAATTGGGGCGTGTACGAGAAGGCGTGCGCCGAACACGGGCACGTCGCCGACCGGTCGCGGTGGCGACTGGTCAACCCGATCTTCCTGGCCGAGACGCGCGAGGAAGCCGAACGCGCGGTGAGCCGGCGGATCGGATCCATGGCCGCCTACGTGAACCGGCAGACCGGCGAGAACCCGGCCTGGGCCGACACCCCCAAGGGGATCATCGACCAGTGGCGCAACGAGAACCTCGGCGAATTCGGGCAGGCCATCATCGGTACCCCCGACGAGGCGATCGCGCGGATCGAGAAGCTGATCGAGAAGACCGGCGGCTTCGGCACCATGCTCGTGCTGCACGTCGACATGGCGAGCTGGGAGGACACCAAGCGCAGCTACGAGCTGTTCGCCTCGGAGGTGATCCCGCACTTCAAGAACCGCAACCGCCGGCGCGAGGACAGCCTGCAATACGCCGCCGACAACCGCGAGCTGCTGATCGGGCAACTGGTCACCGCGATCACCAAGGCCCACACCGACTACTACGGCGAAGCCGCCGCGACAGGAGCGTGAACCCATGCGCGCCACACAGTTTCTGAACGGGGAGTTCACCGCCGCCGAAGTGGCCGAGCCGCCCGCCCTCGGCCCCGGACAGCTGCGCATCGCGGTCGCCGCGTGCGGCATCTGCGGCAGCGACCTGTCCATGTCGAAGGATCCCTGCCGGTTCGTGCAGGTGGCCACCGACAGCGGATATCCCCTCGCCACTTTCGACACCGAGCGGCCGGTCGTGCTCGGGCACGAATACGCGGGCACCGTCAGCGAGATCGGGTCCGGGGTCACCGATTTCGCGGTCGGGGACCGGGTCGCCGGGATCGGGCTGGCCACCGAGACGGCCACCGGGATTCCCACGATCATCGGATACTCCAACGACTATCACGGGGCGTTCGGCGAGAGCATCGTGGTGGACTCGTGGTGGGTGCGGCACGTGCCCGACGGGTTGCCGCTCGAGCACGCCACTTTGGCCGAACCGCTGCATGTCGGCGAGATGCACGTACAGCAGTCGGGTCTCACGCCCGAGGACTCCGCGTTGGTGATCGGCTGCGGGACAATCGGGCTCGGCGCGATCATCGCGGCCAAGGCGCGCGGGGCACGACTGGTGGTCGCCTCCGAACCCTCCCCCAAGCGACGCGAACTCGCCCGGGCCGTCGGCGCGGACATCGTGGTCGATCCGCGAGAGCAGGACCCGATCGCGGCCTGGATGGCGGCGGTGGCGCAGCAGGATTCGGTGGTCGGGCAGTCCGGCACCGGCATTCTCATCGCCTACGAGTGCAGCGGGCGCGCGGGGATTCTGGCCACGCTGATGCGCACGATGCCGTTCAATTCGCGGATCCAGGTGCTGGCCGCGCCGTTCGCGGACGAGCCGATCATTCCGGTGGTCGGTCAGTTCCGGCGGATCGCGATCAACTTCGGGCACGGGCCGTACGAGAACGCCTACGACATCACGCTGGAGCGGCTGGCGTCCGGGCTGATCGACGTCGAGGCGATCATCACCGGCCGGGTCGGACTCGACGGGGTGGCCGAGGCGTTCACCGCGCTGCGCGACCCGGAGGAGCACGTGAAGATCCTGGTGCTGCCCGGCAGCTGAGCGGCCGGTTTCGTCTGAATTTCGGGGTGGAGGGCAGCGTGGTTGGGGCCCTCCACCCCGAATCCGGCTAACGATCAGCGCGGCCAGCAAACCACCCTTGTCCGACATGCGGGTTCGCCGTGAAATCCCCGAAAAGGGCTGGCAACCGGTAACGATCGAGATCGTTGGAAAGCACTCCGGAGCGGGTCCGCCAGTTCCGCCACGTGACAGGATAGTCTGGCGAAATGTCGGCAAACAATGCTGTTCGGGAGGCCGGGGCGGCCACAGGCGAAGCCCAGGTGATTGCCTTGTGCAATCAGAAGGGCGGCGTCGGAAAGACCACCTCGACAGTCAATCTGGGTGCCGCGCTTGCCGAGTGCGGGCTGCGGGTGCTGCTGGTGGATCTCGACCCGCAGGGCGCGCTGTCCGCCGCCCTGGGCGTCGCACACCACAATCTGGAACTCACCATCTACGACCTACTGAGCCGCAACGCCCCACCCATCGACGACGTGCTGATCAAGACCACCGTCCCCAACCTGCATCTGCTACCCAGCAATATCGATCTCTCCGCGGCGGAGATCCAGCTGGTCAACGAGGTCGGCCGCGAACACTCGCTGGCGCGGGTACTCGACCCCATCCGCAACCGCTACGACTTCATCCTCATCGACTGCCAGCCGTCGCTCAGCCTGCTCACCGTCAACGCGCTCGCCTGCGCGGACGGCGTCATCATTCCCATGGAATGCGAATACTTCTCACTACGCGGACTGGCCCTGCTCAACGACACCATGGAGAAGGTCCGCGAGCGCCTCAACCCGCGCCTCGAACTATCCGGCATCGTGGTCACCATGTTCGACCCGCGCCTGCTGCACTCCCGCCAGGTCCGCGACCGAGTCGCCGAAACCTTCGGCGAACAGCTCTACGACACCATGATCTCGAGAACCGTCCGCTTCCCCGACTCCACCATCGCCGGCGAGCCCCTCACCAGCTGGGCCCCGAAATCCCGTGGCGCCGAACAGTACCGAGAGCTGGCGCGGGAATTCCTGAAGCGCTCCGGCCGCGACGAAGCCCAGTCCTCACTGTCGTTGATGCAGTAAGCGGCGACCTTGTCGATAGTCGTTGCCGTGTAACCGCTTTCGATGACGCCTTTATGGCATAAAGTGCCATTGATGGCATACCATGCCAGAAACAGTTCGGTCACCGACACCGTGACCGAGCGCATCGAAGCGACCGGGGGGAAGAAAGCATGAAGATTGGCGTTACCGGAGCCGCCGGCTTCGTCGGCACGAACCTGATCGACGCGTTGGTCGCCGAAGGACACGACGTGGTCGCCATCGACCGTGTCCGCAACCCGCGCATGCAATCCGATCAGGTCGGTTGGGTCGAAGGGGATGTGCTGAGCCCCGACTCGATGCGCCGCGCACTCGACGGAGTCGACCAGGTGTACCACCTGGTCGCGATGATCACGCTGCGGATGGAGGACCCGCTGGCGTGGCGGGTGAACACCGAGGGTGTGCGCCACGTCGCCGAAGCCGCACTGGCCGTCGGCGCACGCCGGTTCGTACATGTCAGCTCGGTGCACTCCTTCGACCAGGAGATCTGCGGGCCGGTTCTGGACGAGACCTCACCCCGGTCCGAGCGCCCGGAAATCCCGGTGTACGACCGATCCAAATGGGCAGGCGAACAGGAACTGCGCAAGGTCATCGACAAAGGCCTGGACGCGACGATCTGCAACCCGACCGGCATCTGGGGCCCGGTCGAGTACGCGACCGGAAAGTGGTCGCGGCTCAACGGAATTGCGCGCGACGCCGCACGCGGCCTGGTACCCGCATTCATCTCCGACGCCGCCTTCGACATCGTCGACGTTCGCGATGTCGTGGCAGGAGCCATGCTCGCCGCCGAAAAGGGCTGCACCGGAGAGAACTACCTACTCGGCGGCGACTACCGACCACTCATCCAATGGGTCCGGCTCAACGCCCGCGTCGCCGGCCGCCGCGGACCCCGGATCGGCTTCCCACTGTCGATACTGAGCGGCATCATGCCGGTAGCCGAACCGATCTGCGCCGCACTCGGCTCGGACGTCCTCTCCCAAGCCATGCTCAATGCGCTATCAGCCGCACCGCGAGTGGACTACTCGAAGGCCAAACACGAACTCGGCTACGAGCCACACACTTTGGAACAGTCCGTCCGCGACTTCGTGTCCTTCCTCGTCCAGTCCGGCCAACTGGACCGGTAGGTTTGGCACCGCCGGTACCACAGCAGGTAGCCTCGGCGACACACGCGTTGATCTTGAAGATTCCCAAATGCGTTGCAATACTGGACATTTCGGGTTCCCAGGGTGATCGCATGGGCGTAGAATTAGCACATGGATTCGAATGGGGTGACACTCGACGACTGCGGTATCGCTGAACTGGCGGCCGCGGTCTCGACCCTTTCGAACTCCGTTCAGAAGGCGACGATGGCCCAGTTCTCCGATGAAGACATCGTGGCGTTGATGCAGCAGCTCGAAGCCTGCAAGCGGCAATTGGCTGCGCTGGATACGCGGCTGATCATCGAAGCCGGGGAGCGTTCGCTGCACGCGCGTTCCGGGGCCGGGAAGATGGTGCCGTTCCTGCGGCACACCCTCGGACTTTCGCGGTACGACGCGGCCCTGCGGGTGAAGGTGACCCATCACTGCGGAGAGTTCTTCGAACCCAGCGGACACCTGCGTCCGGCGACTTTGCCGGTGATGGCGGAAGCCTTTGCCGCCGGGGAGATTTCGCGGGATCACGTGCGCAACATCATGGACGTGATGGACCATCTGCCCGCCGACGTCCCCACCGAAGCACGCGTGGAGGCCGAACAGATTCTCGTCTCGTACTCGCGTGAGGGCTGGCCGGATGATCTGCCGAAGATCGGGCGCGACATTCTGGCGCGGCTGGATCCGGACGGGAAGGTTGTCTCCGACGCCGACCGTCGGCGTCGGCGCGGGATCACCCTGTGCCGCCCCGGTGTGGATGGGATGTCGCGGATCGAAGGGTGGATCACCCCCGAACTGCGTGCCTGTCTGGATGCTGTGTTCGCCAAGCTCGCCCGGCCCGGCATGTGCAACGTCGATGATGCGGAAAGCCCCACCGCCAGTGGTGGGTTCATCGCCGACAGCGTTCTCGACGCTGCCGCGCGGCGTGACCGTCGCGATGCCGGGCAGCGCACCCACGACGCGCTGATGGCTCTCGTGCAGCCGGGCGTGAACATGCGCGCACTGGGGATGCACCGGGGTCTGCCGGTCGAGGTCGTGCTCACCATGAGCCTGTCCGACCTGGAGAACGGGACCGGGGTGGCCACCACCAACACCGGCACTCAGATCTCGATCAACGAGGCGCTGAAGATGGCCGAAGGGACCCACCCGGTGATCGTGGTCCTCGACGGTGACGGGATGCCGCTCTACCTGCAGCGGTCCCGCCGCACCGCGAACCGCGCCCAGCGCCTCGCACTCATCGCCCGCGACAAGGGCTGCACCCGCCCGGGTTGCGAACAACCCGCCTCGATGTGCGCCGCCCACCACGTCGCCGATTGGGCCAAGGGCGGACCGACAGACATCAACAACCTGACTCTTGCGTGCGATCACTGCCACGCGTTGATCAATGACGGGCCCGATGGGTGGAAAACCGTTGTGATGGGCAAGGACTCACCGTATCGGGGTCGAACGGGGTGGATTGCTCCGAAGAGTGTTGACCCGACCGGAACTCCTCGGGTGAACGATCGCCATCATGTCGGGCAGTCGATCGCCGCTGCCATCGATTCCAGTTGCCGAAAGTGGCGCTCACGGGCTGCGTGAAACCAGTGCTGCTCGTGTGCTGCTGGCGTGCGCAAAACTACATAGAGTGTGGTCGCCTCGCCTGCCTACCGGACCTGGGCTGACGCCAAGTTGGGAGCCGTGACCCGCCGATCCCGGCCCACGGACTGCACGGATCACCTTCTCGAGACACAAGCCCAAAGACTCAAAGCCTCAAAGGCTCGGGACGACCCCAACCCTTCCCTCCCAGCACACCTCACAGTGCGTGTACCTCGACAACTTCAGAGTGCTTGTACCCCACACCGGGCCGATCCACGGCCGAGCCGTAATGAGGCTGGTAGGTGAGTGAGCCTCCCCACCCAGCCAGCCCCTCTCCCTTCTCCAGGCGTCTTTTATCTTTTAGTCCTCTTTATCTTTTGGTCCTTTCTTGATCCCGGCGCTACACCCGAGCGTGAACTCGATGCGCCTCGACAGCGTGCCGCGTGTCCTCGGTTACCAGGTCAGCGTTGATATGAGCGCCCGCCATCGCGCCAGCAGCCGCAGAGTTGCCGACTTGGGCGGAGAGATCGGTGACGTTGCCTGCCGCCCAGACGCCAGGAATGGTGGTTCGGCCGGTGGGGTCGGTGGGGATATGCTCGCCTGCCCCCATGGGGTGAGGGGTAGGCGTGAGGCCGAGAGGGGTGAGGAAGGGAGCTCGCGCGACCATTCGGGTGGGGGCGACCAGGATTTCACGGGGAACCACGGTGCCGGTGGCGAGGCGGACGCCGGTGATGCGGTCGTCGGCGATTTCGACGGAGGCGATTTCGCCTTCGACGATCCGGATTCCTCTGGCTGCCAGTTGTTCTGATTCCTCGGGGGTGGGAGGGGTATTGGTGTGGGCGAAGTAGGTGATGTCGTCGCTCCACTGACGGAAGAGGAGTGCCAAGTGGATTGCCATGGGACCCAGGCCCAGGACGCCGATGGGACGGTCTCGGGATTCCCAGCCGTGGCAGTAGGGGCAGTGGATGACGTCGTGGCCCCAGCGGTCGCGGAGGCCGGGGATGTCGGGGAGTTCGTCGACCAGGCCCGAGGTCACCAGCAGGCGGCGGGCTCGGGTGGTGCGGGAGTCGGCGAGGGTGATGATGAAATCGTCGCCGTCCCTGGTGATTTCGGTTACCTCGCCGGGGACGATGTGGCCGCCGAAGGAGCGGACCTCGTCGCGGCCGCGGGACAGTAGTTCGGCGGGTGGGACGCCCTCGCGGGCGAACAGGCCGTGGACGCGGTCGGCGGGGGCGTTGCGTGGGGCGCCCGCGTCGATGACGGCCACGGTGCGGCGGGCGCGGGCGAGCATGAGGGCCCCGTTCAGGCCGGCGGGGCCGCCGCCTACCACCACCACGTCGTAGTTGCTGTTCAGCTGATCGGTCATGGATGACCACCTCCTGACTACGACGATGCGGAGGATGACGGCGCATCGGCAACCTTCTTTGCCGATGTGGCAAACTGGGGTGATGACCGAGGATATCGACAGAGCCCTGGAAGGGGTGGGGCTGCGGCTGCGTGAACTGCGCAAACAGCGGGAGACGACGCTCGCGGAGCTGTCGGCGGAGACCGGGATCTCGGTGAGCACCCTGTCCCGGCTGGAGTCGGGAGCCCGGCGGCCCACCCTGGAGCAGCTGCTGCCGCTGGCACGCGCCCACGGGGTGAGCCTCGACGATCTGGTGAACGCGCCGGTCACCGGAGATCCGCGCGTGCACATGCGGCCGATCACGCGGGGCGGCATGCAGATGCTGCCGTTGACGCGGCGGGCGGGCGGGATTCAGGCGTTCAAGATCGTGCTCGGGCCGAAATCCGGTCGCACCGAGCCCAATCCGCAGACGCACGAGGGCTACGAATGGCTGTACGTGCTCAACGGGCGACTACGGATGATCCTCGGCTCGCACGACCTCATCCTGGGACCGGGCGAGGCCGCCGAATTCGATACGCGTGAACCGCACTGGTTCGGCGCGGCCGATGACGAACCGGTCGAGTTCCTGAGCCTGTTCGGCAAACAGGGTGAGCGAGCGCACTTCCGCGCCCGGCCGAAGAAGGACTGACGGCTACGCCGAGTAGCGCGGGCCGATCAGGGCCAGCGCGGTTTCGACTGCCACGTCGATGATTTCGATGATGTCGCGCCCGTCCTCCACGGTGGAGGCGATCAATTCACGGAACCCGCCGTAGAGGATCGTCGCCATCTGATGGGTCGGCGGATGCAGGCCCGCGGCCTGGAATTCGGTTGTGGCGGTCAAAGTCTGGATAAGGGTGATGAACGCGTCGGCGGCCTCGCGTTGCAGCTGCCGGGCCCGCTCCCCCAGCGCCGGAATATCGCGGATCCAGGCCAGGGTGATGCAGGTGTCCTCCCGCGACGCCCCGATCCACGCCTCGATGGCCTGATGAATCTGGGTGTCCCAGGGCGCGGCCGCGTCCACGGCCGCGTAGATCTGGTCGATGGTCTCGTTGTTGCGTTCGGCGAGCATCGCCACGAAGCAGTCCTGCTTGTCGGCGAAATGCTCGTAGAAGGTCCGCCGCGACGTTTTGGCCAGGCGCACGATGTCGGCGACCGTGGTGTCGCGGTAGCCGCGCTCACGGACCGCGTCGGCCATGGCGTCGAGCAGACGCCGCCGGAAGCCGGAGTCGGCGGCGGTGTCGGCCCGCGCAGCGGGGTCGGCACTGCTGGCAGGGTCGGCGCGGGTCACGAGCATCAGCGTAGTTTCCCGGATCTCGGTGAGCACCGCGACGGGGTCGGTGTGTCCGCCGCGGCGTGTCTCGCCATGGTCAGGCCGTGACCTGTTCGGGTCCGCGCTCGGCCGTGGGCGCGGTGGCCGCGCGCACCGTGCGCCGACTGAAACGGATGGTGCCGTCCTCGATTCGCCCGTGCCGCAAGGTGATGACGTCCTGGGCGTAGTTCATGCCCAGCCGCCACGGCGCCCGCGACCCGGCCCTGGGGAAACGATCCATCGACCGCAGCACGTAGCCCGCCTGGAAATCGAGCAGCGGCTTGGAGGTCACCGCGGGGTCCGGCCACGGCGTGGCCTGGCTGTACCCGTGCTCGTCCAGGTGCCGAAGCAGCCGGCAGACGAACTCGGAGACCAGGTCGGCCTTCAGCGTCCACGACGCGTTGGTGTAGCCGATGGTGAACGCGAAGTTCGGCACGCCGCTCAGCATCATGCCCTTGTAGGCCATGGTGTCGGGCGGCTGGATCTCGCGGCCGTCGACCGTGAGCGCGATGCCGCCGAGCGCCAGCAGATCCAGCCCGGTCGCCGTCACCACGATGTCGGCGTCCAGTTCGGTCCCCGATTCCAGCCGCAGCCCGTCCGCGGTGAAGCGTTCGATGCGGTCGGTGGCCACCGACGCGCGCCCGGCGCTGATGGCGCGGAACAGGTCCCCGTCGGGCACCAGGCACAGCCGCTGATCCCACGGGTTGTAGGCCGGATTGAAATGCGTGTCGACGTCGTAGCCCGCGGGCAGCTGCTTGACGGTCAGATCCCGGAAGAACTTGCGCATCATCGCCGGCCGCCGCTGACTGAGCTGATAGATGACGGTGCTGATCGCCACGTTCTTCCATCGGGTGACGGCATACGCCCGCCGCGCCCCCAGCCACTGACGCAGCTTGGTGGCGACGGTGTCCACGCTCGGCGCGGACATGATGTAGGTGGGCGAGCGCTGCAGCATGGTGACGTGCCCGGCGGTCTCGGCCATCGCGGGTACCAGCGTCACCGCGGTCGCCCCGCTGCCGATCACCACGACACGCTTTCCGGCGTAATCGAGTTCGGCCGGCCAATGCTGCGGGTGCACGATCTGCCCGCGGAAGTCGTCCATTCCGGCGAACTCCGGGACGTAGCCCTCGTCGTACCGGTAGTAGCCGCTGCACAGGTAGAGGAAGTCGCAGGTGATGGTGGCGGGCACCCCGGCGTGCTCGAACCCGACGGTCCAGCGCGCCTCCTCCGACGACCAGGACGCCCCGGTCACCTTGTGCCCGTACCGGATTCGCTGGTCGATGCCCGCGTCGGCGGCGGTCTCGCGAATGTAGGAGAGGATGGCGGGCCCGTCCGCGATGGCCTCGGCCGCCACCCACGGCCGGAACCGGTACCCGAGGGTGTGCATGTCGGAGTCCGACCGCACCCCGGGATAGCGGAACAGATCCCAGGTCCCGCCCATCGCCTCGCGGGCCTCGAGGATCGCGTAACTGCGGCCGGGGAATGCGTCCTGCAGGTGATGGGCCGCCCCGATGCCCGACAGTCCGGCCCCGACGATCAGCACGTCCACGTGTTCGGTCATTGTCCCGCTCCCTTCGCGGCCCGCCCGCGCGCCAGGCCCATCACGACCGACAGCACGTCGTAGTAGTGCGTCGGGGTCACCCGCGTCAGGGTGTCGAACAGGTAGGCGTCGGGTCCGACCAGGATCCGCGCCTTGCCGCGTTCGACACCGCGGCAGATGATTTCGGCCGCCCGCTCGGGCGTGGTCATGGTCATGGCCTCGAATTCGGCGGCCATCTGCTCGTGGGTGCGGCCCCGGCCTTCAGGGTCCTTGCGCACCCGCCCGTTGCGGGCGATATTGGTGCGAATACCGCCGGGATGCACGGTCACCGCCGACACCCCGGTCCCCCGGAGTTCCTGTCGCAGTGCGTCGGTGAACCCGCGCACCGCGAATTTCGCGGCACAGTAGGCACTTTGATACGGTATGCCCGCCAGTCCGAACACGCTGGACGTGTTGACGATCGCGCCGCTGCCCTGCTCGACGAGGATCGGCAGGAACGCCCGCGTCCCGTTCACCACCCCGTCGAAGTTGATGCGGCGCAACCATTCGTCATCGTCGGGCACGCTGTCGAGCACCGACGAGGACACCGCCACCCCGGCATTGTTGAACACCGCGGCCAGCGGCGCGTTCAGCCACTCCCGGACCTCACCGGCGAAGGCCAGCTGGTCGGCGGCGTCGCTGACATCCAGCACCCGGGTCAGCACCGGACCGTCGAGCCCGGCGGCGGTCTGCTTCAACCCGTCGGCGTCGATATCGGCGATGGCCACCGGCGATCCACGGCGCGACAGCAATTCGGCCAGTCCGCGCCCGATGCCGGAGGCCGCGCCGGTGATCATGACGGGCCGGCCCGACAGGGGCCTAGAGGTTCGGGGCATCGGAACTCCTGGATTCTGCGGTGCGGATGTGACTGTCGATGAGGTCGGCGAAGGTGGGCCACAGCGCGACGGGCAGATCGTGGCCCATGCCCGGCAGCGTGTGCAGGCGCGCGCCCGGGATGGCGGCGGCGGTCACCGCGCCGCCGGTCGGGTTCACCATGCGATCGCGGTCGCCATGCAGCACCAGCGTCGGCGCGGTGATGGTCCGCACCTCCCGGGTCCGGTCGCCCGACTTGAGGACTCCGGCGAGCTGACGGCCGACACCGGCCGCCGGATGCGGGTCACGGTCCCAGGTCAGGCCCGCGGTCGCGCGGATCCGCGCCTCGTCGATGGGGTAGCCGGCAGATCCGATGTGCCGGTACATGTTCACCGCATCCTCGACATGCTGGTCGCGGGTGCGGGCGGGCTTGCGGAACATGCGCGCCCAGGTGGACAGTGCCGGCCGGCCCACGCGCGCCGCCCCGGTGGTGGAGAAGATCGACGTCAGCGACGACACCCGCGCCGGATACCGGGCCGCGACGGTCTGGGCGATCATCCCACCCATCGACATCCCGACCAGATGCGCGGAGCGCCAGCCGAGGACGTCGAGCAGCCCGGCGGTGTCGGCCGCCAGGTCGCCGAGATCGTATTGCCTTGGGTCCCAGCGCTTGCGGGCCAGGGCGAGCCCGCCCGGCGGCCGGAACCTGGCGTGCGTGGAGGTCCCGACGTCACGATTGTCGAACCGCACCACCTCGTGCCCGCGCACCACCAGCTGGGCGACCAGCCCGTCGTGCCATTCGTGCTTCTGCTGCCCGAGCCCGGCGATCAGCAGCACCGGCACGCCCGCGCCTTGACGCTCGTAGGTGAGGGTGATCCCGCGTCCGACCTCGGCGACGCGCTCTGCTTCGCTCAACTGTCGCTCATTACCCTCGGCTGCGCCTGTTCCTCGCTCGCTCACGCCGTCACCTGTTCGCCACGCACATCCCGGGATTCACCGGATACCGCCGGAGATTCACCGGATGCGGCACCGTCTGCCCCGGATTCGGCACCGGCTGTATCGGATTCGGCGGCGATCAGTGGCGGTCGTGGTGGCCTGCGGTAGACGACCGCGCGGCCCTTCTTCGCGGGCGCCAGGGCGACGCCGCGGAAGTGGGTGCGCTCGTCGGGCGCGTCGGTGGGTGCGAGGGTGAAGTCGCGCAACAGCACCCGCAGCACCACGTTCATCTCCATGGTGGCGAACGCCGCCCCGATGCAGCGGCGCGCGCCGCCGCCGAACGGAATCCAGTTGAACGTCCCCGGGCGCGCGTCGAGGAACCGGTCCGGGTCGAAATCGCGTGGGTTGGTGAACAATTCCGGGTTGTCGTGCATGAGCCGGATGCTGACCAGGACGTGCTGGCCGCGCGGCAGCGTCCAGCGGCCCAGCTGGAAATCGTCCACCCGCACCTTGCGGGCGGTGGCGTCGATGACCGGGCGCACCCGCTGGACCTCCAGCAGCGTCGCCTCGCGCAGCGCGGAGCCGCCCGCGTCGGTCTCCTCGACCAGGCGGGTCAGCAGGTGCGGGTGCCGCCGCAGCCGTTCGACGGTCCAGGCCAGCGAGGTGGCGGTGGTCTCGTGGCCCGCGGTGAGCAGGGTGAGCAGCTCGTCGGCGATCTCGCTCTGTGTCATGGCCGAGCCGTCGTCGTAGCGGGCCTGCAGCAGCATGGCCAGCACGTCGTCACGGTCGGACAGGTGCGGGTCGGCGGCCGCGCGGCGGATGAGCCGGCCCACGATCTCGTCGTAGCTCGCGCGGTGGGTCGCGAACCGCGCCCACGGCCCGAAGCGCCCGAACAATCCTTGCGGTACCGGCAGCGCCGCCAGCGCGGAGGCGATCAGCACCAGTTTCGGGATCAGCTCGCGCAATTGCTCGAATTCCGCTCCCTCCGCACCGAATACGGCGCGCAGGATCACATTGAGCGTGATGCGCATCATCGAATCCATGGTCGCGAACTCGCGGCCCGACGGCCAGGTGGCCATCTCGCGGACGGCCTCCTCCTCGATCAGCGATTCGTAGACCGCGAGCCGACGCCCGTGGAAGGGCGGCGTGAGCAGCTTGCGTTCCTTGCGATGCTCCTCACCGCGCCGCGCGAACAGCGAACCGGGGCCCAGGAATTGGCCGAGGTTGATGTCGAGGTTGTCGACCAGATCGGTGTGGGTGGTGAACAGCGCCTTCACCTCGGCGGGGTCGGACAGCACGACGGTGGGCCCGAAGCGCGGCATCGACACCACGAACGCCGACCCGTAGCGCTGATGCAGCCGCCGCCAGGCGCGGGTGCGTCCGGCCAGGATCTCGATGCCCTGCACGAAGCCCGGCGTCGTCGGTCCGTCGGGCAGTGTCACTGTGGTCATGCGCCATCTCCCAGCGTGGTACCTCTGCGTACCAGCGCGACGGTACGCTCGTGTACCGGGCTGTGGCAAGGGTCACTTTTGCGGCGTCGGAGGTGGTGCGGCCGGGCCGCGGGCCTAGCGGCCGGGGCCGACGAGCAGCGCGACGATCGCCTGGACGAAACCCTCGATGCGTTCACGGGGGTAGACATCCGGTTCACTGACCGCCATGCGGCCCAGCATCTCGGCGATGGTCAGCAGCGAATTGGTGAGCAGGCCGGAATCGATTCCGGCCCAGCGCGAATCGCTGATCAGACCCACCCGGACCAGCGCCTCGGCCTGATCGAAGATGCCCGCACGGGAGCTGCGAATGGCCTCACGATACTCGTCGGGGGCATTGCCCGGCCCGGACAACAGCAGTCGCCACCGGGTCGGATTGTCCAGGGCCACATCGACGAACGCCCGGACCGCGGCGGAGGCCGCGACCACGGGATCCGCGCCGAGCAGGTCGGTGGGCAGGGTGTCGGCGACCTGTTCCAGCGCCCGTTCGCGTTCGCGTTCGAGCAGCGCGGCGACCAGCTCGGCGCGGGTCTTGAAGACCGTGTACAGCACCGGCTTTCCCACACCCGCCTCGGCGGCGACGGCCTCCATGTTGAGCTCGTGGAGTTCGGACCGTTCCAGGACCGCGAAGGCGGCGTCGAGCAGCTGCGCGCGGCGCTCCTCAGGAGGCAGGCGGGGCGCATAGCGGCGACGCGGCCGGTCCGCCATCATCGGTTCGCTCACTGCCGCTGCACCTTCATCGGCCCCATTCTGTCATTCCGGATCGCGAGGTCACCCGCCTGTCCCGACTAAAGCTACGCCCCCGTTGTATTCATTCCCGGCAATTGCTACGGTTGCGTTGTATTGCATGGGATCGAACCCGTAGAGGAGCCCCAGTGACCTTCGATCCGACCACCCTCCGCCGTGCGGACTACGGCTTCTTCGGCCCGGATTCGCCGAGCTGGAAGGTGTGGACCTCGCCCACCGCCGTCATCGGTTTCCAGCGCGCGGTCACCCTCGAGCACTTCGACCCGTTCCTGACCGCGGCCGTCGCCGACACCGGCAAGATCTACTCCGAACCGCGCAACCGCCTCGACGCCACCTTCGCCTACTTCCTGATCGTGGCCATCGGCGACTCCCGCACCGCGATCCAGGCCTCCGAGCATCTGATGACGGTGCACGCCAAGAACACCGGCATCGAGCCGATCAGCGGCCAGCGCTACAGCGCCAACTCCCCCGAGACCCAACTGTGGATCCACATCACCGGCTGGCAGTCGGTCCTCAAGGCCTACGAGATGTTCGGGCCCGGACTGACACCCGAGGAGGAGGCGCAGTACTGGCGGGAGTGCCGCATCGCGGCCGAACTGCAGACCTGCAAGCCCGAGGATGTCCCGATCACCCGCGAGGGCGTGCGCCAGTACTACGCGGATGTCCGTGCGCGCCTGTGCACTTCGGAGGCCGCCCAGGACGGTATGCGGCAGCTGCTGTTCACCTCACCCGGCAACGGCGCGGGCTGGACCTACGCGATCGGCGCGCGACTGCTGTCGTTCGCCTCCATCGCGACCCTGCCCAAATGGCAGCGCAAGCTCGGCCAGTTCGACCGGCCCGGCATCGTCGACCTCCTGGTCCGCCCCGCCGGCCGGATCCTGGTGTGGCTGTTCACTCTCTTCGACAAGAAGGGCCTGATCATGGCCGCGCCGATCATCGCGCCGATGGCCGGGCAGATCCTCGAACAGCACATCAAGGGCGAGCTCCCGGCCCGCCCCGAGACGGTGACACCGGCCCAGGCCCGCGAGCGCTACGGCTCTCGCGGGCACCGAACCACCCCCGCCGCAAGCTGATTCGACGCCATTGCCGGAACCAACCTCGCGTCCGGTGCCGCTCAGCGCAGCGGCGTGAAGTCCCGGCTCGCGAGGTACTCCGGCCGGGGATCCGGCGCGGAGTACGGGTCGCGCAAGGTGTTCTCGACACTGTTGAACACCAGGAACAGATTCGAGCGCGGGAACGGGGTGATGTTGCCCGAGGACCCGTGCATCAGGTTCGAGTCGAACAGCAGCGCCGAGCCCGCCGGACCGGTGAACTGGGTGATGCCGTGCTTGCCGGCCAGATCGGTGAGCGCCTCCTGCGAGGGCACGCCGATGTCCTGCTGCCGCAGCGAAACCCGATGGTGGTCGGTCGGCGTCTCCCCCTGGCAGGGCACGAAGGTCCGGTGGGAGCCGGGCATGACCATGAGACTCCCGTTGAACGGATAGTTGTCGGTCAGAGCGATCGACAGGCTCACCGCGCGCGGGGCCGGCATGCCGTCCTCGGCGTGCCAGGTCTCGAAGTCCGAATGCCAGTAGAACCCCGCCCCGGAGAACCCGGGCATGTAGTTCACCCGGGCCTGATGCAGATAGACGTCGGAGCCGAGGATCTGGCGGGCCAGACCCGCGATCCGGTCCTGGCGCACCAGATCCCCGATCATCGGGCTCAGCCGGTGCACATCGAACACCGAGCGCACCCGGTGCGAGGCCCGCTCGATGATCACGCGCTCGTCCAGCAGCAGTTCGGGATCGCTGGTCAGGTGCTCGATCTCGGCTGCCACGGCGCGGACTTCGTCCGGGTCGAGCAGCATGTCCAGCACTGCGAAGCCGTTGTCGTCGAACTCGGCCAGGCCGTGGGAGTCGATCGGACCCCAGACCGTCGGGTCGTCGCGGTCGAATGGCGGCGTCCCGGCGACGGTCCGGGTGCGGTAGCGGTCGATCAGTCCGTAGTCGGACAGGGTCATTCGGCACTCTCCCGGGCGACGGCCACCAGCGGGTAGACGCCGTTCTCGTCGTGGACCTCCTGGCCCGTCACCGGCGGATTGAACACGCACAGCATCCGCATTCCGGTACGGGCGAACAGGCGGTGGCGTTCGTGGCCGTCGAGCAGGTACATCGAGCCGGGGACCAGCTCGTAGCTGACGCCGTGGTCGAGATCGACCAGGGTGCCCTCGCCCTCGACCAGCCAGACGGCCTCGATGTGATGCTGGTAGTGGAATTCGTGCAGGGTTCCGGCTTCGATGGTGGTCTCGTGGAACGAGAAGCCGACCCCGTCGCCGCCGAGCACGATGCGCTTGCTGCGCCAGCCCGGGCCCGCGACATCGCGTTCGGTGCCGGTGATCTCGGCGGTGGTGCGCACGATCATCTCAGTGCCCCCGTCCGCTGCCGACGGCATCCAGGGACGCGGCCAGCAGTTCCAGGCCGTGATCGAGCTCGTTCTCGGAGATGGTCAGCGGCGGAAGCAGTTTCACCACCTCGTCCTCGGCACCGGAGGTCTCGACCAGCAGTCCGCGCCCGAAGGCGGCGGCGCACACCTTGCCCGCCTGGGAGGCGTCGTCGAACACGAGACCGTGCACCAGGCCGCGGCCGCGCGCGGTCACGCCGTCGAAGGCCGCGGCCATGCCGGTCAGGGCGCGATCTATGCGTGCGCCCTTGGCGAGGGTGGCCGACTCCAGGGTGTCGTCGGACCAGTAGTGCTCGAGGGCGGTCCGTGCGGTCACGAAGGCCGGGTTGTTGCCGCGGAAGGTGCCGTTGTGCTCGCCCGGCTTCCACTGGTCCAGTTCGGGTTTGAACAGAACCAGCGCCATGGGCAGGCCGTAGCCGCCGATGGACTTGGAGAGGGTGACGATATCCGGGGTGATGCCGGCGCTTTCGAAGGAGAAGAAGGGCCCGGTGCGGCCGCAGCCCATCTGCACGTCGTCGACGATCAGCAGAATCTCACGGGCGGAACACAATCCGGCCAGCTTGCGCAGCCATTCGGCGCGCGCGATGTTGACCCCGCCCTCGCCCTGCACGGTTTCGACGATCACCGCGGCGGGGCTGTCCAGGCCCGAGGAGGCGTCGTCGAGGACGCGCTCCATCCATTCGAACGAGTCGTCGTCCGCGCCGGACAGGTAGCCGTCGAAGGGCATCGAGGTGGCGTGCTGCAACGGCACGCCCGCACCCGCCCGCTTGGCGGCATTGCCGGTGACCGACAGCGCGCCCAGCGTCATGCCGTGAAAAGCGTTGGTGAAGTTGAGGATTTCGGTGCGGCCGGTCACCTTGCGGGCCAGTTTGAGTGCCGCCTCCACCGCGTTCGCGCCGGTGGGCCCGGGGAACTGCACCTTGTAGTCGAGGCCGCGCGGGCGCAGGATCCGGTCCCGCAGCGATTCCAGCAGTTCGCGCTTGGCCACGGTGGACATGTCCAGTCCGTGGGTGAGGCCGTCGGCCGCGATGTAGTCGAGCAGCGACTGCTTGAGCACGGGATTGTTGTGCCCGTAGTTCAGCGCGCCCGCGCCGGCGAAGAAGTCCAGGTATTCGCGGCCGGTCTCATCGCGCAGCCAGCAGCCCGACGCGGTGTCGAAGACGGTCGGCCAGGAGCGGCAGTAGCCGCGCACATTCGATTCCAGGTCCGCGAAAACGGTCATATCGGGGGTGATCAACGTCGTTCCTCCTGAGTGGTGACCGGTGCGATGCGGTAGAGGTCCTCGGGCTGATGTCCGCCGGGGAACTGGTCCGCCGAGAACAGGGTGGTGCGGGTCAGGGCCGCGCCGCGCCGGCGGGCCAGGGCCGCGAACATGGCCACCGACGCCGGATTGTCCGGCGCGATGGTGGTTTCGAGTTGGGTGATGCCCTGCGCCGCGGCGCGTTCCAGCAGCGCGTCGAGCATGTTCACGCCCAGCCCGTGCCCGCGATGCGGCCGGTCCACCGCCACCTGCCAGACGAACAGGGTGTTCGGCCAGGCGGGCCGGGTGTAGCCGATGACGAATCCGGCTACCTCGCCGTCGATTTCGGCGACCATCGAGGTGTCGGGAAAGTCCCGGCACCACAGCAGATAGGCGTAGCTGGAGTTGGTGTCGAGGACCCGGGAGTTCTCGGCGATCTGCCACATGTGCGCGCCGTCGGCAAGCTCGGGTTCCCGGATCTGGATGGTTTGCTCGGATATCGCGTCAAATTTGCTGATTGGGATCTGCATGACCGTTTCAGCCTGACCGCGCAACGTTGAGGTCTTCCGTGCGAACTCATTGCGATCTCATGACGATCCGATGACCCCGGCTCCGGGCGCCCGCCTATCGGGGCATATCGAGGCGGTAGCCGAGCCCGCGGACCGTCACCACGATGCGCGGATCCGAGGGATCGGTCTCGATCTTGGTGCGCAAGCGCCGCACGTGCACGTCGACCAGTCGCTCGTCGCCGAAGAAGCCCTCGTCCCAGGCTCTTTCCAGCAGCACGGTGCGGGTGAGCACGCGGCCCGGATTGGCCGCCAGCTCGCACAGCAGCCGGAACTCGGTGATGGTCAAGGGAATCGGCTCCTCGCCCCGGCGCACCGAGCCACCCTCGGGCGAAAGCACCAGCGGCGCAGCCTCGTCGGCATCCAGCAGGATCTCGGTGAGGGGTACGTCCACCGGCTCGTCCGGCAGTCCGCCCAGGTGCGGGCGCCGCCGCAGCGCCCGCATGCGCGCGCTGATCTCCTTGATCTCGAAGGGCTTGGTGACGAAGTCGTCGGCGCCGGCTTCCAGCGCGGCGACCACGTCGTGGGTGTCGGTGCTGGCGCTGACCACGATGATCGGCACCTCGTGGGCGCGGCGCACCTCACGAATACAGGTGAAGGCGTCCATCTCGCCGTCCAGCAGGTCGACCACCATCACGTCCGGCGCGCCGTGACTGCGCAGCCGTTCCAGCGCGGCCTCACCCGCGTCGGCCTCGGCGACCTCGTACCCTTCCTCCTCCATCGCCGCCCGCAGGGCGCCACGGACCCCATTGTCGTCCCCCACGATCATCAGGCTCGCACCCATATTTCAAATCCTTTGCACGTTCGACAAAGTTTGATACCCGCACCCCGGTTATCTGAAACGTGCAATCCCGCGACGAATGCAGGGTGATAGCTCGATCACATCAGGCGAATTGCCGATGCACCTGGGGTTTGTCCGCTGAAATAGCGCCTCGTGGCCGTTATCGCACCGTGATATCAATAACTGGCCCGCGCGCCGGATCGAGCCAGCGCATGAGGGCGTCCAGGTCGGAAGCGGGAACCGCGACGCACCCGGCAGTGGGATGTCCGTCGCCGACATGCAGGAAATACGCCGATCCGGCGGCCGGGACGACCGGGGATCGGTTGTAGTCGATGACGACCGCGTGGTCGTACGCCGGCCCGGCGGCCCCCAGATCCTCCCCCGCGGACTCGTCGAACGGGCAACTGCCGGGCGCGCACGTGTAATGCGTGTTGTAGTACCGCGACGCGGTGTCGGACACCCACCAGTCCGAGGTGCTCACGCGCCGATACGGCAGCCGGGTGCCGTTGTCGGCGGCGATGCCGAAAGCCTCGGTCAGCGGCCAGATTCCGGCGGGCGATCGGGTCGCCGATTCGCTGGCGGCGCCGATGCCCTGCGCGCCGACGTCGGCGCGCAGCGGGCCGATCGCCCGGACCCAGTGCGCCCCAACGCGATCCCAGGCCGTGAGCGTGGCCGAGGTGTCGGTCGGCGCATCGGAGACGACCGCGATCACCTGATCGGCGGGCCCCGTGTAAGCCGGTTGTTCGTCGGATTCGGGGTGCCGCTGGGCACAGCCGCTCGCCGCGGCGACCAGGACGGTGGCCGCGGCCGCGATACGGAGACGCCGACGGGATGCGGGCATCAGGACAGGCGGTGTTCTTCGATGTCGGTCGACAGGGCGTTGCCGTTCAGATCCAGATAGAGGTGCCGCTCGGAGATCGAGACCGAGACGGTGTTGCGGCGCTGCAGGAACGCGGCGGCGTCCTCGATGAAGGTGGGGTCGAACGAGTAGACGCGGATCTCGCCGGCGTGGTGAATGCGCTTGGCCGGCAGCTGCGCCAGCACCTTGACCGGATCCCGGTGGGTGTAGATGACCACGCGGTCGGCCGCCTTGCTGCCCCGATGGATCCGGGCCGCGTCGGGGGCGCCCACATCGATCCACGCGGTCAGCCGCATGGTGAGGTCGCGCACCAGCACCGGCGGCTCATCGGTCGAGGAGACGCCGCCGACGCTGAACGCGATGCCCTCCTCGTATTCCAGGCAGTAGGCAAGCACCCGGGTCAGCATGTATTCGGCTGTCTCGGAAGGATGCTGGGCGACCCGCAGATCCAATTCCTCGTACACCCCCCGATCGATGTCGGACAGTTGCACGTTGAAGGTATGGAGAGTCGCGTTCAGGGCCATAGTCCCTGCAGCTTAAAGCACCGGTGCGGGGTCAGACCGCATCGGTGAAGCGGCCGGTGGCCAGGGCCGCGTCGCGCAGCCGCGGCGGGAACCCCGGACCCAGCCGGGCCGCGATGTCCTCGTGGCGCAGCGGCTCGCGGCAGTGCGCGCAGACGACCTCGGCGTGGGTGTCGTGGTCGCAGGCGGTGTGGTGGAGCAGCACCGGTTCACCCGATTCCGGGGCCAGATAGCGGTCACCCCACGCCATCATGGCCGCGATCACCGGGAAGAAATCGCGGCCCTGGGTGGTCAGCCGGTACTCGTGGCGGACCGGGCGGTCCTGATAGGGCACCTTGTCGAGCAGACCCGCCTCCACCAGCCGGGCCAGCCGCTGGGTGAGGATATTGCGGCTGAGGCCCAGGGCGGATTCGAAATCGTCGAAACGCTTGGCGCCGTAGAAAGCTTCGCGCAGGATCAGCGGCGTCCACCAGTCGCCCAGCAGGTCGACGGTGCGGGCGACGGTGCACGGCCAGTTCGCGAAACTCGTACGTTTCATGTGGTCACGGTATCCAGACGGGCCGGGACGTACTTGTGCCAGGGGGTCCCGACCCATTCGTCGCGATCCTCGAACGAGGTCAGCTCGTTCGGGGCGGTGCCGGTGGTGACCGGCGTGCCGTCGGCGTCGGCCACCGACAGCCCGAAACCGTTGGGCAGCGACAGGTGACCCGAGCGCATGCGGTCGGTGGGTTCGACGGGCACCCGCGCGGTGCCGCGACGCGTGGTGACCTGCACCAGATCACCGGCCGACAAGCCGAGCCGTTCGGCGTCGCCGACGCTGATCCGCAGCGTGCCCGCCGCATCCCGCTTGCGCCAGGCAGGATCGCGGAAGATGGTGTTGGCCGTGAACGCCCGGCGCTCACCGGCGGAGAGGATGAACGGCCAGGCCGCGCTGTCGTCGGCGGCGGGCTCGGGCAGGGTGGCGACCACTTCCAGCAGTTCCGGGACTTCCAGGCGGATCACCTTGTCGCGCACCCGGTTCCAGGTCTCGGCGTAGTCGTCCTCGGAGATCACGATGCCGTGCTTGCCCTCGAGGATCGCCTCGAACAGCCGCTCACCGGCCGCCAATCCGGTACCGTGCCCGGCGCGTTCCACACTGTCGGGGAACTTGCGCACCATGTTGTAGGCGGCGGCCCACAGCAGCGCCGCCGAGGCGGCCCCGCCGGGCAGGGTCTCCCCCAGCGTCCGATACAGCAGCACGGGAGCCAGTTTCGAGCGCGCCGGGTCCCCCAGAATGCCCAGGAAGGCCAAGGCGAACGCCTCGCGGCCCTGCGCCAGCGCGGCCCGCAGCGGCGCGTAGTCCGCCTCGCCGACCACGCCCGCGGCCTCGACGAGGCGGGCGTGGATCTCGGGTTCGGGGAGCACGCCCTCGGGTGCGGGCAGCACCGGGTGGCGCAGGTGGAAGATGTTGCGCGGGAAGTCGAAGTTGAAGAAGGTGGCCTCGTACTTCTCGAACTGGGTCGGTGCGGGCAGCACGTAGTCGGCCAGCCGCGCGGTCTCGGTCATGGCGACGTCGATGACCACCACCAGTTCCAGCGCCCGCAGGGCCTCGCGCATGCGGGCCGAATCCGCCAGGGAGTGGGCGGGATTCGCGCTCTCGACGAACATGGCCCGGTAGCGGGCGGGGTGATCGGTGAGGATCTCCTCGCTGATCACATTGCACGGCACCAGCCCGCTGACGATCTGCGCGCCGGCCACCGGGCTCTTGGGGCCTTCACCGGCCGGGTGCCCGCGGTCATGGCCGAGATTGCTCAGACCGGTGAAAGCGTATTGGGTGCCGGGCTTTCCGACATTGCCGGTGAGCAGCCACACCAGCTTCTCGACATAGCTGACCACCGTCGAGTACCGGTTCATCTGCACGCCGAGGTCTTCGAGCGCGGCCACCGATTCGGCGGCGGCCAGGCGGTGCGTGGCGGCGGTGACCAGTGCGGGGTCGACATCGGCGATGGCGCAGTACTTCTCGATCGGCACCGCCCGCAGCACCGGCAGCACCGCGTCCAGGCCGGTGGTGTGGGCGGCGAGCCACTCGTCGTCGAGGAGGTCGTCGCGCACCAGGATCGCGGCCATGGCCGTCAGCAGGTACACATCGGTGCCCGGCCGCAGCTGCAGGTGGAAGTCGGCCAGCTCGGCGGTCTCGGTGCGCACCGGATCGAGCACGATCATCGACCGGGCCGGATCCTTGGCGATCTCCTTGAGCACGGTGCGCGCCCGCGGGAACCCGTGGGACTGGTAGGGGTTCTTGCCGATGAAGAACGCCACCTCGGCGTGCTCGACGTCGGCGCGCATCGGGTAGCCGGTCATCCGCGCGCCCACCCAGAAGTCACCGGTCTTCTCCTGCGCGAGCGCGCTGGAGCGGTACTTCATGCCGTAGGCGGCCATGGTGGCCGGGGCGTAGGCGCCGCCCAGGTGATTGCCCTGTCCGCCGCCGCCGTAATAGAAGATCGATTCCCCGCCGAAGTGGTGCCCGATCTCGAGCATCCGCGCCGAGATCTCGGAAATCGCTGTTTCCCAGTCGATTTCCTCGAAGCTGCCGTCCGCGCGCCGCCGCAGCGGCGAGGTCAGCCGCCCGGTGCGCCCGTTCTGGTAGCGGTCCAGCTGCAGCGCCTTGTTGCAGGTGTAGCCCGCCGAGGCCGGATGCAGCTTGTCGCCGCGGATCTTCTCGAAGGACCGGCCGTCGGGCCCGAGCAGCACCTGGATGCCGCAATTGCACTCGCACAGGATGCATGCCGTGGGCTGCCACTCCGTCATGTGAGCAGCGTAACTCGAGTCAGTTCACTTGCGCTACTAACTAGAGATCCTTGACCACGATCCCGAACGCGTGCGCGAACACCGGGGCCAGCTCGAGCAGCTGGGTATTGGTCACCAGCGCACCCGAGAGCGACTCGACACCGCTGGAGATGCCGATCGAGCGGGCCTCGCGCAGATCCACCTTCTTCAGCTTCGCGTTGCGCAGCGACAGCCCGGAGACCTCCGAACCCGGGAAGCTCACCGAGGTCAGCTTGGCCTCGCTGATATCGACATCGCGCAGCACGCAATCGACGAAGGAGACGTCGGTCAGCACGGCCCCGCGCAGATTGACCGAATCGAACTTGCAGTTGTGGAAGCTCACCCGGCGCAGCACCGAGCCGAACGCCTCCACCCCCGACAGCGCGGCCATCACGAATTCGGTGTCCATCCAATTGGTTTCGGACAGATCGGTGCGAAACCAGCGGGTGCTGTCGAGCCAGACATCGTTGAACCGCGAGTAGCGGAAGAACCCGCCGGTCACCGTGGTGGCCGAGATGGCGCACTCGGTGAAGGCGACGCCGCGCAACTGCGGGTCGTCCAGGGACAGGCCGTCGAAATGGGCGCAGTCGTAGGCGCCCTCGTCACGCAACGCGTCCTGCGTTTCCAGGAAACGCGCGAAGGGCAGGTCGGCCAGCTCACGCGGCATATCGACTCCTTGCTGATGGAGATGACGAGCTCGAATGGGTGAACTCGGACTGTATGCCCGTCAGCGCGGAGCGGATTCGCCGGAGGTCAGTGTCGCCAGTAAATCGCGCAGGGTATAGCGCTGCTCCGGGGTGAGCGCGGCGAACATCTCCTCGGCGGCGTCGCGGCGCGCCTCGAACATGCGGTTGAGCGCATCGCGGCCGGCCGCGGTCATGGTCACCAGGGTGGCGCGGCGGTTGGCCGGATCCGCTTCGCGCGCAACCAGTCCCGCCGCGACCAGCGCGTCGACCACGGTGGTGGCCGAGCGCGGCACGATGCCCAGATGCTCGGCGAGCGCGGACATGCGCAGCGGTTCGTCGGCGTGCTCGGCGGCGCGGCCGATGGTGCGCAGCGCGCGGGCCTGGGCGGGGGTGAGACCCAGCGGGGACAGCCGCACGGACTGCGTGCGATGCAGGCGTTTGGTCGCGCGCAGGAACAGTTCGGCGAGGTCGTCCTCGCGGGGCTCCCCGGTGGCGCGCGGCTGGTCCGCGGGCGTGCTCGACATGATTCAGAGCATAACTCATTGTCCCCGGAACAATTATGAGTCAAACTCAGTTACAGCGTGAGACTCCCTGCGAAAGGAGGCGCTATGGCTTCGGAGGCACCCCTGGCTTCACAAGACACAGAACTTCGCCGGATCGTCCGGCTCTTCCACCCCTATCGGGGACGCCTGGCCGTGGTCGCGGCCCTGGTCGGACTGGCCTCGCTGGCCGGGCTGGCCTCCCCGTTCCTGCTGCGCGGCATCATCGACGACGCCCTGCCCGGCGGCCGCACCGGCCTGCTGACCCTGCTCGCGGCCGGCATGATCGCCGTGGCCGCGCTCAACAGCGTGTTCGGCGTACTCCAGACCTACATCTCGACCGGCGTCGGCCAGCACGTCATGCACGATCTGCGCGCCGCGGTCTACGCGCGACTGCAATCGATGCCGCTGGCCTTCTTCACCGCCACCCGCACCGGCGAGGTGCAGTCGCGCATCGCCAACGACATCGGCGGCATGCAGTCCACCGTCACCTCCACCCTGACCTCCCTGGTCTCCAACCTCACCTCCGTCATCGCCGCGGTCATCGCCATGTTCGCGCTGGACTGGCGGCTCACCCTGGTGTCGCTGGCCATGCTGCCGCTGTTCGTGTGGATCAGCCGCCGGGTCGGCTCCGAGCGCCGGCGCATCACCGGCGAGAAGCAGCGCAAGCTGGCGGGCATGTCGGCCATCGTCGAGGAATCGTTGTCGGTGAGCGGAATCCTGTTGGCGCGCACCATGGGCCGCTCCCCCGCCCTGGTCGAGGACTTCACCCGGGAATCGCGCGGACTGGTCGATCTCGAGATCCGGGCCAGTATGGCCGGGCGTTGGCGGCAGTCCACCATCTCGATCGTCATGGCGGCCATGCCCGCGGTGGTCTACTGGGCGGCGGGCATGACCGTGGCCTCGGGCCACCCGCTGGTGTCGATCGGCACGCTGGTCGCGTTCACCACCCTGCAGAGCGGATTACTCCGGCCCTCGGTGATGCTGCTGTCCACCGGCGTGGACATCCAGAGCTCGCTGGCGCTGTTCGGGCGGATCTTCGAATACCTGGATCTGCGACCGGATATCGAAGAGCCGGAGCGGCCGGCGGCGCTGCCGGAGCGGGTGACCGGCGCGGTGCGCTTCGACGAGGTCGGTTTCGCCTACGACGCGGATCGGGAGGTGCTCAGCGGCATCGACATCGATGTGCCCGCCGGGTCGAGCCTGGCCATCGTCGGCGAAACCGGTTCGGGCAAGACCACTCTCGGATACCTGGTGGCTCGGCTCTACGACGTGACGTCCGGACGGGTCACCGTCGACGGCATCGACGTCCGAGACCTGTCGTTCGCCGACCTGTCCGCGACCGTGGGCGTGGTGTCACAGGAGACATACCTGTTCCACTCCTCGGTCGCCGACAACCTGCGCTTCGCCAAACCCGATGCGACCGAAACGGAACTGCACGCCGCGGCACGGGCCGCACAGATCCACGACCACATCATGAGCCTGCCCGACGGCTACGACACCCTGGTCGGCGAGCGCGGCTACCGGTTCTCCGGCGGCGAGAAGCAGCGCCTGGCGGTGGCGCGGGCGATCCTGCGCAATCCGCCGATCATGGTGCTCGACGAGGCGACCAGCGCCCTGGACACCCGCACCGAGCGGGAGGTGCAGGCCGCCATCGACACGCTGTCGGCGAACCGGACCACCATTACGATCGCGCACCGGTTGTCGACCATCCGCGACGCCGACCAGATCGTGGTGCTCGACCGGGGCCGCGTGGTGGAACGCGGCACGCATCGGGAACTGGTCGAACGCAATGGCTTCTACGCCGAGTTGCTGGCCCGCGACACCTTCGAGGACGTGGTGGGCGCGCTGGAATCCTGACCAGCGCCGGAACCACCCAATCCGGGAGAACCAATCGGTATTCTATGACCGGCCGACCGCAGCGGCCGGCCGCCACCGACCGTTTTCGGGAGGATCTGGATGCCCACGACAGACAAGGCTTGGCCCCAGGGAACACCGTGTTGGGTCGACTGTTCGGTCGACGATCCCGCCGCCGCGCGGGACTTCTACTCCCAGCTGCTCGGCTGGGAGATCCTCGACAGCCCGCCCGAAGCCGGCGGCTATCTGATGGCCATGCTCGACGGCAAGCCCGCCGCGGGTATCGGACCGAAGATGGGCGCGGCGCCCATGCCCTCGGTCTGGACCACCTACTTCGCCGCCGACAGCGCCGACAGCATCGCGGGCGCGGTGACCGCGGCCGGCGGCACGGTCTACATGCCGCCCTTCGACGTCATGGACGTCGGGCGGATGTTCGTCGCCGGCGACCCGGCCGGTGCGATGTTCGGCGTCTGGGAAGCCAAGGCGCACACCGGCGCCGGGATCTTCAACGAGCCCGGCGCGTACTGCTGGAACGATCTGCAGACCAACGGCTACAAGCCGTCGCAGGAGTTCTACAGCACCGTCTTCGGCTGGACCTTCGACGAGATCGGCAACGAGCAGATGCCGTACTCCACCTTCGCCGGCGCCGACGGGCGGCCGATGGGCGGCATGGCCGACAGCACCGGGCAGCCCGGTGGAGCCCCGAACTACTGGCTGACCTGGTTCCAGGTCGCGGGCACCGACGCCGCGCTGGACAAGGCGGCAGCGCTCGGCGCGACCGTGCTGATGGGCGCCTCCGACAGCCCGTTCGGGCGGATGGGCATCGTGTCCGGACCCCAGGGTGAGGTGTTCGGACTCATCGACACCACCGTCACCATCGGCTGAACTCGAGCGCGTGACAAGGCCGAGTGGCGGTGCGCCACTCGGCCTTTCGCAGGTGTGGAGCCGTTCGAGTCAGGCGAACAGGCGCGCCACGAAGGGCACGCTGTCGGCCAGCGAGGCGAGCATCGCGCCGCTGTGGTCCTTGCCCGGGTAGACGTGCACCTCGGGATGGGTGCCGGCCAGGGTCATGTCGGCGACCAGTTTGGCGGTCAGCGGCGCGGGGACGTCGGTGTCGTTGGTGCCCTGGCCGATGAACAGCGGCCGGTCGTAGCCGGTCAGCGGCACATCCATGACCGAGCGGGCGACGGGCACGAAATCGCCGTCGGACAGCGGCCGCGAGAGCAGCTGCCCCAGCGACAGTCCCTCGGCGCGATCGGCCAGCGGACCGAAGCACAGCGTCTTGGCGTCCTCCACCAACTGCTTGCCCTGCGGGGTCAGATAGCTGTCCAGGTCGAAGTCCGGGCGCGCCGCCTTCACACCGTTGAGCACGTAGGCGGAGTAGGCGGTGATGTGCGAGGACCCGAACGTGGTGCCCGGGCCGACCAGGGTGGCCGCATCGACGATATTGGAGGCCGGGCCGGTCGCCACCGCGCCGCGGTAATCCAGTTCCGGCGCATAGCGAGTCGCGAGCGAGGCGGTGAACACGGCCGCGCCGCCGCCCTGTGACTGCCCGATGGCGACCCATTTCGAGGCCAGCGAGTCGTCCACCGCGCGGGCGGCGCGCACCATGTCGATGGCGGCGTGCGCCTCGGCGCGGCCGTCGAGGTAGGCGTGCACCCCGGGCGTGCCCAGCCCGATGTAGTCGGTGGCGACGATGGCGTAACCCTGCTTCAGCCAGGTGGCCAGGAAGCCGTTGTCGCGGTCGGAGCGTCCGGTGACCGAGGGCGCGCAGTCGTCGCCGATGCCGACGGTGCCGTGCTCCCAGGACAGCACCGGCCAGCCACCCGGCGGCGGGGTGCCCGCCGGGGTGAAGACGACGCCGGTGGACAGCGCGGGCTGATCGGCCGAATCCCGGGTCCAGTAGGTGAGTTTGCGGGCCGAACCGGTGCCGTCGAGCCACAGGTCCAGTGGCAACGCCGCGTCGGCGACGACCGCGCCCGCGGCCTCGGCCCGGGCGGGCGGGTCGGCCACGGCGGTGGCGGCGAGCGGCCCGGCGGCCAGCACAGCCGCCGAGACCAGGGTGATCACGGTACGTCGCGTCATCGAGGAGTCCTCTCTCGCTCTGGTGTCTCATTGAGACACTTCCGCGAGACTATCCTGAGAAGTGTCACTGTGAGACACCAGGGGGTGACTCGGCACGAAAGGTCGGAATGACGGCAGCCATCGGGATGCGCGAACGCGAGAAGGCCAGAGTCCGGCGCGACCTGATCGACGCCGCGCTACTGCTGTTCGAGCGCCGCGGCTTCGAACAGACCACCGTGCAGGAGATCGCCGACGCCGCCCAGGTTTCGCGGCGCACCTTCCATCGCCACTTCCCCGCCAAGACGGCCGTGATCTTCAGCCACGAGGAGGACGTCATGTCCTACCTGCTGGCCGCCCTGGGCCGCCGCCCGCCGCACGAAGCGGTCTTCGTCGCCTTGCGGGCCGCCCTGCGCGACTTCCTGCTCGACGACGCCGAGCGCGAGGCGCGCCGCCGCCAGGCCGACACCGCGCGGCGGGCGCGGCTGGTCCTGATCGCCAATCCGCAACTGCGGCAGGAGAATTTCACCGGCGCCTTCGGCCGCCGGGACGCGCTGGCCCGCAGCTTCGCCCGCCGCGCCGGGCTGAGCGAGGACGACCTGCGGGCGAAACTCGCCGCCGCGACCTGCTTCGCTGCGTTCGGCGTCGGGCTCGATCACTGGGTGACGAGCCCGGACCCGTCACTGACCGGCCTCTACGAAATCCTCGACCGGACCGTCGCCGCGGTGCAGAACGGGCTCGAAATCCCCGCGGCGGCAGCCGGAATCGGGGCCTGACCCGGTCAGCGCAGCAGGCCGCGGAGGGTCAGGTCGGCGACGTACTTGTCGATGAGGTCCTTCGTCAGATGCGGGATGTCGCCGTTCGGGCCGAGGTTCGCGTGCTGAACCGCGGCCTGGAAACGCTTGGCCAGCAGCGCCGCGCCCGGGATGGGCGGGGCGGGGCGGCGGTAGGCGTGCAGCAGCGGCAGCACCGAAAGGTTGCGTTGCTTCTCCGGCAGGGCGCGCAGGGCGGTCTCGAAGCGGGTGAACCAGTCCGGATAGGAGTCGATGCGGTCGATCGGGTGGCCGGATTCGATGAGCCAGTCGACGAATTCGTCGAGGGAGATGCCGTCGTCGTGCGGGTTGAGCACGTCGTAGGTCTCGAAGCCGGCGGTGACGCGCGCGCCCAGGGTGGTGATGGCGGCGGCGGTGAAATCGGCGGGCAGGCCGTCGTAGTGGGCACGCTGCCGGTTGCCGTGAACATCCAAGGCGTAGAACGACTTCGGGGCCAGTCCGGTGGCGAGCACGCTGAGCAGCAGGCGGGTGAACATGTCGGGCAGGTTGAGCTGACCGGCGAATGCGCTGTGCGCCAGGATCATGTCGGAACGGAACACCGCCACCGGCAGGTCGCACCGGTCGTGCGCCTCCCGCAGCAGCACCTCACCGGCCCATTTGCTGTTGCCGTAGCCGTTGGCGTAGCCGTCGTCGAGTGATCGCACGGGGCTGATCTCGCGGATGTCGCCGTCCTCGGTGAAGACGCCGGGCGGGATCTGCGCGGCCACGGCGACCGTGGACAGGTAGGTGACCGGTTTGCGGATCGTGGTCAGAGCCAGGCGGATCACCTCGGCGGTGCCGACCACGTTGGGCGCGAACAGCTGGTCGTAGGGCAGCACGTGGTTGACCAGGGCGGCCGGGTGCACGATCAGGTCGACGGTGGCGGCCAGCTCCTGCCAGACCCGTTGATCCAGACCGAAATTCGGCTCGGCGATGTCACCGGCCAGCACCCGCAGGCGGCGCCCGGCCAGCTCGCGATAGCGCGCCGACAGGACCGGATCGCCGCTGTCGAAGACCTCGTCGAGCCGCTGCCGGGCGGCGTCGGCGTCGTGGCCGCGGATGACACAGATCAGGGTGCCGTCCGAATCGTCCAGGCGCTCCAGCCATTCCAGGCACAGGAACCGGCCCAGGTAGCCGTTGGCGCCGGTGAGCAGCACGGTGCGCGGCGGCTGCGGCGCGAGCGGCAGATCGGGGGCGGCCGCGAGGGTGTCCGCGTCGATGAAGGCGGCCAGGGGGAGGTCGGTGGCGCGCAGCTCGCCGCCGCCGTGCACGGTGGCCGCGGTCGGGCGCGCGACCCCGGAACGGCCCGCCTCGATGTGGGCGGCCAGTCCGGCGAAGTCGTTGGCGGGGCTGACGATGACGCCGACGGGCACCTCGATCCCGAAGACCTCCCGCAGCAGCGTCGAATACGACAGCGCCGAGAGCGAATCGCCGCCCAGGTCGGTGAAGTGCGCATCGGCCGGCGGCTCGACGCCGCCGAGCACGGTGCGGGCGGCCCGCAGCACCGTCTCGAGCACCGGACGGTCGGCGGCCCGGTCACGCAGCGCGAGCAGTTCGTCTTCCTGCCGCTGGCTCTCGGCGCGGTAGAGCTGCTCGAGCTGTGGTCCGTACCGCTCCTTCAGCTTGGGCCGCAACAGTTTTCCGATCCCGGACAGCAGGCCGTTGTCCAGGGTGAAGGGCTCGGGTTCGAGCAGGAATTCGCGCGGAATCTCGTAGGACTCCAGCTCGGCGTCCTTGGCCAGCCGCCGCAGCGACTCGGCGATGGCCGCGGGGCGCTCGGCCGGATCGAGGGCGAGGGCCGCGGCGGTGGGCACGATGACGGCCAGCAGGTAGGCGCGTTCGCTGGAGCCGTGCACGAAGATCTGGGCGATGAGCGGGCTGGTGGCGTAGACGGCCTCGAGTTTGGCCACGGTCACGAACTCGCCCTGCGAGAGCTTGAGCACGTTGTTGCGGCGGTCCACGTAGACCAGATGGTCGGGCCGGACCTCGGCGACGATGTCGCCGGTGCGGTAGTAGCCGTCTTCGTCGAAGATCTCCGCGGTCGCCTCGGGCCGCTTGAAATAGCCCGGGACCTGCTGGGTCGACTTCACCAGGAACTCGCCGCGCGGATAGGGCTTGTCGGTGGCGAAGTAGCCGAGCTCGGGCACGTCGGCCAGTTTGTAGTCGATGACCGGGGGCCGGCGGATCTGGTTGTCGATGAGCAGGCCGCCGCCGGCCTCGGTGGAGCCGTAGCCGTCGATGAGCGGCTGGCCCAGCACCGAGTCCATGAACTCCTTCATCTCCTCGGAGATGGGCGCGCTGCCGACCATCACCCGCGCCAAACGGCCGCCCAGGAAGTCCTGCCGCAGTGCGGCTTTCACCGTCTCGGCCGCCGCCTCGGCCGACTCGCCGGCCGCCAGGTGGCGCTGCACATCACGCTGATAGCGCTGGAAGATCATGTCGCACACCCGCGGCACGAAGAACACCTCGGTGGGCCGGGCCAGGCCGAAGTCCTCGAACAGTGTCGACATGTCGCTGGTGGCGGTGAAGTAGGCGGTGCCGCCGCGGGAGAAGGTGCCGCTGAGCACCATGCGGCCGGCCACGTGACTCATCGGCATGTAGCAGAAGTTCAGGACCGGGGCGGGAATCATCGTGGGCCCCAACCACATACCGGTCACCAGGCGCTGGGTGTAGATGGCGCCCTTGGGGGTGCCGGTCGTGCCGGAGGTGTAGATGAGCAGGGCCAGCTCGTCCTCGTCGGCGGGGACGTGCAGCGCGACCTCTGGCAGATCGCTGCCTCGATCGGCCACCGCGGCAAGCGATTCCAGGGTGATGCCGGTGTCCGCGATGCGCCGTTGCGCGGCGGCGAAGGTCTCGGCCTGCGCGTCGTCGCCGGGTTCGAAATCGAAGACCACCACCGAGCGCACCGGCGTGTCGTCGAGCACGCAGTCGAGGGCGGCATCGAGCAGTTCCAGGCTGACCGCGAGAATCCGGGCGCCGGTCTCGGTGATGATCGAATGCCATTGCGCGGCTACTGCGCTCGCTTGCAGCGGGACGCTGACCAGGCCCAGCCGGACACCGGCGAGCTCGACGGTGGCGTAGTCGCCGCTGGTGAAGCCCAGCGTGCACAGGAAGTCCCCGGCGCGCAGGGGATTCCGCGCGTCGCCGTGCCAGGCGGCCGCGACGGCGCCGGCCCGCGTCCACAGCTCGCCGTAGGTGACGGTCCGATACTCGGGCAGCAGCCGCCGGGTCCGCCGCCCGTCCGCGCCGACGACGAGCTCGGCGGCTCGCTCGGCGCAGGCGGGGCGTTGCGCGTAGCCGTCCATCAGCGCCGCCATCACCTGGGCCTGGCCCGGAGCGGACTGCCGGGCCGCCTCGGCGACCTCGGGTAGCGGGACGGCCGCGCGCACCTGGTCGTCGGCGAGCAGCGCTTGGAAGCGGAGGGTGGCCTCGGCTCCGGCGAGCCGATCGGCCAATCGCTGGGTAAGCTCGGTGCGCGTGGCGTCCTCGGCCATCAGTGCCTCCCTGATCTGCAGCGATCACACGCCTCGAAACATGTTCGGGCGTCAGGTTTTCTCCCCACCACTTAGCTTCGCTAAGTATTCCTACGATGCGGGGCCGGGGCAGGAAAGTCAAGACTCCGCGGCGCATCCCCCGATACCGGAATGCGCCGCACGTCAGGGCCGAATCAGACGTAACCCAGATCGGCCACGGCGGCATCGATCAGATCCGCGATGGCCCCCGGCTGCGAAGCCAGGGACGCGTGACCGGTGGGCAGTTCCACGATGCGCCGCGGGCCCATGCGCTCGGCCATCCGGCGCTCGTTGTCCGGATTGATCATGCGGTCCTCGGTGGACACCTGATACCAGGTCGGCTTGGCCTTCCAGGCCGGGGCGGTCACCGTGTCACCGAAGGCCGAGCCCAGCGGAGCCTTCTGGGTGACGGCCATGACCAGGGCCTCGTCGTCGGCCAGGTCCTGGCAGAAGCTGTCGTGGAACTTGTCCTGCGCGATCCAGAGATAGCCGTCCGAATCCGGCGCGATCGCCGCGACCGCGGCGGGCGGCAGCTGTTCGGTGATCTGGCCGGGGCTCTCCCCGGCGTCCGGCGCGAAGGCCGCGACATAGACCAGGCCCTCGACATTGGGCAGGTCACCCGCCTCGGTGATGACCGCACCACCGTAGGAATGACCCACCAGCAGGACCGGCCCGGGGATCTGACGCACCATCTTCTGGGTCCGGGCCGCGTCGTCGGCCAGCCCGGTGAGCGGGTTCTCCACCGCGTACAGCGACTCGTAGCCGCGCCGCCGCAGTTCCACGATGACCTTGGCCCAGTGCGCCGCACCACCCCAGAATCCGTGAACCAGAACGATCGCAGGTTTGTCCGCCATAGCGTTTTCTCCTCTCGAAGTGCTGATCTTCGGTGTGCTTCCCGGGTTGCGAGACTTACGCTATTCGGATGATGGAGCAAAGACCATGACGGAAACACCGCAAAACTTTGCCGAATCACCGGATGCGCGGCCGGATGCGGCGACCCTCGCGGCCCTGGACGCGCTCTCGGAGATCCTGGAGACCGTGCGCCTGCGCGGCCAGGCGGTCACCCGCCGCAGCGCCGAAGCCGGGGTCCCCGTGCGGGTTCCGCCCGGCAAGCGGGTGCTCCACATCCTGGAACGCGGCACCGCCGAGATCCGGGTCGACGGCGAAACCGGCGGCACCACCGCGCATTCCGGCGACATGGTGGTGCTCGCCCGCGGTGACGGCCACACCGTGACCCCCGTCGGCGGCGCCGCCCGCTGGGTGACCGGCTGGTTCCTGGTCGACGAACCCCAAGCGGCCCCGCTGCTCTCGGTGCTGGCGCCCGCCATCCACATCGAGGCCGCCGGGCCCAGCCGCGACTGGCTGCCGCTGAGCCTGAACCTGCTGCTGGTCGAGGTCACCCATCCCCGCCCGGGCGCGGCCGCCATGATCTCGCGCATCCTGGACCTGCTGTTCATCCACGCCCTGCGCGCCTGGTCCACCGACACCGCCGCCCCCGGCTGGCTCACCGCCGCCCTCGACCCGGCCCTGGCCCCGGTGCTGACCGCCGTGCACCACTCCCCCGCCGCACCCTGGTCGGTGTCGGATCTGGCCGCGCTGGCGTCGATGTCACGCACCACCTTCACCGACCGATTCACCCGCCGGCTGGGCCAGCCCCCCGCCGCCTACCTGACCGGCCAGCGCCTGGCCCGCGCCGCAACCCTGTTGCGCACCAGCACGATCCCCATCGCGACGGTAGCCCACCAGGTCGGCTACGACTCGGAGGCGGCCTTCAGCCGCGCCTTCCACCGCCACTACGGCACCCCGCCGCTGCGCTACCGCAAGGGCGAGAACCCGGCCCGTCCGTGACCACCACCGCCACCCCCGCTTGTGTGACGACAGGTCTTAGTTGTCACCATCGCCTTGTGCCGACCTGGGCCATCACCCACATGTGCAGACCATGGTTGTCACCGATTGCAGGTTGTAGTTGTCACCAGAAACGCAGCTTATGCTTGTGCCCCAGTGGGATTCAGGATTCTAGCGAGCCAATCGGTGCGGGTTCGGCGGGCGGCGACGGCGAGTTCGGCGTGCGGGAACAACGAGTCGAAGCCGTGGCAGCCGCCTGCCCACACATGCAGTTCGGCCTGACCTCCCGCCGCCCAGATGCGCGTCGCGTAGTCGACGTCCTCGTCGCGGAAGACCTCGGCGGAGCCTGCATCGATGTAGGTGGGCGGCAGTCCGGACAGATCGTCCGCGCTGCTGGGCGAGACGTAGGCGGGGATCCGGTCGGTCGGGAGTTCGGCCAGCACAGCATTCCAGGCGAAGGCATTGGTTTCGCGGGTCCACACTGCGGGCTCGCCCGAATATTGACGACTGGAGGTGCTGGCGTTGCCGTGGTCGAGCATCGGGCAGCTCAGGATCTGGGCGAGGATAGCCGGTCCGCCCAGGTCGCGCGCCATGAGGGTGATACCGGCGGCGAGGCCGCCGCCCGCGCTGGTGCCCGCCACGACAATGCGGGCGGGGTCGATGCCGAGTTCATCGCTGTGCTCGGCGATCCAGCACAGCCCGCGGTAGCAATCCTCGACCGGGATGGTGCCCGGGTGTTCGGGAGCGAGCCGGTAGTCGACGGTGACCACGATCGCACCGGTGGCATCGAGCCATTCCAAGGGGATGTCGAGCTGGGAGTACCTGTCGCCCATGATCATTCCGCCGCCGTGCATCCAATAGACGCACGGCGCCGCGGCGCGCGCATCGACCGGGGACAGAATGGTCAGTGCGATATCGGCGCCGTCGGTGGCGGCTACCACCACCTCACGCCGGTCGACCGCCCGAGTGCCGAGCAGCTCCTCGATCGGAGTCGACGGCAATCGCCGGAGTTGAGTGAGGATCTCCGGCGTGATCTCCGGAATGAGCGGCATGACCCCCAGAAGGGCGGCGAGTTCAGGGTCGAGGGCGGGGCGGGCAAGCGGTGACATAGTTGTTCCTTTACCGGTGTTCGAGCGGACTCGGTTGTCAGAGCAGGGCTTTGCCGCCGACCGGGACATAGTCGGTGTAGGGCCCCTCGCTCGCGACGAGCTCCTTGACCTGAGCGACGATCGCTTGGGCGGCGGCACCGGCGAAGATCCGGTGGTGGTCCTGTTCGCTGCTCCAGCCCTCGGTGACGTGGATCGTGTTCGGATCGGTGGCCGATCGGCAGACCAGGTAGACCAGGCAGTGCTCACTCGCGCCCGGATTGCCCTCGGTCAGTCCGGACAACAGCAGCTCGACGAGTTCGTCGGCCTTGCCGGGCCGAGCGGTCAGGGTCGCGTTGAATCCGTAGTCGACGCTCATGTCGAAATCCTTCGTTGGTAGTGTGATACTCCCGGTCGAGTTGCTCTTCCGGTTCATCCGTTGACTTAATTCCACCGCTTCAACTGCGGAGTTAATACAAGAGAACTCTCGATCACTTGCCTGATCCTCTCGTTCAGCGGAGCTTTGTTGGAGCGGTGTGCTGCAATCGGCAGATGAGTTTCGACGAACTCGACGCGCTGCTGGCCCGGCACGCCCGCCCCGATCAGACGACCGCGATCGACGGCCTGCACATCGCCTCGATCACGCGTTCCGGCCCGCCCACTCTGGAGATGACCGGCACGGTGCTGGCGGTGCTCGCGCGCGGCCGCAAACGTCTCGCGGTCGGCGACCGCGTGCACGAATATCGCCCCGGCGGCTACCTGGTCGCATCGATCGACCTACCGGTGACCGGCCACTTCGTCGACGTCCGATCCGATAGTCCCGCACTGGGTTTCGCGCTCGAACTGGACTCGTCGGCCATCGCCGACCTGCTGCTCGATGCCGGACCCGCCGAACCGACTCGCACCCGATCGGCAGCTGCGCCGGGGATCGCGGTCGGCACACTCGGCCCCGAACTGCTCGACGCCTCGATCCGCCTGCTCCGGCTCCTGGACCACCCACGTGACCGGGTCGCCCTGGGCCCGCTGATCAAGCGGGAGATCCTGTGGCGCTTGATAACCGGTGACCAAGGCGCGGTGGTCCGCCAACTCGGCCTCGCCGACAGCGGCCTGCACCACATCGCCCGGGCGGTACGCTGGATACGCGACAATTACAGCGAACCGTTCCAGGTAGCGGATCTGGCCCGCCTGTCCGGCATGAGCCCGTCCGCGTTCTACCGAAACTTCCAGGCGGTCACGACCCAGAGCCCCATCCAGTTCCAGAAGCGAATCCGGCTCGAACAGGCGCGGCTGCTGCTCACCACGAACCCGAACGATGTAACCGCCATCGCCCACCGCGTCGGCTACGACAGCCCCTCGCAATTCAGTCGCGAATATCGCCGCCTCTTCGGCCGCCCGCCGAGCGAGGATGTGCGGGGCGCTCACCGCGTGACCACCGTCGCGTGACGGTCGCCGGTCCCTACCGTGGCCTCGCGATCGGTCAGTCGGCGCGGGCGCGGTCGGCGGCAGTAGTACACGAAGGCCGGTGGCACATTGGCCCATACGGTGCGACACGCCAGCACCTCGTCGAAATGGTCGGCAAGCCGTTGTCGCAGCCGTCGGGCCGGTGGCATCCAGCGAGTGGAGGTGTAGGCGAAGGTGCAGAACACTCCGCCCGGCGTCAGGCCGCCGACGATGGCAGCGAGCAGATCGTCCTGCCGACCAGGTGCGAACGCCGCCCAGGGCAGGCCGCTGACAATGACATCGGCCTGTTCGAAACCGCCGGCGGTCAGGACATTCTGTAGTTCGCACGCATCGGCCGTGGCTACCCGCACGCGTGGGAAATCGGCGGCGAGCGCCGCGGCGAACCGCTCGTTGATCTCGATGGCGAGGTGATGGCCGCGCCCGGCCAGCCGCTGCTGGACCGCCAAGGTGAAAGCCCCTGTGCCGGGGCCGAGTTCGAGTACGACCGGGTCGCCGTCTCGCGGAATGGGGATGGTGACCGCATCCGCGAGCGACGGTCCGCTGGGCGTGATCGCCGCGACTGTCCCTGGGGCACGCAGGAATTCGGATAGGAAGCCGGATCGGTGAACTGTCGTCATCGCGGATACTCCCGGATCAGTGGATGTGATGGATCAACTGTCCGGTGCGACGGGGTACGAACACATCTGTCATTCGACTGCCGTACCGGGCGGCGATCACGCCCGATGACCTAGTCCGGCAATGACTCTTGACCGATTGGCGGCTCAATGGTCAGCCGGGTCGATCGTCCGCACTTCCGTGGGCGGCCGCGTCGAGGTGCCGTGACAGCGCGTCCGCGAGTCCGGCGCGTGAGCTCACCCCGAGTTTCGGATAGATTCGATACAGGTGAGCGCCCACGGTTCGATGCGACAGGTATAGCTGTTCACCGATCTGTTTGTTGGTCAGTCCACGCGCAGCCAGCTGCGCGATAACCGCCTCCTGGGGGGTCAGCGCCTCGGGGACGATACCTGGCGATACCCGTTCACCTTGACGATATCCAGTGGCGCGCAGTTCATTTCGTGCTCGCTCCAGCCATGGCACGGCATTCATGGCGGCGAACCCGTCCCGCGCGGCGATCAAATGCGGACGCGCGCTCGCGGCGGCGCCGTTCCGGCGCAGCTTCTCCCCCACTATGAGCCGAATCCGGGAGGTTTCGAACTGCCACCGTTCGGCATCAGGCGCGTCGAGCACCGTCTCGAGCTGGGTCAGGACCTCCCGGTCGTCGCTGATGAGAACCTCGGCGCCGGCGACGAGCAGCGCCATGCGCGGCGACAGCGCCGCCACCTCGGCCGCACGCATCGCCCGCACGTGGGCGTGCGCCTCCGCGACGCGACCGGTGCGCATGGCGGCTTCGACCAGATCGAACATGACCCAGGTGCAGTGCGGCACATGCGAAGCAAGCACACCCGGCGGACTCATCGCGACCGCGTGCTGGTAGCCGGCCTCGAAATCACCGCGGCCCAGCGCGGCCAGCACTCGTGGATGCCGGGCGAACAAATTCGCCGCTGCCACACCGCGCGGGCGGGCCCAATGGGTGATCTCGTCGGCCAGTTCATCGGCTTCCGCGAACCGGCCGCGACCGGCCGCCATCAGCGCGCGATGGTATCGAAAGTACCAGGCGAAGAATGGGAAACCGCCACTGTCGCAGACTCTTTGGCCCTCGTTTGCGAGATGCTCGGCCTCATCCCATCGACCGGTCAGATAGTCGTCGAGACACAGATGCATCAGCGCACCGATATGTCGGCGAGGTGGGCCGCCATCGCGGCCCTGATGGACGATGCGCCAGGACGGCTGGCGTGAATCGGCCAACCGGTCCAGGTACACCGACGCCGTCCCGATCCGCATGATCCTGGTGGGATCGGTTTCCTCGGGCAGCGCCGCAAGCACGGTCGCGACCAGCTCCGACACGGCCCCGCCGGTTCTGACGGGATCCGGAAAGGTCTTGCTGAGCAGGGCCAAGATCGCCGGCGGCTCCGGATCGAGCCGGTCCAGTGCGCGAAAATACGGCTCCCAGTAGTGCGGTGCGGAGCCGTACCAGCACAGCAGCAACAGTGTGTGCATGGCTTCGATCAGCGCCGGGTCGTCAGCTCGGTATCGGTGATCACCGGTTTCGATCGCGCCCACCAGTAATCGGTGCGCGGTGGTCACATCACCATCGCCGTTCAGCATGAGGAACGCCGCGGCATTGGCCGCGTGGAGCGAACCGGAGGAGTCCGGGGCCGCCTGGTGGGCGTCGGTCAGCAAGCTGCGGGCGGTATCGCCGGTGCCGCCGGCCTCCGCTCCGATATAGGCGGCTTCGGCGAGTCGCCGACCACGATCGGCGTTCGCGGGACTCAGCTCGGCCGCTCGGATGAGGGACACCACGGCCGCGAAGGCGTCCCCGCGCAACATGGTTCGATGCGCGGCCGTTTCGAGGAGCCGGGCGACGGTTTCATCCGGACCGTCCGCGGCGTGTGCGAGATGCCAGGCGCGGCGTTCTTGGTCCTCGGATACGGCCCGCGCGAGCTGAATATGCGCGCCCCTGCGCTCCTCGTGGGTCGACATCGCGACGATCGCGGATCGAATCAGCGGGTGCCGGAACAGCATTCGCGCGTTGGCATCGTCGATGTGCACCAGTTGCGCCCGCTCTGCTGCGGCCAGGCCGATGAGACCGTCGCCGGTGTCGAGAATCGTGCGGAGCACGCGCAATTCGCCCGCGCCTTCGAACGCGGCAAGCAGCAGCAGTCGGCGGGTGCGCTCGGGCAGCGCGGAGATGCGGGCGGTGAACAGCGCCTGCAATCTCTCGTTGAGCGGTATCAGCTCGTCTCGAGAGATGCTGGTGTGGACGGTCTCGGTGAGTGTGCACGGCAGTTCCAGCAGCGCGAGCGGATTGCCCTGTGCGAGGTCGAGCAGCCGCCGCCGGTGCGGCGGGCGCAGTCGCGGGAACGTCGTGTCGAGCAGCGCTTCGGCGGCCGCCGCGGCCAGCGATTCGATCACCAGCTCTGGCATATCGCCGCGCTGTGGAAATCCCTCCGCGCCGGAACGGACCGAAACCAGCAGCCCGACACTGGTTCCCGTGACCCGTCGCCCGATGAAGCCGAGCACCACCGCACTGGCCCGGTCGATCCACTGGATATCGTCGACCAGCAGCGCCACCGGCTGCTCGGTGGCGACCGCGTTCAAGAGCAGCAGTGCCGCGGTGCACACCAGCAGTACGTCCGGTGCGGGCCCCGCCCCGAAACCCAGTGCGACAGCGAGTGCCTCGGCGGGGCCGGGGGCCAGGACAGGCAGTCGTGCGTACAACGGCATCAGCAGTTGGTTCAGCGCTGCATAACTGACATCGGCCTCGAACTCTGATCCGGAAGCGCGCAGGACCGTCATTCCGTCGGCCGCGGCGCATCGTGCCGCCGCGTCCAGCAGGACGGACTTTCCGACACCGGGCTCGCCCCTGAGCATTACGGCCGCGCCGCCGCCGCGCAGCCCGGCGAGGAAGTCGGTCAGCGCGGCCAGCTCGGTCTCGCGCCCGATGAGTACGACCTCGCTCATGCGACGTGGGTCGCCGATCGCCGACCGGCCTCAGGTGCGGATATCGGTGATAGACGATCGAGGGAGAGGACGCCGAAAAGGAGTGCGGCCGTGGTGGCGAGCGCCGCCAGCGGTGGCATTGGGCTCAGCGCGGGGATGGCCGTGAGCATGATCAGCGCGGCGAGGAGGCGCGGGCGCATCGCCGCACCCACGACCCGGCGCGCGAACAACGCGGTTCCGATCAGATAGAGCCCCGCCCCGCCCGCGAGCGCGACCGCGCCGAACAACCCGTATGCCCCGGTGCCCGAGATATGCGCCATGGCCGTTTCGATCCCCAAGGCCGACAACACGATTCCGGCGACGATCGGGAGGTGTAGATAGGTGTAGCCGTGGTGGGCCGCACGGGACCGCTCCCGATCATCGAGCTCGCACAGCGCGTGCTCCGCGGCTGTGGCGACCTCGCCGAAATAGGCCCGCCACAGCGCGATGGCGATGGCCATCGCCAACAGCACCCCGGCCAGCGGTGGGATATCGATCGGCCCGGCCCCCATCCCGATTGCCACGGTGGATTCGCCCAAAGCCAAGATCACCACGAGCCGATGTCGTTCCACGAAATGCGTCGCCGAACTGATCCGGCTGCGCACGCCCCAGGTGGTGAGGTTCGCGATCACCGGTTCGACGGTCACAGCCGTCAGTACACACCACACCTGCCATGGCGATCCGAGGAGCGCACCACCGATGAGCAGTGCGGCCGAGGGGACGATCGAAAGGCATACGGTCTGCACGACTTCCCGCCGGGCGGCGGGACCGCCGACGGAGGTGAACATGTAGACGGTCAGGTGGGTCAGCCGGGCTACCAGGTAGGCGGCCACGAAGATCAGCGGCCCGGATAGTCCGCCCGTCCGATCGGCATAGGCCTCCGGCACCATGACTGCCATGACGAACACCGCCGTCATGCCCGTGAACATGGCGCCGCGGACGAAGCCTTCGTCGGCGTGCAGTTGGTTGGCCAGCCAGCTGTACGCAGTCCACGACCACCACAGCAGGGCCAGCACGGTCAGGCCCCGCAGTATGCCCATCGCGGTGTGCGCATCTGCCATCAACCGGCTGACCTGGGTGAAACCGAAGACGTACGCGAGATCGAAGAAGAGCTCGACGGCGGTGACCCGATCACCCTCCACACTTGCCACCGCCCGCGGCACGGCGGCGGGATGGCTACCCCGCACCGCGTGCGGCGTCCCGAATCGTCGACTCACGGCAGCACTCCTCGCTGTGTATCCCGATTGTTGCCGTCATTCATCCGTGCGCATTCGGGGAAGTCAACGAGTTCGGCAGGATCGTGCAAGTGACCGCGACTTCTGTGTTACCGCACTCGATTCCGAGGCTGGTTACATGGAAAAGGCGATGGGCATCCGGTCCATCGCGAGGGTGGGAAGGTCATGCCATGGTCGACGATATGCACAGCGAGATAACGCTTTTCGTCAACGGTAAGACGACATCGCTGGAGGTCGACAATCGCCGCACGCTACTGGACGCGGTACGCGAGGACCTCGGCTGCACCGGTCCGAAGAAGGGCTGCGACCACGGCCAGTGCGGAGCCTGCACGGTAATGCTGAACGGTCGCCGGATCGTGTCCTGCCTGACCCTGGCGGTCGCGGCACAGGACGCGGAGATCGTCACGATCGAAGGCATCGCCGAGGGTGATGCCCTGGCTCCGCTTCAGGAGGCATTCGTTCGCCTCGACGGCTATCAGTGCGGCTTCTGCACGCCGGGACAGATCTGTTCGGCGCTCGCGATGCTCTCCGAACATGCCGAGGGCTGGCCCAGTGCGGTGACCGCCGACGTCTCGCCGGATGCGCCGACACCCGAACTCGACGCCGCCGAGGTCCGGGAACGGCTGAGCGGCAACCTGTGCCGGTGCGGCGCGTATCCGTCGATCGTCCGAGCCACGCTGGAAATGGCCGCGCGGAAAGGGATTTCATCGTGAAGGAGTTCGCGTATCGGCGTGCGACCGACGTCGACGAGGCGTTGCGCCTGGCCGCCGCGGGGGGCGACACCCGCTTTCTGGGCGGAGGAACCAATCTGGTGGACCTGATGAAGAATGGCGTGGAGGCGCCGGAACGGCTCATCGACGTGCGATTCCTGCCACTCGGTGGGATCTCCGAAATCTCCGGCGGCGGAATGCTGCTCGGGGCCACGACCACCAATAGCGATATTGCCGCGCACCCCGACATCCGCCGTCGTTACCCCGCGCTGTCGCAGGCGATTCTGACGGGTGCGTCCGGGCAGCTGCGGAATATGGCGACTGCGGCCGGAAACCTGCTGCAACGCACGCGGTGTGGATATTTCGCCGATCCGAGTGAACCCTGCAACCGACGCGCGCCCGGGAGTGGTTGCGGCGCCCTGGCCGGGGAGCATCACAACCACGCGATCCTCGACTGGTCGCCCAGTTGCGTGGCCACCCATCCCTCCGATATGGCCGTCGCACTTGCCGCCTTCGACGCGCACGTGCGGTACCAGACGATGGAAGGTGCTGGGGCACTACCACTTTCGCGCTTCTATCTGCCGGTCGGCGATTCGCCGCACAAGGAGACCGCGTTGCCGGGCCATGCCCTGATTACCGGTATCGCTCTCCCATCGGTCACCCCGACGCTCCGATCGCGCTACCGCAAGGTCCGGGAACGCGCTTCCTATGCCTTCGCCACCGTATCCGTCGCGGCGGCACTGGAAGTGCTCGAGGGACGGATCCTCGACGTCCGGATCGCACTCGGCGGCGTCGCTTCCCAGCCGTGGAGGGCCCGAGTCGCGGAGGACATGGTGCGCGATGCCGCCGCGGACGCGGAACTGTTCCGAGCCGCCGCCGACGCGGAGTTGTCAGCGGCCCGGCCGCTGCGTGACAACGCCTACAAGGTGACCCTGGCGCGCAATCTCATCACCACCGTACTGACCGAACTGGCTGCCTCCGAACGGCTTTGACTCACTCCAGCGGAAGGATCGCCATGAATACACTGCCACCGGCGCCGGAGCCCGGTCACGCCGGCGCTATCGGCGTCGCCCGCGCCCGCCTCGAGGGTCCGGGCAAGGTCACCGGTGCGGTCCGGTACGCCGCCGATGACCCCGTGAAGGATCTTGCGTTCGGATACCTCGTGACGGCACCGATCACACGCGGCCGCATACGCGACATCGGCGCCGCCACGGTGCGGGCTATGCCCGGAGTCCTGGCGGTCATCGACCATACGAACGCCACGCGTCTGAACCCCGAGGCAGGCTCGTACTTCGGCCCGGACGGGAATCTGCAATTGCTCCAGTCCGCCGAGATCCCCTATGCGGGTTGGCCGGTCGCGGTGGTCGTCGCCGGCACCTGGGAACAGGCGCGTCACGCGGCGACGATGCTGCGGATCGACTACGAGGAGTTCACGCACGACACCGCGTTCCGCCCAGATCATCCCGCCGCCCGCCCGGCGCTGGACCTGTTCGGTCCCGAAGCCGCGCTCGGTGATCTCGCGACCGAGTTCGAGGCGGCCTCGATCGTGGTCGACGAGCGGTATCGCACGCCCGAAGAGTATTGCAGCGCAATGGAACCGCACTCCGCCACCGCATGGTGGGACGGCTCGGATCTGCACGCGGTCGATACCGATCAGGGGCCGTGGATCATCGCGGGCGCACTGTCTGCGTTGTTCGAACTCGACCCGGCGCGTGTGCACATCCGCGCCGAGCATGTCGGCGGCGGATTCGGTTCCAAAGGGTTGTGCGGTCCGCAACTGATACTGGCGGTCATGGCCGCCACCGTGACCAGCAGGCCCGTCCGAATCACCCTGACCCGCAACGATGTTTTCCTGATCACGACCATGCGTCCACCCACCGATCAGCGTGTACGGATCGGCGCGGACGCGGACGGCCGCTTCCGCGCCCTGCATCACGAGGCCGCGTTCGCGGTCTCCCCGCTCGTCGAGTACATCGAGGGCTGCACCGAACTCACCAAGACCCTGTATGCCGCCCGTGCCATTCACACCGGGCTGACCGTCATACCCGTTGATACGGTGCCGCCGTACTCGATGCGGGCCCCCGGTGCGGCTCCCGGTTCCTTCGCACTCGAATCCGCCGTCGACGAGATCGCCGAGCGTCTGGGCATCGACCCGGTCGAGCTTCGATTGCGCAATGAGCCCGCCGTCGGCCCGGTATCCGGGTTGCCGTTCAGCAGCCGCGAGTCGAGCGCCTGCCTGCGGGAGGGGGCGCGCCGTTTCGGCTGGGAAATGCGCGATCATCGGCCCAGGCGCAGGCCCGACGGCGCCCTGCTGATCGGAACCGGGGTGGCCACAACGAGTTTCAGCGTCGGAGCCTTCCCGTCATCGGCGTCGATGACCGCCGAATCGGACGGGACATTCACCGTGGCGATCGGCGCGGCGGATATCGGCACCGGCGCGCGCACCGCGCTCACCGCCGTCGCGGCCGACGCCCTCGGGGTCGATATCGGCCGGATCCGGGCGTTGCGCATCGCCGATAGCGATCTCGGTGCGGCCTGGAGCGCGGGTGGGTCCCGGGGCACGACCTCATGGACATGGGCGATCACGGAGGCCGCGACACGACTGCGTGCGAGGCTGCCCGCCGCCGCGCTCCCCGCGACGGTGACCGTCGATACCGCGACCCTGCTCGGCGATCTGGCCGCGCGCGAACGCCACGCCTACAGTGCGGTTTTCGCCGAGGTCGCGGTGGATACGGCGAGCGGGGAGGCGCGAGTGCGACGACTGCTGGGGATGTTCGCCATCGGGCAGGTCATCAATCCGCTGCTGGCGCGCAGTCAGGTGATCGGCGGGATGATCGGCGGGCTGTCGATGGCTCTGCACGAGGAGGGCGTTCGCGATCGGGTGACCGGCCGACTGGTCAACGCGGATTTCGCGGGCTATCACATCGCCGCTCACGCTGACGTCCCCGATATCGAGGCCGACTTCGTCCCGGATTATGAGCCCGGAATCCCCTGGGGCGTCAAGGGGGCCGGGGAGATCGGCAATGTCGGCACCGCCGCCGCCATCGCCAATGCGGTATGGCATGCGACCGGTGTGCGACAGCGCACGCTGCCGCTGCGTCTCGATCGACTTCTCGAAACCCCGGCCGGATGAACGCGGGGCAGGCCTGGCACCCGTGCATGCTGCGAGAGGTCTGGCCCTTCGTCGACGCGCACCGTCGTCACGGCAGGCCCGTCGTGTTGGCACGGCTCGTCGATCGGGACGGTCCAGGCGCCCGGCCGCTAGGAGCCGCGATGGCCGTGGCCGCCGACGGCACCTGGTGCGGCTCGATATCGGGCGGCTGCGTCGAGGGCGTCGTGCTCGAGGCGGCCCGCGAAGTGCTCGCCGGTGGCCTCGGGCGCATGCTGTCGTTGATTCCGGGCGACGAGTTGCTGCCGTGGGAAGCGGGACCGGCCTGCGCCGGCGAGCTTCGAGTATTGATCACCCCCGCACCATCCGATCCGGTGCACGCCGCGATCACCACCGCGTTGGAGCAGGATACGGATCTCACGATTCGAGTCGAGTTGCGGCCGCCATATAGCTGGAGTGCCGCAACCGATTCCGGCGCGCTGACCGCCTCGGGTCCGGCGCACACCGAGGCGGTGACCCGCCGCCGCACGCTCGTGCTGGCCGGGGCCACCGATCTCGCGGCGCTGGTGGCCACATTCGCGGAATCCCTGCAATTCCGCGTGGTGATCGTGGACCCGCGACCGGCACATCTGGAATCGGGTGCGTTCTGCCACTCGGCGAGACTGATTCGCGGATGGCCGGGTGAATGGCTGACCGCCAACCCGCTGCGTCGTTACGATGCGCTCATCGCGGTGAGCCACGACCCGCGTATAGACGATGGCGCGTTGCGAGCGGCGCTCGCGGGCGAGGCGAGCTTCGTGGCAGCGCTCGGCAGCCGGGCAACACATGCGCAGCGCATCCGGCGGCTCGCCGGAACCGTTGGGTTGGAACGACTTACCGGGCCGGTGGGCCTGGATCTAGGAGGGATCACCCTTGCCGAAACAGCCCTTTCCATCGTCGGAGAGCTGGTCGCCGCAGGAAACGGGCGCGCGGGCGGGCCACTTCGCCACGGCACCCGCCCCATCCACTGTCGCCGGATCGCCTCGGCTTGACCGGGAATCGCTGCTCGACGAACTGTGCGAACTGATGGATCGCCATGCTCGTTCGGACCTGACCACCGCGATCGACGAAGTCAAGATTTTCAAAGCCTTAGCGCCCCAACCGCCCCGGCCGGTGACCTACGGCAGGGTCTTCGCTCTCGTAGGGCAGGGCACCAAACGGTTCGCGCTCGGCGAGCGCATGTACGAACACCGGGCCGGTGAGTATCTCGTCGCATCGTTGGATCTTCCGGTGGTAGCGCATTTCATCGAGGCCGCACCCGGTCGCCCCGGGCTCGGCGTGGGCCTGACGCTGGACCCGGCCGAGATCGTGCGAATGCTCCTGCTCGCTCCGGCCGCTCTGCCCGACATAAGCACGCTGACACCACCGGGACTGGCGGTGAGCGAGGCCGAGATCGAATTGATCGACGCGGTCCTGCGCCTGCTGCGATTGCTCGACCGGCCCGGCGATATCGCCGTCCTCGCACCGCTGATCAAACGGGAGATCCTGTGGCGGCTCATCACCGGCGAACAGGGCGCGATGATCCGCCAATTCGGCACGCCCGAAAGCAATCTCAATCATATCGCCGCCGCGATTCACTGGATCAGGAGGCATTATCAGTTGCCATTCCGGGTGGAGGATCTCGCGAACCGAGCGGCGATGAGCGTATCCGCATTCCATCGCAGCTTCCAGACCGTCACCGCGATGAGCCCCGTGCAGTTCCAGAAACGCATTCGCCTGAACGAGGCTCGGCTGCTATTGATTGCCGATCCCAGTGACGTCACGGGTGTGGGACGCAAGGTCGGCTATACCAGCCCTTCCCAGTTCAGTCGCGAGTATCGGCGTCAATTCGGCGCACCACCGAGCCTGGACGCCCGGGGTTTCCAGAGCGGGACGTCGGCCTGAGACCGGCGGCTGATTTGTGCCTCGAGCGAGGGACCCCCGCTTGGTGCAGTCAACAGGACAACACCGACGGGTCGCGCTCCCTCATGACCGACTGGACCGACACCCGGCCGAGCACTCGCTGATCGGTGCCGTATTTCAAAACCGCTGAATGCGCCATCAATCTGACCTGGCACGGCGGGCCGCAGGCAGCACCCGGGGGCTGTGCCCGGGTACCGACCAGGGTTCGGCACTGGTTCGACGCAGCCGGTCCGATCGCACTCTTGGAGTTGTAAGCAACCGCTGGCAACAGAACAAGGAGTGCAGGCAATGAACACCACAGGGGTTCCCGCGCTGAAGCTCGAAGCGGTAGTCATCCCGGTCGCCGACGTGGACCGGTCGAAGAAGTTCTACGAAGGTCTGGGCTGGCGCCTGGACGCCGACTTCGAATTCGACAACGGCTTCCGGGTCGTGCAGTTCACCCCGCCGGGCTCGCCCACGTCGATCCAGTTCGGCACCAACATCACCACCGCGGAGCCCGGCACGGCGCAAGGCCTGTACCTGGTGGTCTCCGACGTCCAACAGGCACGCGAGGCGCTCGTGGCCGATGGCGCGGAGATCAGCGAGGTCTTCCACCCCGGTGCTCCGGGGGCGCAGTTCCAGCCCATGTCCGGTGACGGGCGCGTAGCGGGGCCGGCGGACGAGCGGGCGAGCTACGGGTCCTTCGCGACCTTCACGGACCCGGACGGCAATGCCTTCCTGCTCCAAGAGGTCACCACCCGTATCCCGGGTCGCATCGACACCACCGAGACCTCGTACGCCACCACCGGCGACCTGGTCGACGCACTGAAGCGCGCCGCTGCCGCCCACGGCGAACACGAGGCCCGCAACGGCGGCCGGTACGACGCGGCCTGGCCCGAGTGGTACGCGGCCTACATGGTCGCCGAGCACCACGGCGAGCAGCTGCCCGAGTAACAGACCACAACGAGATCACCCGAGATATCCAGCAAGGAGAAAGAACGATGACCACCATCCGCATGCACGCGAACACGCGTGTGACGCCAGAGGAATTCGTGGCGGCTCTCACCGACTTCGGTCCGGACCGTTCGACGTTGTTCGGCAACAGCGATGGCACATACCTCTTCGTGCACACCCGCGATGACGACCATGCCGACGTCACCGAAGGATCCGACGGGGTCTGGGAGCGGCTCGATTACGACTGGAGCAACCCGCAGCACGTGGTGCTGACCACCACGGCCTCTAATGTGTGGGGCCGCGCGTCGGGGCACACCTACGACCTGTCCCGGCGTGCCGACGGCACCACCGATGTCGACTACGTCGTGGTGCGCGAGGGCAAGAACCTTCGCGGCTGGTTCCTCGGCGCTGTGCTCGCCACCGTCGGCAGGAGCGTGCTGACCAAGGCGTTCCGCAACTCGGTATCCGCGATCGAGGCTCGCAAGGAAGTGCGGGCATGACCGTCGACAAGGTGATCCTGACCGCGGTGGGCACCGATCTCGGGAACAACATCGCCCTCGTATCCGAAGAGAACGTCACGGCAGGTGACGGCGAAGTCGTGGTCGAGATCGAAGCCGCGCCCGTCAACGGAGCCGACGCACTGTTCGCCATGGGCTGGTTCGGGGTCTACCCCAACGTGCCCGCGGCGATGGGCGCCGAAGGCGTGGGCCGGGTCGTCGCGGCCGGGGCAGGCGTGGACCCGGCCCTGATCGGGCGGCGCGTGATCATGATCCCGACATTCCGGTTCGGCACGTGGGCCACCGAGACGGTCGTGCCGGCAACAAACGTGGTGCCTGTCCCCGAGGATGTGGACCCGCAGCAACTCGCGATGCTCGCCGTCAACCCGGCCACGGCCCACGTGCTGCTGCACGAGTACGTCGACCTGCGGCCTGGTGACTGGGTCGGTCTGGACTTGGCCAACTCCGCCGTCGCCCACTACCTGATCCCGCTGGCGAAGCGCGCCGGACTCAACACACTCGCCGTCGTCCGCCGTGAGGCGGTCGTCGACGAGGTGAAGGCGTTGGGGGCCGACATCGTCCTGGTCGACGGCGAGGATCTTTCGTTCCGGATGGGCGAAGCGCTTGCGGGCGCACGCCTTCGGGTGCTCTTCGAGGGCACCGGTGACCCGGACCAGGTGGCCCGACTGGTGACGGCGGTGGCAGACGGAGGAACGGTCGTGGCGTTCGCGTCGGCGACGGGCCAGACCCCCGCGATCCCGCTCGGGGACCTGATCTACCGCGGTATCGCGTTGCGGTCGGTCTACATCGTCGGCTGGCTGCAGAACGCACCACGCGAGAAGGTCCAGCGGATGTACGCCGAACTCGCAAGCTTGGTGGCCGAAGGAGTGATCGGCGCGGAGGTCACCGCGACCTACCCGCTCGACGAGTTCGCCAAGGCGATCCAGCACGCCCAGCAGACCGAGCGCAACGGCAAGGTCCTCATCGTCCCCGCAGCCCGGGCCTGAAGCAGAGGAAGAAGCAGATGACCTCCACCCAGATCGCCGGGCAGTCGCAGATGACCGCCCGGATCCAGACCATCGACGCCGCGAACGGCGTCACCTACGCCTACCGCCGCTTCGGCAACGCCGCGGCCGACCAGCCGCCGCTGGTGTTCCTCCAGCACTTCCGGGGCAATCTCGACAACTGGGACCCGATCCTGGTCGACGGCCTCGCCGAGCACCGCGAGGTCGTCCTGCTCGACAACACCGGGGTCGGCCTGTCCACCGGTACGGTCCCGGTGACGGTGACCGAGATGGCGCGCGATGCGATCGCGTTCCTGGACGCACTCGACTTCGGCGAAGTCGACCTGCTCGGGTTCTCGCTCGGCGGCATGGTCGCCCAGGAGATCGCGCTGCTGCGCCCGCGCGTCGTGCGCCGGCTGGTACTGGCCGGCACCGGGCCGCGCGGCGGCCGCCAGATGCACGGCTGGACCTTCGACATCGAGCGCACGGCGAACCAGGCCGACAACGGCCTCGAGGACCTGCTGCACATCTTCTTCGGGGTCACCGAGAGCAGCCGTGCACTCGGAATCGATTATGTGCAGCGCATTTTCAGCCGCACCGAGAACGCCGACCGGCCGACCGGACCCGAGGTCGCGCGAGCCCAGTACGACGCGGTCGTCGAGTGGGGAATCCCGGACCCGAGCCGCCTGGCGCGTCTCGCCGGGATCACCCAGCCGACGCTCGTGGCCAACGGGGACAACGATCTGATGATCCCGACGGTGAACTCGCAGCTCCTCGTCGACCACCTGCCGAACGCGCGGTTGCGCATCTTCAGCGACGCGGCCCACGGGTTCCTCTTCCAGTACCCCGGCCAGTTCGCGACGCTGGTCGACGAGTTCCTCACCGGTTCGGCCGACTAGAAGCGGTGCGGCACAACGCGATGGCGGTGGCTAGTGTGGCGGAATGGCCGCACGGACCACCGCCTTTCGCGGTCGCACGGAGGAACGCCACCTTCTCGACAACGCGCTGCACCGTGCTCGCGCTGGTGAGAGCAGTGCGCTGGTGCTGCGAGGCGAAGCAGGAATCGGCAAGACGACACTGCTGAATTACCTCTCCGATCAGGCGACCGGTTGCCGCATCGTCCAGGTGACCGGCGTCGAGTCGGAGCTCGAGCTCCCGTTCGCGGCCCTGCACCAGCTGTGTCTGCCGATGTTCGACCTGATCCCCGCTCTCCCCGATCCGCAGGCCCATGCCCTGCGGGTGGTTTTCGGACATGTGGCGGGAGATGCACCTGACAAGTTCGTCGTCGGGCTCGCGGTCCTCGGTCTGCTCTCGGAAGCGGCGACCAACCAGCCGGTCGTGTGCCTGGTCGACGACGCCCAATGGCTCGACGACGCGTCGGTCCAAGTCCTCGGCTTCGTGGCCAGGCGGCTGGCAGCGGAGTCGGTGCTCATGGTGTTCGCGGTCCGCGAGCCGACGGGCGAGCAACTACTCGCAGGCATCCCGGTGCATGCCGTCTCCGGTCTCGGCCACGACGATGCGGTCGCACTCCTCGCAGCGACGCTCCCAGGACAGCTCGACCGCCGGGTCCGCGACCGGATTGTCGCCGAGACACACGGGAACCCCTTGGCTCTGCTGGAACTGGCGCAGCGTGGGAAGGCCGAGCTGATGGGCGGGTTCGCGTTCCCCGCGATCGGGGCCGGAAATCTCCACGACCTCTACGTGCGGCGGATCCGAGAGCTGCCCGATCCGACCCGCAGGCTGCTGCTGCTCGCTGCCGTGGAACCAACCGGGGATGCGACTGCGCTATGGCGGGCCGCCCAGTCGCTGGGCCTGGGGCCGGATGCTGCCGCGCCCGCCGAGGAGGAGCAGCTTTTCGAGGTCGGGGAACAAGTGCGGTTCAGCCACCCGCTGATCCGCAGCGCCGCTTACACGGCCGGTACGCCAGAGGAGCGTCGCGCGGTGAACGCGGCGCTGGCCGATGCTCTCGATGCCGAGGCCGAGCCCGAACGCAGGCTCTGGCACCTTGCTGCTGCGACCATCGGAACCGACGAGGAGGTCGCGGCCGCGCTGCACAACGCCGCAGGCCGTGCCAGGGCACGCGGAGGAGTCGCGGCCGCCGCGTCGTTCCTCCAGCGAGCCGCGGAGCTCACGGCCGACGCGCGGAAGCGCACCGAACGAACCCTGGAAGCAGCCCAAGCCCACCTCGACGCGGGCCACTACGACAAAGCGCTCGGTCTGGCCGCCGCAGCCGAAGCAACTGCGGTTGATGACCTGCAACGCGCCCGCGCGGATCTCATGCGCGGGCTCACCGGACGCGCGGCGAGATCGGGCAGCGACGCTCCCGTTGCACTCGTGCAGGCAGCTCGACGGCTGGAATCCCTCGACCCGAGGTTGGCCCGCGACACGTACCTGGACGCCTGGGGCGCGGCACTCGTCGCGGGGGGCTTGGCACATCCGGACGGTGACCTGACGCTGGTCTCGCGAGCCGCCAGCTCGGCGCCGTCGTCGGGTTCCCCGAGCCCCGGCGATTCGCTGGGACTGGGATTGGCCACCTTGATAACGGACGGAACGGTCACTGCGGCACCTGCCCTTCGAGCGGCAGTGACGTCCTTCCTCGACGCCGACGTCGCCCCTGACGTCTTCTTGCGTCGCGGCATTCTGGTCGCGAATGCAGCACTGTCCCTGTGGGACTTCGAAGCGTGGGACGCGGCCAGTAGCCGGCACGTGGCGTTGGCGCGCGGAGCCGGAGCGCTCGCGCCACTGGCCAACGCGCTCAACGCACATCGAGTGGTCGCGTTGTGGCGCGGCGACGTCGAGCACGCGCGCGACCTCGGTCTCGAGGAGCAACTGGTCAAGGAGGTGACCGGAACGCAGAGAGCGTCGTACGGCGACCTGTTCCTGCTGGCCTATCAAGGAAACGCTGCCCAGGCTGCGCCGCTGATCGCGACCGTTGCCGCGGAGGCGACGGCTCGCGGCGAAGGACTCGGCCTGCAGATCGCCGATCGCGCGACCGCCCTGCTCCACCTCGGTCTCGGCCACTACGACCTGGCGTTCGACGCCGCGGTCCGGGCGGCCGAGGGAAACCTCGGCCCCTTCACAGCGCAGGCGCTGCCGGATCTGGTGGAGGCTGCCGTTCGCAGCGGGGCGACCGAAGCCGCGATGAGAGCGCTGGACAGGTTGACCGTCTATGCGGCGGTTCCCGAATCGGATTGGGCGGCAGGGCTGCTGGCGCGCTCGCGGGCGCTGGTCGGTGTCGGCGACTCGGCCGAGCGTTCCTACGCCGAGGCGGTCGAACGTCTCGGCCGCACGCGCCTGCGGTTCGAGCTCGCACGGTCGCGGCTGCTGTTCGGCGAGTGGCTGCGCCGGGAACGCCGCCGCAGTGACGCTCGCGGCCATTTGAAGGCCGCCTTCGAGGAGTTCGTCGCGATGGGAGCCGATGGCTTCGCCGAACGCGCCCGACATGAGCTGCTCGCCACCGGGGAGAAGGTCCGGAAGCGGACCGCCGACACGCGCAACGAGCTGACCCCGCAGGAAGGCCAGATCGCCCGTATGGCGCGCGACGGTCGCACCAACCAGGAAATCGGCAGCGAGCTGTACATCAGTGCCCGCACCGTGGAATGGCATCTGCGCAAGGTGTTCGGCAAGCTCGGGATCAGCTCTCGACGCGAGTTGCGCGACGCGCTGCCCGACCGCGAGGTCGCGCGCGCCACCTGACCCCGGCTCCGCATTCCGCATCGTTGCCGTCGGCGGGCGCGGAATCGCGAAGACCCGGGTGTCCACCGGGGACAACACGGGCGCGATTTTCAGGGCTTCCCGTACAGGCTGTGACGTGGTCCGACATCGGGCTGCACAGTTCGAAGGGGTGTTCTCGCAATGAGTTCCAGGTGGCTGGGCCGCGCCGGCGGTCTTGTCGGTCGCGACAGCGAACGCGAGGCATTTACTCGACTGCTCGATGCCGTGCGCGCCGGGGAGAGCCAGGTACTCGTGCTCAGAGGTGACGCCGGTGTGGGTAAGTCGGCCCTGCTCGACAATCTCACCGGCCGGGCGACCGGTCTCCGGGTTCTGCGTGTGATCGGCATGCAATCGGAAATGGAACTGGTCTTCGCGGCTTTGCATCAGCTGTGCGGCCCGCTGCTCGATCGAGTGGACAAGCTGCCCGCACCCCAGGAAGAAGCGCTGCGCACCGCATTCGGGCTGAGCGAGGGGCCGGCACCGAAGCCGTTCATGGTGGGGCTGGCGCTACTCGGTCTGCTGTCGGAGGCGGCTGAGGATCAGCCGTTGCTGTGCATCGTCGACGACCACCACTGGGTCGACCGAGCCTCCGCCCAGGTCCTCGGATTCGTGGCCAGGCGACTGGCCGCGGAGCGTGTCGGTCTGGTCTTCGGAACCCGGGTCGCAGCAATGGAATTGGCCGGCATTCCGGAACTGCCCGTGACCGGGTTGTCGGACCGGGACGCGCACACGCTGCTCAACGCCGCGATGTCGGGGTCCATGGATGCGCGTGTGAGGGATCAGATCGTGACCGAGACCGGCGGTAATCCCTTGGCGCTGTTGGAGTGGGCACGTGGAACGACCTGGAACCGCCTCGCCGGTGGGTTCGGACTGCCCGAGGCGGTCACCGTGTCGAGCCGGATCGAAGACGGATTTCGCAGGCAACTCGCCGCGATGCCCGGTGACACTCGCCGCCTGCTGCAACTCGCCGCCGCCGACCCATCGGGCGACGCCGCGCTGGTGTGGAAAGCGGCGTCGGCGCTGGGTCTCGGACTGTCGGCCGCGACCCCTGCGGTGGAAGCGGGAGTAGCGGAATTCAGCACGCGAGTCTGGTTCCGGCATCCGCTGCTTCGGTCTGTCGCCTACCGAGCGGCGAGCGAGTCGGATCGGCAGCGCATCCATCGGGCGCTGTCGGAAGCGACTGATCCGACCCTGGACCCTGATCGGCGGGCCTGGCACCGGGCCCGAGCGAGCGTCGGTCCGGACGACGACGCCGCCGCAGATCTGGAGCGGTCAGCAGCCCGCGCCCAAGCGCGCGGCGGCCCAGCAGCCGCGGCGGCGTTCCTGGAGCGGGCGGGGTTGCTGTCCTCGGATCCCCGGCAGCGCATCGAACGACTACTCGCGGCCGCGCAGGCGAATCTGCAAGCAGGATCCTATGATTCGGCGCTCGGACTACTCGCGACCATGGAAGTCGATCCGCTCGACCCGCCCCAGCGTGCGCGCGCGGATCTGCTGCGCGGACAGATCGCCTTCGCCTCGGGCTCGGGCAACGACGCGCCGGCGCGACTGCTGCGCGCGGCGATTCGATTGTCGGCCCTTGATCTGGACCAGGCCCGCGAGACGTTTCTGGCCGCCTGGATCGCGGCCGTCTTCGCGGGCGGACTCGCCTCCGACGGCGATCTGGCCGAAGTGTCCAGGGCCGCACAACGTTTGCCACGGTCGACGAGCCCCGGCAAGCCCGAGCAGATCCTGCACGCGCTGTCATTGGCCATCACCGCCGGACCGGCGCCCGCGGCACCCGCGCTGCGCGCCGTGGTCGATGCCTTCGACAGCACCACCGAATCACCCGAGGACGTGCTGCGTTGGAGCTGGCTCGCACACGCCGCCGCCGTCGCCCTCTGGGATCACGCTGCGTGGCGGCGGATTCTGTTACGCAACGCGGAAGTCATCCGCTGTGCCGCCGCCGCCGACCTGCTGCCGGTCGTACTGTCAACCCTTGGGGCAGTTACCGCGTGGACCGGCGACTTCGCCGAAACGGCTGCCATCGTCGCCGAGCTGGAGGCGGTATGCCAGGCGACCGACGCGAGTGCATGGTCCTTCGCTCCGATCATCCTGGCCTGCCTGCGCGGGGACCGGGCCGGCTCCGAAGCCCTCGTCCGCGCGACGCTCGAGGTAGCGACCGTTACCGGAAACGGAGGCGCGATGACCTTCTGTGGTTGGGCTATGGCCGTCCTGCACAACGGACTTGGCAATCATGAAGAAGCCGTCGAACAGGCGACGCGCGCTCGGGATACCTCACCGGACATCTTCATCGCCAACTGGGCGTTGCCCGAACTGGTCGAGGCGGCCGTACGAACCGGCCGCATCGAGCTCGCGGAGTCGGCCGTGTCGCAGCTGGAGCAGGTCGCGATGCCGGGTGGCACCGAGGAGGGCCTCGGACTGGTGGCCCGCTCCCGGGCGCTGATTTCAACAGGCGAGGAGGCCGCGCAGTTCTTCCAGGAGGCGATCGCCCGGCTCGCACGTACCGAACTTCGCCCCGAACTGGCACGCGCACATCTGCTTTTCGGTGAATGGCTGCATCGCGAAGGGTTGAGTGAGGATGCACGCGAGCAGCTACGCACAGCACACGACATGTTCGCCGACATAGGAACCGCAGCATTCGCCGAGCGCGCTCGGCGTGAACTGCTGGCCACTGGCAAACGTGTTCGCCGCCGCCGGGTCGATCAGACAGATGCGCTCACCGATCAGGAGGCGCTGATCGCCAGACTCGCATGCGACGGCCGCACAAACCCCGAAATCGGTGCTCAATTGTTCCTCAGTGCACGCACCGTCGAATGGCATCTGCGCAAGGTGTTCACGAAGCTCGACATCGGTTCCCGCCGCGAACTCACGAACGCTCTTGCTCAGCGAACCCGATAATTCCGACTGATCGACAGCCACCGACGGATGAGACTGCCCGGGGCCGGCCAGATTCGACCCACAACAGGCCTCATCCGTCCATCTATCCCTTCCGTGTAGCGGGTGAATCACCCTGCGCGACAGCATTTCCGGCACCGCCCAGTGCACCGCGCGCCCTGATTCGGGGATGCCCGGCACCCCCTGGCACCGACTGGTCGGAGGCTCTGGCCAGGGTGGCACCCAGGGGCTTTCCCGGGCGCGAGCAGGGACCCGGCAGCGCGACGCTGATCGAGTCACGGCCGCACCGGGCCCTGGCTTCGGCTTCGAACTGGAGAACCACAATGTTCAGCAACCCCCGCTACGCAATCGGCTTCATGGCCGCGCTGGTCGCCACTTTCACCGCGACACCGATCTGGGCTTCGGGACCTGTCTCCGAGGCCGCCGGCCCGTCCGTCGTCCAGCCCGCGGGCGGACGCCTCGACTCCCCGGACGGTCCGGGTAAGCCGAAACCGACGATCGTGTTGGTGCACGGCGCTTTCGCCGATGCGTCGAGCTGGCAGAAGGTCACCGACTCGCTGCAGCGGGCCGGGTACCCGGTCATCGCGACCGCCAATCCGCTCGAGGGCCTGGCCCAGGACGCCGCGCGGCTGAGTTCCACTATCGCTCCCATCGAGGGGCCGATCGTGCTGGTCGGGCACTCCTACGGTGGAGCCGTCATCTCGCAGGCCGCGGAAGGCAATCCGAAGGTGAAGGCGCTGGTGTTCATCACCGCGCTGATTCCCGACGTCGGCGAGCAGATCAGCGCGCTGGCGGCGAAATCCACTACGTCCCAGCTCGGTCCCACGCTGGTTCCGGCGAACTACACCAATGCCGATGGCAGCACCGGCACCCAGCTCACGGTCAACCCCGACAAGTTCCACGATGTGTTCGCCGCCGACATCCCGGCCGACCTCACCCGCGTGATCGCGGCCTCGCAGCGGCCGACCGATGCCGCGGTGTTCTCCTCGGTCCCGACCGCCGCGGCCTGGCACACCATCCCGTCCTGGTCACTGATCGCCCGCCAGGACCTGGCGCTGGGCGCCGACCTCGAGCGGTTCGAGGCCGATCGCGCACACAGCAAGACCGTGGAAGTCGACAGCTCGCACGTCCCCATGTTCTCCCAGACCAACGCCGTGACCGACCTCATCCTCGACGCCGCCAAGCACACCGGTCGATAACCGCCCCAGCATGTTTCGCCCCGCCCGTATCTGCGGGCGGGGCGGACGCGTCTCCGAAGGCAGGCGTCGATTCGTCTGCTGACCTCCGGGGAACTCCGTACGTCGTTCCTTCGGTGAGATTTCTCAGGCGGCGGAGGGGTTTTCGAGGACGATCGCGACGCCTTGACCGGATCCGATGCAGACTCCGATCGCGCCGTAGCGCGCATTGCGTTCCCGCAGTTCGGTGGCCAAGGTCAGGACGTAGCGGGCGCCGGTGGCGCCGAACGGATGACCGATCGCCACGGCGCCGCCGTTCGGTGTCAGCTTCTCGTCGGGGATGACGAAACCGTCGAGCTGGTTGGGCAATTCACGGAGCACGCCCAAGGCTTGGGCGCTGAATGCCTCGTGTACTTCCCAGACGTCGATCTGCTCGGGTGTCAGGCCCGCGCGTTGGATCGCCAGTGGCAGCGCCCATGCCGGAGCCAGACCCATGTAGAGCGGATCGATTCCGTACACCGCCGAGGACACCACCCGCGCCAGCGGTTCCACTCCGAGTTCGGCCGCTCGTTCGCCCGACGCCAGCACCAGTGCGCTGGCCCCGTCCGTCAGGGGTGTCGAGTTCCCCGCGGTCATTTGCGTCGTCCCCGGCTGCGGGGGCAGCGCCGCCAGCCTTTCGGCGGTGGTGTCGTCGCGGATGAATTCGTCGTGCTCGAACAGGCGGGCGGGAGTCTTCCTCGTCGCGGCGATCTCCACCGGCATGATCTCCTTGGCCAGCCGCCCGGAATCCCTGGCCGCCTTGGCATTTCGCTGCGTCCGGAGCGCGAACGCGTCGATTTCCTCCCGGGTCAGCCCGTAGCGGTCGGCGACGTTCTGTGCTGTCTCGATCATCCCGATGTAAGCATTGCGCGCCAGCAGCGCCGGATTGGCCGGACCGCCCGCGCCCGCCCACATGGTGTCGAGCAGGATGACCGGGCCGCGGGGCCCGAACGGCGAGTCGCTCTTCATGTACGCCCAGCCCGAGCGCGACATCGACTCGACGCCGCAGGCGATTCCGACGCCCAGGTCCCCCGCTTTGATCGCATGCGCGACATTGATGGTTGCACTCAGCGACGACCCGCAGAACCGGTTGATCGTCGCCCCGGCCACCGTGTCGGGGAATCCCGCCGCCAGCGCCGCCCACCGCGCGACGTCACCCATCCCTTCGTGGGCCGGATTGACGCAGCCCGCGACAATGTCCTCGATCTGATCCAGACCCACGCCGACGCGCTCGCACGCGCCCTTCATGGTCATCCCCAGCAGGTCGTCGGCTCGCAGGTGCGACAGCGAACCACCGTATCGGGCGAAGGGGGTCCGAACACCACCGAGCACAAACGCTTCCGCCATCACGATCTCCTTCGACAGTGTCTTCGGGGTCCGAACGAGCGAGCCGTCGTCGCCGCTTCCGATCTTGCCTCGATTCCGAGGATATCCGCCACAGCAGCGCCGGCCGACGATCCGAACCAGGTGGGCAGTGAACTATCCGACCACGCGATGCAGTGGATTCTCGCTGTTGGTTCCGATAACCCGTTTGCGTCGGAAGTAGTCGTTGATGATCACTCGATACAGGTCCGAGTCGGAGCGTGCCCAGTTGCGCATCAGCTCGCAGCCGAGGGCCAGCGAGGTGATCGGCTGGGCACCCGCCTGCACCATGCGAGTGATCGCCACGTCGTGCGTCACTACCGATACGCCACCGACAGCGTCGACGACGGGGTAGACCTCATAGCCTTCGCGCAGCATGTCGAGTGTCGGAAACGCCAGGCACACTTCGGTCCACAGTCCGGCCATGATGATCTTTCGCCGGCCGGTGCCCTCGACTGCTGCCCGGAAGTCGGCGTCCTCCCAGGCGTTTACCCCGGTACGGTCGATCTCGGTGATACCGGGGAGTTCGTCGAGTAGCGCAGGGTTGGTCGGCTCGTTGACGCCCATGTCCACCGCGACGGTCGTGACGATTGTCGGGATGGCGTAGGCGTGTGCGAGCTTGGCGAGGGTTACCGCGCCGAGGTCGATCTCCTCGGCCGTCGTTGATCCGACCGTGGCGTACTGGCCCGGTTGGAAGTCGATGAGGACGATCGCGCAGTTCTGCGGTGTGAGCAGGTGATCGATTTCCGGGTCACGGATGGGCTCGGGGCGTGTTTTCGGCATTGGTCCTCGTCGATGGGTTCGGAAGGTCTGTACCGCCTCAGGATTCGAGGCGTAGGCGCTGTTCAGGATCGAATGAACGCGAGCAGGTCGGCGTTGATGGTTGCGGCCTCCGTGGTCGGCATGCCGTGCGGGAAGCCCGGATAGGTTTTCAGCGTGCTGTTGGGCAGCAGTTCGGCCGAGCGGATGCCGGTGTTTTCGATGGGGACCACCTGGTCGTCTTCCCCGTGCATGACAAGGGTGGGGATGGTGATCTTCGCGAGGTCGTCGGTGAAGTCGGTCTGGGAGAAGGCGACAACGCCGTCGTAGTGCGCCTTGGCGCCACCGGCCATACCCTGCCGCCACCAGTTGGCGATCACTCCTTCGGAGGGGTTCGCTCCGGGCCGGTTGTAGCCATAGAACGGTCCTTCGGCGAACGAGCGGAAGAAGTCCGACCGGCGGGTGGCGACCTGCTCCTGAATGCCGTCGAAGACCGACTTGTCCAATCCACCCGGATTGTCCGCGGTCCTCACCATGATCGGCGGCACCGCACTGATCAGAACAGCCTTGGCCGCCCGATCCTGTCCGTGCCGGGTCAGGTAGCGCACGACCTCCCCGCCACCGGTGGAATGGCCGACATGAACCGCGTCCGACAAATCGAGATGGTTGACGACGGCAGCCAGGTCATCGGCGTAGTGGTCCATATCGTGCCCCTCGGCGACCTGAGCGGAACGGCCATGGCCACGCCGGTCGTGAGCAACCACTCGAAAACCGTGGGACACGAAGAACATCAGCTGCGCGTCCCAGTCGTCCGAGGACAAGGGCCAGCCGTGACTGAAGACGATGGGCTGCCCGCTGCCCCAGTCCTTGTAGTAGATGTCGACGCCGTCCGGTGTGGTGACGATAGGCATGTGGGACTCCTCGTGATCGAGTACTCGATGCAGCCCAACGTCCTGTTGAGACAACTGGAACTGGTTGGGCGACAACGCTTCGGAATGATCGGCGCCGAATCAGTGTGCGTGGTGCCAGGAGAGTCGCGCCCCGCTGTGCGCGCCACGAATACCTCATTTTCGGCCACGAACTCGAGCCGAGCATGACGGTGACCGCAGTTCCTGGAATTGCTCTCGGCGGCAGACAGGAGCGCTGCTCGGCGGCATGGCCGCGGCTCACTGGCACGGCAATCATGTTCCGTACCAGGCCGATTGGGGATGCCACCGGTAGAGGGGGTTCCGGCGGCATCAGCGACGACGACTACTTGCTCAAATCGGCGTGGCCAAGGGCAGCTGTGGGCGAGCACCCCTGAGCTGCCCCATGGCAATGCTAAATCGATGTGCGATCCGGTGCATGTGGTGCGCTGCCGACCGGCGGCGAGGCCACAGGTTGGACGTGGGTCAGACAGGTGAGCCCGTCACCCCGACACGCAAGGCGGGAAAGCGCTTGTGAAGCCGAGCGATCTCGTGGCGCACATCAGCTAGCTCCGCGTCGTGCCGCGACGTGGAACCCTCGTTGAGAAGGGCTTCGCGGTGGCGTAGGAGCGTCTGCGCATGCTGCGTGAGCTCACGTACGAAGGCGCGGGCCTGGGCAAGTTCGGGGTCCTCGGACATTGTTCTCGTATCGACGGGGGTTGCACACATCGGCGGGAGCGGCACCCGGGGGCAGCCATTGAACCATGGACCGTCAATCCAGAGTTTGCCAACCGTTCAGATTTAGATCAGCGACTACGACACGCCGGATCGATGGCGCCGCAGTGGTGGTTTCAGCGGATAGCCGACACGAGCTGTCGTGCGGCGACCCGCTCGACCAGCAACGGCACATACTCCCGCACCGGCCGACCATCGAACCCATGGTGGACCTCATGCACGATCGTGGCGATGGTCCATACGCCCGATGCGCCTGCGCTGAGCACCCGCGAATGAGGACATGTCATCAAGCATTCTGGAGTCACACCTCCAGAATGAGGCTTGTGCGCATCGCCGCACGTAGATTGGTACGGTGGCGCCCATGGGACGGCCGAGGCAGTTCGACGAATCGAACCTGCTCGACGTTGCGATCGAGCAGTTCTGGTCCCTCCATTCCCCCATCGGCCGCCTACACCAGATCGCCGAGGTCTCCGTGGCCACTTTGCCCATGACCTGGACCGGCCACGTTGACGCAAATCCTCGAAAGACCCATACGCGCTGACCGATTGGCCAGTGTGCCGATTCGAGCCCAAGGAGGTCGACATGTCCGACGACATCCCGGAAGTTCCGTCCTGGGTGCCCCGAGACTCATACCCCTTCGAGCACCGCTATCTCGACCTGGTCGGGGCTCGCGTCCATTACGTCGACGAAGGCGTCGGGCCGCCCCTGCTACTGCTGCACGGCAACCCCACCTGGTCGTTTCTCTACCGCGAGTTGATCACCCATCTCCGCGGCCAATTTCGCTGCATCGCTGTGGACTACCCCGGATTCGGCCTCTCACGTCCGGGCCCCGGGTACGGCTTCACGCCGGCCGAGCATGCGGCGGTCGTCGAGCGATTCGTCATCGAACTGGACCTGTCGGGCGTCACGCTCATGGTGCAGGATTGGGGCGGACCGATCGGGTTCGCGGTCGCGACGCGGCATCCGGATCGGTTCTCCGCATTCGTGATCGGCAATACCTGGGCTTGGCCGAAGTCGGATCCGGGAACACAGGTGTTCTCGCGGACGCTGGGCGGTCCGATCGGCCGCTACCTGATACTGCGGCGAAACTTCTTCGTCGAGAGGCTCATTCCGCTCGGAGTCCGGCGCCGCAAGCTGTCGACGCCGGTGATGGACGCCTACCGTGGGCCGTTCCCGACGCCCGAGTCGAGGCATCCGATGCACGTGTTCCCTCGCGAAATCCTGGGCAGCCGACCGTTTCTCGCCGAGATCGAGCAGGGGCTGCCTGCCCTGGGCGACAGGCCTGCCTTGCTGGTGTGGCCGACGAAGGATGTGGCATTCCGCGACGCCGAACGTCGCCGCTGGGAGCGCACCTTTCCCAACCATCGCACCGTCATCCTGGAGGGTGCGGGCCACTACATCCAGGAGGACGCGCCCGAGCAGATCATCGCCGCGATCCGGGAATGGGTGGCGCGACGCGTCGACGAGGATTGAACGAACTCATTCCGAACTCCTCGTTTCGGTCGCGAACGGGTTTCGCAAACCGTTGGCTGACACAGACCCTGAATCCAGGCCTGCCATGAATTCATGCTGGTAGCGCCGCCACACGCTCGCCCCTGCGTGGTCACTGGCCCACTCCCTGGCCGGCCGCCCAGTACCAGGGCCAGGGTTGAACACGGGCGCGAAGCACGCCCCCTGTGACGGACCGTGGTTCATACCGCGGGAAGTTCCCGCGGGGCGAGACAAGGAGCGGTGGCCATGGATCTACTCGACGATGTGATCGGCGCGTACGGCGGTGTCGAGCGCTGGCGGCGGATCGACGCCATCACGGTGCATCAGCGTGTCGGTGGGGTGTTGTGGGCGCTCAAGGGCGTCGATGGAATCATCAACGATTCGACCGTCGAGATCCGGCTGCACGAGCAGCGCAGCCGGCTCCGACCGGCGCCGACACCCGAGTTGCGGATGTCGTTCAGCCCCGACCGCGTGGCGATCGAAACCGACGACCCGACCCCCCGGACGGTCGAGGAATTGACCGCGCCTCGCAACTCGTTCGCCGGGCACGTGCTGGAAACCCCGTGGTCGACATTGCAATTGGCTTATTTCTCGGGATACGCGATGTGGACGTACCTGTCCGAGCCCTATTCGCTCACCCTGCCCGGCGTGTACACCGAACAGCTGGGCGACTGGCACGAGCAGGGCGAGACCTGGCGGCGACTGGGTGTGCAGTATCCGGACACCATCGCCACTCACAGCGCGGACCAGGTGCTCTACATCGATGCCGAAGGCCTGATCCGCAGGCGCGACTACGCCGTCGAGATCTCGGCGAATTCGCCTGCCGCCCACTACTCGAGCGACTTTCAGACGGTCGACGGCATCGTCGTACCCACCAGCCGGCTCGTCTACGGCCGCGACGCGACCGGGCACCGCATCGAGGATCCGGTTCTGGTCTCGATCGACCTGGACAACGTCAGGATCAGCTGAGGCTCACTGCCGCGGCCGCGGCGCGGTGGTTGCGGCCGCGGCTTGGGAGGAATCGGTCGGGTCGTCGGGTGGGATCCAGGGCTGCACAGGATGGTGGGGCGGGAGGTGCCAGTTGCGCTGTCGGGCAGTGTGTTCGGCGATTCCGAGGAAGTTCGCGACGGCTGCGTTGTGTGGTTCGTCGCGCCAGGCGATACACCAGGGGTAGTACGGCTGCAGTTCGGCAGGGCGGTGAATCGGTATGCCGGCGGCACCGTATCGTACTGCGTAGCTTTCGAATTCGAGGATATAGCCCGAATCGGTGGCACGCCGCACGGCAGCAACGCAGTGCCCGAAGGTACCGGGGTTACCCAGCCATCGCATCGACATCCCGGCATGGCGTTCGAAGGTCGTGAGGTAGTCTCCGTGCGCGTTGTACAGCCCGGACGCGGGAGCGTCGGCGAAGACCTCCACGGGGCGTTCGAACAGCGATACCGAGGCCTTCGGCGGATCACCCGGGCGGCCGACCAGAAACATCGGCTCGAGACGCAGGCGGTGAAATCGCCAACCGGTCGGATTCCGGGCCGCCATCGCGGCCGTGACCCGCAATATCGCGACGTCGAGCCGGTTGTCCAGCAGGGCGTCCAATTGCCGCAGGCTGTCGAGCGAGCGTTCGACGAGCGGGACGTCGGGGTAGGCCGCGGCGAAGGCGTCCGCGATGATCCGGCTGGTCTGCAGCTCGAAGACGTGGGCGATGCGCACCGTTCCGGACTCCGAGGAGTGATCGCCGATGCGCGTGGCCAGGGCGATCATCTCCCGGGCGTCGGCGAGCACACGGTGCCCGTGGTCGGTCAGCGTCACATGGCGGCTGTCTCGTTCCAGCAATCGACGTCCGAGCTGATCCTCGAGTTTGCGGATCTGCTTCGACAGGGCCGGTTGGCTGATGTAGAGCTTGGCCGCGGCACGCCCGAAGTGCAGCTCGTCGGCGACGGTCACGAAGTACCGCAGTAGGCGCAGGTCCAAGTCCACAATCCGCCTCATTCTCCGCTCGTCCCAACCTCGAATGCATGATCGCCTGCAAGTATGCCGTTTTGGTTATCAATCCGGGCCCGATGCGACTTGGACATCCGCACTGGCGCGGTGTTGGACTCGATGGGGCCTCGAGCGCCGGCCTATGCGCGGCCGATCCGCTGGTACGGCCGATCCGAAGGTTCGCTCAGAGAGGGCTCGAGATGCCGCAGTCTGCTACCCCGGTGGTCTTCATTCATGGCTTGTGGCTGCACGCCACCAGTTGGGGACCTTGGGTCGATCACTTCCGTGCTGCCGGATACGCCCCGATCGCGCCCGGCTGGCCGGGTGAGCCCGATACGGTCGCCGCGGCGCGCGAGCATCCGGAGGCGGTCGCCAACATCGGAATCGACGATGCCACAGCGCATTTCGCCGAGATCATCGACGCTCTGCCCGCCGCGCCGATCATTGTCGGCCATTCCTTCGGTGGCTTGATCACCGAGAAGCTCCTGGGCGAAGGCCGCGGCATCGCCGGAGTGGCGATCGATCCCGCGCAGATCAAGGGAGTGCTGCCGCTGCCCCTGGCACAGCTGCGCGCGGGCCTGCCGGCGCTGGGCAACCCGGCCAACCTGCACAAGGCGGTCTCCCTGACCGGCAAGGAATTCCGGTTCGGATTCGGAAATGCGGTGTCCGAGCAGGAATCCGACGAATTGTTCGAGCGCTGGACCATCCCCTCACCGGCTCGACCGCTGTTCCAAGCCGCCGCCGCCAACTTCGTGCTGCATTCGCAGGCGAAGGTGAACACCGGCAACGCGGATCGGGGTCCGCTGCTGCTCATCTCGGGTCTCGAGGACCACACGGTGCCCGATGTGGTCACACGGTCCACGCTGAAGCAGTACCGCGACTCCACCGCGGTGACCGAGCTGAAGCAATTCGAAGGCCGTGGCCATTCGCTCACCGTGGACAGCGGCTGGAAGGACGTCGCCGACGCCGTGCTCAGCTGGCTGGCCGACCAGGGCCTGTAAGCAACCCACCGGACGAAGGAGCGCCGCCATGGATCTCGGACTCACCGATGTGCTCGCGGTCGTCACCGGCGCGAGCCGGGGTATCGGCCTGGCCATCACCCGGACCCTCGTCGAGGAAGGCGCGATCGTGGTCGCCGGCGCCCGCCACGCCGGCGACGAATTGCGCGCACTCGCCGACGGCGGCCGGGTACATCCGGTCGAGGTCGATCTGTCCACCCAGGCGGGCGCGACCGATTTGGCTGCCGCCGCCGAGAAGCTCGGTGACACAAGAATTCTGGTCAACAACGTCGGCAAGGTCACGCCCCGCCTGACCGGGTTCCTCGATGTCACCGACGACGACTGGCTGGGCACCCTCACACTGGATCTGCTGGCCGCGATTCGCACCACCCGCGCCGTGCTGCCCGCCATGCTCGGCGCGGGCCAGGGCAGCATCGTCATGATCAGTTCGGTCAATTCCACGCTCGCCGACCCGGCGGTGATCGATTACAGCGCCGCGAAAGCCGCCCTCACCAATACCGCGAAGTCGCTGTCGAAACAGCTCGGTCCCAACGGCATCCGGGTCAACACCATCAGCCCCGGACCCGTCGCCACCGACCTGTGGCTGGGCGACACCGGTGTCGCCCACGCGATCGCCCACGCCACCGGCGGGGATGCCGACGCCGTCGCACAGTCCGCCGCTGCGGCATCCGTCACCGGTCGCTTCACTCGCCCCGACGAAATCGCTGACCTCGCAGCCTTTCTCGCCAGCGAGCGTGCCGCGAACATCACGGGCTCAGACTTTGTGATCGACGGCGGCCTGCTGACGACCACCTAGGCTTCCTCGCCTGGAGCTCAGGCCTGGAGTTGGAGCGGATCACACCCGGGCCATGCCGCCGTCGACGAACAACGCGACACCGGTGATGAAACTCGACGCGTCGCTGGAGCGCACTGATCGAGACCGCGATGCGGACGGGTGCCATCCGGCCCGACGTCAGTGCGACCGTTCGCCGCCCGCACTGGAATCACCCTGGCCTCGGGCGAGCCTGAGCAGCGCGAGCAAGCTGAACGGCTACTGGACTCGACGCTGGACGGATTACGTCGTCCGCATCGCTGAACCTACTCCCAAACGACATCCGAGATGTTCGAGCGGGGTGGTGCGCTCGTGGTGGCATGGGCCTCCAGTCGGTCGGCGAGCTGTCGAGGTCGGGTAAGGGCGACCATGTGGCCACCATCGATCTCGTCGGGAACCACGCCGAGGCGTTCGGAGACGACACGGCGCATGAAGGTGGCGGGCAGAAAGCGGTCGTGTCGGCAGAGCAGGACGGTCGTCGAGGTTGTCGGCCATGCGGACAGGGGCCATGGCTCGGTGAACGGGGTGATGGACTGCCGACGGCTGTGCTGACGCGCCTGGGCCGCCATAGCGGGCGGAACATCATGGAAGAACAGGGCATCCTCGTCGTCGGGGCGTCGGCGGTCGTGCTCGTCCTGCTCGCGGCGGGCTTGCTGGTAACCGGTATTGGTCCACCAGTCGGCGGGGGCCTCGCCCGGCCGCGGGATCATCGCGGCCAACAGCACCAACCGTTGGATCGAGACGCGCTGGCAGACCAGCGGTGCGGTGAACCCTCCGAAGGAGTGGGCGACGAGCACGGTGTCGGCGTGATCACCGATGGCTGCGGCCACGGTGTCGGCGTACTCGGGCAGCCCGGCCGCATCGTCGTCGCAGGGCAGGTCGGGAGTGGCCACGCGGTGGCCGCGGGAGCTCAGCTCGCCGGCGAGCAGGTGCCAGTACCAGGAATCGGACCCGGCGCCCGGGATGAACACGTACTCGGTCACGCTTGCCCCCTCCGCGCGAACTCGTCCGCCGTGGAGCCGCCGGGGAATCGGGTCTGGAAGTCCAGGACTCCCACCCAGCTCGGCTGCACCGCGATCCTGGCCATCCGTACTCCGGGGACATCGACGGCCGCGACCTGGGCTGCGGCCTGCTCGGCGCCTCCGTAACGGTGCAGGGCCAGCACGTACTCCGGCACGATCCCGTCCATCTCGGTGACCTGGGCACGGCCACGCAGCAGCAGCGCCTGTGGCTGGGCTGCGGCCCGATCGATCGTGATCGCCGCCTCGGGCCTGGCCCGCAGCGCCGCGATCTTGCCGGCGGGGACGAATGTGGACAGAACCACCTCGTGCCCGGTCCAGTGGAACAGCATCGCAAACACGCGTGGGGTGGCGTCCGCGGCCACATACGCCACGCGTGCCAACTCGGTCGAGGTCAGCAGATTCTGCGCGATATCGCAGTCCAGCAGGCGGACGTCGCCCTGCGGCAGTGCCGCCAGTTCCTCGTGTGTCAGTGTGTGCACACCTGTCTCCTTGCGGTCATCGACCGCGCCGGTCGCGGTCGTGCCCTGTGAGACCGGCGCAGCGCGGAAAAGGAATCGGAGCCGAATCAGGGCAGGGTGGCGGGCAGGCCGAACGCGGCGAACATCTCGGGCCCGAACGCGGTGATCTCGACGATCTTCCCGTCCTCGACCCGCAGGACGTCGAGCACCTGTGCCCGGTAGACGGGCTCACCCGGTCGGCGCAGGTACCCGGCCATGGCCGGCTGCCGGTTCGCCTGGACCGGCACGCCCCGCCACCGCCCCCGGTGCAAGGCCGATCCGGGGCCCATCGCGTTCTCAGCGAAGGCGGCGACGTCGGTCCGGCCGGCGAAAAGGTAGGGCAACGGCGGCATGGAAAGTCGCACATCCTCGCTCAACAGTTCCGCGAAGGCCGCGATATCGGCGCGTTCGTGGGCGGCCATGAAACGCCGCAGCAACTCCCGTTCCTGACCGGTCGGGGCCGTGACCGGGGCCGGGGCCTGCCCGAGGTGGTGTTGCGACAGGTGCGCCCGCAGCACCGGCCGGGCCCGCTGCAACGCGCTCTTCACCGCGGCCACGCTCATCTCCAGCAGCTCACCGGTCTCGGACGCCGACCAGCCGAGCACGTCTCGCAGGATCAGCACCGCACGCTGTCGAGCAGGCAGGCGCTGGATGGCCACCAAGAACGCCAATTCGATGGTCTCCCGGGCGACCAGCACGGTCTCCGGCTCGGCCGCCCGCTCGGCCACCGGCTCCAGCAACCGATCCGGAAACGGCTGCAGCCAACTCACCTCCGCCGGTCCACCGACCTTATCCGGCATCGGGGGCCGCGGCCGACGGTCGAGGAAGTCCAGGCACACGTTCGTCGCGATCCGATACAGCCACGCCCGAAAGGTGGAGCGCCCCTGGAAACTTCCGCGATAGCGCCATGCCCGCAGCAACGTCTCCTGCACCAGATCTTCGGCCTCGTCGAACGAGCCCAGCATCCGATAGCAGTGCACCCGCAACTCCCAGCGATACCGCTGGGACAACTCCGCGAACGCCGCCTCGTCTCCACCGTGCACAGCGGCGGCACCCTCACCCTCCACACCCCGACCGTACTCAAACAGCACCAGCTACGACTGCGAGTCACACCGAGGGTCGCGCTGGGTCTACCTGCCCCGGCGTTTCCGCCGCGGGGTATTGCACGGCCAGCGGCCGAGACGAAGCCGCAACCGGGCTTGGTCTCTAGGCGGCCGAATCGCCTCGAACCGCCGGCGGTGCCGCGAGATCGACTCGGATGCGGTCGAGCAGTCGACCGCTTCTCAGCGGTTTGGGTAGATAGTCGCAGGCACCGGCCGCGTAGGCGTCGTCGATGGCATCGGGATCGCCGTCGAGGGAGGTCACGATGATCGGAATCGGTGACCGCTTCCGCAGCTGCCGGCACACATACGAGCCCGGCCGGTCCGGCAGGGCCAGCTCGAGCAGGACCAAGTCCGGATTCCATCGCTGAGCGAGGGTCAAAGCACGCTGCGCGTTACCGGCCGAAATCACCTCATAGCCGGCGTTGGCCAGCACAAGTACCGCAATCTCCGCGGCCGCCGGGTTGCTCTCGACGACAAGGACCTTGCTGGGCTGACCCGCAGCGATCGGCGGCGACGTGAATTCTATTGCAGAATAGGGTAATTGACTCATGGTGGGTCCTACGCTGACGGGTCCCCGACCGTCGGATCCGCAGCGTTGTGAAGCTGAATGGAAACCGGCGCTCCACTGGAAATGGCAGCGTCGCGATCGACGTTCTTCGACAATATGTCAACCAGCAATCTCTCGGCAATGAATTTGTCGACAGTTTTCATGGCGTTCACATACCCGCGCTTCATGCGCTGACGGCCCCACATTCGGTGATATGTGGACCGTGAGCGCCGAACCGGATCCAGCGCGCAGTCGCCCGTATGAGGGCCTGTCATCGAATTGCTTTGCACGCGTGCAACATAGACGCTGCCGGGATAGCACCGATCGTGGCATACTGCCCCAATCGAATTCACGGCGTTTGACCGTGCGCAGGGGTGCGGGCGACCATGAACCATGGCAGCAAATAATGAGGATCAACAGATCAAATAACTCGCCGGGCGGCTTACCGACAATTTTCCCGGAGTCGGCGCGAGGGTCATCGCCGGAATCGTTGCCGACGTATACCGCGGTTTCGAGGGGCGACCGGTGCGCGACTTCGTACCGCTGCTCGTCGAGCGGATGGCGACACAGAAGCTGGTCTCCACTGTTTGCTGATTCGGGGCTCCGGTGACCGATGCGGACCCAGAGGAGGCGCAGGCCCGAATGTTCCTCGCCGAGCTCGAACGCCATATGGGCTCCCTGGTGCGACGGCGCAGCCAATGGCCCAGCGGGGAACCGAATCAAGCCATCGAAGCCGAACTCGATCAGATTCGACAGCAGATTCGCAATATCCACCGCCGGTTTCCAATCCTGAACCTTCTACCGCCCGACTGATGTGACGAATACTCCGCCAACAGGCGACTTGGAAGCCTGCGATGGGGCCTTACCGACATATACCGACTACTCGGTTCCGCGGCTCCGCCCCGGGCGCCGATGATCCCTTGTCGGTCACCGTCGACAGCACGCCAGGGCATGGACCAGGGCTCGCACCGGGTGCTTCCACAGGTGTTCCACGCCAATGCTGATCACACCGGTGACGGACAGTCACAGGTTCCGAACAGCCTTGGAGGGATCTCATGGACGCAGTCATCATCGACGCGGTTCGAACACCCGTTGGCAAGGGAAAGGCGAACGGCGGGCTCGCCGGCGTCCATCCGGTCGACCTGCACGCGCACGCGCTCGCGGAGTTGTTGCGCCGCACCGGGATCGCGCCGGAGCTGATCGACGATGTGATCGGCGGCGCGGTGGGCCAGGTCGGCGAGCAGAGCCTCAACACGACCCGCTGGGCGGCCCTGTCCGCGGGCCTGCCCGAATCCGTGGCGGCGGTGACGATCGACCGTCAGTGCGGAAGCAGCCAGCAGGCCATCCATTTCGCCGCCCAAGCCGTCCGCAGCGGCGACTACGACCTCGTCATCGCCTCCGGCGTGGAATCGATGAGCACTATCACGATCGGGTCGCAGACCGTCGGCCGCGATCCGTTCGGCATGGGCATCGCGCGGCGATACCCGGAAGGGCTTGTACCCCAAGGTGTCAGCGCGGAACTGATCGCCGCTCGCTGGAGGCTGAGCCGTGAAAGCCTCGACAGCTTCGCAGCCGAGAGTCATCGGCGTGCGGCGGTGGCGTGGAAGGAGGGCCGCTTCGACGATGAAATCACCAGCGGCCAGTTGACCCGCCCCGACGGAACCTCGACGGACCTGCTGATCGACGAGAGCATCCGGCCCACTACCACTGTGGAGGTCCTGGCAGGCTTGCCGCCCGCGTTTCACAGCGACGCCCTGGCCGCACGGTTCCCGCAAATCTGCTGGAACGTGACGGCCGGGAACTCCTCGCCCGTGAACGACGGCGCCGCAGCGGTTCTCATCGCGAGCAGCGACACCGCCCGCCGGCTCGGGCTGTGGCCCCGGGCTCGGCTGCACAGCCTCGCGGTCGTCGGCGACGATCCGCTCTACATGCTGACCGGCATCATCCCGGCCACGGCGAAGGTGCTGGCGCGCGCCGGCCTGCAACTCGCCGATATCGACGCTTTCGAAGTGAACGAGGCGTTCGCCAGCGTCGTGCTGGCCTGGCTGGCCGAGACCGGCGCCGATCCCGCCAAGGTCAACATCAATGGCGGCGCGACCGCGATCGGCCACCCGCTCGGAGCCAGCGGCGCCCGCATCGCCACCACCCTGCTGTCGGTACTGGAACAGACCGGCGGCCGCTACGGCCTGCAAACCATGTGCCAGGCAGGCGGATTGGCCAACGCCATGATCATCGAACGGCTGAACTGACATGCCCATGACCGAACTACTCACCCAGGTGGGGTCGCCGTGAGCCGTTCGGTCGCGGTGCGCGACCGAACGGGCGCATCGGAGTCCGGCCGGGGTCGAGCCGAGGATGGCACCCGCGGGCGTCCCGGCCTTGCGCACGACACCAGTTGACCAGGCCACTGAAGATGGGCTCGGCAACCCTGTCGCGGTGTATGCCGGCTACGAGATGTACCGGACGATTCCATCGGACGCGGACTGTTCGATGGCGGCGAGGAGTCGGTGGTGGCGCAGGGCGGTCTCGAAGCTGGGATGTGATTGTCGGGCTTCGGCGATGGCCCGAGCGACCTCCTGGTAGAGGGCTGCGATGTTGGCCGGTGGGCCGGACTGGATGCCGTCGGGGACCGTGCGGTAGGTGTCGGGCACGGTCAGGGGCTCGTCGCCGATACGGATGTCCCAGTCGCCCCAGTGGATGAATGTCCCGGGCTGGGCCGGGGTGGCGGTCAATGTTGCGTCGCTGCCGACGAACTCGAGGCGGAAGCCGTAGCGGGCGGGGCCGTTGCCGCCGTGCACGGCGACAGAGGCGGTGGCGCCGCCTGCCAGCTTTCCATGCAGGAGCACGTGGCTGGGCGTGGCGTTGGGCACGGTCCGCTGAGTCCCCGCGACGAGCACATGGTCGTGCGTGCGGGGCAGCCGTGCGGAGACTTCGGTCAGTGAGCCCGCGACACGTTCGAGGGCGGCCAGGAAGTGACCGGCCATGATGGTCAGGATGTTGGTTCCCGCCGAAGGGTCCAGGCCGAATTCCAGGTTCGGCCAAATTCGACTACCGCCCCATGGAGCGCCCTCCGCGACCAGTGCGACCGATTCGAGCATGCCGATCCGGCCGTCGGCCAGCAGGTCCGCAGCGAAGCGAGCGCTCGGCGAGTGGTGGCCCTGGAGGACGACCGCGTGAACGACGCCGGCAGCGGCGGCAGCCTCGGTCAGCTCACCCGCTTCGTCGGCGTCGACGCCCAGCGGCCACTCGGACACGACGTGCTTGCCAGCGGTGAGCGCCGCCCTGATCACGGCCGCATGCCCGGAAGCCTTCACCGATACGACGACCAAGTCGACTTCAGGGTGCGCGATGAGTTCGCCCGCGTCGGCGAAGGCGTGCCGTACGCCGTGGGCGGCCGCAACGCGGTCTGCGCTGGCCTGGTTGGTGGTCGCGACCGCGGTCACCTCGAACTCCTCGAGAGCAGTGAGCGCCGGCAGGTGCGAGCTGTCCGCCCACCCGCTCGCTCCGACAACTCCGACTCGGATCATGTGTGCCACTCCTTAGTTCTGTACCTATCGGTAAGAAACTAAGTGGCGCAACGCTCGTCCGCAAGAGGTAATGTACCGATAGGTAAAAAACACAGGAAAGAGCATGGAGGACGGCATGCCTGGCGGACGCCCGCGCTCGTTCGACACAGACACCGCACTCGACCGCGCGCTGGAGGTGTTCTGGCAGAACGGCTATGAGGGTACGACGCTTGCCGACCTGACCGCCGCGATGGGCATCAACAAGCCCAGCCTTTATGCCGCCTTCGGCAATAAGGAGCAACTGTTCGGCAAGGTTTTGGCCCGATACCTCGACGGCCCCGGCGCCTACGCCGCCGACGCACTGAACGCGTCCACCGGCCGCGAGGTCGTCGAGCGGCTGATCCACGGGGCCGTCGACCTGACCGCCGGGCAGGACACGCCCCCTGGTTGCCTGTGCGTCAAGGCCGTTCAAGCCTGCGGACCCGACTCGCACACCGTCCGTCAGGACACCGCCGGGGTACGCAAAGCTGGCGAGGCGGCACTCCGTCGGCGGCTGGAGCAGGCCACCGACCTGCCGTCCCGCCAGGAACCGGCCGATCTGGCCGCACTGGTTCACACCATCTCGGACGGCATCGCCGTCCAGGCCGCAGCCGGGCGCAGCCACGACGAACTGCGGCAGGTCGCCAACTCGGCGCTGCGCGCCCTCTTGGGCGAAGGCCCATAGCTCGATTACGACTTCAGTCGGCCCCAGCGAGGGCATCGGCGAGCTCACGGCGGGAGGCGATCCCGAGTTTCGCGAAGACCTTGTGCAAATGCCATTCGACCGTGCGCGCACTGAGGAACAGCTGTGCACCGATCTCGGGATTGGTCCTGCCGTCACGAGCGAGCCGCGCGATGAGTGCCTCCTGCGCGGTGAGCGGGTTGGCGTGCTCGGTGCCGATTTGGCCGACCCGCTCACCGGTGGCCAGCAACTCACGGCGGGCGCGTTCGGCGAAGGCGCCCATATCCATAGCGGCGAGCATCTCGTGAGCGATTCGCAGCTCGGCCCGGGCGGCTACGCGACGGCCCGCTCGGCGCAGCCATTCCCCGTAGAGCAGGTGTGCGCGAGCGAGTTCGGGTCGCAGACAGGTTCGGCCGAGCCGGTCGACGGCTTCGCGATACAGCACTTCGGCGGCCTCGCCATCACTCGTGAGCGCTCGGGACCGGGCCAGCAGGCCCAGCCCGGTGTCCGTGCTCCCGGGGCGCACGGATTCCTCGAGCCGCAGCAGCGCCTCGTCCGCGAGGCCGGTGTCACCGATGCGGCTGGCGGCCTCGACAACCTCCGGTAACGGCCAGTGCGCCAAGATGTAATGGCCTGTGGGTCCTACGGCCGACCGTGCCACGTCCAGCGCTTGCCGGTACTGGCCGAGACCGTTGTACAGCACCGCCATGACCCATTGCGCCCAGATCAGCGCGCAGCCGTTGCCGGTCGCTGCGGCATCGTCGATCACCGGTCGCGCGAGCCGTTCGGCGGCGACTCGATCACCACGGAAACAGGCGAGCAGGATCGGTGGGAGCGCGGATGCGGAGGCCCCGGTGGCCTGACAGATCGCATCCGATTCGGCCATCATCGCCTTGGTCGCCGCAAAGTCACCCGACCAAGCCGTGACCGTGGCTAGGCTCGATAGCGCGACGGGCATCATGTCGAGAGCCCCTGCCGCCCTGATACTTTCGACGTAGCGCACGAGGATGGCGCGCCACGCGTCGTGATCCCACAGCGCGATGGCCACGGGATGCGCGAACCAACTCCATCGCAGCACCTCATCTGTCGTATTGCCGGCGTGAGCGAAAAGTTCCACTGCCACCCGCATGGCGGGCGCGGCAGCCGCGGGCCCCGCCACGATCATCGACGACAGTGCGTCCAGCACCAGCTCGGGTTTGCCCGGCCGATCCGAGCGAGGCAGCAGATCCCGAACAGCTTTCGCCACCTCGGGCAGACCACCCCCGGACACCGGGTTGCCGGCGAAGAACGAAGCCATCCATGCCGCCAGGTAGATCTCCCGAGCCTGGTCGATATCGAACGGCTGCAGCCGTTTCGCCGCACGGAGCAGCAACGGCGGCGCGTCACTCCCCATCCCCGACGCGAACGCCACCTGGCCGTGCAGCAGATCGGCGGTGGCATGCTGCAACGGATCCAATGGCCCGGCTTCGACATTCGCCAGCAGCCTCAGGGCCGCGTCGTAGTTGCCGGCTTGCAGATTGGCCTGTCCGGCCGACAGCAGGCGGGCGCCCCGCCTGCCCTCATCCTCCGAGAGCAACCCGGCCCGTTCCAGGAATGCGGCAGCCGCGGCGGGTCCGCCGCGGGCCTGCGCGCGAGCGGCCGATCGCTCGAGATCCGCCGCGACGTCCTCATCGGGTGCAGACGCGGCCTGAGCTCGATGCCATGCCCGGCGATCGGGATCCCGCTGGGCATCAGTCGCTTCGGCCAGGGCCACGTGGATGTCGTGTCGATCCGGAACCGACGCGGACCGGTAGACCGCCGACCTCAACAACGGATGCCGAAACCACACCCGCGCACCGAACTCCGCGAGCCCCGCCTCCACCGCGGGGGTTGCGGCGTGGAACGGGATTCCCATGGTGGTGGCGGCTCGCCACACCAGCGCGGCGTCTCCGGACGGATCGGCCGCCGCCAGCCGCAACAACCGCTGCGTTTGCACCGGCATCGCCGTCAGCTGCAGGCCGAAGCCCTCTTCGATCCGACTCGACAGCGCCGATACCGTCGGCAGACCGAATCCGCCGGCCAGCCGATGCGGAGCGGCGCTTCGCACCCATTCCAGCAGTGCGAGTGGATTGCCGCCGGTTTCGGTCACGATCTGGTCCCGCACCCGGACGTCCATCGATCCGGTCAGCGCGGAGTTCAGCAGCTCGCTCGCGAATTCGTACGGCAATGGGCGGACCGGCAACTCCGGGATTCCGACCAGCTCGACGGTGATGTCCCTGGCCCCGAAGATCAACCCGACCGATTCGGCGGCGAGCCTGCGGGCGACGAAACCCAGCGTCTGGGCCGATGCCCGGTCCAGCCACTGGAAGTCGTCGACCACACACAGCACCGGTCGTTCCGCGGACGTCTCCGCGAGCAGTCCGAGCACCGCGAGTCCGATCAGGAACGGCTTCGGTGCGGACCCTTCGCAGAGCCCGAACGCGGCCCTGAGCGCGTCGCGCTGGGGATCAGGCAGCGTCTCCACGCGGTCGAGCATCGGCGCGCAGAGCTGATGCAGGCCCGCGAAGACCAGTTCCATTTCCGACTGCACACCGACGACACGAAACACCTGGCAATCGGTCGCCCGGCTCGTGAGCTGGTCGAGCAATGCCGACTTGCCCACCCCGGGATCACCGCTGAGCACCAATACGCGGCTTTCCCCGGCGCGTACGGCTTCGAGCAGGTCACCGCATGTCTCGAGCTCGGCGGCGCGACCGACCAGGCTCGTCGAGCGACCTAGCTCCGGAGCAACCATCGACCTCGAACCATTCTCCGCCGGAAAGGGATTCGATAGTCGCACGATCTCGCGAACGAAAACAAACGCTCGGTCCCCCGGCCGTCGTCAGCCAGACGGCCTGGCAGCAGGCTCCCGGCGATGCTTCAGCTATCGCCGAGGTTGGCGATTGATCAGGCTCGGAACCCGGGCTTCGATGATTTTGGTACGCAGTTCCTTCAGCCCTGCCACGTACGCCTCGGAGAAGGTCGGGAAGGGCTGCACCACATCACGCAGGACCCGGAGCGGAACTTGTGCCCGGATGGCCAGGGTGGCCTGTTGCAGCCATTCGCCGGCCTCGGGTGCGAGCGCGTAGGCGCCGGTCAGCCGTTCGCCGTCGCTCAGCAGTGTCAGAAACCAGGGAGTCTCGGCGTAGGACCTGGTGAAGGTGGCGGTCTTGGCCACATCGGCGAGCCGGACCGTCGCGCTGAATCTGTCCTGGACCACGCCGACCGACGCTGCCTGCGGATCGGTGTATACGACGTTCGGGATGGCCCGGTAGTCGGCTTCGCGGGGTTCGCCCAGAAGATTGGACGCGACGACCTCGCCCTGGTACTTGCCGACATGGGTCAGCAGGCGCACCCCGTTGACATCGCCGATCGCCCACACGCCGTCCGCGGCGCGCAGACTGCCATCGACGGGGATGCCGGTCGCCTCGGCCGTGATTCCGACTGTCTCCAGCCCGATTCCGTCGACGCGGGGTTTGCGGCCGGTGGCCACGAGCAGCCGATCACCGCGCCGTTCGGTGCCGTCGCCGAGGCTGAGCACGAAGTCCGCCCCGTCGCGACGCACCGCGGTGGCGCGCACACCGAGCACCACCTCGATGCCGTCGCGGTTCAGCACCTCGGCGAGACCCTCACCGAGCGGTGCGGGTTCGCGCGGCAACAGGTGGGTGCTGCCGCCGACCAGCACGACCTCCGAGCCCAGCCTGCGGATCGCCTGCGCCATTTCGACGCCGACGGGCCCGCCACCGAGGACGATCAGCCTTCGTGGAATGGCAGTCAGGCTCGTCGCCTCGCGGTTGGTCCACACGTCCGGCAATCCGGCCAGCCCGGGAAGCGCCGGCAGGATCGGTTCCGAACCGGTCGCGATGACAACGTGATCGGCTGTGTAGCGAGCACCCGCGACCTCGACGACACCGCGTCCGGCAAGCCGCCCCGCGCCGCGGATCAAATCAATGCCCTTGCTCGACAGCCAGCCCGCGGCACTCGTGTCGGAGTAGTCCGACACCATGAAATCTCGCCAGGCCAGCGAAGCCGCCACGTCGATCTCCGCACGCGCCTGGGCTTCCCGCGCCTGCTGAACAGCCTCGCCGGGACGCAACAACGTCTTGGACGGGATGCAGGCCCAGTAGGAGCATTCGCCGCCGACCAGATCGCGTTCGACCACGGCAACCCGCAGTCCGCCGTCGGCCAGTTCGCCCGCACAGTGCTCGCCGGGAGAGCCGCCGCCGAGGACGATCACGTCGTAGTCCTTCACGCTTCCGCTCCCATCTCGTCGTCACGCCGACCCTGCTGCTGGTTGCAGGTCTCGGACCGGTTGGATCGACTCTCCATCGCCGTTGCTCCTCTCGTACGGATTGCTACCTGATCCAGAATCTGCCCCACCCGGTCCACTCGCACCTGTGTTTCCCCCTGGCAGTTTCCCTGGGCCACCGGCCGGATCACGCCGGCGCGGTTGGCGGGTAGCTCGCGTATGACAACATATCGACGGTCCTGAATCCTCACCCGCGCAAGCGAACTGAACCTGTGGCCGCGGCTGTGGAAGCCGCCACACCGTCGACGAGGACGAGCAGTCCGGTCGCCTTCCGCAATATCAACAACTAAGCATCCGGAGCTGGGCTTCGGTCGCCGGCCGCCGGCCGAACCCGTCGAACAACAGTAGGCAGACCGAAGAACGAGGATCGGAAGCCGAGCCGTGTCGGTGTCGCCGGCTATCGTTCCCGATGTGAAAGACGGGCGATGCCGGGTGTCAAATCGGTTGGTCACGTAAACATCTTGTCAACGCACCGTGCCGAGGTCGCGTGCTCGTCGCATTCATCGCCCCGCGACTTGCAGCAGGATTTTGCCGCCACGGAGGAGATGTTGCGTCGCGCCCTGGATGTGCTCGAGGGGGTACATGGCCGCCACGGGGACTGCGAGGGCGCCGTCGGCCACCAGCGGTGCCGCCTCACGAATGACAGGCACTACCTTGTCGTGGTAGTCGAAGTCGCCGATAAAGAATCCGCGGACGGTGAGGTGCTTGCCGACCAGTGTCGAGGTGTCGACCCACATGGGTTCGTTCCTGGCCCAGGAGTAGCTGACCAACCATCCACCGTCGGACAGCAATTCGAGCAGCCGTGCCACCCCCGGACCACCGACGGCTTCCACTGCCAGCGCCACTCGCGCGTCGCCGATCACCGCTCGAACATCGCCGACCGCATCGGGGTCGTCGACGTGGACCACGTCGGCCCCGGCTGCGGTGAGCTCGGCGAACGTTGCGTCGTCACGGGCCAGGTTGATCGTCTTCAGTCCACGAAGTTTGGCTAGCGCGATCAATGACCGTCCCACACCGGAGTTCGCGGCGTTCTGAACCACCCAGTCACCGGGCTGCATCGGGGTGACCTCACTGAGCATCAACCCTGCCGTCGGGGGGTTGCTGCCCAGCATCGAGTACTGCTCGATGCTGCCGCCGACGGGGAGTGCGAACAGGCTGTCGGCGGGCACGACGAGCCGCTCACGCCACGCACCGGCATACAGGGGTAGCACGACCAGATCGCCGACTTGAAGTCCATCGACCTCGGCGCCGGCGGCAAGCACGCGGGCGACCCCCTCTGCGCCTGGTATGTGGGGCAGGGGTGGTCGCGCCAGCATGCCGGTGACAACCAATAGGTCGTGTTTGTTCAACGGCGAGACCTCAACGCTCAACAGAACCTCATGCGGACCTGGTGGCGGCGGCTCCTCGATGTCGACGACGCGGAGCACCTGCGCAGGATCGCCGAACTGTTCAATCTGGATGGCGCGCATATCAATTCCTCTCCATCGAAGGTGGGGCCGCTGTGTGAGCGGCTGCCGACCGAGCTAGGAGGAAGCAACACCCGGTGGGCGCGTCGAACGAGGCGCGTCCACCTTCCCCCCGAAAGTATATCCACCACCCACTGACACTGTCGCTGGTCAACGTGGCGCTCGCGCTCAGCCCCTACCGGCGAGCAGCGGCGCAAAAGGCCAGCTAGAAGGCGATCAGCGCCAGTGCGGAGCTTCCCTCTCCGCGCTGGCGCCGTGACCCGCCCCATCGCATGCAATCGAAAATACGTTCGAAGAATGGCCGGTTGCGCTCACCCCGGCCCAGGCCGGGCCTACTCGAGGACCGGAACATTCCAGCGGTCGCCGAGCCTCGGAAGGAATCCCGCCCATGTCTGACGGTCATTTGCGTATTCGGCGAGCCGAGCCAGGAGATATAGAACTGGTGGCCGCGCTGCTCGAGGAGGCATCGAGCGGGCTCAGCACGAAGGGTATCCGGCAGTGGCCGAAGCGATTCGACCATGCAGTTCCAAGCCCCGCCCTGGACGAGGTGCGCTCGGCGATGGGGACGGTGTACTAGCGGCCCGTGGTCAATCCTCGAGGGCTCCGTACACACCGTGCAGGAAGTCGTCGCCGAGCGGGCTGCGCCACTCGGCGGCGATGATGATATTGGCCGACTGCACGAAAAGCAGGGCCACCAGATCCTTTTCGGGATCCGCGTACCAGGCGGTGCCCAGGCCGCCCGGCCAGGACAAGGTGCCGACGCTGGGAATGCCCGGGGTGGTCTGCATCTTCACGCCGTAACCGAAGCCCTGATCGGCCCAGAGGGCCTGGCCCAGTGGCGGATTGAACGGCGCGGCCGCGTGCTGTTCGGGGGTGAGGTGGTCGGCGGCCAGCGCGGCGGCGGTCTCGGGCCGCAGGATCCGGACGCCGTCGAGTTCGCCGCCACCGATCAGCATGCGGGCGAAGCGGGCGTAATCGTCGACGGTGGACACCAGACCCGCACCGCCGGACGGGAACAGCGGTTCCTCGCCCCACGCCGTGGTCTCGGGCCGATCGAGTTCGGAGCCGTCCGGTCCGTAGAGCACGCTGAGACGGTCCCGCTTCGATTCGGGCACGGTGAATCCGGTGTCGGTCATGCCCAGCGGTTCCAGCACCCGTTCGCGCAGTGCGGTTTCCAGCGGCTGCCCGGTCACCCGGCTGATCAGGATGCCGAGAATGTCGGAGGCGGTGTGATACCGCCACACCGTGCCGGGCTGCGCGATGAGCGGCAGCTCCCCTACCGCGCGCAACCATTCGTCGGGCGTCAGGCGTTCGGCGTTCGCGACGCCGATCGCGCTCGCGATGGGATCGGCGGTGAGAGCGAACAACCGGGGCGCGAGGCTGGAGCGCCCCCACCCGAGGCCCGAGCGGTAGGTGAGCAGATCCTCGACGGTGATCGGGCGCTCCGCGGGCACCACGTCGTCGAGTGCGCCGTCCAGGTCACGCAGGACGACGCGGTCGGCGAGTTCCGGCAGCCAGCGCTCGACCGGGTCGTCGAGGCCGAGGCGGCCCTCGTCCACCAGGGTCAGCGCGGCCACCGTGGTGATCGGCTTGGTCATGGAGGCGATGCGGAACAGGGTGTCGCGCCGCATGGGCCGTCCGGTCGCCCGATCCGCGACACCGGCGGTCTCCACCCGCACCAGCCGCCCGTGCCGGTAGATCGCGGCGACCGCGCCGGCCACCTCACCCCGCTCGGCGTACGCGCCGAGCACCTCGCCCACCTTGTCCAGACCTTCGGCCGAAAACCCGTTCACCACAACCACTCCCTTCCGTCGCAGCCACGGTCAACAGCGATCGGAAGCGGATATTCCCGGGAGCCTCGGTCAGGAACCGATATACCCGGCCAGGTGCTCGCCGGTCAGCGTGGAGCGCGCGGCCACCAGGTCGGCGGGGGTGCCCTCGAAGACGATCCGGCCGCCGTCGTGGCCGGCGCCCGGACCCAGGTCGATGATCCAGTCGGCGTGCGCCATCACGGCCTGATGGTGCTCGATCACGATGACCGTCTTGCCGGAATCCACCAGGCGGTCCAGCAATCCGAGCAGATTCTCGACATCGGCCAGGTGCAGACCGGTGGTCGGCTCGTCCAGGACATAGACGCCACCCTTCTCCCCCATGTGCGTGGCCAGCTTCAACCGCTGCCGCTCACCGCCGGACAACGTGGTCAACGGCTGACCGATGTTCACGTAGCCGAGACCCACCTCTTTCAGATGCTCCAGGATCTTGTGCGCCGCAGGGATCTTCGCCTCCCCGGCGGCGAAGAACTCCAGCGCCTCGGCGACCGGCATGGCCAGCACCTCGCTGATGTCCCGCCCGCCCAGCTTGTACTCGAGCACCGCGGCCTGGAAACGCTTGCCCTCGCACTCCTCGCACACGGTGGCGACACCGGCCATGATGGCCAGGTCGCTGTAGATCACGCCGGCGCCGTTGCAGGTCGGGCACGCGCCCTCCGAATTCGCGCTGAACAGCGCCGGTTTCACGCCGTTGGCCTTGGCGAAGGCCTTGCGGATCGGTTCGAGCAGGCCGGTGTAGGTGGCCGGATTGCTGCGCCGCGACCCCTTGATCGCGCCCTGATCGACCGACACCACGCCCTCGCCGGCCGGAATCGAACCGTGCACCAGCGAGCTCTTGCCCGAGCCCGCGACACCGGTGATGACGACCAGCACACCCAGCGGGATGTCGACGTCGACCTTCTGCAGATTGTTGGCGGTCGCGCCGCGAATCTCCAACGCCCCCTTGGACTTGCGCACCGCATCCTTGAGCGCGGCCCGGTCGTCGAAGTGGCGGCCGGTGATGGTGCCGCTGGCGCGCAGGCCCTCGACGGTGCCCTCGAAACAGATGGTGCCGCCGCCCGACCCGGCGGCCGGGCCGATGTCGACGATGTGGTCGGCGATGGCGATGGTCTCCGGCTTGTGCTCGACCACCAGCACGGTATTGCCCTTGTCGCGCAACCGCAGCAGCAGATCGTTCATGCGCTGGATGTCGTGCGGGTGCAGGCCCACGGTCGGCTCGTCGAAGACGTAGGTGACGTCGGTGAGCGCCGAACCGAGGTGGCGGATCATCTTGACGCGCTGGGCTTCTCCACCCGAGAGCGTGCCCGAGGCGCGGTCCAGGCTCAGGTAGCCGAGCCCGATCTCGACCAGCGAGTCCAGCACCGCCTGCAACGCTTCCAGCAGCGGCGCGACCGACGGATCGCGTACCCCGCGCACCCAGTCGGCCAGATCGCTGACCTGCATGGCGCACGCGTCGGCGATGCTGATCTTGTTGATCTTCGAGGAGCGGGCCAGCTCGCTGAGCCGGGTGCCGTCGCATTCCGGGCAGATCTGGAAGGTGACCGCGCGCTCGACGAAGGCGCGGATGTGGGGCTGCAGGGACTCGATGTCCTTGGACAGCATCGACTTCCGGATCTTGGGGATCAGGCCCTCGTAGGTCAGGTTGATGCCTTCGACCTTGATCTTGGTCGGTTCCTTGTAGAGCAGATCGGCGAGTTCGCGCTTGTTGTACTTCTTGATCGGCTTGTCCGGATCGAAGAAGCCGCTGCCGATGAAGATGCGCCCGAACCAGCCGTCCATGCTGTAGCCCGGAATCGTGAACGGGCCCTCGCGCAGCGACTTGGTGTCGTCGTAGAGCTGGGTCAGGTCGATGTCGTTGACCGAACCGCGCCCCTCACAGCGCGGGCACATGCCGCCGATCACCTGGAAGCTGCGGCGCTCCTTGACCTGCTTGCCGCCCTTCTCCACGGTGACCGCGCCCGCGCCGCTGATCGAGGCCACATTGAACGAGAACGCCTGCGGCGAACCGATATGCGGCTTGCCCAGGCGGCTGAACAGGATGCGCAGCATGGCCATGGCGTCGGTGGCGGTGCCGACCGTGGAGCGCGGATCACCGCCCATGCGCTGCTGATCCACGCTGATCGCGGTGGTCAGGCCCTCGAGCACGTCCACGTCCGGGCGCGCCTGGGTCGGCATGAAGCCCTGCACGAAGGCGCTGTAGGTCTCGTTGATCAGCCGCTGCGACTCCGCGGCGATGGTGTCGAAGACCAGCGAGCTCTTGCCCGAACCGGACACGCCCGTGAACACGGTGAGCCGCCGCTTGGGGAGGTCGACGGACACGTCCTTCAGATTGTTCACCCGCGCCCCGACCACCCGGATCAGGTCGTGGGCATCGGCGGCGGGCAGGGCGTTGTTCGTGGACTTGCGCGAGGCCATGCGTGTCTCCATCTACAGGGGCGGACCGGTCGGGCAGAGGGCGCGGGTCAGGTCAGGAGACCTGTTGGATACGAACCATATTGCCCGCGGGGTCGCGCACGGCGCAGTCGCGCACGCCGTAGGGCTGGTCGGTCGGCTCCTGGACGATCTCGACGGCGTCACCGGCCTGCAGCTGCTCGAAGACGGCATCCACATCCTTGGTTGCCAGCAGGATGCTGCCGTAGGTGCCCTTGGCCATCATCTCGACGATGAGCTTGCGCTCCTCCTCGGTGATGCCCGGGTCGACGGCCGGCGGGTGCAGCACGATGGAGGTGCCGGGCTGATCCGGCGGGCCGACGGTGAGCCAGCGCAAACCGTTGTAGCCGACATCCTTGCGCAGCTCGAAGCCGAGCGCGTCGCGGTAGAACGCGAGCGCCGCGTCCGCGTCGGTGTGCGGGAGGAAGCTCGAGAGAATGGTGATGTCCATGTCGATCAGGCTAATTGCGAGGCGCTTGCCTGGGCTTCTCGATTCCTGATCGGTCTGGTCACCTGTTTCTCGACGCACGACGGCATGCCCTCGGGCGCGTCGGCCATCTGCTGCTTGTAGACACTCGGCGGCACCCCGACCAGTTCGGTGAACCGGGTACTGAAGGTGCCCAGCGAGGAACAGCCCACCGCGAAACAGATCTCGGTGACGCTCAGATCCCCGCGCCGCAGCAACGCCATGGCCCGCTCGATACGCCGCGTCATCAGATACGCGTACACCGATTCGCCGTAGGCGGCCCGGAATTGACGGCTCAGATGCCCGGCGGAGATATGCGCGTCGCGCGCCAGCGCCTCCACATCCAGCGGCTGCGCGTACTCCCGATCGATGCGGTCCCGGACCCGCCGCAACCGCGCCAGATCCCGCAGGCGCTGTTCCTCGCCGGGTTTGCTCGTCACCCTCCGATGGTCGCACGCTGCGCCGACGCCGTCGTGACGACCTGCCCGGGCGATTGGGGACTACCCTTCCGGCGATTTGTCAGGTAACAGTTTTGGGTTGACACAAGACATAGCGTGCGGGGAATCCGGGACATCCGGGACCCGGCACCGATCTATATGCGGCCCAGCGTGGCCCGAGAACCGGGATCAGCTCTTCGATGAAGCTCTCTGCACTACGTAATAGGACCGTCCTGCGCACCGCCGCGGTCGTCCTGACCGCCGCCCTGTCGGTCTCCCTGTCCGGCGGCACCGGTTCGGCCGACCAGGACAAGGCGCCGTCGGTCACCTCGGTGACCAAGGAAGGCCGCACCTGGCATCTGAAGGTCTACTCGGCGGCCATGGGCAGGGACATCACCGTCGACGTGCAGCGTCCGGTCGACGAATCCCAGCCCGCGCCCAACCTGTACATGCTCAACGGCCTCGACGCCGGCGAGGGCACCGCCAGCTGGGCCGCCCAGACCAACGCGCTCGGCTTCCTGGCCGACAAGCAGGTCAATGTCATCCAGCCCATCGGCGGCCGCGGCAGCTACTACGCCGACTGGATCCAGGCCGACCCGAACCTGGGCCTGAACAAGTGGACGACCTTCTTCACCGAGGAGCTGCCGCCGCTGCTGGACGCCACCCTCGGCTCCACCGGACTGAACTCGCTCGCGGGCCTGTCCACCTCCGGCACCTCGGTGCTGCAGCTGGCCGAGTCCAAGCCGGGCCTGTGGAAGTCGGTGGCCGCCTACAGCGGTTGCGCGCAGATCGCCGACCCGATGGGCAAGCAGTTCGTGAAGCTGGCCGTGGAGACCTGGGCCGGCGGCAACACCCTCAATATGTACGGTCCGGCCGACAGCCCGCTGTGGGCCGCCCACGACCCGGTCGTCAATGCCGAGAAGCTGCGCGGCACCCAGCTCTACGTCTCCAGCGGCAGCGGCATCCCGCTGCAGCGCGACGTCGAGTTCTACACCAAGTCCGCCCCGGGCATCCAGGGTGACGTGAACCTGGCGCTGGGCATGATCATCGAGGGCGGGGTGAACGCCTGCACGCACAACCTGCAGGACAAGCTGAACTCGCTGAACATCCCCGCCACCTTCCAGTTCGACCCGGTCGGCACCCACTACTGGCCGTACTGGGAGAGCGCGCTGCACAACTCGTGGCCGATGCTGGCCGCGGGCATGGGCCTGCCCGCCTGATCCCGTTCCGCTCGACAGCGCCGCATACCGCAGGTCGGTATGCGGCGCTCGGCGTTTCGGGGCCTCGGACTACATCGCCGCGGAGCCCGGGACGCTCGACGGGGTGCGCACGATCCGGCCGCCGAGCCGCTCGTTGACCGAGAAGCCGTGGTGGCGGCACCAATTGGCCAGTTTCGGAACGGCCGAATCGTCGTCGCGGTAGGTCGGGACCAGCTGGCCGACGATGTAGAGGTGATGGGCGTCGGCGGCGCGGCACAAATGCTGCAGGACCGCGGTGCCCAGGCCGGTGCCGCGCAGTTCCGGATTCACCGTGATGTTGTCGAGTTTGATGGTGTCGGCGTAGATGTCGAACACCACCTCGGCCAGCGCATCGTCGCGGCGCAGGGCCTCGATATCGGAGGGCACCGGGCGCAGCACGCCGGGCAGATGGTCCGAAAGACGTTGGCGCGCGGCCTCATCGGGGGCGCTGCGGGTGATGGCCAGCAGCTCCTCGGTGAGGTCGGCGACGACCGCGCGGTCACCGACCGCGGCCATCGGACGAGCCTCCCCGGTCGCCCGGGCCAGCGCCTCCAGGCGGCGGGTCCAGTGCGGATGCTCGGCGCTGTAGCGCTGCGTCAGCTCGGCGAGGGTGTCCTCCAGGCACAGCGGGGCGCCGAGGCTGCGCACGTACGCGCCCGACAGCACGCCCCAGCGGTGATCGTCGGCGCCGACGCCGTGCACCGCCAGATCGCGCACCAGGGCGTCGCGGCGGGCGGTGGCGCGCGCGACCGGGGAACCCGGCAGCCGGCCCAGCCATCGCTGCCAGCCGGCCAGATTCGCGCGAATGCGACTGCCGGCGATGTCGGCGCTCGCGTCGAGATAGTTGCACAGCGCTTGCTGACGGCGCTCCAGCAATTCGTCCACCGGCTGACGCGCGGGCTCGGCGGGGGGCGTCTGACCCTCACTCATAGAGACCTACGCTAGCGTCCAGTTATCTCAGCGCTGGTAACCGGCACGCGACAATTCATCTACCAGCGATATCGGACTACGGAGCCGTCCGGCAGGACACCCGAACTGGGACCGCCATCACCCGGCAGCGACGATAGCCCAGGAGTATCCAAAGCGGTGATCCGGTCCAGCAGACCGCGCTCGTAGGCCAGCGCTTGCTTGCGGGTCCAGCCCGTCGAACGCCGCAGGGCGGCCCGGGCCTCGCGCCGGCGGTGGTAGGTGAGCAGCGGGGTCAACCCGAGCTCCGATCCGATGCCGCGCGCGGCCGGGCGGGCGATGAGGGCGCGGAACCAGCGTCGCTCGGTCGCCAGCACCCAGGCGTAGGCGAGCGCGAAGATGACCAAGTCGAGCAGAATCGGCAGATAGGTCGACAGCAGGGCGGGACCGGGCGGGCGCGGAGCGTCGAAGAGCACGTGCATGGTGAAGGCCAGCGCGTAGAACAGCGCGAAGACGCCCAGCCGCCAAGGCCACGACCGGTCGGTACGAATCAAGGCGACCACGATGCCGACACCCGCCAGCGCCGACATCGCCCAATGCGAGGTGAGCGCGGTGACCAGCCGCAGCACCGCCACCAGCAGCACATCCGCCACCGGCGTCTGCGGCGACGACAACGCGGTCTGGGTGCTGTACAGGCAGTCCTCCGCGATCTGCGCGCCCAGCCCGACCGAGGCCCCGAGCAGCAGGCCGTGCATCGGCCGCGTCAGCCGCGCCCGGAACAGCATGGCCACCACCGCGATTCCGATCGCCTTGATGTACTCCTCGTCGATGGGCGCGGTGATCGCCGCACTCCAGCTGACCGCGAACCGGTCCCCGAACAGATTCGTGACGGCCCGGCTGAGATGGTCATTGGCCCACATCGCCAGCCCGGTCCACACCGTCGCACCCCAGATCGCGCCCATCACCATCGGCGCCACCAGATGCCGGCGCGCCCGGAAAGGGTCCAGCGCGAACAGGATTCGCCCGATCACCACCAGCGTGACCGCCGTGATCGGCAATGCGGCCAGCGCCGCCGCACCCGCGAACCACACCTGGCCCGCGGCCTGCATCAGAAACAGCAACGGCCCCATCAGGACCGCCAGGCAATACACCCAGAACAGCGCCGAACGTGGCTGGAACCAGCTCAGGCCCTCCCGTCCGGTAGGCGCCGCAATGCTGGTGCCGTGCTGCCCCGGAGCTGGTTCGCTCACGCCTCCACCGCCTTGGTCGAGTTCAGGACTTCGGCGATCAGGTGAAGTCCGGCCTCGCGGGTAGGACCGGTGACCAGGATGGTGACGCCGACGTCACCGCTGGCGGCCACCGCGCACACCCCGCCGGCGGTGTCGGGCAATTCGCAGGTGAGGCCGTGGAATTCGCCGGCGTCCACGACGCCGCCGTCGAAGCGCGCGGCGACACCCGCCGCGCGCAGGGGCAGCAGCATGCGGGGTGCGGCCGTGGCGAAATCGGTGATGCCGTCGGTCACCGACACCGACACCCGCTGTTCGCCGTCGCCGGATTTCAGGACCGCGACCGATTCGTCGCCGGTGGCCTGCCGCCGCATCGGCTCGGGCACCAGGAACACGATCGCATTGGCCGGGTCCGCGCCGCCGTGCACGGCCCCGATGCCGGTGGCGGTCAGTGTGATGCTCGTGCCCGCCGGCACGTCGGTCAGGCGGGCGGGCACCGCGGCGGACAGCAGGGCCGGCGCCACCAGCGCGACCGCGAGCGCCCCTACCGCCGCCAGCGCGGGGGCCACCGAATGCACCAGGCGCACCATGTCTTCCACCCTCTCGGCTCCCTGAGGCAACGTCCGGGGACGGTGGATGCGTTCCGGACGCCCGGCTCCGGGCCCGGCAGTCGCCCGCCTGGCGCTTGCCGCGAGTTAACCACATCGGCGGGCGAGAACGTGTCAGCAGCGCCGGAACGAATTCGGGGCCCGAAACCGAGCGAGGATGCCGTGCGCGGGTCCGGCCCGCGTACGACATCCTCGATGGCTCATCCGGCGAAAACCGCTGTCCCCCTACAGCGGAAGCGTCGGCTCACAGCAGATCCGCCAGGCCCTTCAGCGGTCCGGGCAGGCCGGCCGCGTGCTTCTTGAGGCCGGCGACCACCGGGTTGGGGGTCTCGGCGCGCAGCCGGTCGAGCTCGGTCTGCATGGTCTCGACGGTGCGGGTGTAGTAGCCGTCGATCAGCTTCGCGTCGTCCGGGTCGCCGGGCTCGGTGGACCAGTCCAGGGCGGGCAGGAAGCTCACCGTCACCGACGCGGGCAGCGGGATCTGCGGCAGGATCGGGGCCACACCGAACGGCAGGCCCAGGGTGTACGGAAACACCTTGGCGCGCACCAGTTTATCGAGCTGCAGCAACTTCGCGGTGCGTTCGCCGCGGCTGAGCACGAAGATCGAGTCGTGGCCGCCGTTGGCCACCGCGGGAATCACCGGAACCCCCAGTTCCAGTGCCAGGCGGATGAAGCCCTTGCGGTCGGCGAAGTCGATCTTGCCGCGATCGGTCCACGGGCGGCACGCCTCCCAGTCGCCGCCGGGGTACACCATGACCGCGCCGCCGTCCTTGAGGCCCTTGGCCGCGGATTCGCGCGAGGCCGCGATGACGCCGAACTGGCGCAGGCTCTCACCGAGAACCGGTGCGCGCAAGAGGATGTCGTGGGCGACACCGTAGCTGGGCTCGTCGGGCCGGTGCTCCAGCATGGCCATGAAGGTGATCCACACCTCCGGGGCCCAGTAGATGGACGAGTGATTGCCGATCACCAACGCCGGCCCCGACACCGGCAGATTCTCCAGACCGACGACGGTGGGAGTGAAGTAGTCGGTGTAGGCCCGCGCGAGCGGCAGCAGCGGGTGGTTCGGATCGGGGATTACCTTGTTCTCGGTCATGCGCCATTCCTGTCGATTGCTTTGCCGGGGACGGGCAGCACGCAACGACATCGCACGACGCTTTCGAAACAACGTCGAGCCGAATTGAATTGCCCCCGGGTCAGATCCCCATTGATTAGCTCCGACGGCCGCGCATGCGCGGTCCGGTTCAGCGTACGGACGTCGCTGCGTTGCGACAGATGCCCGTCACCGTCCTCCTGCACTATCGACGTTATCAACCCAAGCGTTTGCTTGTTAGGAAGTGTGCGAAACCCAACATTCATCTCCGTGCCCCGGTCTCGCACACCGCTCCCGACTTAGGATGACTCGGCCGAAATCTCATGCGTTGATGCGCATATCAGCGTAGAGGTATCTCAGCTAGATGCCGTGCGGCGCGACAACGCCGCAGCGGCCAGGTAGCCGGCCAGCGCCAGACCCGCGCACCAGGCCAGTGCCGTCGGCGCGGAATCCCCCACCGGCGTACCCATCAGCAGACCCCGCACAGTCTCGGTGACCGAGGTGACCGGCTGATGCGCGGCGAACCCGCGCAGCCAGCTCGGCAACGTGTGGGTCGGCACAAAAGCGCTGCTCACGTACGGCAGGAACATGAAGAAGAACATGAAGCCGTTGGCCGCTTCGGGATTGGACACCAGCAGGCCGAGCGCGGCCGCCACCCACGACAGCGCCACCACGAAGCACGCCAGCACGCCCGCCAGCGCGAGCCAGCGCACCGGGTCGGCCGCGGGCCGGAAGCCGATCGCCACCGCCACCAGCACCACCACCGAACTGGTGAGCAGATTGCGCAACACACTCTCCAGCACGTGCCCGGTCAGCACCGCACCGCGCGAGACGGCCATGGCCCGGAAGCGATCAACGATACCGCTGGAGGCATCGGTGGCCACCGCCACCGCCGTCGCGCCCGATCCGAAACCCGCGCACAGCAGAATGATTCCGGGCACGACGTAGTCGATATAGGAGCCGCCGACATTCATCGCGCCGCCGAATACGTACACGAACATCAGCAGAATGCTGACCGGCACGGCGATGGTCATGATCATGGTGTCCGGACTGCGCAGGGTATGGCGCAGATTGCGCCCGACCATGGTGGCGGAGTCCTGGGCGGAGTGCACGAGAGTACGCATTACGCAGCGCCTTTCACGGAATTGCCGGTGAGTGCGAAGAAGACGTCGTCGAGGTCGGGAGTGTGAATGGAGAGCTGGTCGATGGCCACGGCGTGATCGTCGAAATGGTCGAGCAGGGTGCGGATATCGCCGACGCTGCCGTCGGAGGGCACCCGCAGCGCCAGCGCCTCGCCGTCGATCTCGGCCACCGGCAGTGCGCGCGCGGCGGCCGCCAGCCCGTGCTCGTCGGCGAAGCCCAGGCGCAGGTGACCGCCGGGCACGAGGCGCTTCAACTCGTCGGGCCGGCCCTCGGCGACGATGCGGCCGCCGTCGAGAACGGCGATGCGGTCGGCCAATTGATCGGCCTCCTCCAGATACTGGGTGGTGAGGAAGATGGTCACGCCGTCGGCGACCAGCCCCCGGATCACCCGCCACAGGTCGCGGCGGCTGCGCGGATCCAATCCGGTCGTGGGCTCGTCGAGGAACACGATGCGCGGCTGCCCCATCAGGCTCATGGCGATGTCCAGGCGGCGGCGCATGCCTCCGGAGTAGGAGCCGGCGCGCTTGCCGGCGGCCTCGGTGAGCTCGAACTGTTCCAGCAATCGCGCTGTGCGCCTACCGGTTTCGCGGGATCCCAGGTGCAGCAGCCGCCCCATGAGCCGCAGATTCTCGGCGCCGGTGAGGATCTCGTCCACCGCGGCGAACTGGCCGGTGACGCCGATGGCCGCGCGCACCGCGTCCGCCGCCCGCGCCGGATCGTGGCCGCCCACCCGCAGCCGCCCGCCGTCGGCCCGGTCCAGGGTGGTGAGGATGCGGACCATGGTGGTCTTGCCCGCGCCGTTGGGGCCCAGCAGTGAGAACACGGTGCCGGTGGGCACGGTGACGTCGATGCCGCGCAGGACGGGCTGGTCACCGAAGGATTTGACGAGCCCGTTCACCTCGATGGCGGGCGCGGGTCCGGATGTGGTCATGGCGACTCCGTTCAGAAACTGTGTATGCCATATACTCTGTTTATAGGCTACACAGTTTCTTCGATGGCGCAAGATGGAAGCCGACACCACGACAGGAGGTCCGATGACGCCCGACCCGCAAGCCCTGCCCAAGTCGGTCAAACTGCTCTGGGATCTGGACGAGGCGGGCAGTCGCGGCCCCAAACGCGCGATGAGCCTCGAGCAGATCCTCGACACGGCCACCGCCATCGCCGACGCCGAAGGCTTCGCGGCGCTGTCCATGGCGCGCGTCGCCAAGGAACTCGGGTTCACCACCATGTCGCTGTACCGCTACGTCGACAGCAAGGACACCCTCGTCGTGCTGCTGCACGACCGCATCTTCGACCTCACCCCGGAGCTGCCCGCCGGCTGGCGCGCCGGACTCGAAGCCTGGGCCTGGGCCGAATTCCACGCCATCCGCGCCCACGACTGGTGGCTCGACATCCCCATGACCACTCCCCCACTGGGCCCGAACAACATGGCCTGGCTGGAGGCGGGCATGAACACCCTCGCCGAGGTCCCCATCCCCGAGGCCCTCAAACTCCAACTGCTGGTGAACCTTTCGATCTACGTCATCGGCCGCACCCGCTTCCTGCGCGATGCCATCGGGCACACCCAGGACCAGGACTACACCGGCATCCTCACCACCGTCCTGGACCCGCACCGGTTCCCCGCCGTCACCAGCGCCCTCACCAACCGGGCCTTCGACAGCGACGACATGCACTGGGAAGAAGCCGATTTCGGATTCGCGCTGGACCGGTTGCTGGACGGTTACCAGGTCTTCATCGACACCAACACGGGCGCATGATCAGGGTGTCGGCCCGATCACACTGAGGGCGAACGACATCGGGGCCACGACCGGTCCCGCGTAAATATCGTGCAAACGCCGCGTCCACCGGCTTGACCGCGACCGCGGGTGAACCGACCATGGCCTCAGAGGAGGTGAGCGCCATGGGTATCGTCGCGTGGGCGCGTTCCACCGCCGCCTTCCCCACGCTGGCCGCCGCGGCCATGGTGCTGATCCTGACCGGGCTGGCCACCGCTTTCGTCTACGGCGCCGTGCCCGCCGTCGCCGGTCCGGCTGCGCATGCGCCTGCCGTCACCCAGGTGCGCATCGAACCTCCGACGCCCCTGCCCGTCTGCACGGAACCGACCGAGATCACCGAGGACAGCCCCAACCCCGGCTGCCCCGCGCTCGACGACAGCGCGGCGCCCTGAACTTCGCCGGCCGCGGAGCATCGGTCAGGATCGGCTCGCGGCAGCCGGACGTCCGGCCGTGACCAGCAGTAGCGCGGCGACGACGAGAAGCGCCGCCACGCAGGCCACCAGGCCGATCCAGCCGCCCGCGACGTAGGCGATCCCGGCCGCGCTGCCCACCACCGCACTGCCCAGGTAATAGGCGAACATGTACAGAGACGATGCGGCGCCGCGGTTGTCGGCCATCGTGCCGACCCAGGCGCTGGCCGCGGTGTGCGCGCCGAAGAAGCCGGTGGTGAACAGCAGGATGCCGATCAGCACCAGGCTCAGCCGGTCCGGAATCGTCACCACCACACCGAGGGCCATCAACGACAGCGAGCCCACCAGGATCCGGTGATGGCCGCGGCGATCGGCGAGGCGCCCGGCATACGCGGAGGCCGCGGTGCCCGCCAGATAGAGCACGAACACCAGGCCGACCACCGCCGCGGGCAGGCCGAACGGGCGATGGGTCAGGCGGTAGCCCAGGTAGTTGTAGACCGAGACGAAGCTGCCCATCAGCAGGAACGCCAGCCCGAACAGCGCGGCCAGGCGCGGAAGCCGCAGCTGCCGGGCGAGATCGCCGAGCATCACCCCGAAACCGGCCGGGCGCGCGGCGAATCCACGCGAGGCGGGCAGTGTGCGCGCGAACCACACCGCGCCCGCCGCCACCGCCAGCGACACCGCCAACTCGGCCCACCGCCACGAGGTCAGCCCCAGCACGAGCGACGGAATCAACCGGCCCGCCAGACCGCCGATAGTGGTGCCGGCGATGTAGACCCCCATCGCCGAACCCAGCCCGGCCGACCCGACCTCCTCGGCCAGATACGCCATGGCCACCGCGGGCACCCCCGCCAGCGCGACACCCTGCACCGCGCGCACCGCCAGCAGCGTGTCCATCGTCGGGCACAACGGCAGCAGCAATCCCAGCAGCGCGGCCGCCACCGCCGACCCGATCAGCACCCGGGTGCGGCCGATCCGCGCCGACAACACGCCCGCCGGAATGATCGCCAGCGCAAGCAATCCCGTGGTCAGCGAGACCGCGAGGGCAGCGTGCGCGGGCGTGACATCGAAGGCCGCCGACAGGCTCGGCAGCAGGGACTGGGTCGAGTACATGGCGGCGAAGGTGGTCAGGCCGGCCGCGAAAAGCGCCGCCGTCACCCGCTTCTCGTGCGCGTCACGAGGGCTGCCGGACACGAGCGGCCGACGTGTTCCTGCGCTCGTCATCGGGTCCTCCCAGGGTGAATCGGGGTGTGGGATCCAGGGTGCGCGACCGGCACTTAGAACGGAAATGCATGATGCGAGGTATCGTCATGCTGTCAGCGCATATAGCGAGGAGGCGGCGTGCTCGGTGCGGATCTGGAGTGGTTCACGACACTCGCCGAAACGGAGAACGTGAGTGCGGCCGCGGACCGGCTGCACCTGGCCCAGCCCACCCTGTCGCGCATGCTCGCCCGGCTGGAACAGCGGCTCGGGGCTCCCCTGTTCGACCGGCACGGCAAACGCATCCGGCTCAACGAGTACGGCCGCCTCTACTACGAGCACGCCCGCCGGGCCCGCGCCGAACTGCATGCCGGGGAACAGGCGCTCGCCGACCGCATCAATCCGGCCAAAGGCGTGGTGCGGCTGTCGTTCCTGCACTCCTTCGGCGGGCGGCTCGCACCCCGGCTGATCGCCGAATTCCGGCGCGGGGCGGGCCGGGTCGACTTCCGCCTCCACCAGGGAGCGGCCGAGGTCATCACCCGCCAGGTGCTCGACGGGGAAGCCGACCTGGCACTGGTCTCCCCGCGACCCGGCGAACCCGGCCTCGGGTGGCGCACCCTACTGAATCAGCCACTGGTGCTGGCGGTTCCGGCCGACCACCGGCTGGCCGGACAGCGTCACACCCGGATCGGCGAACTGGCCGACGCCGAATTCATCACCATGCATCCAGGATTCGGGATGCGGCGCATCTTCGACGAACTGTGCGCGGCGGCCGGGGTGCGGCCGCGCATCGCCTTCGAAGCCAGTGATCTGGTGACCGTGCGCGGGCTGGTGGCGGCCGGGCTCGGGGTGGCGCTGGTACCCGAGGACGAACCGATACCGCCGGATCTGGCGGTGGTCCCGCTCGCCGACGCGGGCGCGTCGCGCGATGTCGGGCTGATCTGGTCGGCGACCGCCACGCCGTCCGAGGCGGTGCGCCGCTTCCGCGAGTTCGCGGTCGACCGGGCGGCCCGCCGCCACCCGCGCTGAGGGCCACCGCTGTTACGGTTGCCACACGGTAACTGATCATCGACTCCTGGGAGCCGCCCGTGCAGCGGTATCGCGCGGCCCTCGACACGGCGGGCGGAGGCATCGCCGCCGCGGTCGCGGGCATGTCCTTGATCGTGCCCTTCGACGCCGGGTGCAGCACCGACTCGTCCGCCATGCAGTTGACGCTGCTCACCGTCACCCTGCCCCGGGCCACCGCCGCCGGCGCCATCCTCGCGGTCGTGACCGCGGTGTGCGTGCGCATGTTCGGCACCCGGACCGCCTGGGCCACCGGCACGGTCGCGGCCGTGCTGCTGGCCACCGACCACCTGCTGGTCACCTCGACCTCCACCACCCTGGCCACCGCCAACTTCGTCGACTCCCTCGGCGCCGGCGTGCTGCTCGGCGCCACCGGGGCCGCGGCCCTGACACACCGGCCCGCGGCCCTCGGCTATCTGCTCGGCGCGCTCACCGGGGTGCTGGTCGGCCACCACATCGAGAACCAAGCCGCGGAGAACGGCGCACTGTCCGTGGTCGAACGCGCCTTCGTCGATCTGCCGCCGGACTGGCTCGCCGCCGTCGCCGCGGCCCTGCTCGCCGCCTGCTTCCTCGTCACCGAGCGGGCCCGGACCACGTCGCACCCGACCGCGGTGCAGCTGCCCTTCGCGCCGATCCTCGCCGCGGCGGTAGTGATCACGGCCGTCACCGCGGCCTCCGAGCGGCTCACGCCCGGAACCGAGAGCCACCTCGCCATCGCCGCGTGGCTGTTCGCCGTCGTCGCGGCCGCCCTGGTCGCCGCGCTGCTGCTGCCGGGCCGCGACGGCACGCTCACCCTGCTCGCGGTAGCGCTCACCGCGAGCGGCGGCGCCATCGCGACCATTCACGACCATTGGAAGATCGCGCCGATCCTCGCCGCCCTCGCGCTCGGGATGCTCGCCGGCGTCGCACTCCCCCGCCCCGCGCCGGTCGCCGCCGCGTGCGCGATCATCGGGCTCAGCGTCTTCGCCCTGCTGGCTTCCGGCGCGCAACACCATAATTCGGGGTCCGCGCTGCTCGGTGGCTGCTTGTTCGCGGCCCTGGCCGGATACAGCTTCGGGGCGGTCACCACCCGCGCCGCGGCCAGCTCCGTACTGGGACTCGGCGTCCTGCTGCTACCGACCGCCGCGCTCACCCTGGAATACCGCGGCTGCGACGCTCTGACCGCACTGCCGGACCGCAGCAACGCGTCCGGTGACCGCGCCGCCTGGTCGGCCATCGTGCTCGGAGTGGGCTGTCTGGCAGCCCTTCTCGTACTGCGACGGCTGCGGCCCGAAGGAGACGAGCCGAGCTGATCGGCCCGGACGCCTCGGTCCGGGGTCAGGTGACGCGGTACAGCCAGATCCGCGGGTCGGCCGGTTCGCCGCCGGTGGCCCAGCCGTAGCTGTGCGCGATGCCGTCACCGCGGTACCCGTGCAGGTAAGCGCGCAGTTCGGGACGCCCGGCGTGCCCGGACACGATGCCGCGAAGCACGATCGCGGTGAGGTCGTAGGCCTCCGCGGCGTACGCGTTCGCGGCGACACCGGTGGCGGCCCGGTAATCGTCGAGGAAGCGTTCGGTGGCCGGGCCGCACTGACAGGCGACCAGGGTGCCGGTGGCGGCCGGGCCGGCCGCGGTCCGGAAGGAGGGGTGGTAACTGCCGTCGCCGAGGACGAAAGTCGCTGTGACACCGGCAGTTCGGAGCTTCGTCAACAGGGTCGCGGCCGCAGCGGGGTAACCGGAGTAGAACACCGCGTCCGGGCGCGCGGCGGCGATGGCGTTCACCGCATCGCCCGCCTCGCCACCGAGATCCACGCTGACCTCGCACGCCGGCTGCGCCGCGGCGCCGAGCCCGGCGGTCACCCCGTCCGCGAGCGATCCCCCGAATCCGCCGCCACTGTCGCGCACCACGCAGACCCGCGAGAACCGGGCCGTGCCCGCCAGGTACCGGCCCAGCGCCGGACCCTCGGCATTGTCGTTGGCCAGGCCGCGGAAGAATCCGCTCCACCCCGATTGCGCCAGTAGCGGATTCGTCGCCACCGGGGTGAGGAACGGCAGATCGGCGGCATCGAAGGTCTTGCCCGCCGCCACCACCTCCTTGGACAACGCGGGGCCGATCACCGCCACGATCGAGTCGTCGGCGGTGATCTGCTCCGCGGCCCGCGCCGCCTTCGCCTGATCGCCGCCGGTGTCGAACTCCCGCACCGCGATCGGGCAGATCTTGTTGCCGCCCTGCACGTTTCCGCCCTTGACGAACTGGTCGACGGCCAGCTTCACCGCGCCGATCACGGTGCGGCCCAGGGCGGCATCCGAGCCTGTCAACGGCAGCGCCGCCGCGATGGTGGCCGGGTCGCACGGCAGCCGGCCGTCATTCGCGGGATCCTCCACCGAGACCGGTGCGGCGACCTTGTTGCCGAGCGAGTCGATCTGTGTGAGCGGTTCGATGCCGGGATAGGTGTCGGCGTAGGGGCCGATCGGGTTCGAGGGCGCGGGCACGTTCGATGATCCGGAACCCTGTGTCGCCCAGACGATTCCCGCTGCGGCCACCGCCACGACCAGGGCCGCGGCACCGACCACCGGCCATCGCCCGGACCGGCGACGACCGAGGGGCGACGAACCGTCCAGCACGGTGGGGTCCTCGCTGGAAGCGGGCGCGACGGTGGTGGTCGCCGCACCGAGCGCCCCCGCGACCGCGACGTTCGGCGCTGCCCCACCCTGGGCGACCGGCGGTACCGTCGACTCCGACACATCCGAAAGTGCCTGCGCCGCAGCCTCCGCGAACGCCCGACAGGATTCGAACCGATCCTCCGGCCGTTTGGCCAGCCCCCGCGCGAGGACCGTGTCGAGGGCGACCGGCAGCTCCGGGCGCCGATCGGTCACCCGTGGCACCGGATGCTGCAGGTGTCCGGCGACCACCGCCGCCGCCGTCTCGGCCTGATACGGCGTGGACCCGGTGAGCAACCGAAACAGTGTGCACGCCAGCGAATACTGATCCGAGCGCGGGTCCAGGGCGGCCCCCGACAGCTGTTCGGGCGAGGCGTAGGTGATCGTCGCCGCCAGCATCCCGGTCCGGGTGATCTGCGCCGAATCGTCACGTAACCGCCCGATCCCGAAGTCGGTCAGCAGAATTCGCCGTTCCTGGCCCGCCGCGGCGCGGGTCAGCAGGATATTGGCGGGCTTCACGTCCCGATGGATCACCCCCATCGAATGCGCGTAGTCCAGCGCCTTGGCGGTCTCGGCGATGATCCGCACGGCCTCGGCCGCGGGCAGCGTGAACGGGTCCAGCGCGGACGCGTCCCCGCCGTCCACGTACTGCATGGCGATCCACAGCCGCCCGCCCTCGACGCCCCGATCGTGCACCCCCACCACATTCGGATGATCCAGTCGCGCAACGAGTTCGGCTTCCCGCTCGAACCGCGCCCGGGTCTCCAGCTGGGTGACCAGCTCCCGCGCCAGCACCTTGACCGCCACCAGCCGGGGCAATCGTGGATGCCGGGCGAGAAACACCTCCCCCATTCCGCCCCCGCCGAGCTGCCGCTCGATCAGATACCCCGCGAATTCCGTACCCGCACGCACCATTCGGTCCTTCACACCCCGCAGAACTCCCCGAACCATACCCGCTGCGCGGGGATCGAACCGGCGCAGCCGACCACGCCGCACACCCGGCCGGCTCCCCACTCCGCCGCTCGTCCGCCGGCGCGCCCCCCGGCACCGCCGGGTACACCCGGGTCTGCCCGCTCGACCCGGTCTGCTTGTCCGGCGTGTACAAGAACACGGTGCTGCAACAGCCGGGGCATTTCGGCGAATCATCAGCTAAGTTCCGAAGGGGGCGGTTCGCACTGTGAACCGCTCGACGCGAGGAGGCAGCTCTGAGAGAAGGGCTGACGCGATATCCCCTGCGATTACCCCGGTGTTGCCACCGTGGCCGGGTCGGAGCAGGCTGAAGGTCGTCGGTGGCGTCACCCCGGCGCCGCCCCCGCAACAGAGGAGGTGTATCGAGTGTTCGCACGCTCTAGCACGATGCAGGCGCGGCTGTCCTCTATCGATGCCGGGATTGCATTCATGCGCGATGAAGTGATGACCGAGTTGGCTGGTATGCCCGGGTGGGTAGGGCTGTCGTTGCTGGTCGACCGGGATTCCGGGCGGTGCATCGTCACCACCGCGTGGGAGACCGAGGACGCCATGCACGACAGCGCGAGCCGGGTGCGCCCGCTGCGCAATCGCGCCCGGGACGTCTTCGGCGGTGACGGGCCGCTGATCGAGGAATGGGATATCGCGCTGCTGCATCGCGATCACCACGCCGGTGCCGGCGCCTGCGCCCGGGTTACCTGGTCCCGCAGCGACGACCCCGATCGATACGACTCCTCGATCAACGTCTTCCGGACGTACGCGTTGCCGGCGATGGAACAGATGGACGGATTCTGCAGCGCCAGCCTGATGGTCGACCGGTCGTCGGGGCGCGGCGTCTCCTGCGCCATCTTCGACAACGCCGAGGCCATGGACCGCAACCGGCAGGAGGCCGCGGAGATGCGGGAGAAGGCGACCTCCCAGGCCGGCATCACCGTGACCGAGGTCAGCGAGTTCGAGCTCGCCCTCGCGCACCTGCGCGTCCCCGAACTGGTGTAGCCCACATCGGACGGCGCGGTCGCCACGACCGCGCCGCCCGTCTATTTTGGAACCCGTTTCAGCTGGCGGCGTTTTCGCGCCGCCCGGCGATGGATTGGAGACGGGTATGGCGGGTAATGGTGGCGGGCGTTTCGACGGCCGCGTCGCAGTGGTGACCGGAGCGTCGTCCGGACTCGGGCAGGCCGTGGCCCGGTCGCTCAGCGCGGGCGGGGCCCGGGTCTTCGGCGTCGGACGCGACGAGGCACGACTGAAGAGCAGCCTCGAGGAAGGCGAAAACGCCTGGCACGCGGCCGATCTCGCCGATCCTGCCGCAGCCGCCGAGGTGGTGGCGGCCTGCGTCGAACGCTTCGGCGGAATCGACATCCTGGTCAACGCCGCGGGCGCGCACACCATGCGCCACACCGCCCAGGTCACCGACGCGGAATGGCAGCGCGACCTGGCCGTGAACCTGAGCGCGCCGTTCTTCCTGTCCCGCGCCGCCCTCCCCCACCTGCTCGAGCGCACCGGCTGCATCGTCAACGTCGCCTCGATCGCGGGCCTGGAAGGCCAGGCGTATTCCGCCGGCTACTGCGCCGCCAAGCACGGCCTCATCGGTCTCACCCGAGCCATGGCCCTGGAATTCGACGCCGCGGGCATCCGCATCAACGCCGTGTGCCCCGGCGGCATGACCACCCCGCTGCTCGAGAACTTCACCTTCCCCGAAGACCCCGACTACCAGCTCATCCTCAAGACCGCCAGCGCTCGCGGCCTGATGGAACCCGCCCAGGTCGCCAACATCATCACCTTCCTGTGCTCCGACGAAGCCTCCGCCGTGCACGGCGCCGTCTACACCGTCGACAACGGCAAGATGGCGCTCTGACGACTCGACGCCGAATACAGATCGGCCCGGGCGACGGGAGTACCGTCGCCCGGGCCGATGCCGTGGATGGGCCTACTTCTTGCGGTCGCGCTTCTCGCGGACGCGGACGTTGACCCGGACCGGAGAGCCGTCGAAATTGAACTCCTCACGCAACTTTCGCTCGATGAAGCGGCGGTAACCCGCCTCGAGGAAGCCGGTGGTGAACAGCACGAACGTCGGCGGGCGGGTGGACGCCTGGGTGGCGAACAGGATGCGCGGCAGGCGGCCACCACGCATGGGCGGCGGCGTGGCGGCCACGACCTCCTTGAGCCAGTTGTTCAGGCGACCGGTGGAGATGCGCTTGTCCCACGACTCCAGGGCGGTTTCCATGGCGGGAACCAGCTTCTGGACGGCGCGACCGGTGTGCGCGGAGATGTTGACGCGCTGCGCCCAGCGCACCTGGACCATCTCGCGGTCGATCTCACGCTCGAGCATCTCGCGACGATCCTCGTCGACCAGATCCCACTTGTTGTAGGCGATCACCAGGGCGCGACCGGTCTCGGCCACCATGGAGATGACCCGCAGGTCCTGCTCGGTGACCGGCTCGGATGCATCGATCAGCATGACCGCCACCTCGGCGGCCTCGATGGCGCCCTTGGTGCGCAGCGAAGCGTAGAACTCGTGGCCCGAAGCATTGCTCACCTTGCGGCGCAAACCCGCGGTATCCACGAAACGCCAAGGCTTGCCGCCCAATTCGACCAGCGAGTCGACCGGGTCGACGGTGGTGCCGGCGACATTGTGGACCACCGACCGCTCCTCCCCGGCGAGCCGGTTCAGCAGCGACGACTTGCCCACGTTCGGCTTGCCGACCAGCGCCACGCGACGCGGACCGCCGGTGATACCCGTGCCCTCGCGGGGAGTTTCGGGCAGCTTCGCCAGGATCTCGTCCAGCAGATCACCGGTGCCGCGACCGTGCGCGGCCGAGATCATGTGCGGCTCACCGAGACCCATCGACCACAGCTCGGCGGCGTCGGCCTCGAGCTTCTGGTTGTCGACCTTGTTGGCGACCAGGATGACCGGAGTCTTGCTGCGCCGCAGCGTCTTCGCCACCGCCTCGTCGGCGGACGTCGCACCCGTGGTGACGTCCACCACCACGACGATCGCGTCGGCGGTGCTCATGGCGACCTCGGCCTGCCGGGCCACCGACTGCTGCAGACCCTTGGCGTCGGGCGACCAGCCGCCGGTGTCCTGCACCATGAAACGGCGACCCGCCCAGCTGGCCTCGTAGGAGATGCGGTCCCGGGTCACGCCCGGAATGTCCTCCACAACCGCCTCGCGGCGCCCCAGAATGCGGTTCACCAGCGTCGACTTGCCGACGTTGGGGCGGCCGACAATGGCCACCGTCGGGAGCGGAACGTGCTCGGCGTCCTGCTCGCCCTCGAATTCGGCGATATCCCAGTCGGTTTCGTCCGACCAGATCCCATCACCGGCGAAGGTGTCCTGCGTCACTGCGAGCCTCCCACCGAAATCCGTGCGGCCACCACGCGATACAGCTCGTCGATGACCTCGTCCTTGTTCAGATCGCTGGTGTCCACCAGCTCCGCGTCCTCGGCGGGACGCAGCGGCGACACCTTGCGCGTCGAGTCCAGGGTGTCGCGGCGCTGCACATCGGCCAGCACACCCGCGAAATCGTCACCCCGGCCCTCGGCGATGTTCTGTGCATTGCGGCGCGCGGCGCGCGCCTCCGCCGAAGCGGTCAGATAGATCTTCACGTCGGCCGCGGGCAGCACGGTGGTGCCGATATCCCGGCCCTCCACCACGATTCGCCCCGCCGCCGCGGTCAGCTCCCGCTGCAACGCCACCAGCTGCTCACGCACCTCGGGCACCGCCGACACCGCCGACACCGCCTGGGTGACCGCGTTGCCGCGGATCTCACCGGACACATCCTCACCGTCGAGCAGGATGACCTCCCGGCTCGGATCGGTGCCGATGGTCAACGGCAGTTCCTTCACCGCGATCGCGATGGCCGCCGCGTCGTCCAGGTCCACGCCGCTGCGCAGCACGCGCAACGTCGCCACCCGGTACATCGCGCCGGTGTCGAGGTAGCTGGCCTGCAGCCGGGTCGCGAGCATGCGCGACACACTCGACTTGCCGGTGCCCGACGGGCCGTCCATGGCGACGACCAGCCGCGCCGAACCGGTCAGCGCGCCGGTCGTATCGATCAGAGATCCCACACCGTTCACAACGACACCGCCTCGTAGAGCTTCCCGACCTCGTCCCGGCCCAGCACGCGCAGCGTGCCCGGTCGCTGATCACCGAGCGCGATCGGCCCGACGTGAGTACGCACCAGCGCGGTCACCGGGTGGCCGACCGCGTCCAGCAGGCGGCGCACGATGTGCTTGCGCCCCTCGTGCAGCACCACCTTCACCAGCGACTTGCCATTGCCGACCTCGAGCACCACGAACTTGTCCACCGAAGCGGGCCCGTCCTCGAGTTCGACGCCGTCACGCAGCTGCTTGCCGACCTCACGGTTGCGGACCTCACCGTTGACGGTGGCCAGGTAGGTCTTCGACACCTCGAACGACGGGTGCATGAGCCGGTGCGCGAGATCACCGTCATTGGTGAGCAGCAGCAGGCCCTCGGTGTCGGCGTCCAGGCGACCGACGTGGAACAGCCGCTGACCGGCCGCGACCCGCTCGGCGACGATATCGCCGACACACGGGCGGCCCATCTCGTCGGACATGGTCGACTGCCAGCCCTTGGGCTTGTTCAGCGCCAGGTACACCTGCTCGGCGCGAATCACCACGCGCACGCCGTCGACCCGCACCACCGCGGTCTCCGGATCGATGCGCAGACCCTGCTCGCGCACGATCTTGCCGTCCACCTCGATGCGCCCGGCATCGATCATGTCCTCGGCCACCCGGCGCGAGGCGACACCGGCCTTGGCGAGCACCTTCTGCAGGCGTTCACCCTCACCCCACGGCAGCTTCTTGGGAGCCCGCTCCTCGAGATCCACATGCTGGTGCCGGGCCGGCTTGGCATTGCTGATCAGCACGGGCGCGACGATCTTGCGCTCCGGCTTGGCGGTCTTCTTCTTGCCGGCCGTGGTCGGCGAGGTGTGCGGGGCCAGCGGGCGACCGCCGCCGATCCCGCGAGACTGGTTGCCGCGCGCGGAGTTACCCGCGCCGCCCTGGCCACCGAACCCGGAACCGCCGCGAGCGGGCGCGCCCCCGCGGGAACCGCTTGCGCCCCACTGGCTTTCGCCGCGCGGCGCGGCACCGCCACGGGAGCGGTCGGAGTCACGACCGTACGAACCGGCGCCACCGCGCGAACGGTCCGAATCACGACCGTACGAACCAGCGCCACCACGCGAGCGATCCGAATCACGGCCATACGAACCGGCGCCACCACGCGAGCGATCCGAATCACGACCGTACGAACCGGCACCACCACGCGAACGATCCGAATCACGACCGTACGAACCAGCGCCACCACGCGAACGATCCGAATCACGACCGTACGAACCGGCGCCGCCGCGGGAATCGCCGCGGGAATCGCCGCGGGAATCGCCGCGAGAGTTTCCGCCCCACGAGGGCGAGTCGCCGCGCGAGCCGCGCGACGTGGAGCCGCCACGGGCTCCGCCATAAGAATTGCCGCCGGCGGACCGATCATCTCCGGTCCGGCCTCGGGCGGCACGGGAACCGCCGCGAGGCGGTTCGCTGCCACGTTTCCTACGATCCGGTGTGCCATCTCGGCGAGCGGGTGTATTCACGTTGTCCTAATTTCAGTCTTCGGTGCCGAGGTCGATGTCCGCCACGGCCGGTTTCTTCAGCCTGGTGTACCGGGGATCGGTGTCCAGACTCTCGTTGATCTCGTCGATCAGGTCGACGCCCGGGAGCAGCGGGGCCAACGGCGGCAGATCCGCCAGTGACGCAAGCCCGATCCGTTCCAGGAACAGTTCGGTGGTGATGTACAGAGTGCCGTTGGTCTCCGGGTCCGCTCCGGCCTCCGCGATCAGCCCCCGCGCCAGCAGGGTCCTGATCACACCATCCACGTTCACACCGCGCACCGCACTCACGCGTGCTCGGGTAACCGGTTGACGGTACGCGATGACAGCCATGGTTTCCAAAGCAGCGCGGGTGAGCTTCGAACGTGCGCCGTCCAACAGCATACGTTCCACATAGGGGGCGAATTCCGTCCGCGTGTAGTAACGCCACCCGTCGCCGACGAACCTGAGATCCATGCCACTGCGCCGCGCGGTCAATTCCGCCGACATCTCCCGCAGCGCGGCCTCCACCCGGACCGGGTGATCCCGCAGCGCCGAGGCCAGCAGTTCGGTCGGCGCGGGCGCGTCCACCACCAGCAGCATCGCCTCGAGCGCAGACCGGAACTCCACCTCCGACAGCTCGTCTTCGTCGTCGAACTCCTGCGGGTCGACCGCCAAGGGAATCGGCGCGGGGGCCTCCCCGGTCTCGGCCGGCGCGGCGACTTCGGCTGCCGGCGCTGTGACTTCGCCGGCGGGCATTGTGACTTCGGACTCGGCCACTGTGATCTCGGACTCGAGCGGTGTGATCTCGGCCGCGTGCTCGGTGATTTCGGCGTCGCGCGCGGGCTCGGTGACCTCGGCGGCAGCCGCTCCGGCCGCCCGGGCCTTCGCCGCCGCGGCCGCCTCGGCCACGATCCGCTCGGCCAGGGTCGGCTGGGGCGCGGTCTCGCCGCCGGAGGGCGGGTTCTGCCCGGCGTCACCCACGTTCTGCACCTCGGTCACCCGTAGTCCTCTTCGATCGTTACCGGTTGTTCGGGTTGGTCCTCGAGCTCGCCGATCCAGCTGACCGACAGCGGGCCCAGCGGGTCGGGCTGGTCGAACTCGATGGTTTTGCCGCGATAGAGCTCGAGCAGCGCGAGGAAGCGGGCCACGATCTGGATCGGCAGCTCGCAGTCGGCGCAGAGTTCGTGGAAGGTCGTCCAGCCGCCCGCGCCCGCGCTCTTCAGCATCGCCATGACCAGCTCCGCCTGTTCGGCGATCGAGATGGCGTGGGCGTGGATGTGATCCAGGCCGACCCGCGGTCTCGGACGCGGCCGGAACACGGTGGCCGCGACCTCCGCGAAGCCCGCGGCGTCCACCCCCAGCGTAACCTCCGGCAACAGCGCCAGATACCGCTCCTCGAGCGACACCGCGCGCGGATACCGTTGCAGCGCCGCGGCCTCCAGCTCGCCCAGCAATTCCGCGACCTGCTTGAAGGCGCGGTATTGCAGCAGCCGCGCGAACAGCAGGTCGCGCGCCTCCAGCAATTCCAGGTCGTCCTCGTCGGACACCTCGCCCGAGGGCAGCAGTCGCGCCGCCTTCAGATCCAGCAGCGTGGCCGCGATCAGCAGGAACTCGGTGGTCTGATCGAGCACCTTGTCCGCGCGCAGGCCTTTCACCTCGGACAACCGCGCGGTGAGCGCCTTGGTGTGGGCGATGAATTCGTCGGTCACCTTGTGCAGCGCGATCTCGGTGACGTCCAGGCGGCGTGAGCTGATCAGTTGCAGCAGCAGGTCGAAGGGGCCCTCGAAGTTGGCCAGCTTCAAATGGAACTTGCCCGAACTATCCGACTTGTCCGCTGCCACAGGCTCGGCCACCGGACCGCCGGACCCGGCGATATCGGACACCACCGACGAACCGGGCGCGTCCGTGCCACCGGCCGCCACGCCCGCACCCGCGATATCCGCGACGACACCATCCTCGGACATGCTGAAATCCACGTCCGCCGGATCGTGCGCGGACGCCGAGTCGAGAGAATCGCTCAACGGCCCGACCGCTGGATTACTTCCCGGGCCATGGCCCGATAGGCTTCCGCGCCACCGGATTTCGGGGCCCAGGTGGTGATGGGCTCACCGGCGACGCTGGCGTCGGGGAAACGGACGGTCCGCGAGATCACCGTGTCGTACACGAGGTCGCCGAACACCTCGACCACACGCGTCATGACCTGACGTGAATGCAACAGGCGGGCATCGAACATGGTGACCACGATGCCGTACAGGGTCAGCTCCGGATTCAGCCGGTCCCGCACCTTCTCCACGGTGTCGTTGAGCAGGGCCAGCCCGCGCAGCGAGAAGTACTCGCATTCCATCGGGATGATGACGCCGTCGGCGCAGGCCAGGGCGTTCACGGTGAGCAGGCCCAGCGACGGCTGGCAGTCGATGAGGATGTAGTCGTAGCGGTTGCGCAGCGGCGCCAGGGCGCGGCCCAGGGTCTGCTCGCGGCCGACCTCGTTGACCAACTGGATCTCCGCCGCGGACAGGTCGATATTGCTGGGCAGCAGATCCATGCCCTCGACCTTGGTGCTCATCAGCACGTCGTCGGGATTGACCTTGCCGGGTCCGACGAGCAGGTTGTGCACGGTGACGTTCAGATCGTGGTGCGCCACACCGAGTCCCGCCGAGAGCGCGCCCTGCGGATCCAGATCGACCAGCAGCACCTTGCGCCCGTATTCGGCCAGCGCCGCACCGAGATTGATGGTCGAGGTGGTCTTGCCGACGCCGCCCTTCTGATTGCACATGGCGACGATCAGCGCCGGGCCGGTGTGATCGGGCTCGGGCGGCTCGGGGATCTCGCGCAGCGGGCGTCCGGTGGGACCGACCTGCTTGGCGTCGTGCACCACATCGGGTGCCTCCCACAGCGTTTGCGCGGCGGTTTCGATCCGCTGGCCCGCACCACCGGTAGTCGTCACGTCCGCTGCTCCTTCGACGTTCCTGCCCTTGCCCCGCCCACCGGTCTGCCGTAGACGACGCACCCGGCCGCGTGTGCGATCGGGTTCCTCCTAGACGCTACCGCCTGTTCGCGCGAGACCAACGTTCGGACACGCACCCTAAACCTGCACTTCAGACCCGGTACAGCCGCCCCAGCCGGGCCGAGGACCGGTCCGAGACGTCTCCTTTACTGTGGCACAGCAGGTTACGGGTTCAGGGTCATGTTCCGCGCCGGAAGCAACGGATAAACCGGAATCGGCGGAATTCGAGGATACGGGTGACGGCGCAACTGCGCCGCGCCCGGAGCGGCGGCGTCGGTTCCGGGACAGCTCCGCCCACGCGGGGTCCGCGCGAAACCCGCAGTGTCGCCTCCGCTCAGCGAGCGCGCGGATGTGCGGTCGCCCACACCTCGTGCAGGGTCCCGACGGTGACCAGGGTGTAGATCTGGGTCGTCGTCACCGAAGCATGGCCCAGGAGTTCCTGGACGACCCGGACGTCCGCGCCGCCGTCCAGGAGGTGGGTGGCGAAGGAGTGACGCAGGGTGTGGGGCGAGACCTGGGCGGCGATGCCGGCGCGCTCGGCGGCGGATTGCAGGACCTGCCAAGCGGTCTGGCGAGACAGGCGGCCGCCGCGATGGTTGAGGAACAGGGCGCCGTTGCCCTTGCCGCGGGCGGCCAGGGCGGAGCGGCCGCGAACCAAGTAATTGTCCAGAGCCGCCAGGGCGGGGCGGCCGATCGGGACCATGCGCTGCTTGCCGCCCTTGCCGCGCAGCACGACAGCGCGTTCGGTGACGTCGATGTCGTCCACATCAAGGCCGACCATTTCGGAGATGCGCGCACCGGTGGAGTACAGCAATTCCAGCAGCGCACGATCGCGCAATCCACGCGGACCGTCGGCGAGGTCGCCCCCGGACGCGTCGAGCAGGCGTGAAACCTGGTCGTAAGGAAGCGCTTTCGGCAGCCGGCGGGCGGGCGTGGGAGGTTTCACCGGATGCGCCACATCCGCGTCGGTGATCCCCTCGGCCGTCGCGAACCGATGCAGTCCGCGCACGGCGACCAGGGCCCGCGACGCCGACGAGGCGGCCAGGGCGGGATGGTCGGGATCCCCCGCCCGCAGCGAGATCATGTAGTCGGCGATGTCCGTCTCGGCCACGCGGGCAAGCGTTTCCACCCCGCGCCCGGACAGGAAGTGCTGGTACCGCCCCAGATCCCGCCGGTAGGCGCTGAGCGTGTTGCGCGCGGCGCCGCGCTCGACCGCCATGTGGTCGAGGTACGCGTCGATCTGCCGCTTCAGCACGGCTCACATCATTGCAGCAGCCACCGACGAACTCTCCCAGCCGAACCCGGGCGAACAGAACAAGTTTCCCGATCGGGACCTACTCCGAGGTCCCCCGCGCCTTGCGGTCCAGGAAGGCCGTCGGCATGCCCGGCCACGGCGCGTCGGCGGGCCGCAACTGCGCACCGGTGGCGCGCGCGGTCATCAGCGCGGTGACGCCGGCGACCGCGGTGGCATTGGTGATCTCACCGGCCAGCGCGGCTTGCACGGCCTCGGGCAAGGGCATGCGCAGCAGCTGGAGGTCGGCTTCCTCCATTTCCGGGTCAGGCCGGTCGGTTTCGTAGAGTCCGGTCGCGAGATAGACCCGCAGCGCCTCGTCGGTGAACCCCGGCGACAGCGCCACGTCCACCAGCACCGCCCACTCCCGCGCCGCCAGCCCCGTCTCCTCGGCCAACTCCCGCTTGGCCGCCTCCAGGGGATCCTCCCCCTGCTTGTCCAGCAAGCCCGCCGGCAACTCCAGCAGCCGCCGCCCGATCGGATGCCGATACTGATTGATCAGCACCAGATTCTCGTCCTCGTCCAGCGCCGCCACCGCGACCGCCGCGTGGTGCTCGATCACCTCCCGCTCCGCCACCTTCCCGCCGGGCATGACCACCTGGTCGAGCCGCAGCGCCAGAATCGCCCCCGAATACACGGTGCGACTGGACAGAACATCGAATTCGTGTGAACCGGGAACCGGACCGGAGGACGTCATCTCAGAACCGTAGCGCGAATCGCGGTGCCGCCAGGAAACACCCGACCCGCCACCCCCGCCACCGTGGTGCACGCCACGCCCGCATGCCCCGGCACCCGGGCCGGAAATGCGAAACCGCCCGGCGCGCTGCGGCGCTCGGGCGGTTTCGGGCATTCAGCCTCGGCGAAGGGCTACTTGGAGACCTTCTCGGCTTCCGGGGCGGGCGCCTCGGCCGCGATCTCGACCGGGAGGCGTTCGGCGGCCTTGTAATTCAGTGCCGCGGAGATGAGCGCCGCGAACAGCGGGTGCGGGCGCGTCGGACGGGACTTGAGCTCCGGGTGCGCCTGGGTGGCGACCAGGAACGGGTGCTGCTCCTTCGGGTACTCCACGAACTCCACCAGGTGGCCGTTCGGGGAGGTGCCGCTGAACTTCAGGCCGCTCTTGGCGATCTTGTCGCGGTAGGTGTTGTTGACCTCGTAGCGGTGCCGGTGCCGCTCGGAGACCTCGGTCTCACCGTAGGCCTGCGCGACCAGCGAATCCTTCTGCAGCACAGCCGGATAGGCGCCCAGGCGCATGGTGCCGCCCAGGTCGGCCTCGCCGGCCACGATCTGCTCCTGATCCGCCATGGTGGAGATGACCGGGAACTTGGTGTCGGGCTCGAACTCCGCGGAGTTGGCGTCCTTCATGCCGACCGAGCGCGCCGCCTCGATGACCACGCACTGCAGGCCCAGGCACAGGCCCAGCAGCGGGATCTTGTGGTCGCGGGCGTAGCGGATGGCGCCGACCTTGCCCTCGATGCCGCGGATGCCGAAGCCGCCGGGGATCAGGATGCCGTCGACGTCGGCCAGGTGCGAGCGCGCACCGGCTTCGGTCTCGCACTCGTCGGACTGCACCCAGCGGATGTTGACCTTGGCCCGCGCGGCGAAACCGCCCGCGCGCAGCGCCTCGGTGACCGACAGGTAGGCGTCGGGCAGGTCCACGTACTTGCCGACCAGCGCGACGGTGACCTCTTCGCGCGGGTTGTGCACGCGATCCAGCAGATCGCCCCAGACCGTCCAGTCCACGTCGCGGAAGGGCAGCCCGAGCTTGCGGACGACGTAGGCGTCCAAGCCCTCCCGGTGCAGCACCTTCGGAATGTCGTAGATCGACGGCGCGTCCGGCGTCGAGATGCAGGCGTCCACATCCACGTCGCACATCAGCGCGATCTTGTTCTTGAGCGGCTGCGGCACATCGCGGTCGCAGCGCAGGATCAGCGCGTCGGGCTGGATACCGATATTGCGCAGCGCCGCCACCGAGTGCTGGGTCGGCTTGGTCTTGAGCTCGCCCGAGGGACCCAGGTAGGGCACCAGCGTGACGTGCAGGAAGAAGCAGTTGTCGCGGCCCACCTCGTGGCGGATCTGACGCGCCGCCTCGAGGAACGGCTGCGACTCGATATCGCCGACGGTGCCACCGATCTCGGTGATCACCACGTCCGGGGCCTGCCCGTGCAGATCGGGACCGGTCATCGCGAGGATGCGGCTCTTGATCTCGTCGGTGATGTGCGGGATCACCTGCACGGTGTCGCCGAGGTACTCACCGCGGCGTTCCTTGGCGATCACCTTCGAGTACACCTGGCCGGTGGTGACATTGGCGTCCCCGGACAGATCGCGGTCCAGGAACCGCTCGTAGTGGCCGACGTCGAGGTCCGTCTCAGCGCCGTCCTCGGTCACGAACACCTCACCGTGCTGGAAAGGGTTCATGGTGCCGGGATCGACGTTCAGGTACGGATCCAGCTTCTGCATCGTGACGCGCAAACCGCGCGACGTAAGCAGTTGACCGAGGCTGGAGGCGGTCAAACCCTTACCGAGTGAAGAGGCGACACCGCCGCTGACGAAGATGTGTTTCGTGGCCGCGCGCGCCGGAATCCGTGAATTACCCACGGGTCTTCACGGTAACACGTCTTGCGGATGCCGATCGCATGCCACGCACGTCTGTTGCCCGCGAACGACGCGATTCCGCGTGTCGCGGGCAACCTTTCCGGTGCTGGGCGTTGGCTTTCCGTTCATCGGACTCAGTGCGGCATGGCCGCGACTGTGAGCGAGGTCGCCTTCGCTCCGGTGCCGTAACGACCGGTACCACCGTTCAGCTGCTCGGTGAGCCCGAGCACGGTGGTGATCCGCCCGATCTCGCGGTCGGCGTTGTCGACGGTGGTGACGGCGGCCAGTCCGCCCTCGGAGCGGGCCACCGCGATCGCGCCCGGCCCGTCGGCGGCCCCGTAGCGACCCGCCAGCACCACGCCCGCGCTGTGCGAGCGCAGCCCGCCGGCGAATCGGGCGATGATGGTGCCCCGGTTGTTCTCCTCGGCCCGCGCGCCGTCCCCGGTGACCACCACAGCCAGCTGGGCGGGTTGCACGTCGGAGAAGGTCAGGAAGCCGCCGCCGCGCAGCGTCTCCAGGGCCAGGGCGCGTTCCTGCTGGGTGCCGCGCGACTGGCCGGTGCCGGGATCGGTGAGCAGCACCTGGCCGAGCAGGTCGCCCGCGAGGCTGCCCTGATCGACGGCGTCGGCCTTGAGCTTTGCGCCCGCGGGAACCATGTTCACCAGCGCGGTGCGCAGCCGATCGCCTTCGGAGGAGTCGGTGAAGGCGCCGCTGAGGCCGACCCGGCCGGTGACCGCGGCCCCTGCGGTGGTGAGCGCCGCGCTGATGGCGTCGACGTCGGCGCTGTCGGCGTCGGGAGTGGTGAAGATCAGTACCGAACGGTTGGCCAGAGCACCGGTCAGCAGCTTGCCCGCCGCACCGGACAGGAAGGCGTCCGCCGCCTTCACCTGCTCGGTCAGCCGGCCGTTCTCGGCCCGCAGGTCACCGACCTGCTGCCGATCGCCCGTGCCGGAGAACAACCCGTCGCCTTGCGTACGGGTGCCCAGCACCACGCCCACCGCCAGGGCCAGAAATACCGCGGCGATCGAAATCGCGTGATGGCGAAAGGAAATCATCGGTCCCCTACTACTTTTGCCGGTCCAATAGCCGCTCGCCGAAGTGCCAGCCGCGATCCCAGGTGTGCGAAACCCAGGTCAGCGCCTCGCCACCCATGTGCGTGGCCAGCACCGCGACCACCAGCGCCACCAGCGCGGCCAGCACCACCAACGCGACCGCCCACCCGGAACCCCGGTGCCGGTACAACGAGGCCACGGCCTTCGCGTCCATCAGCTTGGTGCCCATCTTGAGACGGGTCAGGAAGGTCGCCGGATTCGAATCGCGGCGGCCGCGGTCGAAGAAGTCGTCCAGCGAGGCCGCCGCGCCGACGGTCACGATCAGCGACGCGCCGTGATGGTCGGCCAGCAGCAGCGCCAGATCCGCGGGCGCGCCCGAAGACGGGAAGGTGGTCGCGCCGATGCCCAGATCCTGGATGCGCTCCAAACCCTTGGCGTGGCCGTCGGTGTCGGCCGGCAGGATCACCTCGGCGCCGGACTTGAGCGTGGTCGCGGTGATCTCCTCGGGATCGCCGACGATCAGATCGGGGCGGTAACCGTGGCGGGTCAGGGTGTCCGCGCCGCGGCCGACGCCGATCAGGATCGGGGCGTACTCCTTGATGAACGGCTTGATGCGCTTGAGGTCGTCGGCGTGCTCGGGACCGTCGGCCACCACCACGACGTGCCGCTTCTTCATGTCGACTTCGACATCCGGCACGCCGATTCCGTCGATGAGCAAGGAGGACTCGGTGCGGATGAACTCTATGGTGTTGCCGGAGAAGGCTTCCAGGTGGTCGGCGAGCCCGTTGCGGGCCTCGACCATCCGCTCGGCGATGGTCGCCTCGGTAAGTTCGATGCCCTCGACGAGCGCCTCGGGCTCCTTCTTGGCGAGCTTGTCCGCGTAGACGACCCCACCCTCGACGCGCACCCGCGCGCCGTCCTTGATCTTCTTGAACACGTCCGAGCTGAGCGCGTCCAGCAACTGAATGCCGTTGGCCACCAGCACTTCCGGACCCAGGTTCGGGTACCGGCCCGAGATCGAGGGCGAGGCGTTGACCACCACCGCCACCTGGGCTTCGACCAGCCGGTCGGCGGTGAGCCGATCCAGGTCCATCTCGTCGAGGACGACCACGTCCCCCGGGCCCACGCGCTGCAGCAAACGCCTGGTATTTCGGTCCACCCGGGCCATCCCGGTCAGACCCGGCAGCGTTTCGGTATTGCGCGACAGCAGGCCCATCATCTTCATAGCGACCGATGATCACCCCAAAGTCTCAACCAATGATGGAGGCGCGCCGGTCAGCCTCGACATTCGATCGCCGAGATGTTGCTCGAGACCCGGTCGGGCCGGGGTACCCGATGCACGGCTATCTTCTTACCGGCCAGTAAGGATATGCTCCGTGCACCGGCACGAAAGGAGACAATGCCGTCATGGCCAGCACCACGGTCGACACCGTCATTCCCGCCCCCCGCGACGTCGTCTACAAATTCTTCTCCGAGCGCGACAGCCTCAATCCCTTTCTGCCCATCAAGATCTCGCTGAAGAAGCCCGGCATCGGCAGCCCGTCCGGCGTCGGCGCCCAGTACCAGCTCGGCATCGCGGGCATCGGCCCCACCGAGGAGACCACCGAACTCGTCCCCGGCGAGCGCATGGTCTACCGCGTCATCGCCGGCGCCCCGGTCAAGCGCCACGTCGGCACCATCGCCTTCTCCGACGCCCCCGGCGGCACCCGGGTCGTCTACACCATGGAGTCCGAGCCCAGCCTCCCGCTTCCGGACCAGATCCTGGAGCCCGGGCTGCGCGCTCTGACCAACGCCCTCATCGGCGGCGTGCGCAAGGCAGTCAAGTAGGACGCCTTTTCGGCATCGGCGCGTCAGCGCCAGAAAAGAACCGGCCGGACCCCTGAAGGGTCCGGCCGGTTGCTGTCTCGGGGTAGGGGCTACTCGCCGACGGCCGCGCCGACCTTCTCGGAGTGCGCGGTGGTCAGCAGTTCCCACGCATGCGCGCGACCGGTCTCGGTGTCGCCCATGCCCGCCAGCATGCGAGCCAGTTCGACCACCCGTTCGTCCTGGGTCAGCGCCTTGACACCGGACTTCACGGCCTGGCCGTCATCGAGCTTGTCGACCACCAGGTGGGTGTCGGCGAAGGCCGCCACCTGCGGCAGGTGGGTCACGACGATGACCTGGTGGGTGCGGGCCAACTGCGCCAGGCGCCGGCCGATCTCGACCGCGGCGCGACCACCGACACCGGCGTCGACCTCGTCGAAGACCATGGTGGTGCCGTGCTCGGAACTGGCCAGCACCACTTCCAGCGCCAGCATGATGCGCGAGAGCTCACCACCGGAAGCACTACGGCTCAACGGCAGCGGATGCGCGCCGGAGTGCGCGGCCAACCGGAACTCCACCTCGTCGACACCGGTCGACCCGGCGTGCAGCTCCTTGCCGTCGATGACCAGCGGCGCCGAATCCTGCACGCCCGCCAGGATCGGACCGACGCCGACCTCGAGCCGGGCGCGGCCCATGGCCAGGCCGCCCAGTTCGGTGCTCACGGCGGCGGCCAGCTTCCCGGCCGCCTTGCCGCGCGCGGTGGTCAGCTTGCGAGCGGTCTCACGCACCTTCTCCGCGGCGGTCTCGACCTCCGCGCCCAGGGCGGCCAGCGCCTCCTCGGACACGTCCAGCGACGACAGCCGGGTGCGCGCCTCATCGGCCCACTTGATGACCCCGTCGATATCGGGCGCGTACTTGCGGGTCAGCGTCTTCAACTCGGCCTGGCGGGTCAGCATGGACTCCAGCGCACCCGGATCCGACGGCAGATCCGACAGGTAGGAGCTGAGCTCGGTGGTCAGATCCACCACTACCGAAATCGCCTCGCCCAGACGGGGAGCCAGCATGGACAGCTTCGTATCGTCGGAGGATTCGATGCGGGCCCGCGCGGTGCCCAGCAGATCCAGCGCGCCGGACCCCTCACCCGGCGAGTCCGCGGGACCGGCCAGCGCGTCGTGCGCGATGGACGCCGCCTCACGCAGGGAGTCCAGATCCGAGAGCCGTCGCACCTCACCGACGAGATGCTCGTCCTCGCCGGGTTCGGGTGCGATGGCGTCGATCTCGGCCAGCGACTGGGTCAGATGATCGGCTTCCAGCGCCAGTTCCCGGCTGCGGGCGGTCCGCTCCAGCAGCTGATTGCGCTTGTCCAGCCACGCCTTTCGCGCCTTCTGATACTTGGCCAGCAGTGGCGCGACGGTGTCGGAGGCGAACTGGTCCAGCGCGTGCAACTGCTGGTCCGGGCGCTGCAACCGCAGCTGATCGTTCTGGCCGTGCACGGTCAGCAGCGGACCGGTGAAATCGGAGAGCACCGAGGCGGGCACCGAACGGCCACCCAGGTGCGCGCGCGAGCGACCGTCGCTGCCGACGGTGCGGACGGCGATGATGCTGCCGTCGTCATCGCGTTCGGCCCCGGTGGATTCGAGCACTTCCTCGACCTCGCCGAGCGCGCCGTCGTGCACGTCGTCGACGGTGAAGCGACCTTCCACCACGGCCCGCGACGCCCCGAGACGCACCCGGCCGGCGTCGGCGCGGGCGCCGCTGAGCAGATGCAGGCTCGTCACCACCATCGTCTTGCCGGCACCGGTCTCACCGGTCAAGACGGTCAAACCTTCGTGGAATTGCGCGGTGGCGGTGGAAATTACGCCCAGCCCGTCAATCCTGATCTCTGTCAGCACTCGTGCTCTCCGTTCGGCGTCGCCCCCGCCAGCCTGTCACGGGCAACTGGAATTTGCGCACCATTCGATCGGCGAACGGCGCGGAGTCGAGCCGGACCCAGCGCACCGGTTCGGTCCCGCGGACCGTCTCGACGCGGCCGCCGCGCGGCAGGGCGAGGGTGCGCCGGCCGTCGAGGAAGACGATCGCGTCGTGTCCCGTCGCCACGGTTTCCACTGCGATCAGCGAATCGGGGCTGGTCACCAGGGGTCGCGCGAACAGGGCGTGGGCATTGGACGGAATCACCAGCAGCGCTTCGAGTTCCGGCCACACCACCGGACCGCCGGCCGAGAAGGCGTAGGCGGTGGACCCGGTCGGAGTGGCGATCAACACACCGTCGCAGCCGAACGCCGACACCGGGCGGCCGTCGACCTCGAGCACTACTTCCAGCACGCCCATGCGGGCCGCGTTCTCGATGCTGGCCTCGTTCAACGCCCAGCCGCGCTCGACCACGGTGTCGTCGACGCGCACCGAGACGTCGATGGTCATCCGTTCCTCGACGGTGTAGTCGCGCCGCACCACCTGCGACAGCGCCTCGTCCAGGTGCTCGGCCTCGGCCTCGGTGAGAAAACCGATGCGGCCCAGATTGATTCCCAGCACCGGCACCGACGCGGCGCGCGCCAGTTCGGCCGCGCGCAGGAAGGTGCCGTCGCCGCCGAGCGCGAGCACCATCTCGGTGCCGACCGCGGCCACCAGATCGTGGGTCATCACCCGCATCGGGTATCCGTCGGCCGCGCCCTCCTCGTCGGTGTCGAACCGAGTGCTGTAGGCCTCGTCCTCGAGCACCCGCAGCCCGATCCCGGCGCCGCACAGGATCTTCGCGACCCGATGCGCGGTATCGGTGATCTCCGGCCGTCCGGGATGCGCGACCAGCAGTACTTCTCTGGCCGGGCTAGCCGCGTTCACTGTGGACCCTCCTGCACCGCACGCTCGATCAGCGCCGCCACACGCGCCGCCTCGTCAGCATCGTAGGCGGCCCCACCGACGTCCGCGCCGTCACCGGGCGCCACGGCCGTGCCGTCACCCGCCCCGATCGGCTCGGACTCCTTGCGTAGCCACAGGAAATACTCGACGTTTCCCGACGGTCCGGGCAGCGGGCTGGCCGTCACGCCGCGGGTCCGCAAACCGAGTCGCGCTGCCGCGGCGGCGACTTCACGCACCGCCTCGGCCCGCAGCGCCGGATCCCGCACCACGCCACCGGAACCCACCCGGTCCTTGCCCACCTCGAACTGCGGCTTCACCATGGGCAGCAGATCCGCGCCCGGGGCCGCGCAGGCGGCCAGCGCGGGCAATACCAGGGCCAGGGAGATGAACGACAGGTCGGTGACCACCAGATCGACCGTGCCGCCGATGAGTTCGGGCGTCAGCTGCCGCACATTGGTGCGGTCGTGCACCTGGACCCGGTCATCGTTCTGCAGCCGCCAGATCAGCTGGCCGTACCCGACATCGGCGGCCACCACTTCTTTCGCGCCCTTCGACAGCAGCACATCGGTGAAACCGCCGGTGGACGCGCCGGCGTCCAGGCAGCGCTTGCCGTCCACCGACACGCCCTGCGGCTCGAACGCCGCGAGCGCGCCCAGCAGCTTGTGCGCGCCCCGCGAGGCCCACTGCACCTCGTCGGGCTGCTCCCGTACCAGCAGCGGCGTCGCGGTCTCGACACCCGTGGCCGCCTTGGTGGCGACCGAACCATTGATCAGGACGCGGCCCGCGTTGATCAGCTCGACCGCGTGTTCCCGCGACCGCGCCAATCCGCGGCGAACCAGTTCCGCGTCCACTCGTGCGCGCCTGGCCACCTCAGATCTTGTCCACCGTGGCCAGCGCCTGCACCAGCACCTCGTGCGCCTGCTCCAGAATCTTGGCTCGCCGCACGATGTCGGTGCCCTCCGAGTGCACGCTCGGCGCGCCCGGGAAGCCCGGATTCGGCGCGCCCGCCGACAATTCGGCCAGCAGCGCGTCCACCTCGACCTTGACCCGATCCGGGTCGGCGAACTCCTGATTCGCGCCCGCCAGATGCTGCCCGGGCAGCGGCGCCCCGGGGCGGGGCCCCGGCATCCCGGGGTGGGATCCTGGCGTGCCGGAGTGAGGTCCCGGCGCGGGAATCTGCGGGCGAGGCGTGGGCGTAGTCATCGTGGCGATAACGCTACCCGAACCCGCATTCGAACACACGTACCCCGCCGCATCCCGAATCCGCCCGCCGACCGGGGCACCGGCGTTGCACCGAAATCCCGTTGCAGGCCCCTGACAGGATGGGGCGAGTGGACAGCGACTTCGAGCGGCTGATCGCCGAGGCCGACGCCGCACCGGTAACCGGGTGGAACTTCGCATGGCTCGACGGGCGCGCCCGCGAACAGCGGCCGTCATGGGGATATCAGCGGCGGCAGGCGGCCCGATTGGCCACCGCGCGGGCCGCCCTCGACATCCAGACCGGCGGCGGCGAGGTGCTCGCCGAGGCCGCGACCTTCCCGCCGACCATGGCCGCCACCGAATCGTGGCCGCCGAATCTGGCCGAGGCGACACGGCTGCTGCATCCGCGCGGCGTGGTGGTGGTCGCCGATCCCGACGAACCGCCGCTGCCGTTCGCCGACGCCGCCTTCGACCTGGTGACCAGCCGGCATCCGGCCACCGTCTGGTGGAGTGAGATCGCTCGGGTGCTCGAACCCGGCGGCACCTACTTCGCGCAGCATGTCGGGCCGGCCAGCGTGTTCGAGCTCGTCGAATACTTCCTGGGACCACAGCCCGCGGCCCGCCGCGAACGCGACCCGGACACCGAGGCCGCCGCCGCGCGCGCCGCCGGGCTGGAGATCGTGCAGGCGCGGCCGGAACGACTTCGCGTGGAGTTCGACGACATCGGCGCGGTGGTGTACTTCCTGCGCAAGGTCATCTGGATGGTGCCCGGATTCACCGTTGCCGGATACCGGGACCGCCTCGGCGACCTGCACCGGCAGATCGTCGAGTACGGCCCGTTCGTCGCTTACTCGGCCCGCACCCTGTTCGAAGCGCGAAAACCGTTGTGAGCCTTCACACCTAGCGAGGTCAGGTTACGCAGGTACCGACCGGACAGCGATGGCGCGACCGGGGGCCTTGGCCAGGGCCGCCGCGATCGTGTCGGCGATGTCGCCCTCACCCGGCACGATCGGGTCCAGGTCGGCCACCGGATGGTTCAGGGCGTCAAGGGATTCGGCGATGTAGGTCGGCATCCGGTCGGCCGGCTGGGAGCGCAGGTCCGCGAGGGTGCTCACGCCGGTGAGCACCATGAACGACTCCAGGCCGGTGGCGTGCGCACCGTCGATATCGGTGTCGAGGCGATCGCCGACCACCAGGGCGTCGCGGGTGCGCGCCCGCTCCAGCGCGTCCTCCATCAGCGGCGCATAGGGTTTGCCCGCCACGATCGGTTCCAGACCCGACGCGTGCCGCAGCGCGGCGACCATCGACCCGTTGCCCGGGGCCAGGCCGCGCTCGGTGGGGAGCGTGGCGTCGGTATTGGCCGCCACCCACAGCGCGCCCGAGCGCAGCGCATAGGCGGCCTCGGCCAGATCCGGCCAGCCGGTCTGCGGCGAATGTCCCTGCACGACAGCGCTCGGCAGCGCGCCGTCGAAACGGCGGATCGCCTGCAGGCCCACGTTCTCCACCTCCGACATCAGGTCGTCGGTGCCGACCACGAGCACGGTGGAGCCCGCCGGGATCCGCTGCGCCAACAGCCGCGCGGCCGCCTGCGCGCTGGTCACCACCTCGTCCTCGTGGGCGTCGAAGCCCAACTCCCGCAGATGCAGCGCCACCGCGTCGGCCGAACGGCTCGCATTGTTGGTGACGTACATCCGCCGCTGCGCATCCCCCGCCGACAACGCTTCCGGCGCACCGGGAATCCGCTCGTGGCCGCGGAACAGCGTCCCGTCCAGATCCAGTAGCAAGGCCTCGAACCGGTCCCGCAGTCGCATAATGCCGTCCCTCTCGCTGATCACAGATACAGAAACGACCGTGCGGCTGCGCTGTTGCGCGGCCGCACGGTCGAGTTCACTTGCCGGTCCTCAGTTCTCGGAGCCCTCGGCGGGCTTGTCGGACTTCTCCGGTCCATCGTCTTCGGAATCCTGCTCCGCCGCAGGGGAATCCGACTCATCCTCGGCGGCTTCGCCGTCTTCGTCCTCGTCGTCGTCGAAGGCCGCGGTCCAGTCCGCGCCCTCACCGTCGCCGTGGCCGGACAGTTCGGCGGCGCGCTCCTCGGCGTCGGTCTCCCCGTCGAGGTCCGCGGAGGCCGCGTTCATGAACCAGGTCAGCGCCTCGTCCCCACGATCGGCGGCCAGCAGGGCCTCGGCGTAGGCGTAGAACAGGCGAGCGGCGGCCGAACCGGTCCGCGCCGGATCCAGCTCGGCGGTCTGCAGCGTCACCACGGCCTGATCGAACTGACCCAGGTCCATACGCGCGCCGGCGACCACGATGCGCAGCTCGGTGGCCTCGTCGCCCTGCAGGGCCCGCGCCTCGTCACTGCGACCCAGCTCGATGGCCCGCTCGGGACGGCCCAGTCCGCGCTCACAGTCGGCCATGACGGCCAGCAGACCCGAACCACCCGACATCCGTCGCGCGGTCCGCAGCTCCGAGAGCGCCTCGGCCCACTCACCGGCGTGATAGGCCGCGACACCGGCGGTCTCGCGCACCACCGCGATCCGCCCGGCCCGCTGCCGCGCTGCACGAGCGTGCTCCAGCGCCAGCTCCGGATCCTCGTCCAGCAGCTGCGCCACCATCACCAGGTGCCGGGCCACCGACTCGGCATTGCTCTTGTCCAGGCTCAGCAGATCGCGACGCACCGCGGGCTCGAGATCGGAGGCCTGCACGTCGTCCGGCAGACCCGGTTCGTCGGGACGACCCGACCGCCGCTCCCCCGGCCGGCCGCCACCGGCCCGCGCGCCCTCGCCGCCCCGGCGACGATCCTGACCGCCGTCGAACGACCGCTCGGCCGCGCCGTTGCCGGTCTGCTCGAAATCCTTGTCCTCGCTCGGCTTCTCACCACCGGTCGCGTCGACCGCGTCACGCGCGAAGCTCTTCTTCTCCTCGCGGGGACCCCGATCACGATCGAATCCCTTTCCGCCGCCACGGTTCTCGCCGCCGCGGTTGAACCCGCCCTCACGACGGTCACCGCGGTCACCACGGTCGAATCCGCCTTCACGACGCTCGCCGCGGTCGCGGTTGAAGCCACCCTCGCGGCGATCCCCGCCGGCACGGTTGAAGCCGCCTTCACGACGCTCGCCACCGCCGCGGTTGAAACCACCCTCACGACGGTCGCCGCCACGGTCGAAACCACCCTCGCGACGGTCCCCGCCGGCACGGTTGTAGCCACCCTCACGACGCTCGCCACCGCGATCGAAACCACCCTCACGGCGGTCGCCACTCCGGTTGAAACCGCCCTCACGACGGTCACCACGATCGCGGTTGAAACCGCCCTCGCGACGATCACCGCCACCGGCACGGTTGTAGCCGCCTTCACGACGGTCACCGCCGCCGCCACGGTTGAAGCCACCTTCACGGCGCTCGCCGCCGCGGTCGAAGCCACCCTCGCGGCGGTCACCGCCACGGTTGAAACCACCCTCACGACGGTCACTGTCACCGCCACGGTTGAAGCCGCCCTCGCGACGATCTCCGCCGCGGTTGAACCCGCCCTCGCGGCGCTCGCCACCGCGGTTGAAACCGCCTTCGCGACGGTCCCCGCCGGCACGGTTGTAGCCACCCTCACGACGGTCACTGTCACCGCCACGGTTGAAGCCGCCTTCGCGACGGTCGCCACCACCCCGGTTGAAACCGCCTTCACGACGGTCACCACCGGCACGGTTGTAGCCACCCTCGCGGCGCTCGCCACCGCCACGGTTGAAACCGCCCTCGCGGCGCTCACCACCGCCGCGGTTGAAACCACCGTCGCGGTGGCCGCGGTCGTAACCGCCTCGGCCGCCGCCGTCACGATCGGAGCCGGTCCGGCCCTCGCCCCGATAGCCGCCGCGATCGCGGTCGCCCTCGGAGCGGTTGAAACCGCCACGCTCATTGTCCTTGCCGCGGTTGAAACCGCCGCCACCGCTGCCGCCGCGGTTGAAGCCGCCCTCACGGCCGCCGCCACCCTCGCGACGCGGACCACCGCCGTACGACGGCCGGCCCTGGTCGCGGCGGTCGCCGTCCTCGCGTCGACCGTAGCCGCCCTGTCCGGTTCCACCATTACTGCGGCGGAAGGGTTTGCGGCCGTCGTTCTGCTCCGCCACGGTGATCCCTCTCTGTTCTTGTAGCCTGCGGGTGTACCCGGCCACGGCGCTCGCGCGCGTGAGGAGGGCCGGTGGGCGATCCACCTACCCTGAATTCAATCACGCGCCCTCGAGCGTCCTCGCAGCACAGGTGCTGAAACGACGAAAGGGGACCCAGTGTTGGGTCCCCTTTCGCGAAGGATGTTCCGGCGGTGTCCTACTCTCCCACACCCTGTCGAGTGCAGTACCATCGGCGCAGGTGGCCTTAGCTTCCGGGTTCGGAATGGGACCGGGCGTTTCCCCACCGCTATAGCCGCCGTAACTCTATGAAACTGTCACACAGAGAGCCCCAAACCCCAAGAGGTTCAAGTCTTCTCAGTGATCTGTGTGTTGTTTCAGATACTGCACAGTGG
>NZ_BAAGUM010000002.1:0-8561 GCF_054781395.1 Nocardia tengchongensis
AGCCGGAGCGGGGGCAGGCGCGGGGGCCGGGGCGGGCGCGGGCGCCGGTGCGGCCGCGGCGGCGGGCGCGGCGGCCGGGGCCGGAGCGGAACCGGCCTCACCGATCACGCCGAGCTCGCCGCCGACCTCGACCACGTCGTCCTCCTGGGCGACGATCTTCACGAGAACGCCTGCGGTGGGGGACGGGATCTCGGTGTCGACCTTGTCGGTGGAGACCTCGAGCAGCGGCTCGTCGACCTCGACCGTGTCTCCTTCCTGCTTCAGCCACCTGGTGACGGTGCCCTCGGTGACGCTCTCACCAAGAGCCGGCATCTGGACGGAGAAGGTCATGTCCGTCTACTCCTCTGACTGCTCGTCGGGTTAAACAGTTCGTCTCTCCGCGGGCGTGGCACCGCGGGTCGCGGTGTCGTCCCGACGGCCACCGAACATTCAGTGGCACCGGAGATCCGTGTTGGTTCTTGTTCCAGCCACCCATCCTTGCACTCGTCCGGGTGCGGCGTGTCACAGGGCGGCGGTTGTGCCGACCTCTCCGCGCCGTGATCGCACCCGTGAGCGCGAAACGCCCCTGGAGTGACCGTGAAATAGCGGGATGCCATGACACGTATCACGTTTACGGCCGCCACCGCCCGGCGGCGTGCCGCTGGCCGGGAGTCGAACTGTCCGATTCCGGAGATCGTCACCCGACGCCGTGCACGGGGGCTATCGCCGAGTGCGGCACCGCCGTGGCGGAATCCGCACATCGATCGACTTGTGCCGATGGCGCGGCGGCAGTTCGGAGCATGAGACTCGGTCGGGTCCGGAGACCGAAGGGTTTGCAGCGGGCTCGCAGCGCCGCTCCGGCGGGTCCGAGACGCGCGGTCGGCTGAGGTGAGGCTGACAGATTCGCGGCCGGGCTAAGGCCGCGCTGAAGGGTTTCTGTGGAGCTGCTTAGGAGTTGGCCGAGGGTATAGCGGCGGGCCCTCGAGCTGCGCATCATCGAATTATCCGGCGTTCTTCCGAAGCCGGAGAGGAGGTTGGCAGAGATGGGTTTCTTGGATCTGTTCGGGCGCGGCGGCACCGGTCGCCAGGGTGACGCGGACCCCGCGGACCTGGCGCATCTCGTGGCCTGGACGCGAAACCATTACGGCGTCGAGGCTTTCGTCGAACCCCGCACCACGGTCACCGACGTGACGGTCCTGCTGGTCGCCCACGACGGCGAATGGACCCGCCGCGTGGTCGGCGAACGCGGCGCGCATCGCCTCTCCGCCACCCTGAACATCCCCGTCTACGACGCCCGCCGGGTCGGCTACCCCCAGCGCATGCGCGACTTCGACGCCCGCCGCCGCATCCTCGAACGCCGCCTGGTCGAACCGGCCTGACCGTCCACCACCCCGAACGCCTTGCGGCCCCGGCTCATCCGCGCGCACGCGACAGCCGCCGAGCACCGGCACGACATGTCTGCCGAGTGGCTACGCGAACTTTCGCAGAGCGGTGACGCCGAGAGCGTCGAGTTTCAACGCGAACCTCCGCGCCGATTCGAACGTCCACCGAGTACTTCTGCGAGCGCGCGTCGAATATCGCCGCGCGCTGACGCGAACGCCCGCCTCCGCTGGTTGCGGGGCGGGCGTTGTCGCGGGACGCGTCTCGCGGTTGGCGGCGCCGGTTACTCGGCGGCGATGTCCTCGAGGGTGCTGATCAGGGTGCGGACCGGGACACCGGTGCCGCCCTTGCCGATGTAGCCGAACGGCCCGCCGGTGTTGTAGGCGGGCCCGGCGACATCCAGGTGCGCCCACTGCGCGCCCTCGGCGACGAACTCCTTCAGGAACAGCCCCGCCGACAGCATTCCGCCCCAGCGGTGCGGCGCGACGTTCTGCAGATCGGCGATCTTGGAGTTCAGGTCGGCGCGCAGTTCCGCGGGAAGTGGCATGGCCCAGGCGTTCTCGCCGATGGCCTGCGAGATGCGCGCGACGCGGTCGCGGAAGTCGTCGGTGCCCATGACGCCCGGGGTGCGGGTGCCCAGCGCCACCATCTGCGCGCCGGTGAGGGTGGCGACGTCGATGATGTAGTCGGGTTCGTCCTGGCCCGCGCGGACCAGCGCGTCGGCGAGGATGAGCCGCCCCTCGGCGTCGGTGTTGATCACCTCGACGGTGGTGCCGCCGAACTGGGTGAGCACGTCGCCGGGCCGCTGCGCGGTGGACGAGGGCATGTTCTCGGCCATCGGCACGGTGGCGATGACGGTCAGCGGCAGGCTCAGTCGGGCCGCCAGCAGCACGGTGGCGATGACGGCGGCCGCGCCGCCCATGTCGGAGGTCATGTTCTCCATGCCGGCCGCGGGCTTGATGGAGATGCCGCCGGTGTCGAAGGTGATGCCCTTGCCGATGAGCGCCACCTTGGGGTCGCCGCCGGCGTAGGTGATGCGGATCAGGCGCGGCGGCCGCGAGGAGCCCTTGCCGACGCCGAGAATGCCCCCGTAGCCCTGGGTTTCGAGTTCGGTCTCGTCGAGGATCTCGACCTGGAGTCCGGCGGCCTCGGCGAGTTCGGCGGCGCGGTTGGCGAATTCGGCCGGGTACAGGTCGCTCGGCGGGGTGTTCACGAAGTCGCGCGCGGTGGCGACGGCTTCGGCGATGGCCTGCGACCGGAACAGTTCCTCTTCACCGGAATCGGCTGTGGGAACCAGGAATTCGACGCGCTTGACCGGCTGGTCGTCGGCCTTGGGCGCGGTCTTGGCGGACTTGAAGGTGGTGAACTGGTACGCGCCCAGGTAGAACCCCTCGGCCGCGGCGCCCAGGTCGAGCCCCGACAGCGTGGTGACCGCGGTGGCGACGCCGGTCAGGGCCCGCCCGGCCGCACCGGCGGACTTGCGCACCTGTTCGGCATCCACCTTGTCCGCCGCGCCGAGCCCGACCGCGAGCACGTAGTCCACACCCAGTCCGGCGGGCGCCGGCACCCGGGTGACCTCTTCACCCTTGCCCTTGGCCCCGACCGCCCGCAGCGCGCTCAGCAGCGCGTCCCGGGTCTCGCCGTCGAGCACATCCTCGAAGGCGTCGGCCGGCGCGATCTCCGGCCCGTTGTCCGTCGAGGTGAGTCCGATCACGAGGACATCGGCATCCCCGATGCCCTCGGTGCGAGCGAGTTCCGGTCCGAGCGAACGATCTGCAACAGCTGTCATAGCTGCCCAGATTACTGCGCCGCCCCGGGCGCGGCCGGTTGGGCGCGGACGGCACAATAGATTGCTAAGTGATTGCTATCTGCTCTATTCGGCTCGGCAGTAAGGGGTGGTCATGGCGGCGCCATTCAGAAAAGCACACATGGCCGCAGTGGCCGCGGCGGCATCGGCCATGGTGCTCACGATCGGTGTGCTAGCAGGTTGCTCTAGCAAGAGCGTGGGCCCCGAACCGACCACTGTGACGACCTCGGGCACGCCCCTCGCCCCGATCCCGGTCACCCCGGCTCAGCCCACCCACAATGTCGGCGACGACTGCTCGGACGGCCGCATCATCGCCCAGTGGGCTCTCACCGCCGACGGTCAGTGGGTGTGCCTCCCGAAGGAACAGGCCACCTCCACCGAGCCGGTGATGCCCCCTCCCACGGGTGAGCCCGGCGCGCGCTGACCGCTCGCGCCGGTCCCCGGGAAAACCGGTGGTCGGAACGGGTTTTCGTCAACACTCCTCGACGCCCGATTCGCCCGGTTCGCAACTTTTCCAGCCCCCGCCCTGCCTACCCTGGAACCGACGGTCGCGCAGGAGGTTCCAGTGGCGAAGGCGAGATTCCAGCGGACGAAGCCGCATGTCAATGTCGGCACCATCGGCCATATCGACCACGGCAAAACCACTCTCACCGCCGCGATCACCCGGGTCCTGCACGACCGATATCCCGACCTGAACCCCTTCACCCCCTTCGAGGCCATCGACAAGGCCCCCGAGGAGCGCCAGCGCGGCATCACCATCTCCATCGCGCACGTGGAATACCAAACGGAGAACCGCCATTACGCGCACGTCGACTGCCCCGGCCACGCCGACTACATCAAGAACATGATCACCGGCGCGGCCCAGATGGACGGCGCGATCCTGGTGGTCGCCGCCACCGACGGCCCGATGCCGCAGACCAAGGAGCACGTCATCCTGGCCCGCCAGGTCGGCGTCCCGAAAATGGTGGTGGCCCTGAACAAGTGCGACATGGTCGACGACGAGGAAATCCTCGAACTGGTCGAACTCGAGGTCGGCGAACTGCTCAGCGAATACGAATTCGACGGCGACAACACCCCGATCGTGCGTGTCTCCGCGTTCCAGGCGCTGACCGACCCGACCGGTGCGTGGGGCGCGGGCATCGCCGAACTGCTGGCCGCCGTGGACGATTGGATCGACACTCCCGCCCGCGAGGTGGAGAAGCCATTCCTCATGCCCATCGAGGACGTCTTCACCATCACCGGCCGCGGCACCGTCGTCACCGGCCGCATCGAACGCGGCGTCCTCAAGGTCAACGCCGAGGTCGAGATCGTCGGCATCCGCCCCAAGACCACCAAGACCACAGTCACCGGCATCGAAATGTTCCGCAAGCTGCTCGACGAGGGACAGGCGGGGGAGAACGTCGGCCTGCTGCTGCGCGGCGTCCGCCGCGAGGATGTGGAGCGCGGCCAATGCGTCATCAAGCCGGGTTCGGTGACACCGCACACGCAGTTCGAGGGTCAGGCCTACATCCTGTCGAAGGAGGAGGGCGGCCGACACACCCCGTTCTTCAACAACTACCGCCCCCAGTTCTACTTCCGCACAACCGATGTCACCGGCGTCGTGACGTTGCCGAAGGCGGTGGAGATGGTGCTGCCCGGCGACAACGTCTCGATGGAGGTGGTCCTCATCCAGCCGATCGCCATGGAGGTCGGCCTCAAGTTCGCGATCCGCGAAGGCGGCCGGACGGTGGGCGCGGGCCAGATCACCAAGATCCTCAAGTAGCCCGCGCCCCGTTGCCGGGCTCTACCCCATCTCCTCCAGCGCTTTGCCCTTCGTCTCCGGAACGAACCGGAGCACGAACGGAATCGAGAGCAGCGCGAACGCGGTGTAGATGACGTAGGTCCCCGACAGGTTCCAGTCGGCGAGGCTGGGGAAGCTGGCGGTGATGACCCAGTTGGCCATCCACTGTGCCGCCGCCGCCACACCGAGCGCCGCGGCGCGCAGCTTGTTCGGGAACATCTCACCCAGCAGCACCCACACCACCACACCCCACGACAACGCGAAGAACAGCACGAAGCAATGCGCCGCGACCAGCGCGACGATGCCCTGCGCGTGCGGCAGCGACACGCTGTCGCCGGACCCGGTCTTGGCCGAGAACGCCCACGCCTCCAGGGCCAGCGAGACCGCCATGCCCGCGGATCCGATGAGCGCCAACGGTTTCCGCCCGATCCGGTCGACCAGCAGCATGGCGATCACCGTGCCGACGATATTGATGATCGAGGTGGTGAACGAGTAGAAGAACGAACTGGACGGATCGATGCCGACCGACTGCCACAGCGTCGCCGAGTAATAGAACACCACGTTGATACCCACCAGCTGCTGGAACACCGACAGCCCGATACCGATCCACACCACCGGCAGGAACCCGAACCGCGAACCCAGCAGATCCTTGAACGTCGACTTGTGCTCACGGTGCATCGCCTGCTCGATCTGCGCGACCCGGGTGTCCAGATCGTTGTCGCCGCCCTCGACCCCGGCCAGCACCTCCTTGGCCTTGTCGATCTTCCCGACCGAGATCAGATACCTCGGCGACTCCGGAATCGTGAAGGAGAACAGCCCGTACAGCCCCGCCGGAATCACCATCACCCCGAGCATCCACTGCCACGCCTCCAGCCCGGCGATCTGCCCGCGCTGCTCATTACCCGCCATCTTCAGGATCGCGAAGTTCACCAACTGCGAGGTGGCGATGCCGATCACGATGGCCGCCTGCTGGAACGAGGCCAGCCGCCCGCGATACGTCGGCGGCGAAACCTCGGCGATGTAGGCGGGCCCGATCACCGAGGCCATCCCGATCCCGATGCCGCCGATCACCCGCCACATCGCCAGATCCCACAGCGCGAACGGCAAGGCGGATCCGATCGCGCTGCACGTGAACAGCGTCGCCGCGATCCGCATCACCCAGATGCGCCCGATCCGGTCCGCGATCCGTCCCGCGATGGCCGCGCCCACCGCACACCCGATCAACGCGATGGCCACCACCTGCGCCAACGTCCCCGACCCGATGTCATACCTACTGCGAATGGCCTCGACCGCACCGTTGATCACCGAGCTGTCGTAGCCGAACAGGAACCCGCCCATCGCGGCCGCGGCGGTAATGAACACGACGTAGACGAGACTGTCCGCCCCGGGTTCGTGATCGCTCGAGGTTCGCGACTCCACCGATGTGTTCACGCCGACTCCTTCGTCCGGACCCGAAGCCGCGGAAGCCCGAGCCATTCACTGTGGGTTCGGCCGAGATGACGCACAAACCCCGTCAGACGGCGTACTTCGACCATTATTGTTGCTGCGGGGGAGCGCGTCAATGCTCAACGCAACGCCGGACTGGTCGTCCGGTTCTGCCTTGTTCTGTGCGGCTTCCCGGTGGGTCCGGACAGGTCTGTGGTCAGCGCCCCGCGCTTCTCCCTCACCGTCGTTGCCGGCCCGATATCCACGGAACCCGTAGCCGCCCGGGTCGATTCGCCCGCGCGGTCTCGCGTTCCACCGCCTCGGCGGCCAGCTGATCGGCCAGCACCAGCAACTGCCGCGCCGCGATCACATCACCCCGTTTGGCCGCCTCCACCGCCGCCGACACCGCCCGCGACACCCCACTCCGCGCCCCGCCACCCGCATCCCTCGACCACAACTGTGCACCCATACCGCTTGCCCTCCACTCGTTTTCGGTCGGGAGGTATTCGGTGCCGTGATCCCTCGCACGTGCCGAACTTCGGGACTGATTCGAGTTCTAGGCTCAGGGGGGACTATTCCGGGGAGGGAACATGGTCGAAGGCATAGGCACAGCAGGTGTCGTCGGGGGCGGAATCGGTGGTCTGGCCGCCGCGATCGCACTGCGGGCGGCCGGCTGGGACGTGACCGTCTACGAGCGCGCACCGCAGTTCACCGAGGTAGGCGCCGGAATCACCCTGGCGGCCAATGCTCTGCACGCACTCGACCTGCTCGGCGTCGGTGCCGCAGTACGAGCCGGAACCCTGGAGGATCGCCGTGGCTATGCCCGCAACCAGCGCGGTCGGATCCTCGTCGACGCGCGCATCAGCGACTTCACCGGTGGGCTCGTGGCCCTGCACCGCGCCGACCTGATCGCGATCCTCGCCGAGGCCGTGCCCGCGGACAGTGTCCGCACCGGCACCCGGGTGGTCGGCGTCCACGCCGACGGCCGCATCGAAACCGACGGCGATACGGAGCAATACGACCTGGTGGTCGGCGCCGACGGCATCAACAGCGTGGTCCGCGGTCACCTCTGGCCCGATTCGGGCCCGGTGCATCGGACCGGAATCGCGGCCTGGCGATGGGTCCTCGATATGCCCGCACCCGATCCGGTGGGCGTGATCCTCGGCCGACACGGAGAAGCCGGCGTTGTGCCGATCGCAGGCGACCGCACCTATGTGTTCACCGCCGGCCGCCCTGGCATCACGGATCTCGACTACTTCACCGACTACCCGGATCCGCTCCCGAAACTCATCGCCGCCACCGACCGCTCGACGGTCGTCACCGACGAACTACTCGAGATCGATGTACCGCGGCACTTATGGAAGGGACGCGCGGTCCTGATCGGCGACGCCGCCCACGCGATGCGGCCGACCCTGGGGCAGGGAGCGAGCATGGCATTGGAGGATGCGGTAACCCTCGCGGCCTGCGCGCCGGATCTGGCCCGCTACTCCGCCGCCCGTCGCAGCCGAGTCGCCCGGATGAGCTTCCTGTCCAAGCACGGCACCCGCCTCACCGCGCCGGGCTCGGCCACTCTCGCAGCCCTCCGCGACGCCGCATTCCTGGCGACGCCGAACAATCTCGCGGTCGCGATGTTCCGATCGACCAATCGCAGAGCCATTCAGGGCTGGCAGCCACCGCAACCTTCCGCGTAGTCGCCGGAAAACTGCAGGTAGAGAGGCGATTTGACTTTGGTTCTGCGCACCACGTAACTTATTCCAGGTCAGAGCGACACGGACACCGACCCGGAGCCCCAAGGGCCTGGGAAACGAGGTTGGACGAGGAGCGCCTGATGATCACACTAGTTCGATCTGACCAGCGGATTTGGTTCTGCTGCAGGATGCGAGCTAAGCTTGAAAAGTTGCCTAGCTAGTCGAACGGGCTCACCGCTCGGATCGATGGCTTGTGCGTGTGTTCTTTGAGAACTCAATAGTGTGTCGATGAATGTCAGTGCCAAATATTTTATTTGGTTCCAATCATTCTCACCCCCGTGAGGGTGGTTGGACATTTAGTCAGCAAATACTTTTGCTGGCGTTTGATTTGCTAGGTTTTCGGACTCTGGTTCGAGATACTTCTGATTCGCCTTCGGGCAAATCTAGAGTCTTCAACGGAGAGTTTGATCCTGGCTCAGGACGAACGCTAGCGGCGTGCTTA
>NZ_BAAGUM010000003.1:0-478719 GCF_054781395.1 Nocardia tengchongensis
ATGGTACTGCACTCGACAGGGTGTGGGAGAGTAGGACACCGCCGGAACATCCTTCGCGAAACCCCCTGACTTCGGTCAGGGGGTTTCTGCGTTTGTCCATCAAATCGATACGTGCGCAGTGACTTCCAGTACCGAATAGTCACTATGCGCTACTTTTGGCCGAATCCGGTGACGTTCCACGCCCTCGCCGCAGCGGGCTGGACCCCTTCCCGTCGAATCGACATCACCGACTGGACCGACCAGTTGGAGTCCGAGGGCTTCGCTGTCTCGCGTCCCGCCGCAGCCGTCCTCCAGAGCTTCGGCAGACTGACTCTGCAGCCTCCGGAACTCTCCTCCGCCCTATGGTCCGCAGACCCCTTATTCTTCGACCCCATCGACGTAGCCAGCGGCATGTACGACCGCTACGCCGATTTCGAGCAGGCACTGGGCCGCCGCATGACCCCGCTGGCAGCCAACGCCGCCGGCACCACCTTCCTCTTGATGCTCGAAGACGGCCGAGTCGTCTCCGACGGTGTCCTCTCCCTCGACCTCGTGGCCCCCACCTTTCCGCAGGCCCTCGAGGTCATCATCCGCCGCCACCTCACCCCGTCCTCGATCCTCTCCTACCACCGCCCCCGCCCCCGATTCACCACGGAATGGATGCACGCCCCCGCCGGCTAGTGCGCGAAGTTTGAATGTCGCCCTCCACCAGCGACTTCCGTAACTACCTTCGTGCGGATGGTGGGGATACTGAACATCGACCCGGCCGGGGTACGAGCGGCCGCGGAGTGGCTGGATCGTGCGGCCCAGGATCTCGCGGACGAGGTGTCCGCGCACATGCGGCAAGTCCGCGAGTTCCTCGGCAGCGATTGGCAGGGTGACGCGGCGGGTTCGCACGAGACGCCGTGGACCGATTGGGAGGCCGGCGCCGACCGGCTCCTGACGTCCTTCCGAGCCGACGCGGATCTTCTCCGCCGGGTGGCCGCGGAACACACCCAGACCGACCACCACCGCGCGCAGGCTCTCACCCAGGCCGGCCCGGGCCTCGACTTGCCCGGGGTGCTGTAGTGGGCGACTATCGGGTCGACCTGGGAGGCTTGCAGCACCTGATCGACGGCACAGCCAAACTGGACTCCACGATCGAGGCCCGGATCGCCGCGATCGAGCAGCGAGTCGACGAGCTGCACATGGACTGGTCCGGCGACTCCGCCCGCGCCCACCGCGCAGCCCACGACGACCGCGTAGCCGCGGTCGCCATCATGCGCGAGGCCTTGCGAGCCCTCCGCGAGAAGCTGGCATCGGCCCACGCCGCCTACGGAACGGTAGGTGCCACCAACGCGTCCATGTGGCCATGAGCCCGCCCCCGACGGTCCCTCTGATCATCTGCCGAGCAGACGAATACACCTCTGCCGGAGAGGTTTTCGGAACTCTCGGTTCGGACGCTCTCGACACCCACACCGGCCTCCTCGCGGTCCTGCGCGCGAACGCCGGCATGGCAGGCAGCGACACCATCGGCCAGACCTGGTCCACTGCCTACGACCAGGCAGCTACCGCGGCTCTCCAGGCCTCGGCCCAATTGGTCGCAGCCGCAGCGCAAGTCCACGACTTGATAGTCGTCGGCGCCTACAACCACGAATCCGGCGAGTCCGCGGCCAACCACAACGACGTCGAACCGCCCCCGCCACCCGTTCTGACCCCACCGTCCTGCCTCCCGGACGAGGCTCCCTCTGCGGCAGGCGATGGCATCCCCGAGCCCTTCGGCTGGTCGATCATCAAGGACGCCGTCGGCGCAATGTGGCCTAACGGCCACCAGTCCGAACTCCTCGCGGCCCAGTCGGCCTGGTCTATCGCGGCCGCGAACTTCCACACCATGGCCGGCACCACCTCCCAAGCCATCGATCTCCTCACCAACCAACAGTCCGAGGAAATCCCCGCCGCGATAGCCGCCGCCCAGTCCCGCCAATCCGACCTGAACGACCTCGGCGCCATCAGTACCCAACTCGCCACCGCCTGCGCCGACTACGCCCACCACCTCGACGAGGCCCACCACCAAATCCTGGAGGAGCTGAAGGACCTCGGCCTCGAAACCGCCGCGGTCGAACTGGGCCTCGCAGTCCTGGCCCCCGTCACCGCCGGCCTCTCCGAGTACATCGGCAACACCGCCTGGGCCGCCCGCATAGCCGTCAAAGCGGCCCGCATCGCGTCGATCATCACCGGTTTGGCCACCAAGGCACAGGAATCCGCAACCCTGGTCGGCGCCCTCGCCACCCGAATCCAGGCCCTGGCGGCGAAGCTCGCCAAATGGGTCCAGGAGGCCTCCGCAAGGCTGGCAGTCTTCGGCCGCCGCACAGGTTCCGTCCCCAAACTGAAGACAACCTCCATGAGCCCCCACTACAAGGGCGAGAACCTCCCCGGAAACTCCATCTGGCCAGGCCAATCCGTCCGCTACCTCACCCCCGAAGAACGTCAAAGCTTCCAACTCACCATCCACGATGGCAAGCTCTACGACGCCACCGGCACCCTCTTCGACACCACCACCTCAGCGACCCACTTCAACGACGGAAGAGCAATCTTCGTCATGGACGAGAACGGCACCCTCTACGCCTCGAAGTTCCACTCCCCAGGTGAATTCCACCACTCCAGCTTTCTATCCGGCGCCCCGGTAGCCGGCGCGGGAGAGTTCGAAGTAGTCAACGGCGAAATCCGCTTCCTCACCGACTCCAGCGGCCACTACCGCCCCGGCCAAAAGTTCTCGAACCAGGTCATAGACCAACTTCGCAGCGAAGGCCTCCGAATAGATCCCACCCAGATCGACCTGCGAGCCCCGAAGTAGCAAGAGAGGATTCGACATGACCGAGCCATGGCGGGCAGTTGTCACCGCCGTCCTGTACCGAACCCAGTTCGCCAGTGCCCTCGGCGACACGGAGGCCCGTCGCACCGCAGAATGGCTTGTTCACCAACCCCTCTGGGACCTGACAGTCGAAGAGGAACACCAAGCCCTCACCACGGCCCTCGACTCCAACACGGCCCTCGACCCAGTCGTCCATACCCCATTCACCGAGGCAGAAAAGCGTCATTTCCTCACCCGCATAGTCGCCGACCTCGACTCCATGCGCCCCTGGCCTGACCGTGCTTACCGAGAGATCCCACTCGAAATGTGGTCAGAGTTCGTCCACCTCGACCCCATCGCCCGAATCGACCTGTCCTGGATCGACATCCAGCCCATCCTCGGAAAGATGTTCCGAAAGCCCGCCGGTCACAACCGCGAGGTACTGCTGCTCCGCCTGAAGTCCGGCACCGAAGTGGGCTTCATCTGGCCCGGCTGGCACGACCGAAGCGCAACCGCTCTGGTAGCGCGTGAGAACAACGTGAACGCCTCCGCGATAGTCCAGGAGATTCTGTCGTCCTCATCCCTCGACCCCGCCAAAGTGACAGTCCTGCCGACCCCCTCGGCCCCCATACCCTACGAAACAACCCCACTCCGCCCCGAGTTCGTAGGCGAGCACCTTCCAGGAAACACCCGCTGGAACGGCACCCACGTCCGCTACCTCACCCCCGCCGAACGCATCCCATACCAGCTCACCATCACCAACGGCCTCCTGTACGACGCCCAAGGCGCCCCCTTCGACACCACCACGTCCCGAAACCTCTGGACCCCCCAAGGCGGCCGAGCCATCTTTGTCATGGACGCCCACGGCACCCTCTACTCTTCCCCCCACCACATCCTCGGCCAGTTCCACCACTCCAGCTTCCTGTCCGGCGCCCCAGTAGCCGCCGCCGGCGAACTCTCCGCCAAATCCGGCCACCTCCACCTCATCTCCGACCACAGCACCCATTACCGCCCACCCCGCCGCTTCACCCGCCAACTCCTGGACAACCTCCGGCGGCATGGCATCGACATCCCCGACAACCAGGTTGAATACCACATGCCCCCGAACTAGTCCCGTTCATGCTGGGGCTGGTTGTCGAGCGTATGAGCTGTCACCGTCCAGACAGGTGGCATGTTCCCTGATCGTTGACAATGGCTTGTTGGAACCCGGCACACTGCTGTTCCTCGAACTTGAGGGCTGCATCATTGCCGATATCGTGAACCAGGCGGGGCTTGGATCGCTCAGGACCCGGACTGCGGTAAGGCTCGGTGGGTAGCGGACCGTCACCGGCCCCTGCGATGGTGCGCGGACGCCGCAGGCGCGGATACCTGAACCACGACAGGGTTGGCGCAGCAGATTATTCCGAGGCGATCGGCAATCCCGAACGCCGCGTGCTGTCCGGCCCGGATGCGGGGTCTATCAGGGCCGCAATCTGTACAGAATCGCCTACGAATTCCTTGACAGGATTGCCAGGAACTGACGGAACCGTGCACGCCATCCCGCGACGATGCTGCTAATCACCACGATCGCCGATCAGTGTCCTGGCTCGACCAGCACTGCCAGCAGCCGAGCCAGATTGGTCTCCGCTTCCTCGGCAAGGGCCGTCACTGATGCCGGCGGTGGTGTCAGTCTGAAATTGGCTCGCGTGGACGGGAGGCCGTCTGGGCTGCCGAGAACCGTGATCGGTGATCCCACCGCCGATATCGGGTAGATCCGCCATCTGCGAGTGCGAGCGTCGCCGAAGGCGAGTGTGCTCCCGCAGCGAATGACGGTGCAGTTCCCCGCATTCGAGAAGACGATGACCGTGCATGGGTTGCCGGCGTAGGTTGCGATTCTGGCGGCGAGCTTGCGGGGATTGCTGTCGATTCTCGCGACCCATGCACCGTCATAGAATTCTGCCTCGATTCCCTCGGCTTCGAGGGTTTCGCGGATCTGGGCGTGCGGATCATCGGCCGTGGAGCGCGCCAATTCGATGACCTTGATGATTCCACCCTCTCCGGGGATCCGGGAGTAGCCTCGCGAGCTGGGGATGAGGTACTCGTCGACCAGGTTTTCGTCCGCGTATGCGGCCCATTCGCCCAACTCCTTCCACGCGGATCGCAGGATGGTGTCCTCGGCCGCTCCGCCGTGCAGGTTGGCGTCCTGGAAGAGAAGCGCCAGACCGACGGCGATCAGCGTGCAGAGCGCGTCGGCGGCCCGCATGGGCAGTGCGTCGTACTCCTCGTCCGTCGGCCTTAGGGTGGTGAGTACCTCGGCAAAACCGGTGCGCCACTCGTCATCGGGTCCCCACAGCCCGGCGGCGAGCAGGTTGAGATACAACCGGTTCACCAGCATCCGTATCTCCAACGGCAGTAGGGGATTCCGTGCGAGGTTGCCGCGTAGTTTTCCCGCCCATCGCCGCCATGCCCCATGCTGTGACGGGTCCAGATCCAGCGGTTGTCGGCCGTCGATCCGGGGCTCATCATCGAGATCGGAGTCTTCGTCGGCGAGATCGAGGGAGTAGTCCATGTCGATGGACCATTGCTCGGATCGTTCGGTGTCGGCGCGTCCTTCGCCGGGGAACAGGAGCCCGGCCAGGGACGGCCCGACGGTCTGTTGGAGGTGTTGGATCCACGCACCCCAACGATCGTCGTTGAATCGGGCGGCGGTTTGCGTTGCAGTGCTGCCCGACGGCGTCGTCACCCGATGCTCGGCAATCGTGTTCATCAAGCGCAGCAGGTTCGCATGGAACTGCTCGGCGAGGGCCGGGTCGTTGATGACATCGCCGTAGGCGTAATCCACGGCCAATCGTGGCAGCGAGGGATCGAATGAGCGCGGCTGACACCGTACCGTATCGGTGGCGAAGACGACCGAGGAGAAATAATGGCGGCCATCCACATCCATGTGGCCGCGGATGGCGGCCCCGGCGGCCTCTATGGTCTGGAGAACCGTGGTTGTCCGCCCGGGCTGCGCGATCTGGAGCCGCAGGGCCTGGTGCCAGCTGCCGGGTGCGCCGGTCGGCGAGGTCTCGATGATGACCAGGCCCGCGCGCCCGAGCAGCAGTTCCAGCTGAATGCCGTTCTTGATGCACCGCGCCCCGAGCAATGTCACCGGGGCGGCGGGCCGCGGTGTCGAATCGGCCCGGATCGTCGATGTTGAGCGCACCTCGCGTACCGGCAACGAGACGCCGCCGGGAACCAGGGAGAGGGGTGCCGAATACCACACGGCGAGTTCACAATTGCCGCGTTGCCAGGTGGTGGTGAGCAGTGCAGCGCGGCTGAGGTTGGGACTTCCGACCAGCGCGACCCGGCCGCGGGCGGTCTGCCATTCGATGAGCTTCCCGTGCGAGGTGCGGTCGTCCTCGATGGCGCGGAAGGTTACTTGGGGAACCGATGAAACTGCGGCAACGAGACTTTCGCCGTGGAATCGAGTCTGGCTTGGCTGCAGCGCGACGGTGAGACTCTCGGGCTCGAACCGGGTCACCAGCGCCCGGACCGCTGCTGACTCGCGGTCGTGGAACGGTGCGCTGATCCCAAGCGATGCGACCGGACCGCCGGGCAGCTCGTCCAGGATCGGAATGTCCAGATTGCCCAGGATCCGCAAACCGGATGGCGGTTCCAGAATCTCGGCCGGGCGGATCATGGCCGTGATGGTGGCCAATGTCTGGGCGGTCCACTCGGGCATCTCGACAACATCCGGCAGCCGAGTGAGCCAGGTCGCGAGATCCACGAACGCCGATGGCCCGGACCTGCGGGTGGCCTCGACGACGAGCCACAGCTCATTGTTATAGCCCCACCCGGACATCGTGGGGTTGCCGGAACCTATTGCAACCCAGACATTTTCCTCCCCGACGAACACCACCAGCTTGGGATGGAAAGCCCCGCCGCACCTGGCATTCGCGTGCTGATACGTGCGTCCCGCGTGCCGTACGTCGACCGGATCGTGAAGTCCCTGATCGGCGTCGGTGAGAATGGTCAGCCTGGCGCCGAAATGCCGTACGCGCGGCACGAAATATTGCTCCAGAAAGGTGAGATCGTGTGTGTATCCGGTGATCAACACCTCAGCGAGTGAGTCGTTTTCGGACTCCCACCGGCGCAGCAGCGTCAAGGGTGAATGGAATTCGAAGTCTGATTCGGTCATGCTCGAAGTTCCAGCAGATCGCGGCCCAGATCGGAAACAGTGATGCTATTTTCGTGGATTTCGAGTACTCCGAGCTGCACGGACAGGTCTCCGAGCTGCTCGAGCCGGAGCCCGATATTGTCCGCGCTCTCTCTCGCGACGGCGGTGTATCGGCCGTCGTATTCGCGTAGCTTGCTGAAGATCGTCATCCGGCCGTCGGGTTCGAATCGAAGCTTGCGGAGCGCGACCCGGCGCGATTGTGCCAGCATGTCGTCGGCGATCGCACAGAGGAAGTCAGGGAGCGACCGATTCTCATGTTCCTGATATTGGTGGCGGACCCACAGAGGATTCAGGAACTGGCGTCGTGTCGGGTGCCCGCCGCAAAAGGCTTCCAATGTCAGTCCAGTCAGCTGCTGGTGGCGGCGTGCGCCGAGGACCAGGATCGCGAGTTCCGCCTCGCCGGCGCGGAGATGTTCGGACACTTCTCTCTCGGCGGGGTAGGGATGGCCTCGGTCGTCGACGGTGTCCGGGCACGATGCCATGAACTCCCGTACCGATGACTGTCGGACCAGGGTGCGAAGCCAATCGTGCAGCGATTCCCTGGTGACGGGTTCGCCGTTCTCGAAGACATGCGCGATGAGCGTCGACCACAACCGCCGCCAGGCCCCTACCGAGTGGTGTCGCAGCAATGTCCCTCGCCACGCCTGCGCCTTTTCTTCCTGGGCGAGAACAGGATCCGAATCAATGGCGGGCCCATAGGCAATCGTGTTCTCGTACAGCGCAGCCCAACTCGGTTCGGAGCTTTGCTGGAGTTGCACCGCGCGGGCCAGCATCCGGAATACCGATCTCCGGGTCCTGTCGTTGCCGCTCTGTTCTCCGGCCCCGGAACTCGTCGCCAGCAGGATATCGCGGAGCGGCGCGACATCGTCGGAGTCGATGCTGATGTCGGCTAGCGCGGTGAGTTCCGTGATGTCGCCCTCGGTGACGGGTCGAGCGAGGACCAAGTCGAACAAGGGTGTGAACATGCCTCGGACCGATGGCGGGCATCGTCGAGGACCTGCCCGCAGCGCCCGTTCCTCCACGGTGACGGTGCCGAGCGTGGCGCTGGGACCGCCGTATTGCGACCAGAATCCCCATTCCCGAGGCGAATACGAGTCGCCGCCGGAGTCCGACATCCGCGAGGCCGCGCCTTTGTCGACGCGAGACCGGACGCGATCGGCGCCGTGGAGGAGCGGGGCGAGCGGGTCCTGGTCACGATTTTCCAGAGAGGCCCAGGCGAGCGCGGCTTCGGAACGCCGGAGTACGGTGCGGCAGGTCTCGGCATCGAGGTCGCGCTCGGCCGAGAAGTCGGCGAGGGCCCAGTACAGCGAATAGTAGCGCCCGAACTGCGTCAGGGTGGTAACACCGGGAACCAGCTTGTCCACCATGGTCAGCACCGGAGGCTCCACCGCCAGCGGATACCGCCCGGTGCGATGGTCGAGTCCAGGTACGCACCACGCGGGCCCGTCGACGCGAATTGACGACATATCAACGATACTCGCGACAGCTACACGAACGAGATTACGTTCGAGGACCTTGCACGCGCATATTCGTGCGCCCGAAGAGAATCGGTTGTTTTCGTCAAAACCACTCCTGGACAGTCTGATTAAGATACTCAGTGATCGGCCCGGTTCGCAGGTCAGCACGGATTTTATACAAGCCGCAGGGCGCGGGTGCGAATCGACCGATACGGTGACCAATTGGCTTCGCTGGCCGCTGCGAGAGCGGTGTGATGCGATGCCCAGGTCTCCGGTCTCGGGACCCGTGAGCGCTCGGTGCGCGTGGTTGCTGGCGATGAACGAACTGTCCGCTGACTGCGGCGTGCCCCCTGAGCGTGAGGCGCTCGATCGCTTCGGCAGATCCCTCAGCGCGTTCGAAAGACCACGAATGGTGCACCTGCGCGGGCTTCCCGGCATCGCCGTCCGCCAGATCCTCGGCAGCGACGGTGACGACGCGGTCACCACCGCCCGGTTCGCCTGGAATGGAAAACAATTGCACCAATCCGAGTGCAGCTGATCACATCGTGAGATCGTCCAGCATCGCCTCGAGCTCGGCGCGTCCGCGACTCGGGACCGGCATGGTTTCGTCCAACCGAAGGTTCGGTGGCAGGGGCGCGTCAGCGATCAGGTCGTCGATGGTGAAGTCGTCAGGTCGAGCAACTGATCGATGTGGCGTGGGTTTCGGTCTTTCTGCTCGATAAGAACCAAGTTGTGCGGCCCGGAGAGTCGGGTTCGCGAGCCGAGATCGAGCGGGCAGGTCTCGATGCCGGCTGCGCGGTAGAGGTCTTGCACCACGACTCCCATCGACACCACCGCGACCGCCGTCTGCATCGACGCGGCTCGACAGCCAGCGCTCTGAAGGGCAAGGGCGATGAGAGCTTCCAGGTGACCAGTCGACCGACCCCGTACGCACTTGAGGACTGGGTACGGGGGCAACGAAGCGGCACCGCACGTCTGTCGGCCGGCTACTGCTGGCCTTGGAGCTCGAAACCGGTGAATGTCGACGGTCGGCTGCGATTGGTCGATGACATCGATATCAACGGCTGGCGACGACCCTGGAATGCCTGGCCGGACATCAAGGTCCCGGACGCACCCGACTCGTACTTCTGGGCAACTGATCCGCGCGGCATCGACCAGGTGGGCTGCATTTACACCGCGCAGGGATTCGAATACGACTGGGCGGGCGTGATTTTCGGCCCGGACTTCGTGCGCCGCGGTGCACATTGGGTGGCGCGACGCGAGTACTCGCATGACGGCAAGGTACAGCAGGCCGACGACCGAGACTTCGCTGCCTTGACCCGAAACACGTACAAGGTCTTGCTGACCCGCAGTATGCGTGGTGTGGCTGTCTACTCGACCGACCCTGAAACTTAATCATTCCTGGAGCAGATGGCGCACTAATTCCGCTGCGGCCGGTGCCGGATCCGCCGATTCGATGACGAATCCGAGATCCTCGGGACTGAGCCGGATCGTATCCGCGCAGCCGGAGGCTATACGGAGACGGATCGATTCATGCAGAGTTCTGGGCAGTTTTCCGACCGGGATGTCATCGATCTGCCCAATCAGAGCTAGGTCGAATCGATGGGGATAGTAGATCCTGTTGTCGGCGATCTCGTTCGGCCAGAACGGATCATCGCCCTGCTCGACCTCACCCATACGTCCGATCACAGTGATCGTCACTGTGACCTCCATGGGTTCCCAATTAGCGGCTGACGGGCGGGAGACACCCCGGCCCTGGGGGTCTTTCGCGTCCGACACGATCAGTCCGATGGGGAAATCGAGAACAGCGGACTGGCGGATCCGGCTCAACCCCCAGCGGCGGTGATCCAGTGCGAATCGAACATTCTCTCTTCCGGCTCGTCCGACATAGGTCACCATTACATTGAAAGCCATTGCGCACCAATCGATATCCCTGAGTCGGCTGTGTGGCATGTCCGACCAGAACATCTGTATCACAGGTCCGGCGCGACGATGGAGTGGTGTCGGTCGGATGGAGAGGATGGCGAGTGGCTCCAGGTACGGCAGAGGGCTGAGTGCCTATCGGTCGACGCGTCCGCGGGAGGCTTGTCGGCGCAAGTGAGCGATCAAGTCTGTTTCAGTGGGGGCAGCGGGTCTGGTTCACTCAGCCGGCCCCAGGATCCCGGACAGCAGCTCGAGCTGTTTCAAATCCGCTTCGGTGATGGGCGCGGTGTGAAAGTGCGCAATCGAGTTCCGGATCTTGCGAACGGATTCGAGCAGGCTCAGGAACATGGTTCGGTCCACGGTCGGCCAGCTGAGCGCGGCCCAGTTCTCGTCAGCGTTCTGGCAACCGTGATTCAGCATGGTCCTGTTCGCGAGCAGACTGATGTACTGGCCGAACTGCAGGTCGTCGATCTTGCCGGTCTTCTTGGCGTTGGGCTGGACCTGCATGATGGCCTCGGCGTCGAGCCGTGCGCCCAGTAGCTTACGCAGCCGGAGTTCGATATCGCCGACCATGAAGTAGGGGCGTGTGACCTCGTGGAATCGCGTCGATAGATCCGCCAAGGTGATTTTGCCGCAGAGCTTGCCCATGTCGTCGCGGACCAGCACGTAACCGTGGGTGCAGATCGTCAGCAGGTGCTTGTCGAACAGCCTGTCATCGAGACCTGCCACGTGGCCGGATTCGATGGAATTCGCCAAGGTGGGCGTTGTCGAGGACTCGAGACGGCGCGCGATCGACTGCCACGTGAGCACCCCACGTAGGTGGGAGTCCCCATCGACGACCGGGAGATGGTTGATTCCGTCGCCGCGCATGGTCGTGACAGCCTGCGCGAAGGTGTATTCCGACGATACCTTGGCGAAGTCTTGCTGCGACGAAGGGATGTCGCTGATGAGAAACGGTCGTTGCGGCATGGCACCGACGGGTGCATCGTCGCTGTCGATCTCGAACTCGTCCAGTGGGGCCGATGATTCGTCGAGCTCCAGGAACTCCAATTGTTTGTCGTGGGGGCACAGGGCGAAGCTGGGTTTTGTCGTCAGTTTCGCACCGTGAAGGGCGGACTCGACGACCGGAACGCATGCGTAGGTGCGATGCGTGTAGCCGAAGAACGTCAGCAGCTCGGCGACGGTCTTCTTCTGTCCCTTGAACTCCGACCGGATCTGATCGGGGCTGGGTAGTTCGGTCATGTCAGCGCTGCTCCGGTTCGCGGAAGAGGGTGCCCTTGCCCATCGCGGATCCGACCAGCGTGATGAGTTGTTTGGCGCGGTCGGCGTAGAAGGCCTCGAAGTCGTCGGCACGCAGGGCGGTCGGGCTCATCAGATGGGTCGCCACCACATCGTCGAACCATTCGTCGCGGGTGCCGGATTCACTGGCGAGGAGGGGCAGGTACGAGCTCGGAGCGCCGACGACGCTCCGGCTCGCGCGCAGTGAGAGCGGCGTCTTGTTGACGATGGAGTTCGCCCGGCTGCTCGGTATCCCGTTCTTGGCACACCATGTTTTGGGAAAGACCTGGCGAATATCGACCGCGTATTGCACCAATGTTGTCGGGTGCAGCGATGACTGGTTGTAATACCAGTCGACCGCGCCCTGTTTGGCGAGCAGTGCGTAGATGCCCTTGTACGCGGCACTGTTCCGTGTGCTGAGAGTGTCGAGCCGGTCTTCCAGGAAGACCGCCTCGGTGACTGTGTCCGGGCTCGAGCCGTCGCCGCGAGTCCAATCGATGAGCTGTTCGAGATCGCGGGGAATGCGGCTTTCCGTTGAACCGCTGTACATCTCGCCGAGCACGCCGCACCAGTACCAGCGGGTGATCTTCTCCATGACGGCCTCGCCATCGAGATCCTCACCAAGGATCGCCCGCAGAGCGGCCAGCGGCAGGAGCTGTGTCTGATATGGCAGGTCGGCATTGCGCACGATGCACTGTGTCGTGAGGAAGTCGCCCACCCACGCGAACGCGTCGCGCAGGCGTGGGGCCAGTCGATCGAAGTCCAGCAAGGGCAGGCTCAGCAGGTCTCTGCGCTTGGCCGATACCGAGGCGGCGAGCCCGGCTTGCTTTCGTTCCCAAGTGTGCACCAGGGTGACGGCCTGCAGGAAGTCGGTATTGCTGAGCCCGCCCTCGGTACCGTTGTCCTGGCGTTCGAAGACGGGGTACGCCGTCGCGAGCTCCTTCTTGATCTCTCGCCACGTTTCCGGCAGCCGATAGTAGTCTCCGTGTTCGCTTTCGTAGTCACGGTCGCCCGCATACGAGGCAGTGAGCAGCTCGAACACGTTCAAGGGGACGCCGCCGGTGTTGACTCTCTCGAATACCGCGCAGACGGCATCCGGCGTAGTGGTGGCGTCGAGCTTGATCATCGGGATGAGGTACGACCGGATGTGTTGGAGGACAGACCCTTCGAAGCTGGTCCACGACGACCAGTTCGCATCATCCAGCTTTACGTACGTCCGTTGCCATGCGTGAACCCGGTCGATATCGAAGACGATGTTCAGTGGGAAGAGCCCTGCGCGGCACTCGGATTCGGTATCCGGGAGGTGGATCTCGATCGGGCGTGGGAATTTCGTCCGCCAGACCTTCTCGGGAGTCACCGCGACGATGGCCTCGTCCCGGTCGGAGGGCGCGTGGATGGCCTTCTTGACGTCGATGTAATACCAGCAGGCGAGGTCGTTGCCCCGCACGTCCCGGGTCTGGACGGGTGCGGGCATGAACAACGCTTGACTCAAGGAGGTGAGACGCTGCTGCCCGTCCAGCAGCAGGAGGTCCGGATCGGTTCCCTCTTCGGCAGCCGATCCGATGAGCGGCCGGGCGCGGAAAGGCGACTTGCCGCCGGTCTCCATCGTCATCACTACCCCGAGCGGGTAGTCGAGGGTGATGGTCGCGATGAGTTCGCGGATGCGCAGGTCATCCCACTTCCAGTCGCGTTGGAAGTCGGGAAGCTGCATCGCACCGGTCTTGATCAACTCCAGGACCGTGTGCAGCTTGGGACTGTCGAGCGCCAAGATCGTTCCCCCGTGGGCGTCGTTCGGATGCTGGTTTGCGCGTAATACCAGATATCACAAACGAATTGAGCAGGCGCAAGGTATTGCAGGCTGACTGGTCGGTTCTCTGGTGTGGTGTCCAGCGGGTCGTCGGTGTGAGAGTTGTTGTCTCCGTGCAACTTCAGGTGTGCGACGCTAGCCTGATGATCGTGGAGGTCGAGATCTATACCGATGGTGCGTGTAGTCCGAATCCGGGACCGGGCGGGTGGGGTGCCGTGCTTCGGTACGGTTCGAGTGAACGGGAAATCCACGGCGGTGATCCGGGGCCGACGACCAACAACAGGATGGAGCTGACCGCGCCGATCGAGGCGCTCGAACTACTCAAGTGGGCATCGAAGGTTCGGATCTACACCGACAGCACGTATGTGCGGGACGGCATTACCTCCTGGGTGTTGAAGTGGCAGGCCAATGGGTGGACGACCGTGAAGAAGGAACCGGTCAAGAACGCAGACCTGTGGCAGCGGCTGGTGGCGGCTTGTGAGGGGCACGAGGTCGAGTGGGAATGGGTGAAAGGACATGCCGGCCACCCCGAGAACGAACGGGCCGATCGGTTGGCGGTGCGCGGCGCTCGCGAGGCTGGCGCGACCGAGGAACAACCCGGCAGACCGGTCCGCCGCGAACCTACGGTCCATCGACCCGCCAAGGTGACGGCTGCACTCTGTCGAACCACTACCAAAACCGGTGCTCCCTGCCCGAATGGTGCGGGAGCATCAGGGCTTTGTCATATTCACGATCCCGCTCTGCAGTGCGGTGCACGCAACGCGAAGGGCAAGCCTTGCGGCATCGCGACCGGGGGTGGTCGATGCAAGACCCACGAGGGCGCAGAACGCATGCCTGAACCGCAGACGCAGCCCGAGCTCGGCCTACTCGACATCTAGGCGGTCTTTCCCATCGAACTAGTCAGTCAGACAGACCGCTTCGCTTTGGTCACCACTGCGATGGCACCGCGCGGTGTGATCGGCCAGCGTCCGCGACGATTGCTCGCGATGGCTGATCGATCGTCAGATCGACGGGGTGACGTGCCACTTCCGTGGCTCGGACAGGCATGCGCGTGCCCCGGGCAGATCAGCCAGCCGCGCCGAGACGGTGGCGGCCGCGAGTTGCTCGGTTAGCAGCGCGGAGAACTTCAGCCCGGCGGCGGCGCGCGGATCGACGCTCGGCAGCGTCAGCGACGCGGTGTCGATGGATTGGGTTGCCGCGCGCCATATCTCCGGGGTCAAGTCACTTCTCAGCTTGATGGATACATCGGTCGGACGCTGATTCGGATCGGCGATGGCCTCGAGCGTTGCGGCCAATGTCGCATTCGCGCGGAACCCGGCCCACGTCCACCAGCGCGCCGCTTCGTTGCCGCGGGTGATCAGGGTCGCGCCGGCCGCGACGGTTCCCGCGCGCTCGGCTCGTTGTTCGGCGAGAGCGGTATCCGCGCGTCGAGTCAGCGATACCAGCGGGTCGGTGCCGAGGAGCACCTCGCGCATGGCGCGCGTGAGTTGATACGACAGTCCGCGCAGTCCGGTACTGGACCATTTCGCCACGCCACCGCCCTCCGCGGGTTCGACGAAGACTCGGCGGCGCTTCCAATCGATATAGGTGACTTTCCAGCTGCGCCCGGCCAGCAGTAGTAGGCGCGGGCCGGGACGGTCGTCGGTAAGCACCGAGGTGTCGGTTTGCCCGACTTCCTGCCGACCGGCCAGAACGGTGAATTGTGGTGGGGCAGTGAACGATGCCGTGAGCTCCAGGAAGTTCCTGCGACCGAAGCGTTTCTCGGCTTCCGGGCCGAGGAACAGCAGACCCTGGTCCTGATCGAGGAAGCCCGATTCGATCAGGTGGCTCAGAATCGGTGCGGCGGTGCGGTCGAAGGGGTGCAGACCATTCCATTCTTGTGGCCAGATCCGGTCGCCGAGTGTCGAATGCTGCAGCGTGACCGCGAGCAGCTGCTGGGCGATCAGGTGGCGGGGTTCGGGTGGCGCGGTTACCGGTTCGACCCAGCCACGACTCCACAGCAGCAGCAGTCCGGCCGCCTGCAGTAGCGCGTCCGCGCTGGTGGCCAGGAACAGGCAGTTGCGGGTGCTGTCGGGACGGCGTCCGGTGCGGCCGATGCGCTGCAGGAAGGACGCGACCGTGCCGGGGGAGTCGATTTGGATGACCCGGTCCAGGTCGCCGACGTCGATGCCGAGTTCGAGGGTCGAGGTGGAGACGATGACGCAGTCGCGGGCCTCGGCGAAGGCTTGCTCGGCGCGGGCGCGTTCGTCCCTGGACAGCGAGGCGTGCGACAGGAACACCGTGATCTCTCGCTCGCGCAGGGCCGCGCCGAGCTGCTCCACCTGGCGGCGGGAATCGCAGAAGACGAGCCGTTTCTCACCACGGTGCAGTGATGCGATGACCTTGGCGGCATTGTCGAGCGAACCGACGTAGTCGAGTTCCACCTCGCCCGGCGGCGGGGCGGGCGCGGCGTGAGCCGGAAACAGCTGCGGTGTAGCGGACTTCCGTTCGTCGGCCGCCGGAAGGTCCGGTGCGACCACGGTGCCGCGCCGGGCGCCCGCGCCGGATCCCTGGAGCCAGGCCAGCAATTCGTGCGGATTGCCGACCGTGGCAGACAATCCGACGCGTTGAATCGGATGACCGGTCACCCGTTGCAGTCGTTCGAGCACGGCGAGCAGGTGCCAACCGCGATCGTCGCCTGCGAAGGCGTGGACCTCGTCGACGACGACGGTCCGGATATTGCTCAGCAGCTCGTCGTGATCGGTCTTGGTTCCGATCAGCATGGCTTCCAGCGATTCCGGCGTGGTGAGCAGGATATTTGGGGGTTCGCGGCGGATGCGGTTGCGTTGTGAGTCGGCCGTATCGCCGTGCCAGAGCGCGGCGCGGCGGCCCAGCCATTGTGCATAGGTGTCGACTCGGGTGACCAGATTGTTCAGCAGGGCCTTGAGCGGGCACAGGTACAGGATCGAAATCCCTTGCCAGTCACCGCGGGTCATGGCTGTGAGGAGCGGGAAACTCGCCGCCTCGGTTTTGCCGCCCGCGGTCGGGGCCAGCAGCACCGCGTCGTCGCCCCGCAGCAGCGGTGCGATCGACTCCCGCTGCAGCGGTCGAAGGTCGGGCCATCCGAGGGAGTTGGCGATGTGGTGCACGATGACGGGATCGAGCTCGTCGATCGGATCAGCGGCCTCCGGCGTCTCGCTCACAATTCGAGGTCGATGTCGTCGGCGGCGACGAGATTGCGTTCGGTGTCGGTCAATTCGTTGGAGCCGACGGTCAATCGGTAGTGCTGGCGCGGATCGAAATCCGGGAATTGGTCGATGCGATCGAGGACGTCGCCGACGAGCTTCTTCAAGAACAGTCGCGGTGCGACGCCGACCTTGCCGCCCAGCGATCCGGTGACCGCCCGCGCGAGGTCGGCGATGTACGCGTCGTTGGCGACGGCGATGATCCGATCGCCGTTCTCGGCGCCACCGGCATATAGGTCCCGGATGGTGATGCCGAGGCCGATCAGCGAGTCGAGGGTGAAGCCCGGCAGCCGCAGCTGCACGGCGCGCGGATTGTCGAAGCGCGGGTCGGTGGTGAAGTCGGTCGCCAGCCGCTGCGCCAAGGGGGCCAGGCGCTGCACGCCCTGCTGGCCGTCGAAGAAGGCGGGCGTTCCGGTGATCAGCAGGTACAGGCCCGGGAAGCGGCCCGAATACACCTCGTCGATGAGTTGGCGTAGCGCGTTGAGCGCCTTGTCCCGGGCGTCGGAGCGGACCCGTTGCAGGGTCTCCACCTCGTCGAGCACCACGAGTAGCCCGCGATGACCGCTGTCGCGCAGCACGGTCAGCAGGCCCTGCAGGAATCCGAACGCACCGAAGTGGTCGAGGTCGCCGCGGACACCGGCGGCCCGCCGGAAGGAGGCCGCGACGTTGGGTTGACCACCCAGCCACGCCAGCACGGCGGCTGCCGTGGCGTCGTCGCCCTGTAGTACCGCTGAGCGGTAGCCGCGCAGCGCTGTCGCGAAAGCCGGTGCGTGCCTGGAAACTTCGGCCAGGCGCGCGGTAAGCAGCGCATCGACGGCCGCGGCCAAGTCGTCCTCGGTGGCCCCGTCGGAGAGCGCGTCCTCCTCGAGGGCGTAGAACCAGGCATCCACCACCGGGCGCAGGGCACTGGGCGGGAAACTCGACGTCGTCAGCCGCTCGGTGAGCCGCCGATACACCGTCTCCAGCTTGTGTAACGGCGTCTCGGTCTCCGAGATCTGAATCTCCGCGACCGCGAAGTTCCGGCGCTTCGCCCGCTCACCGAGCCATCGGGAGAAGAACGTCTTGCCGGACCCGTATTCACCGCGCACCGCCTTGAAGACCGCGGACCCGGATGCCGTGGCATCGAGTTCGGCATCCAGGGCTGCCTCGAATCGATCAAGCCCGGTGGCGAGTAGATCCAGTCCGCTGTCGGGGACGGCGCCGCGGCGCAGCGCGTCGATGACGGCGCGCCGGCGGACCGCGCTGACGGGCAGGGGCTGGACGCTACTCACTCGATCAGTTTCGCACGGCGCCGGGGCGGTTCCCGGGCCCGCGCCCGGCTCGGTGGCGTCCACGGTCATGACAATCCGAACTGATCGCGGAGGGTGCCCGGATGTAGGCGCAGCGTGCGGCCGTCGGGGAGCGTCTCCAGCACCTGAACGCCGTCGACATTGAGCAGCTGGCCCAGGACGGCCGCGAATCCGCTCGCGCGCGAGATCGGATAGTCGACTCGCTGAGCCAGCGCGGTGGTCGACTGCGGGCCGTCGAGCAGGGCGCGAACGGCCTTGTCCAGCTTGATGATCGCCGGTTTGCGTGCCAACTGCTCGAGCTGGGCTTCGAAGACCGGCGACGCGAGCAGGCTCGCGACCAGATCGTCGATCGGGCTCGTGGCGGTCGATGCCAACGCGAGTACGGGTTCCGCGGGCATTGCGATGTCCAGGGACATCTGATCGGTGAGCTTCTCCTTGATCTGGCGTTCCATCTTCTTGGCCCGCTGTGGTGGTGGCGCGACCGCCTCCGCGGGCGCCAGGATCTCGGAATCGTCCTTCCACCAGCCAGGGCGCTGGTCGCCGAGTTCCCGCCAGCCCTTCGGCGGGTCGGCGTCGAACGGCAGGAAGGCCAGGATCGGGATGGTGATCTCTGCCAGTGACGCACCGCCGTGGTATCCGGCCTTCTGCGTGGTGTAGCGGGAGTCGTTGTCCCACAGGGCGACAATGGACGCGTCGGGTTCGGGCCAGACCACTCGTGGCCCGCTCAGCGCGACCTCGGTGTCGCCCAGACGGTCGTGTTCGGGGGCGGGGAGCCGATGCCGGGCCGATTCGACACCGGCGGCCTGGATTCCGACGCCGTGCCGGTCGATGACATGGCCGTGGTCGCTGGTGATCAGTACCGTCATGCCCTGCCCGGAGGCGGCGCCGACCAGTGCCCGCAGATCACCGATCTCCCGTGTCTCCCAGCCGGAGTCGTCGAGCTTGGCCTCCTTGGCGAGGCGGTCGTCGACGGTGTTGAGCACGACCGCGACATGGCAGTGGGGGTCCGCGAGCGCCTCTGTCAGTTCCGGGCCGAACCGATCACCGGGTTCGCTCCGCAGGTGGTTCTTGTGGAAGACCTTCGCCTTCTTCGCGCCCCAGAACTTGTGCTCGGGAAACAGACGCTTTTCGACCGTCTGATCGCCCTTCATCAAGCGTCCGGCGAACAGGGAAGTGCGCGAGACGGCGGTCAGGCTTGGCAGCGCGGCGGCCATGGTGCGACGGTACGGGCGGCCCGCGCCGGGCAGCGGATCGTATTCGGCGAAGGTGCTGCGCAATTCGCCCGCCAATTCGGTCGCGATGGCGGCGCTCATACCGTCGACGACGATCAGCAGGATCCGGCTGTCGGCGCTCGCCAGTGGCCGCACCACCCGATGCAGGAAGGATTCGACGGTCAGCATTGACCCGGGATCGGTGCCCGCCTCGGTCCAATTGGCCAGGGTTTGGGCGAACTCTCGATCGAACTCGCGGCGCAGGTCGCGTGTGCGCCCCACGATGGCCTGATAGGCGACCCGTAGCGGGGCGTCATCGTCGCCGCCCGCGTCAAGGTAGTCGAGTGCACGGTCGGCCCAGGCGGTGTCTCGCATCTGGCGGTCCAGGGCCCCGGCCACGGATTCGACGGTGGGGTCCGGTTGCGTGTCCAGCCAGCGGAACAGGCGCTGCGCCATGCGAACTCGGCTGATGCGAACCCGGTGGTCAGGGGCGAGGGTGTGGTCGCGCAGCCGGTCGACGGCCCGATCGATCGCGTCGCGGGCCTGAGCGATCTCCGCGGGCTGGTTGCGGTCCAGGGCTTCGATCCCTCGGCCCAGTGCCAGGCCTACCGCTGTGAAGCGCGCTTCGAGACCGGTGGTGAGGGTCGGACTGGCGGTCGCGGCCTCGCCCGCGCCGAACTGGCGGATCAGCAGATCGGCTTGGGCCAGAACGGTATCGGCGGTCTTGCGCGCCTGCCGCGCCGTTTCGTCGGCCTCATCGTCGAGGTCGGCTGCGGCGTACGCCTTCTCGAGGGCGGCTCGGACATAGTTCTCGCAGGTGCGGCCGAAGGCGGCGAGCACCCCGTCGAGTGCCGTTCCCGAGGCTGGTGGGTGATCACCCAGCCAGCGCTCGACGCGGCCCCGGGCCTGATAGACGAGATTGCTGGGTGCGGCGTGCTCCCACAGCGCCGCGCACGCCAGACCGTAGGCGACCGCCTCGCCACCGTGACCGGTGCGGGTCAGTGCCGCCAGGACACGTCCGGCGGCACCGGACTGTTCGGCCTCGCTGAGGAATTCGATGAGGCCGTCGCGTTCGGGGCCGCGCAGGTCGAGCAGCAGCTGCGGGCCGCCCGGACGCTGGGACCATTCGAGGAGGGTCTGCGCGTCGATGCGGTCGTCGGTCACACCAAGTTGCAGCCGTCGGGCCGCCAGGGCGGCCAGCGCGGGAGTGCGCGCCAGCACGCCGCCGGCCAAGGTCGAGGGCCAGCGGTGCGTACCGGAGGCGTCCAACAGGGCCTCGCACGCCCACGTCTCCCGCTTGAGTCGCGGGTCGATGGCGGTGGCCCCGAAGGTTTCCCGCACGACATCCCACCGGTCGACGGCGTAGACACGGCCGCGGTGGGTGCGGGCGAGGATGGCCGGGTCGAGGTCGTGTTCCTCGACATCGGTCAGAACCACGAGCACGCGCGGGTCCGGTTCGATGTCGCGAGCGTGCTCGAGCACAGTCTCGTGCACGGCCAAGGGTGACGGCGCGACCCTCACCCGGGCTCGGCGGCCGTCTCCGAGCGTCAGGACCGGATCACCCTCCCATGCCGGTTCTCCGCGCAGCAGCAGGGTCTCCGGCGACCCCGGCACGGTGAGGATCTCTGAGAGTTTCGCATGCGCGGAAAGATATTGGGCGACTGTATTTCTCGACAGCCGCAGCGCCGTGGGAACCGACACCCGGGTCATTCCACGACCCGCCAGCTGATTTCGATCCTGGTCCCGGGTTCCAGCTCTACCAGCTCGGCGAGGTCGATGGACAGCTCCCGCACCGCCTCACCCACCGTGGTGGTGCGACGGCCCGCACGGCCGTCGGTCTGGGTGTTGACCGGTGACGGGGTCGGAGCATCGGACTGAGTGAGGTTGTGGGCCTGCTGACCGTTGTTCTCGTAATCGACCCGCACTGGAGTGGGGTCCTGCGGACGAACGGGTGTGACTTTCGCCGAGTTCTGCGCTTCTTTGATGCGTTCGGCTTCTTTGAGGCGCTCGGCCTCGCGCAGCTTGCGGGTCGAGAGTTCGGTGACCTTGACCCCGGTACTGCGCAGTGCCTCGGCCAGATTCGCGGACCTCTGGTCGGCGCGGGCGGCGGTGCGCAGCGAATCCAACAGGGCGGCACCCTCCATGCCGAGGTGATTCGCTTGCCCGAGCGTGTCCCAGGCGGCGTGGGTGAGCGCGGAGACCACCTGCTCGGCAGTCTTGATCGAGGTCGCGTACCGGTCGGCATTGACCCCCGCCAGATCGAAATGCGCCAGGGCCTCGACCGTCTTCTTCGCACCCGCCGAACCGCCGCCCGCCCCGGCAAGTGTGGTGAGGAGCGTAATCGAACGCCGGGCCAGGGCCAATCGTTCGTCCGGCTCGAGGTCGTCGAGGGCGAGGAATTCGGCGTGCTTCTCGAGCTGTTCGACCAGCCGCGAAGCGGGATCGCGGTATTTGCCCGCCGCCGTGACGATCTGGCGCGCGAACTGCTGCACCAGCCCGCCGCGCCGCAGCGTCGGGGGCTTCTCGCCGAAGATGACTTCGAAGCGGTTTCGCGCAGTGTTCCAGTCGGATTCACTCGGCAGCGGCTGCGTGCGCAGCGCGTCACCGGCTTGGATGCGGTTGAGTTCGGGAGTGTCGATGGGCACGCCGCCGCGTACCCAGACCCGATCGTCCATTTCCGCGAACGCCGCGATCACCAGGTTTGCGATATGTGATTCGAGGCCGCGCTCGCGGGGCAGGTCGGTCCAGTCCACGAGCTTGATGACCGACAGGTCACCGGTCTCGCCCTGATTCTGGGCGGTCGCGCGGAAGTGGTCCGACCAGCGGCGCGACAGCTCGAAATAGGCTTCCTTTTGCTGACCCAGGCCGAGCGGTTCGGCGAGGGTGCGCATGAGGTCGCGATCCTTCTGCGTCACCTCCACGCGCCCGTCGCGCGCCTCGGCCGCGCCACGGACATGCGTGAGAACCGTTTTCGCGTCGGCCAGTTTGACGGCCTTGCCGGTGTTGCGCGGGTCCAGGTTCGGGTGGTCGGGGAACTGGTAGGCGAGCAGCTTGTCGGCGACGAAGCGGATGCCGTCGTACATGGACTGTCCGATGGACACGGTCAGGCCGTCGATGTCCGGCAGCGGATAGAACAGCTGCTCGAGATCGTTGGTGACGTCGCTCGGCTTGCGATCCGCCAAGCCGTACGCCTGCTTGAACGCCCCGAGTACCTGCTTACGCAATGTCTCGCATTGGGATTCGAGCAGCTGCTTGGCACTGGCCCGGTTGTCGGGATTGAGATGCTGGGCGTACTGGGTGTCGAACCGGTAGGGGTCGGCCAGTGCCTTGGTGATGACCAGCAGCCGGCGGAAGTCCTCCCAGCGAGGCTTGGTCAGATGCGTGGGCAGCCAGGCGACCGTGCGGGGATGATTGCCGCCCTGCGCGGTGCGCAACCGCTGGATGCGGTCTGCGTCCTCGATGGGGGAGTGCTGCCCCTCGTCGTACGGCAGATCGATGACGATCCGCCAGTTGCCCGCGACCGTGGGCTGCAGGTCCTGGTTGGGCAGGTTCTCCTCGTCGCTGACGTTGCCGAAGATGACCTCTAGCACCCGGTTCGAGCCGCGCCACACCAGTCGCAGCTCATCGGCGTCGTAGCGGCCGTCGATGCGGTCCACGCCCAGCTCGTCGCACAGCAGCTCGCGCGCCAGCGCCGCCCGGTTGGACGGGTTGTCGTTGGCCTGGGCATTGGCGATCACCGTCTCCACGTCTACGCCGGAGAGCTCCAGGCGCACACCGGGATTGGCATCGGTGCCGGTCAGCTTGATCTCGGGGAACCGGGAGGCCCATTCGGCGACGTAATCCTTGATCACGGTCTCTTCACGGCCTGGGATCATGGAGGTGATCGACCCGTGGTTGAGCGCGCCGAGCCGCCGGATCGTCAAGTCCCGCAGGGACGGAACGCTCGGGGCGAGGGCCGCCAGCAGGATCGTGCAGATGAACCGGTTCTGGCCGACGAACTTCTTGCAGTTGCCCGCGAGCTTGGGATCGGTGACGGTGTCGCGCCGATTCACATAGGCGTCGACATCGTCCTCGGTGACCTCACAGGTGCTCAGCAGGTACGGGCGCAGTCGTGTCTTGTAGAGCTTGTCGGCGGCGTCGAAGAGCACCTTCTTGTCCGCCACGAACGGCCGGTCGCCGCCCCGTGTGAGCTGCTCGTAGAGATCGCCGAGCGGGATCAGGTCACCCAGTCGCAGTTCGTTGCGATGATCGGCGAGCAGCTGCCCCATCAATTTCAGACCGGTGCGTGAACGCTGCAGCGCCGCCGAGATGTGGACCAGGGTGTCGAGGAAAGCGGGGGAGAAGGGGTAGCTCAGGCGGAAGGACGCCTCGTCCGCACCGGTGGTGCTTTCATCCGAGCCAAGCAGGGTGTCCCAGACCTTGGGCCCGAGCTTCTTGGTCTTGTCGAAGGCGGCCTCGATCTGCGCCGCCGCGTCGGCCTGACGCGGCTTGAGCAGACGCGCGTGCGCGATCTGCGGCAGGTTGCGGTCCTCGAGGCTGATCAGCTCGAACCGTCCCGACGCGTGGTTGAGGGCGTCCTGGATAGCGGACTCCGCCGCTCCCGCAAGCTCCTCGCCGACAAGCTCACGCAGGTCGCGCTGGCGGGCGACAAAAGAGACGATCGGGATCGCGCGGCGGGCGTCGCCGCCCTCCCGGAAGTTGGTGATCTTGCTGGCTTCCCTGGCCACCCGCTTCTCGTCGTGAATGAGGCTGGCCAGCCACAGGATCAGCTCGTCGAGGAACAGAATGATGCCGTCGTAGCCCAGCGATTTCGCGTGGGCGGCAATGACACTGAGCCCCGCGTCGAGGGAGATGAACCCGCTCTCGTCCTCGGCGGCGCGCTGGGTGAAGCCAGGCAGCAGCGTGGTGCTGGCGTCGTGCACGAGTTTGGCGCGCAGCTCACGGGGCGTGGTGGGGTTCACCAGGTTGAGCCCGCTGGCGTCCTGCGCTTCGTCCGCGGTGAGCGCGGCATCGATCCGCTCGCCGGTCCAGAACGCGCCCGAGTCGCCCCACTCGTCGTCCTCGTCACCGGCGTAGTCGCGGTTGAGGGCGGCGAGGAACGACTCCTCGCCCATGGTGGCTCGCAGCTGGCGCAGGTCGGTGAACAGCGCATCGGTGCGGTACACAGGCGGAATCGGCGCGTCCGGATGCACCTTGCGCACGAACTCGACGTACCCGCCGAGCACCCGCTGCTCCATCGATTTGGCGTCGATCATGTGATACGGCACCATGAGGAACTTCTTGCCCTCGGTCAGCAACCACTCGTGCTTGGTGAGCACCGGATCGAACTCACCGCGCGCGCGAGCCGCCGAATTGCCCGACAGCAGCGCGTACAGCACCGCCATGAAATGCGACTTACCGGAACCGAACGACCCGTGCAGAAAGGCGGGCTTGGAGGTGTTCCCATCGAGCGCGGACTTGATCAGCGACAGCGCCTCGTCGAAGTTCCCGAGCAGCCGCTCTGTGAGTACGTAGTCCTCGACGGCCTTGGTCGACCCCTCGGTGGTCACCGCGTCCGCCAAGGTCAGCACGTAATCCGACCCGGCGACGTGTTCCTTGATGTCGATGAGGTCGCGCAGCAGCGGACGCTGGTCCATCACCTATCCCCTCCCGCCATGGCGGCAGCGTGTGTCGTTGTTGAGAACACTCGATCTCGACGCCAACCCTATCGCGGCGGTCGGACAGCCGACGTCCGTCGGTCGGAGGTCAGCATTGCGCGGTGGCATCCACCACGCGGTAACCCATGTTCGCAGGGACCAATCGCACTTTGGCGATCTTCACGTGCGTGGGATCGGTGAGCACACGGTCTCCGATCAGCAGCGGCTCGAAGTCTGGCCGATGACCCAGATCGGGATTTCGTGGCCGCTGTCGGTACGGCATGCGGCATAGCGAGTTCCGCCGGCCGTCGTCGTCTGTTCGGCGGCGATGTGCTGGGCTTGATTACCATACGCGCTGATGCCCGCGAGGACGGTTGCCGCAGCCGACAGTGTTGCCACCGTCCCCAGGCAGGATCTGATGAATCGGGGCAGCCTGGGTGCGGACAACCAATAGAGCCCGAACGATACCGCGGATAACGCCACCGCGATGAGAAAGAAGATTCCATTGACGACGCTGTCGTGCCAGCTGATGTCGAAGGCGAGACCGGGGTATCCAAGCCGCTTGTAGTAGAGATAGGACGGCAGCCGCAGGATGATTCCGCCCAAACCGGCCAGGACAATGGAGATTCCGATACGGCGGACGACCCTGCGGACTTCCGACCGTCGTCGCGCCCGCAACATATCCGCTGCGACAATCCACGCCAGTACCAGACCGAATGCGGTGAGTACGGAGACGATCTCGTCACGTCCGTACAAGATGGCACGCACAATCAACGCCAGGGTCGGGCCGACCGCGGCCATGCACACCACTCCGCAGAGGAGCGTGCCGATATGCCAGCACGCTTTGATCGCCCGGAATCGGTCCAGACCGATGACCGCTGTGGCGTCGGCCTCGTCAGCCGTCGCCCAGCGTGAAGCTCCAGCGCGGGGATAGGCGTCCGGCAACGTCGCGACGAACGGATGGATCGCGACTCTCGCAAAGAGATTCATCGTCCCAGTGATCAGCAGGAGTGCCACATACACCGCGAACAGCAGTACGACAACGGCCGTCGTGGATCGGGAAAGGTTGGATGTGTACCCGGTCTCGGCGCACCAGGCAAAGGCGATCAACGCGCTGATGATGGATGTGGCGACCAGCGTGATCCACCTGTTCCTCATATAGGCGGGATCGTCGTCGCGGGTGAATGATCGTCCGATTCTCCGGAATCGCTGCGGCGCATGTGACCGAGCCTGCCGGGCAATCCAGACCGCCGCGATCTCGAGATACTTGCAGAGCATGCCGAAGGCCGGGTTCATGAGACGCGCAAGCACGTCGCGCACTCGCTCAATCAAGGAGGGGCCGGTCGCGGTGGCCGCGGTGGCCTCTGACGGCGGGGGCGTCACCGCGGACACATCGGCGAGGGCAGCAACCCGCCGGCCGTTGTAGGTCATGCCCTGAAGCGTGGGCGCATGATGGGTGAAGTGCAGCGACGAGTACCGAATCGGTTCCAGCGCAATCCGTTCGACGGTCGCATGGCAGTAGGCGTCCACCAGCCGGGTGTACAAGCGAACGGTGGCTTCCTCCACACTGCTCGGTGATCCGGAACCACGGATATCGCGCACATAGTAGTCCGGACCGTTCTCCGAGGTGTCCAGCCGCACCCAGCCGACACTGGTGAGCGACTCACGCGCTCGCTCGCGATCGGCCTCCGAACCGGCGATCTCCACATGGCAGCGGACCCTCGCGACGAGAAAGTTCATCAAGTAGTGGCCGTCGTAACCGAGCGTATTCCGAAAACGGTTGTTTCCCATTGATCCCCCTGTCGTTGTCGCCATCACCCCTCGTGATCACTGGAGGATAGGCGCGACCACCGACAGCTGCTTCGCGCTCGATCCGAGCGGCGATAGCGGCCACGGTCCACTCCGCGGAGGTCGACGCACGGCTGCGTGTCGTGAGTTCGTGTGCGATCCAGACCAGAAGGCTTCCCATGGTCACGCCGAGGAGGAAGGGGAGCAGGGCTGCGGACATCGGGCACCATCTCCTTGGTTATCGAACTCATTGGGGTTGAAGGTCATCCGGTTGCGGAGTGAGGCAGTCGGGGATGCGGCGGGTGCGTTCGGTGAGGTCGTGGGCCAGGTCGGCGTAGGCCAGAGACAGTTCCACCAGGCGTTGCCAGGCGTAGTGCAGGGCGGTCGCCGAGTCCGGGTGGTCGAGGGCGGAGTGGGCGTCCACCGAGTAGCGGGCGATGCGGTCGACGACCATGCCGACGGTCTCGGTGTGCAGGGTCGCCGCGGCGTGCGGGCGGGGGAGCTCGCGGGCGATCCAACGGTCGACGTCGCGCGTCAGAGCGGCTCTGGCGCTGTCGATCTCGGTGATCGGCGGGGCGTCCGTCGCGCGGCGGGCTTCGTGCAGGCTGGCCAGTTGGTAGGCCGCCCGCAGGATGGGGTGCGGGTGCACTACGAGTCCGGTACACGCTTCCAGGAGCAGGTCTTTCGAGGGCAACTGCGCGGTCACGGTCACTCCCTTCGGGTTTGGTGGATTGCCAATTCAGTAGACACCTGCGGCAATAGAATTGGGAATGTGCAAGCCAATGATTCCGCGAAATAGCAGGAGCCCCCGTGTGGGGCATTCCAGTCTGGATGATCCCGGATAGCGTGGCTAACGAAATGGCTGGGTCGACACTTCCCATGAGAGCTCTTGGGCGCATTTTGCGCGAGCATCGAATCCACGCAGGTAAGAGTCAATTGGCGGCCGGTCTGAATATTGACCTATCGCCGCAGACCATTGGACGAATGGAAGATGGGCAGAAGGTCAAAATATCGACCGTGCAGCTTGTTTCGCTACTCGACTTCTACGGATTGTGTAACCCCAGCAAGGAACGTACCGAGCTGATGGGGCTCTGGGACGAGGTGAAGCAGGAGATTCGGGCCTCGAGATCGGGGCAGTCGTCGGCTGGATGGTGGCGGGCGTATTCGGACCAGTATGCCCACCACTTCGACCACTACCTGTCCCTGGAGGCCGGAGCCTGGCGCATTACGAGTTTCCAACTGGTGCTGCTACCCGGTCTGCTGCAACACCCCGAGTACCGCCGATCCATGATCCGGTTCGCCGATCCGAACGTGTCGGCGGTCGACGTCGAGCGTCGACTCGAACTGGCGTCGCGCAGGCAGCTGATGTTGGAGGAACGCGAGGATACCTTCACGGTGAATGTGCTGCTTTCCGAAGCGGTCCTGCTTCACCAACCGGGCGGTCGCAAGGTCATGGCAGAGCAGTCGCGGTATCTGAGCGAACTCGCATTGCGGCCGAACGTGACCCTTCGCGTCGTCCCACTGGACGTCGGCGGCCATCCGGGTCTTGCTGTTCAGTCGTTCACCTTGCTCGAGTTCCCGGCCTTGGCGAGTCGGAACCTGAGCGAGCCGCCGGTCGTCTACGTCGAAGGCTACGAGGGTGCCCTCTACCCGGAGGACTCCGACGTAATCAAGCGTCATAGAAGGGCGATCGACGCCATCGAACAGGTAGCGTTGAGCGAAAGCGATACCAGGAAGCTGTTTTTGAGGATCGCAGAGGAGTGCCTGACGTGATCGATCTGTCCAATGCTCGGTGGTTCAAGTCCAGCAAGAGCCCGAACGCCGATGCGTGTGTGGAGATTGCCCACCTTTCGGCGGGGGCGGTCGGGGTCCGAGACTCGAAGGACCCGACCGGACCCGCTCTGGTGTTCTCCGCTGACCAATGGGACAGGTTCCTGGTCAGCGGGATTTGGCGAGGTTGAAAAGGGCTGACAGACAACCACTGTCGAACCCTGGATAGGTGGCGTCGGCTTCGGAGAACCGACGCCACCGACTACCCCGCTACTCGTCCTTTGAGGGATTGGTCGGCTTCTTCTTCGTGCCCCGCCGCCCGCCGCGCGTCGCCGGCTGAGGCCGCCAGTTGCGCAGATCGTCATCGGTCAGCCCATGCTCGCCCTGCATGGTGCGGCGATCGCCGGACAGGAACTCGGCAGGTGAGATGCCGTACTCCGGATCCACCTCGCCATGCCACTGATCCAGCCACGGCTGCAGCTCCAACAACCCCGCCAGGAACGGCGTGATCTCCTCGGTCGAAAGACTGTGCTCCGCAAGGTGAATCGCGATCGCCATAGCCTGCTCCCGATGATCCCACCCGGCCCACCCGTACAGCTCCGGCGTAGCCACATTCGCCGACCCATACGAGATGAACCGCTCCTTCGGCACATCCAACTTCCCCCGCGCCGACCAGAACGAGGTCCGCAGGAAATCTGCCGATGTGTACTTGGGCGGCACCGCAATCGAATCCCGAACCTTCCGCTTGGCGGGCTCGTCCGCCGCAGCATCCTCCTGCCGCTGTAGATCCCAGACGCTCTCCCAATCCTTGCGCTTCTTCAAGCCGGAAGGTTTGTACCTCAAGGCCGCCACGAAGGGGACGTGCTCTTCTGTGATCAGTCCGGCGACTACCTGAGCCAGTTCGGTGCGCGGGGCGTACAGGGCTGCAACCGAAACAAAGTCCTGGTCGGCTGCCAATTGGTCGGTAAGCCGTGGCAATGTGAGCAATTTAGGCTGACCGCTGTCGGTGAACCACAAGTTGCGAGACTCTGCGCGAGCCAGGAGCCATGTGCGAAGTGCCTTCTCTTGCATGGTATCCCAACCGTCGGTTGCCCACCGCCGCTTGTAATCCGGATGTTCGATCATGCCGATCGCCCGGTTTGATTCGATAATCTCGATTCGCCTTTGGATGGCTCCGCGATATGAATCCGGCCAATGCGAAGGTATTTCGGTGACCGGAGTAAACTTATGATTGTGGTGATTGAACCAAGCGGTGGATACGGATCCTTGCTTCTGTTGCCTCGCTAAAACGATCGCAAAAGCACGTTCGCTGGATGTGATGGCAGGAATGTCGTCGGCATCTGCTGTCGCCACCTGGTCTGCGAGGCCATAGCACCGGTAAGCCTGCCAGTCCAGTTCCTCCTGTAGTGCGATCATCTTCCCGCGCAGGTGCTCCCACTTGTCTCTCGCAGCGCGAAGTGAGGTTGTAGTTGGGAGGCCGTCCCGAATGGTCGAAGCCGGGGTCGTCGCAGAAATCTGATTCGCCAGATTATCTAGCTCTGTTGCGAGGATAACAGGGACTTCCGCTGGAAGTGGGAAGTCCATCAATGTCGTTCCTGTAAATTCGTAGTTCCATGACCACGGCTGGTCGGGCATTCCGCTCGATGCTGTCGCATTGCCTTTACTGTGACTGACCATCTTGAGCCAGAAGCAGGCGGTGGAGCTGTTGAGCAGCCCGAGAAGCCGCAAATGCTCCTCCTCGCTCGCCCCCTCCGGCAACTTGATCACCGGCGCGGACTGCTTGAACACTTTCCCGCCCCGATCCAGCACGAAATGGTTGTGCGTCGCTACGAACGCGAAGGTTATCGACAGCGGGGTTCGATAGCGTTCGGGTACCCACCGGTACCAGGTCCACCACGACTTGCCCAGATCGGCCTGGGTTTTGCCGTCAAAGTCGGTCGTGGATCGGAGATGGCTTCGAACGCTCCAGAGGAGGCTGCCCCACTGGCTTTTGGCGTCGAATGGAAGGGGCTCAAGTTTGGAATCATATGGAACGATTGCTTGTTCGTAGCAATGTGTATCCCAGTCGCGAACCACTTCGCCAATGATTAGCCAGCGAGCGACGGGCGGCACGATTCCGCGTCGAGCCAGTGAATCTGGCGTTGTGATGAAGGCATCATCTTGGCCTGGGAAACTGGCGAATCCAATATCTCGCCCAAGGGCTGAACGAAGACGGCCTGCACCGTGGGTCTCGATCTGTTGCACCATTTCCAGGCCGCCGTCGATAAGGATCCAGGGCTGTTTGCTGAAGTACTCGTCTCGGTCCAGATCGTCGACCGAAACCCATTGGCTTACACTGGGGGCCGAGTCGATTTGGTTGACGACTGCTTTCCAGACGAAGCCGTTCTCTGGTTCATCCGGCGCCGTAGGCTCGCCTTGAACGCTTCGTACGGTGCGGATGGTGGTCCGGCGGTTCTTCCCTGAACGTCTCGTCCCGACCAGGATGACGGTGGGGGTGCTGTGGCCCGGAATGTATGCACCGGAGGTGTCGATCACCTCGGTGAGTTCAACTGCGTGGGCGAAGAATTCCTCGATGAGCTTGGTGCCGAACTCACGCTTCATGAAGGAGTTGGCAGTGATTTGGCCGACGCGGCCGAATCCGTTCCCATCAGTATCGCCGAGTTTGGCGAGTTCGAAGAAGCGCTGTGCGAAGGGGACCGACAGCGCGTACTTGCCGGAGCACGCTTTGTACAGGCCGCGGTAGAGCTCGTTGAGATTCTTGTCCTTGACTGTGATGTATGGCGGATTGCCAACAACCACGTGGTAGCTGCCGGGATCCAGGATTCCGGGGTAGTGCTGCACATCCTCAGTGGCATACGAGAATCTGGCGAGAGGATCGCCTTCTTCGCCTTCGAAGCTGAGCTCGAGCTGACGCGCCTTGATGAGTGAGTCGCCGACAGCGAGTTTGATGGGCCATTCGTAGCGAGCGGCGTGAGCGAGGGTGCGGATGTCGGCGGCGGCCATCGCGGCGACCAGGAGACGAAAGCGGGCGATGGCGATGGCGAAGGGGTTGATGTCTACGCCGTGGACGGATTCTAGGGCGGCGCGGACGCGTTCGTGGCGGTCCGTTGTCGGATGGTCTGCAGCCCAGCGGTTAGCGAGGCGTTTGAATGCTCCGAGGACGAAGTGGCCGGAGCCGCAGGTCGGGTCGATGAGTTTGAAGTCGGCATATCCGAACTCGCGGATGGCAGGGTCCATGGTGCGGTCGAGGATGAATTCTTCCACGAACACAGGGGTTTGGAGGAGGGCGTACTGCTTACGAGCGGCCTCGGACAAGTCTTGGTACAGGTCGCCGAGGAAGCGGGTATCCCAGCCGTTGATGCCGTCCTCGTCCAGAGGGTCGGTGAAGTCGTGGATGAGGACGCCGTGTTCGTCGCGCTCGCGCCAGAATTCGATGAGTTCTCGTGCGCCGTCATGGGAGAGCGGGATTTGGTAGAGGGCGTTGTGGGCTGGGTCGAAGAGGAGTTTGCCGGCTTGGCCTGCGCCGAGTTCGGCGAAGGCGCGTTCAAGCCAGCCTCGGTAGGTGGGGTCGGGGTCGGTTTCGACGTAGGCGTCGTAGCGGGCCTGGGCTAGTTCGCGGCGGTCGTCGGTGGGAGCGGTGAGGTAGGGGTCGGCGATGAGGTGGTTGTCTTCGCAGAAGCGGACGAAGACTGTGCCGAGGACCCAGGCGACTGCTACTTGGGTGATGCGTTCGTCGAGCCAGGAGGTTTCGGTGGCGGCGGTGCGGTTGAGTTTGCGGGCCTGGGACCATTCCTCGTGGAGGCGGGATTTGATGTCGGGGAGGGCTCGGAGCTGTTTGTTGAGGTCGTCCTCGACGGCGCTGACCCGCTTCTTCAGGTCGGAGAGCAGGGCGTCGGGGGCGATCATGCGGTGGCTCCTGTGTCGGTGGCGGGGGTGGCGCGGTGGACGTTGCGAATCCACGACTCGGGCAGGGAGATCCACTCGTCGAGAGCGGACTGGTAGGGGATGGCGGTGGTGCCGAGGTGGGGTGGTCGGGAGGGGTCGGATTGGGGGCAGAGCAGCCAGAGGCCGCCCTTGCCGCGGCGGGCTTGTTCGGCCAGGCGGGCTAGGACGCCCATAGCGTCGTAGCGGGCGAAGACGACGGTGTCGGTGAGGAGGAGGGGGCCGGCGCCGGAGATGAGGTGGGACAGTTCGGGTTCGATGCGGCTCCACGCTGTGCGCGAGTATTCGGAGAACTTCAGGGCGCCCTTGGTGCCCTGCTCGGCGATGTCGGCGCGCAGGATCGTTTCCCACGTGGGTTTGCTGCCCGGCGGGACCAGGTCGTGCATGTTGGCCAGGAACAGTGCGGTCACCGACAGGGGGCGGGCCGAGAAGCGTTCCCGCAGTTGCTCGATAGTCTGGTTGATGGCCGACTTACGGGTGGTGGACGCGGCGGGGGAGGTCGGTGAGGTGAGCACACGGAAGCCGTCGCGAGGTGCGGCGCCGGCCAGCTGCTCCTCGGCGCGGGCCGCCCTGGCCAGGTCCTGGTCGTCGGAGTAGCGGGTTGCGGCGTGCGAGGTGACCGTGGTGGTCCAGCGGGGGGTGTGCGCGGTGTAGCTGGATGTCAGGTCGGAGTGTTTGGGTAGGTAGCGCTGGATGCGGGATTCTGGGTGGGTTTCGACGACGAGTTCGAAACCGGCCTCCTGCAAGGCTTTCGTCAGTTCGGCGGTGGGCCGGTCCTGGTCGCTGCCCGCGATGACCAGCTCCGGGAAGCGGGCGAGGATGCGGTCGAACACCTGCTCGGCGCGCAGACCCGGCTGTTTGGCGTGCGGCAGGCCCGGGGTGAGTGTCATCAGACCAGCCTGGGTCAGGCGCACCGCGCGGACCAGCGGCAGGTCCCGGGGGTAGATCTCGAGTCGCGGGGTGATCGCCGCTTTGCGGGACGCCCCGACCGCCACCTGCACCAAGCGGCGCTCGTCCAGGGTGCGGTCGCCGTCCGGCGGGTCGATCGCGCCGAGGCGGTCCAGGACGGTCGCCGCGGTCGGCAAGGTCTCCTGCTCGGCGAGGACGTCCGCCGACTTACCCAGGCGCAGAGCGTAATCCGCGAGCGCCGGGCCGGAGGGGAGGTCGCTCATGTCCTCGCCGACCTCCAGGGCCAGCACCACGACCGGATGCGCTCCGGTGTCGCGTTTCTGAGCGACATAGATGGTGCGCTCGTCGGGAGCGAGGCTCTCCACCTCGGCGATTACCCGCACCGCGGCCAACCCCAGGGCACGGCGTTCGGCGCGCTCGTGCAACCGGGTGCCGCGCCGGGCGATCAGAGCGTCCGCCAGCTCGGTCGCGGCGGCGACACGGCCGAAGCCCTCCAATAGTTCCGAGACCTGCGCGTGCAGCGCCTGCACCGCCGGATCCTTCTTCCACTGCTGGCGTTGGGATTTCAGCAACTGTGCGATGCGACCGGAGGTCAGCCCCATCGAGTCCGCGACCTGCGCCTGCGTCGGCCACGCGTCCAGCGCGGGCAGGTCCCCGGCGCCGGGGATACGCAGCAGCCGCGCCACCGCGTCCACCTTGGTGGCGTTCTGGCCATTGTTGTTGCGCTCCGGAACGAAACGCGCGGCCAGTGTGTCCAGGCTCAGCGTGCGCAGCAGGCCCTCGCTGAGATCGGCCTCGGCGGCGTCGATCTCCTCGCGGGCGTCCTTGCGCGACTCCGGATCCAGCGGAGCCGGTTCGGCGTTGCCGAGGCGGCGGCCCCACTCCTTGAGACGCTCCTGGATCTCGCGGCGGGCTCGCGCGCCCAGGCCCGGGGCGTTGATCAGTTTGCCGCGGCCGTAATCGAGCAGCTCGCCGACGGTGTTGACGCCCAGCCCGTACAGGAACTGCTCGGTGGCCGTGGTCAGGCCCGCCTGCGACAGATGGGTGTCGCGGGTCGCCTGCCCCGCGATCAGGTTCCGCTGCTCCTCCGGTGAGACGACATCCACGTCGGCTGGCAGATCCGGATGCGTGCTCAACGGGCGCGACGGGACCGCGCGCGTCATATCCAGGAAGATCTTGCGCCAGGCGTCGCGCATCGGCTTCAGGTCCGAGAACCGTTGCGCCACATCCCGATGCAACGCCTGGCGGAAGAACGCCACCAGACTGTCGCGCACCGACGGGTCGAACGCGTCCGCGGCGACCTCCGGATACGGGAACTCCGCGGCGTCGAGCTGACGCGGCACCACACTGCCGTCACCCCAGCGCGGCAGCTCACCCGAGGCCATCTCGTGCAGCGTCACCGCCAGCGCGTACCGTTCGGCGTGAGCGTCGTACACCGAGCGGGTCAGGGAGCCGATGAACGGGTCCAGATAGCCGTCGGTGCCGGCGTCCACGCGCTGCACCGGATAGCCCGCCAGCGAGAAGTCGATGAGCACCAGTTCGCGAGTCCGGTTGGGGCGCACGCGAATCGCGATATTGTCCGGTTTCAGATCGCGATGCCAGACACCCTCGCCCTCGAGGAAGTCGACGGCCGAGAACAGGTATTCGCTGTAGGTTTCGAGGCGGCCGACCTGCAGCCGGCCATTGTCGCGCAGTTCGCGTGCGACGGTCTCCTCGGTGCGGTGCTTCGACTTCTTGTCGCCGTCAGCGTCATTCGGGTCCAAGCCCTGCTCGTCGCCGACGTACTCCAGCACCAGCGTGGTGCGGCCGCCCAGCGTGATCACCCTGGGGTCGACCAGGTTGATCACCCCGGAGTGCTGGCGCAGGTTGCGCAGCACATCCGCCTCACGGGTGAGCACCTCACCGCGGTCATCCGAGAGCGCGACCTTCAGGACCACGTACGCCTTCGCGCCGCGCTGCTTGTCCTCGACCTGCAGATCGCGTACCAGCAGCGCGCGACTGGTCGAACCGGTGCCCAGGCGGCGGCGCACCATCCACCGGCCGCCGAGCACATCGCCCGGCACCGCGTCGAGCGGATCCTTCTCCGGCGCGTCGGGTTCGGTCTCCTCGGGTTCGACGAGTGACTGCTCGATGCCCTCAAGTAACTCCAGGAACTCGTCCATGGAGGTGAGCCGTTTGGTCGGCTGATAGTCGGTGGCGGCCGCCACCAGCAGGTCGAGATCCTCGTTCGTCTGCTGCGGCAGATTGTCGATCAGCGCGCTCGGCCGCAGATCCTCACCGGATTCGAAGCGCGCCAGCAACTCCGCCTGTGTACCGGCGGGGGCCTTGCCGGTCACCAGCAGATAGGTGAGCATCCCAAGGCCGTAGACGTCCATGCCGATCGGGTCCGGCGCGACCGCCTGCAACTCCGGCGCGAGATACGCGTCCGACCCGGCCGAGAGATGCTCGGCCGACAGCACCGTCGGAGCGTGCCGGGTCATGCTCAGCGCTGTGCCGGCGCTGCGCTGCGTGGCCACCTGCCAATCCGAGATCTGCAGAAGTGGCCGCCGCCAACGCTCCGCGTCGGTGTTCCCGCGCCGCGGAATGACGTGGATCGAACGAGCCGCCAGAGCACGGTGATACAGCCGCGTCGAGTGCGCTGATCGCAGCGTCTCGGCCAACTGGCGGACCAGCGCTAGCCGGTCGTCGATATCCAGCAGGCCGCCGTGCTGGGCGAGATAGTCGTCCAGGTGCAGCGTCTCCGGGTGGTACCGGAAGATCAGCGCGGGCCCGGCGTTATGCCCGGACGGGTCGAAATGCTCGAGCTGCACCGCACCCGGATGACGGAAACGCCGCAGCACAGCCGCCTCCCGGCGTGCGGCCGCGTCCACCGACTTGCGGATCTGCTCGTCGGCTCCGCGCTCGCGCAGATAGATTCGCACCCGTGCGGGTTCCCGCAGTTCGGTGTGCGACGCGAGATAGTCCTGCCACGTCGACCCCGCGTCGAAGGGCCGGCGCTCCAACAGGTACGGACCCACGGTGAAGTCGGCGTCGCTGCGCCGGATACCCACCTTCTCGAGGGCTTGCTTGATGCCTTTCGCCCGGTTGGCGTCGATCCGGTGATTGACATTGCGCACCGGGGCGTTGAGCCGCTCGATCAGCTCGCGCACGGTGTGCGTGCCGGCACGGTCACCCGCGGGCAGCTCGAACTTGAGCCCAGGATTGGTGAAGCACACCGCCGAACTCACAAACACCCGCGACCCGCTGTCGCCGAGCAGCCCGGCCAGCTCCTTGCTCTTCTGATTCACCAGATGCAGCGGATTGTGGTGGAACCGCCGCCCGCCCCGCGACAGCTGCTGCACCCATGTCCCGTTCTCGGAGGTGAGCCGCCCGCTCCAATCCTTGAGCTCGATCATGTACACCCCATTGGGGGCGATCACCAGCAGATCGACCTCGCGCACATGCCCGGTATTGGCGGTGAAGGTGAAGTTCGACCACGCGAACCAGGGATCGTGCTCCGGCAACCGCGTCCGGATGGCCTCCAAGCCACGACGCTCGTGCTCGAAAGCAGATTCGGTGACCGTGGTCCACCGACCCTCGTCCATGCGTGCGCAATCCTGTTCTCGTCGTCACGGCATCCCCGTATCCCCCCCTGCTACCAGCGGTGAACCAGCCAGATGTCCTGCACTAACCTCGCCGTTCCGCCCGATTCGACGGAATCCGTGAGCGGGCCGACGTGCTGTGGCAACACTATCGCGTCGATCCGACAGCCGGTGAGCCATCCGAGCGGTTCCGCCCGTCGCGGAAGGGCGCGCAACGCCCGCATTCGGGCCGGGCCGGGGCGAACAATGACCACGCACGACCGTGCGCTCCTGTTCCCCGGAGCTGTCGCACCCGTCCGCTACTGTGATCCACGCGGCCCGCCGGGCACCGAAGTCACCTTCGTCGCTGCCCCCACCCGCACGTCGATTTCGCGTGCCTAAGTGGGGAATACAAGGTGGCATTGGTCCGGGGAAGCGCCGGTAAACTGCTCAGTGATGCACAGCAAGAGCAACTCTCGCCGCAGCTGGTCGAACAGGCCGGCTACCAATGGGGACAGAAGATCTCCCAGGGTGAGGTGAACTCGTGGCTGCGGAGTCTGCCGCAATTCCTGTCGGATCTGGTAGACGCGGGGCTCGGTGAGGTCGAGGTGCTGCTCGAGCACCGGCTACCACACAGTCCCAAACGGGTCGACGTCATCCTGTGTGGGGTGCATCCGCGCACCGGTGTCGCCAGCTATGTGTTGGTCGAGCTGAAACAGTGGTCCAAGGCGGAACTCATTGCCGCGGAACTGGTCTCGGCCGACCTGGACCCGGCCACGCCGCCGCGCGCCGAGGTTTCGAATGGCAGGTACACCGCTCTGCATCCCGCCGCACAGGTGCACGCCTATTGCCAGTACCTGGTTGACGCCACCCCGGCGCTCGCCGAACGGCGTGACTGTGTCTTCGGCATCGCCTACCTGCACAACGCGCACGACGCCGACGTTCGGACTCTGCTCCAGTATCCGCCCGCCGACTTCGGGCAGATGTTCACTATGGACAACCGGGCAGCCATGGTCGACCGACTACGCGCGGTACTGTCCGTCGACGCCGGACGCGACATGGCGCGCGCCGCCGCCGACGACTTCCTGAGCTTCCACCACGCACCCAGCAAGGCGTTGCTCACCCTGGCCGCCAAGGAGATTCAAGACCGCGAACAATTCGTGCTGCTCGATGAACAGCGCATCGCCTACCAGTTGGTCATGCAGGCCGTCGCCAAGGCGCGCGCCGCGCGCAATCAGACGGTGGTCGTGGTGCTCGGCGGACCGGGATCGGGCAAGAGCGTCATCGCGTTGAGTCTGCTCGGCGAGCTGGCCCGCAAGGGACGCACCGTGCACCACGCGACCGGGTCGAAAGCCTTCACCAAGACCATGCGACGGGTGGCCGGCAGCCGGAACAAACGCGTCCAGGACCTTTTCAAATACTTCAACAACTACATCGGCGCTGAACCCCGTGAACTCGACGTCATCATCTGCGATGAGGCGCACCGACTCCGCGAAACCAGCATCAACCGGTACACCACCGCCGAAGTGCGCGCGAAGGCCGGCCCCCAGATCGAAGAACTCATCAACGTCGCGGCGGTGCCGGTTTTCCTGCTCGACGAGAACCAGATCGTGCGACCTGGTGAGATGGGATCACTCGAGGACATCAGCGCCGCCGCGGTCGCCGCTGGCTGCCAGCTCGAGGTGGTCCGGCTCGATGGCCAATTCCGTTGCGGCGGCTCGGAATCCTTCGACATCTGGGTGGCGCGTCTGCTCGGCCTGCATCCGGAGCAGCCGATCCCATGGAGCAAACTGACCGCCGGAACCGACGATGACTTTCGGGTCACCAGCGCGGCCTCCCCGATCGCGTTGGAAGCCTGGCTGACCACACAGCAGGAGGGGCAGGGCGGCACCGCCCGCATCGCCGCCGGTTACTGCTGGCCCTGGAGTGATCCTGTCGACACTCCTACCGGCCGCAGACTGGTCGACGACGTCGTCATCGGTGGCTGGCGTCGCCCGTGGAACGCCAAGGACGGCAAACGAGTCCCCGACGTCCCGGTCTCGGACTTCTGGGCCTCAGACGACCGCGGCTTCGGTCAGGTCGGCTGCGTCTACACCGCGCAGGGCTTCGAATACGACTGGGCTGGAGTGATCTTCGGACCAGACTTCGTGCGCCGCGGCGACCGCTGGGAAGCTCGCCCGCAGTACTCCCACGATCCGGCGGTGAAGAAGGCCGACTCGCTGCATTTCATGGGCTTGATCCGCAACACGTACAAGGTACTGCTGACCCGAGGCATGGAGGGTGTCAGCCTGTACTCCACCGACCCGGAGACCCAGGAATTCCTGGAACGAATGACTATCTAGCGCATGGTGATTCAGGGCTGGTACAGCTCGGTGTACTTCACCGCCCGGCCCCTCACCACCTCCGCTGGATAGCGCTCCTCGTTCTTGCGCAGCTTCGCCTCCACCGCCGCACCCAGGTCGATGCCCAGCACATCGACCAGCCGCAGCAGATAGATGAAGACGTCGGCGACCTCCTCCTCCACCCGTTCGCGGCGGCCCTCGTCCTGGCAGACGGCGGAACTCTCCTCCGCGGTGAGCCACTGGAACAGCTCCGACAGCTCACCGACCTCCCCGGTCAAAGCCATCACCAGGTTTTTCGGCGTGTGGAACCGCTCCCACTCCCGGCGAGCGGCGAAATCGGCGACCAGTTGCTGGAGGTGTTCGACAGTCATAGCTCTTGTCTACAGGTAGCCGACATCCGGGCATCGTTCCGGTTGGTAGGCAGGTACGACGGTCGGCACTCCTCGCCGCTCAACGATCGGTACGTCGTGCTGACTTGCAGTTGGACTTTGACCCATAGGAACAGGTGTCTGGCTTACCTGTCGGTTGCGCAGAAGACGATGTTGGCCAGCGCTTCGTCAACTCCGGATGCGCGAGGTCGATTCTGGAGGAGAGGATCGTAGAGGTATCCCGTGTTGAGGTTCCATTCGGCCGCGATCTCGTCCAAAGACGGTACTCCGCTTCGCCAGGGCAATCCGGAACCTGGTCGGACGGTCCGGTGCCCAAGAGCCCATTCGTATGCCGCGGTCTGACCCGCGCAATACTCGTCGTTCGGGTAGTCACGGACTTTCGCCAGTTCACTCTCGATGGTGGGAACTGGCGATCGAACGGGTGGTGGCGGCAGGATCTGAAGCGCGCGTGAGATCTCCAATGGATCAGCATTTGTGGTTCGCGGGATGGCGAGAACGACGCTTCCCGGCCAGGTCAGTAGCGGAGAGTCTGCCGCGGTGAACTCATCGCCCGGACGATGCATGAAGTACTCCGATTGGTCCAGCAACGACACCCTCCCCAAAGTCTGATTGCGCACCGTGCAGTGGTCGCGTCCAACCTGTGCCGCAGGCTGCTCCGATGCGCTTGATTCGCTGAATATATTGCAACACAGTGTAGTTCGCGTAGGGTCCGAGTCGACGCCTCATGTGTGAGGCTGCTGCGAGACTGCGCTGGGGGATACCGAACATGCCGATGGACCGGGACTACATTGACTGCATCGAAGATCGCATCGTTGCGCGCGCCGTCGAGGGTCTGCTCGATGGGATGGCGCCCCGTCCGCAGGTCCACTTCATTCTGGAAGATCAACCCGAGCCCCATGTTGGCTACGTCCTGTCACGGCCGTACTACGAAGGAGCAGACGCGCACGCCGCGATCGCGGGGCTCGGCCGTGCGGCAGCGGCATTGTGTGCGACCCAGATTGTGGTGCTGTGGGAAGAGTGTGATCTGCGAGCTTCGTTGGTGGGACCGGGCGACCACCCGGATTCGTTGGTCACCGTTGAGGCGACCTTCGACGGACATTTACTGACGTCGCGACCGTACCAGCCGGTTTTCGGACCCGTAGGGCCGCTCGGAGTGCCCACGGTGATTCCTCACTGGGGACGAGCCAGCCAGTATCCCGACGCACAGCTGCCAGTCCCGATCGCCGACCTATTGACGACCTGGCACACGCAGTTGACTCGGCTGGACCCGAGCAATGAGCTTCGCTCCATGCAAGCATCGGGCTACGAGTTCCGTTGGTTTGTCTACGACTAGATTCCTTGCGCTACAACCACTTCTTGATCAGATCAACAGGGACATCTTTGCTGACCCACCATTGGCGGCGGGCGGGATCCCAGCGCCCCTTAACGGTCCGCTTAATTTCCGCATTGTCCGCCATGGGGATGTCGCTACGAAGGTACCGTCGATCGCCCTCGACGGTCGCGGGCTTGTTCGAGCGGTTCAGGTTCCTCCTGTGATCATCGGACTGATCTCTACGGGATCGTTCGATGATCTTCCGGACTCGTTCACACGAGCCCTTGTCAGTAATTCGCATCATTAGATCGGATGGGCCTCTGTTGGCGAGAAGGTTCAGGGAACCGTGCCAAAGCACCTCCTCGTCGATGATGACGACCTTCTCGTGCATCTGTTCGCGACAGTGCATCTCGCAGCCCGCTTCGCGGAGTCGTTGCATCAATTGCCCTGCCTTCGAACCAGATTGATGGTTACGGGTGTAGATGCGGACCGCTATCCCCAGCTTGATCCGAGCCGCTAGACGTGGCAGCCACCGGTTCACCGCCTCAGTGTCGAGGAATGCGCAATAGATATCGATACTCGAACCCGCGCGCTGCAGATCCCAGTCGACGGCCAGCGGTACCTCGTCGTGTGGAAAGAAGGCCGGTCTGGCCAGCTGGTCCGAGGACATTTTCCCGAGCTCGTCGGCCGAGCGGATGGGTATGAGCTCGTCGACTGATATGCGGTACGCGTAGTCGGACAGGTAGTCGACCATCCTGCGGGCCTCGCCGTTCTCCAGCAGCTTTTCACGCAGAAAGCTCAGATCGGCTACCACGACAAGGTGATCGCGGGCGCGGCTGACCGCCACGTTCAACAGGCGACATGTGCTCGATGACAAGCCCGCGCTCTTGTAGAACGCTCCAACGTCCTTGCCGGCGCCCGCGACGGTGTCGATGATGACGATCGGCCGTTCGCTGCCTTGAAAGCGGTGCACGGTGTCGACCAACCCGGTGTATTTTTCACCGAAACGGTAGTTCAAACTGGCGGTCAATGCATGCACCTGGTCTCGGTACGGTGTGATGACGGCCAACGTCGAGTCTGCTCTGCCCTCGTTCGAATAGCGTGCAGGAAGGACGGATTCGTACTGCAGGGCACGCACCAGCTCGTGAATGACGGCCCTGTGCACATGATTCGAGGTCGGGGACCCCGTCAGCACCTGACCCGGATACCCGAGCCGGCCCTGGGCTCCGGACGTGTCGATCAGTACCAGTGGGCTCGCCACCAGCGACTCTTCCGAGACCGAGATCGATTCCGCTCGACCGGTTGTGAGCGGCATATCCGGGTAGGCGATCGCATTGACCAGGTCGCAGATCCCGGTACGCATCCGGTACTGCTCGGAGAGTGCGACGAGTCTTGGATCGGGTCGGATCTTGCCATCGGGGCCGAGCAGACCGGCCGCATGGAAGACATCACGGTCCATCCAGAGCCGGGCGTGATTGCGATCGTCATCGGAGAGTGATCTCGATCCGGAGGCCTGGGTAACGGCCGGGAGCTGGCGGAAGTCACCGGCGAAAACGATGCGGCGCCTGGCCATCCCGGCGATGCACCACGCCGAGGGCAGGTTGACCATGGCTGCCTCGTCGACGATGACGACATCGACGTTATCCAGTAGGCGTGGGGATTGAATCGCCTTCGAAACAGTGGCGCCCATCACGCGGCATTGCGCCGCAATCAGTTCGCGCACCTTTCCACGTTGGTCGTTCAGGTTTGCGACGGTGGCGTCGATCTCGTCGAGGGCAGCAGTGATCCCCTCGCGTTCAACACCGGCGAGTGCCTCGGATAGCTGGGCGATTCGAGGATCGACCGACTCCGGCCTGGGCATCCGCCGTTTGCGAACCTGCCCAATGCGACCTACGAGGGCTGCGGTCCGCGCCTGCTCGCCTTGCTGTGTCGCCAGGTCGCGGCGGAGCTGCTCGAGCTTGCGGTGCGCCCGTTGCGCAAAAAGGCCTGACGGCTGCCCGATTTGGCGAATCTCGTTCGCTATCTTCGCCTCTGCGTCTCGAGCAGATCGCCACGCGCTGAGCTGGTCTCGCTCCTCGAGGTCATCCAGCAGGACGAGCCACTGTTCTCTGGATTGTTGTGCGGTTGTCAATTGGCCATGGATGTTGGAATCGAGCTGGTTCGCCAATTGCTCTGGGTCGATAGCTAATCCGTACCGATCCGCGAGCGAGAGCGCTTCGATGCTGCCGACTCGTTGAACCAAGCCGTGCCGGAATGCCGGCTCAGTGTGTAGCAGGTCGCAGACCCGCTCCAGCGCCTGATCGACAGCCACATTCGTCGGCGCGAGGAACAACACCCGGTGTTGTTGTCGCACGCAGCCTTCTATGATGTGCCCGACTACCGCGGTTTTCCCCGTCCCGGGCGGTCCCCAGACGAAGGTGAGCTCGCTGCCCAGCGCGGATTCGATCGCTGCCCGCTGCTGCGTGTTCAACTGCAGCTGCCGATAGTTCCGAATCCACGATGCCGGATCCACCCGGCGGCCCGATTCTGGTCTCCCCTGACCGACCACCCAGCCGGCTCGATCCATATCGATCGACCCCGGTGCGCTATCGATCCGCCGTTCGAGTGCTCGTAGCGGTGCAGTGCTGTCATCGCGCAATTCGGCGTGGTCGAGACTCTCGTGAATCGGAGTCTCGACGGTCACGCGGACCTGATTATCCGAAAGCCACATGGCCGATCCAGAAGTCCATCGCGCCGATCCGGTGCCTCGGATCAGAACTTTGGACAGTGGGGGAGACTTGCGGCGGGTCTCGAACTCGTACACACCGGCTTGGTCGCTGTGAGTCAATCGCATCGGGACACACGCGTCATCGGATCGAGTGTCCAATAACGCGGCCTCGATCTCCAGGCGCACAGCACGAAGCAAGTGATCGACCGGGAAAGGTTTCGTCATGGACGTACCTGCCTCTCGGCGGGTTGTGCGTGTCCGCGCCGCGCCCGCCCGCCCTCGGGTCGCGGTACCAGTATGGCGGTGGGGTCATGGGCCACCATCGCCGGTTGCCGCAATTATTCAGTCGGGCACAGGATTTCGGAAGTGATGCTCGCCCCCGAACCATGGGATCTGGCAGGATTCGTAGCCATGGTCAGCTCCACCACAATCATGATCAGCGGCCGTCCGGTCCAGCTCACGGACGATGAGGTCTTCCTAGCCACTCGCGAACGAACACCGGACAAGATTCAGACCTACGGGGTGCTGGTGAACGGCACGCTTTGGCCGCCCATTCAGCTCATGACGCTCGTCACCGGTATCCCGGGGTCTGCAGATTCCGTCAACAACTACAACTCGCACACGGCGCTGAAGACACTCGACGAGTTGGGTTTCGACACCTTCGAACGAGTCGAGTACAGGGGAAACGGTAGAGTCGCAGTCCGGGCGAGCCACCAGCGAACTACCACGAACGGGTGACGAGAAACCGGGGCTGAGCGCGTCATTGTTCGGGCCGGTTGGGCTAATCGTGGGTGCTGCGGAGCTGCAGAGGGGAGATGGGCTGAGGTACCGCTCTGGTCCGGCGATGCCGGATCGAGACGAGGGCGGAGATCGCTATCCCGCACGCAACTGCGCCGGCGGCCGTCAGCAGCGATGCCGAGATCACGATCAGGATATGGGTTTGCTTGATCAGCTCATTGGTTTGTTTGATCTGTAGTGCGGTCAGGTCCCTGTTGGTCCAGCCGTTGACGACCTGCTGCTGTGGAGCGCCCTTCGCCGAGTCGTTGTTCAGTTCGGCGCTGGCGAGCGTGGAGGTCAGTTGCTTCGCGTAGCCGGCGGTATTCGGTGCAGTGGGTGCGAAACAGATCAGCGGAACGGCCAGGGCAACGATGGCGAGTGTCGAAACTATCAGTGCTCGTGAGGATTTCATAGTCAATGCTGCTTCCATGGTATGACTCGACTGGGTCTGCGGATCGGTTATTCGGGCTCGGGCCAGCGGTGAATCGGCTCGGGGATCCGGAAATGATCCGGGCGTACCGAGCTGAGCAGGGTCAGGTCGACGAGCCGGGCTGCCGGGACGCTCTGGTGGGGCTCGGTGATGAACCAGCCGCCGCCTACGACGAAGACGTTGCTGGCGGGTGCTCGGACCGCGAAACCTGTTACCGAGAATCGGCCGTAGGGGTCTTGTTCGAAGCACGCCTCGACGAGGTCGCCGTGTGTCAGCTCATCGACCGCTCGCTGTAGATCGTCCAGGTATGGCGGTCGCGTTGTGGTGGCAGGTTCGTCCCGGAGGGGCTCGAACGTGGTGAGAGTCAGCAGTTCGGGAACGGGTCCGCGGCGAGCGCCGGATGTTTCGAGTGGTTGCCCGGCGATGGTGAGGACGTCGGTGGCTTCGGACTGTGTCATCGCTCCGGTGAACACGTGCGGTCCGAACATCGGTGAGCGGAACGACGCCACGCTCTGCTCTCCCGGTTTCGCGGCATCCAGTGCAGCGGTCAAGCGACGCACGTCCCTTCTGCCGCGTGCGATCTCGAAGGCGGCGCCGAGCGCTGCGGGAAGGTCGACCGCTCCGGCGCTCATCGCCGACGCTCGATTCCGGAGGAGGTCATTCGGCGCAAGCTGCTTCCGGTGGCATCGGCGAGTTCCGGCAGTGTGGTAGCGCCCGCGAAGCGGGCGAGGTGGACCGCCAGGTCGGCTGCGGCGGCGGCGTCGGAATCCGCCTCGTGATGGTTCCTCAACTCGATCCCCAGCAGCCGGGTGACCGTCTTCAGCTGGTGGTTGGGCATATCGGCGAACTGGCCCTTGGCCCACTCACAGGTGCAGCCGAACTCCCATCTCGGGACGGGAACTCCGCTGAAATTGCAGGCCTGGCGGATGTTGTCCATATCGAAGTTGGCATTGTGCGCGACGACCGGCAGGTTGCCGATCTCGCGGAGCACCTCGGGCCAGCGCTGTGCGAAGGTGGGCTCAGCTGCGACCCTGTCGGGTGTGATCTTGTGTTTGAACATCTGCATCTGGCCGAAGTAGTCGAGCGGGGCAGGCGGGCGGCACAACCATGCGTGGGTGCCGACCCGAGTGCCGTCACGCACGACGGCGATGCCGATGGAACAGATGCTGCCCCGCTTGGCATTCGCGGTTTCGACATCGATGGCGGCGAAGGACAATCCGGTGGTCAACGGGTCTCCAAGGGAAGTGGGCGGGCCGACGGTCCGCCGCGGTGGACGAGGTAATCGCGAGTGATGCGCAGGGCTTCGAACCGCGCCCACGCATCGGACAGATCGCACAGTCCGTAAGCCAGGCTCACGGTGGGGATCAGGTCCTCGGTGAGGGTTGGTGGCAGTCGTTGGGGGCGCCCGGGATGCGGCATCGCCGGCCAATCCGGACGCACCAGGCGATGGGCCACTGTGGTCTGGTGTTCGGTGAAAAGGCGGTCGGCTGCGGCGATCTCGGACCGTGCCGTCTCGACAGTGCGGTCGAGATCGATGAAGCCGGCTGGGGAAAGGGCATCGGGCAATGTGACCGGCGATGCGCACACGATGAGACGGTTGACGGTCAGGTTGGCGACGACATCCACCTCGTCAGCGGTGAGGATCCATGCGCCGGTCAACCGAGTTAGCCCGAGGTCGTGACCGACATTCACATACCAGACGATGAACTGGGCGTCGATGTGGTCGACGATGGCGATGGGTGGGGTGAAAGAGACTTCGCTCATTGGGGTTTCGGCGCTACCGCAGTGACACTGTCGCGCCGCCCGAGAACATCGAGTCGTGCAACACGATGTGGTCAGGCACGGAGTCGGCCGGGAGGTCGAAGACGACCTGGGCGGTGATGGAGTTGCCGGGGTTGATGTTGGCGTAGAGGCTGGTGTCGGACTGGAGGTTCATGGCGGCCGCGGCGTCATTGGAGAACTTGCGGTTCTGGGGGTCGAAGACGTACTGGTTCGAGGGGGAGAAGCCGTAGGGGGATTTGCCGATGTTGCGGACGGTGAGGGAGACGATGGTGTAGGCGCCCTGGGCGGTTTTGCGGAGGTAGGGGTTGGTGCCCACGTCGGAGATGCCGGTCTGGATGTTGGTGACGATGAACTCGAACTTGCCGTCGCGTACGGGGGTGTTGAGGCCGGGGGCGGCGGGCTTTTCGGTGGTCGGGGCCGGTGCAGCGGTGGGCGGGGCGGGTGCGCCGGGTGCCGGGGCATCGCCGACCGGGGCGGGGGCCGAAGTGGGGTGGGACTGGGCGGATTTGGTGCTCTTGCCGCCGAGGACGCCGCCGATGCCGCAGAGGACGACGATGCCGGCCAGGATCAGCAGGATGATCTTGAGGGCGTTCGACTTCTTGGGCGGGACCGGCTGCATGGGGTACTGCGGCGGGTACGGGCCCTGAGGGTAGGGCGGGGGAGTGGGCTGCTGGTAAGTCATTGGTATTCCTGCGCTTTCGATGGGGTGGCGGGATGAATGGCCGAGCACACATCCCGCCGGGCGTGACGACGGTGTTCGGGGCTCGGTTACTCGAGCGTCCAGACGCAGCCTTCGACGTTGATGACGTCGCCGGCGTTAAGGCGCACGTAGGACGTGCCGGTGTAGGCCTCGACGTCGGTCGCCTCGGAGGACTTGGCTCCCTTGTAGGGCAACCACTCGATGAAGCAGACGCCGTAGTCCTTCTCGCGCGGGCCGGATGTGGTGTAGGTGCCGGGCTGGACGTCCTGGCCGACCACCTGCATGCCCTCGCGGAGCTTGGCGGCGGGGGCCGCCTGCGCGGTGCCGGCGAGCGAGACGCCGGTGGCGGCGAGCACGGCCAGGGCGATGCCGCCCGCGGTGAAGTTGGTGTTGCGCATGGTCTTTCGGTTCCTTCGTGAGTGAACGGGCAGGCGGTCAGAGCTTGTACTGCGGGCAGTACGCGCGGATGGCGGCGTCGAGGAAGAGATAGGGGTACTTCACGGCGCTGCGGGCCTTCTCGGCGAGCACGATGTGGTTATGGGCCGAGTTGCCGTAGGCATCGAGCCACTGGCACTGCGCGTGCGCGAGGCCGATGGCGCTGTCCTGGACCGAACAGCTGCTGTCTTCCTCGGACGAGGCGCGCAGGAACCGCACGTCGGCGGAGCTGCGCGGGGCGCAGCCGGGACTCGAGGAGCCGTTCGACGAGCCGCCGGCGGAACCGGTGCTGGGAGCGGCCAGTGCGGCGGGGGCGGCGGCGGTGAGGGCGATGGCGGTGGCGCCTGCGGCGAGCAGGGACGGGATGGTGCGCATGATTCCTTCGCGAAACGGGGTGGATAAGGGACCGCGACGCCCTGGATGGGCGTGCGGGGTCGCCGCGGCCGGGAAACCGGTCGCGGACGTCTGAGGGTGGGGTCAGCTGCGCCGCAGTCGCCGCATCAGGCGTTGCAGCATGGCGCGCAGCAGGTTTCGGGGCCGGGCCGGTGCGCTGGTCGGCTTACGCTGCGTCGCGGTCATGCTCGCGGTCAGCTCGGCCTGCCGTCGGGCTGCCTCGGCTCGCTTGATCGGCACGGTGCGTGCCGCCACCTCGGCCGGTGAAGGCATCACGTGCGAAATCGGCTTCGCGGCTGCAGGATTCGTGCTGGGTCGGGCCGGGACTGCGGGACACGCGTTCGAGCGACCATCGGCGGGTGACGCCACCGTGTTCGGATGGGGCACGGCGAGTGCGGGTGACGCGGTGCGGCGGCTCGGTCGCTCGGCATGCTGGAGCGGTTCCGCTGCTGCGATCTCGAGCGATGCCAGCGTGGTGCGGGCGGCGACCTCCCCAGGTGTCGGGATCGCGGCCGGGGCCGCTGCGATACTGCTCAGATCCCTTGGCGCCCGCATGAACTCGACTGCTGGAACGTAGTCCGTGAGCGGGTAGGCCCGGTGGCGGTGCGCGGTGGCGCCGCTCGTGACGGCGAGATAGTTCTCGTGCTCGGCGAGTGTCCAGCTGGTTAGGTGCCAGCCGTCGCAGGCGGCGCAGCGGTACGAGTTCTTTTCTCGCCGTGCCGGATTGGCGCGATCGAGCGTATTCAGCGTGTGGTCGGCCTCGCGCTGGGTGGCGTAGCGGATCTTGCCGCCGTCGACGCAGCGCGGTAGCGCCGCGTGGTCGCGCTGAGCATTGCGAGTCTTTTCGACCTGGGTGGATAGCGCACGACCGCGGGTGCGCATCGAACGGCGGTGCGCGCGGCTGCGGAGTTGGCGATGCCGAGTCATGTGTTCCTCCCCTGACGGCTTGGCGATGCCCTGACGGCTTAGCAGTGTGTCCCACCTGCCCGAAGTGGATGTATCCATCGGACTCGATGTCGTTGCGATGCTAAACACTAAGAAGGCGTGAAAACATTGTCAATCGGATTATGGAGATTGATTTTTGCTCACCGGTCGAGCAAGGTGGGAGGAACGTACACGAGAGGAGGGACATGTCGAAGAAGCTCGTAGCGACCGTCAATGCCGCTGAGATCTCCAGGCTGGCGGGCGTCACCCGGGCCACCGTCAGCAACTGGCGGCGGCGGCACGCCGACTTTCCCAAGTCCGTCGGCGGTAGCGAGGCCAGGCCGGAGTTCGACCTGGTCGAAGTGCAGCAATGGCTGGCCGAGCGTGGGACTGATACCGGCACCTCCGCGGTGCAGGAGCTGCGCACGCTGGTTCGCTCGCAGGCCACTCCGGACGCGGTCGCGCGATTGCTGGAGGAGCTGCGTCGGAACGATGGTGAGTGGGTCGTGCCGCCGAGCCGAGTGCCTGGTTTCGCCGACGAGGTGGTGCGGACATTGCAGCGGGTGGCGGCTGACGAAGGCGCCCGGGCGGCCATCGACATCCTGGCCGAGCGCGGGCTCGAGGACGCTGCCGCCACCGGTGTGTATGTCACCCCGCGCTGGGTGGCGGAATTGATGGCCGCGCTGGTGGATTCGCCGGAGTCCGGCCCTGTTCAATCGGTGCTGGATCCGGCGTGCGGTAGCGGCTCGCTCTTGCTGGCGTCGGCGCGAGCGGGCGCGGGCGCGCTCTACGGACAAGACGTCCTGAACGTACAGGTGCAGCGCGCCCGGCTACTGCTCGAGATCGAAGCCGAAACGGGCCCGAGATCCGTTGCCGGGCAGGAAATCCCTGTCAGTACGAAACACGGCATGGAACTGCACCTCCGGGCGGGCGACAGTCTCACCGCCGACGCGTTTCCCGACCTACGCGCCGATGCCGTCCTGTGCAACCCGCCCTACGGTCAACGCGACTGGGGTGCATCGGAATTGGCATTCGATCCACGGTGGGATTACGGCCTGCCGCCTCGGGCCGAGTCCGAACTCGCCTGGGTCCAGCACGCTCTCGCGCACCTGCGCTCGGCCGGCACCGCAGTTCTGCTGCTTCCGCCGGCGGTGGCGACCCGCGGATCCGGACGAAAGATTCGCGCCAACCTGGTGCGCACAGGCGCACTGCGTGCCGTGGTCGGCCTGGCCCCGGGCGCCGCGCAACCCTGGCACGTCGGGTTGCAGATCTGGGTGTTGCGTCGGCCGCAACCGGGTGCCCCGGTCGCCGACTCCGTCCTGTTCGTCGATACGACCGGGTTGGCCTCGAAAGCGACCAGGTCGGGCGTGAACACGGCCGGAGCGGCCGCGAACCCGGACGGCCAGGAGCAGATGATCGCCGACGCGGTTCGGCGTGCATGGCATGTCTTCGACGGGCCGAACCCCGATGATGCGACTGAATCGGGTGTGGCCGTGGCGGTTCGGCTGGTGGATGTACTGACCGAAGAGGTCGATCTCACGCCCGCCGAGTATGTGCGTTCGTCGCTGGATTCGGACACGGTGTCCGACGAGGTAGAGGAAGCGATTCGCCGGTTCGGCGCCGCGGAGACCGGCCTACGGGTGGCTTCTGACGATCTGGGCGGATGGGCTGCCTCCCCAGGGAAGTCGTGGCGTTTCGTGACCATTGCCGACCTTGCCAATCATGGTCAGCTGGAATGGATTCGATCCGAACAGCCGAGCGGGGAGCCCCCCGAATTCGAGAATGCCGTCCGGGTGCTGACCGCCCCTGATATCGCCAACGGCGGTCCGGCCTCGGGTACCGGGGCTTCCGCCGCGACCGCGCAGCTCATCCGTATCGAGGCGGGCGATGTGCTGATACCCGCCGCGCGCAGTGATCGCACCGGCGGACGCAGCGCCCGCGTTGCCGGTGCAGGAGACGTCGGTGCGATTCGGGGTCCGCACATCCACACCCTGCGTGTCGATCCGGACCGGCTCGACCCCTGGTTTCTGGCCGGGTTCCTGACCGGCGCCGAGAATGTCTCGGCGACACGGACATCCACCATTCGTTTCGATCCGTCCCGGCTGCGTGTCCCCGTGCTGGGTCTAGCCGAGCAGCAACGGTATGGCGAACTGTTCAGGCAGTTGTTCCATCTGCGTACCGCCGCTCGCCAGGCCACCGCCGCCGCCGAACATGTCGCCGAGTTGATCACGACCGGACTTACCGCGGGAGCGCTGGCCCCCGAGGACCGGGAGGACGGACGATGAGTGCCATCCTCGCCTCGTACCCCGCAGTAGGGGCTACGGCGCTGTTACCGTTGCTGCCGATCGGAAATCTGGTGTGGGCCGGGGAGGGTAGGGGGCATGGTGGGTGAGGTCGCCGGTCCGCGGGACCGCGCAGTAGCCGACGACGGCGGCGGGCTCGAGGCGCCGGGAATCGTCCAGCTCCCGGATCTTTTCGGCGAATACAACGACCGGTGCTCGGCCCGGCTCGACCTCGATAAATGGAAGCCTCCGGTCCTGGAACCGGATACCGCCTCGCACCCTCCGATTCCTTTCGAAGCACTCGTCGATGCGGGCGCGCTCGCTGTCCATGAAGCTCCGCCGACCGTCGAGTCCGCCGGCGGAGACACTCCTATGTTGTCCGCCAAGGATGTCCGGCTCGGCCGCGCGCCTTCCCGCTGGGGCAAAGCCGATGCACCGGGTGCGATGGCCGTCCGCGCCGGAGATGTCGCGGTGGTGATCAGCACAGAGCCGGCGGTCCGGGTCTGCACGTCTGATGGTGCGCTGTTGGGGCCGGGCATCAGGCTGGTGCGCGCCAATTCCGGTATCGATCCGCACTTTCTGGCCGGGATCCTGCGGGCCGCGCTCGAAGCGGCCGACGGGGATCACATCGATATCTATGAAGTCGCTGTGCCTCGCATCGATCGGTCCGAGCAACGCCGCTACGGCATGGCATTCGAGCAGTTGACCGAGCTGGAGACCGCATTTCAACAACAGCGGGCAAATATCGGACAATTGGTGCGAATCGGATTCGGCGGGCTGGCGAGGGGCACACTTCGTCCTGTCGCGGATGGCCAATAGCGTGTTGGTTTCTCAGGACTCACGGAGGTAATGGCGGTGCAGCGGCAGGTCCTCGGCGGCCGTTACGAGCTGAGGGATCAGATCGGCACGGGTGGCATGGGGCGGGTGTACGAGGCCTACGACCGCAACCTGCGCCGCCGGGTAGCCGTGAAGTTCACCCATCCGAGCCTGGACGATGACCCGGGTTGGGACGATCGGTTCGTTCGCGAGGCCGAGCTGATGGCCCAGTTCAACCACCCGGGGCTGACGGTGATCCATGACGTGGGCAGAGGATCGTTCACCCCGAGCGAGCCCGAACGCCCCTATCTCGTCATGGAATACATCGAGGGCACGACCTTCGACAAACTGCTCGAGCGGCGCGGGGCACACTCGGTCGGCGTCGTCGCCAACCTCGGCGCGCAGGCGGCGGCGGCCCTCGCCGCGGCGCATCGGCACCGCATCTATCATCGCGACCTCAAACCGGCGAATCTCATGTTGTGCGCGAACGGCACGGTCAAGGTGCTCGACTTCGGGCTGGCCGTCGCGCCGGAATCGGGTCGCACTCGCTACACCAGCCACGGCCAAACTCTCGGCACGCCGGCGTATATGGCTCCCGAGCAGGTTCAGGAGAAGCCGGTAGCGCCGCAGACCGACCTCTACTCGCTCGGGTTGGTGCTCTACGAGTTGCTCACCGGCGATCGGGTGATGACGGGCAAATCGACATTCAACCTGTGGCAGCAGCAGATCGACCACACTCCTCCGGACATCCGGCAGGAGCGGCGTGGCGTTCCGGTCGAGATGGCACGGCTCGTCATGAGCATGCTGGCGAAGTCCCCCGAAGCGCGTCCCGACGACGCCGCCACGGTGAACGCGGTGCTGTTGCGGTACGCGAGTGATCTCGGTGAGCTACCCGAAGTCGATGACAATCACAGTCCTGCTCGCATGTATGCCCTGGCAGTCGGATCGATGGCCTCCGCGCGAACCGCCACCACAATGGTTGCCCCCTCGAACGATCGGACCGAGTTCGTCGAGCGACCGGCCGATCCTGTCCCGGTCCCCGATTTCAGCCGCGGAGACCTCCAGCGAGCTGTGCACCGTGCCCGCGAGCTCGCCGACGACTCGCGCTACGCCCCGGCCATCCACGAGCTACGCACCGTCGTCGAAGCCGCTGTCCCACTATTGGGTTCGCGTGACGCCGATGTCGTCGAGGCACGGGTGAAGCTGGCCGATCTGCGGTTCGAGAACGCCGACTACGCCGCCGCGGCGGATCTGTATCGCGGACTGATCGACGATCTCACGGCCGAACGCGGGCCGTACGACGACCAGGTCATGTACTGCCAGCGTCAGCTGGCCACCTGCCATGTCTACCTGGGCGACACCCGAAATGCCCTGACCCGGCTCAAGCGATTGCATTCGCAGATGGCGCTCCGCTACGGGGAACAGGACCGGCGGGTGGTGGATCTCGCCGGTCAGATCAACCACATAAAGCCCTCGTAGACCCATGAATCCGCCAATCTCGGGCGGAATGGATTGCTCGAGTAGCGGATGCGTATCAACCTTCGATAGCCCTCCGCGATGACCGGAACAAACGATGGAGGAGAGGGTGCCGACAATGGGTGGCGATCGGATGCCGGTCATGAACGATCTCGCTGATCGCGGCGCGCGCTTGTTCGAGTTCCTGGCGAAGGCACAGACGTTGCGCGCGTCCCGAATCCAGGACATCGCCACCTATCAACGGGACGGTGAAGTCCTGTGGGTCGCCGACCTGCCCGAGCACCCGGCTGTCACCTACCAGGAGGCGGAACCGGGCAAGCCGTTCCTCATGGTCCAGAAGGTGACCATCGGGTCCGCGCCGGAGCCGGAGATCGAACTGCGCCGCTGGCTCGAAACAGGCTGGGACAAGCCCGAAACGGAACCGGTTCTGCGCACGACTCGGCCGGGGCAGAGTGGGGAGACCCTCCGGCTCGACGACCATCCCGAGATTCGAACCGCCTTCGCGGAATGGCTGCCGGTCTGGCGGGAATGGGCCGACCAGGCGCGCCCCAAACTGCCCGTGCGGCGTCTCTACCAGACGATGTACGAGATGTACACGCGCTACGACGGCGCGGCCGAGACCCTCGAAGCCGTTCTCGCTCTGGGCTTTCTGGCCTGGCGGCACGGCGACGTCGGCACCGTGCGCCGACATGTGCTGACCATGCCGGTGGTGCTGGGCTTCGACTCCGACTACGGCGCGATCTCGGTATCCATCGACCCGGGCGTCACCGGGTACACCGCTGAATTGCAGGACATCCTCGACCCATCCCAGATGTCGGCGGCCGGTGACCTGCAGCGCGCCGAGAACGAGGCGCGCGACGGTCACATCGACCCCTTCGACCGGGAGAACGTGGGCGCCCTGGTGCGCATGTTCATCAACTGCATCAACCCGGATGCGGTGTACACCGACGACATTCGGCCCGCTGCTCCGGCGGCACACCCCACGGCGAGTTACGCGCCGGCCGTGATCCTGCGCAAGCGTGGCAATCGCGGCATGGTGACCGCGTTGCGGACTATCGCACAGACCATTCGCGCCACCGGCGAACTGCCCACGGGCATCCACAATCTGGTCGATCCGGACTTCGAGCCGGTGCCGGCGCCGACCGCGGATGACGGCGCGATCGTTCGTGACGGTGCGGACCTGTTTCTGCCCCTGCAGCTCAACGATGTTCAGCTGCGGATCCTCGAGCACGTGGACAACCACGCCCACACCCTCGTGCAAGGGCCGCCGGGTACCGGCAAGACGCACACCGCCGCCGCCCTCATCGCGCATCTGCTCGCGCAGGGTAAGCGGGTCCTGATCACGGCCCACACCGATCGCGCCTTGCACGAGGTGCGGGCCAAGCTGCCCGAGGAGATCAAGCCACTCAGTGTCGCGGTGGTCGGTGACTCGCGGCAGGAGCTCGAGGATCTCAAGGCCTCGGTCAATCAGATCTCCCACGCCGCCGCCGAGCATGATCCGGCCGCTGGCCGAGCCTCGGTCGCTGCCACCGACCGGGCGATTGCCGAGCTGCGCGAGCGGCGGGCGTCGATCCAACAGGAGCTGCTGAGCCTGCGAGAGCGCGACGTCACCACACACTCAGTCGGGGGCTACACCGGGACGATTGCCGATATCGCACTGCACTGGCGCGCGCAGCGGCCGCAGTTCGGCTGGATCACCGAGCTGGTGCATCCCCAGGCGGATCCGGAAAGCCCGGTCGCCGGCGCTCTGGTAGCCGAGTGGCGAAACCTCTTGCTGGACAACCAACTCGCCGATCCGGAAGTGGCGGCGCCCGAACTCGTCGCGGCCACCGCCTTGCCGCCCGCGGAACGGTTCGGCCAGTGGTGCACGGCCGAACAGCAGGCGGCGGATCATCGCCGTCGGTACGCGCAGTTTGACGGCGATGCCGCGGCGGCGCGCATCACGCAGCTCTCCCTCGCCGAACGGCAGGAGGCGCATGCACTGCTCGGTGAGATCAGCGACCGGGTTCGGCACCTGCGGCACCGGCCGGAACCATGGGCGGCCGCGGCCCTCGCGGATGTCCACGGCGGCCGCGTCTTCGAATGGCATTCGCGTGCCGTGGCCGTCGCCGATCTGCTCGGGCACACCGATTCCGTGATCTCCTCGCTCGGCTACACGACCGTCCAGGTGACGGTCGACGACCCGGCGTCGCTGCTGGACCTGGCCGAGAACCTGAAGTCGCACATCGAGACCCACGGCGAGCTGAAAGTGCAACCCGACGGGCGCCCCAGGACCGGATTCACCACGGCGCGGATGGTCAAGCTCGCCGACCCGCTGTTCGATCACGTGCGGATCGACGGTCGCATTCCCACCACGGTCGAGCAGCTCACTCGTTTCCTGGACTCACAGCGTGGTGAGCGCTTCGCCGATCAGCTCGATATGGCTTGGCCCGCACCGGTTTCGGGACCGGGACTGCTGCGCGATCGGGTCGCACGGCACCGGGCCGCGCACACGCTGCTGACGCAGTTGCTCGATTACGCGGGCCGACTCGACTACGTCGCGATGCGCCTGAACGAACTGGGTCTGCCCGTACCGAACTGGGGTGACCAGATCGGAATGCAAAGCGCACGTGAGGCATTCGATGCCGTCGAGGCGCGTGAGGCGCTCGACCGGACGACCGTGCCGCTCGCCGAGCTGGCCCGGCGGCTGGGCGAGCTGCGGGACGATCCGCGTGCCACGGACAATCTGCACCGCCTCGCTGATGCCACGCAGGAACGCGACGTGGCCGCCTACCAGGCTGCACATGCCCAACTGGCCGAGTTGAATCGACTGCGCCGCAGTCTCGCCCGGCGACACGAGATCGACGCCGACCTGCTCGTCCTGCCGGAACTGCGCACCGCGATCGCCGCCGATCCCGCCGATCCGGAATGGGACGAGCGGCTCGATCGGCTCGAGGAAGCCTGGCGCTGGGCCGTGGTCGGGCAATGGCTGGCCACCAACAACCTCGGCGGAGTCAACGAACTGTGCCGCGGCCTCGATGACGTCGAAGCCGAACTGCGTGGCCAGGCCGCGGCCCGGGCGGCAACCACGGCATGGGATCTGGCGGTCGGGCGGCTCACCAACCGCGCCCGCGCGGATCTGCAGCACTACGCCCAGCTGGTGAAGAGCCTGGGCCGAGGCACCGGCCAGTACGCGGACCGCAAACGTGCCGAGATCCAGCAGGCGCTGGGGAACTGCCGTTCGTCGGTGCCGGTGTGGATCATGCCGATCTATCGTGTGGTCGAGCAGTTCTCCGTCACCGCGGACATGTTCGACGTCGTCGTGGTCGACGAGGCCTCGCAGGCCGGCGTCGAAGCGGTGTTCCTGCAGTACCTGGCGCCGCGCATCGTGGTGATCGGCGACGACAAGCAGGTGTCGCCGTCGGCGGTCGGTGTCGACGAATCCGAACTCGAGCGGCTGGCCGGACAATATCTCTACGACGACCGGTACTTGTCGTCGTGGCGGAATCCCAAGCGCAGCCTGTTCGACGACGCGATCATGCGGTATCCGAAGCGGCTCACGCTGGTCGAGCATCGTCGCTGCGTGCCCGAGATCATCGAGTTCTCGAACAAGATCGCCTACGAGCCGCAGGGTGTGCGGCTGGTGCCCGTGCGCCGCTACGGCAGCGACCGGCTCGACCCCGTGCGGACTGTGTACGTGCCGGACGGCCATGAGGTGTCCAGGGGCGTCAACCCGGCCGAGGCCGACCTGATCGTCGAGCGGATCGAGCAGTGCCTCGCCGATTCCCGCTACGACGGCAAGTCGTTCGGTGTCATCTCGCTGCTCGGTTCCGCGCAGGCCAAGCAGATCGCGCAGAAGCTGGTGACGCGCATCGGACCCGAGGAGATGCAGCGCCGGGACCTGCACTGCGGCGACGCGGCCGACTTCCAGGGCGCGGAACGCGACGTGATCTTCCTGTCGCTGGTCGCCGCGCCGGGCCCGGATCGGCGGCTGCCCGCGCAGACCCAGGACGGCGCCGTGCAGCGGTACAACGTCGCGGTATCCCGAGCCCGCGATCAGCTGTGGCTGTTCCACTCGATGACGCTGGACCATCTGTCCAACAGCGCCGACATGAGATTGCAGCTGCTCGAGTACTGCCTCGGAGTCGAGAAGTCCGCCGGTGTCGATGCCGAACCGCCACAACGGTTTCCCGACGACTATCCGGTCGAGCCCTTCGAATCGCTCTTCGAACAGCAGGTGTACAACGCTATCGTCGACCGCGGCTACCAGGTCGACCCGCACCACACCGAAACCGGCTACGACATCGATGTGGTGGTGTCCGGCGGCGGCGGGCAGCTGGCCGTGCAGTGCGACAGCGACCGCTGGCACGGCCCCGATCGGTATCGGGACGACCTCGCCCGGCAGCGGGACCTGGAGCGCTGTGGCTGGCCGTTCCATCGAATCCGGCTGGCGGACTTCATCGTCGATGCGGACGCCTGTCTGGACGAACTGGTCGCGTTGCTCGAACGCCACGGGATCCACCCGATCGCCGAGGAAGAGCAGCGCCGCCTGGCCAAGCTGCTCGCCGACTCCGGACCGGTAACGGTCGACCCAGCGGATCGCGAATTGCGGGAACGTGTTTCGCAGGTTGTCTGGGAACCGTCGGCGACAGCGGACGACATCGCCGACTCACACCTCAGCGTGTACACAGGCGATTCCGAACAGGCCGCACCCTCCGATGACCCGGAAGCGGTGTCCTTCGACCGTGAGACATCGGTCGAGGATGGTGCTGTCGAGGAACCATCGGACGTGCCGGACGAGGTTCCGGACACCCCGTCGTCGGGTGCTGCTTCCGAATCGCCGAATGGCTATGCGCACCGTGCCATGGACGATGATGCCGGGCAGACGGTCGACGCCACGGACGACTCCGATGGAGACCGCGGGTTCACGGCCGAATCGAACGGGCACGCATCGGTGGCCGGCACACCGGCGGAAACCACCCTGCGGCGAGTGATCGAGTCATATACAGCGTTCACCGATCAGCTGGAGAGCCCGACGAGCGCTGATCACGCCACCATCGTCGGCGACTTCGTCCGGATCGTGGAGATCGAGGGCCCGGTGACTGCCGCCCGGCTGCGGGCCGCTTACGTGACCGCGGCGCGGACCAGGGAACGCGATCAGGTCCGGAAGAAACTGGATATCGCGCTGCGTGCCGCGGTCGCCACCGGAAAACTGCTGGTGGACAACGCCCTCGACATCGACGATCCGGCGTTGTTGACCTACCGTCTGCCCGGTCAGCCCGCGACCCGTTGGCGTGGGCTGGGTCCGCGCACGGTCGAGCAGATGCCACCGCTCGAGCTGGCGGAGCTGATGGCCTACCAATCCGAGCAGCTCGGCAACGCCGACCGCGCGACCCTGTTCCGTGCGGTTCTCAACACGGTCGGGCAAACCCGGCTGACCGACAACGCGATCGCGGCGCTCGCGATGGTGGTGCCGCTCTCGCGCAGCATCGCCACTGGAAACTGAACTGCTACAGCAGGTCCGCCAGTTCGCAGCCGCGCATCACGGCGGCGAAGCGCAGCATTTCGGTGCGGCTCGGCCCGACCTCGCTCGCGGCCCGATTGACGTCGAGGAACGAGTCGATCGGGTCCGCGGGCGACGCCGCCCAGTCGACGATGGCGCGCATGGTCCGCCGCCAGGTGTCGATATCGCCGTCCCAGGGGCGTGACAGGTAGAACAGGGTGTCGGACTGCCACTCGACGAATTCATCGAAATTCATCAGCGGGGAGTCCGTGGCCGTGTCCGACCACAGGCTGGACACATCCGACATACCCAGCATTTCTTCCACCTGCCGGCGATAGGTGGTTGCGGCGCTGGGGCTTTCGAACCGTGCGGGCGGTACCGGCTCACCGTAGTAGCGGCGCCCGCGGTCGGGCCGCGGCGATTCGCCGCCGTGATCACCGGGTTCGGCTGGATTTTCGTCGACGGGATTCGCGGGATCGGGCACTGGGTCACCGCCCCCCACTTCGATCGTGGGAGCTGCCAGTTCCGCAGGCACGACCGGGGAGGGGTTTGGTGGAGTCTGATCGAGCTCCGCGGGAGTGGAATCGGCAGGACCGGTGTCAGCTGCGACTGTGGCGGGCAGCGAGTTCGGCTCCTGCGACGACACCGGTGCGGTGGTCTCGGTCTCCTGGCGTGGGGGAACGGAAACCGGAGCTCGAAGATCCGCGAGGGTGGGCGAGGGGGATGCCGGAGGCAAGCCCGCCGGTGCGCCCGGGGCGAGATCTCGTTTCGGCGTCCGCGCCACCACCTCGAGCGGAGTGGGTACGTCGGAGGGGACGTCACCGGCCGTCCGCGATTCGTCCGGAATCGGAGCATCGAGTGTCGCCGGCGACGGTTCGGTGGGTGCGCGCAACTCGGCCGGGGCTGGTGTCGTGCCCGGACGGGATTCTTGTGGCGGCGTGCGGAATTCAGGGGTAACAGGCGGTTCGGGCGCGGTCGGTTGGGTATTCGCTTCGCTCAGCCAGGAACGCAGGACGCCGGGCAGCCCCGCGGCGTCGGTGGTGGCACGTTGCTCGGCGATGGATTCCAGGTCCTCCAGAAATGCCTCGTGAGCGCCCAGCGCGGGGTCCTCGGGGGTGCCGTATACGTACGCCACCACGAAAAGCGCCGCGCTGCCATTGGACTTGGGCCGGACCACGCGGCCCATGCGCTGGATCATCTGCCGGCGGGTACGGCTGGCGGCCAGCACCATACCGAGCTGGGCGTCGGGAATGTCGATGCCCTCGTCGAGGACCCGGGGTGCGGACAGGGCGCGCAGGTCGCCGCGCTGGAAATCGCCGATGATCTGCTCACGCTCGGCCGGACGCAGCGCCGAACCGACACATCCGCAGGACAGGCCCAACTGATCCAGGGTGGACTGGATCTGACCGGCGGTGGAGGTCCGTTCGGCGAAGAAGATCGACTGGGTGGCGCGGAGTTCCGGGATCGGCAAGGTGCGAATCAGGTCGAGTTTGCCCTGGCAGTCGGCCAGCAATTCTCGGCGTTCGGCGAAGTACTTGAGGAATCGTTGTGCCTGCCGGGCCGCATCACCGGTCTCCTGCTTCGCCAATCGCTGTGCGAAGGACATGAATTCACCGAACGAGTCCTCCGGCGCGCCGTAACCGTCGACCAGCACCGACTTCGCTTTGCGGGCGGCTTCGTCGGCGCGGTCGTACTTGGCGCGTTCGCGCGCGGTGAAGTGCACACCGGTCAGCGCGAGCCGCACCGGTGCGAGGATGCCGTCCGCCCGGGCGCGGTTGTAGTCGCAGCCGGGTATCAGGCCACCGAAGTAGGGCAGCAGGATCTCCTCGACCGCATTGTCGTTGCGCTCCAGCGTGGCGGTGAGACCCAGCCGCCATTCGTATTCGCCGGCCAGCGCTTTCGCGTAACTGCCCGCGCCGTAGCGATGAACCTCGTCGGCGACCAGCAGGGTGCCGGGCAGAACGGACAACGGTGTTCCCGAAACGGTTTGCACCGTCGCCACCAGGATGTCCCAGTGGGCAGGCGGGCGAGCTTGGCCCTTGCCGCCGACACGGTCGATCCGGCTTCCCGGCATCGCCGCGCTCAGCCGCTCCCACCATTGCGTCTGCAGATCGATACCGGGGACCAGGATGACGGCCTGCCGCCCATCGTCGATCGCCTCGACGACCGCCCGGGTCCCGACCGCGGTCTTGCCCGAGCCGGTGACAGCTTCGACAATGCCTCGGCGGTCACGGGCCGTCCACGCGGCCAATGCCTCGGACTGCCAGGCACGCAACGGCGGACCCTCGTAGCTCGTGGCCGGAGTCGGCACGCTCGGGGAGTCTTCGGGTTGCGGCTGCGGCGCCTGCGGTCGGGCCCACGTCTCCACCAGCGCCTCGGCCGCTTCCCGCACTGCCCAGATGGCGGGGTTCTCGGTCCCGAGAATCTCGAACACCCGCGGTTCGCTGTACAGCAGTGAGGTCACGACGTTCGGGGTGGCCTCGGGCAGGTCGAGCCGGGCACTGATCAGCTGTGCGGACTGGAACGGGGTGTGCAGCAGCGCGACCGCGATCCGGCGAATCAGGGCTGCCCGTGGCGTGTTCTCGTCAGCATGCCGCAACGCGACTCCCGCGACCATGTTCACCCTTTTCCACCGGCGGACAACTCCACGAATCCTAACGTTCGCCGGACCGACCGATACGATGACCGATTTGGCGGAATGTGGCCTCACCTCGGGTTTCCCGTGGGTAGGGAGGATCGAATCGGTCCCCGCGCGGGGGTGTCTCGGTAGGGTGATCGACGGACAGCTCGAACCGTAAGGAAGACCGGTGATTTCGCCAGACCAGATGGTTGTCGTGGTGCCTCGTCAGGACATCGAGAGCGGGGATCTGCGGCCCGCCCTCGAAGCCCTCAACTCGTGCTTCGTCTCCCCGGACGCCGCCCGCGGCGCGCTCGGCGCGGTGGAATTGGTGATCGAGGGCTACGAGCACATCCCGACCGAACTGTTTGAAATGGAGCCGGTTCGGCACTATGTCCGGCGGCTGGACAACGAATTTCCCTATTGGCTGTACTTCCTGGGCCTGCGCGGCGCATCCTTGCGGCTGATCTTCGGGTGCTTTCTGCCACCGTTTCTCGGCGAGGATGAGAGGCGCCAGCAGTTCGCGCACCGGCTGCGGACGGTAATGGAGAACCGCTGGCTGCCCGCCATGAACGATGTCGCGAGTTTCGCCGGGCTCTCGGCGGCCGAGCTCGCGGACCGCACCGACGCCGTCGTCGCCTACTTCCAATCCGGTGCTCCCGCGAAGGGTTTCGTCAGCACTGTCGAAAGTCCTACTGAACCGGTGGTCGAGGAGGTCTTCTACGGACAGCCGACCGGCGTCGAGATCGAGCAGAACGAGGACCGTTTCGACCAGCGACCGCTGGCGCCGTGGGATCCCGAACAGATCCGTATCTCCACGCGCACCTTCTCGTTGCGCAACGTACTCGACATGATCGACGACGGTGATCTGGAGCTGGCCCCCGACTTTCAGCGGAACCGGGTGTGGAAGGGGCGCCAGAAGTCTCGGCTCATCGAGAGCCTGCTGCTGCAGATACCCTTGCCCGCGTTCTATTTCGCCGAAGACCGCGGTGGCATGTTCCGGGTGGTCGACGGATTGCAGCGGCTGTCCACCGTGCACGAGTTCGTACAGGGGCGATTGGCGCTCGACGAGCTCGAATACCTCGCCGCCGAGCATGGGAAGACCTTCGCAGACCTCGAGACCCCGCTTCGGCGCCGGCTGCAGAACGCGCAGATCGTCGTCCACGTTATCGAGCCCTCCACCCCTAATCGCGTCAAGTACGACATCTTCAAGCGCATCAACACCGGTGGCGAACCGTTGAACGCCATGGAGATCCGACACTGCATGAGCAGCGCCCGCAGTCGAGACCTGCTCAAACGGTGTGCGGCCTCAGCGGTCTTCCACGAGGCGACCGCGGGGGTGCTGCGCGACCATATACGCATGAACGACCGTGAGGCGGTCCTACGCTTCCTGGCCTTCTACCGGCTGCCGGACCTTCAGGAGTACGACTCCTACGGATCCCTGGAGAATCTCCTCGACGCGACGACCGAACTCCTCGACGACCCTCGGCAGGTACCCGACGCCCAACTCGAGTCCTGGTTCGCGGCCTTCGAACGCGGCATGCTGAACGCGCGAATGATATTCGGCGACTACACCTTCCGGCGCTGGCCCATCGGTTCCGATCGGCGCTCGCCGATCAACCGCGCCCTGCTCGAGAGCTGGGGTGTCGTCCTTGCCGCCTATCGCTCGGATCAGCTCGAACCCGCGCGTGCCCGGATCGTCGCCGAAGCCCGTGCGGCCATGGCGAAGAACAACGAGTACATCGCCGCGATCAGTGCCTCCACCGCTGACCCCAAACGGGTCCGCATTCGCTTCGAAGTCCCACGTCGCATCCTCGAGGCGGCGGTCGTTGTCTCACCTCCCGGCACTGGGTCTGCCGTGAACGGAGCTCCAGTGGACAGTTGGTGTGTCGTGCCGGCCGACGATGCGGGTGAGCAGGCATTCATCGAGTTCGCGCACACGTACAACGGATACGACGGCTATGGCGGCCCAGAACAGCTCGGCGAAGTCGTTCGTGGCGTACGGGAATCACATGGCCGGACCAGAGCACTGCCCGACAACCTGCCGCTTCTGCGTAGCTGCCTGTTCTACGAGGTCAGGGCACACCGTCATGGCGGCGACGCGGTGCCGTTCGATTCGAACGAGTTCGTTCGAGCACTGATCTCCCGTATCCGGGACGTGTCGAGGGGCTCGGTTCCGGTGGTCTGGCCTCCTGAATGAGGCGCTGAGCCGACTCACACCGGCCCGACAGTACGTCGGCCGATGGCCGCGCTCAGCCCGGCCAATTCGACGCGGTTACGAGCAAGCGACGTCACATGGAAAAGCAGGCCGATCGTCCCTTCTCCGGTCATTTGGGCCCTGCTGCTGTGACCTGCGAGCAGTAAATTGGATTGATGGCAAATGTTTCGGAACTACCCGCACCGGAACGACGTCGGCTGGCCCAACACACGCTGGACTCGCTGACGGACCGGGCGGGGCATACGTTGACGCGGGTGCGGTGCGGTTGTGGTCACCACGTTGCGGCGGTGTTCGATACGCCGGCCGGCCCGGTGTATCAGGCGGCGACCGGGGCGCGTGCGCATGGGTCGCGTGATTTCGTCGATGCTGCGCACGGTGCTCACGGGCATGGCACCCGGTTTGCGGATCTGCTCGCCGGTGATGGCTTTGTCGATGACGCGTTGCCGGCTTCCTGCGAATGCGGGCCGCACACGCTGTCGCGGGTCCGGCTTCAGCAGGCCGTCACGAACCACGAGCATAAGATTCAGCTGCCCTGATCAGCCATCACAACGATCCCGCCGCCCGCCCTTGGAAGCGGCGGTTCCCCCGGGTGTGCCATGCGCTCGGGTGGCTCAGTTCGAGCTCAGGCCGGAGTTGAGCGTGTAGGTGCCGACGAGGTCGGCTTGTCCCAGGACGTGGCCGGCCATCGCTTCGCGCAGCCGCTTCCCGTTCACTGCCTGTCGCAGCGGCAGCTGTTCGACATCCAGGGCGCTGACGGTGAACACGTAGTGATGGATGCGCTGGTCGTTCCACGGCGGACAGGGGCCGTCGTAGCCGTAATGATCGTTTCCCGCACTGCTGAAGTCGTTGAGGCCGTACCGCGCGTTATGGGGTGCGGCCGGACCCGACCTGCCGTGTGTGGTCTGGAGGCTGCCTGCGGCGATCTGCCGTACGTCGGCTGGGATATCGAACAGCACCAAATGGTAGAAGTCGTTGCGCGGTAATTCCTCCGGCACCGTTCGCCCCTCGATGTTCACGTCCGAGCCGGTGTGGGGTACGTCGGGGTCGCAGCACACGACCGCGAACGATCGTGTTCCCGCCGGCACCTCATCCCACGCCAGGTGTGGGTTGCTATTGGCGCCCGCCCGGACATGGTGCACGGCATCCGGTACCCCATAGGCGAACGTTCTCGGAATGCGCGCATTATCGTCGAACGAATCACTTCGGACCTTCATAACGATGCCTTCCACTCATGCGGCCCGATAGGCCTCCGTGGGTGCGATACATAGATTCTGCGCTTCCGCCCTGACCCTGCCCAGAAGCGAAGGCGATCGGAGCGGTATCCCCACCACTACAATTGCCATTACGAGCCACGAGATAAACGATGACGCAGACGAGCAGTCCACGGCAACAGAGTCCAGTCACCGTGCTGTTGGGCGGTGATGTGATGCTCGGTCGCGGCGTCGACCAGATCCAGGCGCATCCAGGTGATCCACTGTTGCACGAACCATGGGTCGGTGACGCTCGCCGCTACGTCGAGTTGGCCGAGAAGACGAACGGGCCGATACCGTACCGGGTCGACGTCGACTGGCCGTGGGGCGACGTCGGGCCGATGCTCGACCAATTGGCACCCGAGGTCCGGCTGATAAACCTCGAAACCTCGATCACCGCCGACGGCGTATTCGCGCCCGTCAAGGGCATCCATTATCGGATGAACCCCGCCAATATCGCGACGCTGAAAGCGATTCGGCCCGACGTTTGCGCTTTGGCCAACAACCACATCCTCGATTTCGGAAGCCGCGGTCTGCGCGACACGCTAGACGCGCTCGACGCGGCGGGCATCGGCACAGCCGGGGCGGGAACGAGCATCGACGCAGCCTGCCGCCCGGTGGTTGTGGAGTCTGCCACCGGGTTGCGGGTGGTCATCGTCTCGGTCGCTTGCACCAGCAGCGGCGTGCCGCCGGCGTGGGCCGCGCAGCACGATCGGCCGGGAGTGTGGCTGTTCGGTGATCCGCCGGGCCGTGGCCTTGCTGACCATGTCGCGGCGCAAGCGTTGGCGCACAAGCATCCCGGCGATATTCTGATCGTGTCCGTGCATTGGGGCCCGAACTGGGGCTACGGGATCGGGCGGAGCGAAATCCAGTTCGCGCGACGGCTCATCGACGCCGGCATCGACATCGTGCATGGGCATTCATCGCATCATCCTCGCCCCGTCGAGATCTACCACGGCAGACCGATTTTCTATGGCTGCGGTGATGTCATCGACGACTACGAAGGCATTCCAGGATATGAGTCCTACCGTCCCGAACTGCGGCTGCTCTACCTGGTTTCGGTCGAGCCCGGCGGGCAGCCGACCGGAATCCGGATGTTGCCCATGCGGATACGGCGCATGCGGCTCGAACATGCTTCCCGGGCCGATGCCGATTGGCTGGGTAAGACGCTTACTCGCATCAGCCGCCGGTTCCACACCCATATCGACCGCGGAGCGGACGACCTGCTCGAGCTGTCGAGCCTCGGCAGTTCGGTCCGTTGTTCAAATGCCACGGAATAGCCACACGCTATTGTCGTGGTGATCGGGAGAGGGCACTGTGAAAGACGTCGGTGGCGCTACCGGGCGCTGCCTCTGTGCAGAAAGGAGGTGGATCGTGTACGCACGGTCTACCACGCTTCAGGCGCAACTTTCCGCTCTGGAATCCGGGATCGCCCATGTGCGGGACGAGGTCATGCCGGAGGTCGAGGGAATTCCCGGTTGTATCGGGCTTTCGTTGCTGGTCGATCGGAAAACCGGCCGGTGCATCGTGACGACCTCGTGGGATTCCGAGGACGCGCTGCGGGCGAGCGCCGCGCAGGTGATGCCGATTCGCAATCGCGCGGCTGAGAAATTCGGCGGTAGTCCGATGGTCGAGGAATGGGAGATCGCGGCCATGCATCGCGTGCATCCGGCGCCGCAAGGAGCGTGTGCGCGCGTCACCTGGGTGAAGACCGATCCCAGCAGGCTCGGCAGCGCCATCGACGTCTATCGGGACCACACCTTGCCCGGCATGGAGCAGCAGCTCGATGGATTCTGCAGCGCGAGCCTGATGGTGAACCGGTCCTCGGGTCGTGCCGTCTCGTGCAGTGTCTACGACGATGCCGAGGCGATGGACCGCAACCGGATCGCGTCGGCCGCGTTGCGCGTGGACGCCGCCCGGCAGGCCCGCGTCGAGGCCGTCGACGTTCGTGAATTCGAGTTGGTATTGGCGCATTTGCGCGTCCCGGAACTGGTCTGACCGAGACCGGTTCGACACGTCGGGTCCAGCACCGGGCGGGTGGTCACCCGGTCGGCTGCGACAGCTTGCGATTCGGTTACAGCTTCTCAGGTCACTGTGGGGCGCCGCCGTCGGTACCGGCGTCCGCAGCCTGCTCCTGTTGCTGATGAGCTTTCAGCCACATCGCGCCGCCGATCACGAGCACAGTCGATCTGGCCCACTTCATCAGGGTTGTTCCGGACGGTTTGTGGAGCGTTCAACAAGCGGATGATACGACTGCGTGGTCTGTGCTGGAGTCGGCTTCGGCGGGTGGGTGCAGGATCGAGATGGTTGTCGCGACGAGGAGGTTGGCGGCCAGGGCGACGAGACCGCCGTTGATGCCGATCAGGGGGTCGTGGCCGGTGGCGTGCAGGAGGATGACCACCGCGCCGCCGGTGACCAGACCCAAGCCGACGCCGAGGGCGGTCAGCTTTCGCCAGTACAGGCCGAGGAGGACTGCCGGGACAAGTTGGGCGATGCCCTCGTAGGAGACGACTGACAGGTTGACCAGGAGCTTCGGGAAGAGGAGCGATCCGGCCAGGGCGATTGCGCCGACGAGCAACCCGATCAGCTGGGAGGCGGTGCGTTGGCGGGCGTCGGATGCGCCGTCGCCGCGGAGGCCGCCGCCCAGAACCGTTCGGCCGCACAGGGTTCCGATAGCGATGAGGAACACGCTCATGGGGACGATTGCGGAGAGGGCGCCCGCGATGCCGATCAGGGCTACAACGGGGGCGGGGAGGGCGTCGGTGACGAGGGTGAACAGGGCCAGGTCGGGGTTGGCCAGCGCGGGGGCGGCGAAGAGGGCTGCGGCGCCGATGAGGATCGGGACGAGCAGGAGGATTTGGTACCAGGGGAGGAGGATCGAGTTGCGGCGCAAGGCGTTCGGGGATTTGGCGGAGAGGTAGCCGGCTACGACGGTGGGGAAGACGCAGATGGTGATGGCGTTCAGGATGATGGTGGAGATGAACCAGGAGGCGCCGAAGGTGCCGCCGGCGGCGCCGGGGAAGGTCAGCCATTGGGACTTTTCGGTGACCAGGCGGTCGAGTAGTTCGCCGGGGCCGTGGAAGTAGTGGCGGGGGATGTAGATGGCGAGGATGGCGATCGAGAGGACGGCGAGGCTGTCCTTCAGGACGCTGACCCAGGCCGAGCCGCGGAGGCCGGAGGTCAGGATGAAGGTTTCGGCTACGACGAAGGAGATGATCGCGGCCGTTTTCAGGTTGATGGCGCCGTAGGACATGGCGTTGACGACGACGCCCATGCCCTGGATCTGCAACTGCACGTAGGGGATCAGGAAGATCGTGCAGATGAGCGCGACCGCGATGCCCAAAGGCCGTGAGCGGAAACGGTGTTCGGCGATGTCGGCGATCGACACCAGGTTGTGGCGGGCGCAGTAGGTCCACAGCGCCGGGGCGACCAGGTACGCGACCGCCAGGCCGGTGCTGAGGTAGGTGATCAGGTAGAAGATCGGGATGCCGTAGCGGTAGGACCAGCCGGCGGCGCCGAGAAACGAGAAGCTGGTGTAGGTTTCGCCCGCCATCAGGACCAGGACGAACACGGTGCCGAGGCCGCGTTCGGTGATGGACCACTCCGAGAGGGAACGGGTGCGGCCACGCGCGGACAGGATGCCGATCGCGACCGTGGCCAGCATCGCGATCGTGAACAGGGATACCGCCACGGTGGCCTGGCCGGTCATCGCGGGTCTCCGATCGGGCCGCCCGACTCGTCGGCGGGGACGAACTCCGCTGCGCCGGAACGGTATGCGGGGTCGCGGCGGGCGACGAACCAGATCAGGGGGCCGATCGCGATGGTGACGGCGATCAGGTAAGCGGCCAAGAACGGGATGCCGAACACGCGCGGTTCGATGCGGTTCGCGACGGCCGGGGCCAGGCAGTAGAGCAGACCGGGCAACGCCAGCAGGAGTAGCACGGGGCCGCGCTGTCGCAGAGGGATGGCGGTCGAGGCCGAATCCGGGTGGGACATGGATTCTCCGGGTGTTCGCTGGGGCGCTGTCTTTGCGAACTATTCCATGGAAGGAATGCGACAGGGCGCCACCCTGGCCGATCGCCGGGCCGACAGGAGAACTCGGCGCCGGTGTCGACCGGTTGTAGACGGGATCGGCCAGAGATCAAGCGTGCCTGGTCATTTGCCTGTGACCTGGTCTTCGATCACCGCCACGACATCCGCGGGATCCAGTTGGGTGAGCCGTTGCGCGACGAAGGTCAGGATGTCAGCGACTGTGGCGGCGCGTGCCGCCGCGTTGCCGGAGAGTTCCGCTCGCTGCATCTCCGTGGTCATCACCTCGTCTATCGCGGTGTCGATCACGTCGCGACCACGTGGCTCGCGCACATGAATGGACAGGTGCAACGAGCTCGAGGTGGGCTGCGCACGTGCGTGATGGGCCGCGTACGGCGGCAGGTACAGCCCGTCGCCGGGACGGAGGGCCACTACCTGCTCCGGTCCGCACTCTGCCTGGTCCACGGTGCCATTACGCCGCGATCGGGGATCGGACGGAACATCGAAGACGGACCATCGCTTCTCGCCGTCGAGCTGGGCCACGAAGACGTGTGCGTCGTCGCGATGGGTGAGCAGGCCTTGGCACCCCGCCGGGCTGTAGAACGCCGTTGCCTTCACCTCGGCGACCAGAAATCCGGTCAATGTTCTGCAGAGATCACGGCAGGGCGGGTGCCACTCGTGCATATTGCACAGCATCAACGTACCGCCCTGCGCGAAGACGTCACGAGTCTTGTCGGCATCGATGAATCCGTTGACAGATTGTCCCGCAACGGATCTCGGTGAAGCCACGAGACGGATGGGCACCTGCATGCCGTCCAGGAAGACCTTGAAGAACGGATGTTGAAGCAGGCTGCAGTCCACCCATGTCTCGACGTCGTCGACCGTGAGAGCGCGTCGAAACTCTTCGGACACTGTGAATTGCGATGGCGCATTCCCCCACGAAAGCGCTGCCGCCTGATCTGACCTAGCGAACAGTTGGCCAACGAGTGAACCTGTCGCCTCGCGGATGTGCAAATCCGTCACGGCACTCTCCCTTCGTTGAAAACAAAAGGGGTAATCGGAGGTCCCTGCGTTTCTACCACGCGCGCCGACATATTTCGCGGCGCGCCTCGCGTTGCACACGGCGCGGGCACGCATAGAATCGGGCAGTTTCCATGCCGTTTCCATGCCGATTCTCGGGAGGATTCGTGGCCAAATCTACTGGTAAACAACCCGAAATCCGGGAAAATCCGCTGGTCGCTGAACTACTCGCCCGTGGCGTCGAGAACGCGAGGGTGTTGGAAGGATTCGTCGGGCCTTCCCATGACGAGCGGTACGTCACGCTCTACCAGGATCTTCGCCGTCTCGGCGATTCTGTCGACATTCTGCGTGACGATATTCTTCACGCCATGGAGGTGCCGCGGTCCACCCTGGGCGCGGTTGTTCTCTGGATCAAGGACGATACACAGCTTTCCGTTCGCCGGACCGAGACGGATGCCGCACCCACCTCGGGACCCGGCAGCTTGCAAGAGGTGACGAAGGGCCGGCTGCACATGAAGATGCGGACGAAACACGCTTCGGACTGCATGTCCGTGTGTATGGATTGCCTCTCGTGGTGTAGCTGCAGTATCTGCACGTCGCAGTGCAAGCCGCAGTGAAGCTCGACGACGTCCGTACAGAGTTCGCGGCGATCGAGTTTCCCCGTGCCGGCGAGCAATCCCAGCCGGACCGGAATGCCGTGCTCGCGGCCCGTTCGACGATCCAGTCGGCGGTCGTCGACAACGAATTCCTCGCGGACTGCATTGCGCTGGAACTGAAGTTGATCAGCGCGACCGAGTTCCCTCGCGGACTCACGCCATTCTTCACGATCCCCGATCTGGGCATCAGGTTCGAGTTCGGTTATTGGCCGCCGGGCGGCACACCCGGACCGCACGAACACAACACCTGGACCATCACCGCGGTGTGCCATAACGAGCTCGAAGTTCGCACTTTCGACCGCGCCGAATCGTACCGACGGCGAGAACTCGTACCGAAGAACAACTTCTCCGCGGAGGCCGGCAGGGTCGGCTACATCTACGAGCCGAGCATCCATGCTCCCATCAACACCTCCGCCGACTGGTCGGTTTCACTTCATATCAGCAGCTCGAGGGTTGGCGAACCGATGGAGGATTGCGCCGGACTCGTGGCCGGACTCACGTCCCCCCGGCGGCGTCGCATGCCTCCAACCACGCATCCGTATGCCAGGGTGGTCGCGAAGCGAGCGCGAACCCAACGGGTGCACGTGCTCGCCCGTGCGCTCGCCGGGATGAATGTCGCCGGCGTGCCGAGGCTTCTCGACGAATGCGCCGCACTCGGGTCCCACTCGACGAGGAAGCTCGCGGCGCGGACTCGTGGCCGCACAATGGCACTGGACGAACCCGGCACGTATGTCCTGCGTCGCACTCACCCCGAGCTGATGCTGAGCCGTCGGATCGTCGGCGACACCGTGGCATTGATGACCGAGACGACCGCGGGACCGGTCGAAGATCTCGCCATGAACATCGTCGCGGCCGACGCGATCGCCTACGCGGCCGAGGAACCGGTGTTCGACGCGCGTGATCTTCCGGGCCGGATCACCGACGAGGAGCGCATCCTGATCGCCGAGGCTCTCGAAGATTCCGGACTGTTCACCAGGGAGGCTTGATGACAATCGCGAATGCACCGCAGCAAGCGCCGAGCCCGCGCATTGCCGACGCGCTCGGCTACGAGGCGCCCTACCTCATCGAGAAGCTGATCAAGAACTGTGTTGTCGAGACCGCGACGGAGGGCGAAGAGCTGTTCCTCGAGGTCAAGAGGTACCTGGTGCTCTGCAATCTGGATCAGGACCGCGTCTGGAGCATGTATTCACTGCGGGTCGACGAAATCTGGCACCAGTTCATCCTTTTCACCCGCCAGTACATGGAGTTCTGCCATAGCTTTTTCGGGCGCTATATCCCGCACAGCCCAAGCAATGCCCCGGAGGTCGAGTTCGCGCGCCCGGTCGAGAAGACGTCGTTCGCGCAGTTCTGCGCCCGGTATCAGGAGGTCTTCTCCGAACCGCTGCCCGACGTCTGGTTCGACGAGAACTCCGTCACCCTGGACCGGCGTCTGTTCAGCCGCTGGTCCGGACCGCTGACCGTGCACGCCGCCGCCGATACGGTCGAATTGCTGAACTCGGATGGCGACTCGTTGTTCGCCGTCAACGCTGTGGCGCGGGAAGCTATCGAATTCATCGCGCGCACAGGAGCTTTCTACGTCCGTGAGCTACCGGGTGGCCTGCACGACGAAGAAAAGGTCGCACTCGCTTCGACACTCGTGGCATGCAAGGTGTTGCGCGCGGCGTCGTGATCGATGCCCCGGCCGTGGTGGGTCGGGGCATGGCAAGCCGGTCGGTCGGAACTGTATGGGTGCGTTGATCTTTCGTTCGGGGTTCGCCGAACAATGTCGGCGGGATGCTCTAACGTAGCCCGGTATCTGTTCGCCACGACCGTGGAGCGTTATGGCCGACTCGTCCGACCTTCATTCCCTCGCAGTGCTCGGCGCGGCTGGGGAGAGACTGGTGATCTGGCATGTGAATGTCGGAGCGGCGGTGGGGGAGTCGCGGCTATCGGGCGCTTGGGTGCTGGATGGGTCGCGGACGGTCGAGGTCGCGAGTCTCACGGCGGGATATCCGGTCGTGGAGACGGGGGAGGGGCCCCGGATCGCGGGGGCCGCGGGGATCGTCGATGTCGAGGCCACCGTCGAAACCGTGCGCAGCGCTGTCGAATCCGCGGACGCGCAGTTCGCCGAGCATGAGGAGGCGACGGGCGGCAAGCTGACCCGGCCACAGTGGCCGGTGATCGTGCCGCCCGGCGAGGTGTCGTTGCCGCGGCATCAGACAGGCGATCCGATCCGGCCCGTGCTCACCCTGGCGCGGGAATTCGCGGATCTGGCCGACGCGTGGGCCTCGTTCGAATCACTGCGGCTGGCGCGCCCGTTCCTGGTGGAGCTGGGCGGTCCGCACGCACGGCCGCTGCCGCTCGCGGTGCGGTGAGCATGGCGGGACTGTCGTTCGCCGCCATTGATGTCGAGACCGCCAACTCCGCCCGGGGCAGCATTTGCGCCGTCGGAGTCACCGTCGTGGAGAACGGGGAGTGGACGGCCAGCCGGTCATGGCTGTGCCGACCGCCCGCCGGGGTCGACTTCTTCAACTGGCACAACATTCGCGTGCATGGGATCACAGCGGCGCGGGTCGCCGATCAGCCTGTCTTCGCCGATCGATGGCCCGAGGTAGCGCGGCTCGTCGGGGATCTGCCCGTTGTCGCCCACAATGCCGGGTTCGACAGCGGCGCGATCCGAGAAGCCTGCGGCCGCAGCGGGATCGAGGCGCCGGTGTGGGCGTTCAGTTGCAGCCTGGCACTGTCCCGGCGACACCTGGAGCTGGACAGCTACCGGCTGCCGAATGTGGCTGCCGCTCTCGGCATCGACTTCACCGATCACCACGACGCCGGGGCCGATGCGGCCGCGGCAGCCGGGATCGTGGTCGCCCTCGCGGCGCGCGCCGGCGTGGATTCGCTCGCCGATCTCGAACGCATGGTGGCCGGAACCGCAGGCAGAGCACCTCGTCCGGCCCGCGCGGCCAGCTCGATCCAGCGGGCCGTGCCGGGCGACAGCGGCCTCTCGCGGACCGTCCGCGCGGCAGGCACGCCGGATCGCGGCGAGACTTGGACGCGCCGCGGCGAAGCCCCGATGTCACGCACCGGCCATCAGCCGGGAGGTTCCGAGCGCAGATCCGCCGACACCACGCAACGCCGATCCTGGTTCGGCCGTGAGGAATTGGTGATTCCGGAGGTCACCGGCACCGATCCCACGCACCCGCTATTCGGCGACATCGTGGTGTTCACAGGCGATCTCGCCGCCCTGACGCGTCAGCAAGCCTGGGATGCCATCGCAGCCTGCGGGGCGACACCCGCGCGGAATGTCACCAAACGCACCACCCGCCTGGTCATCGGCGACGGATTCCGCGGTGCCGACCCCACGGCGTTCACGACCACGAAAGCGCTGCGCGTGGCAGAACTGCGAGCACGGGGGCAGCGGATCGAGGTCATGGATGAGCGCACGTTCATCGCGTGCCTGGGCGCGAACCCCGGCTCGCCGGAACGGGCAGAAGCCTCGCCCGGCCATGTCGATGCGGTGTGAGCAGCACGTCATTGCCGGGTCGGGGCGGCCTCGGTAGAGAGGTGAGGGGATTGGTTCGGACGGGTTAGAGGCGGATATGACGAGTGGACGCGGCCGAAGCCGGTCGGCGGCGGCGGGAATCGCCCTGGTAGCGGCTGCTTTCGGGCTGGCGCCCGGGCACGCGGCCGCCGCGGACCCGCTGGCTGATCGGACACTCGCAGCCGACGGTTCCCACATCGACCACGTGCTCCAGCGCAGCGACCGCCAGTCCGTCGTCTCCGTGTACTCGTCCGCGATGAATCGCGACATCGAGGTGTCCGTCGTACACGCCACCGACCGGTCGGTCCCGCGGCCGACGCTCTACCTGCTCAATGGCGCGGAAGACGGTGTCGACCAGAACGGCACCGAAGTCTCCTGGGAGACCCGGACCGACATCGTCGACTTCGTCGCCGACCAGAACGTGAATGTGGTGAACGTCCTAGACGGCCGCTACACCTATTACACCGACTGGCAGTCCGACGATCCGATGCTCGGCCGCAACCGGTGGACCACCTTCCTCACCCAGGAACTGCCGCCGCTCATGGACCAGACCCTCGGCGCGTCCGGCCGCAATGCCATTGCGGGAGTATCGATGTCGGCCACCTCGGCCCTTGCACTGGCCGAATCCGCCCCCGGCCTCTACGCGAGCGTCGCCTCGTTCAGCGGCTGCGCCCAGACCGGCACCGACCCCGGCCGCCGCTACCTGCAGGCCGTGGTCCTCTCCGGCGGCGGCAACCCCTGGAACATCTGGGGCCCCGACGACGCCCCGGCCTGGACCGCGAACGATCCCGCGACTCCCGCCAATCTCGAGCGGCTGCGCGGCACCGATCTGCACCTCGCCGCCGGAACCGGCGCGAATCCGGCCGCGGCCGGCGGCGGCCAGGTCGGCGCGTCGAGCACCGCGCTGGAATCCACCGTCGAAAACTGCACCCGCGCCCTGCAATCGAGTCTCGGCGAGCTGGATATCGACGCCGCGTTCGAGTATCTCCCAGGCGGCGGCCACAACTGGCCGTCCTGGCAGGCCGACTTTCACCAGGCCTGGCCGGGCATGGCGCGCGCCCTGACCGCCGACCGATAAGCTGCTTCGGGTGACCGACGAGAAACTGCTGCAGGGACCCATCCACGCCGTCCATGTCGAGCTGGGCGCCACCTTCGCTCCGTTCGGGGGGTGGGAGATGCCGGTTTCTTACGCGGGGACCGTGGGCGAGCACACCGCGGTGCGCACCACCGTGGGCCTGTTCGACGTCAGCCACCTGGGCAAGGCGACGGTCAAGGGTCCGGGGGCCGCGGCCTTCGTGAACTCGGCGCTCACCAACGACCTGAACCGGATTCGCCCCGGCAAGGCGCAGTACACGCTGTGCTGCACGCCGGACGGCGGGGTCATCGACGACCTGATCGCCTACTACGTGAGCGATGACGAGATCTTCCTGGTGCCGAACGCGGCCAACACCGCCGCCGTGGTGGCGGAGTTGCAGAAGGTCGCGCCCGAGGGCATCACCATCACCGACGAGCACCGCGGCTACGCCGTGTTCGCGGTCCAGGGCCCGCGGTCGGCCGAGGTGCTGGCCAAGCTCGGACTGCCCACGGACATGGAGTACATGGCCTACGAGGACGCCGAGTGGGACGGCCGCCCGGTTCGCGTGTGCCGCACCGGCTACACCGGTGAGCACGGCTACGAGCTGCTGCCCCGCTGGGCCGACGCCGAGGCCGTGTTCCGCGCCCTGACCAGCGAGGTGCAGGCCGCCGGCGGCCAGCCCGCCGGACTCGGCGCCCGCGACACGCTGCGCACCGAGATGGGCTACCCGCTGCACGGACACGAACTGTCCGTGGACATCTCGCCGTTGCAGGCCCGCACCGGCTGGGCGGTCGGCTGGAAGAAGCCCGAGTTCTGGGGCAAGTCGGCCCTCGACGCCGAGAAGGCCGCCGGACCGCGCCGAATCCTGCTGGGCCTCAAGGCCATCGACAAGGGCGTACTGCGTCAGGGCCAGGCCGTGATGCGCGGTGACGAGCAGGTCGGCGAGACCACCTCCGGCACCTTCTCGCCCAGCCTCAAGGTCGGCATCGCGCTGGCCCTGCTCGACACCGCCGCCGGCCTCGAGCCCGGCGACCAGGTCGAGGTCGACGTCCGCGGCCGCCGCCTCCGCTGCGAGGTCGTCCGCCCGCCGTTCGTCGAAACTCGCACCGCCTGAGGGACCCGCCGCCCAGGCGTTCGCCTGGGCAGCGGGTTTGCCCTGGATGGCAGGCGGTGGCGGGGCAGCCGACCGGTCGGCAGGGGTAGCCCGCCCCCGCGTGTCGAGGGCGGCGAATTAGACTCCCGGTCATGACACTTGCCGCGCAATTCACCCGTGTCCCGCATCCCGCGCCCGTTGCGGCGTCGCGGCGCCAGGAGATTCTCGCGGAGCCCGGGTTCGGGCGGTACTTCACCGATCACATGGTGTCGCTGGATTATGTGGACGGGCAGTGGACCAACGGCAAGGTCGAGCCCTACGGCCCGATGGCCATGGATCCGGCCACCATGGTGTTCCACTACGGTCAGGCGATCTTCGAGGGTCTCAAGGCGTACCGGCAGGCCGACGGCTCCATCGCCACCTTCCGCGTCGACGCCAATGCCGCGCGTTTCCGCCGGTCCGCGGCCCGCATGGCGATGGCCGAGCTGCCCGAGGAACTGTTCATCGAATCGATCCGTCAGCTGCTCGAGGTGGACGCCGACTGGGTGCCCGCAGCCGGCGGCGAGGACGCGCTGTACCTGCGCCCGTTCATGTTCTCCACCGAGGTCGGCCTCGGCGTGAAGCCCGCCTCCGCCTACAAGTACCTGCTGCTCGGCGGCCCGGCCGGCGCGTACTTCCCGCGCGGTCTGAAGCCGGTCAAGGTGTGGCTGTCCACCGAGTTCGTGCGCGCGGCTCCCGGCGGTACCGGCGAGGCCAAGGTGGCGGGCAACTACGCCGCCTCGCTGCTGGCTCAGCAGCAGGCGTCGGAGAAGGGCTGCGACCAGGTGGTGTGGCTGGACGCCTGCGAGCACCGCTACGTCGAGGAGATGGGCACCAACAACCTGTTCTTCGTGTTCGGCAGCGGCTCCGACGCGCGCCTGGTGACCCCCGAGCTGTCCGGCTCGCTGCTGCCCGGCATCACCCGCGACTCGCTGATCACCCTGGCCGCCGACTCCGGCTACAAGGTGGAGGAGCGCAAGATCTCGGTCGAGGAATGGCGCAAGGGCGTCGAATCCGGTGAGATCACCGAGGTTTTCGGCTGCGGCACCGCCGCCGTGGTCATCCCGGTCGGCTCGGTCCGCTCCGCCGAGGGCGAATTCACCATCGGCACCGGCGAACCCGGCGAGGTCACCATGGCCCTGCGCGAGACCCTCACCGGCATCCAGCGCGGCACCTTCGCCGACAGCCACGGCTGGCTGCGCACCATGGCGTAGCGCCGAACGGACGAAAAACGCCCGCCCCGATGAGTTTCGGGGCGGGCGTTGTCGTTTCGACAGCCTCAGCTGGGCATGAACATGTGCCACTGTTCCAGGGTCTGGGGGCGCATGACGTAGTTGTGGTCGCGGATGTGGGAGAGGGAGGCGCTGGGCTCGTCGGAGTACCAGTGGCCGGGGAAGACCGTCGGGTTGGACTTCAGGTCCGCGAGGTAGCGGAGGCTGCGGAACATGGCGTCGGAGTCGCCGCCGGGGAAGTCGGTGCGGCCGCAGCCGTCGACGAAGAGGGTGTCGCCGGCGATGAGGCGGTCCTCGAACAGGAAGCACTGGCTGCCGGGGGTGTGGCCGGGGGTGTGCAGGAGTTCGATCTCGAAGCCGCCGACCGCGACCTTGTCGCCGTGGGCGTGGCCGGTCAGTTCCGAGGGGGCGATGCCGGTGACGTTGGCCACCCACGGCAGTTCCTCGGCGTTGACGTGGACGGCCACGTCGGTCTTCTCCAGCAGTTCCTTCACGCCGCGCAGGGTGAAGCCCATCATCGAGCCGCCGACGTGGTCGGGGTGGTGGTGGGTGGCCAGGACGCCGGTCAGGCGCATGCCGTCCGCCTCGGCGAGGTCGACGAGCTGGCCCGCTTCGTAGGCGGGGTCGACGACCACGCACTCACCGCTGTCCCGATCACCGATCAGGTAGGCGAAGTTGCGCATCTGGGTGGCGATCGGGTCGCCTACGGCCCAGTCGCGGCCGGAGAGCAACTGGCGGAAGTACAAACGGTCGGAGGACATGTCTGACAGCGTATTGCGGGCGATGCGTCTTGCCGTACCCGGCTCAGCGCAGGATCGCCTCGATCTCGTCGGCGGCCTCGTTGCCGTAGGCCTCGCGCAGGCGCTTCATCGCCACGTCGTGGTCGAGGGTCCAGTCCTGGGGGCCAACGGTTTCCAGCACGTGCACCGCGACCAGCGAGCCCAGCTGGGCCGAACGCTCCAGGCTCAGGCCCGCGGAGCGGCCGGTGAGGAAGCCCGCGCGGAAGCCGTCGCCGACGCCGGTGGGATCTTCCTTGGCGATGTCGGGGACCACGTCCACGAACAGTTCGGTGCCGTCGCGGTCGACGATCTTGGCGCCCTTCGAGCCGAGGGTGGTGATGCGGATGCCCACGCGCTCAGCGACTTCGGCTTCGCTCAGGCCCGTCTTCTGGAGCAGGATGCCCCACTCGTACTCGTTGGTGAACAGGTAGTCCGCGCCGTCGATGAGACGCAGGATGGTCTCGCCGTCCAGGTAGGCCAGCTGCTGGGAGGGGTCGGCCGCGAAGGGGATTCCGGCGGCGCGGCACTGATCGGTGTGGACCAGCATGGCTTCCGGGTCGTCCGCGCCGATCAGGACGAGCTCGAGCTCACGGCCGGCGGCCAGCTCGGCGATGTCGATCTCGCGGGCCTCACTCATCGCGCCGGGGTAGAAGGACGCGATCTGCGCCATGGTCTCGTCGGTGGTGCAGACGAAACGCGCGGTGTGCGCGGTGGTGGAGACGCGCACGGCCGAGCAGTCGACGCCGTTATCCTCCAGCCACTTCCGGTAGTCGCCCCAGTCCTGGCCGACCGCGCCGACCAGCAGCGGGGTCCGGCCCAGCAGGCCCATCGCGTAGCTGATGTTGCCCGCGACGCCGCCCTTGCGGATCACCAGATCGTCGACGAGGAAGCTGAGCGACACATGCTGCAGCTGATCGGCCAGCAGCACGTCGGAGAACTTGCCCGGAAAGCGCATGAGGTGATCGGTCGCGATGGACGCGGACACGGCGATGGTCACGGGTGATCCTTCGAGTGGGGGAGGCGTTCCGAAAATGGTCCGCACCTATGAAAATAACCGGACACGCGACAGCGCGGAACATCCCGGGGGATGTTCCGCGCTGTGCGGGGCTAGATCAGAGCTAGCTCAGTTGAAGCTGTCGCCGCAGGCACAGGAGCCGGTGGCGTTCGGGTTGTCGATGGTGAAGCCCTGCTTCTCGATGGTGTCGACGAAGTCGATCGAGGCGCCCTGGATGTAGGGGGCGCTCATGCGGTCGACCGCGAGCTTCACGCCGCCGAACTCCACGACCAGGTCACCGTCGAGGGTGCGGTCGTCGAAGAAGAGCTGGTAGCGGAGGCCCGCGCAACCACCGGGCTGGACAGCGATGCGAAGCGCGAGATCGTCGCGGCCTTCCTGATCCAGCAGCGCCTTGGCCTTGAGGGCGGCGGCATCGGTCAGCGTCGCACCGTGCGTGGTGGTCTCGTTCTGCGCAGTCATGAACTCTCCTAAGGGACCCATTTGTGGTGGCGTGGGCCAGCCCGTGAAGGGTATGGCTCGAAGCCTGTCAACACCCGTCGGCGGGCGACTATTCCCCATCCTACGCGGCACTTATTCGGCGGAAGGGTGGAGGTCGAGTGGTCGCTGACGAATAGCTCCGTGGTGTGCCGAGGTGACAACTGATTTCGGGTGGCGAGGGTAACTCGCCGGGGACGTCCAGGATCGGGTCGGCTCTCGACCGCCGGCCCGCATGCATGTCGGCAAACGGCTCTCAGCCGGGCGCTGAAGTGCCGGGGAGGCGGGATTGTTAGCCTGGTCGGCGTGAAGTTCCTGCGCCGTGGCGAGTCCACCCCCACCTCCGACAGCACCAGCACCGACGCCGGTGCCGCGGTGGCGGACACGACCGTCACCCTGGGTAAAGGGCGTCCGACCCCGTCGCGCCGCGAGGCGCAGGGCCGCCGCCGCGGCCCGGTCGCGCCCGCGCCCAAGACGGCCAAGGAGGCCCGGGCCCGCCGCAAGGCGCTGCGCGGCACCAAGGAGGAGCGCAAGGTGTCCTCGGCCGAGCGTCGCGCCGATGTGAACAACCGTCGCGCCCGCATGCTCGCCGGTGACGAGCAGTATCTGCTCCCGCGCGACAAGGGCCCGGTCAAGAAGTACGTGCGCGACATCGTGGACGCGCGCCGCAATCTGCTCGGCCTGTTCATGCCGCTGGCGCTGGTGCTGATCCTGAGCATGATCCTCTCGCCCGCGCTGCAGGCGATCGTGACGCTGGCCATGCTGGTGATGATGCTGTTCATGATCATCGAGGGCGTGGTGCTCGGCCGGATCGTGAACAAGCGGGTCCGGGACCGCTTCCCGGATTCCACCGAGTCCTCGATGTCGCTGGGTTGGTATGCCTTCGTGCGCGCCTCGCAGGTGCGCCGCATGCGCGCCCCGAAGCCGCAGGTGAATCCGGGCGACGCGGTCTAGCGTTCAGTTGTGCTCTCGGTAGGCCGAGAGCGCCTGCAGTTCGTGGGCCGTGCGAGCCCGGTCGCGATCGATCACATTCGTGGATCCGGCGAATTCCCAGCTGTGCTCACGGTGCAGGGGCACGGCCCGGCCGGCCGCGGCGAACAGAGCGGCGACGCGGCGAAGCGTGGCGCCTACCCCGGTGATGCTCGTCTCGGCCCGGTAGTGGCCGGAGGTGATGGCGGTCATGCGCTGACCTCTTCCTCATCGATGCGTGTGGTGGTGTCTACGGCCATGAGGCCGAAGGTCAGGGTGCCGAGCGCGGTCATTGCGGTTCCGGTGGCGACGATTGCGGTCAGTGCATCCATGGCAGTAAGTTTTCAGTAGGGAACTTTCTGCCAACAGTGGCAGCTCTGACATTGTTCGCAAATATCCGGCCAGATGGGATCGCGACATGCTCTCCAAGGTCGCCGTCGTACTCAACGACAACCTCGCCATGTTCGAATTCGGCGTGGTCTGTGAGGTTTTCGGGCTCGACCGGACCGCGCAGGGACTGCCCGCCTTCGACTTCCGGGTGTGCGGGCTCGAACCCGGGAAGCCGCTCAGATCCAGCACGCCGGGCATCCATGTCACCCCCGACTACGGGCTGGAAGAGCTGCGCGACGCGGATCTGGTTGCCATTCCGGCCTTTCCGATCCGCGACGGCAAGGTCAAGGTCGACCCTCGCGTCATCGACGCGGTACGCGACGCCGCCACGGCCGGGGCCACCGTGCTGACGGTGTGCTCGGGCGCGTTCCTCGCGGGCGCGGCCGGACTGCTCGACGGGCGCAAATGCACCACCCACTGGAGCTACGTCGACCTGCTGGCCGAACAGTATCCACTGGCCACCGTCGACCCGGACGTGTTGTTCGTCGACGAGGGCAACCTGATCACCAGCGCGGGCACCGCGGCCGGCATCGACGCCTGCCTGCACCTGGTGCGCCGCGAACTCGGCAGCAGCGTGGCCAATGCCATCGCCCGCCGCATGGTGGTGCCGCCGCAGCGCGACGGCGGGCAGCGGCAGTTCATCGAACGGCCGGTGGTGGCCTGCGAGACCGAGGGGCTCAGCGACACCCTGCACTGGATGGGGGAGAACCTGGAGCTGGCGCACTCGGTGGAATCGCTGGCGGCGCGCAGTGCCATGTCGACGCGCACCTTCGCGCGGCGCTTCGCCGCCGAGACCGGGACCACGCCGGTGAAGTGGCTGACCGGGCAGCGGGTGCTGCTGGCCAAACAGCTGCTCGAGGACACCGATATGGACCTCGAATCCCTGTCCCACCGTTGCGGATTCGGGTCGGGGGCGCTGCTGCGGCACCACTTCCAGCGGCAGGTGGGCATCGCGCCGGTCGAATACCGGCGGCGATTCGGGGCCCGGGTCTCCTGACCGCTACGATCCGCTCTCATGCGGTGGGGAGTGATGATCGCGGCGGTGCCGCTGGCGGTGTTGGTGGCCTCGGGCGTGGCCGGGTGCAAGGACCCGCGCAATGCGGCGGGGGAGTGTCTGGTGGGTGGTGCGACCAGCAATCACGACAAGGTGGTGGCCTGTTCGAAGCCGCACGACGGCAAGATCATCGCGAGCGTCGCCCACGACACCGACTGCCCGCAGGGAACCGACTGGTCCTATACCGCCAAGGACCTGAAGGTCATGTGCGTGCACAACGAGCAGAAGTCCTGACCCTCCCCGCACCCGATGGCCGTGCCTACTCGGCCCGAGCACGGGCACAGTTGATACCGTGCTGACGTGTCGCACACTGCTCAGACAACCGATCGGCCGTTGCGGACCCTGGTGCTCGGAGGCGCCCGGTCCGGCAAGTCGGCCTACGCGGAACAGTTGGTCGCGTCGGAGGCGGTGCGGTACGTAGCCACCGCCGTGGCCGACCCGGCCGACGCCGACTTCGCCGAACGCATTGCGGCGCACCGGGCCCGGCGGCCCGCGGACTGGACCGTCGTGGAGGGCGACCCCGTCGCCGCCCTGGCCGAACCCGCCCCCGCCACCCTCATCGATGACCTCGGCACCTGGCTGACCGGGCGCATCGACGCCCGCGCCGCCTGGGAATCGCCGCGCGGCATCGTGGGACCCGACGTCGACGCGCTCGTCACCGCCGTCGCGGGCTACGCCCAGCGCCTGATCATCGTCAGCCCCGAGGTCGGTTTCGGCGTCATCCCCGCGACCGCCTCCGGCCGCCTGTTCCGCGACGAGCTCGGCACCCTGAACCAGCGTCTCGCCGATGTCTGCGACGAGGTCTTCCTGGTGGTCGCGGGCCAGCCGGTCCGGGTCAAGCCCGACCGCGCCTCGGCCTCCGCCGCTGCCCTGACGGATGCCGCGACCACGAATACGCCACTCACGGAGGCGACTTCGGCCGGCGCGAGCGCGCAGGCTGTCGAGACGGTCACAGGCAGTGCTGCCGCGTCGGCGACTTCGTCTGCGGCGTCCGGCACCGACCTGTCTGCCACGCAGGCGCTTTCGGCGGCCGGTGCCACCGCAGGCGCGGGGTCCGTCGCGGCCGCGGTGTCGGAACCTGCGTCGAGCGCTGCGGCCGGTGATGGGGCCGGCCCGGTACTCACCAAGCCCGCGCGGATTTCGTTCGGCCCGGTATCGGGCCCCGATCCGATCGTATGGGCCGCAGCCGAGGAGCGGCAGGCGCAATTGACCAAGCCCGCAGGGGCTTTGGGGCGATTGGAGAAGCTGGCCAACTGGGTCTCCGCGTGCCAGGGCATTTGCCCGCCCAAGCAGTTCGAGCGCGCTCGCGTGGTGGTGTTCGCCGGCGATCACGGGGTGGCGCGGCACGGTGTGTCGGCCTATCCGAGCGAGGTGACCGCGCAGATGGTAGCCAACTTCCTGCACGGCGGCGCGGCGGTGAATGTGCTGGCGCGCTTGGCCGATGCCAGCGTGCGGGTGGCCGATATCGCCGTGGACGGGGATACCGCGCCGGAGATCTCGCGCCACAAGGTGCGCCGCTCCAGCGGGTCCATCGACCGCGAGGACGCGTTGAGCGAGGCCGAGGTGCAGGCGGCGCTGGCCGCCGGCGCGACCATCGCCGATGAGGAAATCGATTCCGGCGCGGACCTTCTCATCGCCGGTGACATGGGCATCGGCAACACCACGCCCGCGACCGTGCTGATCGCGGCCGTCACCGACACCGAACCGGTGGTGGCGGTCGGCCGCGGCACCGGCGTCGACGACGCGGGCTGGATCCGCAAGACCGCCGCCATCCGCGACGCCATGTGGCGGGCACGCCCCGTGGTCAAGGACCCGGTTGCCTTGCTGCGCACCGCCTCCGGCGCGGATCTGGCCGCCATGGCGGGCTTCCTGGCCCGCGCCGCGGCCCGCCGCACCCCGGTCATCCTCGACGGCGTCGTGGTGACCGCGGCAGCGGTGGTCGCCGACCAGCTCGCGCCGGGCGCCCGCGCCTGGTGGGTGGCGGGCCACCGCTCCAGCGAGCCGTCCCACACCATCGCGCTGAAGCGTCTCGACCTCGAGCCGTTCGTCGACATGAGCATGCGCCTGGGCGAGGGCTCCGGCGCGGTCGCGGCCCTCCCGCTGCTCCGCGCCGCCGTCGCCACCCTGGGCGAGATGGCAACGTTCGCCGAGGCCGGCGTCAGCACCGCCGACGCGGCCGCGGATGCCGAACCCGCCGGTGCCTAGTTCGGCACACCACGCCCCGGCCGACTTCGGCCGGGGAGATGTGCTGTCCCGCAATCGGCTTCGGGGACTCGCTGTCCGGCCTTTGACGGCGCAGCGCGTACTTGGAGGTCCTCGCCCGGCTGGTCGGCCGGTGCCGCGTCGTGAGATCGGCCCGGCCGAATCGGACGGCCGCGCCGATCGTCGGTCCGGCCGGGTGACGGTGTGACCGGGCTGCGGCTGGCGGTCTCGTGGCTGACGGTGCTGCCGCTCCGCGGGCCGGAACAAGTGGACCGGTCGGTTGCGGCGCGAGCGATTGCCTGGGCCCCCATGGTCGGGGTGCTGCTCGGAGGCGGGGCCGCCGGATTGTTGTGGGGGCTGGGGCAGTTGGGGGCCGCGTGGCTGCTGGCCGGGTTCGTGGTGGTGGCCGGGCTGGGGCTGATCACGCGGGGGATGCATATCGACGGGCTGGCCGACACCATGGACGGGCTCGGGAGTTATGGGTCGCCGGAGCGGGCTCGCGAGATCATGAAGAGCGGCGGGGCGGGGCCGTTCGGAGTGGCGGCGTTGGTGTTCGCGCTTGGGATTCAGGCGGTTTCGCTGGGGGCGCTCGCGGAGGCCGGGCGGTGGCTCGCTGTCGTGGTGGCGGTCGCGGTCGGGCGGGCCGCGGTGGTGCTGGCGTGCAGACGGGGGATCGAGGCGGCTCCGGGAGCTGGGTTCGGGGCACTGGTGGCGGGGACGCAGCTGCCTGTCATTGGCTACGTCTGGGGCGTGATCGCCTGCCTGGCAGCGGTATTCGCTACCGGTAACCCGTGGCAGGGTCCGCTGGCGGTGCTGCTGGCGCTGGTCGCGGCGACGGTGCTGGTCCGCCATTGCGTGCGACGGTTCGGGGTTCTCAACGGTGACGTGCTCGGCGCCGCACTGGAATTGAGCGTCACGATCGCGGCGGCGGTGCTGTCCTTCGCTCGCTGAGAGCCGTCCGGAACGGTTTCGGATTCTCGCGAAACGGCGAATCGGACAGTCGTATAACAGTTCGCTCGCGGTTCACAATCCGACCGACCCGTGGCCGCGAATACCTGGTGATCGCTTCCACCCTGCCGGAAACGGAGACGCGAAATGCCGGGAATTCTGTTGCAGCTGGGGGTTTTGGTCGCTTTCGCGGTTATCGCGGTGGGCATCTTCGTGGTCGGGGATCGGGTGCGGCCGGCATCGTGGCGGCACAGTGACGATTCCGGCGCGGGCTCCATGACGCTGGACATGGTCAACATGTTCTTCGCCGCCATCGTCGCGTTCGTGGTGGTGATCCTGTGGCAGCAGTACGACACCTCGCACGCGCACACGGTGTCGGAGGGCAAGGCGCTGGTGAACGTCTACGAGACCGCTAACGGCATGCCCGAGCCGGATCGCAAGCAGATCCAGACCCTCGTGACCGCCTACACCCGGGAGGTGATCGGCGAGGAGTGGAAGACCATGGACGAGCAGCGGCGGCTGAGCCCGGCCGCGCAGGCCACCCTGGACGATCTGCGGGAGGCGGTGAACGCCGCGCCCGCCGCCGACGCGGACGCGGACGCCACCCAGGACAAGGCCGCCACCGCCGTGGAGGCGATCACCGACGCTCGCTACGACCGCGGCCTGGACGCCGGGTACCGACTGCCCGGATTCCTGTATGTCGCACTGTGGTTCGCGACCGCCATGCTGTTGTTCGGCACCGTGTTCTCCGGCGTCGTGGTCACCAAGCGCAGCGTCCTCATGACCGGGTTGTTCGGTCTGGTGATCGGGGCGGTCATCGTGGCCGTCTATCAACTCGATCGACCGTTCTCCGGTGGCAATCACGTCGCCAAGGACGCCTACGAACTCGCGCTCGCCCGCTTCCAGCACATCGCCTCGGAAGCGCCGGCGGCAAGCGGCAGTCCCCGCTGATCGCGGCCAACGGCTAACCAGCACTCGGCTTTCGGAGGCACCGTGAACGGAAACCGCAGAACGGCACGAGGATTCGCGGCGGTGACGGCGGTCCCGCTGGCCGCGGCCATGCTCACCGTCCACCCGGAGGTCGCCGCCGCCGACCCCGGACTACCCACGATCAGCGAGATCATCAGCGGCAGTGCGGGACCGGACACAACAGGTGCGGCCGCGCCGATCGACGCACCGTCGGGCAGCGCTCTCGGGCTCGGCACGGGCAGCAGCTACACCGGCAGCGGTGGAGCCGCGACCGGCCGCTCGGCAGGAGCGGCCTTGAGTCCGGCGGTCGGTCCGGCCCTCGGCGCCGGTGGCAGCAGATCCGACGCCGCCCCCGAGAAGGTGGACCCCGTCCCCGGAACGGCCCCGGCCGCAGGAGATCTCGCAGCACCCGATCCCGCCGCGCCCGGCGTTCCCCTCACCACGCCGATCGCGGTCCCCAACACCATGGGCGGTCTGCTGGGCCTCGACTCCGGCAGCGTGCTCACCGCCTGCGCGGGCAGCGCGGTGGTCGGCAGCGCCGTCCTGGGTCTGGGCCTCCTCACCGGTAGCGGCATGGGCTCGGGCTTGATCGGTCCCGGCTTCATCCCCGGCTCCAGCGGTCTGGTCGGTCCCGGCTCGGCCGGTGCGGGCAGCGTGGTGGTGGGTAGCGCCATGACCGGCAGTGCCCTGCTCACCTGCATGCTGTTGCTGCCGGTCCCGATGGCGCCGGAACCCGGTATCCCGCTACTGATTCCGCCCGCCGTCCCAGCGGCGGCACTCGCGGCTCCGCTGCCCGCGCGAATGCCCGAGGTGGTTCCGCCCGCCCCGGTCCCGATTCCGCCGCCCCCGCCGCCCCCGGCCGAAATTGCCGCCCCTGTCCCGCCGCCGCCCGCCCCGGCCAGCCTGACCGCCCTCCAGGTCATGACGGTCATGATCATCACCATCATCGCGGGCGCCCGCGCCCGCATCGCCCGCGCGCATCGCGCACCCGTCGACTGAACCACCGACGGGTTGGGTCAGGACACCTGCTCGAGCTTCGGGATCTCCCACTTCCCGTTCAGCACGGTGTCTTTCGGCGCGTACAGCCGCATGGTGAGCGAGAACGGTCCGGATTCCGGGATCGGCAGCCAGTGCCCGGCCGTCACCTCGGGCCCGGGATCGGTGTTCTGCACCGCGATCCGGACGGTGCCGTCGGCGGCCGGGGTGAGCGGGATCAGATGCCCCACCGAGTAGATGCCGGCCGGGTTCTGCACGAGATAGGACTGCGCGTCATAGGCGGTGAGTGACCAGAACGCCCCGACCGGGGGCAACGCGTTCTTCTCGAAGGTCACCCGGAATCGGCTGCCGCGCTCGGCATTCGCGTTCACCGTCGGGTACACCGCGTCCCTGGGCAGGTTCGCGCCCGGCCCCTCGACCGCGACCTGGGCGCGCAGTAGATAGTCGGTGCCGTAGGTGCCGACCTCGAGGTTGTAGCTCCAGCCGTTGATCTGCTGGGAGTGCGGGTCCCGGTACGCGGCGAGCCGGTCCTTGCCGGCGGCGATGGCGGCGGTGAGCGTGTTCGCGGGCGGGGTGGGCTTGCCGCCCGGCGTGACGCCGATGGTGGCGAATCGCTTCATGGCGTCGCTGTCGTCATCGTCGGGCGGGTTGAGTTCGATGAGAGCGCACATGCGGGCGAAGAAGGCGGGCCCGTCCATCCCGGCAACCATCTGGGCGGGCACTCCGCCGCCCGCGGCCTGCGCGCCCGGACCACCCTGCGCGGCACCGGAATTCCAGACGCTGAGCGGGGCCAGCTTCAGCTGCTGCTGGAGCGTGCGCGCATGCTCGACATCGCCGGCACCCTTGAATTCGATGCGGCCGAGCAGGCAGGTGGTGCCGGTGGGCATGGACAACCGGGTCATGCCGTCGGGGATGGTTCCCTTCCATCCGGGTCCGGTGACCAGGTAGGTGTACGGCGGGTGTGGGGGCGCGTTCTTGACGCGCGGATTGGTGCTGCTGGGGTCGTGCACGGTGTTGGTCCACGCGTCGAGGAACTGCATGACCCAGTAGCGACCGGCCTCGATCGGGGGCACCTGCAGCACCATCGGTTCGGGCCGCAGATTCAGCCAGGCCTGCGAGTACAGGGTGTCCGGGTTGAGTCCGACCACCTGCTTGGATTCGGAGGTCGGCGGGTTCTGGTGCACGAACTCGTTTGCCGGGCCGGCAGTTTCGCGGACGAGGTCCGACAGGACCAGCGGGTAGCCGAAGATGTAGGCGTCGGCGGCGATGTCCTGGGGATCGCCGGGCGCGGAGGTGCGGGTCGCGGTGGACCCGTTGTCCGATTTGGAACAGGCGGCCAGTCCGAAGGTCGCGGCGGCCGCCGCGACCGATCCGAGCATCCGACGGCGCGAGACCTGCGCGAAGGGGTCGCTCATGTCTGCACCGTACTGCCGCGGCTGCGGTGAACCCCGCAGCCGCGGTCGGTGTCGCGGCGGATCAGCCGTCGATCAGAGGTTGACCGGGTAGGTCGGCTCCTGGATCTCGGGCTTGATGCGGTTCTCGACGAAGATGCCGTGCCAGATCATGAACACGATCAGCGTCCACAGCCGGCGGCTGTGGTCGACCGGTCCGGTCCGGTGGGCGTCGAGCATGGCCAGGATGGCCTGCTTGTTCAGCAGGTGGTCGGTGCCCGAGTCGGTGATCTGGGCGCGCGCCCAGTCATACAGTTCGGGGCCGCGCAGCCAGTGCCGCAGCGGCACCGGGAAGCCCAGCTTGGCGCGGTTGAGCACGTGCGGCGGCACGATGTCGGTGAGCGACCGGCGCAGCGCGTATTTGGTGGTTTCCTTGGTGATCTTCTGCTCGAACGGGATCTTCTCCGCGACCTTGAACACCTCGGGGTCCAGGAACGGCACGCGCAGTTCCAGGGAGTTGGCCATGGTCATCTTGTCGGCCTTGACCAGGATGTCGCCGCGCAGCCAGGTGAACAGGTCCAGGTGCTGCATGCGGGCGACCGGATCCCAGTCGCGGCCCTGCATGGCGTAGATGGGGGCGGTGACGTCCTGATGCGTCCATTCGGGCCGGAATTCCCGCAGCACCGAACGCAACTGGGCGTCGTTGAAGCTGCGGGCGTTGCCGTAGTAGCGCTCTTCCAGGGTGAGCGAGCCGCGGTGCAGCAGGCTCTTGCCGCGGGTGCCTTCCGGAATCCGCTCCGACACCTTGCCGAGCAGCTTGCGCGCGCCCTTGGGCAGGTAGTCGAAGGGCTTGAGCGACAGCGGTTCCCGGTAGATGGTGTAGCCGCCGAACAGCTCGTCGGAGCCCTCGCCCGAGAGCACCACCTTGACGTGCTTGCGGGCTTCCTTGGCCACGAAGTACAGCGGCACCAGGGCCGGGTCCGCGACGGGTTCGTCGAGGTACCAGACGATTTCGGGGATGGAGGCCGCGTACTCCTCGGGGGAGACCATGCGGATGTAGTGCTTGGCGCCGATGGCGGCGGCGGTCTCGGCGGCCACGTCGGCCTCCGAGTAGCCCTGCCGTTCGAAGGCCGAGGTGAAGGTCAGCAGGTTCGGGTTGTGCCGGATGGCCAGCGCGGCGATGGCGGTGGAGTCGATGCCGCCGGAGAGGAACGCGCCGACGGTGACGTCCGCGCGCATGTGCTTGGCGACGGAGTCCTCGAGCGCCTCGGCGATCTCCTTGTAGCGCTTGGTCTCCGAGCCGGCCGCGAACTTCTGCACCCGGAACTGCGGGTTGAAGTAGCGGGTCACCCGCGGGGTCTCGCCGGGCTCGACCCAGGCGTAGCAGCCGGATTCGAGCCGGCGGATGTCCTTGTGCAGCGTCTCGGCCTCGGGCACGTACTGCAGCACGGTGTAGTGCTCGAGTGCGCGCGGGTCGAGCGCGTCGGTCAGCTCCAGCGCCGGCAGCAGGCCCAGCAGGCTCTTCTTCTCGCTGGAGAAGGCGGTGCCGCCCGCGCCGGTGGCGATGAACAGCGGCTTGATGCCGAACGGGTCGCGCGCCAGGAACAGCTTGTTCAGCTCGGTGTCCCAGATGGCGAAGGCGAACATGCCGCGCAGCCGGGCGGGGGCCTTGGCGCCCCAGTAGTGGAAGGCGGCCATGATGGCCTCGCCGTCGCCCTCGGTGCGGAACATCGGCTCATCGCCGTAGTCGGCGCCGTGCGCTTCCTTCAGTTCGGCGCGCAGTTCGAGGTAGTTGTAGATCTCGCCGTTGAAGGTCATGGCGTAGCGCTCGGGGTTCTCCGGCGGACCCCAGCGCAGCGGCTGGTGCGAGTGCTCGATATCGATGATCGACAGGCGGTTGAAGCCGAAGATCATGCGTTCGTCGTTCCAGGTGCCGCGCTCGTCCGGGCCACGATGGCGCTGGCAGTGCAGCGCCTCGTACACCTGTGCCGCGGTGGTCTCGACCGTCCGCCCATCCGGAGTAGTGCCCGTAGTTGCTGTCAGAAATCCGAGCAGACCACACACTGCGCCGAGAACCTCTTTCCGGGGTCGAAGGATTGGGGCGTACCCACACGGGCACGCTGCACGCGAAACCTACTGCCCGAGTATGCCGTACCCGTGCAGATCGCGCCGCCAGAGCCCGTATCCACTGCTTATGAGGTTTCCGGAGTGTCGGACAGGACCCCGTCGCAACAGGGGGGCTTTGTTGGTCTACGCTGCGTAGTACTTGGGAAACTCTCAGGGTCGGTGGTGCGTTCACGCGTACCCTGCTCTGAGCTCCCTGACTGTGCTGAATATGTGTCGCCCGGCGGAAGGGAGTCCGGGCGATACGGCTGTCGGAATGACGACCAGGAAGGCGTTGAGCGTGGCGCACAAGGCGAGCGAGGCGATAGGGGCACGACCCGCCCAGGGTCGGCGGGGCCGCATCCTTCGGCGGGCCGGGCTGGCGGTGTCCTTGGGGATGACCGCGATGCTCGTCTCCGGCTGCTCGATCGACAACGTTTGGCTTCGATTCGGCTGGCCTTCGGGCATCACGCCGCAGGCCACCCGGATGCGCGAGCTGTGGACCTGGTCCGTGCTCGCCGCCCTCGCGATGGGCGTGCTGGTGTGGGGCCTGACCTTCTGGACCATCGCGTTCCACCGCAAGAAGGCGGACTCCCCGGAGTTCCCGCGGCAGACCGGTTACAACGTGCCGCTGGAGCTGAGCTACACGGCGATCCCGTTCGTGATCATCGCGGTGCTGTTCTACTTCACCGTGGTCGTGCAGAACTACGTGCACGAGAAGGTCGAGAACCCGGACGTCGTGGTCGACGTGACGGCGTTCCAGTGGAACTGGAAGTTCGGCTACCAGAAGGTGGACCTGAAGGACGGCTCGGCCGTCTACAACGGTGTCGACACCGAGCGCCAGGACATGAACGAGGACATCAAGGATCGCTACAAGGAAGCGACCAAGGATGGCCACCCGCAGCCGGGCCCGAACAACGGCCTGCCCGCGAACGACATCTCGTACCTGCACTACGACAAGGTCGAGACCGTCGGCACCTCCAACGAGATCCCGGTGCTGGTGCTGCCCTCGGGCAAGAACATCGAGTTCCAGCTGGCCGCGGCCGACGTCATCCACTCGTTCTGGGTGCCGGAGTTCCTGTTCAAGCGCGACGTGATGCCGAACCCGAAGCAGAACAACTCGGACAACGTCTTCCAGATCACCAAGATCGAGAAGGAAGGCGCGTTCGTCGGCCGCTGCGCCGAGATGTGCGGCACCTTCCACTCGATGATGAACTTCGAGATCCGGGTCGTTTCGCCCGACGATTTCAAGAAGTACATGGACGCGCGGATCAAGGATCACAAGACCAACGGCGAGGCGCTCTCCGCGATCGGTCAGTCGCCGGTGGCGACCTCCACCAAGCCGTTCAACACCGACCGCAAGGCGCGCGGCAACGAGCTCGCCGACGCCAAGTGAGGATGAACTGACATGAAGGTCGAAGCTCGCATCTTCGAACTGCTCACGGTCTTCTTCGTGATCGTGGCAGTGATCTACGGCTACTTCACCGGCCAGTCGCGCACCGGCGTCGAGTGGGCGGGCACCACCGCCATCGTGCTGACCGGTGGTCTGGCGCTGATCGTGGCCACCTACTTCCGCTTCGTCGCCCGTCGTCTGGACCTGCGTCCCGAGGACTACGAGGAGGCCGAGATCGTGGACGGCGCCGGCGACCTGGGCTTCTTCTCGCCCGGCTCGTTCTGGCCCATCCTGCTGGCCGCCGCGGGTTCGGTCACCGCGCTGGGCCTGGCGTTCTTCCAGTTCTGGCTGATCGGCATCGGCGTGGTCTGCGTGCTGGCCGCCGTCGCGGGTCTGGTGTTCGAGTACCACCTCGGCCCGGAAAAGCACTGACGTAGAAGACAACACAGAGCGCCCCATCCGAATCCGGATGGGGCGCTTTGCTGTTCTGCCGGGTCAGATGCCCAGGGCGTGCTTGAGCCGGGTGGTGCGCGGTGACATCGACGCCAGACCCAGCAGGGTGCGCGGAAAGCGCGGCGGGAGCTGGTGGGGCCGGGTGCGGATCGCGGTCTCGATCCAGCGGGCGGCCTCGGCCGGATCCAGGGTCGCGTACTCGTGGTGCGCGCGGTCGCCGTTCACGGTGTTGAACACCGGGTACTGCACCGTGGACACGTGGATTCCGCGCGGGGACAGCTCCGCGTCCGCGCACTGGCCGAAGGTGGTCCAGGCGGCCTGGGCGCTGGCGTAGGAGGCGAAGTTCGGGGCCGCGCCCGTCTCGGCGCTCCAGGGGCCGACATTGACCACGTGTCCGGAGCCGCCCGCCAGCATCGCGGGCAGCAGTCCGAGGGTCAGGCGCAGCGGGCCGAAGTAGTAGGCGGCCATCATGCGCTGATAGTCGTGGAAGCGGTCCAGCGATTGCAGGACCGGGCGGCGGGTGGGGCGGCCGGTGTTGTTGACGAGGACGTCGATGGTGTCGAATTCGGTGAGCAGCCACTCGACCAGCTGGTCGACATCGCCGAGGGCGGAGATGTCGCAGCGGTACCAGTGGGCGCGGCCCCCGGCTTCGATGATGGTGGCGCATTCTTCGACCAGCTGAGAGCCGGTGCGCGCCACCAGGATCACCTCGGCGCCGTGAAATCCGAGTAGTCGAGCGGTTTCCCGGCCGATCTCGGCACAGGCGTCGGTGATGACTACGCGTTTGCCCGCGAGCGGGCGTTCGCCCTCGATATCGCCGGCGGTGCGGGGGCGGCGGGCAGCACGAAATTCGATCATGGGACAGGCAACCTTCATCCGAGGATTGAGCATGAACCATGCACCGATACCCCGCCGACAGTATCGATACCGCCGCCTCTCCCGGCTGCCAACCGATAGCTGATTTGCGCTACGCGATTGCTGGGTGAGCGGCGGAACACATTCTATTCGGTCGGGTCATAACGCCGGGCGCGTTCGGCGACACAGATCTCGTCGATTCCGGACACGATGTCCCGCAACAGTTCCGAGGGCAGCGCGGCCGGGCGCAACCGGCAGGTGAAGGTGATGAAGCCGTGGTCCTCGCCGTCGAGTTCACGCAGGTAGCGGGAGCGCACGCCGTAGGTCATGGCCGAGATGACGGTGAAGCAGCCGGTGCGCTCGCGGTGCCCGGCGAACAGGTCGTGCAGGCCGTGGAAGACCCGCGCGTAGTTCGACAGGGGCGCGAAAAGCGAGATGCGGTAGGCCGGTCCGCGCTCCGAGGAGCTGATAACGGTGTCGGCCAGGTACTCCGCGTCGCGCAGTGTCAGCACCTTCGGGGCGAACATGAGCGCGCCCGCGGCGGCATTGCGGACCGGCATGCCGGCGCGGCCGCCCGCCGAGGCGGCGATGGCGCCCAGCGACTTCCGGGCGCGCGCGCCGACCTCGCGGCGGGCGCGCAGCGACAGGTTGGGGGTGGTGGGGTGCAGGCTCGACCACTGGCCGAAGCGGACCGTGCCCAGCTGCACGGTGCCGGTGCCGACCGGGCGCGCGACCTTCAGCGGCGCGGTGTCGATCCAGCGGCCCACCTGCAGCATGGCATCACCGGGGGACTGGATCTCCCGGAAGGAGTGCTCCACCCAGGTGTCGAAGTCCAGGAAGCGATGCGCGTCGGTGGTGAGCCAGGTGCGGTCCTTGTCCACGCCGGTCACCTCGAGGGTGAGGGCGGTGATGATGCCGGTGCGGCCGCCGCCGCCCAGGATCTTGCGGAAGCGTTCCGCGTGGTGGGTGCGCCCGCAGGTGCCGAAACGCCCGTCCTGATCGACGTATTCGAGTTCGGCGACATTGTCGGCGAACATGCCGAAGCGATGCGAGGCCGCCGACAGCCCGCCCACGGCCGCGAAGCCGCCCGCGGTGATGTCGCGATGGTCGCCGACGATGGGCAGCCCGAGCCCGTGCGCGCCCAGGGTCCGGTCGATATCGGACAGTCGTGCCCCCGCCTGCACGCGCACAGTCCTGGCATCGGCGTCGACCACCTGGACCCGGTTCATCTTCCGCATGCTCAGTACGCTGCCCTGAACCGGCAGTCCGAACTCCTCGTCCGGACGTTCCCCACCCCGGATGATCAGCGGTTTCGTCGAACGACGTGAATCCCGAACGGTCCGAACCACATCCGCGGTGTCGCGGGGCAGAAACTCGTCGGGGTGGGTGGAGACGGGCGTGCTCATGGCGCTACAGCTAACCACAACCGCGCGAATTACGCTCGCGCGTAGAGTCCGGCCTATGAGTTTCCTGGGTGGGGTATTCGGGTCACCGCGAAATCGGTTCGGCAGGAAGATCTTGGAGCAGGTGCGGGGGTACGAGGCGGTGGAATTCGCGCAGTTCGACGCCGAGGGGTTCGAGATCGCGTATCGGCTGCGCAACGGGTACGCCGCGAAGCTGAACCTGGACACGCTGTATCGCCGCTTCGAGGGGAAGATCAGCGCCGAGGTGTTCGACGCCGTCGACAATCTGCTGCTGCCGCCCGATGCGCCCGCGGGCTGGGACGAGGTGTCGCCCAAGCTGCGCCCGGTACTGCGACGGGCCGGGTACGGGTCGGTGCAGGTGGCCGGTCGCAACGGCCGGGACCTGGTGCTCACCCGCCCGGCGTTGCCCTATCTGTCCGAACTCGTGGTGATCGACATGCCCAGCACCGTGCAATTCGTGACCCGGCAGGATCTTTCGCGCTGGGGCGTGGACGCCGAGCAGGTGTACACGGTCGCGCACGCCAATCTCACCGAGCTGGCCATGAACACCATGACCGCCTTCGATCCGCCGCAGGGCGTGCGGGTGCTGGACTTCGCCGACGACGACGGCGAGAACTACGTGGGGTCGCTGCCGCTGGTGGCGGGCTGGCTGGCGGGGGTGCGGGCCCGGACCGGCACCATCCCACTGCTTTTCCTGCCCGCGCATCTGGGCATGCTGGTAGTGCTGGGCGCGACGCCGGCGGCCATGCCGCAACTGCTGGCGCTGGCGGCCGAGCGGCACGAGGCGGCGCTGCGGCCGCTGTCGGCGGTGCCCTACACCGTGGACGACAACGGGGATCTGATGCCGTTCTCGGTCCCCGAGGATCATCCGGCGTACGGCGAGATCCGGCACGCCCAGGCGCAGCTGGCGGTCGGCGCGTATCGCGCCCAGACCGAGAAACTGCGCGCCGAGGAGGACCGGGAGGGCGCGATCATGGAACTGCTGCACGTGCGCGCACCCGACGGCAGCGAGTACACCATGACCTCCTGGACCGACGGCGCCACCAATCTGCTGCCCGCCGCCGACTTCATCTGCTTCGTCACCGGCGAGGGCGACGTCTTCCGCGTCGCGTGGGACGACGTGTCCGGGCTGGTGCCACTGGAACTCGCGGCCGAGTACGACCCGCCCCGCTTCCGCGTCCACGATCATCCGCCCGTCGAGGTCATGACCCGGCTGCGCGCGCTCGCCCGCTGATTCGCCCGGCGCGCAACGGTCGTGGCCGGTCGCGCCCGCGACACGCGTGCCACCGCCGCGGCGCGTCATCGGTGTGGCGCGATAACTTCACGACTGTGTCATCTGGTTCGGCTAGGGTCGCGGCGTGGACAGGGCGCAGCTGACAGCGGATATGGCGGCCGGAGCGAGACCGGAGTTCCTCTACTTCTGGGGGCACACCCGCACCCCCGGCCACGAGGTCGGCAAATGGGTGCTCAGCCAGTGGTGGCCGGTCGAATTCACCGTCGACGGCCAGTGCTACGCCAGCGCAGAACATTTCATGATGGCCGAGAAGGCGCGCCTGTTCGGCGACGAGCCGATGCGCACCCGCGTCCTCGCCGCCGACACCCCCGCCGACGCGAAACGCCTGGGCCGCGCCATCTCCGGCTTCGACCAGGACACTTGGGAAGCCCACCGCTTCGACATCGTCCTGCGCGGCAGCATCGCCAAATTCGGGCAACACGACGCCCTGCGCGACTTCCTGCTCGCCACCACCGAGAAGGTGCTGGTGGAAGCCGCTCCGCGCGACACCATCTGGGGCATCGGCCTGGGCGCGGAAAACCCGGCCGCCGCCGACCCCGCCCAATGGCGCGGCGAGAACCTGCTCGGCTTCGCCCTGATGGACGCCCGCGACGCGCTGAGTCCCGCCCGCCAGTTCTGACGCCGGCCGCACGTCGCCGATCCCGGTCGCGGGTGGGGGAGGATTGGGACATGGAGACGGTAAGCGGTCGTGAGGTGTATTCGAATCGGTGGATCACGCTGCGGGAGGATGTGGTTCGGCAGGCCGACGGGGAGGAGTCGATCTACGCCTTCATCCGGAAGGCGGACTTCGCGATCGTGATTCCGTGGGACGGGGAGCGGTTTCACCTGGTGGAGCAGTTCCGGTATCCGCTGCAGCGCAGGTGCTGGGAGTTTCCGGGTGGGGCGGTGGCGGGGGAGAGTGATCCGGTCGCGGTGGCGCGGCAGGAACTTCGCGAGGAGACGGGTCTGCGGGCAGGGCGTTTGACGGTGCTGGGGAAGGTGGCGCCGGCGCCGGCGACGAGTACGCATTACGGGACCGTGGTGCTGGCTACCGAGCTGACCGAGGGGCCGCACGAGCGGGAGCCGTCGGAGATGGACATGGAGTCGGGCTGGTTCAGCCGGAATCAGTTCGAGGACATGATCCGGGAGGGGGCGATCGTGGACGCGCAGAGCGTTGCCGCGTATTCGCTTCTGCTGCTGCACGAGAAGGCGAGCGGGCGTCCAGTCGGATAGACGGTTTGTTACGTTCAAAAGCGGAAGATCCGCTGAAAGTGGATCGCGGTACCCCTTGCGGCGTGATGCGAGCGGCGTTCAATGGTCGTCGCGGTCCACGCCCGCAAGGGCTGAGGGATGGGTCATGGATCGTATTGGTGCACTGCGTGATACGAAGAAGTGATCGATATGTTCGCAAGAATTCCCGCGGCCGCGCTGGTGGCCGGGCTGGTCGCGGCGCCGCTGGTGACGGGCCTGACCGCGGCCCAGGCCGCGCCGGCGCCGAGTACGGCGACCGCCATCGCCGCCGCCCACTACGACGACCAGGGTCAGGACCGCGACCACGACGGCGATCAGGGCGACGCCTGGTTCATCCACCACTGCAAGCAACGCCACGAATGGTGGCTGTCGCGCTGTCAGCGTGACCGCGGTGATATGTGGCACCGCGGCGATCCGCCGTCGACGGGCAGCTGGTAGCCCTCACCAGTCCAGCCGCGCGTACTGGTCGCTACCCCACACGTGACCCCAGAAGGTGCCGGTCGGTCCGTCGGCGGGCAGGGTGGCGAGGTGGACGCTGGGTTCCGCGCCCTGTTCGGGGGTGCGGAAGCCGCTGTGGCCGTTGAGGTCCGTCGCGGTGTAGCCGGGGTTGGCGGCGTTCACCTTGATCGGGGTGTCCCGCAGCTCCTGCGCGTACAGGACGGTCACCATGTTCACGGTGGTCTTGGACGCGGTGTAGGGGATGGCCGAGGGCATCTGCGACAGCGGGCTGTCCGGATTCGTGCGACCCGCGAGGGATCCGACTTCGCTGGACACGTTGACGATTCGGGCCGCCTCGGCGCGCCGCAGCAGCGGCAGCAGCGCGTTGGTGACCGCGACCAGGCCGAACACATTGGTGTCGTACACGTGGCGCAATGTGGCCAGGGTGCCTGAAGACGCCTTGCCGTCGCCTTCCAGGCCGCCGGTGATGGCCGCGTTGTTGACCAGGACGTCGAGCGCCCCGAAGTCCGCCTCGATCCGGGCGGCGGCGCGGGCCACGGATTCCTCGTCGGCGACGTCGATCTGGATGAAGTGCGCGTCCGCGCCCTCGGCCCGCAGTTTGTCGGTGGCGGCCTGCCCGAGTTCCGGGTCGCGCGCGCCGATCAGGACGGTCATGCCGCGCGCGGCCAGCTGCCGGGCGGTCTCGTATCCGATGCCCTTGTTGGCTCCGGTGATGAATGCCTTTTTGCTCATGTGAAAAGCATCCCGCGGCACCGGTTTTCGCGGGAGGACCTGTTTGTACCACCCAGGATCGGAATACCGGCCCACACTGGACTCATGGCTGACAGAACCGAACTCGCGGCCTTCCTCAAGGCTCGGCGTAACCGGCTGACACCCGCCGACGTCGGTCTGCCGCAGGGCCTCAACCGTCGGGCACCCGGTCTGCGCCGGCAGGAGGTGGCGCAGCTGGCGGGGATCTCGGTGGACTACTACATCCGTATGGAGCAGGCGCGCGGCGCGAAACCGTCGCGGCAGGTGCTGGCCGCGCTGGCGCGGGCGCTCATGCTCACCGTCGACGAACGTGAATACCTGTTCCGGATCACGGGCGAGTCGCCGCCGGTGGTGGCGGGCCCGAACAAGACCGTGCCGCAGGCGGTCCGGACCATTCTCGACGCGCTGGCCGCCCCGGCCTACGTGGTCGACGCGACCTACGAGGTGCTCGCCTGGAACCGGGCGGCTACCCCCTTCGTCGGCGATCTCGACACCGTGCCCGGCCACGAGCGCAACATGATCCGCTGGATGTTCCGCGAGGCTGTCGACCACCCGCAATGGTCCGACGGCGACACCCGCGACTTCGCCCGTGCCCTCATCGCGGACCTCCGCGCCGCCTACGCCCGCTACCCCGGCCACCCGTCGCTGTCCGAACTGGTCACCGAATTGCTCGGCACCTCACCTCGTTTCGCCGGCATGTGGGCCGCCCACGACGTCCAGGTCCGCCGCACCCACCGCAAACGCATCCGCCACCCCGAACTCGGCCCCCTCGACTTCCAATGCCAGGTCCTGCACATCTCCGACACCGACCAGCGCGTGATCGTCTACTGCGCGACCCCGCACACCCGCACCGCGAGCGTCTTCCAGTCCCTGGCCGCGGCCACCGACCGCTGAGGGATTGTCGGAGATCCGTTCAGGCCGCCTCGAACCCGACGGTCAAGTGCGCGTCGAGCGCTGCGGCGAGGCGGTCCAAGGTTTGGAGGGTCGGGATGCCGTCGCCGGCTTCGAACCGGCTGATGGCGTTCTGCTTCATCCCGGCGCGGCTGGCTAGTTCGGCCTGAGTCCAGCCGCGCGCTTCGCGCACCTCCCGCACCTGCTTGCCCAATTCGTAGGCGAGTTTTGCGGCACGGAACGCGGCCTGATACTCCGGCGTCTCACGAACTTCCGCACTGTGGCGGTCGAACTCCTCCTGGGTCATCTTCGCCATGGTCGATTCCTCCTGTGTGGGGCAGATCCCTCTCCTGCGGTGGTGGTGGCACCCAAGGGAGGGTTGGATCTATTCGGTTGTTCCGTCGTGCGGCCACGCGGAGTGTTAGGGCCACTACAACGTGAATACGTTGTGGTAGGTCCTGTCATGGTCGGTCTCGCACACCTTCTTGGCGAGCTTGGCGCGGTCCACTTCTCTGATTTCTCGCTGTCGTGTCTTGGTGAACACCGTGAGAAGGATGGCGAGCGGGCCGCCGGGGAGCCAGTAGGTGATCCGGACGGCTGCCCCGTTGGAGATGGTGAAACGTAGTTCACGCACTCCATCGCCCAGATATTTGCTGTAGGGCTCCGATAGCGTCGTTCCGAACTCTGCCAGCAGAGATGCCGCGAAATCTGCGTGGGCGCGGTCTGTTGGATTCAGGTGGACGAGAAAATCGACCACTTCAGGTTCGGCGATGAGCTCGAACAGGGGCACGATTATAGATTATCACGCAGACGTGATAATCCGTGCTTGCTGTGCCGCCGCCACCGACCGCTGAAAGGTTGCCAACAATCGTTGGCCAACAACTGTTGACATGGCTCCGACCGGGTCGTATCGTCTAATTCAACAGACGTTGGCCAACAAGTGTTGGCAGAGCCTCAGGAGTCGTCATGAACACCGTCCCCGCCACCGCCTCGGTCGTCATCGTGGGTGCCGGTCCCGCCGGTATGACGGCGGGCATCGTGCTCGCCGACGCGGGTGTGAACGTGGTGCTGCTCGATCGGCTGGCCGAGGGTGCGAACACCTCGCGGGCCGTGGTGGTGCACGCCTGCACGCTGGAGGTGCTCGAAGACCTCGATGTCACCCCGACGCTGTTGGAGCGGGGAATCGTGGTGCCGCACTTCGTGATGCGTGACGGCGACCGAGCGCTGGCTCGCGTCTCCTTCGAGGGGCTGCCCACGAAATACCCCTACACCGTGATGATCGGTCAGGAATCTACCGAAGCGATCCTGTTGGCGCGCCTGGAGAAGACAGGGGCACAGGTGGTCCGCCACGCCGAGGTCACCGGGCTCACCCAGGATGCCGACGGGGTCACCGTCGACTACACCGACGCCGACGGGAATTCGAATTCCCTGCGTGCGGACTGGGTCATCGGCGCGGACGGCATGCACAGCAAGGTGCGCGACGCCGCCGGGATCGGCTTCACCGGCGCCACCTACCCGGAGTCGTTCGTCCTCGCCGACGTCCGGATGACCTGGCCGGACCCGCGCGACGAGGTCTCCCTGCAACTCTCGCCCGAGGGCGTCACGGTGTTCGCGCCGCTGCCGGACGCGCAGCCCAACCGCTTCCGCATCGTCGCCACCGTCGCCGAAGCCCCCGAACACCAGGACCTCGCCTACGTGCAGGCCCTGGTCGACGCCCGCCGCCCCGGCGCGCACGCGAAGATCGAGGAGATCATCTGGAGCTCGCGCTTCCGCGTCCACCACCGCGTCGCCGACCACTACCGCGCGGGCCGCATCCTGCTCGCGGGCGACGCCGCCCACGTCCACAGCCCGGCCGGCGGCCAGGGCATGAACACCGGCATCCAGGACGCCGTAGTCCTCGGCCGCCTGCTGGCTGCCGTCGTCGCCGGGGCTCCCCAGGCGATCCTCGACGACTACGAGAAGACCCGCCGCCCTGTGGCTCTCGGCGTCGTCGCCTTCACCGACCGCGTCACCCGCATGGCCACCCTGCGCGCCCTGCCCGCCCGCCTGGTCCGCAACCTGGTGATCAGCAACCTGACCCGCATCCCCGCCGTCCGCAACAAGCTGGCCTACCAGCTCTCGGAACTCGCCAACCGCTGACTCCGGCAGCCTGATTCGGCCCGCACCCGCTGGGTGCGGGCCGTCTTCTCAGTTCTTCAGCTCGCAGATCACCACGGGAATCTCGCGCGTGGTCCGCTTCTGGTAGTTCGCATAGCCCTGGTACGCGGCCGTGATCTGCGGCCACAGCACCGCTCGCTCCTCGGGACTTGCGGTGTGCGCGTGTATTTTTCGCCGACGGCCGTAGATCACTAGCTCGGCGTCGGGATCCGCCTGCAGGTTGCGATACCAGTCGGGGTTTCGGTCGTCGCCACCCTTCGACGCGACGAGCACGACCCGATCGGCGTCGTGTACCGGAGCGGTCAGATAGCACGATCGCGGCAGTCCCGATTTTCTTCCGGTCGTATGCAATTCGATCACCGGCATTCCGAATGGATTGGCCAGCAGCCTGTTTCCGCTCACGGTCAGGACCACCCGGTGTGCGAGGTTCATCAGCTTGGCCCCGCCGTCTTTCAGCATGTTCTTGTCCAACGCCTGCCCCTTGTTCGAATGCATCGAAGCCTTCCGCGACGACCGCCACGGTCGAGTTAGCGGCGTCAACATTATCCAGACATGTGAGCAGCGTCAACATAGTCTGATGTCCACGTGTGCGGATCCTCACCCGGTGTTGACACTGCTTACATGAGCTCCCTAATGTTAGCGGCGTACACATTATGTATGCACCGCAAACATTGATGCTCGAGAGGATCGTCATGGTCAGCGATACATCGGATGGGCTGTTCAGCCCGGTCCAGCTACGGTCCGGACAGGTACTGCGCAACAGAATCGCGAAAGCGGCCATGGAAGAAGGCATGGCGGGTCGCGCACAGCTACCCGACGCGCGCCTGATCGCGCTGTATCGCCGCTGGGGCGCCGGCGGCGCCGGCCTGCTGATCACCGGGAATGTGATGGTGCACGCCGAGGCCCTGACCGGGCCGGGCGGCATCGTCCTGGACGCCGACTCGCCATTGGAACCGTTCCGGGCATGGGCGCAGGCCGGCAAGGCGGCGGGCGCGGCGATGTGGATGCAGATCAGCCACCCCGGCCGCCAGGTGCAGGCCAACATGCCCGGAGTCGTATGGGGCCCTTCGGATATCGCGGTCGATGTGGGCCGCCACTCCAAGCGGTTCGGCAAGCCGGTCGCGATGACCACCCAGCAGATCGAGGCCACCATCGAGCGTTTCGCCACGACCGCGCGGCGGGCGGAGGAGGCCGGATTCGACGGGGTCGAGGTGCACGCCGCGCACGGATATCTGTTGTCGCAGTTCTTGTCTCCGCTGGTCAACAATCGCACCGACGAGTGGGGCGGCTCACTCGAGAATCGCGCGCGGCTGTTGCTCGAGATCGTGCGCACGATCCGTGCCGCGGTGTCACCGAGTTTCGCGGTCGCGGTGAAGTTGAATTCGGCGGACTTCCAGCGCGGCGGCTTCGACGCCGACGACGCGCATCGGGTGATCGCCATGCTCGCCTCGCTCGGCGTCGACCTCGTCGAGGTGTCCGGTGGCAGCTACGAGAGCCCGGCCATGTCCGGCCGCCCCGCCGACGGTCGCACCGCCGCGCGCGAGGCCTACTTCCTCGAGTTGGCCGCGGAGTTGGCCAAGACCAGCGCGATCCCGTTGATGCTGACCGGTGGGATCACCCGCAGCGAGACCGCGGATCAGGTGCTGGCCAACAATGTGGCGGTGATCGGGATGGCGACCGCGCTCGCGGTCACCCCTGACCTGCCCAACCGCTGGCGGGAGGGGCTGGGAGCCGCGGGAACCTTGACTCCGGTGACCTGGTCGGACAAGTCACTGGCCGCCGCCACCGAGATGGCACAGGTTCGTTTCCAGATGCGCCGGATGGCCGCCCGCCGCAATCCCGCGCTCGGCGTCAGTCCGGCGCGCGCGTTGATCGCCGACCAGATCGTGCAGCGTCGCGCGCTGCGCCGCTACACGCGCTGGCTCACCCTGCGACAGCGCGACCGGGGGCGGGTGCCGGTGTCGGCCTGACATCTCGATCGAAGACGCGTTCACGCACCGCCGCAAGACATTCGAGTAAGGAAACCCCCGATGGCACTTACCCCTCAGGAAACAGTCGAGGTCTCCCTGGGAGGACGCACGGTCACCGTCCCGAAGGGCGGCCTGTACGACCGATATCGAATGCAGACCGATCTCGACGAGATCGCGCGCGATCCGCGCGTCAGCAGCGTGGACTTCTTCCGCCGGACACCCAAGACGGAGGTCGACTCCCCGATCGGCAGGACGTTCACCCCGAACTTCTACTACCGGGTCTCCACCGCCCGCCTGGTGATGCTTGCCCGTTCCCGCACTATCCGCACCCGGCTGCCGCGGGAGCTTGCGCCGCTCGAGGTCGCACCGGGCCTGGGTTTGATCTCGGTCATGTTCTTCCGCTACGAGGTGTGCGATATCGACTTCTACACCGAAGCGGCGGTGGGCATCGCGGTACGTCCGGCGCGGCACGGGCGGCTCGGATTCGTCGATCTGCTCGCCGGTATCGACGACGACCACCTGCATTCGTATGTGTTGTCGCTTCCGGTGAGCACCGACATCGCCCAGGTGCGCGGCCATGACGGCTACGGCTTTCCCAAGTGGGTCACCGACATGGACATCGATATCGCCGCTGACCGCGCCACCGCGCGCGTCGCCAACGAGGACGGCGACACCGATATCGCCCTCTCGGTGGCCACGCCGGCTCAGACCGCCTATCGCAGCGGAGACAAGGTTTCGTCGCTGACCTCCTACACCCGCATCGACGGGGCCTGGCATTCGACGCTGAGCCAGATCAATTCGCTCGCGGCGGGTAGCACGCTGCTCCCGCGCGGTGTCGACCTCGAACTCGGGAACGGCCGCATGGCCGAGGATCTGCGCTCGCTCGCACCGCTCAGCACTGTGCGGCTCGACGTCATGACCGAAGGCCAACTGGCCCTGCACATGCCGGTCCCGACCTCGGTTCGGGCCCGCGCCTAGCGATATCACCACCACCCCCTCCCGGAGATCTGCCATGACCCTCGAATTCGCCTCACCCGCAACAGCTCCCCGCGGTTCCGGACATCCCGCGACAGTGACCGCGGGCCTCATCGAACGCCTCGCCGCCCACGTCGCAGCCGGTGCGGACGCGACTGTGGTCACCAAGACCGCCCCGTATACCGGTGCCCCGCTGGCCGATCTGCCGGTATCGACTCCCGAGGATGTCGAAGGCGCGTTCACGCGTGCACGATCCGCCCAAAGGCTGTGGGCCGCTACACCCGTGCACGAGCGCAAGCGAATCATGCTTCGCTTCCACGATCTGCTGCTCGAGCGCCGGCACGAGGTGCTGGATCTGATGCAGGCCGAGAGCGGCAAGACGCGCCGCGACGCCTTCCTCGAAGTCACCGACATCGCGATCACCGCCCGCTACTACGCCCGCCGCGCCGCCGGGCTGCTCGCGCCCCAGCGCCGCCGGGGCGCCATCCCGCTCTTGACGCACACCACCGAGCTGCGCCATCCCAAAGGCGTTGTCGCCGTGGTGTCCCCGTGGAACTATCCGCTCAGCATGGCCGCCGGCGACGCGATCCCGGCGCTCATGGCCGGCAACGCGGTGGTCCAGAAGCCGGATACGCAAACGGCTCTCACCGCGCTGTGGGCGCTGGACCTGATGCGGGAGGCGGGAATCCCGGCCGATGTCTGGCAGATGGTGGTGGGCCGCGGCAGTTCCATCGGTGACGCGCTGATCGACAACGCCGACTACATCATGTTCACCGGCTCGACGGCCAGTGGCCGCCGGATCGCGCGCGACGCCGGTGTCCGCCTCATCGGCGCCTCGCTGGAACTGGGCGGGAAGAACGCCATGCTGGTCCTCGACGACGCCGATATCGAGCGTGCCGCCGACGGCGCGATCAGCGCCTGCTTCCCCTCGGCGGGCCAGCTCTGCGTTTCCATCGAACGCCTCTACGTCGCCGAACCCATCCGCGAGAAGTTCGTCGCGGCCTTCGTCGAACGCGCGCGGAAGCTCCGGCTGGGCGCCGAGTACGACTTCGGTATCGACGTCGGATCCCTGACCACGCCATCCCAACTGGAAACCGTCACAGCGCATGTCGCCGATGCAGTATCCAAGGGGGCGACGGTCCTTGCGGGCGGCAGGGCACTACCGGACCTCGGGCCGTTGTTCTACGAACCGACGATTCTCGCCGGCGTCACCCCCGAGATGACGCTCTACGCGGAGGAGACGTTCGGGCCCGTCGTTTCGATCCATCCCTTCGACGACCTCGATGACGCGGTCGCGCGGGCGAACGCCACACCGTACGGTCTCAACGCCAGTGTCTGGACTCGTGACGGCGCGAAGGGCCGGGCCGTCGCCGCCCGCCTGCACGCGGGCACCGTCAACGTCAACGACGCGTTCGCCGCCGCGTGGGGCAGTATCGACGCGCCGATGGGCGGCATGGGCGACTCCGGCCTCGGCCGGCGCCACGGCGCCGATGGTCTGCTGAAATACACCGAGTCGCAGACGGTCGCCCAGCAGCGCGTCATGGGCTTCACCCCACCGGCCGGCATCTCCTACCGCCTGTGGGCCACCATCCTGACCGCGTGGCTGAAAGCCATGAAGCGCGCGGGCGTTCGCTGAATCCTTGACGCGCTGGGCTTCTCAAGCGACGACGTGCGGCGGGGTCGGTCCCTGGTTCGACACACCGAGTACCGCGTAGACCGCCCCGCGCACCCGATCGGCGACGTCATCGGCGGAGATGGCGTCGAGCTTGCCGTCCAGGTGCAAGAAAGCCAGACCGTGCACCAGCGACCAGACCGCAATCGCCATCGACTCCGGGTCGGAGGCGGGAAAGGCTTGCTGCACAATGTTTTTGACGTACTCGTGAATCGCCTCGGTGGCCGCCACCCGTTCCGGGCTGGTCGGATCGCAGGGTTCGGCGAACATCACCCGGAACAGCCCTGGCCGTTCCAGCGCGAACTGGACGTATGCGATGGCGATCGTGGCGAGGTCCTCGGCGGTGACCGGCGCGGGATGCGCCGCGGCCAGCCGGGCGGCGAGGTCGCGGTACCCCACGGCGGCGACGGCGGAGAGCAGGGCATCGCGGTCGGCGAAATGGCGGTAAGGAGCGGCGGTCGAGACACCGGCGCGCCGGGCCGCGGCGCGCAGCGACAGTTCGGCGGCGCCGTTCTCCTCGAGCAGCTCCACGGCGGCACGCAGCAACGCCGTGGGCAGGTCGCCGTGGTGATACGGCTGAGCGGTCGGCGATGTCACGGGTTCTAATCTATCAAGCGCTGGTGAGGTCTCGATTGGGTCCGTGCCGACTCCGAATACCTCTGCGGGCCAGAACATTCCGCCGACGGGGGATATCAGACTCGGTGAGACCGACTTCCGTTGCATGACTCCATTGACAGTCCAGCAACCAGACAGCTAATGTCAGCGCCGAACTCATCTCCTCATCCTTGCGTGGCCCCGCCGTCGTCGAAGGAGAGCGTCATGCCGGAAATCGAGCCGGTCCTCGAGCGTGAGGCTCGCGACTTCGCGAAGGCGACCGATACCCCGCCTTTTCTCTTCCAGCTACCACCGGCCGAAGGCCGCAAAGCCGTCGATGAGGTCCAGTCGGGTGCGATCGACAAACCGGCGATCGACGAGGAGTGGATCACCGTCGAGGGCGGCCCGACGGGCTCGGTGCGGGTCCGAATCGTCAAACCGGCCGGTGCGACCGGCACGCTTCCGGTCGTCTTCTACATTCACGGAGCCGGCTGGGTGTTCGGCAACGCGCACACGCACGACCGGCTGGTGCGTGAGCTCGCGGTGGGGGCCGACGCCGCGGTGGTCTTCCCGGAGTACGACCTGTCCCCGGAAGCGAAGTATCCGACCGCGATCGAACAGAACTAAGCCGCCGCGCAATGGGTGTTCGCGCACGGCGCCGAAAAGGGGCTCGACGCTTCACGATTCGCGGCCGTCGGCGACTCGGTGGGCGGCAACATGACCGCCGTGCTCACCCTGATGGCCAAGGATCGCGGTGATGTGCGGATCGCCCACCAGGTGCTGTTCTACCCGGTCACCAACGCGGACTTCGACACCGCGTCCTACCACCAGTTCGCCGAGCACTACTTCCTGGCCAGGGAGGGCATGAAGTGGTTCTGGGATCAGTACACCGAGAACGACGCACAGCGCGATGAGATCTACGCATCCCCGCTCCGCGCATCGGTGGAGCAGCTGAAAGGTCTGCCGCCCGCACTGGTGATCACCGGTGAGGCCGACGTCTTGCGCGACGAAGGCGAAGCCTATGCCGCAAAACTCCGCGAAGCCGGCGTCCCGGTTACCCAGGTCCGATTCGGCGGCATCATCCACGACTTCGTGATGATCAACTCGATGCGCTCGACCCAGGCGGCCACCGCGGCTATCAAGCTGGCGCAGGACACCTTGCGCGCGGCGCTGCACTGATCGAAGCACTCTCTATCGATCACGCTCGTGCGCGCGGCTTTTCAGCTGCGTAGAGCGGTGGCGACGGTGTCGGCCGCGGCGATGGTGGCCGCGGCCAGGTCGCGGAGGCCCGCGGCGGAGAGGTTGGCGTCGGGACAGGCGACGATGGAGGCGATGACCGGGCCGTCGGGGGAGAAGATGGGGGCGGCGAGGGAGACGACGGCGTTGGTGTCGCCGAGTTCGTCGGGGAGATAGTCGATGGTGATGAGGTCGGCGATCATGGCGCTGAGGCGGTGGCGCAGGGGGTCGGTGACCGGCGAATTGCGGAGTGCGCCGAGGGCTTCCAGCATGGGGGCGGAGTCGTCGGCCAGGCGTTCGACGGAGTAGCCGCGGGCGGCGATGGCGTCGAGGACGGCGGCGAGGCGGGTGCGGTGGCCGGGGTCGGCGGCGGCCAGCCAGGCGGCGCGCTCGGATTCCGGTGCCCAGGCCACGAATTCGCGGCAGACCGGTGGGGCGAAGGGCATGCGGCGGGCCGGGCGGATCCAGGGCGCGGACGGGGTGCCGAGCACCTCGGTGATGACGATCGCGTCCAGGCCGGTGTCTGCTGCCGCGGCATTGTTCCCGGGTCTTCCGGGGCGCATGCCGCCCTGAAATTCTCTTTCGGCCAGGAAGACCGGCACGGCCTGGTCGTGGGCGAGCGAGCGCATGGCGTCGAGGGCCAGGGTGCGCACGGGGAACGCGGTGTCGGCGCGGCGGGCGACCGCGAGCAGGCCCAGGCCGAGGCTGTAGTTGCCTTCGGCGTCGCGCAGCGTCCAGCCGTCGGCGCACAGCTGGGTGAGCACGGCGTGCGCGGTGGCGCGGGACATGCCGGTGGCGCGCACGATGCGGGCCAGGGACAGGCGGTCGCCGGAATGCCGGGACAGCAGCTCGATCGCCTGCACGACCCGGTGGGTCGGCGGCGACGCGGCGGCCGGGCCGGGCGCCGTCACCGGGCCGGGTGCGGAAGCCACTGGAGCGGCGGTGGATTCAGGCAACTCGATTCCTGCTGATGTCGGTCCCGGCGGTGCGGGAGGGGCGCGCGGGAATCGTATCGGTCGATGTATCGGTCACTCACACCGGAGTGAGTCCCGCCGGCGGATCCCGGTGATAACGGTGCGCGCAATTTCGGGCGCGGGTATTGACCGTCGCCCGGATACCGACCTATCGTCGGTGTCACATTATCGAACAATAGCGTCGAATATTCGACACCGCAAGGGTGAAAGCCCCCACGGATCGACAGACGCGGCGAATGGGACGAGAGATGCGCGCGGGATATGAGCTGTCGCACCTGAACGCCTTGGAGGCGGAATCGGTGCACATCATTCGGGAGGTGGCGGCCACCTTCGAGCGACCGGTGCTGCTGTTCTCCGGTGGCAAGGACTCGGCGGTCATGCTGGAACTGGCGCGGCGGGCGTTCTGGCCCGCGCCGCTGCCGTTCGCGCTGCTCCACATCGACACCGGGCGAAACTTCGACGAGGTCATCGACTTCCGGGACCGCACCGCGGCCCGGCTGGGCGCGCAACTGCTGGTCGGCAGCGTGCAGGACGACATCGACGCCGGCCGGGTCACCGAACGCCCCGGCGAGACCCGCAACCGGCTGCAGACCACCACCTTGTTGCGCAGCATCCGTGAACACCGCTTCGACGCGGTGTTCGGCGGAGCCCGGCGCGACGAGGAGAAGGCGCGCGCCAAGGAGCGGGTGTTCAGCTTCCGCGACGAATACGGTGCCTGGGATCCGCGGGCGCAGCGCCCCGAGGTGTGGAACCTCTATAACGGTCGGCATCAGAAGGGCGAGCACATTCGCGTCTTCCCGCTGTCGAACTGGACCGAGCTCGACATCTGGGAGTACATCGACCAGGCCGAGGTGGAACTGCCCCCGCTGTACTACGCGCACAACCGCACCGTGGTGCGGCGTGACGGAATGCTGCTGGCGGAGAACCGATTCCTGGAATTCGGCGCCGACGAGCAGCGCTTCGAGGCCACCGTGCGCTTCCGCACCCTGGGCGACGCCGACTGCACCGGCTGCGTGGAATCCGACGCCGCCACCCCCGCCGAGGTGATCGCCGAAACCGCGGTCACCCGCCTCACCGAGCGCGGCGCCACCCGCGCCGACGACCGGATCTCCGAGTCCGGCATGGAAGATCGCAAGCGAGAGGGCTACTTCTGATGCGCCGCAACCTGTTACGGCTCGCCACCGCCGGCAGCGTCGACGACGGCAAGTCGACCCTGATCGGGCGGCTGCTGTTCGACTCCAAGAGCCTGTTCAGCGATCAGCTCGACGCCATCGAGCGCGCCAGCCTCTCACGCGGCGGCGACGGACCCGACCTGTCGCTGGTCACCGACGGCCTGCGGGCCGAACGCGAGCAGGGCATCACCATCGATGTCGCCTACCGCTACTTCACCACGCCGCGACGCAAATTCATCATCGCCGACACCCCCGGGCACGTGCAGTACACCCGCAACATGGTGACCGGCGCGTCCACCGCGGACCTGGCGCTGATCCTGGTCGACGCGCGCAAGGGCGTCTCCGAGCAGACCCGCCGCCACGCCTTCCTGTCCTCGCTGCTGGGCGTGGGGCACCTGGTGTTGTGCGTGAACAAGATGGATCTGGTCGACTGGTCCGAGCAGCGGTTCGAGGAGATCCGTTCGGAATTCGCCGATTTCGCCACCAAGCTCGATGTCGGTGACCTGAGCTTCATTCCGATGTCGGCGCTGCACGGCGACAATGTGGTGGACGCCTCCGAGCGCACCGCCGGCTGGTATCCGGGCCCGCCGCTGCTGCGGCACCTGGAGGAGGTGCACGTCGCCTCCGACCGCAACCTGATCGACAACCGGCTGCCGGTGCAGTACGTCATCCGGCCGCACGGCGAGAACCAGCGCAGTTATGCGGGCACCGTGGCGGGCGGCATCTTCAAGCCGGGCGACGAGGTCGTGGTGCTGCCGTCGGGTCGCAGCAGCCGGGTCAATCAGATCTGGGGTCCCGGCGGCGGCAAGGTGGACGAGGCGTTCACCGGCATGGCGGTCTCGCTGACCCTGGACGACGAAATCGATATCGGCCGTGGCGATATGCTCGCCCGTCCCGGCAACCAGCCGCACACCGATCGCGAACTGGACGCCATGGTGTGCTGGTTCTCCGACGACACCGAACTGCGGGCCGGGAACTCCTATTCCATTCGCACCGCCACCCAGACCTCCAAGGTCGAGGTGAGCGATCTGGACTACCGGCTCGATGTCAACACCCTGCACCGGCAGACCGACGCGGACCTGCTGGGCCTCAACGACATCGGGCGCGTCACGTTGAAGAGCCGCCAGGCGCTGCTGTTCGACCCCTACCGCGAGAACCGCGCGACCGGCAGCTTCATCCTCATCGACGAGGCCACCAACCAGACCGTGGCCGCGGGCATGATCACCGGACGCTCCACCGGCGCACCGAAGATCGGGCACAAGGCCTCGAACGTGGTGTGGCACAGCTCCGCGGTGGAACGCGGACAGCGGCTCAGCACCGGCGCGACCGTGTGGCTGACCGGGCTGTCGGGCTCCGGGAAGTCCACCATCGCGGTCGAATTGGAGCGGCAGCTCATCGCCTCCGGGCAGCCCGCCTACCTGCTCGACGGCGACAATCTGCGGCACGGGCTGAACAAGAACCTGGGCTTCACCGACGAGGACCGGCGCGAGAACATCCGCCGCGTCTCGGAGGTGGCGGCGCTGTTCGCCGATGCGGGCGTGGTCGCGATCGTCTCGCTGATCAGTCCCTTCCGCGCCGAACGGCGGGAGGCGCGCAAGCTGCACGAGGCCAAGAACCTGCCGTTCCGGGAGGTCTTCGTGGACACTCCTCTGGAAGAGTGCGAACTGCGCGACCCGAAGGGCCTGTACCAGAAGGCCCGCGCCGGCGAGCTGCCCGAATTCACCGGTGTCAGTTCACCGTACGAGCGGCCGGAGTTCGCCGACCTGACCATCACCCCCTCGGACGGGACGCCGTCCGAGATCGCCCATCGAATTCGAGAGACACTAGGGATCGCTGACCACTGATGACAGATATCGACAAGGCCGAACTGCCGCTGACCGAGCCGTTCCTCGCGGCGGTCGCGGAGGCCGAGAAGCTGATCGCCGCCGCGGATTTCATCCGTGACCCGCACGACCTCGCGGAGGGCTACGACTATTTGCAGGGCAGCATCGCCGCGGTGCTGCAACTGTCGCGGGCGCACGGCACCTCGCACCCGTACTTCGTGTCCTCCACCGGGCCCTACACCAAGATGGGCCTGGACAACCCGGACACGCTGTACTACCACGCCACCATCGAGCCGGGCGCGGAATACCTGCTCACCGGGGTGCGCGGCAGCACCACCGACCTGAGCTTCCAGGTGCTCAAGGGCGACTACACCGCCACCGATGTGCCCAACGGCGACGACGCCTTCGACGACCGGCGGTTGCAGATCGACGAGGACGGCAGCTACCAGCTGCGCTTCGGTCCGCCCAAGGAGAACCCGGAGCCGAACTACTTCACCCTCGGCGAGGGCGCGTCCATGCTGGCCGTGCGCGAGGTGTACGGCGACTGGAACGCCGAGCGCAAGGGCAGCATTCGCATCGAGCGGGTCGACACCATCGGCACCGCGCCGGCCGAGGCCGGGGTGGAACAGCTGCGCAAGCGGTACCGGGCGGCGGGACGCATGCTGCTCACCCGCGTGCACACCTGGTTCAACTTCCCGAAGTGGTTCTATCTGAACCTGCCGGTCAACACGTTGACCGAGCCGCGGTTGACGCCGGGCGGGCTGAGCACCCAGTACTCCTCGGTCGGTCACTTCGAGCTCGAGGACGATCAGGCGCTGATCATCACCGTGCCGAAATCCGATGCGCCGTACCAGGGTTTCCAGCTGGGCAGCCGCTGGTACGTGTCGCTGGACTACGTCAACCACCAGAGTTCGCTCAATCATCAGCAGGCGCAGGTGGATCCGGACGGGATGATCCGCATGGTCGTCTCGGCGCGGAATCCGGGTGTCGCCAACTGGATCGAGACCACCGGGCGCAAGCTGGGCATTCTCCAGTTCCGCTGGCAGCGGGTCGGCCGCGTCATCACGCCCGAGGACGGGCCCACCATCGAGCTGGTGCCGTTCGAGAAGGTGGCGGAAAGCCTGCCGCACTATGACAACAATCGAATCGATGAGGCCGGTTGGCGTGAGCGGATCGCCGCACGCCAGCGCGCCTTCGCGGAAAGGATGCTGGGATGAGTCGTCTGAAGACCGGACTGCTGGACGGCAAGGTCGTCGTGGTCAGCGGAATCGGACCCGGTCTGGGCCGTTCCATCGCGCTGGAGGCCGCGGCCGCCGGCGCCAAGGTCGTGCTGGCCGCGCGCACCGAGTCCAAGCTGAAGGAGGTCGCCGAGGAGATCGCGGCCGAGGGCGGCGCGGAGACCCTGTGTGTGCCCACCGATATCACCGATGAGGCGACCGTCGAGAACCTCGCCAAGCAGACCCTCGAGACGTTCGGGCGGGTCGACGCGCTGGTGAACAATGCGTTCAAGGTGCCGTCGATGAAGCCGCTGGCGCGCACCGACTTCGAGCAGATCCGCGAGAGCGTCGACCTGACGGTGCTCGGCAATCTGCGGATGACGCAGGCGTTCACGCCGGCGCTGGCCGAGACCAAGGGTTCGATCGTGATGGTCAACTCGATGGTGCTGCGGCACAGCGAACCCCGCTACGGCAGCTACAAGATCGCCAAGGCGGCGCTGCTGGCCATGTCCCAGACCCTGGCGACCGAGCTGGGGGAGAAGGGCATTCGCGTCAACAGCGTGCTGCCCGGCTACATCTGGACCGACCAGCTCAAGTGGTATTTCGCCGAGATCGCCAAGAAGTACGGCATCACCGAGGAGCAGGTCTACCAGCAGACCGCGTCCAAGTCCGACCTGAAGCGGCTGCCGCTGCCCGACGAGATCGCCCAGACCATCGTCTACCTGACCTCGCCGTTCGCGAACGCCGTCACTGGGCAGACCATCGACGTCAACTGCGGCGAATACCACGTCTGAGCAAGGAGTTTCATCACCATGACCGGACGTACCAACGTCGGCACCGTCGAGGACCTGCACGCCTCGGCCACCAAGGTCTGCGGTCTCACCGACTTCGGATCCGACGACCACCACGAGGCGCTCGGAGTCCTGCTGGACTCGTACCAGCGTGATGCCGGGCTCACCGAGATCGGCTCCAAGATGAGCCGCTACTTCCTGCGCGGCGCGCTCGTCGCCCGCGCGCTGAGCGAAGCCTCCTGGAAAGCCAACCCGAGCTACGGCGAAACCAAGGTCACCCGACCGATTTTCGTCACCGGCCTGCCCCGCACCGGCACCACCGCCCTGCACCGCCTGCTCGCCGCCGACCCGCAGCACCAGGCCCTGGAAATGTGGCTCGCCGACTTCCCGCAGCCGCGCCCGCCGCGTGACACCTGGGCCGACAACCCCGTCTACCAGGCCGTCGACAAGGGTTTCGCCCAGCACCGGATCGAGAATCCGGAATTCATGGGCGTGCACTACATGACCGCCGCCGAGGTGGAGGAGTGCTGGCAGCTGCTGCGCCAGACGGTGAAGTCCATCTCCTACGAGTCGCTGGCCTACCTGCCGACCTACTCGGAGTGGCTGCGCAAGCAGGACTGGACCGACGCCTACACCCGGCACAAGCAGAACCTGCAGCTGATCGGCCTCGGCGACGAGCGGCGCTGGGTCCTCAAGAACCCCAGCCACTTGTTCGCCCTGGACGCGCTGATGAAGGTGTACCCGGACGCGCTGATCATCCAGACCCACCGCGACCCGGTCACCATCGTCGGCTCCTCGTGCAGCCTCTCCGAGCAGGCCACCGCGGGCTGGTCCACGACTTTCGTGGGCGAGAAGATCGGCTCCTCGCAGCTGGAACTGTGGTCGCGCGGCCTGCGTGAGTTCAACTCGGCCCGGGCCCGCTACAACCCGGATCAGTTCCTGGACATCGAGTTCGACGAACTGCGCGCCGATCCGTTCGCCACCGTCGAGAAGATCTACTCGAAGTTCGGGCTCGACTACACCGACTCGTCCCGCTCCGCCATGACGGCGCTCGACGAGGAGAGCAAGTCCGGCGACCGCAAACCGGTGCACAAGTATTCGCTCGCCGACTACGGCCTCACCGAAGACCAGGTCCGAGCCGAATTCGAGCTCTGACAGAACGAATCCCCGACGGCCGGACGCGTTTTCGCGTCCGGCCGTCGGTGCGTCTCAGGCGACATCTGCAGGCGCGGCCAGCGCCGCCTGCATCGCCACTCCGTCTATGTAGGTGTGCTTTTCGAGCACCGCCCCATCACGCACCAGCACCATGTCGGCGATATCGATATCGACCGGGCTCCCGGTGACAGCGGTCCCCGACAGCCTCCACCGCACTACCCAGAAGTCATCCCCGACCCGCAGATCGACCAGGTTGAAGGTCAGATCCGGCACCAGCGCGAAGTTCTCGGCCGCAGCCGCGCGAATCGCCTCCCTCCCACGCGCCGGCTCCCGCCCGGAGTGCAGGTGGAAAATCGAATCGGGAGTGTGCATTTCGGCAATCCGGTCCGGATCGCGATCCGCCCAACAGGCGTGATAACGCTTGAACAGGTCTCTGACGGCATCCGACATGACAAGAGCCCTTCAGGAAAAACGAACAGACTGACTGTCCGTAAAGCTCAGAATACCGACCGAGCCTCCCCGAACCGCCTCGATTCCACCAACTCTCGCCCCTACGGCCTCACCGAGGATCAGGTCCGCGCCGAAGTCGCGCTCTGGCCTACGCCAAGTGGCCGGACACGCTGTCGTGTCCGGCCTGCGGTCACCCGAGGCCGATGGCGGAGCTGCCGGTGCCGCTGCCCGTGGTGAGCAACTGCTGCAGCTTGCCGCATCCGGTTGGGGTGGGCGGGGTCTTCGGTGTGGTGCCGGCTTGGGTGGGTTTCACGTCCACGGTGATGGACTTCGTGGTCTGGCCGTCGTCGGCGGTGAGGACGTGGCTGCCCGCGGTGGACGGGATCCAGGTCATTCCCACCATCGGGGTGTAACCCGGGACTGCGTCCGTGCGGGCGCCTCCGATGCACGCGCCATTGTCGGAGAAGATCACCCAGCGCGCTCCGGCCCCCTGCGCGGTGGACGCGTACAGGAGGTAATCGGTGCCTGCATAGTATGGGCTGGTCGCGGTGGCGACCCAGAAGTCGTGGACATCGGCGGTCGCGGTGGGGGCGCCCGTGGTGACGGCGGCGAGGCTTGCGGCCAGTCCGGCTATGCCCCAACCGATTCGGTGGCTGCGGTGGATATGCATGGTGATCGTTCTCCTGATCAGCTCCCCGCGAGGTCGGGTCGGGGAACGGTGCTGTGAGCGCATCGCGGCGGCAGACCTGTTCGGCGGTCTAGCCGGCGCTCCCGGAGTTGAGGAAGCGTTCCAGTGGACTGCAACCGCTCGGTTGGGCGGGTGTGGCGGGCACGGTTCCTGCGGGTGCGGCCAGGACGTCGACGGCGAACGTCTGGGTGGTCCGGCTGTCGTCGGCGGTGAGAACGTGGTGGCCCACCGTCGATGGGACCCAGTTCACTTTCGCGACCAGAGAGACGGAATCGACGTTTTGGACCGGCTTCGTCCACATGCCGCCGAGGCACTGGCCGTTGTCGTAGAGGCTCACCCATCGCAGCCCGCCCGTCGACACGGTCGTAGCGAGCAGTTCGTAAGAGGTTCCGACGTAATAGGTTTGACCGGTGGGATAGATCGCGAGCGTGTGGACGTCGGCGGACGCGGTGGGCGCGCTGACTGCGGCGACGGCCATGATGGCGGCCAGTCCTGTTGTGCCCCAGCCGATTCGGCGGCCAAGGCGGGTACGCGTGGTCATCGTTCTCCTGGTTCGGGTCCCGAGGTTCCGGGGTTGCCGAACGCTACCGTTCGAAACTAGTGAAACGTGGCGATTTCGGTACCTGGGGCTGCCCCGAATTACCGGGGGTTGCCATCGGCATTCAGCGCTTGCGGCGCAGAGTGCGGTCGTAGTCCTCGAAGCGGGCCTTGGCGATCATCGATCGCGTCGGATTCCCGATCAGATCCCCCTGGGCGCACAACAGTTCCTCTCGGCTACCCAGCAGCCAGCTCCCATCCGGCAAGCTCACGATGCGCGCATTGCTGCCGTCGATCTTCTCGGTCCCGATCACCGGCCCGGCGAACTCGCTTACCGCCTCGGTAAGCCGCCCCCGCTCACCGAGCTGATGGTAGGTCGGGATCGATGGGTACTTGGTGAGACTGTTGACCGCCTCCAGATTCGCGCTGCGCACATCGAAATTCATCGCGCCAGTCTCGCGGCGCGCCATCTGCCGAGTCCAGCGGTTTTACGGCCCACCCACGCAATCAGCTGGGCGCTGTGTCATGCAGGGCGGCGGCTTCGATCGCCTGCTTCATCTCCATGATTCCGAGCTGGGTGCGGATGCGAATCTCCGGCGCGACGGAGTCGGGCAGAACATCGGTGATCCATATCAGCCGCCCGCGCTCGCCTTCGCCACGAACCTCGAACGATGCGTGGTGGTAGTCCAGCGGAGGCCGGGCCCCTTCCGCGACGGAGTAGGCCAGCCGACGCGCCTCCTCGTCGATCGCGACGATCAGTTCACGAATGACGTGCCCGTCGGGAAACGTCAGAAACCGTTCGCCCGCTTCGACTCTGGTGCCGACCACACGCCCAGGAAGGAGCCGCTCATGCACGGCCCCGACATCGCGCACGACGTCCCAGACGAATTCCGGCGCAGCCTCGATCACGACTTCGTGGCGGATGGTGGCCATAACTCCCTCGTCTCACGGCAGGACATGATCACCCTATGCCGACGACGTCGGCACCTTGCTGCGCGCGAGAATGATGCCGCCGAGCGGGCTCTCGGCCGAGGTCACAGTTCTGTCAGCCTCAACGGTGAAGCCGGCATCGTCGAGCCACACACGCATTCGGTTGCGCTGGCGACGATGGACATGGAGATGCATCGGGTGCCCGCCGTAGCCTTGGGTTTTCAACTGCGAGTCGTCTCCGACATGGAAGCCGAGCAACAGCGGCCCGCCTGGGCGAAGCACGCGCCGGAAGTGGTCGAACACAGAACCGAGCTCGTCATCGGGGACGTGGATCAGTGAATACCACGCGACCAGGCCGGCGATCGAGGCATCTGCGAGCGCGAGATTCGTCATCGAGCCGACTTCGAACCGGAGGCCGGGATGATCACGGCGGGCCACGTCGATCATCCTGGGCGACAGGTCGATTCCGAACGCATCCACATCCAGCTGACGCAGGTGAGCGGTGATCCGCCCCGCCCCGCAACCCACATCCGCGACCAGCCCTCCACCCTGAATGCGCACCATATCGGCGAACGATGCCAAGGCTGAGCGCTCTTCTGGCGTTTCATCCATCAGGTGACGGGTGAGGTCTGCATAGGTAGCCGCAACCGTGTCGTACGACATCCGCGTGTCATCCAGCCAGCCGTCGGCGTTCGCTTCCATGCCCACGGTCGAAGGCTACCCAAGAGCTCGACCGGAACAGCCCTAGCTCAGGGCTAGTCGATTGCGGCGCAACCGATTCCAATATCCGTCCATGCCGCTCACCGCGCCGGCCGGCGCAGGTTGGGCAAGGATCAGTTGGCCGAGTCGTTCCGAGGCGCCGGGTTGCTCGGTGCCGATTCCGCGGATCAGTTCTGGCAGACCGGGTAGGCGGCTGCCGGGTGGCAGTGGGCCGGGCAGGCCAGGATGTAGACCATGTTGCCCAGAAGGAATCCGTCGTCGAATGCGGCGGGGTACTCGACGGAGTCGTCCAGGTCGTCGCGGAGATAATCGGAGAACTCGAAGTTCTCGGGGACCTGGCAGACGAAGGTCAGGTCGGTTCCGCATGGGCAGCAGTACTGCTCACCGTCCTGTACCCAGTACGGTGCGCCGCCGACCTTGAAATCCTGAAGCGGGGAGTTGTCGTTGTGGTGGTCGACATCTTCATACCGCTGCAAGGTCAGGCGACTCGGCCGCAGAAAGGAGTCCGGGGTTTCCGCAGGTAAGCCGTTGCACTGCAGTAGAATTCGCCAGAATGCATGGGAGTTTGCGGGTGGCTTGTCCCAGAATTGCTCCGGCAGTTGCGGATCGGCGGGGGAGAAGCACGCGTCGCTCTCCAGGGGGCATTGAAAGACGAGCAGTTGGTCACCACCGAAATGTGGGACGTCGTCGGGGATCCGGATTTGAAAGTACAGGGCCATCCCGGCGCCGCAGTCGCAGACCGGCCAGGGTTGTCTTGCATCGAGGACCGGCCATCCGCCGATTGTGTTGCAGTCACCGGCGACGGCGGGCTCGTCGCTGACGTCGATCACATAGGTCATCGATGTTGTCGAACTCATTCTTCCCCGTTCCTCTGTCGTGCTCGGTCAGCACTCAGGCGAACGATAACCAAGATCTCTGACACGCCGAGGTGGACGATGTGCGCTCGTAGCAAGGTTCGGGGAGGTTGGCGAAGGTGGTCAGCCCGTCACCCCGGCGGGAGGGCTTCGCGGGAACGGTTGTGTTCTTGCATAACGTGACTTGCGTGGGAGTGCCGGGCGTTGTGTACGCCCGGCGGGTGGGGCGCTCAGCTTCCGGGTGCCATGCTGCCAGTGTTGAACAGGCGATCCAGGGCGCCGCAGCCGGTGGGCTTGGGGCCCGGGGTTGCCGGGGTGCTGCCGGTGGGGGTGGGCTGGACGTCCACGGCGAGGGTTTTGGTGATCCTGCCGTCATTGGCGGTGATGGTGTGGGGGCCCGGCGTCTGCGGGATCCAGTTCATGTACGCATAGGGGGGTCCTTCGAGGTCCGAATTGGATATTATTCGCGTGCTTCCGATGCACTGGCCGTTGTCGTAGAAGCTGACCCAGCTCGCTCTATCGCCCCTTGGGGTCGATACGTAAAGGCCGTACTTGGCTCCGGTGACGACGGTTTGATCCCCGGGGTAGATCGAGAGGGTGTCGATATCGGCGGAAGCGGCGGGAGCGCCGGAAACTGCAACCGCCACGGTGGCGGCCACTCCTGCTATGCCCCAGCCGATTCGGTGGCCGGGGCGGGTATGGGCAGTCATCGTTCTCCTGGATCGCTTGGCGAGGGGTCGGGGAACGCTACCGTTCGGAAAGACTGAAACGTGGTGATTTCAACAGGTGGGTGTGCCCCGAGTTTCTGGGGCTCGATGTGGGTTCGTGCTGAAAGTTGGGATCGGTAGGGGGCGCACTCGGCATCTACTTACCCCATGACATCTTCTCAGTACCCCGCAAACCAGCCGCAGTCCACCGGCTTGGACAAGAAGACCAGCGCGATCCTCTCCTACGCGCTGGGCTGGCTCACCGGAATCATCTTCCTGTTCGTGGGAAAGAACGACCCCGACGTGAAATTCCATGCCTCCCAATCGATCGTCTTCTTCGGGGCGGTCTCGGTGCTCAATATCGTGTTGAGCATCGTCGGCTCGCTCCTCGGCGCCCTGGGGATCATCTTCAGCCTCGCCGGCCTCGGTGTCGGGGTCCTCTCGCTCGTCGTCTGGATCATGGCCATGGTCCAGGCGAACAACACCGGCGGTGTCCGCGCCCCGCTTCCCATCGTCGGAAAGTTCACCGCCCCGTATGCCGACCAGTTGGCCCGCTCGGTCAACTAACGACATTCCGAAGACCAACGGCCCGAGGCTATCTCGGGTCGTTGGCGTTCGTGCGGTCGCCGGCGAACGGCCGTCGACCCGCCGTCGAGCTCTGCTGTGATATCCATGATGGCGCGGCCCTCACGAGAGGCGGGGCCGCCAGATGTCTCGGGGGAGCTATGACCGCAATTGCCAGATTCGGTGCGATCGCACTCGACAGCCGCGATCCGCGTGGCCTCGCGCAGTTCTATCGCGCACTGCTGGATTTCGACCTGCGTTACGAATCAGATGAATTGGTCGTGCTGCAGGGCTCGAAGGTGACGTTGACGATCGAGCACGTGGCCGACCACAGGCCGTCGGACTGGCCGGGCAATGGGGTGCCGAAGCAGATGCACCTCGATCTCTTCGTCACCGATCTCGATGCCGCGGAGCAGGCGGCCATCGACTGCGGCGCAACCAAACCGGAGTTCCAGCCCGCCCCCGATCGCTGGCGGGTACTTCTCGACCCGTCGGGCCATCCCTTCTGCCTCACCTGCCCGCCCGGTGCCAACTAGCGATTCGGCGCAGGGAGTTATCGGATCGGTCCGACATCCTCGGCGTTCCCGCCCGTAGTTCGACCGGCGTCGTCGATCGCGCGCGTCAGGCGTGACACCGCTTCGCTGTCGTCGTGAACTGACAAGGCCTGGTTGACGATCAGCCAATCCGGGATGTCGTCGCCGCGGGCGTACTTGCGAAAACAGTTGTAGATCGCGTAGTAGGCGAACTCGACCGGGTCGGGGAAGGTCAGATCGTCATCTTGCAGTGCGGTGATGGGCTCGAGGTAGCGGTTGGCGATATCGGCGAGATCCACACCGGCGCGGGCGGAGCGAAGGGCATCGGCCGGGAGCTCGACATCCACGTGGTGCCGCATGCCGACAACCGAGTCGCGGTAGCGGAGCGGGGCGCGCCGGCCCCGGACGTAATCGATCCAGGTCGGCAGGGCATCCTCGCACAGCGCTAGGTGGACCTGTCGTCGGCGATCAGCTCCCAGTTGGAGGAAACGCCTCGCACTACCGCTGGGTGCCGGCGGGCGGTGGTCGACGCGCCGAGGCTTTGGTGCTTCATGGCCTGGGGGTCGGCGGCGAGAATCATTAGGGATGGCTTCGCTCCGAGTTCGAAAAACACAGGATGGGTGGTCATGGCATCTGGTGACGGCGACTGGTCAAAGCCCGCGATGATGGCGATCCCGAAGGAGGGGTACTTCGAAGTCGAGCAGGGGCGATACGGCCCGATCTTTCCCAGAACTCCGGCGTGCTACGGGTTTTCGATCATTGCAAAAGTCATACCCGGGCGCGAGGACGCTATCCGCGAGCATGGCAGAACGTTGGAGGCTGCGGTAACAGCCGACCCCGAGGTGCTGGCGCCGCTGAAACTGCACTACCTGAGGTGGCAGCTCTTCGAGATCGAGGGGGCGACGTACTTTCAGTATCAGGGCATCTTCGACACCGACTTCGACAAGTACACCGAGGATGCGGTGATGCTGTTCAGCCAATCGGGCATCACGACTACCTTCGAGAACCTGGAAGGATTCCCCGCGGACTGGCGAGAGCGCCCCCAGGGGTTCGTCGATTTCGTGCGTGCCCATCATGTTCCGAGCTTCGTCGAGTACGGCGAGTATCCGTATGTGACATCGGCTGAGATCAAGAAGGCGCTGCGGCTCAAGGCGGCGTTCTCCGACATGCTGGATCAGATGCAGTAACCCGGACCACGACAGTCGATGCACTGCCATGCCGCATACCGTTCGTTATGGCCGGTGGCAGCGTTGCTCTCAGTCGGCGACGGTCACGTAGAAGAACGTATTCGGCCAGCGGATTTCGCGGGGCATATCTTCGTCCAGCCAGTCCTGATGGACACCACCGTCGAGTTGACCGACCCCTTCGCCCACGATCACGCGCCACGTCCGAGGCTGAAGTTTGCCGATTACCCGACAGGGAAGGCTGTTGGGCACGGCGGACAGGTGGACTGTGTAACGCAGAGTCATAGCTCGGACCATGCGACCTCGAACCATGGCGAGGTTCGGCCGGCTATCAGCTGGAGGTGGAAGTCGGGGCCGTCATGTGTCCGATCCTCTTCGGGATCGGTGAGTTGACTGATGGTGCAGATGTAGTCGCCGTTCGGGAGCTCGATACTGGACCCGTAGATGTCCTTGTCATCGTCCACGGCGGAGTCCGCGAACTGGGCAGCCATGGTGACCGTGTCCAAATTGACGACGACCAGCTCACCTTGCGTCACGGTGATCGGGCCGGCAATTTGCCGGATGATCGGCAGCCGCGGATCCACCGGCGAATCCGAAAGGTCGATCCGCCATTGCTCCTCGCCGCCGGTTCCCCAGAGCAGCACCGTCCGCTGCCGCATCTCCGATTCGACGCGCTCGAACAGCGCCTCCAAGGTCCAGTCCTCGCCCACGAACGACGTGTAAGCGTGTGGGTCGACAAGACCGAGAAACCCTGATTCATCGGTCATTTCGTCGATCCGATGCTGAAGCTGCGCCATGCGGTAGTCCTCCCGGATTGATCACCGAACCATAGCGGGAAAGCGATCGCGGCTGCACCGATGATTTTCGGGTAGGTGCGTCGTCGAAGCCTCTGGAGAGATCGGATGACAGGAGTCGAGAGATGACAAGGCCGTTTCGATTCGGGGTTGTTGCCCCGCTCAGGACCGACGTGCCGACCTGGCGGGATCGCGTGCGGCGCATTGCCGACAGCGGGTACTCGACGCTGTTGGTGCCGGACTTCCCGCAGATGCAACCGGCGCCCGGGCCCATGCTGGCCACCGTCGCGGCCTTGACCGACATGCGGGTCGGCAGCTGGGTGTATGCCTCGCCATTGCGTCCTGCGTGGCTGACCGCGTGGGAAGCGCACTCGCTGTCGCTGCTGACCGAAGGCCGGTTCGAGATGGGTATCGGGACCGGCAGGCCGGGGATCGAGGACGAGCTGCGCGACAAGGGGATGCCTGCGGTGCCGCCGCCGGGAGAGCGACTGGAGCAGATCCGTGAGACCGTCAGGGCGCTGCGGGAACTCGACGGTCCCGACCGGCACACGCCCGTGGCGATGGCCGTCCTCGGTCCGAAGGCTCAGGCGTTGGCGGCCGAGGTCGCGGACACGGTCACCTTCGTGCTGGGGGACCAGCCTCGGGGCGAAGTCGAGCGGCTGGCACGCGAATTCCGAGCCACCGCGGACGTCGAACTCGCCCCCGCAGTGCCGGTTATCGGGGACACTGTCGCGGCGCACATGGCGCACCCCGCCACCGACACCGCTGCCCTGCACGCGGCAGACGCGATGACCGTGCTTCCGGAGGATCCGGCGGCAGCCATCGAGGAAATCCTGCGGCGGCGGGAGGAGATCGGCTTCTCCTACTTCGTCTTCGGCGCCGACTTCGCTGAAAGGTTCGCTCCGGTCGTCGCGGAGCTCGCCGGACGGTAGTCCGGGCGTTGTCGGCCACTGGCAGTGCGCGCTCATGCCGAGTTGCGGATGGCCCTCTGAGTGGTTGGGGCTCTGCGACTTTGGATTGTCTACCGGACTCACACGATCTCTCCACACTTGGTCGACGGATCGGACACAACTGGTCGATACATTGACCGCGTGTCTACTCGTGATACACCGTGGAATCGCTTGAACCTTCTCGCGGACATATTGCAGGGCGTTGCCGTCGGCGCGCTGGCTCTCGCGTGGGCGGCGATCGGGATCGGACTGTACTCGGACCCGGGAGCGGATCCACGGTTCGATCTCGAAGCGGGCGGCCGCTTCGCGGCCGGCTTCTTGGTCTATGCGCCGTTCCTGTTGGTGATCAGCCCGGTGCTGGCCGTCACTGGCGTGTTAGGGCTGTTGCCATACCGGTTCGCGCCTGGCGGCACCATTGTGGGTGGGGTAGTTGCCAGTTTGTTCGCTCAGTGGGTGGGAACCGAGCTGTACTTGTCCGACTACAAGCGGGAGTTACCCGGATGCCTCGAAACGAGCTTCGGTGCTGCGTGTTTCGCAGTTGCCGTAGCGTTCACGGCGGCCTTCTTGCGCTTGTATAGCAACCGATCCGGTCGGACGCGTGTCGCTTCGATTCGAGGCGGAGCAGGGCTGGCGGTCGCCGTTCTCGTCAGTGCCTGGGTCACGATTCCGCCGCTGATCGCGGGCAGTGGCACCCCGTCCGGTGTCCTGGCTGGGATCGTCACCGACCCCCATTGCGGCAGGAACTTGTCGGACTGGACCGACGAGGGACGGGCGACCGTCTACAAGGGCGACGCGACGACACAGTCGTATCCGCCGAAGGATATGCCCGACACTCGGTTCGGGGTCGTGGTCACACTGCGTAACGGCACGGGCAGCGTCGAAACCACCCCACCGACCGCGATCTCGTTCCGAGACGAGCTGCCATTTCGTTCGGGTCCGCCGGCAACCGAATTGCTGCTGTCTCGGCCTAACACAGGCAACGGGTTCGCGTTTACTCGCATACGCGATCCGAAGTGTGAGACCGGCAGTAGCCGGGTGGTTTCGGCGACCTACATCTATGACGACTACGGCAGAACGAACACGCCTCAGATTCGGGGCACGGTATCTCGTAGCGAGTAACGCGCTGGCAGGGGTGTTTGACAGCCGTCGCTGATCTGGATGTCCGCACATGCCGCGTAGCGCGCGGTTCGGACCGGCCAGGCCGCCAGCGGCCGAACTCGGGGATCATCCGAATGCCGACCGATCCTGCACCGCCGTCCGGGGTGCGCGCTCTGTTCAGTCCCGTGGGGTCAGCAGGACCAGCGGGATTTCGCGAGTGGTGCCCTGTTGATAGGCGGCGTAGACGTCATATTTCGCGGTGACTTTCGGCCATAGTTCGGCTCGTTCCTCCGCGGTCGCCGTTCGGGCGATCGGCGAGCCGGCCGGGAACACGGCACAAGGCAACCAGGCCGGCCGAGTCGCGGTATTGGAGAAACGCGACAGCCTGGACTCGGGCGCTACTGTCGAGGTGTGTCGTTGACTGGGGTGTTTGCGCCGATCGAGCCGTACGCCAGTGGGATGCTTCCGGTGGGTGATGGGCATGAAATCTATTGGGAGGCATCCGGGAATCCGGAGGGGAAGCCTGCGCTGTATCTGCACGGTGGGCCGGGCGGGGGTATGGGGGCTGGCTATCGTCGGCGGTTCGATCCCGAGAAGTATTTGATTGTCGGGTTCGAACAGCGTGGTTGCGGGCGGAGTCGACCACTGGCCGAGCCCGATGTGGTCGCGTTGGCTACCAACACCACTCGGCATCTGATCGCCGATATCGAGGCGTTGCGCGGGCATCTCGGTGTTCGGCAATGGCTGATCAATGGTGTGTCGTGGGGGACCACGCTGGCGCTGGCTTATGCGCAGGCCCATCCTGGGAGGGTCAGCGAACTGGTATTGATGGCGACGACATTGACCACGCCGGATGCGGTCGAGTGGATCACCGAGACGGTGGGGTGCCTGTTTCCTGTCGAATGGGATGCCTTCCGTACTGCGTCCGGTGCGAGCCCCCGTCAGCGCCTCGTCGACGCCTACTATGAAATGCTCACCGGTCCTGACGAACAGACTCGGGCACGGGCGGTGGATGCCTGGGCGGCGTGGGAGGACGCTCACGTCTCTCTCGGACAGACAACCTCGGTCAGCCATCATGATCCGTTGTGGCAGCGGACGTTTGTCGTTTTGACGGTGCACTACTGGAAGCACGCAGCCTTCCTCGGGGCTTCCGAGTTGCGTGACAAGATGTCCGCGCTCACCGGCATCCCCGCAGTACTGATCCAAGGCAAGCTCGACGTGAGTGGTCCCGCGGCTGCGGCGTGGAATCTGCACAAGGCCTGGCCCGGAAGCCGATTCGTGCTGATCGAAGACGAAGGTCATGGCGGTCCGAAGATGGTCCAGGAGATGATCGCGGCCATTGACGAATTCGGTGACAAGCGCTGAACAATGCCGATGGCCGGACCCGGGTTCGGGTCCGGCCATCGGCACCAGGGCTCAGAAGCCGGTGACGCCCTTCGCGAGGGCCGTCGTGCCCATCACCATGAACACCACGGCGATCACCGTGTGGTTGTGCGCCTGGAGCCAGTTCTTCAGGCCGGCCAGCGCGCCTCGCAGTTGGTTCGCCGCGACGGCGTAGCCGCCGACCGGGACGACCACCGAGGCCGCGCCCAGGAGGACGAACGCGGTTATCGCTACCGCGTTTCCGGCGGGGTTCAAGCCCGCGGTGCCGATCGTGACGCCCGCCGTGAGGCACAGGAGCAGGTTCTTCGGGTTCAGAACCGATAGCAGCACGCCCAGGCCAGCGGCCTTGGCGACGCCCAGCTCGTCGATGGCCGTCATCCATGCCGGGATCGAATCGTCTGCGCGGCTGCGCCATTGGCGGACGGCGATGACGACCAGCAGCAGACCCATCGCGATCTTGATCACCGAGGCGGCGGTGGAGGGCTGGCTCGCCGAACTCATCAGGCCCGCGGCGGCCGCGGCCGTCACCAGGCCGGTGACCGTCAGGATGCCTGTCACCCAGCCGAGCGCGAAGCCCACGCTGGCCCGCTTCGCGTTGACGGACAGCAGCATGAGGATCGCCGCCACCACCGGAATCGGGGACAGCGCGACGCCGATGGCCAGAGGGAGCAGGTCACCGATCATTTCATCGCCGCGAGATTGCGCCAGAAGTTGGCGAGGCTGTCGGTGCCGCCGAACAACGTGGTGAAGTTGGTGGAGTCGGCCATGACGATGTCGCCGGCGCGAACATCGTTGGGCGGCAACCACAGCAGCGTATTGAACTCGGTGTTGCCCGCCTCGATGAACGGGTGCGGGCGCGACAGTTCGATGGGCTGGCGGGCCAGCAGACGCACCGAATCACCCTCGGGCTCGGTCAGTTCGTAGTGCGGCAGGTGCGGGTGGAAGTTGAAGGTGGTGACGTTGTCGAGCAGGTGCGGGGTGTCGAGGTCGCGGAAAGCGGTGAGCGGGGCGATCGAACGGGTGCCCTCCACGACCGCCGGACGCAGGCCGTAGACGTTGTGGACCGGCACGTTCAGGGCGGACATCAACGAACGGGTGTACGCGCCGAACCGCTGCTGACGCGGCACCAGCGGGTCACCGTGGTGCTCGAACTCCACCTGCCGCTGCTTCAGATCATCGGTGAAACCGACATCGTGGTGCGGGGCCAGCAGCAGGCAGGTGCCCTCCCGCTGCAGCCACTGCTGGATGGCGGCGATCTCCTCCGGCGCCGCCGCCTCCTGCGCGAGCAGGTGATCGAGGCCGAACACCAGCAGCGTGTCGGTGTCGGCGAGAATGCGCTCGTCGATGGGCTGCTTGTAGCCGGCCTGATCGATGCGCTGGAACACCGCCACCGGATGCCCGGTCACCTCACCGGCCACCCGCTGGAAGTCGAGGGTGGAGCGGTGGAACAACTCCAGGGTGCCCGCGATGCCCTGCAGGAAATGCGCGGCGTCGTATTCGGGGGTCTCGTAGGCGGGCCAGGCGACCTGGCGCACCTCGGTCATGGTGGAGAAGCGGTTGTCCAGTTCGGCGGTATTCCGCTGCGACTCCCAGGGATAGCTCCACGACCAGTAGATGCTGATGCGCCGCTTGCCCGGAGTGTAGGGGCGGTCCACATGGGTCTGGTTGTAGGTGCGTGCCGAGCTCATGCTGCTGCCTCACTGTCGGGGAGAGTGGTCAGATAACGCAGGGCCCGCAGCCCTGGCAGGAAGAAGTACGCGCCGCCGGCGACGGTGGTGAACGCCGGCATGCCCTTGATCGTCTTGCGAATCGGGCGCTTCGGAATCTTGTATTCCAAAGTGCCGTCCTGGTTTCCGATGATCGGATCGCGCTCATTGCCCAGCTCGTGGAACGTCGTGTCGTTGACCCACACGTTCTGGGCGAACTCGAACTGGCGCACCAGGCTCGCGCACAAGATGAACGCCGCGATACCGCGGTCCGCGCCGTCGTCGGGCACGCCCTCCGGCAGCTGCGGACCGTAGGTGGCGCCACGGCGAATCATGCGGTGGCGTGTCATGTTCACACCGGTGTCGCGCGGATTCATGCGGCGCATGTGCGAGCCCAGCGGCACCGCGTAGCCGTGCGGATCCATCTGCTTGTAGTCGAAATCGTTGTTGCGCGACATGTCCGCGCCCAACTCCGGATCATCGGCCTCGGGGGCCAGGACCAGGGGCGCGCCACTGCGCCAGCGGCCCATCAGCTTCGCCGCCACCAGCTCCTGCTCCTCGGTGGTCTCGCCGTGCTCGGCCAGGAAATCGCGGAACCGGCCCACGTGCTCGCGCAGCCGGCGGTATGCCATGAACGTGCCGTTGCGGGAAAGCAATTCGGGCCGAGGCAGGTTCGTCGGCGGACCCTTCTCGTCGTCGTAGCCGAGAATGAACTCCCCGGCCTTCAGCGGCGCACCACTGCCGGGGGTCGGCTCCTCGCCCGCGCCCTCGATCACCGGCTGTGACAGGCGATCCCGGTAGCCGAAATGGTCGTGCGCGTAGCCGAACGGCGGGACGGCCTCCAGATCCAGTGATGACAGCACCGTCACGCCCGGGCAGGCGGCCAGTAGCTTGTTGTGCTCGGCCACTTGGCGGTCGCGGTTGGCGGCATCGCGGGCGAAGAGGATGACGATCGCGTGCAGATCGTCACCGGCGGTGCCGTCGACCCACAGGTCGGGATGATTGGCCCCGGTGTCACCCAGGATCTCGGCCCGGGCGGCCATGCCCTGGCGGAATTCCTCCGGAAAACTTGTCAGCTCGTCCGCGGGGACGCCCAGGGCGCGCAGGCCGGTCCACGTGAAAGCCACTGACACCCAAGGTTTGTCGATGTCCACCGACTCCTGCAGCTCCGCTGCCGAGGGAACCTGCTCGGTCATCGCGGCCAGCCAGGCCCGCGCCCCGGCGGCATCGGTGAACGACAGGAACTCGTAGCGCCCGGTCAGCGCGGGCACCCGGGTCAGCAGAATGTGCTGGATATCGTCGAATTCGAGCATGAGTACCCCGCTACTGCATCTCGTCGAGCATGTTCGAGAACGCGGCCTTGAGACGCAGGGCCTTCTTGATCTCGTCGGCGGTCACATACGGGTATTCGCCGTACTCGAGGAAGCTCGGGAACTGGTGCTTGCGGAAGAATTCGATGGCGGCGGCCCGGTTGGTGCGCCAATCGTCGGGGAAGCCGACGAGATTCACGAAAGCGGTGGTGATGCCCGTGGACAGGAACAGGTCCAGGGCGTCGTCGAGGTACTTGTCGAAGTCGGTGTCGAAAATGCCCTGGTACTGGAACGTCAGGCCGTCACCGATATCGAACAGCACCCAGCGCAGATAGTGCAGCCGCAGCGGCGCGAGCACCGTCGGGTCCTGTTCGAGCGCGGCCTGAATGACCTGACCGTGCTGGCGGATCGCCGCCTCATGGCCGGGCTTCACCTTCGCGATAATCGAAAACCCATAGTTAGCCGGAGTGCGCGGATAGATCGGACCGTACCGCCCCTGCTCGTACTCGAAGTACCCCGTCTCGGGGATGGCCATCGCTGCTGGCCTGGACCAATCCTCGTTGCTTGTGGCCACGTTCTTGTCCCTTCCTTCGGTCTGGCATCGGTAACTGGAACGAAACCCACTGTATTGGGGGCCGGGGCGCGATGCTTATCATTACGAGACAGGAAGTTGTTCATTTCGGGACATCGGAGAACCGTGAAACCGCTGGCCCGTTACGCCGCACTCCACGAATACGTGGAACTGAGCCGGTCGCTGGGACTGGACCCGGTGGCGCTGATGCGCGCCTCGGGACTGGACCCCACCGGCCTGAGCCTGCAGGACCGCTGGGTGCCCGCCGCCGCGATCGCCGACCTGCTCGAGCATTCCGCCGCCGCCGCGGGCTGCGACGATTTCGGGCTGCGCCTGGCCGAACGCCGTCGCTTCGCGAATCTGGGACCGCTGAGCCTGGTGATCCGCGAGGAACCCGACGTGCGCAGCGCGCTGAGCGTGATGTCGCGGCACGAGGACATGTACAACGAGGCGCTGCGCACCCGCCTCACCGAACACAACGGGCTCGCCACCATCCGGCTGGCCCTCGATATCGGGCAGCCCGGCGACACCCGCCAATCCGTCGAACTGTCGGTGGGCGTCCTGCACGGCCTGCTCGCCGGGTTCCTCGGCGCGTCCTGGCGACCGGTGGAGGTCCGCTTCACCCACCCCGCCCCGGCCGACCTGCGCGCCCACCATCGCGTGTTCGGGCCGCGCGTGAGCTTCGAGCAGGACTTCGACGGAATCATCGCCTACACCAGCGATCTCGACGCCCCCAACGCGATGGCGGATCCGCAGCTGCGCGCCTACGCCAAGCGGCTGCTGGACCCTGTCGGCCCGATCCGGCCCGTGACCACCACCGACCGCGTTCGTGAGCTCATCGAGCTACTCCTGCCCACCGGCCGCTGCTCGGTCGAGCAGGTGGCGCGCAGCCTGGGCGTCGATCGTCGCACCGTCCATCGTCGCCTCGCCGCCGAGGGCGAGACGTTCAGTTCGCTGCTGGACGCGACCCGCGCCGACCTGGCTCGCCACATGGTCGCCAACCCGCGCCGCTCGATCACCGAGACCGCCGAACTGCTCGGCTTCACCGCCCCCGGTAACTTCTCGCGCTGGTTCCGCGCCCGGCACGGCTGTAGCCCCGCGCAATGGCGGCGCAACGGCGGTGGTCAAAGCGTTGCGGGGTAGGCGGATTCGCGGTAGTCGGCCGATCGGTCAGGTTTCTGTCACTCGATAGAAACGGTCGGCAATCAAGAAGTTACCGGAGGTAAGGGAAGCGATACGTACGCGTCATCGGAAAGGGCGTCGGGACCGAAAAACTATCGATTGACAGGTTGATCGGTAGGAGCGTTCATGAGCACTGCACTGGTGGAGACCACGGTGGCCGAGGTGGCGCGGGTCGATGAGCTGCGGGTGACGTTTCGCCGAGGCGGACGGGAATTGTCCGCGCTGCGGGGAGTGACACTGGGGGTGCGGCGCGGGGAGATCCTCGGACTGGTGGGCGAATCCGGCTCGGGGAAGAGCGTTCTCGGGTTCTCGCTGCTGGGCCTGCTGCCGGGCACGGCCCGGGTGCAGGGCGCGGTGACCGTCGGCGAGACGGACATGGTGGGCGGGGGTGAGAAGGCCCGCGGGCGGGTGCGCAAGCTGGATCTGGGTGCGGTGTTCCAGGATCCGATGACCTCGCTCAATCCGACCATGCGGATCGGCAAGCAGGTGACGGAGGCCGCGGGCTCGCCCGAGGAGGCGGAGCGGCTGCTGCGGGCGGTGGGAATTCCCGAGCCCGGGCAGCGGATGCGGAGCTTTCCGCACCAGCTCTCCGGTGGGCTGCGGCAGCGGGTGATGATCGCGATGGCCATCGCCGGCAATCCGGCATTGATCATCGCCGACGAGCCGACGACGGCCCTCGACGTCACCGTGCAGGCCCAGGTTCTCGCACTGCTCCAAGGGATTCGCGACGAGCTGGGCTGCGGCATTCTGCTGATCACCCACGATCTCGGCGTCGCCGCGCAGATTTCCGACCGGCTGGCGGTGCTCTACGCGGGCCGGATCGCCGAGATCGGACCGACCGCGGACGTACTGGCCGCACCCGCGCACCCCTACACCCGCGGCTTGCTGCGCTCGCGGCTGACCCTGAATACGCCACGCGGGCAACGACTCACCTCGATGGCCGGCGAGGTGCCCAGCCCCGCCGCCCCGCCGCCCGGCTGCGCTTTCGCGCCGCGCTGTGATCACGTGACCGCCGCCTGCACCGTCACACCACCGGACCCGGTACCGATGTCGCCGGATCGCGTGACCGCCTGCCTGCTGCCGACAGCCGCCGACCTCCCCGCGGTCGAACCCGCCCCCGCGCCGGCCGAGATCGACCGACCCGCAACCACTCCGGCGGTCACGGTGCAGGACGTCACCAAGACCTTCACCGTCGGCGGGATCCGCAGGCGCACCACCCTGCACGCGCTGCGCCGGGTGTCACTGACGGTGGCGCGCGGAGAGTCGGTGGCCCTGGTGGGCGAGAGCGGATGCGGGAAATCGACGCTACTGCGGGTGATCGCCGGACTCGAACCGGCGAGCAGCGGAACGGTGACCCGCGCCGACGGGCAGCGGCCGCAGATGGTCTTCCAGGACGCGGGCGCATCGCTCACACCGTGGATGTCGGTGGGGGAGTTGATCTCCGAGCGACTCCTGCGATCGGGGCTGTCGCGGGCCGACCGGGGCCGCGCCGTCGAGGCAGCGCTGCGGCGCGTGGGTCTGATGCCCGAGGTGGCCAAGGCGCGAGCCGACCAGCTCTCCGGCGGTCAGCGGCAGCGGGTTTCGCTGGCGCGGGCCACCGTGGTGCCGCCGCCGATCCTGCTGTGCGACGAGCCCACCAGCGCGCTGGACGTCTCGCTCGCCGCGTCGGTGATCAATCTGATCGGCGACCTGCGGCGCAGCCTGGACATGTCGGTCGTGTTCGTGACCCACGACCTCGCGGTCGCGCGGGTGGTCGCCGACCGGATCGCGGTCATGTATCTCGGCCGCATCGTCGAAATCGGCACGGCCGAGCAGGTTCTCGGTGATCCGGCGCACCCGTACACGCGGGCCTTGATCGCCTCCATTCCCGATCCCGCGCATCCACCCGCGGCCCCCGCCGGGGAACCCGCCAGCCCGCTCTCGCCGCCGCCCGGCTGCGCCTTTCACCCGCGCTGCCCGATCGCCGTCCCGGCCTGCCGCGACGAGCGACTCGATGTCCGGCTGGAGGGGACTCCCGGTGACGTGCACCAGGTGGCCTGTATCGAAAGGAAGGTGAGCTGAGATGACCGTCGCGGCGCCCGCACTCCTCCGGTGGCGCAGTGCGCGACTGTCGGTGGTGCCGAAGTCTTTTCCGAATGCCTGGAACTGGGCCGAAGTGTCGCTGATCGCGATGGTGACGCTGGTCGCCCTCGCGGTGCCGGTACTGGCCCCGCACGATCCGCTGCTCCCGGTCGGGCTGCCGCTGCAACCGCCCGGCCAGGGCGGATTCCTGCTCGGGACCGACAATATCGGCCGCGATCTGCTCAGCCGCGTGCTCTACGGCATGCGCGCCAGCTGGTTCGCCGCGCTGGCCGTGGTCGCGAGCGGGGTGCTGGTGGGCGGTCTGATCGGATTGATCGCGGGCGCGGCCGGCGGCTGGGTCGACGGGCTGCTGATGCGGATCACCGACGCCTTCCTGGCCCTGCCCGGCCCGGTGCTGGCCATCGCCGTCGTCGCCGCGCTCGGGCCCGGCTTCACGCACACGCTGTTCGCCGTGTCCATCGTCTGGTGGCCGTTCTACGCGCGGCTGGTGCGCGGTGATGTCGCGGCGCTGGCCGCGCGGCCGCACGTCGAGGCGGCGAAACTGTTGGGGGCCGGACCGATCCGGGTCGCGTGGCGGCATCTGCTGCCGGGTGCGGCGCCCGGCGCCCTGGTCGCGGCGAGCCTGGATCTGGGCACGCTGATCCTCACCCTGTCCTCGCTGTCGTTCCTCGGTCTCGGACAGCCCGCGCCGGCGCCCGAACTCGGCGCCGACGCGGCCCGCAATCTCAGCTATTTCCTGCAGCAGTGGTGGATTCCGGTGATGCCGGGCCTGGGCGTCACGGTGCTGGCACTGATCGGCACGGTCGCCGGGGACTGCCTGCGCAACCTGATGAAGAAGGACCGATAGCGTGCGCAGCTTCGTATTCTCCCGCCTCGCCGCGATGGTCGCGATCCTCATCGCCCTGACCGCGGTCATGTTCGTCCTGCAACGCATTTCGCCGCTGGACCCGGTGCACGCCCAGCTGGGCGGTTCCGCCTCGCAGTCGGCGATCGCCGCGCGCCGGCACGAGCTCGGGCTGGATCGGCCGGTGCCCGTGCAGTTCTGGCACTACCTGACCGCTGCGGCGCACGGTGACTTCGGCACCTCCTACCGCACCCGCCGCCCCGTCAGCACCGATCTGGCCCACTTCGTCCCCGCGACAGCCGAACTGGCGCTGTTCGCCCTGCTCATCGCACTCGCGCTGGCGGCGCTGCTGGCCTTCGCCACCACGCTGCGCTGGCCCGGCTCCGGCGTCTTCCGCGCCGTGCTGTTCGCCGGGGCGTCGACGCCGATGTTCCTGCTCAGCATTGTCGGCCTGATCGTGTTCTACCAGCAGCTGGGCTGGGTGCCCGCCAACGGACGCAGCGCGATCGGCGGAGCGCCCACGGGCCCAACCGGATTGCTCACCGTCGACGGATTGCTCGCCGGCCGGTTCGACGTCGTCACCGACGCGCTGGCCCACCTGATCCTGCCGGCCCTCGTGATCGCCCTCGGCCCGGCGGTGGCCATCGGGCGGGTGCTGCGCTCGAGCCTGCTCACCGACATCGACAGCGACTACGCCCGCACCGCCAAGGCGAAAGGCCTCGGCCCCACCGGAATTCTGCTGAAACACGTGCTGCGCAACTGCGTCGGCGCGGCGCTGTCGATGACCGGACTGCAAGTGGGGCTGATGTTCTCGGGCGTGCTGGTGGTCGAGCAGGTGTTCGGCTGGCCGGGCATCGGCCAGTACATCGCGCAGAGCATCCCGGTCGCCGACTTCCCCGCCATCGCCGGCGTCACCCTGCTGCTGGGCGCCTGCTACGTCGTCATCAATACCGCCGTCGACCTGCTGCAGGCCGCCGCAGACCCGCGCCTCGTCACCGTCTGACGCCCTCGCTTCCCACCCCGTCACTTCGAAGGAACCGCCATGATCCATGCTCGACACCGGTTCGCCGCCACGGCTTTCGCCGGCGCGGCCCTGCTCGCCCTCACCGCCTGCGGCGGCTCCGGCAACCAGACCCCCAACGCCGCACCCACCGACAAGGTGCTGCACCTGTCGTTCCTCCAGGACCCGGGACAGCCGCCGGACCCCGACGTGTACTACGCCGGTCAGGGGCTGCTGCTGACCACCAACATCTATGAGGGCCTGCTGCAATTCGCGCCGGGAACCGACAAGGCGCAGCTGCAACCTCTGCTCGCCACCTCCTGGACCGCCTCGCCGGACAACAAGGTGTTCAGCTTCGCCCTGCGCCAGGGCGTGAAATTCCACGACGGCACCCCGTTCACCTCGGCGGCCATCAAGGCGTCGTTCGATCGGCGGCTCGCGGTGAATCAGGGCCCGGCGTACATGGTTTCCGACATCGACTCGGTGACCACCCAGGGCGACTACGCCGCCACGATCACGCTCAAGGCCCCGAATGCGGTCTTCCTGGACTACCTGGCCTCGCCGTACGGGCCGCGCATGCTCAGCCCGACCGGACTGGCGAAGAACGCCGGCAGCGACAACGACCAAACCTTTTTGAGCACCCATGATCTGGGCACCGGACCATACACGCTGACCGACGCCCAGGTCGGATCCCATTACGGCCTGGCCGCTTTCGGCGACTACTGGGGCGCGAAGCCCTACTTCACCACCGTGGATCTGCCGGTCGTCACCGACACCTCGGCCCAGCAGCTGCAATTCAACAACGGCCAGCTCGCCGCGGTGCTGCACGACCTGCCGTCCTCGGCGGTGTCGTCCTACATCGTCAACAGCAAGTTCGCGAACTACTCACTGCCCACGATGATGTCGAACTATTTCTATGTGAACCCGCACAAGGGGATGTTCACCAACCAGGCCGCGCGCGCCGCGCTGCTCCAGGCGATCGACGTCAACCAGATCGTCCAGCAGACCTACTCCGGCCGCGGCAAGGTCGCCGACCAGGTGTACCCGCCGAACATGATGGCGGCCCAATTCGCCAAACAGGGCATCACGCACGACACCTCGGCACTGGCCAAGGTGGTCGCCGCCCTGCCCGCCGACCAGAAGACGGTCACCATCGGATTCGACTCCAGCAACCCCGACAACCAGCTGGTCGGCAACCTCGTCCAAACCCAGCTGGCCACCGTCGGCATCACCGCGAAAGTGCAGGGCTACCCCACCTCGCAGATCTACGGCTGGCCCGGCACCAAAGCCGACGACGCGCCCGAAATGCTGCTGCTGGCAGGCTGGCCCGACGCGCCCTCGCCCTACACCTGGGGCCACATCAACTTCGACCCGGACGGCGGGCTGAACTACCTCAACTGCTCGGCGCCCGATCTGACCGCCTCGCTGTCGGCGGGCCGGCAGTCCGGCGCGGACGACGTCTTCTCACACGCCGCCGCCCAGGCCTCCGCGACCGGCTGCTGGCTCAATATCGCCGACGTCGACGACTTCGTCGTCGCGCAACCGTGGCTCAAGGGCCTGGCCGAATCGCACATGGTGACCGAGCCGAACTCGTTGCGCCTGGCCACCCTGTCGGTGGGCTGAGCCATGACCGGACTGGTACGCCGCATCGTCCTGCTCACCCTCGGCTGGGAAGACCTGCCCAAATCCATTTCGGTACACGGCAGCCCGGCCCACGAACGGCTGCGGGAGCCCACCCCGGGCGTGCTGTTGCAGACCGACGGCGGGTGGGTGCTGCTCGACACCGGATTCAATACCGCGCTGATCCGCGACCCCGCCCTGTACCGGCGCTTCTACCCGAGCGTCGAATACATTCCGGTCCTGCCCGGCCCGGGCGAGCCGATCGAGGAATCGTTGCACGACATCGGTGTCGACATCGACGACATCCATGCCGTCGCGGTCAGCCACCTGCACCACGACCACGCGGGCGGATTGAAACTGTTCGCGGGCAAGGTGCCGGTGCACGCGCAGCGCCGCGAGCTCGAGTACGGGATGTCGAATCATCCCGAGCCCGAACACCATGCGATGGCGCGCATCGACTACGACGATCCGCGCATCGACTGGCGGCTCGCCGACGGGGAGGCCGAGATCGCCCCCGGCATCACCGCCGTCCCCACCTACGGGCACACCCCCGGGCATCAGAGCTTCATGGTGGAGCTGGACCACTCGGTGGGCGGGGGCGGGTTCGTCTTCGCCTTCGACGCGGCCGATCTCACCGAGAACATCGAGCACGAGCTGCCCGTGGGCGGGTTCATCGGCGTCGACGCCGAGCAGACCGTGGAGCCGATTCGCCGGCTCAAACGGCTCGCCGCAGACAAGGGGTACGCGCTGATTCCCGGGCACGACCCGCACGCCTGGCCACACTGGACCGATCACTTCCACGAACGGTTCGCACGGTGACCGCGCGGGAATCGGCGCCGCCCGTGCTGATGTCGGAGTGCGCGGGGCTGTGGCAGCGGACGCTGCTCGTCGACACCGACGGCACCCAGGACACCACCACGGATGTGCAGTGGCTGCAAGGGCTCACCCGATTCGTGGATCTGCGCCGGCCGACGCCGCGACCGGACTTCGACAGCGTGCGGTGCGCGGCCGAACTGAGCTCGCAGCAGCGAGCCTGGCTGCACATGCAGGACGGGTTCGCGGGCGAACTCACCCAGCGCGACCAGGTCTTCCACTGGCGGCGGCGGATCGAACTGCAGCCGCCGGGGCCGTTTCCCGACGAGGGGCGGATGAGCTACTCCGGCGAGGTGCTCGTCGAAATCGGTGTGCACGCCGATTATTTCGAGCACTGGACCCGGGCGGAGGTTCCCGAGACCTGCTGGGCCATGGACCTCGAAGCGCCCGGCGGGGATGCGGCGATCCTGCTCCGGGCGGGCGACCGCTTCGGCTGGGCACACCGCGATACCGCAGGGGCGGTGGAGCTTTCCCTGGGCACCGTCTCACACGGCGAATGGTTCATCACCGACTCGGCCCTGCCCTATCGGGAAGGGCAACTCCTCGATCCGCGGTGGGGCACCGGCGCGGAACCCGGAAGAACACTGTGCACCAGCACTATCGACGCGGACGGCGCTCCGGTGACCCCGGAGTGGACCGTCCGCTACACGGAAGGAAACGTGATCCTATGAGTAAGGCGACCTCCTTCACCTCGGTTCCGGTGATCGACGTGTCCGGTCTGCGCTCCGCGTCCGAGCCCGACCGCTTGGCCGTGGCCGGTGAGATCGGCAGGGCCGCACGGGAAGTCGGGTTCTTCTACATCAGTGGCACCGGCCTGGACCCGGCGCTGTTCGAACGGCTGCTGGCCGCCACCGAAGAATTCTTCGCGCTGCCGCTGGAGGAGAAGATGCGCTCCTACATCGGACTCTCCCGCTGCCACCGCGGCTACGTGCCGACCGGCGAAGAGGGCACCGACGAGGGCAAACCGGACCTCAAGGAGGCCTTCGACACCGCCCTGGATCTCCCCGCCGACGATCCCGACCACCTCGCCGGCAACCCCATGCTCGGGCCCAACACCTGGCCCGACCTCCCGGGCTTCGACACCACCGTGACCGACTATTACCAGGCCGTAATCGGGGTGGGCCGGCAACTGCTGTGGGCCTTCGCCGTCGCCCTCGGCGAAGATCCCGACACCTTCCTGCGCTACGCGACCAAGACCCCCAGCCAGCTCCGCCTGATCCACTACCCCTTCAACCCCGAGCCCGACGACGCGGTCGGCATCGGCGCGCACAGCGACTTCGAATGCTTCACCCTGCTCGCGCCGACCGCTCCCGGCCTGGAGGTGCTCAACGGCGCGGGACAGTGGATCGACGTTCCGCCCATCCCCGGCGCGTTCGTCATCAATATCGGCGACATGCTCGAGCTGTGGACCAACGGCGAATTCATCGCCACCACCCATCGGGTCCGCAAGGTGCAGCAGGAGCGCTACTCCTTCCCCCTGTTCTTCAACGTCGACTACGACACCGTCGTCGAGCCGCTGCCGCAATTCACCGCTCCCGATCGCCCCGAACGCGCACCGTTGCGCGCCGGAGAACACCTGTTCGCGCAAACCGCCCAGATCTTCCGGTATCTGCGCAGGCGCCTCGAATCCGGCGAACTTCAACTGCCCGACGGCTCCCTGCCCGTCGGCTCGTTCGGTCAGGAAGCACGCCAAACGGCCACCTGAAGCGCACCGCCGGTGGGCGTGCTGTGGGCGCTCACCGGGACGGGCGCCACGGCGCCAACAGCAGTTCGCAGGCGCGGCGGACGTCGTGCAGGGCTTGCTCGGTGGTGAGGCGGCCGGCGATGGTCCAGGTCAGGATGCCGTAGACGCACTGTTCGAGCAGGCGGGCCAGGCGGTGGTCCTCGTCGGTGGGGTCGGTGATGCCGGCTGCGGTGAGGATGCGGTCGGGCATCACGTGATCGGTGACGAGAGCTGCTGCGGTGGAGGGTGTTTCGGGAGGCGCGGGCTCGGAGGGGAGGGCGTGGCCTTCGGCGCGGACCGCGTTCATCGACACCATCATCGCCCGGGCCAGCAGGGGGCGGCGCAGCAGCTCGCCGACGGCGCGGGTCAGGAAGTCGGTCGCCCCGGTGACCGGGTCGCCGGGAACCGCGGCCGGGTGCGGCAATTCGCGCACCGCGCCATCGAGCACCGCGGCGAACAGGTGATGCTTGGAGGGGTAGTAGCGGTAGAGGGTGCCCAGGGCGACGCTCGCGGACTGGGCGACCTCGTTCATCTGCACGCGCTCGAGGCCGTGCTCCGCGCCCAGGCGGGCGGCCGAACGCAGGATCGCGCGTTGGCGCTCCAGCTGCCGGGCCGTCGAGACGCGACCGGGCGCGCGGGAGTCCTGGATGCGCGGCATGAATCCACCTTCTGTCCGATTACTAGAATTCACTCTAGTTTTTCTGGGTGGAAGTTTGTAGAACTGGAGAAGACCGAGTTCGAACTCACAGGTGAGGAAGTCGCGATGGACGGGGTTGACCCGCAACGTTACGGGCCGTGGGCGGTCATCACCGGCGGATCGGAAGGGGTCGGGCGCTCGTTCGCGCTCGAACTGGCGCGCGCCGGGATCGCGCTGCTGCTGGTGGCGCGGCGGACCGCGCCCCTCGAGGCGACCGCCGCGGAGTGTCGGGAACTGGGGGTCGAGGTGCGCACGCTCGCAACCGATCTGACCGCACCCACCGCCGTGGCGGAGATCGTCGCCGCGGTCGCCGACGTGGAGGTCGGGCTGCTGGTGCTCAATGCCGGGGCCAACACCCACAGCGCGCCGTTCGTCGACGGGGATCTGGCCGCGTTCGGGCAGGTCATCGATTTGAACATCACCACGCCGCTCGGGCTGATCCACCACTTCGGGGCCGCTATGAAAGCGCGTGGCCGGGGCGCGATCCTGATGGTCGGATCGCTGGCCGGGTATCTGGGGTCGCAGCACCACGCCGTGTACGGCGGGGTGAAGGCGTTCGGGCGGATCTTCGCCGAAAGCCTGTGGCTCGAGCTCGGCGACCACGGGGTGGACGTGCTCGAACTGGTGCTCGGCGTGACCCGCACACCGGCCATGGAACGGGTCGGACTCGACTTCGACGTACCCGGGATGCCGGTATCGGAACCCGATGACGTGGCGCGCGAAGGACTCTCGCGGCTCGGGCACGGGCCCGTCCACATCATGTCCGGCAACGAGGCGGGGGCCGCGCAACGCAACGACCCGGATCGGGCGGCCGCCGTGCTGCGCGCCGACCGGGGCATGCGGCGGCTCATGGGACTGCCCGAGCGGGCGGCGCGATGAGCCTGCGACTCGGACTGTCCACGCCCATCGTGGTGCAGGTGCCCGGCATCGCGTCGCCATGGGAAGCCACCGCGGGACCCGAGGATCTGACCCGGATCGCCAGGGCCGCAGACGAACTCGGCTTCGACCACCTGACCTGCGCCGACCATGTCGGAGTGCCCGCCGCGGCGGCCACGGTGCGCGGCGCGACCTATTGGGATCCGCTGGCGACACTGTCCTATCTGGCGGCGCACACCACCCGGATCCGGCTCGCGACCTCGGTGCTCGTGCTCGGGTATCACCATCCGCTGGCGCTGGCCAAGAGCTACGGCACCCTCGACCGGCTCAGCAATGGCCGCGTCGTGCTCGGAGTCGGAGTCGGTTCTCTCGCCGAGGAATTCGCGCTGCTCGGCGCGGCCTGGGAAGACCGGGGCGCGCTGGCCGACGCGGCGCTGACGCGACTGCGCCGGGCCTGGGGGCGTCGTGAGGTCGAGGACTTCGTGGTCGAACCGCACGCGGTGCGCACCACGGTGCCCATCTGGGTGGGCGGGCGCACGCGGCGGTCGCTTCGCCGGGCGGTGACGCTCGGCACCGGGTGGGTGCCGTTCGGGCTCAAGGCCGATCAGATCGCGGAGCTGCTCGCGACAGTGACCGTGCCCGAGGGCTTCGACATCGTGCTCTCGCCGGGTGCCCCACTGGATCCGCAAGGTGACGAAGCCGATTCGCTACGCCGGCTGACGGCGCTGCGCGACGCCGGTGCCACCCACCTGACCTGCACCGTGCGGGCGAACGACGCTGGGCACTACTGCGAGCAACTCGCCGCGCTGCGCGAACTCGTCGACCGAGAACTGCTGTAGAAGAAGGATTCTCATGAGTGAAGAGCGTCTCGCGGCCCTCGAGGCCCGGCTGCTGCGGGTCGAGGACGAGCTGGCCATCACCCGATTGATCGCCTCCTACGGTCCGCTGGTCGACGCCGGAGCCGCCGCCGAGGTCGCCGACATGTGGACCGAGGACGGCGAATACGACGTCGAGGGCTGGCACATGCGCGACCGCGGGCAGGTGCGGGCGATGGTCGAGTCGACCGCGCACCAATCGCTGATCGCCGCCGGATCGGCGCATTTCCTGGGTCCGGCGGCGGTCATCGTCGACGGTGACACCGCGACGGCGGTGTGCGAGTCGCTGCTGGTCCGCCACCGCGACGGTGAGTTCTTCGTGTGGCGGGCCGGGGCCAATCACTTCGAGTTGGCGCGAACCTCGGCCGGGTGGCGGATCGTGCGCCGCGTGACCCGGGTGCTGGACGGGTCGGACACGGCGCGCAGGCTGCTCGCTGAGCCCTGGACCAGTGGAAACATCATTTCCGAACGGAAATGAGGGTCCCCTAACGACAAGGCTCGTTCTTCCAGTTATGGTTAGCATCACCTAACGCCGCACCTGGGCGTTTGCTGGAAGGAACGAAATGAACGGACGATCGAGCGGCAAGACCCTGCTGCGTGTGTCGGCTCTGGGCGCCGCGCTGGTCGTGGCGGCGGCGTGCACCAGCACGAAGTCGGACTCCGACGACGTCAAGGCGCTCGACGGCAACCATTACGCCCAGGTCAACATCGCCTCCAACAAGGCTTCCGACAAGGCGCAGTTCACCGACCCCAACTTCATCAACGCCTGGGGTATCGCGGATCGGCCCAAGGGGGCGGGCGGCCACTTCTGGGTTGGCGCGGGCGGCTACTCCTTCCAGTTCGTCGGCGACGTCACCAAGTCGCCGGAGGCCAAGTACCAGAAGATGTTCCAGGACCCGCTCAAGCTGGTCACCATCCCCGGCGCGGACTCCATCCCGGACGAGGACGGCGACGAGGGCGAGGGCAAGACCACCGGCGTCGTCTTCAACCCGGCCCCCATCACCTCCGACATCTTCGCGGTCAAGGACCAGCCCGTCAGCTACGACGGCAAGGACGAGAAGCTCACCGGCTCCGCGCGATTCATCTTCGCCACCGACTCCGGCAAGATCTCCGGCTGGACCGAGCAGGGCGCCGGCGGCGCGATCGTGCGCCACGACGGCCCCGCCGTGCTCGAATACGACGGCCACGCGCAGGGCATGAACTTCAAGGGCATCGCCCTCGACCCCTCCGGCACCAAGCTGCTGGCCGCCGACTTCGGCAAGGACCCGCAGGTCCGCACCTTCGACAAGGACTGGAAGCTGGTGCCCACCACCGGTTTCGCCAACCCCTTCGCCACCGGTGACGCCGTCGACCCGGCCGACGCGTCCAAGGGCAAGAAGATCAAGGTCGGCGACCCGGCCCCCTTCAACGTCGCCACCATCGGTGACCGCGTGTTCGTCACCTACGCCATCACCCAGTCCGAGGGCGGCGACCCGAACAAGCTGAAGGCCGGCGAAGAGGACAAGGCCGACAAGGACCAGGAGAAGAAGGACGGCAACAAGGCCAAGAAGGGTCAGGTCGCCGAATTCGACAAGACCGGCAAGCTGGTCCGCACCCTCGACGCCGACGGCCGCCTCAACGCCCCCTGGGCTGTCACCGTCGCCCCGCAGGGTTTCGGCCCCCTCGCCGGCAAGCTGCTGGTCGGCAACTTCGGCGGTGCGGGCCACATCCTCGCCCTCGATGACCAGTCCGGCAAGTTCGTCGACTACCTGCGCGACGCCGACGGCAAGCCCGCCGAGATCGAGGGCCTCTGGGGCCTGATGTTCGGCAACGGTGAAAGCCTCGGCGACGCCGACGCCCTCTATTTCACCGCCGGCCCCAACGACGAGAAGGACGGCCTCTTCGGCAGCCTCCGCCTGAAGTAAGCCGCGAAACATCCGGGCCCCGAGCTGAACTCAGCTCGGGGCCCGTGTCGTTTCGACAGACTCAGCGGGCTCCGTGACGCAGGCCGTAGATGGCGAGGCGGACCCGGTTGGGGGAGCCGGTTTTCGCCATCAGGTTGGTGACGTGGGTTTTCACGGTGGTCACGCCGAGGACGAGGCGAGCCGCTATCTCGGCGTTGGACAAGCCCTCGGTGAGCAGGGCCAGCACATCTGCCTCGCGCCGGGTCAGGGCGTACAGGTCTGGGGGACCGCTGATTTCGTCCTCCGCATCCGAATGCGCGGCCACGGCCGATTCGACCAGGCGGTGCAGGACGTCCGGGGAGAACGGGCGTTCGCCGGTCGCGGCCCGGCGGATGCCGTCGAGCAGGTCGGCGGGCGCCGCGTCCTTGACCAGGAAGCCGCAGGCGCCGGCTTCCAGGGCCGGATAGAGGTGATCGTCATCGTCGAAGGTGGTCAGGGCCAGGACCCGGGCGGTGGGGCGGGCCGCCAGGATCCGCTCGGTCGCGCGGATTCCGTCCATGCCGGGCATTCGCAGATCCATCAGGATGACGTCGGGGGTGAGGTCGGCGGCGAGCCGGACGGCGTCGGAACCGCCGGAGGCCTCGCCGATCACCTCGAGATCGGCGGCGGTATGGCACAGCATTCGCAGGCCCGCACGGACCAGTTGCTGGTCGTCGACGATGAGTACGCGGATGGTCATGCGGGCGCGCCGATGCGCTGGGGCAGGCGGGCGTGGATTTGCCAGCCGGAGCCGCATGGCCCGGAGCTGAACACGCCGTCCAGCAGTTCGACGCGTTCACGCAGGCCGACCAATCCGACGCCGCCGGCTCTGCGAGTCGCGGCTGGACCGGGAGAACCGTTGTTGCGCAAGGTGAAGTCGAGGTCACCGGCCGCGCCGACGGTGATGGTCAGCCACGCGCTCGCATCGGGGCCCGCGTGCTTGGCGACATTGGCCAGCCCCTCCTGGGTCAGGCGCAGCACCGTCAGCGCGCGCAACGCGTCCGCGGTTGCGACGTCCTCGGCCAGGTCCGCGGTCACGGACATGCCGCCGCGCCGGGCGCGCTCGACGGCCTCGGCGAGGGCTTCGGGCAGGTCCGCGGGGGACAGGAACGACTCGCCGTTGCTCGCCGGATCTCGCAGGATCGTCACCAATTTCCTCAGGTCCGTGAGGGTTTGCTTGCCGGTGGCGTGAATGTCGTCGAGCACCGCCAGCAAGGCGGGCGGCGCGTCGGGCACCGCGTGGCGGGCGACGCCGACCCGAAGCACGGTCGAGGACACGTGATGGGCGATCAGATCGTGGAGTTCGCGGGCGATGGCGGTCCGTTCGGCCTCCCTGGCCGCGGCGATCTCGCGGTCCCGCCGCTGCTCGAGCGCGGCGGCTTCGCGGGCGGACTGTTCGGCGCGGGCCCAGGCGACCCGCAGCAGACCGCCGATGAGCAGCGGCACCAGGGCCATGACCACCGCGCGATACAGCATCACCGCGGAACCGCCGACCGGATGCAGCAGGTAGGCCGCTCCCAGGACGCCCGCCGCGAGCAGCGATCGCCAGCCGCCGCGGCGAGCGGTCAACTCCGCGAGCGCGATACCGGCCGCGACCTTCGCGACAATCGGTCCCGTATGCCCGAATTCGAAGCCGAGGATCAGCAGACTGCTCGTCAGCAACGCGGCCGACATCGGCCAGCGCACCCCCAAGCCTGACGCAGCCACCGCGAGCATCCCGAGCACCCAGTCGAACACACTGGGCTCGTGCCCGAGTAACAGCAGGCAACCCGCGGCCATCGCGGCCAACACGGCGAGCCGGACCGGCAGCATGCGCTCACCGAGCAGCGACTCGGCACTTCGGGTGACGCCGGAGGAACCAACCACGCCAATCATCATGGCGCACCGGCACGACGCCGCGATTCCTCCGCAGGGAGGAGAACCTCCTCCTCCGACCGGCCGCCCGGACCGGACCGCGGTCGGATCCGCCGCATCGATGCGGCTGCGAGGGTGAAAGGCATGAGCGACAACGACAATCGGACAATCGACGACGCGAGCACGGGCAAGGCGAGGCCACCTACATCCACGCCGACGTCCTCATCGAATCCGACGTCCGCGACTTCATCGACACCGCCGCCCAACGCTACGGCGGACTCGACGTCGCATTCAACAACGCGGGCATCACCATTCAAAAGCCGCTCCACGAGTACACCGCCGACGAATTCGACCGAGTACTGAACACCAACCTGCGCGGCACCTTCCTCGCCATGAAATACGAAGTCCCACACCTGATCCGAGGCGGCGGCGGAACGATCGTGGTCACCGCCTCGAGCAACGCCCTGGCCACCGACTCCAGCCGCGCCGCCTACACGGCAAGCAAACGCGGCCTGGTCGGCCTCGTCCAATCCGCAGCACTCGACTACGCGAGCCACGGAATACGAGTCAACGCCCTGGTCCCCGGCACCACCGACACCGACCTGGTCCGCAACGCCAGCCCGATCGGCCACCTCCCCGACGACGCGTACCGGGTCGCCATGAAGCAGTGGGCACAATCCAACGTCCCCGGAATGGGCAGACTGGCGTCGCCAGAGGAGATCGCCGCCTTCGCCCTGACCCTCGCATCCCCGGAATTCCCCTACCTCACAGGCGCGCAACTGGTCATAGACGGCGGAAAGACCGCCCACGCCTGATGATCTGCGCGGCGATACCCGATCACCGGCCGTCCACGCCGGTCGAGTTGGGCAGGATGCTCCGCCAGTTGCACGCGTTGACGCCTCCCGAGTTCCCGTTGCCGGACTACGCGCCATTCGATGGGCTGCGAGAACACATCGAGACCGCAACCACGATCGAGAAAGGCGACCGCTCATGGCTTTTGGAGCGGTACACCCAGCTGCTCCGGCGGTACGACCAGTTGGGCGATCCCTCGCCTCCTTGCGTCATTCATGGCGACGCCTGGCAATGAAATCTCGTGGTGCCTCCCTCTGGTGATCCCACCGTGCTCGACCTCGACAAGGTATCCATGGGTTGGCGCGAATGGGATCTCGTTCAACTGGCGGTCGATCACACCGACTTCCGGCGGATCACCGACGGCCAGTATCAGAGCTTTGTCGACTCCTACGGCGGTTACGACGTGACGCGGTGGCCGGGCTACCGGGTTCTCGCCGACATCCAAGAGTTTCGATGGGTGGGCTTCGCGCTCGGTCGATCGGATACGACGAGATCAGCCGCGATAGAAGCCGAGCACCGCATCGCATGCATCCGAGGACTGGTACCGAAGCCCTGGACCTGGCGAGCGCTCTGAGTCGGGGTGTGTGGCTTTGCGGTCCAGTGTGCGCCCCCGCCGCGTGTGCCGGGCTCGAACCGGCGGGTAGGGCGGGGGTGTGCCAGCATCGGTGGCATGGCGATCGCTGTGGAGTCCGTTGCGCATATCCGGCTGACCGTGGGTGATATCGGGCGGTCGAGGGCGTTCTACGACAAGGTCTTCGGGTGGCCCGTGGCGTTGGAGGTGCCGGACGACGCGAACGATGAAACGCGGCAGCGGCTCAGCTTCTTGCACGGTGGGGTGATCTATCGGGTACCGCAGGGGTTGATCGGGTTGCGGCCGGCGGGGAGTGATCGCTTCGACGAAAATCGGGTCGGGCTCGACCATCTGGCGTTCTCGGTGGGCTCGCTGGGGGAGTTGGAAGCCGCGGCCGCGCATCTCGATTCGTGCGGGGTTGCCCATGAGGACATCAAGGACATCGGCTTCAGCTATATCCTGGAGTTTCGGGATCCGGACAACATCGCGTTGGAGTTGACCGCGCCGAAATAGCGGGATTCGCGTCAACCCGCTGGTCCCCGGCACCACCGACACCGACCTCGTCCGCAGCGCCAGCCCGATCGGCGGCCAGGCCTGGGAACCAACCAGGAGGGTCTCGTCTTCCTCCGCTAAAAGGGCGGCTCGAGTGCAGACAGCACAGCAATGGATCCGATGGCGGGTGGATTGCGGCGGGACTGGCGATGACTTCGTCGCTGCCTGGGCGTGCAGTACACGTGTACGAGTTCGGTCATGGCATTGAGGGCCTGGCCTGGATCGATCAGCGGCTCGACTGCGGCCGCGTCGGGTACACCGGCGGCAGTGACCGGGGGTATCGGCAAGCGTGGGAACAGGAACCTTGCGCCTTCCGGAGTGGTGGTGACCGATCCGCCGCTCGGGGAGCGCCATTCGACGGTGCGATCCGGGTGGTGGATTACCTGCCAGCCGTTGGAACCGTTGTCGGCGATGGTTTTCAGTCGGTGATGGCGGCGGCAGCGGCAGCCCAGGTTGGCTTCGGTTGTGGGGCCGCCGCTTTCGGGGGTGGTGTGGTCGAAACGGTCCTGGTGGTCGAGGTCGGTGGCTGCGGCGGGTACTGAGCAGCCCGGTGCGCGGCAGGTTCCGTCGAGGGCTCGGACTCGTGCGGCTACTCGGGCGCGCGGGCGATAGCGCAGTGCGGCGGCGTCGGCGGTGGGGCGGTCGGTGTCGGTGATGATGTCGAAGTGGGCGTGGCGGGCGATCTGGCGGGCCAGGTCGGCGTCGATCGCGCCGAAACCTGCCAGGAGCGCCGGGTTGTCCTGGAGTCCCGCAAGTGTTTCGGCCGAGACGCCGACCTGCACCAGGGCCTTGCGGACGGCGGGGGTCGATTGCCCGGAATCGCTTCGTGGGCAGGTGCTGTGGCCGCACCGGCAGGCGAGGCGGCCGGTGCCGTCGGCGAGGGCGATCAGGGCGTCCGCTCGGCGCTGACCGGTGGTGCGGGGGTCCTGGCCGCAGCACTGGGTGCTCGCCATTTCGCGCAAGCGCTCGTATACCGTTTGTCCGCCGGCGGCGGGCAGTACGGCCTCCAGCAGTGCGGTGCCGTCCTCGGCGGCGGTGACCTTCACGTACCGGTCGGCCTCGGCGGACTTGCGGCGGGCGGCCTGACCGGCTGGATCCGCCTCCAGCAGCCATCGCCGCAGCGTGCGGCGAACCCGCTGCGGTTCAGCGTGTTCCGCATAGGCCGCGATGCGTGGCTCCACGGTCGCGAGGAGTTCATCGGAAGCATTGACCAGCGTTTCGGAGATGGCTCGCGCCCGGGGCAGATCGATCCGGCCCTCCGCGAAGGCCTCCCGGGTGGCTCGGTATCGCTCATTCAACCCGAGACCCAGAGCGATCGAGCCGTCCGCGGACCGCTGCGACACCTTGATCGCCATCCCGATCTCCGTCGCGGCGTCCTCACCCGCGTACAAAGCTCCGACTCCCAGTGCGAGCTGCTGGGCCCGGCGCAGGCGATAGAGCTGTGCCATCAACGCGATCTCTTCGGCCTGTGCGACAGCAATCATCGAGTGCACAACGCGAAGCCGCTCCACCACCTCCACGGCAGAGAACGTGTCATCAGCGCATTCACTCACGCAATCGATCATAGTTTCGAATCCTGCGACACGACAGCATGATCGAGAGAACACGCCTTGTAATTGATTGGCTAACCATTGAACCGGCGGAAAGCGCGGGTGGGTCATTCCATGGCTTTGCCTACGAACCAGAGGGTGAGGACTGCGCCGATGGCGATTACTGCGCCGTAGTGGCCGGGGGAGAGGGCGTAGGTGTAGGTGGATGCGGCGGAGATGACCGCGGCGGTGATGAAGAGTAGGCGCTTCACGTTGGGCTCCACAGGGCGGGATTCAACCGTACGAGGGGTGGGAGTTGGCGCACCACGGGAAAGGCGGCGTGGTGGCGGTTGTGGGGCGCGGGGGCCGGATCGCGGTTGGATCGGGCCGAATCGGGCAGGGGGGAGCGATGAATTTCGGGTGGGGGCGCCGTCGTATCAGTGAGCGCGCGCGACATTCGAATCAACGACCGGCAAGGAGCACAGTGATGCGCAAGGTTACGGCGGGGCTGTTCATTTCACTCGACGGGATTGTGGCGGAGCCGCAGGACTGGCACTTCCCCTACTTCAACGACGAGATGGGGGAGGCGGTGTCGGCCCAGGTCGCGGGGGCGGACACGCTGGTGTTCGGGCGGGTGACCTATGCGGGGTTCGCGGGGGCCTGGCCCGAGCGGGAGGCCGCGGGCGGGGAGGACGCCGGGTTCGCGAAGGCGTTGGGGGACATGCGGAAGGTTGTGGTGTCGCATCGGGAACTGGAGTTCGGCTGGCGGAACTCCGAGCAGCTGCGCGGGGACCTGGTCGAAGGGATCGCGGCGCTCAAGGCCGAGGACGGTGGGGACATCGCGATGAGCGGGTCGCCGTCGGTGGTGGCGCAGCTGTTGGCGGCGGGACTGGTGGACGAACTGCATCTGTTGGTGCATCCGGTCGCGCTGCGCAACGGCGGAGTGCGGCTGTTCGAGGACGGGAGTTCGATTCCGCTGCAGCTGGTTTCGGCCACGCCGTTCAAGACCGGGGTGATCCATCTGGTGTACGGGCCGGCCGACGCGCCCGAGCAGGTCGGTTACGAGGACGCCGCGAAGACGCAGCTCTCCTGACCGGAGCGGGAACAACGAGAGCGGGTCCGCCGAACGGCGGACCCGCTCCTTGTGAGCAGTGGCGCTACGTGGTGGCTACTTGCCGAACGATCCACCGCTCGATCCACTGGCCACCAGACACAGCGGATTGTTGACCATGAGCATCTGCGCCGAACCCGACGACGAACCGGTGAGGCCGGACTCGATCGCGGGCGTGTTCGGCACGGCGGCGGCCGGATCACCGGAACCGCCCAGGCGCACCGAACGGCCGTCGGAATTCGGATCCGCCGGGGCGCCCAGCAGATCCAGGACCGTCGGGGTGACGTCGGCCAGCGTGAAGCCGTTGTTCTGCGCGCCCGCCGCGAAGTCAGGGCCGCGCGCGATCATGAAACTCGCTGTCTCGTAGGCGCTCTGACCGCCGTGACCGCCCTCGGGCTTGTGCCCGTGGTCGGTGGTCACCAGGATCGTCCAGCGCTCGTCGGCGTGCGCGCGAGCGCGGTCGTCGACCGCCTTGGTGATCTTGCCGACCAGCGTGTCCACCCGGCCGATCGCGTCCCGGTACGCCTGCGGCCAGATGCCGCGCAGGGTGTGGCCGACGATGTCGACCTGATCGAGGTGGGTGAACGTGAAATCGGTGCCGCTGTCGGTGATCGCGGAGACCACCTGCGCCGTGGCGTTCGAATCCGCCGTCGTCTCACAGACTCCAGCGCCGGTCGGATCGACCTGCGTCACCGACACCTTGTCCGCCGCGGGACTGCCGGTCCGGGCGATCATGCCGATCTTGTCCCAGGTGCCCAGCGACGCGGTGGACAGGCTCGGCTTCGCCCGCTCCAGCTGCGTGAACACCGTCGGATACTGCGCGAAAGGGGCGGGGGTGCAGGTCGAGTCGTTGTCCTTGATGCCGTGCTTGGTGTCCCACACCCCGGTCAGCGCCGTCGCCCAGGAGACGCACGACATGGTGGTGTGCGGGGCGATGGAGGTGCGAGCCAGGGTGCCCTGCGCGGCGAGCAGACCCAGGTTCGGGGCATTGGCCGCCTGCACCTCGCTCCACAGCGTGCCGTCGATGCCGATCACCACGACCTTGTTCACCACGGGCGCCGAGGTCGCCGGGGCGGCCGTCGCCAAGGGGAATGCGGCCAGCGCGGCGGCGGCCACCAATGCACGAGTACGAGACATGCGGCGCAACATAGCCGGAGTTCGGCACTTTCGCAGCAAATTCGGACAATTGACCAAAATCGTCTCGCTGAGTGCGACGGCGGACGGGCTCAGTCCCGGTCGGAGCGCGGATTCGCCGAGCGCGACAGCCGGCGCCGCGCCCGCTCCTTCGCGATGGTGTCGAAGCGCAACTGCAGGCCGTCGAGGAACGCGGACAGCGCCAATTCGAAACTCTCGGAGTCGATTTCGTCGGCCTTGGCGCGCAACAGGTGAGCCTGTTCCAGATGTGGATAGCGGTCCCGATAGACCTGCACATCGTCGACGAAGCCGCGGGAGAACGAGCCCATCGTCGCGCCCATGACCAGATAGCGGGTGGCCGCGCCGATCATGGTGGCGTCGCGCGGCGGCCAGCCCGCGGCAACAAGGCCACCGTGCACGGCATCGGCGATGCGCAGGTTCTCGTCGCGGGTGCCGGGACCCGCGGCCAGGAAGGCGACGAAATTGGGGTGGCGGACCAGGGCGTCGCGGTAGGAGTGCGCCCAGTGCGTGATGCCCGCGCGCCAGCCCTGATCGAAGGCCGAGGCGTCGACCCGGGCCATGAGCACCCCGCCGATGTCGTCGAGGACGGCGTCCTTGGTGGGGTAGTGGGTGTAGAGGGAGGCGGCCTGCACGCCCAGTTCGGCGGCCAGCTTGCGCATGGACAGTTCGGCGAGGCCGTCGCGGTCGATCAGGCTCAGCGCGGCGTCGCGAATGCGTTCGCGGCTCAGCAGCGGCACTTTCGGCCTGGCCATGCGGCGCACCTCCTGCGGTCGGGCGGCACCGGCGGCGCTCCGTGGACCTCGAATTTAGCACCCGGTCCTTGATGAACCGAACACTGTTAGGATAACGTCGAGTCATAAACCTAACACCGTTTGGTTAGGAGCTATCGCAACCATGGACTTCGAACTCGGCGAAGCACAGCGCGAAATGCGCGAGCTGGCCCGCGCCTGGGTGAACAAAGAGGTCGTCCCGCACGCCGCGGCCTGGGACCGCGCCGAAGCGGTGGACACCGCCATCGTCGGCAAACTCGGCGACATGGGCTTCCTCGGCATCGAGATCCCCGAGGAATACGGCGGCTCCGGCGGCACACCCCTGGACTACTGCCTGCTGCTCGAGGAACTCGGGCGCGGCGACAGCTCGGTGCGCGGCATCGTGTCCGTCTCGCTCGGGCTGGTGTCGAAGTCGATCAAGACCTACGGCACCGAGGCGCAGAAGCGGCAATGGCTGCCGCGGCTGTGCGCCGGACAGGCGCTGGGCTGCTTCGGCCTCACCGAACCCGGCACCGGCTCGGACGCGGGCAGCCTCACCACCAAAGCCGTTGCAGACGGCAAGGATTGGCTGCTGTCGGGCACCAAGGTCTTCATCACCAACGGCACCTGGGCCGAGGTCGCGATCATCTTCGCACGCACCGGCGGCCCCGGCCCCAAGGGCGTGACCGCGTTCCTGGTGCCCATCGACGCCCCCGGCTTCACCCGCACCGAGATCAAGGGCAAGCTCGGCCTGCGCGGCCAGGCCACCGCCGAACTGGTCCTCGACCAGGTCCGGGTGTCCGACGCCAACCGGCTCGGCGAACTCGGCCAGGGCTTCAAGATCGCCATGGCCGCCCTCGACAAGGGCCGCATGGGCGTGGCCGCCGGGTGCGTCGGCGTCGCGCGCGGCTGCCTCGAGGAATCGGTGAAATACGCTGGGCAGCGCGAACAGTTCGGCAAGCCGATCGCCTCCTACCAGCTGGTTCAGGAACTCCTCGCCGACATCGCCGTCGACGTCGAGGCGGCGCGGCTGCTCACCTGGCGGGTCGCGGACCTGGTGGCCAAGGGCAAGCCGTTCGGCACCGAGGCCTCGGTCGCCAAACTGTTCGCCAGCGAAGCCGCGGTGAAGGCCGCCAACAACGCCATCCAGGTGTTCGGCGGATACGGCTACATCGACGAATACCCCGTCGCGAAGTATCTGCGCGACGCGCGCGTGCTCACCCTCTACGAGGGCACCAGTCAGATCCAGAAACTGCTCATCGGCCGCGCCCTCACCGGCGTGAACGCCTTCAACTGACACCACTTCACGGACAGGGAGATTCACACATGTCGAAAGTCGCAGTCGTGACCGGCGCCGCGCGCGGCATCGGCGCCGGCACAGCCGCCCGCCTGGCCGCCGACGGCTTCGCCGTCGCCATCGTCGACCTCGACGAGGCCGCCTGCAAGGACGCCGTCGACGCCATCGCCGCCGCCGGCGGCACCGCCATCGCGGTGGGCTGCAACGTCACCGACGAGACCCAGGTCGCCGCCGCCTTCGAACGCATTGCCGCGGAACTGGGTTCGGTCGACGTGCTGGTCAACAACGCGGGCGTGCTGCGCGACAACCTGCTGTTCAAGATGTCGGTCGACGACTGGGACCTGGTCATGTCCGTGCACCTCAAGGGCGCCTTCCTGTGCACCCGCGAGGCGCAGAAATACATGGTGAAGCAGAAGTCCGGCAAGATCGTGAACACCTCCAGCGTGTCCGCGCTCGGCGCCCGCGGGCAGGCCAACTACTCGGCCGCCAAGATGGGCATCCAGGGCCTGACCCGCACGCTCGCCATGGAATTGGGGCCCTTCGGCATCAACGTCAACGCCGTCGCGCCCGGATTCATCGTCACCGAGATGACCGACGCCACCGCCGCGCGAGTCGGCGTCTCGCCCGAGGAGTTCCGCGCCGAGGCCGCCAAGATCACCCCGCTGCGCCGCGTCGGCGAGCCCGCCGACATCGCCAACGTGGTGTCGTTCCTCGTCTCCGACGACGCCTCCTTCGTCACCGGCCAGACCATCTACGTCGACGGCGGCCGCCGCCTCTAACGCAGGCCAACTCTCGGGGGCTCTCAGGGGCTTCCCCTGAAACCCCTTTCACGAACGATTTCCGGAGCAATTCAATGCAGAGAACAGTTTTCGACAAAGACCACGAGGCTTTCCGCGAGACGGTGCGGGCCTTCCTCGAAGCCGAGGTCGTGCCCGTCTACGACCAGTGGTACGAGCAGGGCATCGCGCCCCGCGACTTCTACTACAAGCTGGGCGAACTCGGCGTCTTCGGCATCGAGGTGCCCGAGGAGTTCGGCGGCGCGGGCATCGAATCCTTCAAGTTCCAGGCCATTCTCATCGAGGAATGCGCGCGCGCCGCGGTCTCGCTCGGCGGCTCCGGCGTGCACGTCGGACTGTGCCTGCCCTACATCCTGAACCTGGCCACCCAGGAACAGAAGCAGCGCTGGCTGCCCGGCTTCGTCTCCGGCGAGACCATGTTCGCCATCGCCATGACCGAACCCGGCACCGGGTCGGATCTGGCCGGAATGCGCACCACCGCCAAGCTTTCCGCGGACGGCACGCACTACGTGCTCAACGGTTCCAAGACCTTCATCACCGGCGGCGTGCTCGCCGACCGCGTCATCGTGTGCGCCCGCACCGCCGCACCCGCCGAAGGCGATCGCCGCCACGGCATCTCACTGTTCGCCGTGGACACCAAGTCGGCGGGCTACACCGTCGGCCGCAAGCTGGACAAGCTGGGCCTCAAAGTCTCCGACACCGCCGAGCTCAACTTCACCGACGTTCAGGTGCCGGTCGAGGATCTGCTGGGCGAGGAGCACAAGGGCTTCTCCTACCTGGGGCAGAACCTGCCGCAGGAGCGGGCCTCCATCGCCGTCGGCGCGTATGCGCAGGCCAAGGCCGCGATCCGGTTCGCCAAGGAATACACCCGGCAGCGCAACGTTTTCGGGCAGCCGGTCGCCAGCTTCCAGAACACCAAGTTCGAGCTCGCCGCCTGCCAGGCCGAGGTCGACGCCGCCGAGGCCGTGGTCGACCGCGCCCTCGAGGCCCTCGACAACGGCACCCTGACCGCCGCCGACGCGGCCTCGGCCAAACTGTTCTGCACCGAGGTCGCGCATCGCGTCATCGACCGCTGCCTGCAGCTGCACGGCGGCTACGGGTTCATCAACGAATACCCCATCGCCCGCCTCTACGCCGACAACCGGGTCAACCGGATCTACGGCGGCACCAGCGAAGTCATGAAAATGATCATCGCCAAGGACATGGGGCTGTAGGCCCGGCACCCCGACTCGAACCCCGAGGTATCGATGAACGCGACACTCTCCCTGGCCAGCATTCTCGCCGAACCGGCGTGGCGGCGACCCGACCACCTCGCCCTCATCGAGGGCGAGCAGCGCATCACCTTCCGCGAGCTGTGGTGGCAAGCCCGCGAACAAGCCGGCGCGCTCATCGAACTCGGGGTGCGACCCGGCGACCGGGTCGCGCTCATGGGACCCAACACCGCCGACTTCCCGCGCGCCTACTACGCCATCCTGGCCGCGGGCGCGACCGTGGTTCCAGTGCACCTGCTGCTCACCGCCGACGAGGCCGAGTACGTGCTGCGCGACAGCGGGGCCAAGCTCATGATCTGCCATCCCGTCGTGGAGGCCGTCGGCAAGGAAGCCGCGGCGCGCGCCGGCATCGACTGCGTCAGCCCGAAAGAACTGACCGGCGAGGCGATTCCGGCTTACGTGGCACGCAGCCCGCTCGACACCGCCGTCGTGTTCTACACCAGCGGCACCACCGGGCGGCCCAAGGGCGCCGAACTCAGCCACCTCAACATGGTCATGTGCGCGACGGTCAACGCCTTCGACGCCAACGAGGTCGAACGCGAGGACATCGCGCTCGGCGCGCTGCCGCTGTTCCACGTGTTCGGGCAGACGGTGTCGATGAACTCGCACTGGCGGCTCGGCGCCACCCTGGTGCTGCTGCCCAGATTCGATGCGGCACAGGCCATCGAGCTCATGGTGCGGGAGAACGTCAACACCTTCCACGGCGTGCCGACCATGTACCACGGGCTGCTCGACGCCGCGAAGGACGCGGCAGCGCTGCCCACGCTGCGACTGTGCATCAGCGGCGGGGCCGCCATGCCGCCGGTCATCATCGAGGAATTCGAGAAGGTGTACGGCGCACACATTCTCGAGGGCTACGGCCTGTCGGAGACCTCGCCCACCGCGACGGTGAACCAGCCGCTGCTGGGCCCCGAGACCGGCACCGTCGGGCATACGGTGTGGGGCGTGGAGGTCGAGATCGCCGATGCCGCCGTCCGCGATCGCATCGACCTGCAGCCCGCCGGCACCCTCGGCGAGGTCGTGGTGCGCGGCCACAACGTGTTCAACGGCTACACCGGGCGACCCGACGCCACCGCGGAAGTCATGGTGGACGGCTGGTTCCGCACCGGCGACCTCGGCATCAAGGACGAACACGGCTACCTGCGCATCGTCGACCGGATCAAGGAGATGATCATCCGCGGCGGGTTCAACGTGTACCCGACCGAGGTCGAGGCCGCGCTGCTGCGGCACCCGGACATCGCGCAGGTCGCGGTGATCGGCGTGCCCGACGAGACCTACGGCGAGGAGATCCTCGCGGTCGTCGTCCCCTCGGGGCCGCTCACCGCCGAGGACGTCATCGCCTACGCGAAAGAGCATGTGGCCCGGTACAAGTACCCGCGCCGCGTCGAATTCGTCACCGAACTGCCGATGGGCCCCACCCACAAGATCCTCAAGCGCGAACTGAAGCAGCGCTACATCTGAAGGGCAGCACCATGATCGACTTCAGCGACTTCGACACAATGCGCGCCGCCGCCGGCACCGAACTCGGCGTCGGCGACTGGATCACCGTCGACCAGCGGCGCATCGACACCTTCGCCGACGCCACCGACGACCACCAATGGATCCACGTCGACGCCGCCCGCGCCGAAAGCGGACCCTACGGCCGCACCATCGCCCACGGCTTCCTCACCCTGTCACTGGTGGTGCCGATGACCGCGCAGATCATGTCCGTCAGCGCGGCGAACATGGCGATCAACTACGGGCTGAACAAGGTTCGCTTCATCAACCCCGTGCTCGTGGACAGCCGCATCCGCGGCCGCCTCACCCTCGACAGCGTCAGCGACATCCCCGGCGGCGTGCAGGCCGTGCGGACCATGACCGTCGAGATCGAGGGTGTCGACAAGCCCGCCTGCGTCGCCGAGAGTATCGCGCGCTACCTCGCCTGACTTCCCGGACACCGAAGGCCCGCCGATCGAATCGATCGGCGGGCCTTCGGTTTTCCGCTATTACCTCACGCCCGGTCCGAACGGCTGCGCCGACAGCGGCGCGGAATCCGGGGTCAGGGTGGCGACCACCGAGATGCCCGCGGCCTGGAAATTTGTCAGCGCGCGGGCGATGTGGTCGGCCGAGGTGATCAGGATCGCGGCGTGCGCGCCGATCACGTCCATCAGGTGCGCCGAGAAGGCCGCGTTCTGGACGGTCGAATTCGCCTTGGTCTCGGCGTGGATGCGGTTGCGGTCGATGCCGTGGTCGACCAGCCAGTCGGCCATGGCATCGGCCTCGGTGACGCCGTTCTGCGGATTGCCGCCGGTCACGATGACCGGGGCCTGCGGCGACAGCAGCGCCGAGACGTAACCGGCGTAGAGGCGGGCCATCAGTTCCGGGCGCATCTGGCCGTCGGGGAGCAGGCCGTAGCCGAGCACCACGATCGCGGTCTCCGGGGTGAACAGCGCCGGCAGATCGAGGCCCGGCAGGTCCATGCCGGGGATGCTGAAGGTCCTGAGCGAGTCGAAGGTCGCCGGCAGATCCTGGGACAGGCCGAACACCGGATCGATCTGCGGCGGCCGGTCCGCCGAGTCGCCGGGCAGTAGCCGAGTCTGCGATGCGACCGGTTGCGGGGCTCCCCACTCGGCCGGCGCCTCGGTCCCCGATTCCGTGACTGGCGGAGCCGGTGATTCCGCGGGAGCCGGGTTCACCGCTTCGGCGGCGTGCGCCGGGGTCGCCACGGCCGCGAGGGCGATGACGGTGGCCCCGGGGAGCAAGGCGTGCAAGGTCTTGGTGCGCAAGGTGTTCGGAGTCTCGCGGTGATGTCGGCCGGGCAGGGTGCGCCGCAGCTGCGGACGGACTCCCTGCCATTGGCCCGCGGGCGTGATACGCCGATGTCTGCCTGATTCGAGCATCGCAACCCCCTAGGTAGCCGGTATGTGACTACTGGTCGGTTCACAATCTACCGATCCATGATCGCGCGAGACCCCGACGCGCGGAGGCGAATTCGCGAAATCAAGATTCACATGTCTGGCCAGACCCTACTTCTCGGGGGTGACCGGTCTCACACCCGGGTCGATGTCACACCCCTGCGAGCCACGTCGTCAACCTCATGAAGCCAACGAACACCCGCGAGAAAAGAGAGAACGATGACCCGCTTCGCCCTGTACGAGAACGAGATCGCCGCCAAGTTCACCAAGCGCATCGTCACCGCCGCCCGCGTCGTCGACGACTCCACCCTGCCCAAGGCCACCCAGGAACTGGTGAAGATCCGCGCCTCCCAGATCAACAACTGCGGCATGTGCCTGGACATGCACACCAAGGACGCCGCCCACGCCGGCGAGACCCCGGTCCGCCTGGCCATGATCGCGGCCTGGAAGGAATCCACCGTCTTCACCGAACCCGAGCGCGCCGCCCTCGCCCTCACAGAGGAAGGCACCCGCCTGGCCGACACCTCCTCGGCCATCACCGAGGACACCTGGGCCCAGGTCCGCAAGCACTACGACGACGACCAGATCGGCGCCCTCATCTCGCTGATCGCCACCATCAACGCCTGGAACCGGCTCAACGTCATCTCCGGCCAGCTCGGCGGGGAGTACACCCCCGGCCAGTGGTGAACGCCGGCCCGCCACTGGCGCACGTGGATTCAGTGCTCGAACGCGGCGCGGTGCGCCTCGCACCACGCCGCGAAGGTGCGCGGCGGGCGGCCCAGCAGCTCGGCGACCGTGCCGGTGCGAGCGCCGACGGTGTCGGCGCGCAGCAGGGCGAAGCCCTCGACGATCGCCGCGGCCAGGCGCGGGGGAGCGCCCTGCGGGAAGCGGGCCGCCACCGCTTCCTCCGGTGTGGTCACCTCGCGAATCTCGAGGTCGCGGTCCAGGATTCGAGACAGAACGGCGACCTGCTCGCCGAATGTCAGGCTCTCGGGGCCGGTCAGGTGATATGACTTCCCGGCGTGGCCGGGCTCGGTCAGGCAGCGGGCCGCGACCTCGGCGATATCGGCCGGATCGATCGGGGCGAAGCGGCCGGGGCCGGACGGGTCCAGTAGTGGGTCACCCGAGCGGAGATTCGGGATCCATTCCAGGGCATTGGACATGTAGCCGCCCGGACGCAGGATCGTGAACGGAATTCCGCTGGTGCGCACCAGGTTCTCGCGCTCATGATGCCAGCTGCCCATGGCGGGCAGCGGATCGATCAGGACGTGCGCGGAGGAGATCAGGACGATCCGCCGCACACCTGCCCGGTCGGCGGCGCGCAACAGTGTGCGGGTGTGGTCCAGGCCGATGCCGGGGACCAGGAGGAACAGGGCGGTGACGCCGGTCATGGCCCGGTCGACGCTGTCCGGATCGTCGAGATCGCCCAGGGCGGCCTCGGCGCGGGCGGGCAGGGTCGCCGCGCGGGCCGGATCGCGGACCAGGGCACGGAAATCGATGTCGCGGGTGTCGAGGATGCGGGTGAGTTCGCGACCGATGTTCCCGGTCGCTCCGGTGAGCAGTAGCATGACATCTCCAGATCGTTAGCCGTCTATCGAAAAACGCTAGACGGCTAACGATCGGACGTCAATGCCCGCACCCGAACGGAGGCTTCGTGCCCGCCGACGACCCAGCCGACTTCCTCGATCTGCACGGCCGCACCTCGAAAGTGCTGCGCGCCTTGGCCGATCGCGATATGCGCCGCCACGGCCTGCACCTCGGCCAGAACCACGTCCTGGCCGTGCTGTGGGACAACGACGGCCGCACGCCGGGGGAGATGGCGGCCGCACTGAACGTCACCACGCCGACCGTGGTCAAGATGGCCACCCGCATGGCCGCCACCGGACTGCTCACCCGCCGCCAGGACGACCAGGACAAGCGGCTGGTCCGGCTCTGGCTCACCGATCACGGCCGCGAACTCCGCGAACCCGTCGAAGCCGACCGGAAGGCCCTGTCGGACAAGGTCACCGCCGAGCTCACCGACGCCGAACGCGCACACCTCATGTCCGCGCTCGCCAAGATCCACCGCGCCGCCGCCGACCTGCTCGGCGAACCACTAGAGTTGGGCACATGATTACCGCGATTGTGTTGATCTCCGCCGAACCGGATCGGATTCCGGAGACCGCGCAGGAACTGGCCGATATCAAGGGGGTGACCGAGGTCTATTCGTGCGCGGGGGATGTGGACCTGATCGCCAAGGTCCGGGTGCGCGACCACGAGGAGATCGCCGACGTCGTCACCGGGCACATCAACAAGACCCCCGGCGTGCTACGCACCGCCACCCACATCGCGTTCAAGTCCTACTCGCGCGCCGACGTGGAAGCCGGATTCTCGATCGGCGAATAGCCGCGATCAGCGCGTCTGCACCGACGCGCCCAGCGCGCGGCCGCTGTGACCCGGCTCGATGATGTGCGTGACGCCGCCCTTGCAGCCGGGGAACAGATACACATTGACCCGCTGGTCGGTCGCATTGGCGACGGTCAGCCGATGCGGCATATGGCGGACGGTCACGCACTCGGAAGGGATGCCGTAACTCCGGCCGTCCACGGTGAGTGCCCCGGCATCGGTCCCCTCGGCACGGGCCGACGGGTGAGCGGCGCTCACCGAAACACCGAGGCCCAGGAGCACGACCACCAGGCCGGGTAGCACCACCGCGTATCGCATGCCGGAACTGTAACGCCGCGGCGGCCGCTCGAACGCCCTCGCTCCGCCGAGTTACCGGAACTCCCAGGACACTCTGAGCCAATCTCTCAGGGGAAGGCAGGAAACCCATGTTCGTCAAAGTGTGCGGACTGACCACCGAGGAACAGATCGACTGGGCCGTCGAACTCGGCTACACCGCCATCGGCGTGGTCGGCACCACCAAGAGCAAGCGGTACATCGAACCCGCGCGAGCCCGCGAACTCGCCGCCCACGCGCGCGGCAAGATCCGGTCCTTCATGGTCGCCTTCGACCGCAGCGAGGTCGACGAAGTGATCGACGACTTCGACGTCATCCAGCTCTACAACTGGACCGACCTGCCCAACCTGGCCTACTGCTCGTCGGTGCCGCCCGAGCCCGAACAGACCTGCGAGTACTTCTTCTACGACGCCAGCGCCGGATCCGGCGTCTTCGCCGAATTCCCCGACTGGCTCGAGAAAGTACCCGGCCAGGTGGTGCTGGCCGGCGGCCTGACCCCGGACAATGTCGCCGAGGTCGTCGCCGCCCACCGGCCCTTTGGCGTCGACGTCTCCAGCTCCCTCGAAACCGCGCCCGGCATCAAGAGTTTCGATGCCATGCGCCGGTTCATCGAGGCCGCGACCTAGACGGCTAGTTCGCGCCCAGCTCGTTGGAGACGGTGACCCACTTCTCCAGCAGGGCGGTGGCCGCACCCGAATCCACCGTCTCGGCCACCCGCTTCAGCGCCTCGGCCAGCTTGGCGTGCAGATCGCCGTGCACATCGTCGGCGGTCAGGTCGAAGGCGACCAGCGCCGCCGCCGAATTCAGCAGCACCGCGTCGCGCACGGCACCCGGCTCCCCGGCGAACATGGCGCGCGCGATCGCCGCGTTCGTCGCCGCGTCGCCACCCTTCAACGCCGACGGATCCACCCGCTCGATACCGAGAGTGGTTGGGTCGATGGTGGTTTCGTGCAGCTTGCCGCCCGCGACCACCCACACGTCACTGGTGTCGGCGGTGGTGATCTCGTCCAGGCCGTCATTGCCGCGCACCACCAGGGCCGAGGCGCCGCGCTCGGCGAACACGCCCGCGATCACCGGCACCAGCTCCGGGAACGCGCAGCCGATCAGGCCCGCGCCCGGCTGCGCCGGATTGGTCAGCGGGCCCAGGATATTGAAAACCGTCGGAATCCCGATCTCGCCGCGCGCCTGCGAGGCGAACCGCAGCGACGGATGGAACACCGGCGCGAAACAGAAACCGATGCCGGTCCGCTGCACGCACTCCTCGACCGACTCCGGGCCCAGCGCGATCTTCACGCCCAGCGCCTCCAGCACGTCCGCGCCGCCACTCTTGGAGGAGGCCGCGCGATTGCCGTGCTTGATCACCGGAACCCCGCTGGCCGCCACCACGATCGAGGACATGGTGGAGATGTTCACACTGCCCGAGCGGTCACCACCGGTGCCGACGATGTCCACCGCCGCGCCGTCGTGGCGCACCCGGCGCGCGTGCGCGAGCATGCCGCCCGCCAGACCGTTCAACTCGGTGGGGGTCGGGCCCTTCATCTTCAGGGCCACGCCGAAGGCGGCGATCTGCGCGGAGGTGGCGTTATCGGAGAAGATCTCGTTCATCGCCCACGCGGCCTCGTCCGAGGACAGGTCGTTGCCGTCGGTGAGGATGCCGAGAATTTCTCGCCAGCTGCGCGCGCTCATTGCCTACTCTTCCCCTTGCCGGTCCATGCCGGACACCAGTGTGGTTGCGGCAAGCCTAGTGTGGAAAGCCCGACTCCCGGGACTCTCACGCGGCTTCGCGCCCCGAATCCGCCGCTACCGGGGACGCGGGGCGGGCTGCAGCGCGTCCCAGCCCAGCACATCGCCGTCGTGCCGCTGGGCCAGGCCCGCCATCCGCGAACGCTCCTGCGAACAGTGCACGGCATCGAGAATCTGCACCCGCTGCAACACCAGCCGCGCCGGGTCCGCGTCGGACACCGACGCGGTGTCATAGCCGCCCTGCGCGGCAATGACTTGCACCGCATTCACCTGGGCCGCCGGCAGCCGCAAATGGTGCCTGAGCACCACCGGACGGTCCGCCGTCCAGTCCAGCGCCTTGCCCAGCGCCGCCGAACAGGCCTCCGCGTCATCGAAACTCGACGCCACCACCACCAGATCCGGGCGTCCCGGATCCAGTTGCGTCGCACCGCCGCGCCCACGCCACCGCTGCCACCACGACTTCACGATCGACTCCCTCTCACCGCCCCGAAAAAGGGCCTCAGCTTCCTCTTACCTGCGCAATCTAGGCTCTGCGGGGACACGCCGGGAACCCCCCGAGACGCGCGCTCGCCCTGGGCTTTCCGACACGTACGACAAAGTTTCGTACCCGCCTACGCCTGTCGTACTACGACAAGTCATACTTACCGGCGTGACGACCGCAGTAGGGACCCCAGGATCGGCCATTACCCAGCGTGTGCATTCGCTGAACCGGCCCAACATGGTCAGCGTCGGTACCATCATCTGGCTGTCGAGCGAGCTGATGTTCTTCGCCGGCCTGTTCGCCATGTACTTCGTTGCTCGCGCGCAGGCGCACGGCGTCTGGCCGCCGGAGCCGACCGAGCTGAACCTGAAGCTGGCCGTGCCGGTGACCTTGGTGCTGGTGCTGTCCTCCTTCACCTGCCAGATGGGCGTTTTCGCCGCGGAGAAGGGCGACGTGTTCGGCCTGCGCCGCTGGTACCTGCTCACCTTCTTCATGGGCGCGTTCTTCGTGGCCGGTCAGGGGACCGAGTACCACGCGCTCGTGTCCGAGGGCACCTCGATCTCCAGCTCCGTGTACGGCTCGGTGTTCTACATCACCACCGGCTTCCACGGTCTGCACGTCATCGGCGGTCTCATCGCGTTCATCTTCCTGCTGGTGCGCACCAAGCTCAGCAAGTTCACCCCGGCGCAGGCCACCGCGGCGATCGTCGTGTCGTACTACTGGCACTTCGTCGACATCGTGTGGATCGGCCTCTTCGCGACGATCTACTTCGTCCGCTAACACCGGACGCGTCGAAACACACAGCCCCGTTTCGGCAACCCCAAACTTGTACAAGTCGGTTCCGTCTACTCCAAAGGGACACAGATGAGTTCATCTCCCCCGTCAGCGCCAGATCCCGAGGGGATCGGCCAGGCCACCAAGACCCGCAAGCAGCGCCGCGTTCGCCGGAAGCTGGCCGGCGGGCTGGTCCTCCTGATGGGCCTCGTCGGAGCCGGCTTCGCGGCATCGGCCCTGACCCCGCAGGCTCAGGTGGCGACCGCGCACGAAGATCAGTCCGCGCTGATCCGCGAGGGCAAGCAGATCTACGACACCTCCTGCGTCACCTGCCACGGTGTCAACCTGCAGGGTGTCCAGGATCGCGGCCCCAGCCTGATCGGCGTCGGTGAGGCCGCGGTCTACTTCCAGGTCTCCTCCGGCCGCATGCCCGCGGCCCGCAACGAGGCGCAGATCGTGCGCAAGCCCGCGAAGTTCGACGCGCACCAGACCGACGCGATCAGCGCCTACGTCCAGGCCAACGGTGGCGGCCCCACCGTCGTGCGCGACGCCAACGGCGAGATCGCCCAGGAATCCCTCATCGAGGACCGCGACCTCGGCCGCGGCGGCGAACTGTTCCGCCTGAACTGCGCCTCCTGCCACAACTTCACCGGCAAGGGCGGCGCGCTGTCCTCCGGCAAGTTCGCGCCCCCGCTGGAAGAAGCCAGCGAGCAGCAGATCTACCTGGCCATGCTGACCGGCCCGCAGAACATGCCCAAGTTCTCCGACCGGCAGCTGACGCCGGACGAGAAGAAGGACATCGTCGCGTACATCAAGGACCGCATGGAGACCAAGTCCGAGGGCGGCTACGGCCTCGGTGGCTTCGGTCCCGCGACCGAGGGTCTGGCGATCTGGGTCGTCGGCATCGTGGCCCTGGTCGGCTCCGCGATGTGGATCGGTTCCCGGTCATGAGTGAACAGGAGCGAAACAGCATGGGGGACAACCCCACCGAACCCACCGATGAGCAGCTCGACGCCATGTCGCGGGACGAGCTGGTCAAGCTCGGCACCGAACTCGACGGCGTCGACGTCGCCTACCGCGCCCCCCGCTGGCCGGTCGAGGGCACCCGGGCCGAGAAGCGCGCCGAGCGTCGCGTCGCCCTGTGGTTCGGCATCTCCGCGCTCGCGGGTGCCGCTCTGATCGGTGTCTTCCTGTTCTGGCCCTGGGAGTACAAGGGCCGCAACCAGGACGGCAACGGGATGTACACCCTGACCACCCCGCTGTACGGCCTCACCCTCGGCATCGCCGTGCTGGCCATCGGCGTGGCGATCGTGCTGATCCGCAAGCACTTCATCCCCGCCGAGATCTCCATCCAGGACCGCCACGACGGCGCGTCCTCGGAGGTCAACCGGCGCACCCTGGTCGCGCAGCTGCAGGACGCCGGCGAAACCTCCACCCTGGGCCGCCGCAAGCTCATCACCCGCACCGCGGGTCTGGGCGCGGGCCTGGTCGGAGTCGGCGCGCTGTTCCTCTTCGTCGGCGGCATGATCAAGAACCCGTGGGCCAAGCGCGACAAGTCGCCGCTGTGGGTCTCGGGCTGGACCCCGGACTACCCGGGCGAGACCGTCTTCCTGCGTCGCGACACCGGCCGCCCCGAGGACATCGTCCTGGTCAAGCCGGAGGACCTCGACGGCGGCGCCATGGAAACCGTCTTCCCCTGGAAGGAATCCTGGCGCGGCGACGAGCACGCGACCCTGCAGTCGCTGCGCGGAATCCGCAACGCGGTCATGCTGATCCGTCTGCGTCCGCACGATGCCGAGCACGCCATCAAGCGCAAGGGCCAGGAGAGCTTCAACTACGGCGACTACTTCGCCTACTCGAAGATCTGCACCCACCTCGGCTGCCCCACCTCACTGTTCGAGCAGCAGACCAACCGGATCCTGTGCCCCTGCCACCAGTCGCAGTTCTCCGCGACCGAATGGGGTAAGCCGGTCTTCGGTCCCGCCGCCCGCGCGTTGCCGCAGCTGCCGATCACCGTCAATGCCGATGGCTACCTGGTCGCCGCCGGCGACTTCATCGAGCCGCTCGGCCCGGCCTTCTGGGAGCGTCGTTCATGAGCCCTAGCAAAGCGGCCGTCCAGGCCAACGAAATGGACGAGCGCTACCACCTGGCTGCGTTCGCCAAGCGATCGATCAACAAGGTCTTCCCGACCCACTGGTCGTTCCTGCTCGGTGAGATCGCGCTGTACGCGTTCATCATCCTGCTGCTGTCGGGCATCTACCTGACGCTGTACTTCGACCCGTCCATGAGCGAGACCGTCTACCAGGGCGCCTACCAGCCCCTGCGCGGTGTCACCATGTCGCGGGCCTACGAGACCGCGCTGAACATCTCCTTCGAGGTGCGCGGCGGTCTGTTCGTCCGACAGGTGCACCACTGGGCGGCGCTGCTGTTCGCGTCGTCGATCATCATCCACCTGTTCCGCATCTTCTTCACCGGCGCTTTCCGCAAGCCGCGTGAGGCCAACTGGGTGATCGGCTCGCTGCTGCTCATCCTGGCCATGTTCGAGGGCTTCTTCGGCTACTCGATCCCCGACGACCTGCTGTCGGGCACCGGTCTGCGCGCCGCCTTCGGTGGTATCACCATGGGCATGCCGGTGATCGGCACCTGGATGCACTGGCTGATCTTCGCCGGCGACTTCCCGGGCACCATCATCATTCCGCGCCTCTACATCGCGCACGTGCTGCTGCTGCCGGGCATCATCCTGGCGCTCATCGCCGCGCACGTCGCGCTGGTCTGGTACCAGAAGCACACCCAGTTCCCCGGACCGGGCCGCACCGAGAAGAACGTCGTCGGCGCCCGCATCATCCCGGTGTTCGCCGCCGACCAGGGCGCGTTCTTCGCGCTCACCCTCGGCATCGTCGCGATCATGGGTGGCGTCTTCCAGATCAACCCGATCTGGAACCTGGGCCCCTACAACCCGTCTCAGGTCTCCGCGGGTTCGCAGCCGGACTTCTACATGATGTGGACCGACGGCATGGCGCGTCTCATGCCGCCGTGGGAGCTGTACCTGGGCCGCTACACGGTCCCGGCGCCGTTCTGGGTCGCCCTGATCATGGGCCTGGTGTTCACCGTGCTGATCGCCTACCCGTGGATCGAGAAGCGCCTCACCGGCGACACCGCCCGCCACAACCTGCTGCAGCGTCCGCGCGACGTGCCGGTCCGCACCGCCATCGGTGCCATGGCCATCGCGTTCTACATGGTGCTGACGCTGGCGTGTGTCAACGACATCATCTCGCTGAAGTTCGACATCTCGCTGAACGCCACCACCTGGTTCTTCCGCATCGCCCTGCTGCTGGCCCCGCCGATGGCCTACTTCGCCGCCTACCGGTTCTGCATCGGTCTGCAGCGCAGTGACCGCGCGGTGCTCGAGCACGGCATCGAAACCGGTGTCATCAAGCGGCTTCCGCACGGTGAGTACATCGAGGTCCACCAGCCCCTCGGCCCGGTCGACTCGCACGGCCACCCGATCCCGCTGGAGTACCAGGGCGCCCCGGTGCCCAAGAAGATGGCCAAGCTCGGATCCGCGGGCAAGCCCGGCACCGGCTCCTTCCTGCGCGCCGACCCCGCGTCGGAGCAGGCGGAGAACGTCGCCATCGCCCACGAAGAAGAGCACAAGATGCTCGGAGTGCTGGAAGCGGCCCAGAACGCCGCCCACGGCAAGCAGTCCGATCACTGATCGAACGTCATCAGGGAAGGCCCCGAGTCGAAACCGACTCGGGGCCTTCCCCTTTTGCGTAGCGACTCAGGCGACCGGGAAGACCACCGAGATCGTCGCCTCCGATTCGGCAACCTGGTTGGGATCGTTGCGATAGACGGTGAAATGGTGGGTGGCGATCTCGTCGCGGGTACGGGAGAGCCGCAGACCGTGATCGTTGACGAACGCTGCGATCCGATCGTGCGCCCGCGGAATCACTTCCGCGAACGGGCCGGTCACCGTGGCGCACACCGCGCGCCGCGCCGGAAAGCGCAGCGCGACGAGCGGGGCCTGCACCTCGACGTCCGCAGCGGTCTCCACGAAGACCGATTCATCGACGTCGGATTCCCGGAATTCGGCGTCGTGATCGATGCAGCCGCCCGATCCGGTCACCGCGATCCGCTGCCGGTGGAGTTCGGGCATGAAACGCGCCCACAGTTCCCCCTCCGCGGCATAGACGGGTATCACCCCGCGCAGCGTCACCAGCGTCTGCGCCGGGATGTCGATCAGTTGAACCTCGATGTCGGACAAGGTGTTCTCCAAGTCTTTCCGGTCGAGCATGCGCTCGATGAGGGCCAGCCGCTGCCGGGCCGACGCGGCCTCGTCCACGAGCAGCCGGCGCTGCGAACGCAACGCATCGGCATACGTGTCCGAGCCGAACACGGCGAGCAGGGCTCCGATGGCGGATACGCCGAACCCGACATCACGCAGCTCACGAATCCGGGCGGCATCGGCCAACTGCTCCGGCGCGTACCGGCGATACCCGGTGGCATCGTCGACCCACGCGGGAACCAGCACGCCGCCGGCGTCGTAGTGCCGCAACATCCGCACACTGATCCTGCTCAACGAGGAAAAGCTGCCGATGGACATCAGCTTCGAGGAATCGGTCACGCCAGCGAGTCTGCCGCCTCACACGATGTCAGAGTCAACCCCGGCCAGGCTGCAAATGATGGTCGACATGAGCGCTCTCGACGAGCAAGACGCCCTGCGCGTGACGGCCGAGGAGTTCGATGACGGAGCGACTTCCGACCTCGGAGATATCGAGATCGTGGACGGGCGCGTCGTGCCGATGATGGCTCAGAGCCCATTGCACAGCAGGGTCGTGCGGCGGTTGGCAGGGCTGTTCGAGGCCGCCCGTCGTCCCGGTGGTCCCCGCATGGTGGTGGATTCCGATGTCGCCGCCCGCTTCGCCGACAGTGAGTCGGCCGCCGCGGACCGCCGACTGAACATCCGCAATCCCGATATCTGGATCCGGGACTGCGAGCCCTACAACGTCAACACCGTGCGCGACCATGTTCTGCTCATCGTGGAAGTGACATCCGAATCGACGATCGACGCCGACATCACCGACAAGCGAGTTCAATACGCGATCGCCGGCGTCCCCCGCTACCTGATCGTCCGGCTGGACCAGAAGGAAGAGCGGATCGAGGAGATCGAGGAATACCGCCTCGACTGGTCCGGTCGCCGCTACCGCGCCCACCACGTGCACCGCCGCGTACTCCTGCTCGATGATCCGGTCGAGGCGACTATCCCGTTCGAAGTGCTGGAACAGGCCTAGCGAATCGTGCTGCGGCTAGATCGGATCGGGCTTGGTCCACACCAGTGAGAAGCGCCAGAGGACGTGGCGGCGGTAGCGGATGCCGGGCATGATCTGCTCGGCGGTGCGGCGGGTCTCGGCGTAGGTGTGCGGGGGCGGCCAGACGACGGGGGAGGGGTGGGCCCATTGGGCGCGGAACAGGCGGTCCTTGATGCTGGTCAGGAGGGCTGCGGCTGCCCAGGGGAGGTCGGCCGGGAAGTCGTTGCGGGCCATGCCCACGACGGCCAGGGTGCCGCCGGGGCGGAGGAGGTCGCGCATGCGGGTCAGGGCCTTCGCGGTGTCCATGTGATGCAGTGCGGCGATGGAGACGATGCCGTCGAAGGACTGCGGGGCGAAGGGATGGTCGAGGAAATCGGCTCGGAGATAGGTGATGTCGCCGTCGGGTGACTGCTCTCGGGCCAGTTCGATGCTCGTCGGGTCGGGATCGATTCCGGTGACGGCTGCGCCGGCCAGGCGAATTCGCCTGGCCAGCATGCCCTCTCCGCATCCGACGTCGAGCACGTCGCGGGCTCCCGCCACCGCGTTCGCCAGGAGCGGGTGGTACTCGATGTTGTGGTTCCAGCGTTCGGCATCGGGTACGTACATGCCGCCATTCTGGCAGCGCGGGGGTCCGCGGGGCGGTCAGTTCGGGTCGCCGGGGGTGGCCGCGCGGGCGGATTCGGCGCGGGCGACCCAGTCGAGCCAGGGGCCCGCGCCGCGGCGGGGTTCGGCGTAGCCGTCGGTGGTGCGGACTATGCGGATGCCGGGTTGTTCGAGCCAGCGGACCAGGAGGGCCGCTTCCTCCGGGAGGGCGCCGCGCAGTGGGGGATAGGTGGGCTCGTCGGCGGAGCCCGAGAGGGGGTGGGGGAGGACGGTTTCGGCGGCGGCGACCAAGCGGTCGACTACGGCCATGGGGGAGATGCCTCGGACGGCGGTGCCGGCGGCGGCCAGGCGGGCGTGGCGGATGATCGCGAACTGCCAGCCACCCGCGCCGTCGGGGTGGGCGGCAATCAGTTCGGGGATGGCGGCCAGGGCGGTCAGGCGTTGCGTGCGGCGCAGGGCGCGGATCACCGCGACCGAGCGGTCGCGCAGGCGGGCGGCGGCTTCGAAATGTTCTGCGGTGGAGAGGGTTTCGAGTTTGGAGGCGATGGCGTGGAGGAGGGTGTCGTCGGCGCCGGTGAAGAGTGCGCGGATCGCCTCGGGGGCTCGTTCGTATTCCTCTATATATAGGGGGCTGTTTTCGGCGCCCGCGGGGCAACCGCCGACCACGGCCGGCGGGCAATCGTGGCGGCCGGTGCGCGGGATGCGGGTGGTGCAGGTGCGCAGGCCCGCCTGCTCGGCGAGGGTGGCCGCGATCTCCTGGGCGTCGGTGCGGGAGGTGAACGGGCCCAGCGCATCCCGGGTGGGGGTGCGGGAGACGGCGAAACGGGGGAACGGCTCGTCGGTCAGGGTCAGCCACCAGGCGCGCTGCGGGAACTTCGACCGGCGGTTGTAGGGCGGGGTGTGCGCGATCAGCAGGCGCAGCTCGCGCACGCCCGCCTCCAGACCGTGCGCGCACTCGACATGATCGACGCGGGTGGCCAGCTGCACCATCTCGCGCATGCGCGGGCGGGTGTCGGAACCGGTGAAGTAGTTGCGGACGCGGCGGCGCAGATTCACCGCCGTCCCTATATAGAGGACTTCGTCCGACGGGCCGCGGAAGAGGTACACGCCCGGCGTCGCCGGAAGGTCCGCGGCCAGCACCCGTTTCGCGCGCTGCCGGCGGGTCACCTCGGGCAGATAGTCGAGCAGCTCGGTGAGACTGTGCACGCCCTGATTGCCGACCCGGGCGATCAGGGCGTGCAGCACGTCCACGGTCGCCTTGGCGTCGTCGAGCGCGCGGTGGGTGGGGCGGGTCTCCGCGCCGAGCAGCTGCGCCAGGTACCAGAGCTTGGCCGAGGGCGCTTCGTCCTTCGGGAGCACCCGGCGGGCCAGCTGCACGGTGCACACGGTTTGGAAAGCGGGCCAGGGCAGTTCGCACTTGGCCGCGGCCGCTTTCAGGAACCCGGTGTCGAACCGGGCGTTGTGGGCGACCAGCACCGCGCCACGCGCGAACTCGAGGAAGCCGGGCAGCACCTCCTCGATCCGGGGCGCGTCGATCACCATGGCCGTCGTGATCCCGGTGATCTGCACGATCTGCGGGGGAATCGCGCAGCCGGGATTCACCAGGGTCGCGAACTCGCCGAGCACCTCGCCACCGCGCACCTTGACCGCGCCGATCTCGGTGATCGAGTCGCCCTCGGGGCTGGTTCCGGTGGTCTCCAGGTCCACGACCACGAACGTTGTGTCGTAGAGCGGGGTTTCGAGCTCATCGAAGGCCAGCTGTCCGGACACGATCCGCAAGCCTAGGCGTGGGGTCCGACAAGCTGCGCCCGAAGTTGGTCACTCGAGTTGAACAGGGGAAATCCCCGAATATGTGGTGGAGATTCTCGAGATGAAATCCCCGGATTGCGCAAATATGCCGGTTTGTGACCAGGGTCACAGTTATTGATAATATGTATCAATTCTGCGCGAAAGGCCGGTTGGTCCGGATTCGTGCCCGGTGGGTGCTGCCCCGGTATCCCGCGCTCGGGCGTGCCGGGTGGGGGTTTGGCAATCGCCCAGGTCGGTGGTCATAGCCGTGACCGGGTGTTATGCGGGATCTGTCGAGGTCGGAAGGGCTCCGGATGGGCGCTTGCTACCGGCGGGTAGCTCCCGGGACGCTCCGGGAAAAACGGCCGCTGTTATCGTTTCGTGATTGCTGTGACGTTTGTCGCACCGAAATGCGGGTGCGCAACAATTCTGAGTCACGTATCCACCGCCTCGGCTTTACAAAGCACCGTTATGTCCTCGTAATCTTCCTGAGACCTCGCGGAGTCCGACGCACCACCGGGTGTGGCGTCGCGGGGCAGATTGGAAGTACCTCACCATGGCGACCACCACCGTCAAGCGACAGGTCCGGGGCATGCAGCGCACTGCGCGTCGCGCGGCCGCCGCCGGTGCCGTCGGCGCTGCCACGCTGAGCGCGCTGCTGCTGCCCGCTACTCCCGCGTCGGCCCAGCCGGTCAACACCCCGGTCGGCGTCATCGACGTCCCCGACGCCATCCAGCTCCCCGCCGGGATCCCGGGCCTGCCCGAGTCCATCCCGGTGAACATCCCGCCGCTGCCCGGCATCGCGATCCCGGGCGCCCCGGCCCCGCAGCACAGCTTCCGTCAGGCCGCGGTCGACGCCGCCATGAGCCGCGTCGGCGACCCGTACGTCTACGGCGCCGCGGGCCCGGACGCCTTCGACTGCTCCGGCCTCGTGCAGTGGTCCTACGCCCAGGCCGGTGTCAGCCTGCCGCGCACCAGCTACGAGCAGGCCAACACCGGCAGCCCGGTGTCCTACGACGGCCTCGAGCCCGGCGACGTGGTGTCGTTCTACGGCGGCAGCCACTCCGGCATCTACATCGGCGACGGCAATGTGGTGCACGCGTCGACCTCCGGTCAGCCGGTGAAGGTCGCCCCGATCTCCTCGATGCCGTTCGCGGGCGCCACCCGTATCTGAGATCCCTCGCTCTACCGGGGGATTCGTCCCCCAGCCGACCGCAGGCGGACGACCTGCGGGAGAGGCGGCGACCGTAATGCTTCCGTGGCCTGCTGGACACAAGCGGTCGCCGTTTCGTAATCTTACCGAGACCTTCTTGACCGGCTCGGGGTAAGAGAACGGGACGACACCAGCGGTGGCAGCGCAAGCGCAGTATCGGCGAACACACAGTGAGCGGACCAGACGACTGGTCGGAGGCGCGCTCACGGTCGGCGCCCTCATGGTCGGCACCTACGGCGGTTACGGTCTCGCGGCCGCCGATCCGGTCGCCGCACCGGCCAACGCCAGTGAAGCCGTGCAGCGGATGATCGATCTCTCCCGGCAGTCCGAGCAGATGAATCAGCAGGCGCTCAACGCCCAGGCCGATCTCGACGCCAAGGCCGCCACCGCCGCCACCGCCGACGAGCGCGCCGCCGACGCGGCCGCCACGCTGGACGCGGCCAAGGCCGAAATCCGCCGCTACCAACCGGTCATCGAACGCGCGGCGACCTCCGCGCTGCTCGGCAGCCGCTCCAACCGGCTCACCTCGCTACTGGTGAGCAATTCCCCGCAGCAGCTGCTCGACCAGATGTCCATCGTGGACCTGGTGGGCGCGCGCACCAATGAACAACTGGGCCAGTACCAGAAGGCCACCGACGCGGCCGCCGCCGCCGAGGCCGGCGCCCGCGCCGCCGCCGACGCCGCCCGCGCCGCCAGCGTCGCCGCCGACAAGGTGCGCTCCGACCTGGAGGCCAAACGCGCTGCGCTGCAAGGGTCCATGGCCCAGGTCATCGCCGCGTGGGGGCAGCTCTCCGCGGGTGACAAGTCCGCGCTGGCGGGCTCGATGTTCCCGCCCGGCTTCGATCGCGACAGCCTGCTCAAGGGCCTGGTCCCGGGTTCGGGCACCAGCGCGCTGGCCGCGGGCCTGACCCGCGTCGGCGATCCCTACGTCTGGGGCGCCACCGGCCCGGACCAGTTCGACTGCTCCGGCCTGGTGCAGTGGGCCTTCCATCAGGTCGGCAAGAACGTGCCGCGCACCTCCCAGCAGCAAGCCGGATACGGCACGCCGGTCGACCAGCAGGACCTGCAGCCCGGTGATGTGGTCTTCTTCTACTCGGACATCTCCCACGTGGGCATCTACGCCGGCAACGGATTGATGCTGCACGCTTCGACTTTCGGCGTACCCGTCCAGGTCGCGCCGTTGGGTTCGTCACCGTTCCATTCAGCGCGTCGATTCTGAACGAGAGGCGGCAATGAGCACTCTGCGGCAGGCCCGCGGCTGGCTGTCGGCGAAGCGGCGGTTCCAGTTCGTGCTCACCCTGGTCATGGTCAGCGCCCTGACCGCCGCGTGCGGCGCGCTGCTCATGCTCCCGAACTCGGTGCTGCCCAAACTGCGTGCGGTGGTGCCGGGCCAGGACGTCAGCCAGGCCACCGATCCGCAGGTGCCGCTGGTGCAGCGGACCATGGACTCCTACGGCAAAGTGGTCGCCGAATCGGTGGCCACCGGGGCTGACCGGACCGGCATCGTGCTCGGCCATGCCGGGCAGCGCGCGGACCTCGATGTGCTGGCGAGCGAACTCGCGGCATCCACCGCCGCGGTCACCGCGCTGTGGGGTTCGGACTGGAATCGGGCCCCCGTCGTGGTGGTCGCTTCCAGCCCAGCCGAATTCGCGGCCCTGACCCGTGCCGTCGGCGCCGTACCTGCCGAGGTCGCTGCCTCCACCGTCGCCGACCCGGTGCGTCCGGGCGCGCAATTGACCGGGCAGCGCGTGGTTTTCGGGCCCGAGGCCGGCCGCCGCCTGGGCGCGGACGGCCTGCGATCGGTGCTGCGTCACGAACTCACCCACATGGCCAGCCGCGCGGTGACCGTCGACGGGTCGCCGATGTGGATGCTCGAGGGTTTCGCCGAATACTCCGCGCACCGCGGCATGCGGCAGCCGGTCACCCAGATCGCCCCGGCGCTGACCGCCCGGGTCCGCGCCGGTGACCTGCCCGCCGACCTCCCGGCCGACGAACTGTTCGAACCGACCAGCGGCAAGGCCTCGCTCTCCTATGAACAGGGCTGGTCGGCGTGCGCGTTCATCGCCGACCGCTTCGGCGATCACACCCTGGTCGAGCTGTATCGACAGCTCGCCACCGGTCCGAAGGACCGCGCCGCCGTCGAGGCCGTCCTGCACAGCGTGCTCGGCCTCACCTACCCCGACCTGGTCGCCGACTGGCGCGCCTGGCTCACCACCCGTACCGCCGAGGGCGCGTAAAGCCGCCTGATCCGCGGGTGCAGTAGGTTTGTCGCATGGGGCGAACGCTGCTGGTTACCAATGATTTCCCGCCACGACCGGGTGGGATTCAGTCGTATCTGCACGCGCTCGCCTTGCAGCTGCCCGCCGACGAGCTGGTCGTGTACGCGCCCCGCTGGAAGGGCGACAGCCACTGGAAGTTCGACGCGCAGCAGCCGTTTCAGGTGGTCCGGCATCCGACGACACTGATGCTGCCGACCCCGCTGGTGGCGCGCCGGGCCAAGAAGCTCATGCGCGACGAGCAGTGCGATCGGGTGTGGTTCGGGGCGGCCGCGCCGCTGGCGCTGCTGTCGCCGGTGCTGCGGCGCGCGGGCGCGGAGCGGATCCTGGCGTCCACGCACGGGCACGAGGTCGGCTGGTCGATGCTGCCGGGCGCGCGGCAGGCATTGCGGGTCATCGGCGATCACACCGATGTCGTCACCTATGTCAGCAAGTACACGCGGCGGCGGTTCGCGGCCGCGTTCGGGGCACAGTCGGCGCTCGAGTATCTGCCGCCCGCGGTGGATGCCGAGGTGTTCAAACCTGATCCGGCGGCGCGCGCCGAATTGCGGGCCCGCTACGGGCTGGGCGAGCGGCCGACCATTCTGTGCCTGTCGCGGCTGGTGCCGCGCAAGGGGCAGGACGTGCTGATCGCGGCCATGCCCGAGATCCGCAAGCGGGTGCCCGGCGCGGTGCTGGTGATCGCGGGCGGCGGGCCCTACGAGCAGAAGCTGCGTCAGCTGGTCGCGGCCCTGGGCGTTTCCGACGATGTGGTGTTCGCCGGCCGGGTGCCGTCGCAGGAACTCGCCGCCCACCACACCATCGCCGACGTGTTCGCCATGCCGTGCCGCACCCGCGGCGCGGGCCTGGATGTCGAGGGCCTGGGCATCGTGTTCCTGGAGGCCTCGGCCACGGGAGTGCCGGTGGTCGCGGGCAATTCGGGCGGTGCGCCGGAAACCGTCCGCGAGGGCGAGACCGGCCGGGTGGTCAACGGCCGCAAGCTGGAATCGATCGCCGACGCCATCGTCGACATCCTCTCCGACCGGGATGCCGCCGCCGCCATGGGCGCCGCGGGCCGCGCCTGGGTGCAGCAGCAGTGGCGCTGGGACCTGATGGGGACCCGACTACAGCAACTGTTGGACCCGCACGTCGGGGTGACAGGCACTACGCTCTGAGCGTCCGCCCGAAGGTTCGCGGCCGTCTCGATTCTGGACTGCGCTCCGCCTCCCCGCCGCTTGGAGCGGACGCGGGAGCGAAGCGGAGGAGCGGAGGGAGGGAAGAATCGAGACTTCGGGGCCGCGAACCCGCCCGGAGCGAAGCGTAGGGCAAGATAAGCACCGTGAGCAGTATCCAGGTTGCCGATATGACCTTCGTCGCCGCGCCCGGCGAGGCCGTGGCCGAGATCCTGGCCGATCGTGGCCGGTGGCGTCAGTGGTGGCCCGACCTGCAGTTGGAGGTTCGGGAAGACCGGGGCGACAAGGGAATCCGGTGGACCGTCAGCGGCGGCGCCGAGGGCACCATGGAACTCTGGCTCGAGCCGATGCTGGACGGCGTCATCATGCATTACTTCATGCACGCCGAACCGCGCGGCGGGATCGCCGGTATGTCCGGTCGTGACCTGCTGGCGCTCAACCGCACCCGCCGGGTCGCGGGCAAGGTCATGTCCTTCGAGATCAAGGCCCGCCTCGAGGCGGGGCGCAAGGCCGGGGTCGCGCCCGCGGCCGCTCACTAGAAAGGAAGCGTTGCCGCCCATGGCCGATCGAACTCAGAGGTCGATCGTGATCGACGCCCCCTCGGACCGAGTGATGGCCGTCATCGCCGACCTGGAGTCGTATCCGGAATGGGTCGCCGCGGCCCGCTCGGTCGAGGTGCTCGACAAGTCGCCCGACGGCCGGGCCCGCACCGCGCGCTTCGTCCTGGACGCCGGCGTCGTCAAGGACACCTACACGCTGTCCTACACCTGGCGGCCCGACGGCCGCGCGGTCAGCTGGAGTCTGGTCTCCGGTGATCTGCAGAAGGCGCAGGACGGCACCTACGAGTTGATCGCCCTGCCCGACGGCACCACCCAGGTGGTCTACGAGCTGACCGTCGACCTGAACATTCCGATGATCGGCATGTTCAAACGCAAGGCGGAGAAGGTCATCACCGACACCGCCCTCAAGGAACTCAAGAAACGGGTCGAAGGCTGACCGCCGGCGCTACCGAACGCTCGCCCCGCCCCGTCGCCCGCGTCGAGCTGTTCATCGGCAAGGGGGGCGTCGGAAAAACCACCCTCGCCTGCGCGACGGCGCTGGCGTACGCGCGCACCGGCCGCCGGGTGCTGCTGGCCTCGCTCGATCAGGCGCACTCGCTGGGTGACGCCCTCGGCTACCGGCTGCAGCACGGCGCGAAACCCGCGGTCGCGAGCGTGCCGTTGCCCATGTTCGCCACGGTCGCACCGGAACTCGTGAACGGCCGTGACCCCGAGGCCACCGACCCGGGGCTCCCGGTGGTCGGGCACGGACTCACCTCGGCGCCGAACCTCGACGTGATCGAAGTGGATTCGCTTGCGCTGCTGGAGGATCGGTTCCGGCAGGTGCTGGTGATGGCGTCCGGCGCCGGACACGAGCACGGATTCGATCTGGGCGCACTGGATCCCGCCGAACTCACCGGCCTGCCCGGCGTGCAGGAACTGCTGGCGCTGCTCGAGATCACCCGGTTCGCCAACGACGCGCGGTGGGAGGTGATCGTGCTGGACTGCCCGCCCTCGGCGGACATGCTGCGCATCATCACCGCACCCGACACCGTGCTCGGCTACCTGGAGCGGGTGTGGCCCGCGCACGCCCGCACCATGGAGGCGATCGGCGCCGACTTCCGCAAGGCCGTGCTCGCGGTGGCCGTCGAACAGATCGTGCAGGCGGTGACCGAAGCCCGTGACCTGCTGGCGGATCGGACCCGCACCGGCGCGCGCCTGGTGACCGCCGCCGAACAGGTGGCGGTGGCCGAATCGGCGCGCGTGCGATCGGCCGCGGCGCTGCTGGGGCTGCGACTGGACGCGATCCTGGTCAACAAGGTGCCGCCGGAGATGCCGCCGCCGCACCCGGCCGCGCCACCGCATCCCGCGGTGCAGTGGTACTTCAACCGCCGCGGTGAGCAACTCGACGTGGTGACCGAGCTGCGCAAGCGGCTGCGCGGGGTTCCGGTGCAGGTCGTCGGGCACGCGGGGTCCGAACCGGTGGGGTTGAGCTCACTGGCCGCACTGTCCTACGCGGTGGACGCGAGTGGTAACTGGGTGGGATGGCGTCCGATCCCTATGCTTGGCACAGATGTGGACGGGGTGCAGTCCATCGCCGCCGAACCGGTGGTCCGGCTCGAATCCGGGGCGGGCGTGGCTTCGGTGTTCGCGATGCGCATGCATCTGCCGGTGGTCGACGCGTCGACGCTGCGGCTGGGACGAGTGGAGGACGATTTGATCGTGGGAGCGGACGGGGTCCGGCGGCGATTGCGGCTGGCCCCGGTATTGCGGCGGTGCACGGTCGATGCCGCCGAACTCGACGGCGACCACCTGGTGATCCGCTTCCGGCCCGACCCCCAGGTCTGGCCGAAATGACCACCACGCACCCCCGCCCCGGCCACCCCGAGGAGAACCTCGGCGAATTCGCCGAGGAGTTACGCCTGCTGGCCGAGGCCGTCCTCGAACGCGTGGAACCGGTGCTGCGCCGCACCGCCGCCGACGGGCGCGCCGAATGGTCCAGTTGCAGTTGGTGCCCCGTGTGCGCGGCGGCCGCGATCGTGCGCGGCGAACATCACGACGTGGTGGCCGCCATCGCCGAACACGGCACCGCCATCGTGACCGTGCTGCGCGAGGCGCTGGCGGGAGTGCCGGTGGAACCGGTGATCCCGCCGGACCTGGATCCGGACTCGCCGGAATATCAAGCCTGGCAACAGCATTCGCACGGCGTCGGAACCGGTTTCAGGGTAGGGGATCTGCCGTTCGCGGACGCCTACGCCGCCGCGCGGGGTGACCGCGGGCAGGATCCGGACGCCGACGAGTCCGGTGAATCGGTCGGGGGTGCGGGTGGATTCGCCGCCCCGCACGGTGCGGCCGCGAACCTGGCCGCGGTGTTCGCGCGATTCCTCGCCGGTGCGCAGGGGCGGGCGGCGGCGCGCAGTCACGAACATCACCCGGAGGGCGACTCGTTCGACGATCCGATGGGGCGGGGCCCCGGCGCGGCACACCGGCCCGAGGACGCGGATCCGGTGTCGGGCACCGGTTTCCGCGCCCGCGACGCCGCCGGTGCGGACGCGCGACCCTTCGGACCGCCCGTGGCGCATCCGGGCGATGACCTCGGCCGATCGGGGACCGCCGGCGCGCCGACACCGGACCCGGCCGCCGGACCCGCGGGTCGCGAGGACGGACCCGGCACCGGCCGCGCCGCACAGCCGGGCGCCAGACGGCCCAAGCGCGGAAAGTACATGCCCATCGACGTGACCATCAAGGCATGACGGGCGGTGTGGATGTGCCGTTGACCGTGGGAATCGATGTGGGCGGCACGAACATTCGGGCGTCGGTGGTCGACGGCGCGGGCGAGGTGCTCGACACCGTCACCGCCCCGACCCCGCATTCGGCGCGCGCCCTGGAGGACGGTCTGGCCCGCGCGGTGCGCGAGCTGCGCGGCCGCCACGCCATCGGCGCGGTCGGGCTCGCGGTGGCGGGCTTCGTCGACGAGGACCGCGCCACCGTGCGTTTCGCCCCGCATCTGCCGTGGGAGGACGCCCCGGTCGCGCAGCGCCTCACCGACCGGCTCGGACTGCCGGTGATCCTCGAGCACGACGCCAATGCCGCGCTGTGGGCGGAATACCGCTTCGGCGCGGCGGCGGGCGGGCGCAATGTGGTGCTGGTGGCCATCGGCACCGGCATCGGCGCGGCCCTGCTGATCAACGGCCAGCTGTATCGCGGAAGCTACGGTGTCGCACCGGAACTCGGTCACCTGCAGGTGGTGCCCAACGGCCGCGCCTGCGCGTGCGGCAAGCGCGGCTGCTGGGAAAGGTATTGCAGCGGAACCGCTCTGGTGGACACCGCGCTGGAACTGCTGGCCACCGACCCGCAGCGCTCCACCGTGCTGGCCCGCGAGGCCGGACGGGATCCGGGCTCGCTGACGGGGCGCCGGGTGGCCGGTGCGGCCCAGGACGGCGACCCGGTCGCGCTCGAGGTGCTGGCCGACTTCGCGCGCTGGCTGGGCCTGGGCCTGGCGTTCGTGAGCGACATCTTCGACCCCGACCTGATCGTGGTCGCCGGTGGTGTCAGCAGTTCGGCGCCGCTGTTCCTCGACGAGGCCCGCGAACACTATTCGGGCTCGATCACCGGCGCCCGGCATCGCCGCCTGGCCCGCATCCGCACCGCCCAGCTGGGTGAGGCCGCGGGCATGATCGGCGCGGCCGAGCTGGCTCGCGCGGCGGTGGCCGCGGCGCCGGATGTGTTGCCCGTCGCGCGTGCTCGCCGCTGATCCGAGCCGATCTTCCGCGGGTCGCCGCGCGCTGCGCATTCCGCTGCGTGGGACGATGTTCCCGGTATCGGAGAATCCCGTCACCACGGTTGGTCGCCGTGTGGTCTCGGCGGTAGGGTGGGCAAGCGAGTGGTGGTGCCCGCAATGAGGCCGGTCCCGGGTATCGAAAACAGGGGAAAGGACGCAATGTTCTACTGGCTGCTGAAGTTCGTCTTGGTAGGGCCGCTGATGCATCTCATCAACCGGCCCAAGGTCGAGGGCGTCGAGAACATTCCCCCGAAGGGTGCGGCCATTCTGGCCGGCAACCATCTGTCGTTCACCGACTGGCTGTTCACCCCGCTGATGAGCCCGCGCCGGATCACCTACCTGGCCAAGGCCGAATACTTCACCACCCCGGGCCTCAAGGGCCGGCTGCAGAAGTTCTTCTTCTCCGGCACCGGCCAGTACCCGATCGATCGTTCCGGTGCCGACGCGGCCGAGTCCGCGCTCAACACCGCGCGCAAGCTGCTCGGTGAGGGCCGCCTGGTCGGCCTGTACCCCGAAGGCACCCGCTCCCCGGACGGCCGCCTCTACAAGGGCAAGACCGGAGTGGCACGCCTCGCCCTGGAGACCGGAGTGCCGGTGATCCCGGTCGCCCTGATCGGCACCGACGAGGTGTGCCCGCCCGGTCCGTTCCGCTGGCGGCCGCGCAAGGTCACCGTCAAATTCGGTGAGCCCATCGACTTCTCGCGCTACGAGGGCATGGGCGGCAACCGCTTCGTGGAGCGCGCCGTCACCGACGAGATCATGTACGAGCTCATGCGGATGGGCGACCAGGAGTACGTGGACGTCTACGCCGCGAGCCTGAAGAAGGGCGTCCCCTCGGGCAGCCGCCCCGACGCCGACCGCGTCCCGGAGACCCTGGCGAGCTAGTCCTCCGCCACACAGCACCGGAAAGGCCCCGGGAGACCATGTCTCCCGGGGCCTTTCGCATGCCCGGGGTTCAGACGGCCTGAAGGCGGCGATGCGCCTCGATGGCCTCGAACTTCGCGAGGTTGTGGCGGGCGTCGGCCAGCGCGTCGTGCGCGTCCTTCGGCACCGGCGGCAGCGGCGGGCGACCGTGCTGGTCCCAGTGCTGACGCAGTTCGTTGGTGTAGCGGGGCAGAGCGTTGGGCAGGTCGACCATCGAACCCCACAGCTGACACAACGCGACATGGTCGTAAGCGCCGACCCAGGCCCACAGTTCGGGCTCCACGCCGGTGCGCGGGACCAGGAACTTGTACAGGTCGTCGCGGATGCGCTGGCGGGACCGCCACAGCGGAGAGGACGGCGGGGGTAGCTTCGGCAGCACATTGCGACGGACGAAGGGTCCGGCCTTCTCGGGGTCGAATTCGGTGGAGACCGCGTAGAACTCGCGTCCGTCCTCGCAGACCACCGCGATCGAGACGAGGTCGATGACGGTGCCGTCCTCGATGAATTCCGAATCGTAAAAGTACCGCAATGAGATGGGTCTCTCCTCAGCTCGGGGCCGGTGTGCTTTCCGGGCAATCCGGTCCCAGCCTAGGCGGCGGCAGCATATCGACATAAGCGGCCGAGCGGTCTGCGATCGGACCGGACCGCATGGGGTGGGCGACTCGAGCCCTGGGGGTGGTCCGTCTCACCAAGAGCACTACGTATTCTGAACACGTGAACTGGACCGTCGACGTACCGATCGATCGCCTGCCGGAACTGCCTCCGCTGCCCGACGAGCTGCGTCGGCGGCTCGACGACGCCCTGACTCGCCCGGCCCTGCAACAGCCGTCCTGGGACCCCGAACAGGCCGCCAAGATGCGCACGGTTCTGGAGAGCGTGCCACCCATCTGCGTGCCCGCCGAGGTCGAGGAACTGCGCCTGCGCCTGGCCGAGGTCGCCCGCGGTGAGGCGTTCCTCATGCAGGGCGGCGACTGCGCGGAGACCTTCGCCGACAACACCGAGCCGCACATCCGCGGCAATATCCGCACGCTGCTGCAGATGGCGGTGGTCCTCACCTACGGCGCGAGCCTGCCCGTGGTGAAGGTGGCCCGCATCGCGGGCCAGTACGCCAAGCCGCGCTCGGCCGACGTCGACTCGCTGGGCCTCAAGTCCTACCGCGGTGACATGGTGAACTCGCTGGTCGCCGATGCCGGGCTGCGCGAGCACGACCCGTCGCGCCTGGTCCGCGCCTACGCCAACGCCTCGGCCGCGATGAACCTGGTGCGTTCGCTCACCTCCGCCGGCATGGCCGACCTGCACAAGGTGCACGACTGGAACCGCGAGTTCGTGACCCAGTCCCCGGCCGGCGCCCGCTACGAGCAGATGGCCACCGAGATCGACCGCGCGCTGGCCTTCATGAAGGCCTGCCGCGTCAACGACCCGAACCTGTCCACCGCCCGCCTCTACGCCAGCCACGAGGCGCTGGTCATGGACTACGAGCGGGCCATGCTGCGGCTGAGCACCCACCCGGTCACCGGCGAGCCGGTGCTCTACGACCTGTCGGCGCACTTCCTGTGGATCGGTGAGCGCACCCGCCAGCTCGACGGCGCGCACATCGCCTTCGCCGAACTGATCGCCAACCCGATCGGTCTCAAGATCGGCCCGACCACCACGCCGCAGCAGGCCGTGGAGTACGTCGAGCGCCTGGACCCGAACAACGAGCCCGGTCGCCTGACCCTGGTGGCCCGCATGGGCAATCAGAAGGTCCGCGACGTGCTGCCCGCCATCATCGAGAAGGTGCAGGCCACCGGCCACCAGGTGATCTGGCAGTGCGACCCCATGCACGGCAACACCCACGAGGCCTCCACCGGCTACAAGACCCGCCACTTCGACCGCATCGTCGACGAGGTCCAGGGCTTCTTCGAGGTGCACCACGCGCTGGGCACCCACCCGGGCGGCCTGCACATCGAGCTCACCGGTGAGAACGTCACCGAATGCCTCGGTGGCGCGCAGGACATCTCGGACCTCAACCTCGAGGAGCGCTACGAGACCGCGTGCGACCCGCGCCTGAACACCCAGCAGTCGCTGGAACTCGCCTTCCTGGTCGCGGAGATGCTGCGCTAGAGCTCCCCGCCTCCCCGGAACTTCAGCGGGCGACGGGGAGGCGTAGCCGGTCCCACACCCGTGCCGGCGGCCGAGTGCCGAACCGATTTCGGGCGTGCCCGGCGAGTTACCCCGGCCGGCACGAAATCAGTTGTCGCCCTGGGCAACGAGGTGCAGAAGGTTCAGAGCCCGGACCGCAACCGGCGGTCCGGGCTCTGGTCCTGCTGGAGCTCCTATGAGTTTCAGGGAATCGCTACGAGGGTGACCGAGGCGCCCGGTTCGACCGCGTCGCCGGGGGCGATGCTCTGCGAGATGACGATCGAGCCGTCGTTGCTGGCGAGCTGGCGCACGGTGACGGTGAGCCCCAGCGCCTGCAGCTTGCTCCGCGCGGTGCCGACATTGGCGCCCAGCAGGTTCGGCATGTCGAGGGCGCTGTTGACGATCAGGACCACGCCGCTGCCGGATTCGGCGCTGGTGCCCGCGGCCGGGTCGGTGCCGATCACCTGACCGGACTTGATCTTCGCGTCGTACTGTTCGCGGGTGGAGCTGACGGTGAGCCCGGCCTTCTGCAAGGCCGTCTTGGCCTCCTCCTGCGACTTGCCGCGGAGGTCCGGCACCTTGACCGGGAGCGAACCCTTGCTGCGGTAGACCTTCACCTGCGCGTTGGCGGGGAGCACGGTTCCGGGGCCCGGATCCACCTTGGCGACACTGCCTTTCGGCGCCGTGCTGCCCACCTCGCCCGCGTCCACGGGGGTGAGCCCGGCGTCTCTGATCGCCTTGTTGACCGCGTTGACGTCCTGTCCGGCGGTGACGTCCGGGACCTTCGGCTTGCCGCTGGACACCAGCACCGAGACCAGCGAGCCCTTGGTGACCCGGGTGCCGGCGGGCGGATCGGTGCCGACCACATTGCCGACCGGGATCATGTCGGAGGCCTTGTTGCGGGTCTCGGTCTTGAAGCCCGCGTCCTGCAATGCGCTGACCGCTTTGTCGGTGTTCATGCCTGCGATGGTCGGCACCGCCGAATACCGGCCGACGCCCAGCCACCAGCCGCCGATGCCCAGCAGCACCGCGAGCGCGACCACGATGCTCAGCCACACGATGACCTTGCGCCGCGACTTGCCGCGATCCTCGATCATGTCGGAGCCGGCGCCGTGGGACGCCGGTGGTCCGGGCGGCGCGTACTCGGGCTGGCGGTATTCGGCCGGAATCTCGCGGGCCGCGGTCATCACCCGGGTGTGCTGGGGCTGCTGCGGCGCGAAGACGGTCGGCGGGTCCACGGGGAGCCGGGTGGTGGCATCGGCGGGGAACCGGGTGGTCTGGTCCGCCGCGCCCGGAATGGGCCGGGACGGGGGATGCACGGGACCGCGCGGGGCGGGCGTGGGCCCGACCCGGTACTTGGCGCTGAGGTGCTCGGCGGATTCGGCGGGCGCGGGCACCCGGTAGTCGGGCAGCTGCAATTCGCGGGCGAGGCGGCGCAGCTCGTCGGCCATCTCGGTGGCGTTCGCGAAGCGGTGCATGGGTTCACGCGCGGTGGCGTGCGCGACCAGTTCGTCGATCTCCGGGGGGACGCCGCCGATCAGCCGGCCGGGCGCGGGCACGTCCTTCTCGACCCGCTGCAAGGCGATGGACAGCGAGTTGTCGCCGGTGAACGGGGTTCGGCCGGTGAGCATTTCGAAGATCAGGATGCCCGCGGAGTAGACGTCGCTGCGGGCGTCGGCGCTGCCGCTGGTGACCTGCTCGGGGGAGAGGTAGGCGGCGGTGCCGAGAATCACGCTGTCGGAGGTGATCTTGGCCTCGGCGACGGCGCGCACCAGACCGAAGTCGGCGATCTTCACCTCGCCGGAGTCGGAGATGAGCACGTTCTCCGGCTTGATGTCGCGGTGCACCAGCCCGGCCGCGTGCGCGACACCGATGGCGTAGAGCACGGGTTCGGCGACGGCGCGCACCGCGTGCGGGGGCATGGGCCCGCGTTCGCGCAGCAGTTCGCGCAGGGTGCCGCCCTCGACCAGTTCCATGATCAGGAACGGGTGGTCGCCGTCCACGCCCTGGTCGTAGACCGCCACCAGCGAGGGGTGTTTGAGCTTCGCGACCGCGCGCGCCTCGAGTTCGAAGCGGGTGAGGAATTGCGGGTCGGAGGCGAATTTCGGGTCCATCACCTTGATGGCGACCGGTCGATCCAACCGGGTGTCCACCCCCCGGAACACCATGGACATACCGCCACGCGCGATCGGCGCGTCGATGCGGTAGCGCCCTTCCAGCATCTGGCCGATCAACTGCGACCCTTCCGATTTTCCCAATGCCGCCCAGTGCGGCTCACCCGATGGTAGTCGTGCCGGGGTGTGATGCGACTGTGGCGACGCGAGAGACTACCGTGGTCGGGGTGAGTGCCTTTCCTTGCAGCGAAGACGTCCTGCCGGACTCGGTGACCCTGATCCCGTTGCCCGACGTGGCCGAGCAGCTCGGCATGGTGGTGACGCGGGTTCATCAGATGCTGCGCGACCACCAGATCCTCGCGGTCCGCCGGGACGGTATCGCCGGTATCCCGAAGGAGTTCTTCGACTCCACCGGCGCCGTCGCCAAGCACCTGACCCCGTTGATCACGGTGATGCGTGACGGCAAGTACACCGACGAGGAAATCCTCGAGTGGATCTACACCGAGGACGAGACCCTGCCCGGTCGCCCCATCGACGCCATCCACGGCCCCCTGGCCCGCGAAGTGATCCGCCGCGCCGCAGCGGACCCTTTCTGACCTTGCGCCACTCCGCGCGCGGTGCCGGCGCACCGCGCGCGGACTGATGCCCAAGGTGCCAACTGATTTGGTGCCGTATGGGTAACTCATCGGGTACGTCCAAGAATCGCCCCGTTGCTCGACCGCCGGTCCGGTTGGTTACCGGAGGGGCTCCCCGAAGACCGGCAGAAGGCGCGGAGAGGCGGATAAGCATTCCCGTGCCGCAACGCGTAAGCGGCGGTGCTGGGGGACCACCGCGCGGCGGGTGAAGACCGCGTAGTCGGTGCGCTCGATCTCGTCGAGGATGCTGCTGTAGAGGGTGGCGGCGGTGCGGATGGCGGGGCGCACGCGCGGGGCGAGCAGCTCGATGCCGGGTGTGGCGCGACGGTAGACACCTCTGTTTATCGCGATCAGATGCGCCAGCGCACGCCGCACGCGCGGATCGGTCCGGCCGGATTCGCGGCAGTGGAACAGCAACTCGTCGTCCACGCCGAACGCGGCCCATTCCGTGGCGGGCAGGTACACGCGCCCGCGATCCAGGTCCTCGCCGATGTCGCGCAGGAAGTTGGTGAGCTGGAAGGCTTCTCCCAGCGCGGCCGCGGCCGGTTCGGCCTCGGCGACCGGGACCACGGTGCCCAGCACCGGCAGCAGTTGCAGCCCGATGGCGGCGGCCGAGCCGCGCATGTAGTCGCTCAGGTCGGCCATGGTGGGGTAGCGGTCGCGGTATTGGGGCGCGCCGGGGATGTCCATGCGCATGGAGTCGAGGAACACCCAGAAGTGTTCGGCGGCAATCGAGTACCGGCCGATGGTGTCGGCGACCGCGAGCATGACCCGCTGTTCCGGTCCGTCGCCGCCGGCGCCGGGCGCGCCCGCCAGGCGGGCCCGCAGGTCGTGTTCGATGCGGTCGAGCCGGGCCGCCGAGTCGGCCGAACGACTGGGCGCGTCGCTCGCGTCGACGATGTCGTCGACCAGGCGGGCGAAGGCGTACAGCGCGTGCACGGCCGGTCTTCGCTCGGGCTCGAGCAGGCGGGTGGCCAGGAAGTAGGTGCGGCCGTGGGCGGCGGCGATCCGTCGGCAGTCCCGGTAGGCGAGGTCCAGCATCACGCGGGGCCGGGCGCGGCCACGCCGCCGAGCGGTTCGGAATGCGGGCGTCCCGCACGCAGTTTCAGCGGATCCACCTTGCACAGCGAGACCGCCGCGACCACGGCGGCGAGGATCGCCAGGGTGCCGTGCACGTAGTCGGAGACGGGCGCGCCGTCGGGCTGGAAGATCAGCATGAGCCAGGTGCACAGGCCGACCAGTACCTGCAGCGTCCGGGTCGAGAGCGCGAACCCGGCGGCCAGGGCCAGCGGCCAGGAGTAGTACCAGGGCAGCGCGGCGGGCGACAGGATCACGATGGCCACGAACGCGACGAGAATGCCGAGCACGGCCTCCTTCTCGCTGTTCTTGAACCGCCACCAGGCCCACACCAGAATCGCGACCATGGCGATCGCGCACAGCAGCCGCGTCCACGGCAGCACCTTGTCCAGCGCCAGCGGGGTCACCCAGGTGACGATGTGCGCCATGATGGTCGGCAGCGAGAGCCAGTTGATGATCTTCTTGGACCCGGACAGCGCGGTCAGCCAGCCGATCTGGTGATCGCGCAGTCCGGTCGCGACGGTGGCCACGGCGAACACGGCCGCGAAGACGGCCACGCCGAGCGCGCCGATCTTGGCGAAGGTGCGCAGCGGATGCGGCAGCTCGCCCTCGTTCTGGGCGGCCCGGCGTTCCCGTTCGTGAATCATCCAGATCCACACCAGGAATGGCAGCGCCACACCCGCGGTCGCCTTGACGGCGACGCCGATGGCGACGACCACGAACCCGGCCGCGTGATGGTGTTCGAGCACCAGCGCGATGCCCGCGGCCATCAGGCCGACCATGAGCATCTCGTTGTGTACACCGCCGATCAGGTGGACGAGCACCAGCGGGTTGAGCACGGCCAGCCACAGCGCGGTGGTCGGCTTGCCGCCCAGATGCTTGGTCAGGTGCGGGACCGCCCACACCATGAGCGCCAGCCCGGGCAGCATGACCAGGCGCAGCGCGATGGTCCCTGCGACCACGTTGTCCCCGGTGACGGTGGTGATGGCGCGCCCGATGAGCAGGAAGACCGGCCCGTAGGGCGCGGTGGTGGTGGTCCAGACGGGGCTGACGTTGTCGAGCAGGACCGCGGCGTTGGCCTTCAACTCCACCGGCCCGTACAGGTACGGGTTGATGTTGTCGCGCAGCATCGCGCCCTGCGCCAGGTAGGAGTAGGCGTCGCGGCTGAACATGGGGACCGCGAACAGCAGCGGGAAGGTCCAGATGCCGACGATGCCGCGCAGTTCGTTGAGGGTGACCGAGGCACCGGGCTGGCCGCCGATCACGATGCGCCCCAGCCGGACCCACGCGGTGATCATGGCGATCACGCCGAGCCACACGAACATCGACGACAGCACCAGTCCGTGCCCGAACCGCAGCCACGACAGGTGCATGACCTCGAGCAAGGGATCGCTGCGCCGCACGCCGCCCGCGCCGAAGCCGCCGAAGGTGATCAGCAGCGCGCCGAAGAAGCCGAGCGTGGCCGCGTGCCCCTCGGGGGTGCGGGCGAAGTCGGCGGCGTGGCGCAGGCGCGCCTGCCACGGCGAGCCGGCGGGCGCGGCCGGGACTGCCGGTGCGGACGGCACGGGCGCGGTCCGGGTGGCGGTGGCGCTCGCGGCGGCGTCGGGGGTGGCTGCGTCCATATCGGGGGTCGGCATTGGCGGTCGTTCCCCCCGGAAAGGTCAGCGGCGGCAGCCGCGTTGGTTCAGGACGCGGTCAGTCTAGTGCGTGTGCGCCGACGACAGTGCCCCGGTGTCGGAGCTTCCGAAACCGGCATGTCGTGCGTCACCCGTGATGCGTGCCGCTGCCAGTCTGCCCGACAACAGCACGGTCGGCACGCCGACGCCGGGCACGGTGCCCGAGCCTGCGAGAACGACATTCGCGCGACCTGCGACCAGGTTGCGGGTGCGGAACGGACCGGTCTGCCGGAACAGGTGGGCGGCCGAGAACGGGGTGCCCGCGAGCATGCCCTTGGCCCGCCAGGTGCGCGGGGTGTCGAGGTGGTCGACCCGGAAGTGGTCCGAAATCCCTTGGTAGCCGCGCGCTTCCAGGACTGCGAGGAGTTCGCGCAGGTAGTGCGGGCCGAGTTGGTCCCAGGCCAGCGGCGCGGCGTCCAGGTTCGGGCAGGGGGCGAGCAGTGAGAGCGGTTCGTGGCGGACGGTGTCGCGCAGGTGCCCTTCGGCGTCGATGTGCTGTTCGGCGCGGTCGATGTAGAGGGTCGGGTCGGTGAGGGCGGGACGGGTGAGCAGCAGCGAGGGGTCGCTCATCAGCCGACCGTGGCCGCGCCGGGCGGCGATCTCGGCGAAGGTCCGGTCCCATTCGCGCCCGAACTCGATGGTGTGATGCGCCTGCACCGGCCAGGTCCGCGCCACCGCGGCCGGAATCGTGCCGTGCGCCACCACCGCCGACGGTGAGGCGCGCAGTCCGCGCCGATGCCGCAGCCCGAAGCGCGGCAGCGAACCGATGTCGGCGGTCACCACCAGGGCGTCGCAGTCGAAGACGCGTCCGTCGGCGGTGTGCACGGCGGTCGCCCGCCGGCCCCGGTAGTCGACGCCGATCACCTCGGCGTTCAGTTCGAGGGTCCCGCCCGCGGCGGTGAACGCCCGGCCCAGCGCCGCGGCGATCGCGCGCATGCCGCCCTCGGGGTAGGTGACGCCCAGGCAGGTGTCCATGTAGGGGATCGCGCCGTAGACGCCGAGCGCCCGGTTCGGGGCCATGCCCGCGAACAGCGCTTGGAAGCTGAACAGCCGGGCCACTTCCGGGTCCCGCACGAGGCGGCCGACCTTCGGGCCGAGTCGCCCGAACGCGCCGAGCCGCACCAACCGGGCCAGCGCGACCCGCTTCTCCGGGATGCGCACCATGTCCAGGGGCGAGTCGAAGTTGGTGTCCATGAACTGGCCGAACTCGGCCTCGTACACGCCTTGCAACCAGCCGCGCAGGCGCCGATAGCGACCCGCGGTGGCGGCTCCGCGCACCCGCGTGATCTCCGCGGCCATCTGCTCCTCGTCGGAGTAGACGCCGATCCGGGTGCCGTCGGCGAAGCGCGCCCGATAGGCCGGGGCCAGGTCGAGGATCTTCAGCCCCACCGATTCGCGGGTGTGCCCGACCGCGGCGAGGGCCTCGTCGATCAGCTCGGGCACGGTGAGAATCGTCGCCCCGGAATCGATCTCGTAGTCCGGTCCGCGGTAGGACCCGACGCGCCCGCCGGGACGGTCGTCGCGTTCGAGGATGGTCACCTGCCGCCCGGCGGCCAGCAGGTGCAGCGCCGCGGCCAGCCCGGACAGTCCCGCGCCGACGATGACCACCCGATCGGTCGGTCCCGCAACGGTTTTCATGCCAACCACGTCCGTCCTGCGGCCCCGCCGCCGCGTCAGTAGGACCGCGCGGTGGCCGAGAGGGCCATGGCACGCAGTTGCCGGGCCGCGTCGGGGGTGACGCTGCTGTCGTCGAGGGCGGTGAGGGCCTGCTCGGTGAGCGAGGCGATGCGTTGCTCCACGGCGTCGACCGCGCCGAGTTCGGTGAGGGCCGCGCGCAATTCGGTGACCTGCTCGGGGGTGAGGTCGGTGCCGAGGCTGGTGCGGATGAGCGCGGCGGTGGCGGGCGCGGTGGCGTCGGCGCGTTGCAGGGCCTCGGCGATCAGGACGGTGTGCTTGCCCTCGCGCAGGTCGTCGCCCGAGGGCTTGCCGGTGACGGCCGGATCGCCGAACACGCCGAGGAGGTCGTCGCGCAGCTGGAAGGCGATGCCGATGTCGGTGCCGAACTCGCGGTAGGCGGCGATCAGCTCGGGGGAGGCCCCGGCCAGCGCCGCACCCATGTGCAGCGGCCGTTCGATGGTGTAGGCGGCGGTCTTGAACCGGTTGATCCGCAGCGCGGCCGCCACGGTCTCGTCGCCCGCGGATTCGCCGTGGATGTCGAGCAGTTGCCCGCCCAGCACCTCGGTGCGCATGCCCGCCCAGACCGGGGCGAAGCGGGCGGCCGCGTCGGCGGGCAGCCCGGCGTCGCGGGTCATGTCGTCGGCCCAGGCCAGGGCGAGATCGCCGATCAGGATGGCGACGCTGACGCCGTAGTGGTCCGCATCACCCTTCCAGTGCTGATTCCGGTGCCGCTGTTCGTAATCCACGTGCACGGTCGGGAAGCCGCGCCGGGTGCGCGAGGAGTCGATGATGTCGTCGTGGATGAGCGCGCACGCCTGCACCAGTTCCAGCGCCGAGCAGGCGGTGAGCACGGCGTCGGCGTCCGGGTCGTCGGCGCTGCGGCCGGCGCCCAGCCAGCCGGTCCACGCGAAGGCGGGGCGGGTGCGCTTGCCGCCGCGAATGACGAAGTCCTCCAGGGCGGCGGCCGCGTCCACGAAGACCGGGCCGAGCGGTTCGACGAACGGCTCGCGGGTCCGGAAGAAGGCGGTGAGACGGTCCTCCACGGCGGCGACGAGTGATCCCGCGCCGACCGGCTGGCGGGTCGGGGTACCGGGTCCGGCGGACAGGGGAGCCTCCTTGGTGAGTGCGCGGCGCGGCGCAGGCGCGATCCCCGGTGATCGGCCTCGGTGTGCGTGTGCGACGACGGCGAACGCCCCCGATGACCGGCCCGTTCGCGCGGGCGTCAGGTCCGCGCGCGGGGTTCGCCCCGACTCTACCGACCACCCCGTTGCGCACGGGAATCGGTCGGGGCCGGTCCGGTCCCACCTGCTGAGATAGGTACAGGTCGGGGTCCGGGCCGCTGCGCGGGCCCGTAAAATGCAGGCGTGAGTTTCGACAATGTACGGGGATATTCGACCCCTGGCCGAGTTTCCCGCACGCCGCACGTGTCCGGAACTCGCTCCGTGCTGCAGCAGCTGGGCCCCCGCCCCGACGGGTCGGTGCCCTTCTCGGTCGAGTTCAATCCGCCACGTGACGCCGCCGGTGAGGCGCGCCTGTGGCGGGCCGCCCGCGAATTCGAGCGGCTGCATCCGGCGTTCGTGTCCATGACCTACGGTGCGGGCGGCTCCACCCGCGACCGCACCATCCGGGTCACCGGCGAACTCGCGCGCGAAACCACACTGCTCACCGTCGCCCACCTCACTGCGGTCGACCACTCGGTGGCCGAGCTGCGGTCCATCGTCGGCGCGTACGCCGATTCGGGCATCCGTAATCTGCTGGTGCTGCGCGGCGATCCGCCGGGCGACGTGCTGGGGGAGTGGCTCAAGCACCCCGAGGGCGTCGAATACGCCGAGGAGCTCGTGCGCATCGTGCGCGACCTGGGCGACTTCCACGTCGGCGTGGCCTCGTTCCCGCAGGGGCACCCCCGCTCCACCGACCTCGACGACGACACCCGCTACCTGGTGGCGAAACTGCGCGCGGGCGCGGAGTATTCGATCACCCAGATGTTCTTCGACGTGGATCACTATCTGCGCCTGCGGGATCGGGCCATCGCGGCCGACCCGATCGAGGGCGCGAAGCCGATCATCCCCGAGCTGATGCCGGTCACCTCGCTGCGCACGGTCGAGCGCGCGGAGGAGCTGTCGGGCCGTCCGCTCCCGGCCAAGGTGATCGAGCGGCTGCGTAAGGCCGCGGGCACCGGGCCCGAGGAGGATCGCGCGGCGGTCCGCGCCGAGGGCATCCAGATCGCCACCGAGATGGCCCAGCGCCTGATCGCCGAGGGCGCGCCCTGCCTGCACTTCATCACCCTGAATTTCGCGAAGGCCACCAGCGAAGTGCTGGCGAACCTGGGCTATTCGAACGCGCCGACGCCCGCACACGCCTGAGCGGACCGCGTTCGCGTCGGAGCAATACCCCGGCATGCCGGGGCAAATGATCGGAATGCGCTGGTCAGCGGAGTAGCGTCGCCCTCGACTCGTGACCTCGAGGGGAGCCTCCATGTTCGCGTTCCACCATCTCGTCCGCGTCGCAGGCGCAGTCGGCGCCTGCGCGGTGCTCGCCGCCGGCGGACCGGCAACTCTGGCGGGACCGGCTGTCGCCGCCCCGGCGCAGACCGAGATCGGCGGTCTCGCGCCGGGTGATCCCGGCACGACCGCCGCGGTGAGCCCGGAGGCCGCCACCGCGCTGGCCGCCATCACCGCGGTCGGTGACGTGACCGGCCGGTCCGCCGCCGCCGGGCCGTCCACCTCGGCCGGGCCGACCGATTGGTTGTCCGCCTACGGCCAAGCCGCCGAAGGCCTTCAGACCCTGGGTATCAAGCCCTTCCTGTACCCGACTGCCGCCCCCTTCTGCCTCGGCGGCACCACCTTGGGCTTGGCCCCCGCCATGGCGGGCAGCATCCCCGGCCCCTGGCCCAACTACGCGTTCTCCATTCCCGGCCTGGATCTTTCGGCCGTGAAGGCGGGCCAGACCATGTTCGCGTTCGTGCCCTACGGCATCGCCCCCGACGGCGCGGACACCAGCGGCATGCAGGTCGCGTGGTTCAACGTGAGCAACGGCCGCGGCGGCCTGGTGCCCATGGGCCCGCTGGGCCAGGTGCTCAATGCCATGATCCCGCCGCAGGTCCCCGCCGAGCTGCGGCCCATGGTCGCGCAGGCCGTGCACGACTACTTCACCGCGGCCCTGCCGGTCGGCGGCGTGCGCGCGGTGCCGGTCGACACCGGTTCGGGCACCGTGCTGGCCGCGGTGTTCGGCACCGTCCGCAATGGCAACAGCACCTGCTTCTTCCTCCCGACGATCGGCATGACCCCCGTGCCGTGACCGCGGAAACCGGTGCGCGCCACCACAGACCACCGTCGAGTCGCTACTCGGCACCCGGGTGAATGCCCGCCGGATGATCGGATCCGGCGGGCATTCGCCTGTCCGGACCCCGAGGGTCAACCGACCTCGAGTGACCGGTTCTTCCAACGCAGGTGACCGGCCCTGTGCGCCCGATGAGAGCGGACCGACAGTGCCAGGTAGGCCGCGACCGACAGCGGGTGCGCCAGCGCGCCAACGACATCCGCGCGGCCGAGCGGGCCGCCGGTCTCGGTCGAGCGGGCCAGCAGACGACCGGTGACCGCCGCGCCGTAGCCGAGCACGCCGATCCGGCGCAGCCGCCCGCGCCCGCACAGCGCGGCCAGCGGCGGAGCCCAGAAGGCCAGCGCCGCAATCGAACCGACCGCGAGACTGCCCGCCGGGCCGCCGTAGGCCGACCACAGCCAGCGGGTGTAGCCCTCGGCGAGCTCGGCCGCGTCCCGGTACATGCGGGTATGCGCCAAGGGCCCGGCCGCGACCAGGGCGGTGCGGCGCCCGCGACGCCGCAGTTCCCGCGCGATGGCCAGGTCCTCGGTCACGCTGTCCGCCACCGCCGCGTGCCCGCCGACGGCCCGGTAGGCAGCCGCGTCGAAGACCAGGAACTGACCGCAGGCCACCGCCATCGAGGGCCGCCGGGTCCGATCGGCCAGTGCGACCGGCAAAGTCGAGGCCCAGGACCAGCACAGCAGCGGCTGCACCAGCCATTCGGCGGGCGATTCGGCGCGTTGGCGCGGCCACGGGCAGAGCAGATCGGCGCGGGCGGAACGCAAGGCGCGCACCGCCGCGGCCAGTGCGGTGGGGGCGAGCCGGACGTCGGCGTCGAGGAAGATCAGCACGCCGGCATCGGTCAGGTCTGCGGCCAGGGCGGCCAGCCGGGCGCAGGCCGCGGTCTTGCCGGTCCAGCCGGGGGCGGGGTCGGTGTCGTTGCGGGCCAGCCGGAATCGGTCGTCGTCGCCGATGGCCGCGCGCGCCGCCGCGGTGGTGCCGTCGGTCGAGCCGTCGTCGAGGAGCAGCACGCGCAGACCGGTGCTGCCCTGCTGGGCGCGCAGATCCGCGATCAGTCCGGGCAGCCGGTGCGCCTCGTCGCGGGCCGGGACGCAGACGGTGACCGGTTCGGTGACGGGGTCGCCGCCGGGCCGCAGGCGGGGCAGGGCCAGGCGATTCGCGAGGGCGGCAACAGCACCGAAGGCGGCGACGGCGCTACCTGCCGTCACCGCCTTCGTGGCGAAACTCATCGTGCGAGGGTCATCGACTGTTGGTGCGGTCCGGGCGCAGCCAGCGGGCGGCGCGCACGTAGGCCGGCGGGTCGGGGTTGCGGGTCATGTAGGCCAGGACCGCGACCACCGCCGCCACCGCCAGGGTGATGCCGCCGACGATGCCCGCCCAGCCGGCGAAGGACCGGGTGTTCGGGTCCGCGTAACCGACTTCGGCGCGCAGCGTGCTGACGTCGCCGGGCGGGAGCTTCCAGGTGACCACCTGGTCGCCCTCGCGGGTGCCGTTGGTGGTGGCGACCCGGGCCGGGAAGGCGACCGACAGCTGCACGTCGGAGCCCTGCGGCGGCAGGCTCTTCAGGTCCACCCGGCCGGTCAGGGTGACCAGATCGCCGGTGCGGCTGAAGACCAGGTTGAACATGCCCGAGGTCTGATCGGACAGGGCGCCCAGCTGCTGCACCTCACCGAAGGTCAGATCGTCGAAATACACCTGGCTGCCGACGTATCCGTCGCGCGAGTAGGTGTCGACCCGCACCTTGCCGGCCAGTCCGTCGGGGGCCTTGAGCTGCGGGCCCTTGTCCTTGTCGTGCTGCGGTACGGCGGCCGCGATGATCTGCCCGGATACCCGGTCGTTGGAGGACACGCCCATCGACACCTGCACCCGCAGGCATCCGGTGAGCAGGAACGCCAGTCCCGCGAACAGGACCACGGCCAGCAGCCGTACCCACCGCCGCGGTCGCCGCCGGGGCGGCGCGGATTCGAGTGATTCCTCTGCTGTCGACATGTTCGGACTCGGCTGCACGGCTCACATCGTGCCATGCGTCCCGGGCCACAGGGTGATTCGACGGGCCCTCAGCCCCCGAACCAGCGGAATCCCCAGTACCCCGAGCCCGCAGCAGCCGTACACGGCCGACACCGGCAGCCCCAGGAACACCGCGTGCGCCAGCGCCGACCCCAGCCAGGTCCACAGGAAGACGGCCACCGGAACCACCCGCGCCGCACCCGAATCCGGGGCCGTGCGATCCCACCACTCCAGCAGCCCGGCCATCACCAGCACCACCGCGAACCACCCGAGATAGTTGCTCACCGGAATCTGCGCCAGCCCGGGCAGTCCCGCGATCGGCGACCGCCACACCCACTGCCCGTCCGCGACCATCTGCGGATCCAGGAACAGATCCCACCCGACTGCCCCCGCCGCCGTCAGCGAAACCCGCCCGGCCGCACTCCGGCCCAGCAGCCCGGCCACGACCCACACCGGATACAGCCCGCCGGTCCACGCCAGCGGAACCACCAGCGGCACCCCGAGCAGTTCGGGCCCCAACCGCCCGCTCGCATAGTCATAGCTGCCGAACGGAAACCCGGTGGCGGTCCCCAGCACCTCGGCCACCAACCCGATCCCGGACACGATCATCAGAAAGCCCGCCGCCCACCGTGCGCCCCGCGTCACCGCGGCGTGCACCAGAGCCGCACCCGCCGAAAGCAATACGACCACCACGGTCACCCGATCCCGCGCCACACCGTGCGCCAGCGGATACGCGATCTGCACCAGCACCAGCAACACCGCGGGCGCCGCCGCGACGAGAGTGACGCGCCCGGTCTTCGAGGTCGTCGGCCACCCGGTCCTGGTCATCGGTCACCGCCGGCACCGGATAGGGCGGGGTCCGTCATCGCCGGGACGGGAACAGCCGGCGGGGGCGCAGGTCGTGCTCGACGATCCGGGCGACGCTGCGACCGCTGGCGCCGGAGACGCCGCCGCCGGGGTGGGTGGAGGCGCCGGTGAGGTAGAGGCCGGGGGCGCCGGGGACGCGCTGATTCGCGAGTTCGGGCAGGGGCCGCCACATGAACATCTGGTCGATGGACATCTCGACGTGCATGACGTTGCCGCCCAGCAGACCCATCTCGCGTTCGAGGTCGGCGGGGGTCTGGACGAAGCGCTGGGTCACGCTGCTTGCGAATCCCGGTGCGAGGGCGTCGACTTCGGCGATGATGCGGTCGGCCTCGCGGTCGGCGTGGGCGGACCAGTCGGTGCCGTCGGCGAGATCGTAGGGATGCCACTGCGACCACAGGGTGACCTGGTGTTCGCCCGCGGGGGACAGGCTCGGGTCCAGAGCGCTGAAGGTCATGGCCAGCACCACCGGGCGGGGCGGCAGGTCGCCGGCCAGGGCGGCGCCGTGGGCGCGGCGCAGCTCGCGCCGGTCGGTCACGAGAAGTTGCAGGCCGTGGGCGGATTCGGTGGTGTCGGCCCCGGGGTAGCGGGGGAGATCGCTGATCGCGGCGCGCACCACCATGCCGATGCCGGGGCCCACGCGGATGCGGCGCCGCCAGTCGGCGAGCGTCGCGGCGTCGAATCCGCCCTGTTCGAGCAGGTTCAGGGTGGTCAGGATGTGGCTGCCCGCGATCACGGTGTCCGCGCTCAGGTTTCGGCCGCTCGCGGTGCGCACCTGCCAGCGGTCGCCGGTGCGGGCGAGGGCGGTGACGGCGTCCCCGGCGGTGACCGTGCCGCCGTCGGATTCCAGCCGCGCGACCAGTGCCGCGCTGAGCGCGCCGCTGCCGCCGACCGCGCGTCCGGGCGGCAGCGTGTGCATCAGCGCCGCGAAGCCGACCATGGGCGCGGAGCCGGGCTCGGACATGGGCGGGCCGGACTGCGCGCCGAACCAGGCCAGTGCCGCCTTGAGCCGTTCACTGTCGAACAGGCTGTCCAGCAGCGCGTCTCCGGTCTGCATCATCTCCCGGGACAGCGCCGCGGCGCCGGCGCGCCCGGTCGCCCCGGCGGCCTCGCGAGGATCCATGCCCCAGAACGATTTCAGCAGGTGCCCGCCGGTCGGCGTGCCGGAGAAGGCCCGCATCACCCGGGCGCTGCGCGGCCCCCACACGGTCACGAAGCGCCGGTACGCCTGCGCGTCGCGTTCCCCGCAGGCCGCGGCGATGGAGGCGCAGGTGCGGTTCAGGTCCTGATGGAACACGATCGGCGGCAGCTCGCTGCCGGGCGGCGCGGGCGCGAAAGCCCAGGGGTCGCAATCGATGTAGCGCAGCCCGAACCGGGCCAGCTCCAGCTCCTCGATGATCCCGGTGTGCCGGATCATGATGTGCGCCGACGAGCCCCGATCGATCAGGTGCCCGGGGAAGCGTTCCACGGTGGACACCGCCCCGCCGAGCACGGTGTCGCGTTCGAGCACCTCGACCCGGTGCCCGGCCCGCGCGAGATAGCAGGCGGCGACCAGCGCGTTGTGCCCGGAGCCGACGATGACGATGTCGCGGGAACCGATGTCGCGCCTGCTCACAGGGGCAGCCGCCGCCCGAGGACCGCGAACCGCCGGGTGTCGCCGGAGAAGATGAAGTGCCGCACCACATCCCCGAATCCCTGGCGCCGGTACAGCCGCCAGGCCCGGTTGGACTCGCGGTCCACCTCCGGGGTGGACAGCAGCACGGTGCGCTCGGGGCGGTTCTGCAGCAGCCGGGTGAGCAGGATCTCGCCGAGCCCGCGTCCCTGCGCGGCGGGGTGGACGTGCAGTTCGGTCAGTTCGAAGTAGTCCGAAAGCAGTTCGCGCGCGCCCTGTTCGGGCCAGCCGGTGCGCCGCATGCCGCTGTACACCTGCTGATGCCACCACTGGTGGGGCGCGCCGTGATACCCGTAGGCGATGGCCACGATGGGCGCGGTGCGCAGGTCGAGGCGGCCGTCGTCGTCGGGCAGCACCGCGGCCACGGCCTGCCAGCCGGGGCGGGTGGTGTGCTCGGTCCACATGGGTGCGCGCTGGTGTTCGGTGCCGCGGGGGTAGTCCATCGCCGCGACGTAGACCGCCAGTGCGTCGTGCAGGCGGTGGCGCAGGGTCGCGGCCGACATGTCGACGACGACGGGTGCCGGCGTCGGTTTGGGGGTGACTGCGGTCATCTGCTGGACGCAACTCTCGTTGGCGCGGACGGATGGATCGACAGTAGCGCCACGGCAGGACGTCAACTTGTCGGTGGGTCTCCCTATATTCAAACCCAACAGAAACCTTCGAATGCCTGTTCGATCACTCTCGCGGGTGAAATGCCTGACGAGGACCGGTTGTCCCGGGAGTCGGCGAATCGGGTGTCGAGTGGGGAGGTACGCGAAATGACCGGGAAAATCGAACGTCCGGGGCAGCCCGGCCGGGCCGGCGACCTGTTGGGCAAGGCCGGCGGGCTGTTGGCCGAAGCGCGGGGGGAGTCCGATCCGGCGGAGCGATTCCGCATCGCCTACCTGGCGGCGCTGCGCGGGGCGGGCGCGGTGCTCGCGCTCACCGGCGCGGACCGGGCGCCGCGGGCGCGCTCGCGCAACGCCTGGGTCCTGATGCAGCGCGCGGCACCGGAATTCGTCATGTGGTCGGACTACTTCACCGGCCAATCCGAGACCCGCGCGGCGCTCGAGGCGGGGCTGCCGCGGCCCATCGACGATCACCGCGCGGACGAGTTCGCTTCGCGGGTAGGCGCATTCCTGCACGACGTCGCTGATCTGGTGGCTGTTGCGTCTCGGATGCGTCCCAGTTCAGGGTGGGTGAACGGAATGCCGGCGTGAGTATCGGCGAGTAGGTGGTCCGGTTCTGATCGAACTCGTATTATTGGTGGCAGATAGCCGCCAAGGTCGGCTACCCGTCGTCTACCCGGAGGCGACAGCCACCACCTAGTGCCGGGGGAGGTACCGTGCCACTCTCCGAGCACGAGCAGCGCATGCTCGAACAGATCGAGAGCGCGCTCTATGCTGAGGATCCGAAGTTCGCCTCGACTGTTCGGGGTGGACGGTTACGTTCTGCCACCGGTCGGCGCAGACTTCAGGCGGCCGCCCTGTTCGCCCTCGGTCTGTTTCTGTTGGTGGCCGGTATTGCCGCACCGTTCAAGCCGGGCGGTTTCCCGATCATCAGTCTCGTCGGTTTCATCGTCATGTTCGGCGCGGGTGTGCTGTTGCTGATCGGTGGCCCCCGAATGGGTGGTTCGTCCGGTCACGCGACGGACGCGCATCCGAGTGCGGGCGGCGCTTCCGGCGCCGGCCGCGGCAAGCCCCGCAAGCAGGGCGGGTTCTCCGCGCGGATGGAGGACCGGTTCCGCAAGAGGTTCGAGCAGGACAGTTGACCTGCCCTGCCGCTAACTGAAGATCTTCACGACACGCCGTGACGCCACACCGATTTAGGGTGTGGCGTCACGGCGTTTCTGGTTGGTAGGGATTCGGCGTGTCGGACGTCGCCCCCGATTCCCCACACCTCCCCACGGGGGTTCCCCACACCGCCCCACGGGTGCCGGATATGCACGCTATCTGCGGGTTTGCTGGCGGTTGTCGGGTGCCCGCCGGCGCGCGTCGCGCGTGTCGGGGGAACTGCGCGAAATCTTCCCCACCACCGTGATAGCTGGTGTGACCTGCGAAGTTCGCCAAGCGGGGACCGAGATCACCGCTGCTTTCGATTGAAAGTGGGGGAAAGTGGGGTAATGTGGAGCCCGCACTACAGGAGGCCGAACAGTCGAGAGGGTGATCCGGCAGGAGGTGTCGAGGCGTGTTTCTCGGTACCTATACCCCTCGGTTGGACGACAAAGGGCGACTGACGTTGCCTGCGAAGTTCCGGGACGAGCTGGCGGGAGGGTTGATGGTCACGAAGGGACAGGACCACAGCCTTGCCGTATATCCCAAGGACGAGTTCACCGCGCTCGCGCGGAGAGCCGCGGCCGCATCCCGATCGAACCCGCAGGCCCGTGCATTCGTCCGGGCCTTGGCGGCTTCCAGTGATGAGCAACGTCCGGACGCACAGGGCCGGATCATGCTGTCGGCAGAGCATCGCCGCTACGCCAATCTCTCCAAGGATTGCGTGGTGATCGGCTCGGTCGACTTCCTCGAAATATGGGACAAGACGGCGTGGGATTCCTACCTCGCCGAGCACGAGGAGGATTACTCGCAGGCCAGAGACGAGTCGCTGGGCGAGATCTTCTAGCCCGCAGCGAGGCGAGTGCCCTGCGGCCTCTGCCCGACACCGACCCTGACGTACTTCCCCAACGCCAGGTGCGGTGCTTCGGTCAGAGACCACGGGGCATTCGCCTAACTTTCGAAGGTCGTTTTTTGATATGGCCACCGTCGCTCGCGACCGCGTATGGCCGTGCGAATGAACGTGAGGCAGTGAATTCCGGGAGGTCCTAGGTGCACCAGAGCAGTGACGGCCCCCGCCATGTTCCGGTACTCCTCCATCGCGCAGACGAAATCCTCGGTCCCGCACTGCATTCCGAGGGCGCGGTCTATCTGGACTGCACGCTCGGTCTCGGCGGTCACGCCGAGTACTTCCTGCAGACGTACCCGAACATCAGACTCGTCGGCCTGGATCGCGACACCGCCGCGCTGAAGCTGGCGGGGGAGCGACTGGCGCCGTTCCGGGACCGGATCACCCTGGTGCACACCAGATATGACGGCATCCCGAACGCGCTCGAGCAGGCCGGCCTGCCCGATAAGGGCTCGGTCAGCGCCATTCTCATGGATCTCGGCGTGTCCTCCATGCAGTTGGACGAGGCCGATCGCGGCTTCGCCTACTCCATCGACGCGCCCTTGGACATGCGGATGGACTCCAGCACCGGCCCCACCGCCGCCGACGTGCTGAATACCTACAGCCACGGTGAGCTGGCCCGGGTCCTGAAAACCTATGGCGAGGAACGGTTCGCGGGCAAGATCGCCTCCGAGATCCTGCGGCGGCGCCAGCGCACCCCGTTCACCACCAGCGCGCAACTGGTGGAGCTGCTCTACGACACCATCCCGGCCGCGGCCCGGCGCACCGGCGGGCATCCCGCCAAGCGCACCTTCCAGGCGTTGCGCGTCGAGGTCAACCGCGAGCTGGAATCCCTGGAGGCGGCGATGCCCGCCGCGCTGGACGCGCTGGCTCCGGGTGGCCGCATCGTGGTGATGAGCTATCAGTCGCTCGAGGACCGGGTGGTGAAGCTGGAACTGGCCAAGCGGTCGGCTTCGCGTACGCCGCTGGACCTGCCGGTCGAATTGCCCGGCATGGGACCGGAATTCAAGATTCTGACCCGCGGCGCGGAGAAGGCGACCGAGCAGGAGATCGAGGAGAACCCGCGGGCCGCTCCGGTGCGCATGCGGGCTGCGGAACGGATCGCAGGGGAGGATCGCGCATGAGTGGGCAGGCACGTAGGTGGGCGCGGCAGCGCCGAGTCGACGCGCGGTACCGGGCCGCGACCCGAGAGATCGGAGCCGCGCTATGACGATCAAGACGCAGGTGAGCCGGGGGGCCCGCCGGGTACAGGCCGCCGAGCGGGTGAAATCGGGTGCGGCGCAACGCGCCTACGCCCGCCGCCGCAATCGCGAGGGCGGGTCCGACCTGCCGGGCATGCGCCGGGGCCGGCGCAGCGAGTCGATGTCGCGTGGCCGGATGTCCTTCGTGGCCACCATCATCGCGTTGCTGGGCTGCGGTCTGGCGCTGACGCTGCTGCTCACCACCCGTGCCACCGAGGACAGCTACCAGCTCGGTGATCAGCGCCGCGTCAACCAGAAGCTGTCCGACGAGCGTGACGCGTTGCAGCGTGAGGTGGCCGCGGCCGACTCGGCGCCCGAATTGGCCCAGCGCGCCGCCGAACTCGGCATGATCCCGGCCAAGGATCCGGCCCGGCTGCTGATCGCCCCCGACGGCCAGGTCACCGTGGTCGGCAACCCGCAGCCCGCGCAGGGCGCGCCCGCTCCGGCCTTGAACACCACGCCGCCCGCGGCCCCGCCCAAGCCGTCGCAGTCGCAGGGTGAGCGTGTGGTCCCGGTGCCCACCACGCCGGCCCCGGCGCCGTCCACCACCTCGGCTCCGCCGACCACCTCCGCCGCAAATCCCGTTCCGGCGGCCCCGCTTCCGACGCCGCCGAACCCGGCCGTCCAGGCCAATGGAGCTCCTCGGTGATGATCGGGGCTGGTCGATGAGCCCTTCCCGCGCCGGGCGCGGGCGCGATTCCGGCCGGGCACGGGCGGCGGTCGCACGGGCGAAGTCGGGTGCGGGACGGGCGGGTTCGGGGCCGGGGCGGCAGTCCAGACCGCGGCCCGCTCCGGGACTGGATTCCGGGACGCGGTTCCGGTTCGGGGTGGGCCGGCTGGTGATGCTGGTGGCCCTGGCCGTGGCCGCCATCCAATTGCTGTGGGTGCAGAGCATTTCCGCGCCGAAGCTGTCGTCGGAGGCGGCCAGTCAGCGGACGGTGAAGCTGGCCGATCCCGCCACCCGGGGCCCGATCACCGATCGCTACGGGAAGTCGCTGGCGTTCACGATCGCGGCGAAGGCGTTGACCTTTCAACCGGTGCGGGTCCGCAAGGATCTGGCCGACGAGCGGGAGAAGCAGCCCAAGACCGCGCCGGAGCCGGACGACCGGCTCGCCGCCATCGCCAAGTACCTGCACGAGAAGCTCGGTAAGGACGCGCCCGAGAAGGACGTTCTGGCCAAGCTGAAGAGCGACGAGCCGTTCGTCTATCTGGTGCGCAATGTGGATCCGCGGGTCGCCGCCGACATCACGCTGAAGTTCCCGGAGGTCGGGCTCGAACGCCAGGACATGCGCGAGTATCCCGGTGGTTCGCTGGCGGCCAATGTGATCGGCGCGACCGGCTGGGACGGGCACGGCCAGATCGGCCTGGAGTCCTCGATGGACGCCCTGCTGGCCGGTTCGGACGGCTCGCAGACCTATGACCGCGGCTCGGACGGCGCGGTGATCCCGGGTTCGTGGCGTGACCGCCAGCCCGCGGTGAACGGTTTCGGCGTCGAGCTGACCCTGGACTCGGATCTGCAGTACTACGTGCAGCAGCAGGTGCAGCAGGCCAAGGACATGTCGGGCGCGAGCGCGGCGTCGGCGGTGGTGCTGGACGTGCACACCGGCCAGGTGCTGGCGATGGCCAACGACAACACCTTCAATCCCGCGATGGGCCCGCGCTTCTGGTCCACCACGGATCTGGGCAACCCGTCGGTGCAGGAGGTGTACGAGCCGGGGTCGGTGAACAAGATCGTCACCGCGGCCTCGGCCATCGAGTACGGCCTCACCACTCCCGACGAGGTGCTGCAGGTTCCGGGCTCCATCTTCATGGGCGGTGTCACCGTGCACGACGCCTGGGAGCACGGTGTCGCCCCGTACACCACCACCGGCGTGTTCGGTAAGTCCTCGAATGTGGGCACCCTGATGCTGGCGCAGCGCGTCGGCGAGGACCGCTACTTCGACATGCTCAAGAAGTTCGGCCTTGGTCAGCGCACCGGTGTCGGCCTGCCCGGCGAGAGCGGCGGCGTGGTGCCCTCGCGCGACCAGTGGTCCGGCTCCACCTTCGCCAACCTGCCCATCGGCCAGGGTCTTTCGATGACGACGCTGCAGATGACCGGCATGTACCAGGCGATCGCCAATGACGGCGTGCGGATTCCGCCGCGCATCGTGAAGGCCAAGATCGCCCCGGACGGCGCGCGCACCGAGGAGGAGCCGCCGGAGGGCGTGAAGGTGGTCAGCCCGCAGACCGCGAAGACGCTGCAGCAGATGTTCCAGGCCGTGGTGCAGAAGGATCCGCGCGGCATCCAGAGCGGCACCGGTTCTCCGGCCTCGATCGAGGGCTATCAGATCGCCGGCAAGACCGGCACCGCCCAGCAGATCGATCCGAAGTGCCGCTGCTATTCCAGCGACCGCTACTGGATCACCTTCGCGGGCATGGCCCCCGCCGACAATCCGCGCTATGTGATCGGCATGATGCTCGACGGGCCGGTGCGCAGCTCGGACGGCAGCGGTGGCGGTTCGGCCGCGCCGCTGTTCCACAGCATCGCGTCGTGGCTGCTGCAACGGGATCGGATCCCGCCGTCGCCGCCCGCCAAACAGCTGATTCTGCAGGCGAGTTAGCGCGGGGAACGGATGGTCGTGACACAGTGCGCCGCCGATACCACTACCGGTGGGTGACGCAACACCGCCGTGCCGATCGCGCGGCGATCGAACACAGGTAACCTGACTCGTCGATCCGGTCGTCCGGATCGTTTTCTACATACACACAGCCTTCATATGAAACCGCCGTGAGAGGAGCTTCGTGCCCGCGCAGTCCAGCCCGCAGGTGTTTCGGCCCGCTGCAGTGACGGCGACCAGCTTGCGCACGGTGGCGGAGTTGACGGGTGCGACGCCCGCAGGGTCCGTGGCAGGTTTCGAAGAAGTCCAGGTGACGGGTATCGAGCAGCGCTCGAACGCGGTGCTGCCGGGCGATCTGTTCGCCGGTCTGGCCGGCGATCACTCGCACGGCGCGCGCTATGCCGCCGACGCGGTCGCGCGGGGCGCGGTCGCGGTGTTCACCGATGCGGCCGGTGCGGCGTCGATCGGCGAGATCGGCGTCCCCGTGCTGGTGCACGACGCGCCGCGGACCGTTCTCGGCGAGTTGTCCTCGGCCCTTTACGGTGATCCGTCTCGCACCCTCCGCATCATCGGTATCACCGGCACCTCGGGCAAGACCACCACCTCGTATCTGGTGGAGGCCGGGCTGGCCGCGGCCGGCATGCGCACCGCGCTGATCGGCACCATCGAGACCCGCATCGGCGGGGTCCGGGTGCCCTCGGCGCTCACCACCCCCGAGGCCCCGCAGCTGCACGCCATGTTCGCGGTGATGGCCGAGCAGGGCGTGGACGCGGTGGTCATGGAGGTGTCGAGTCACGCGCTGGCGCTCGGCCGGGTGGACGGGGTGAGCTTCGCGGTCGGCGCGTTCACCAACCTGTCCCAGGACCACCTCGACTTCCACGCCGACTTCGAGGACTACTTCGCCGCCAAGCGCCGCCTGTTCATTCCCGACGGCCCGCAGACCGCTGCCGTGTCGCGCCCCTCGGTGGGCGCGCGCACGGCGGTGATCTGCGTGGACGACGCGTGGGGGCAGCGCCTGGCGGGCGACGTATCCGATTGCCTGGCAGCCGAATCCGGTGATACCACCGGCCGGTTGCGCACGGTGGCGACGCGTCCGGGCGTGCCGGCGGACTGGACTTCCGGTGCGGCCATCGCCGGTGCGGGCGGCACCCAGGAGTTCACCGCTTCGGGGCCGGGCGTCAATGTGGATGTGTGGCTGCGGCTTCCGGGTGCGTACAACATCGCCAATGGACTGCTGGCGGTCGCGGTGTGCGCGGCGGCGGGCGCCGATATCGAGACTGCCGCTGCGGCGCTCGGCGAGGTCGATGTGCCGGGCCGCATGCAGCGGGTGGACAGGGGCCAGGAGTTTCTGGCCGTGGTGGATTACGCGCACAAGCCCGCCGCGATCGAATCGGTCGTGGCGACCTTGCGCACGTGGTTGTCCGAGGGCGCCCATTCCGGGCGTGGGACGGGACGTCTGGCGGTCGTGGTGGGCGCGGGCGGTGATCGTGATGCCGGCAAGCGGCCCCTGATGGGTGCGGCGGCGGCGCGCGGCAGCGACCTGGCCATCATTACCGATGACAATCCGCGCAGTGAGGATCCGGCCGCTATCCGCGCCGCGGTGCTCGCCGGCGCCGAACAGGTGCCGGACGCGGAACGCGGTGAGGTCCGGGAGGTCGGGGACCGGGCGGCCGCGATCCGGGCCGCGGTCGACTGGGCGCGGCCCGGCGACGCGGTGCTGATCGCGGGCAAGGGACATGAGACAGGGCAGGAGATTGCAGGCGTGAAGCAGCCGTTCGACGACCGTGAGGTACTCGCGGCCGCCCTGTCGGAAAAGACGAGGGACCTGACGCATTCATGATCGAGATGACTTTGCGGGAGATCGCGGAGGTCGTGGGCGGCACGCTGCACGACGTCGCCGATCCCGAGGCGAGGGTCACCGGCTCGGCCGAATTCGATTCGCGCCGAATCGGTTCCGGTGACCTGTTCCTGGCGCTGCCGGGTGAGCACGCCGACGGCCACGACTTCGCGGCCGGTGCGGTCGCGCAGGGCGCGGTCGCGGTGCTGGCCGCCCGGCCGGTCGGGGTGCCCGCCATCGTGGTGGAGCCCCGCCCCGGGAACACGCGCGCCATCGCACTGAGCCACGACACCGACGGCTCCGGCGCGGCGGTGCTGGACGCGCTGGCCGCGCTGGCCCGCGCCAGCGTGGACCGCCTGGTCCAGGCGGGCACGCTGACGGTGGTCGGCGTGACCGGTTCGTCGGGCAAGACCTCCACCAAGGATCTGATCGCGGCCGTGCTCGCGCCGCTGGGACCCGTTGTGGCCCCGCCCGGTTCGTTCAACAACGAGCTCGGTCACCCGTGGACGGCGCTGCGCGCCGACGCGCAGACCCGCTTCCTGGTGCTGGAGCTCTCGGCTCGCGGCCCGGGACACATCAAGGCGCTCACCGAGATCGCCCCGCCCAGTGTCGGCGTCGTGCTCAATGTCGGCACCGCGCACCTGGGCGAGTTCGGCAGCCGCGAGGTGATCGCGCAGACCAAGGGTGAACTCGTGGAGGCGCTGCCCGCCTCCGGGCTCGCCGTGCTGAACGCCGACGACCACCTGGTCTCGAAGATGGCCGGGCGCACCGCCGCCCGCGTGGTGACCGTCGGCCTGGCCGGCAACGCGGACGTGCGCGCCACCGACGTCGTTCTCGACGAACAGGCGCGCGCCCGGTTCACGCTGCACGCCAACGGCGAATCCGTCGAGGTGCGGCTGGCGGTGTCCGGCGAGCACCAGGTCGGCAACGCGCTCTCCGCCGCCGCCGTCGCCCTCGACCAGGGCGCGGATCTCGCGACCGTGGCCGCGGCGCTGGCCGGTGCGACCGCCGCTTCGGCCCGCCGCATGGACGTGCGCACCCGCGCCGACGGCGTCACCGTCGTCAACGACTCCTACAACGCCAACCCGGATTCGGTGCGGGCCGCGCTCAAGGCGCTGGTCACCATGTCCCGGGCCGGTGCGCAGCCGCGCCCCAGCTGGGCGGTGCTCGGCGAAATGGGCGAGCTGGGCGAGGAATCGGTCATCGAACATGACAAGATCGGCCGCCTGGTGGTGCGACTCGACGTCGACCGCCTCGTCGTGGTCGGCTCGGGCCGTCCGGTCCGCGCCCTGTTCCAGGGCGCGGTGCAGGAGGGGTCCTGGGGTGAGGAAGCCATCCACGTGCCCGATATCGACGCGGCCATCGCCCTGCTCGACGAGGAGCTCGAGCCGGGTGCGGTGGTGCTGGTGAAGGCATCCAAGTCCGTCGGTCTGTGGACCGTCGCCGAACACCTGATCGGTGCGGAGCAGGAGGCCGCTCGATGACCCAGATCCTATTGTCGGCCGCGATCGCGCTGACCGTTTCCATTCTGCTCACCCCCGTGGTGATCCGCTATTTCGCCAAACAGGGCTTCGGCCAGGAGATCCGGGTCGACGGCCCGGAGAGCCACAAGGCCAAGCGCGGCACCCCCACCATGGGTGGCGTGGCCATCATCATCGGCATGTGGGCCGGGTACCTGGGCTCGCACCTGATCTCCATGACCTACGGCGAGCCGGGGCCCTCGGCCTCGGGCCTGCTGGTCATGGGCCTGGCCACCGCGCTGGGCTTCGTCGGCTTCACCGACGACCTGATCAAGCTGCGCAAGCAGCGCAACCTGGGGTTGACCGCGGCCGGCAAGTACATCGGCCAGCTCACCTCGGCGATCGTCTTCGGCGTCCTGGCCTTGCAGTTCAAGAACATTCACGGCCTGACCCCCGGCGACAAGCGGCTGTCCTACACCCGCGACATCAACACGCTGTCGATGAGCGTGATCGTCTTCCTGGCGTTCGTCTGCCTCATCGTGGTGGCCTGGTCCAACGCGGTGAACCTGACCGACGGCCTGGACGGCCTGGCGGCCGGTTCGATGAGCCTGGTGCTGGGCGCGTACATGATCATCACCTTCTGGCAGTGGCGTAACTCGTGCTCCGCGCACGCGGTGGCCGGCTGCTACCAGGTGCGTGATCCACTGGATCTGGCGCTGGTGTGCGCCGCGGGCGGTGCGGCATGCATCGGCTTCCTGTGGTGGAATGCCGCGCCCGCCAAGATCTTCATGGGCGACACCGGTTCGCTGATGCTGGGCGGTCTGCTCGCGGGCCTGTCCATCACCACCCGCACCGAACTGCTCATGGTCGTGATCGGCGCGCTGTTCGTGGCCGAGACGGCCTCGGTGGTGCTGCAGGTGGCGGTGTTCCGCGCCACCCGCAATCGCCTGTTCAAGATGGCACCGTTCCATCACCACTTCGAGTTGAGCGGGTGGGCCGAGACCTCGGTCATCATCCGGTTCTGGTTGCTGGCCGGTATGGCCTCGGCGATCGGACTGGGCCTGTTCTACAGCGAATACCTCTCTGCGGCAGGGTGAGACGACGATGGCCGAACATTCTCCGAGGGTCCTGCGGTCGCCGGGGCCCATGCTCGAATTCCTGCGTGGCCGTGACGTGCTGGTCGCCGGCTGGGGTGTCTCCGGGCGTTCGCTGATCGAACCGCTGCGCGACATCGGTGCGCGCCCGGTGGTCACCGACAGCGGCGAGAAGGCGCTCGCCGAGGCCGCCGAACTGGGCCTGGGCACCGCCACCAGCGCGGATCTGCTGGAACCCGATGCGCTGCAACGCTTCGCGCTGGTCATCACCAGCCCGGGCTGGCGGCCCGACTCGCCGGTGCTGGCGTCCGCGGTCACCGAGGGCATCCCGGTGTGGGGTGACGTCGAGTTCGCGTGGTGGGTCGATCAGGCCCGCATCTACGGTCCGGTCCGCAAGTGGCTGGTGGTGACCGGCACCAACGGCAAGACCACCACCACCCAGATGACGCACTCGATCCTGCGCGCCGCCGGCATCCCGTCGGTGGCCTGCGGCAATATCGGGCTGCCCATCCTGGACGCGCTGCGCCGCAACCCCGGCCCGCAGGTGCTGGCGGTGGAACTGTCCTCGTTCCAGCTGCACTGGGCTCCGTCGGTGCGCCCCGAGGCCGGGGTGGTGCTGAATGTGGCCGAGGACCACCTGGATTGGCACGGCGGCCTGGACGCCTACGCCGCCGCCAAGGCCCGCGCCCTGACCGGTCGGGTCGGCGTGGTCGGCCTCGACGATCAGGTGGCCGCCGCGCTGGCGCGGAAATCCAAGGCGCGCCGCACCGTCGGCTTCCGCATCGGCGTGCCCGCCGACGGCGAGCTGGGCGTGGTGGACGGCAAGCTGCTCGATCGCGCCTTCACCAAGGCCGCGATCCTGGCCGAGGTCGGCGACATCAGCCCGCAGGGCCCGGCCGGAGTGGCCGACGCGCTGGCCGCGTCCGCGCTCACCCGCGCCATCGACGTGGCCCCGCAGTTCGTGAAGGAAGGCCTGCAGGAGCACAAGGTCGGCCCGCACCGGGCGGCCTTCGTGCGCGAGTTGTCGGGCGTGGAGTTCGTCGACGACTCCAAGGCCACCAACCCGCACGCCGCCCGCTCCTCGATCCTGGCCCACCCCAGCGTGATCTGGGTGGCCGGCGGTCAGCTCAAGGGCGCCGGGGTCGAGGACCTCATCGAGGAGTGCCGCGAACACCTGGTCGCGGCCGTGCTGTTCGGGCAGGACGCGGCCGTGATCGCGGCCGCACTCGCGCGACACGCCCCCGATGTCCCGGTGGTGGAGCTGAATTCGGGGGACGATGCTCGAATGGGTGACCCCTTCACCGAGATCGAGCCCGAAGCGGTGATGGCGCGCGCGGTCCGCGTGGCGGCCGGTTTCGCCCATCGCGGCGATACCGTGCTGCTGGCCCCGGCCGCGGCATCCCTGGACATGTTCGCCGACTACACGCACCGTGGCCGTAGTTTCGCCGCCGCCGTGCAGGCCCTGGACGAGAAGGACATCGGGAGAACAGAGTGACAGCGGCGACACCGCGGCGGGCCGCGCCGGAAGCTGCGCGGCGGGTCGGGAACAAGGGCCCACAACGCCTGCGCATCGGCTGGTTCGGAGCCTGGCTGGCCCGTCCGCTGGCGTCGTTCCATCTCGTGGTGGCGATCGCGGTGCTGCTCACCGTGCTCGGTCTGGTCATGGTGCTCTCGGCCTCCAGCGTGGAGTCCTACGCCGGTGGCGGCTCGGCGTATTCGCTGTTCATCCAGCAGGCGGTGATGGCCGCCTTCGGCGCGGTGGTGTTCTACATCGCGCTGCGCATCCCGATGCGCTTGATGCGGCAGCTGTCGTTCCCGGTGTTCGCGCTGTCGGTGGTGCTGCTGGTGCTGGTGCTGATCCCGGGCGTCGGCACCAAGGTGCAGGGCTCGCAGCGCTGGTTCGACCTCGGCGTGGTGTCGGTGCAGCCCTCGGAGATCGCGAAAGTGACGCTGGTGGTGTGGGGTTCGCACCTGCTGGCCTCGCGGCAGTCCGAAAAGGCCGGGTACAAGGACATTCTCCTGCCGCTGGTGCCGGCCGGACTGCTGGTCTGCCTGCTGGTGGTGCTCGAACCCAACCTGTCCACCACCATCGCGCTGGGCATCGTGCTCACCTCGCTGCTGTGGTTCGGCGGGCTGCCGCTGCGCATGTTCGTGACCATCGCGGTATCGGGTGTGGTGGCGGCGACCATTCTGGCGCTGTCGGCCGGCTATCGCTCCGACCGCATGCGTGCCTTCTTCAATCCGGGCGACGATCCGCAGGGCATCGGCTATCAGGCGCGCCAGGCCATGTATTCCCTTGCCGACGGCGGCATCTGGGGACGCGGCCTCGGGCAGTCGCGGGCCAAGTGGAGTTATCTGCCCAACGCGCACAACGACTTCATCTTCGCCATCATCGGCGAGGAGCTCGGCTTCCTCGGCTGCGCGCTGGTGCTGGGGTTGTTCGCGCTGTTCGTCTACGCGGGCCTGCGGATCGCGTCGCGGTCGGTGGATCCGTTCATCCGGCTGCTGACCGCCTCGGCCACCACCTGGATCACCTGCCAGGCCTTGATCAATATCGGCTACGTGGTGGGTTTGCTGCCGGTGACCGGTCTGCAGCTGCCGCTGGTCTCCGCGGGTGGTTCCTCGCTGGCGATCACCCTTTTGATGTTCGGCATCATCGCCAACGCCGCCCGGCACGAGCCCGAGGCGGTGGCGGCGCTGCACTCCGGCCAGGACGGCCGGTTCAGCCGGCTGCTGCGGCTGCCCAAACCAGAGGTGTACTCGCCGGCGCGGGCGGCGCGCGCCCGCGCCAAGGCCAAGGCGAACGGTAAGCCCAAGCCCAAGCCCAAGCCCAAGGCGAATGCGAAGGTCAAGTCCGCGCCGCAGCGCCGCGCGCTACCCTCGGGTCGGAGCCGGGGCGGCTCGGCGGAGACATCGTCGCGACGGTCGGTAGATTCGGATTCGGCCCGGCGCACCAGCCGCTCCACGGAATCGTGGCGCAGCACCCGGGCCTGGGAGCCCAACTATCCGATGAAACACGCCAGGGAACGGGGTAATTCGAGGTGACAGTGGAGCGGCCGGACAGTGACGTGGGAACCGCGGAAGCTCACACCGATCTACCCGACCATCTGCAGCGCGTGCACATGATCGGCATCGGCGGTGCCGGTATGTCGGGTATCGCCCGAATCCTCTTGTCGCGCGGCGGCATGGTGTCCGGATCCGACGCCAAGGAGAGCCGCGGCGTGCTGGCCCTGCGGGCGCGCGGCGCCGAAGTGCGCATCGGCCACGACGCCTCGGCGCTGGACCTGCTGCCCGGCGGTCCGACCGCCGTGGTCACCACCTACGCCGCCATCCCCAAGACCAATCCCGAACTGGTGGAGGCGCATCGGCGCGGCGTGCCGGTGCTGTTGCGCCCGGCCGTGCTGGCCTCGCTCATGCAGGGCCACAAGACGCTGCTGGTCTCGGGCACGCACGGCAAGACCTCCACCACCTCCATGCTGGTGGTGGCCCTGCAGCACTGCGGGCTGGACCCGTCCTTCGCGGTCGGCGGCGAGCTCAACGAGGCGGGCACCAACGCCCACCACGGCACCGGCGGCATCTTCGTGGCCGAGGCCGACGAGAGCGACGGTTCGCTGCTGCAGTACGCGCCGGACGTCGCGGTGGTCACCAATATCGAATCCGACCACCTGGACTACTTCGGCACGGACGAGGCGTACGTGCAGGTCTTCGACGATTTCGTGGACCGCCTGGAAGCGGGCGGCCGGCTGGTGGTGTGCCTGGACGATCCGGGTTCGCTCGGCTTGGCCCAGCGCTCCGCGGCCCGGCTCGCCGATGATCCGCGCGGCATCCAGGTGATCGGTTACGGCTCCGGCGATTTCGCGGACTCGGGTTTCCCGGTCGGCGCGCAGCTGCTGTCCTGGGAGCCGCGCGACGTCGGCGGCGTCGCGGTGTTCCAGCTCTCCGACGAGGCCGCCCCGCGCACCCTGCGGCTGTCGGTGCCCGGCCGCCACATGGCCCTCAACGCGCTGGGCGCGCTGCTGGCCGCCCGCGCCACCGGCGCCGATCTCGGCGAAATCATCCAGGGCCTGGAGGGTTTCGGCGGGGTGCACCGCCGCTTCCAGCTCACCGGGCGCGAGAACGGCGTGCGCGTCTTCGACGACTACGCCCACCACCCGACCGAGGTGCGCGCGGTGCTCTCCGCCGCCGCCGAACTGGTGGCGCAGGAGGCGCGCGACGGCGCGCGGTCGCGCCCGGGCCGGGTGATCGTGGTGTTCCAGCCCCACTTGTACAGCCGCACCGCCACTTTCGCGACCGAGTTCGGCACGGCGCTGTCGCTGGCCGACGAGGTCGTGGTGCTCGATGTGTACGGCGCGCGCGAGGAGCCGCTGCCGGGGGTGAACGGCGCGCTGGTCGCGGCGTCGGTCACCAAACCCGTGCACTACCAGCCGGATATGTCTCGGGTCGGTAAGCAGGTGGGCGCGCTGGCGCGGCCCGGCGACGTGGTGATCACCATGGGCGCGGGCGATGTGACCATGCTGGGCAGCCAGATTCTCGACGGGCTGCGCGCGCGACCTTCGCACGGGCGGTGAGCAACGGTGAGCGCGGGTGGGGGAGCGGTGGATCGGCCGGATCCGGCCGCGGCCGGCGGCTACGACGCGGACGGTCATGACCCGGATTCCGGCGGTGCCGAATCCGCTGAGGTGACCGCCGGCGCCGCCGAGCGGGCCGCGGCCCGCCGGGCCCGGCTGCGGCGGGGCCGGGAGCCGCGCGAGTCCCGGGTGGTCGTCGCGTGGCGGTCGACCCGGGTGCGGATCGGGGTGCTGGTGGGTGCGGTGCTGCTGATCGCATTCGGACTGGTCGCCTGGTTCACTCCGCTGCTGTCGGTGCGCACGGTCGACGTCGAGGGCTTGGCCGCGGTGCCGGAAGAGCAGGTGCTGCAAGCCCTCCAGGTACCGGATGGTCTGTCCATGCTGCGGCTCGACACCGACGCCATGGCCGAACAGGTCTCCCGGCTGCCCAAGGTCCGCTCGGTGCGCGTGCAGCGGGTGTTCCCGTCGACGGTCCGGGTGACGGTCGCCGAACGTACCCCGGTGCTGTACTTCGACAGTCCCGACGGCGCGCATCTGCTCGATTGCGACAGCGTGGAATTCGCGATCGAACCGCCGGCGCCCGGGGTGCCCAAACTGGTCACCGATCATCCGGGCGGAACCGACGCGGTGACCAAGGCGGCGGTGGCCGTGATGGCCGCGATTCCGATTCCGCTGCGCGATCAGGTCGGCGTGGGAGCGGTTGTGGCTCGCTCGGTTTCGGATATTGCCCTGGAGTTGCGTGACGGCCGTACCGTGCTGTGGGGCGGCACCGTCGATTCCGCCCGCAAGGCCGCGGTGGTCGGACCCCTGCTTTCCCAGCCGGGCAAGGTATTCGATGTTTCGAGTCCGAATCTGGTCACGGTAAAGTGAGCGACACCCATTGGGCCGCCGAAATTTTCGGTGGTTTGCCGGAAGGCCACCGACGGTTCCGTTCCAGGACCGGAGGGCAACCGTCCACGATACGATGCTCGAGTGGGCCGGACGAGGCGAATCACACAAGATTCTGACACTCGTTGCGGCGCGCCTGCGCCCGTAACGCGGTGGCTGCGAATACCGTTCGGCACCAGTCGGATACTTGACATAACGCTGAAGCTATGGTTGAGGGTTTATCGGACCGAGACCATTGCGTCGTTATATGGCCAGTAACCGAAGACGACAAGCTGTTTCAGATCGAAGGAAGGCGAGAGCCCATGACGCCCCCGCACAACTACCTTGCTGTGATCAAGGTCGTCGGTATCGGCGGCGGCGGCGTGAACGCCGTCAACCGGATGATCGAGCAGGGACTCAAGGGAGTCGAGTTCATCGCGGTCAACACCGACGCGCAAGCGCTGTTGATGTCGGACGCCGATGTGAAACTCGACGTCGGCCGTGAACTCACCCGCGGTCTCGGCGCCGGCGCCGATCCGGAGGTCGGCCGCAAGGCCGCCGAAGACCACAAGGACGAGATCGAGGAAGTGCTCAAGGGCGCCGACATGGTCTTCGTGACCGCCGGCGAGGGCGGCGGCACCGGTACCGGCGGCGCGCCCGTGGTGGCCTCCATCGCCCGCAAGCTCGGCGCGCTCACCATCGGTGTCGTCACGCGGCCCTTCTCGTTCGAGGGCAAGCGCCGCAGCAACCAGGCCGAGGCCGGCATCCAGGCGCTGCGCGAGTCCTGCGACACCCTCATCGTCATCCCCAACGACCGGCTGCTGCAGCTCGGCGACGCCGCGGTGAGCCTGATGGACGCCTTCCGCTCCGCGGACGAGGTGCTGCTCAACGGTGTTCAGGGCATAACAGACCTGATCACCACCCCGGGTCTGATCAACGTCGACTTCGCGGACGTCAAGTCCGTCATGTCCGGCGCGGGCTCGGCGTTGATGGGTATCGGTTCCGCGCGCGGCGAGGGTCGTTCGGTGAAGGCCGCCGAGGCGGCGATCAACTCGCCGCTGCTGGAAGCCAGCATGGACGGCGCGCACGGCGTGCTGCTCTCCATCGCGGGCGGCTCCGATCTCGGCCTGTTCGAGATCAACGAGGCCGCCTCGCTGGTGCAGGAGGCCGCGCACATCGAGGCCAACATCATCTTCGGAACGGTGATCGACGACTCTCTCGGCGACGAGGTCCGGGTCACGGTGATCGCCGCCGGCTTCGACGGCAGCGGGCCCGCCCGCCGCGTCGAACCCGCGGTCAGCCGGTTCACGAGCACCGCATCGAGCACCGCGACCGCCAGCGCCTCCGCCGGAAGCCTCGGCCGCACATCCGAATACACCCCGGCCCGCGCGGTCGAGCCGGCCCCCGCGGCGCGTCCCGAACCCGCGCAGGTCGCCCAGCCGATCGCCGAACGCGGCCCGGCCCCCTCCTACGGCGCTCCCCGGCCCGCGTTGGACCCGACGGTCGCGAGTAACAGCCGCGGCCACATCCAGCCGCCGGACGACGATGACGAGGTGGACGTCCCCACCTTCATGCAGCGCCGCTGACCTTGCGTCGCTGACCGATTCACTCGCTGCGCCCGCTCCGATCACCGGAGCGGGCGCAGTGCGTTCGGGGTTGCCCCGCGGTGGCTACTACCCTCGGAGGCATGACTTCAGCGGCACCGGTATTCCGGACCCGGCGGGTGGTGACCACCCGGGCGGGTGGTTTCTCGCAAGCCCCCTACGACTCGTTCAATCTGGGCGACCACGTGGGCGACGATCCGGAGGCGGTGCGGCGCAACCGGGTTCGGCTCGCCGAGAGCATCGGGCTGCCGCCGCAGCGGCTGGTGTGGATGGAACAGATCCACGGGCGGAACGTGGAGATCGTGGACGGCCCGCGCGCCGAACCGGTCCCTGCCACCGATGCGCTGGTGACCACTCGGCGTGATCTGGCGCTGGTGGTGCTCACCGCCGACTGCGTGCCGATCCTGCTGTCCGACGACGAGGCCGGGGTGATCGCGGCCGTGCACGCCGGGCGGATCGGGGCGCGCATCGGGATCGTGCCGCGGGTGCTGGAGGCGATGGTGTCGGTGGGCGCGAAGCCCGAGCGCATCGGCGCGTTCCTGGGTCCGGCGGCCAGCGGTCGCCAGTACGAGGTGCCCGCCGCCATGCGCGCCGATGTGGAGGCGCGGCTGCCGGGCAGCGCGACCACCACGGCCAAGGGGACGCCGGGCCTGGATCTGCGCGCGGGCATCCGCCGGCAGCTGCAGGCGGCCGGTGTCAGCGCGGTCGCGATGGACCCGCGGTGCACCATCGAGGACAAGACGCTGTTCTCCCACCGTCGCGGCGCGCCGACAGGCCGACTCGCCGGTGTGATTTGGATGTCATCCGAGGGAGTTTCAGAATGACCGAAAGTTTCACCGCCGCAGCCGGATCCGATGCGGCGCACGTCACTTCCGGTGGAGGTCGGGTCGCGGAGCTCGAATCGTCGCTGTCGGCACTCATCGAGCGAATCGACGCAGCGTGCGCGGCCGCGGGCCGCGAACCCGGGTCGGTGCGGCTGCTGCCGGTGACCAAGTTCTTCCCCGCCTCGGATATCGAGATCCTCTATGACCTGGGCCGCCGCGAGTTCGGTGAGTCCCGCGAACAGGAGGCCACGGGCAAGGTTGCTCAGCTCGGGCACCTGTCCGGAATCCGCTGGGAGTTCATCGGACGGCTCCAGCGCAACAAGGCGAAAGCCGTTGCACGCTGGGCGGATACGGTCTACTCGGTGGACAGTGAGCGGCTCGCGAGCGCGCTGGACGCCGGTGCGCGGGCCGCGCTGGACGACGGCGCCCGCACCGCCCCCTTGCGGGTGCTGCTGCAGGTCTCGCTGGACGCCGATCCCGAGCGCGGCGGGGTCCGCGACGACGCGCTGCGCGCGCTCGCCGATCAGGTCGCGGCCTCGGAATCCCTGCAGCTCGCGGGCCTGATGGCGATCCCGCCGCTGGATGTCGAGCCGGACGCGGCCTTCGAGCAACTGGCTCGCATCCACTCTGTATTAACGATTGTTCACCCCGAAGCGAAAGAACTGTCGGCGGGCATGTCCGGCGACTTGGAGTCGGCGGTCCGCCACGGCAGTACGTGCGTGCGTGTCGGTACTGCGCTTATGGGCGCGCGACCGATAACCTCGGCGTAGCAAAGAAACCTCACCAGTCACATTTGAAACATATGCTTGGTGGCAGACGAGGACTGAGCAGGACAACACCCCAGGCCAACCGGGGCCGAAGGAAGGTCGACCAGATGAGCACGCTGCACAAGTTCAAGGCGTACTTCGGGATGGTTCCGCTCGAGGATTACGAAGACGATTACGTCGACGACCGCGGAGCCGCCCGGAGCGCCGATGAGCGTGGCCAGCGTCGTCCCCGGCCCTACGCCGAACGCGAGCGTGACTACGACCGATACGGCGAGGACCGTTACGACGACGAGCCGGCCTACGAGCCGTCGTACAAGGCGCCCTACAAGCCCGCCTACAGCGCGGCCCGTCGCGACGACTACGCCGACGAGCTCCGTGAGCGCGAGCGCGACCACCGCGACCGCTACGACGCCGACGCCCGCTACGACGCCCCGCGTCGCCCCACCCGCATCGACACCGCCCCCTCCAGCCGCACCCGTTCGATGGGCGGCGGCGGCGCCAGCACGCGCGGCGCGCTCGCGATGGACACCGAGGCCGAGCGGCGCATCGAGGATCTGCGGGAGCAGGAGCGCCGCCTCGAGGCGGCCCGCCGTCCCCAGATCTTCGAGGACGGAGGCACCTTGTCCAAGATCACCACGCTGCGCCCGCGCACCTATGCCGAAGCCGCCATCATCGGAGAACGTTTCCGGGACGGCACCCCGGTGATCATGGACCTGGTAGAGATGAGCAACTCCGACGCCCGCCGTTTGGTGGACTTCGCCGCCGGGCTGGCCTTCGCCCTGCGTGGCTCGTTCGACAAGGTCGCCACCAAGGTGTTCCTGCTCTCGCCGGCCGACGTGGACGTCTCCGCAGAGGAGCGCCGTCGGATCGCCGAGAACGGTTTCTACAACCAGAAGTGACCAGCTGCCGCGGCCGTGGGGAACGGCGGCGGCAGCCGGGACCAGGCGGGAACGCCGAACACGCACGGCGGCAGCGCAATGCGCCGCGCACCGGGGGATGCGACCGAGGTCGCGGGGGATCATGGGGGAGTCTTGCGGCCAGGCCGCGTCAGCACGGAGTGTGACCGGCACGATCCGTGTTTCTGTTTTGCCGATCTGGGTACAACTGGCAGAGTGGGGCGGTGGCCTTGTTCCAGGTGTTGAACCTCCTGCTGTTCCTCTTCTGGCTGCTGCTGATCAGCCGAGTCATCGTCGAGTTCATCCGCAGCTTCGCGCGCGACTGGCGGCCGACCGGCTTCGTCGTGGTCATCCTCGAGGTGATCTTCACGATCACCGACCCTCCGGTGAAACTTCTGAGGCGTTTGATACCCCCAGTGAATCTTGGGGGAATTCGGCTCGATCTGTCGATTATGGTCTTGCTGTTTATCGTGTTCATCCTCATGTCGATCACGGGCCAGATAGGGCAGTCGGTAGCTCAGGTGTGACAGAATGAGCCGAAAGAATGCTTGCCCAGATCTACCGCTAGATCTCCATACGAAGCGTGAAGGGATCGTTCCATGCCGCTGACCCCCGCCGATGTTCATAACGTCGCGTTCAGCAAACCGCCGATCGGGAAGCGCGGCTACAACGAGGATGAAGTCGACGCCTTCCTCGACCTGGTCGAGCAGGAGCTCTCACGCCTCATCGAGGAGAACGCGGATCTTCGCCAGCGCGTTGCCGAGCTGGACGCGGAACTGTCCGACGCCAAGAAGAACCGCGGCCCCGCGGTTCAGACCGTGAAGGCCCCGGTCGCGCCGGAGCCGATCAAGGCCGCTCCGCCGGTCCCGCCGGCGCCCATGCCGGCCCCGGTCCCGGTCGCCGCCGTCAAGCAGGAAGCTCCCTCCGCGGACGCCAATCTGCAGGCAGCCAAGGTGCTTTCGCTGGCGCAGGAGATGGCCGACCGCCTCACCTCCGACGCCAAGACCGAGGCCGAGCAGCTGCTGGCCAACGCCAGAGGCAACTCCGAGCGCCTGGTCAGCGACGCTCGCACTCGCTCGGAGGCGATGATCGCCGACGCGCGCCAGAAGGCCGAGGCCATGCTGTCCGACGCGCAGACCCGCTCGGATTCCCAGCTGCGCCAGGCCAAAGAGAAGGCCGACGCCCTGCAGGCCGACGCCGAGCGCAAGCACACCGAGATCATGGCCACCATCACCCAGCAGCGCAGCGTGCTGGAGAGCCGCATCGAGCAGCTCAAGACCTTCGAGCGCGAATACCGTGTGCGCCTGAAGTCCTACCTGGAGTCGCAGCTGGAGGAGCTGGAGAACCGTGGTTCGGCGGTCCCGGTCGACGGTGGCGAATTCGGACAGGACGCTTCCGGGAACGGCGCACTCCTCAAGGGCAGCAAGTAAAGTCGTAACTACGGCCAGCGATGCCACATCGCACGGGAGCAGCTCCCGGGTGGAACGGTATCGCCGCCAACCTTTCGAAGCGACCTCCGGTGGCCACGCCCACCGAAGACACACGAGGGGATGGTGCACTTGCTCGCAGTGACGCTCGGGCTCGCCGCCGTGGGTTTCGGCCTGCTGGTGACCGCACTGACCACCGGTTCGGTGATCTGGGCATGGGGCTGCATCATCGTGTGCGTGATCGGCGCGGTGCTGCTGCTCGTCAGTGCGTTGTCGCTGCGGACCGATGACGAGGACGTCTCGTCACCACCGGGCGGACGGCACGCCAGGCACTAGGTGAAGCCACAGCCGATGGCATGGGGCGGGTCCGGGGAATATCCCCTGGACCCGCCCCGCTAGTATGTAATCAGCACTACGGCGTCGATCCGGCCATCACCGGGGAGTCTTCGGAAGAACGGCGGGGCAGCTGCTCCGCCCAGTAGAACCGAACGGGTGAGCCCGTCACAGCTCGCAACGAGAGGCTCGGTCCGGCAAGGGTTTTCATGCCCCAGCGGTCCGGGCAAGCGGGGTGGTACCGCGGTTACGGCGCGCCGAGCGCCGGGATCGTCCCCGTGCCCACGATGCTGGCACGAGGAGACGAGAGGCCGCGATGGCGGACGAGAGCAGCACCCGAAGCGCATACCCCCGCGTGGACCTGAGCCGGACCTCCGGTCAGGTCTCCTTCCCCGAGCTGGAGCAGCGGGTCCTGGACTACTGGGCCGCCGACGACACCTTCCGCGCCAGCATCGAGAACCGTTCTGATGCAGAGGAATTCGTCTTCTACGACGGTCCGCCCTTCGCCAATGGATTGCCGCACTACGGTCATCTGCTGACCGGATACGTCAAGGATTTGATCCCGCGTTTCCAAACCATGCGCGGGAAGAAGGTCGAACGGCGATTCGGCTGGGATACTCACGGCTTGCCCGCGGAAATCGAAGCTGAGAAGCAGCTCGGTATCACGGACAAATCACAGATCGATGCCATGGGTCTCGCGGAATTCAATGCCGCGTGTAAATCTTCGGTCTTGCGCTACACGAACGAATGGCGTAACTACGTGACCCGCCAGGCGCGGTGGGTCGACTTCGACAACGACTACAAAACCCTCGACCTCGACTTCATGGAGTCGGTCATGTGGGCGTTCAAGTCGCTGTACGACAAGGGCCTGATCTATCAGGGCTTCCGGGTGCTGCCCTACAGCTGGTACGAGCAGACCCCGCTGTCGAACCAGGAGGCGCGCCTGGACGACTCCTACCGGATGCGGCAGGACCCGGCGGTCACCGTCGACATGGTGCTCCAGGTGCCGGCCGAGCACCCGCTGCACGCCCTCGACGGCGCGAACGCGCTGATCTGGACCACCACGCCGTGGACGCTGCCCTCCAACCTCGCCATCGCCGTGCACCCCGACGTCACCTACGCGCACGTGCAGGGCAAGGACGGCAAGCGCTATGTGGTTGCCGCCGAGCGGGTCTCGCACTACACCCGCGAGTTCGGCGAGGAGCCGCAGGTGCTGTCCGAGCACTCGGGCGCGGCCCTCGAGGGCCTGAACTACCTGCCGCCCTTCGACTTCTTCGCCGGCCACCCGCGCGCGCACCGGGTGCTCGAGGCCGACTACGTGACCACCGACTCCGGCACCGGCGTCGTCCACCTCGCGCCCGCGTTCGGTGAGGAGGACATGGATGTCTGCACCGCCAACGGGATCGAGATCGTGCAGCCCCTCGACGCGGGCGGCAAGTTCACCTCCATGGTGCCGCCCTACGAGGGCCTCATGGTCTTCGACGCCAATCCGGTCATCATCAAGGACCTCAAGGCCGCCAAAAAGCTGTTGCGGCACGAAACCATCGAGCACTCCTACCCGCACAGCTGGCGCTCGGGTCAGCCGCTGATCTACATGGCGGTGCCGTCCTGGTTCGTGGCGGTCACCAAGTTCCGCGACCGCATGGTGGAGCTCAACAAGGAGATCACCTGGGTTCCGGAGCACATCCGCGACGGCCAGTTCGGCAAGTGGCTGGAGAACGCCCGCGACTGGAACATCAGCCGAAACCGCTACTGGGGCGCGCCGATCCCGGTGTGGGTCTCCGACGACCCGGCCTACCCGCGGGTGGACGTCTACGGCTCGCTGGACGCGCTCGAGCGTGACTTCGGCACCCGACCCGACGACCTGCACCGGCCCATGATCGACGACCTGGTGCGCCCGAATCCCGATGACCCGACCGGGAAGTCGATGATGCGGCGCACCCCCGAGGTGCTCGACTGCTGGTTCGAGTCGGGCTCGATGCCGTACGCCCAGGTGCACTACCCCTTCGAGAACAAGGAGTGGTTCGAGGGCGCCTCGACCGAGTCCATTGACGGCGCCGCCGTCGCAGCCCCGCACAGCCCCGGCGACTTCATCGTCGAGTACAACGGCCAGACCCGCGGCTGGTTCTACAACCTGCACGTGCTGTCGACCGCGCTGTTCGACCGCCCGGCGTTCAAGTCCGTTGTGGCGCACGGCATCGTGCTCGGCGACGACGGCCTGAAGATGTCCAAGTCCAAGGGCAACTACCCCGACGTCAACGAGGTCTTCGACCGTGACGGCTCCGACGCCATGCGCTGGTTCCTGATGGCGTCGCCGGTGCTGCGCGGCGGCAACCTGATCGTCACCGAGCGCGGCATCCGCGAGGGAGTCAGCCAGGCGCTGCGCCCGCTGTGGAACGCGTGGACCTTCCTGCAGCTCTACGCCACCGAGCCCGGCACCCGGCGCACCGACTCGAAAAACGTGCTGGACCAGTACATCCTGGCCAAGCTCGCGGCGACCCGCGACGTCATGACCGACGCCCTCGAGGTCTACGACATCGCCACCGCCTGCGACGAGCTGCGCACCTTCGCCGACGCGCTCACCAATTGGTATGTGCGCCGGTCGCGTTCGCGCTTCTGGGAAGAGGACCGCGACGCCATCGACACCCTGCACACGGTGCTCGAGGTGACCACGCGCCTGGCGGCCCCGCTGCTGCCGCTGCTGTCCGAGGTGATCTACCGCGGCCTCACCGGCGAGCGTTCGGTGCACCTGACCGACTGGCCGAGCGCCGACGAGCTGCCGCACGACGCCGCGCTGGTGTCGGCCATGGACGAGGTCCGCACGGTCTGCTCCACGGTGCTGAGCCTGCGCAAGGCCCAGAACCTGCGGGTGCGCCTGCCGCTGTCGGAGGTCACCGTGGCCGCCGCGGAGGCGGAGAGCCTGCGGCCCTTCGTGGATCTGATCGCCGACGAGGTCAACGTCAAGCGCGTCGACCTGACCACCGACGTGGCCGTCCACGGCCGCTTCGAACTCGTGGTCAACGCGCGCGCCGCCGGTCCGCGCATCGGCAAGGACGTCCAGACGGTGATCAAGGCCGTCAAGGCGGGGGAGTGGAGCGAGGCCGCCGACGGCACCGTCTCCGCCGCCGGGATCGCCCTGCTGCCCGAGGAGTACACCCAGCGGCTGGTCGCCGCCGAGCCCGAGTCCACCGCCGCCCTGCCCGGCAATGCCGGTCTGGTGGTGCTGAATTCGGCGGTCACCGAGGAACTCGAGGCCGAGGGCTGGGCCCGCGACCTGATCCGCGACCTGCAGGAGACCCGCAAGTCGCTGGGCCTGGACGTCTCCGACCGCATCACCGTGGTCCTCGACGTCCCGACCAACCGCCTGGGCTGGGCCGAAACCCACCGCGACCTGATCGCGGGCGAAATCCTCGCCACCGCACTGACTTTCGGTGCGGCGGCCGCGGACGCCTCCGAGATCGTCGGCGGCGTGAAGGTCTCGATCACCAAGGCGTGACCCGATAGTCGCGAAGGGGCGGAACCGAATCGGTTCCGCCCCTTCGTCTTTGTCCGAGTCGCGAGTTCGTCTCAGCCGCGCGGCCGCAGACCCTCGAGGATGGGCTCCACCAGCGTCGGGACCTCGAGTAGGTCGCCGGCGCCGAGCAGGAAGCGGAGGTAGACCGGGCCGTAGAGCATGTTGGTCATCGTGAGCAGGGGGAGATCGTCGCGAATCTGCCCGGCGCGCATGGCCGTGTCCAGTCGCTGTCCGGCCATGCGGACCCTGGGCTCGATGAAGGTCTCGCGGACCATCTGCAGGAGCTTCGGGTCGTTCTGGGCCTCGGCGATGACACCGCGGTAGACGCAGCCGGCGTCGCTCGCCAACATGCGCGACAGGGCAGTGATCTGGGTGGTCAGGTCGGCGGCGATATCGCCGGTGTCGGGAAAGTCGGTGGCCGAACCCACGTGATCGTTGATGGCCTCGAGCGCGATCGCGCCCTTGGAGGGCCACCAGCGGTAGATGGTCTGCTTGCCGACGCCCGCCTGCGCGGCGATGGCCTCGATGGTGAGTTTGCCGTAGCCGTTGCGGACGGCCAGGTCGAAGGTCGCGTCGAGGATCGCCTGATGCGACTTGGCGTTGCGCAGTTCGGGGTTGGGCGGCTGGGGCATGGGTCCATCATAACCCGCGAACGAGACGGTACGTCTCGTCTTGACACCGTTCGAGCGACGGGATAACTTACTTCATGAGACGAGACGGACCGTCTCGCCGAGAAAATGGGAAACGGTCGCTAGGAGCGAACAATGAGCACCCTCACCACCACCCCCGCCGCAGTCGCCCCCGTCGCCGCCGCCATGCCGTCGGTGCACCGCCGGGCGCTGATCACCTGGCTGGCCGTGTACCCCACCATCACCGTCGCGCTGGCTCTGCTCGGCCCCGAGATGGGCGGGCTGCCGGTGTTCCTGAAGACGCTGGTCCTGACCGTGATCGTGGTTCCGGTCTCGGCCTACCTGCTGGTTCCGATGCTGATGAAGGCAAACCAGCGGCTGACCGCGCGGTTCACCCGCTGACCCCTCGCAAACCGGCAGCGCCCATCCGGATCTCCGGGTGGGCGCTTTCGTTTGCCGAGTGACCTGGGTCTCGAGACACGCCAGTGGTGGTTCCCTTGTGACGCATGTGGCCGGTGCGATAGAACGGCTAATAGTTGGTTAATGATCTTTCACAAGCTCTTCCCGCGGTATCACCGATGAAGGGGCGCGCACATGGCACGAAGACGGTTTCGCCGTTTCACTTCACTGGTCACCGGCGCCACGGCGCTGATCACGGCCGCCGCGCTCGGGGCGGGACTCGCCCAGGCCGATACCGGATCGGCGGGATCGGGCTCGGCGTCCGGATCCTCCTCCGGCAGCGGCACCGGATCGTTCTCCGGAAGTGCCAGCGGCTCGGCGCAATTGCCGATCGCCAGCCCGCGTGCCATGGCGGCGCTGGCGCTGGCCGGCACCCAGACCGGCAAGCCCTACGAGTGGGGTGGCACCGGTCCGGACGCCTGGGACTGCTCGGGCCTGGTGCAGTGGGCCTTCCGCAGCGTCGGCATCAATCTGCCGCGCACCACCTGGCAGCAGGCCGAGACGGGGTCCGAAGTCCCCTTCGGCGCCATGCAACCCGGTGATGTGCTCATCCTCAACGATGACGCCTCCCACGAAGGCATCTACGCGGGAGGCGGCATGGTGTTGAACGCTTACGACTGGGGTGTGCCCGTCGGCCTGACTCCGCTGAGCCAGTTCGACATCTACACGATTCGCCGCTACTTCTGAATCGCCCTACTCGACAATCAGTTCCACGGGGATGTTGCCGCGGGTGGCCTTGGAGTACGGGCACACCTGGTGGGCGGCCTCGACCAGTTCGCGGCCCTGCTCGTTCTGCAGCTCCTCGGGCAGTTCGACGTGCAGCACGACCGAGATGCCGAAGCCGGTCTCGTCGTCCTTGTTCAGGGTGACGTCGGCGGTCACCGAGGTGTCGCCCAGCTTGACGCCGGTGTTGCGCGCGACCGCCTGCAGCGCGCCCGCGAAGCAGGCCGAGTAGCCCATCGCGAAGAGCTGCTCGGGGTTGGTGCCGTCGCCGCTGCCGCCGGCCTCCTTGGGCTGGGCCAGCTTCAGGTCCAGGTACCCGTCGGAGCTGACCGAGCGGCCCTCGCGGCCGACGGAGGTGGCGGATGAGGTGAAGAGTGCAGGCATTTCATTCTCCTAGACAGACTTGTCTGTTCACGTCCGGACCCAGAGTAGACAGATCTGTCTGCTATCGTCAATACGAAGACCCGATCAGGGAGAGGGAGTGCAGGTCAGCCAATGAGCGAAGCCCGCGAGCGCCTGCTGGACACCGCCACCCGGCTGTTCTACGCCGAGGGGATTCACACGGTCGGCATCGACCGCATCATCGCCGAGGCCGGGATCGCGAAGGCCACCTTCTATCGGCACTTCAAGACCAAGGAAGATCTGGTGGTGGCCTACCTGGTGCGCGAATACGGCCGCCAGCGCGAACTGCTCGAGGCCATCCCCGGCTCGGGCACCGACTCCATCGTCGGCATCTTCGAACGGCTCGGTGAGCTCAGCCGCGGCCCGGGCTTCCGGGGCTGCCCGTTTCTCAATGCGGCCGTGGAGTTTCCGAACTCCGATCACGCCGTGCGCAAGGTGGTCGACGAGTACCGCGCCTGGTTCCGAGACCTGATGGCCGACCGTCTGCGCGCCGCCGGCCACCCGGAGGTCGACGACGCCGCCCGCGCGCTGCTGCTCACCCGCGACGGCGTGACCATCAGCGGGGGCGTCGGAGACGCGGAGACGGTCCGGGTGGGCATCCGGACCGCCTTGTCGCAGTGGGGTATTCGCTAGACCCCGACCGCCTCTTCCATCTCCTCCTCGGCCGCCTCGCTCGCGGCGGGCGCGGGGGCGGCGTGCTTCGGCGCGAGTTGCGCCGCGGCGTGGCGCTTCTCGACCAGGCCCGCCGCGACCATCAGCACCACGCCCGCGGCCAGCCACAGCACCAGGCTCGCCATCCGGCTGCCCAGTCCGATGCCGTCGAAGTAGAGCAGGCTGCGCGCGCCCTCCACGAAGCCCGCGCCGTTCCAGAAGCGGTGCAGGGTGCCGAAGAAGTCGTTCTGCAGCCACGGGCTGTAGACGCCGCCGGAGCTGGTGAAGTTCAGCATCACGAACAGCACCATCATGGCCAGGGTGGTCCAGCGCTTCAGGAAGGTGTGCAGGCCGATGCCGATGGTCAGGATGCCCGCCGAGTACAGCCACGACATGCCCCAGATCGCGCCCAGGTCGTGGTCGACGATGTGGAAGACCGGGCCGGCCAGCGCCAGGCCGATCAGGCTCACCAGCAGCGAGGTGACCAGGCCGATGGCGGCCCGCACCCGCATGGGCAGGCCCGCGCCCGCCGCGCTGATGGCGGCCACGCTGCCGTAGGAGCCGATGCTCAGCGCGACCAGCAGGAAGAAGATGCCCTGCGCGGTGGGGTCGCCGGAGCTGGGGGTGGTGACGTCGGTGACGGTGAGCGGCGTGTTCTGCAGTCCGGCGACCTGGCCGAAGACGGCCTCGGCGGCCATGGCCGTGGTGTCGGATCCGGCCCTGGCGACCAGCAGTTCGGGCTTGACCTGATCGGGTACGTAGGCGCCGGCCAGATCACGGTGCCGCAGCTTGTCCACGGCGTCGTCGCGGGTGGGCACGGTGATCACGTCGAGGGCGTTGCCGCCCTTGTCCTTCAGTGACTGCGCCAGCACCTTGACCTGCGGGCTGTCGCCGACCACGGCCACCGCCAGATGGTTGGGCTCGGGCTGGTGGAACGCGCCCAGGTACGCCAGTCCCATGCCGAGGCACATGAGCAGCGGGGTGAGCAGGTGCAGGGCGACATGCCGGATCTGATGGGTGGCCATGGGTTCTTCTCCAATAGTTGGTAAATACAACCAATCGAGGTTGTAGTCTACAACTATGAACAGTGAACCCGCATTCCCCGGGCGCGCCGATGCGATCGAAGTCATACAGCGCGAGCTCACCGCCTTCGCCCGCCGCGCCCGCGGCCGCGCGAGTGAACTGCACCCGGAACTGTCGCTGGTGGCGTCCAGCATTCTCGACCTGGTGATCGAGCGGAACGGCTGCCTGGCCGCGGACCTGGCCGGGCACTTCCACCTCGACAAGTCCACGGTCAGCCGCCAGGTGGCCGCGCTGGAACGCGACGGCTACCTCGAGCGCGAGGTCGACCGGGCCAATCGCCGCAACCTGGTGCTGCACGCCACCACGGAGGGCAAGCGGGTCGCCCGCGCGGCCGCCCGCAGCCGCGCCGCGGCCTTCACCGAGCGTTTCCAGGACTGGGACGACGCGGACGTGGAGCGGCTGGCGGGATATCTGGTGCGCTACAACGCCGCCGACGCGGGCTAGCCCCGAACCCGGCCCGGCTCAGTTGGATTCGGACGACCGCTGGGTCTCGGGCGCCCAGTCGGCGTCGGGCAGTCCCATGCCCTTGGCCAGCACCGGCCACGACGAGCGCAGCGCGTCCTGCCAGTACCCCCACGAGTGGGTGCCCGCCTGGGTGATGTCGAAGGTCGCGGGAATGCTCATCTCGCGCAGCCGCGCCTTGAGATTGCGGGCGCACCAGTCGCTGGCCGCCTCCAGGATGCCGCCCACCAGAATCTGTTGCGGCAGACCGCCGTCGGCGGGGCCCAGGCTGCGGGTGTCGGCGACATTGTCGTGCTTGCCGGGCAGGCCGCTGCCATTGGAGACGTAGATCTCCATGCCGCGCAGCGCCTCGGCGTGCACGTAGGGGTCGTTGGCGGCCCACTCCGGATCGTCCAGCGGCCCGTACATGTTCACCGGATTGCCGCCGCCGATGCTGATCACCAGGTTCGCGAACTTCTGCCCGACCGGATCGCTGATCTGCGCGCACCCGCTGTAGGCGGCCACCGCCCGGTACAGGCCCGGCGCGGCGATCGCCAGCTGCAGCACCGAGGTCCCCGACATGGACATGCCCGCGATGGCATGGGTCCCATCGGTATCGAGCGCCGCGTCGACCAGTGGCGGCAGCTCCTCGGTGAGGAAGGTCTTCCACATGGGTTGCCCCAGTTTGGGATCGGCGTTGCGCCAGTCGGTGTAGTAGGTGAACGCGCCGCCGATCGGCATCACCACGTTGACGTTCTTGTCCATGAAGAACTGGGTGGCATCGGTATTGCGCTTCCAGGTGGCCGTGTCCTGGCCGCCGCCCGCGCCGTTGAGCAGGTACAGCACCGGCCGCGGCGCCGACGGATCGGCGGGCCGCTGCACCTCCACCGCGATATCGGTGTCCATCGCGGCCGAGTGCACGTGCAGGGTGAGATTGCGGCCGTCGTGCACCTCGAAGCCGGTGATGGCCGAGCCGTCGTCGGAAACCGTTGTGCCGGCCAGGGTCGCGGTGGCGGTGATCGGATCGGGGGGAGCGCCGAAGGCCGGGCCCGGGGGCACGACCGTGGTGACCGTAGTGACAAGAGAACAACTTGCCGCCGCGAGCAATGCTGCCCGAGTGCCCAATCCGCCTAGCAAAACCGACCTTCGATCCACAGGGTGTCCCGACCCATGCGCATGATCGTCGAATCAAGCCCCAATGTTTCAGGTTTCGACAATATCGGGGTTGGCGTGCTTGTGGCGCACGGCACTTGTGTGCCGGGCTGTGTGGATCGGCTGTGGCCGGGCGGGTGTCGGTGCTACTCCGCGACCAGCTGGCGCAGCAGCGGACCGTACTCCGGATGCGCCAGCGCCGAGGCGAACTGCGCGGTCAGGTAGTCGGCCGGGTTGCCGGTGTCGTACCAGCGGCCCCGAATCACCTGGCCGTACACCGGGTTCTCGGCGGCGAAGATATTGATGGCATCGGTCAGGTACACCTCGCCGGTGCGGTGGGTGTACCAGAGGTCGACCTGGCGGCGCAGTTCGGCGATGATGCCCGGGGTGACCACGTAGCCGCCGATCGCCGCGAACGCCGACGGCGCGTCGGCCTGCTTGGGCTTCTCCTTGAGGCCGCTGATCCGCATCAGGCCGTCGCCCTCGGTCTCCTCGACCACCGGCACGCCGTAGCGCGAGGATTCGGCCGGGTCCATCGGCATCAGCGCCAAGACCGGTGCGCCGGTCTTGGCGTAGGCGTCGACCAGCTGCTGGGCGCGCGGCACCTCGGCGACGAACACGTCGTCGGGCCACAGCACCAGCATGGGCTCGTCGCCCAGGTGGCGGGCGGCGTTCAGCACCGGGGTGCCGTTGCCGTAGGGGCCGTGCTGGTCCAGGTAGGTGATGTGGCCCGCGCGGCTGAGCTCGCCGACCTCCTCCACGGCGTCGGCGTAGGCGGTCTTGCCGTCGGCGCGCAGCTGCGCGACCAGCGCCGGGTTGGGGCGGAAATGGTCCTGGATCAACGACTTTCCACCGCTGACCACGATGGTGATGTCGGTGATGCCGGAGGCCACGAGTTCGCGAACGGTGTGTTCGATGACCGGCTTGTCACCCACCGGGAGCATTTCCTTCGGGATCGCCTTGGTCAACGGCAGCAGGCGCGAGCCGATACCCGCAGCGGGAATCACGGCCTTGCGAATCGTCATGCACGAATTCTCACACACGTTCCTGGCCCTACCTGTCGGTAGCCGCTTGTAGATTTCCCTCTGTGACCACCCCCGCCGGCCCCGCGAACTCGGCCATCGTGCCTGGTGAGGCCGATTGTCCAGGGGCGGCGACGCGCGGTGGCAGGTCGGCGGGCGTGGCGGCGGATTCACGGCAACCACTCAGCTCGGCCGGAGTTCGGGGGCAGCGGCGCTGGGTGCTGCACATAGATATGGACGCCTTCTTCGCCTCGGTCGAACAGCTGACCCGTCCGACCCTGCGCGGCCGGCCGGTGCTGGTGGGCGGCATGGGCGGCCGTGGCGTGGTGGCGGGAGCCAGCTACGAGGCGCGGGTGTTCGGGGCGCGCTCGGCCATGCCCATGCATCAGGCGCGACGGCTGGTCGGCGGATCGGCGGTGGTGGTGCCGCCGCGCGGGGTGGTGTACGGGGAGCTCAGCGGACAGGTCTTCGAGGCGCTGCGGTCCCGGATCCCGGTATTGGAGACGCTGTCGTTCGACGAGGCGTTCGGTGAACCGGCGGAGTTGGTGGGGGCGACGCCGCAGCGGGTGGCCGCGTTCTGCGAGGAGCTGCGCTCGGCGGTGCGCGAGCGCACCGGGCTGGTGGCCTCGGTCGGGGCGGGCAGCGGCAAGCAGCTCGCCAAGATCGCGTCCGGCCTGGCCAAACCCGATGGGGTGCGGGTGATTCCGGCCGCCGAACAGGACGGCTTCCTCGCGGCGCTGCCGGTGCGGAAACTGTGGGGGATCGGGCCGGTGGCCGAGAGCCGCTTGCGCTCATTGGGAATCGAGACGGTGGGGGCGCTGGCGGCGCTGCCCGAATCCGAGGCGGCCTCGATCCTGGGCGGCAATATCGGGGTGACGCTGCATCGGCTGGCGCGCGGCATCGACGACCGGCCGGTGTCCGAGCGCGCCGAGGCCAAGCAGATCAGCGCCGAAACCACTTATGAGACCGACCTTCTCACCCTCGCGCAGCTGCGCCCCGCCATCGATGCCATGGCGGTGTCGGCGCACCGGCGGCTCAGCGCGGACGGGCGGGCGGCGCGCACGGTGGTGCTGAAACTCAAGAAGACCGATATGAGCATCGTGACACGTTCGTCCACCTTGCCTTATGCCACCGAGGATCTGGTCACGCTCACCGCGGCGGCCCAGCGCTCGGCACTGGATCCGGCCGAGATCGGCCCGATTCGCTTGGTGGGGGTGGGTTTCGCCGGATTGTCCGAGATCCGGCAGGAGTCGCTGTTCCCGGAGCTGGATCAGACCGTGGACGCCGGCCGCCCGGTCGCCGAGGAGCCCACGCTCGCCGCGCCCGGCGGCCCGGATCCGCTGGTACCGCCCGCAACTCGGTCCTTCGCGCTCGGGACCTGGTATCCGGGTCTGGATGTCGAACACCCGGAATTCGGGCACGGCTGGGTGCAGGGCGCGGGGCACGGCGTGGTGACCGTGCGCTTCGAAACCCGTTCCACCGGGCCGGGTCCCACGCGCACCTTCCCCGCCGAGGATCCGGCTCTGACCAGGGCTGATCCACTGGGCAGCCTGCGCTGATCCGGTTAAGGCCCGAATGCGTGAATTATGTGGATTCGGCCTGAATATGCCGCGCCATCGGCTGCGAAGGCGGATTCCGCGACGTCGCGTTGGTAGTGTCGCCAGTCGGGCAGCGCCGCCAGGCGCGCGTAGCTGTCACGTTGTTGTCGAACGGACCTACTCGAACGCAAAGGACGAGCAGTTGAAGCTTCAGAAGACTGGACGCATCGCGGTTGCCGCACTGGCTGTCGTGACGGTACTCGGGCTGTCGGCGTGTGGCAGCGGTGACAAGAAGGAGACCAAGCCCACCAAGGCGACCACCTCGAAGGTCACCGGTGCGCAGGGCAACTATCCGCCGGCCCCGTCGGCCGCCGACCTGAACGCCGAGCTGCAGAAGGCGCTGGACCCGAACATCCCCGATGCCCAGAAGCTCGACATGATGCAGGGCGCGAACGCGGACCCGAGCCTGCCCAGCCGCCTGACCGAGGCCTACCGGCAGAACAACGCCACCATCACCGTCACCAACGTGACCGACCTGGGCAACGGCACCATCACCGCCGACGCGCAGTTCGCCGTCAACGGCGGCCAGCCGCAGCAGGCGGTCGTGCCGTTCGTGGCCGAGGACGGCAAGTGGAAGGTCCAGAAGGACTGGGTCTGCAACGCGCTGTCGCTGGCCAACCAGACCTCCCCGGCCTGCGGCTAGTCTCCGACGACCGACCCGGCATTCGCTCGTCGAATGCCGGGTTCGTCCGTCTTCTTGGCGGACGATGATGAGGACCGCTTAGGATCTGCGGTCGTGACGGACGTGTTGGAGAAGGCGGGGCAAGATGCCGCCGGGAGTGCTGGTGCCGAACCCGAGAGACGGCTTCGAGGGGGCTGGGCGCGACCGCTCGCTCTGATCGCCGGCCTGATCGCCGTGCTCGCGGCCCTCGCGGTGCCGTTCCTGCCGGTGCGGGTGGACCACACCACTCTGACCTGGCCGCAAGGCAATTCGACGCAGAGCATCGAAGCCCCGCTGATCAGCTACGCGCCGCAGAGCTTCGACGCCACCATTCCCTGCGCGGCCGTGACCCAGCTCGGCGCCAAGGGCGGCACCCTCGCCGCCACCGGTCCCGACGGTGCGCCGGATCTCGAGAAGTACGGCTTCGTGGCCAAGGTCACCGCGGCCACCACCACCGCCGACGGCGTGACCACCCCCGGCAAGCTGGAAGCGGTCCTGCACCACAAGACGCTGCTGAGCGTGCCCGTCGACCAGCTCGGCGCGGGCTGCGTGCTCACCGTCCACTCCGGCTTCACCTCCTCCACGGCGACGCTGAGCGGCAGCACGGTCGCCCCGGTCACCCTCGACGGCGACTACCGGCCGCAGCTGGTCGGCATCTTCAGCGACCTGACCGTCTCCGACGGCGTGAAGGTCACCGCGGAGGTCGACAGCCGCTTCAGCTCCACGCCGAGCCCGCTCAAGCGGATCGCCATCTGGACCGCCGTCATCGGCACCGTCGTCGCGCTGGCCGCCCTGTTCGGGCTGGACCGCCTCGACGGCCGCCGCAGCCGCCGCTTCCTGCCGAAGCACTGGTGGACCTTCCAGCCCGTCGACGCGGTGGTGCTGGGCACGCTGGTGCTGTGGCACTTCATCGGCGCGACCACCTCCGATGACGGCTACCAGTTCGGTATGGGCCGGGTCAGCATTCACGCCGGCTACATGGCCAACTACTTCGGCTACTTCGGTGTCCCCGAAACACCGGTCGGCACACCGTATTACGACCTCATCGGACACATGGCGCAGATCAGTCCCGCGAGTGTGTGGATGCGGCTGCCCGCGCTGCTGGCGGGCGCGCTGATCTGGCTGGTCCTCAGCCGTGAGGTGATTCCCCGCCTGGGCGCGCGCGTGCGCCGCGACCGCATCGCGGTGTGGACCGGCGGACTGGGTTTCCTGGCGGTCTGGCTGCCCTACAACAACGGCCTGCGCCCGGAACCGCTGGTGGCGCTGGGTGTACTGCTGACCTGGGTGTCGGTGGAACGGGCCATTGCGACCGGTCGGCTGCTGCCGTTCGGTATCGCCGTCACCATCGGCGCGTTCACCTGTACCGTCGGCCCGTCCGGCATCATCTGCTTCGCGCCGCTGCTGGCGGGGATCCGGCCGATCTGGCGGATCCTCAACAGGCGCGCAACGGATTTGGGCAAGCCGACCGCGCCCGGTGCGAGCACGCTGACGATCCTGCGCGCCCGCGCCGGTGCCTACCTGACCCTGGCGGCCCCGGTGGTCGCCGCCGGCGCCGTGGTGCTGGCGATCATGTTCTGCGATCAGCCGCTGGCGTCGATGTCGGAGATGAGCCGGGTGCACACCGCGGTCGGCCCGGACGTGCACTGGGACGCCGAATACATTCGCTACCAGTACCTTTTCATGCCCACCATCGACGGTTCGCTGGCGCGGCGCTTCGGCATGTTCGCCTTCTGGATCGGCCTGCTGGTATGCACGGCGGTGGTGCTGCGCAAGGGCGGCCGGATCCCGTTCACCGCCTCGGGCCCGGTGCGCCGGGTGCTGGGCACCGGCGTCGGCGTCATCCTGCTGATGATGCTGACCCCCACCAAGTGGACCCACCACAACGGCATCTACGCCGGATTGGCCGGTGTCGTAGCGGTTCTCACCGCGGTCGCCGTGGGCCCGCGGGTGATGCGCTCGCCGCGCAACCGCGCGCTGTTCGCCGCGGTGATCGCCTTCGCGCTCGCGGCGGCGTTCGCCAGCATCAACGGCTGGTGGTACGTGTCGAACTGGTCGATCTCCTGGAACGACAAGCCGGTGGTGCTGGCCGGGTTCCTGGTCTCCAAGCTCTTCCTGGGCGTCGCGCTGGCGCTGCTGGCGCTGGCCGGCTGGTTCCACGTGCGCGCGCCCGAACAGCCCGGCCCGCACCGGATCTCGAAGCTGGGCTGGCGTTTCATCGCCATCCCGCCGCTGACCGTGGCCGCCGCCTTCATGGTGGTGTTCGAGGTCGCGATGCTGGCCAAGGGCGCGGTCGCGCAGTACCCGGCGTACTCGCTGGCCCGCTCGAATGTCGATGCGGTGCTGGGCAAGCCGTGCGGGCTGGCCCGCGACGTGCGGGTCGAGGAGCATCCGAACGAGGGCATGCTGGTGCCGCTGACCGGCGACGCGCACAGCGCCTTCGCCGCCGACGCGACCGGCTTCTCGCCGCACGGCGTGGCCACCGATCTGCGCCCCGACGACGACCTCGACACCGGCGGCAGCGTCGCCAGCGCGGTCAGCGGTCGCAGCAGCGGCACGGCCGACGGAACCACCACCGCGCCACTGCCTTTCGGCCTGGACTCCAGCACTCCGGTGCTGGGCAGCTACAACAGCTCCGAGGCGGTTTCGACGCTGACCACCGGCTGGTACGCGCTGCCCGCCGCCAAGGACCGCGCCGGCATCATCTCGATCGCCGCCGCGGGCCGCATTCGCTCGGTCGACAAGGACGGCATCGTGACGCCCGGCCAGTCGGTCGAGGTGGAATACGGTGTGCCCGGCGCCGACGGTGTGCCCGAGGCGCAGGGCCGGGTCACGCCGATCGATATCGGCCCCGCCCCGACCTGGCGCAATCTGCGGACGCCGCTGAGCGATATTCCGGCCGACGCCATCGCGATTCGCATCGTCGCCACCGATCGTGACAGCGATCCCAAGCAGTGGGTGGCGCTCACCCCGCCGCGCATCCCGCACACGGTCTCGCTCGAGGACTACGTCGGCCGCACCAAGCCGGTGCTGCTGGATTGGGAAGTGGGCCTGCAGTTCCCGTGCCAGCGGCCCTTCGATCACCTCGACGGCATCGCCGAGGTGCCCGAGTACCGCATCCTGCCCGACCGCGGCGGCGCGGCCATGACCACGCTGTGGCAGAGCCACGACGGTGGCGGCGCGCTGGGCTGGAGTTCGATGCTGCTGCGCCCGGTCACCATCGCCACCTTCCTGGACAACGACCCGCGCCGGGACTGGGGTGAGCTGCAGCGGTACGAGCGGATCGACTCGTCCGCGCAGACCGCGAAGCCGTCGGTGACGGTGGAGACGCATTCCGGGCGCTGGAATCCGGGACCGATCAATGTGACCGGCTGGCAGTAGCCTGCTGACGAGCCGCCCCCGCTTCCATCAGGAAGCGGGGGCGGAGTCGTTCGTGGAGGTTCAGCCCGCGATTACGGACCCGCGGCTCCCCGCAGTTTGCGCACCTGGGCCGCGGTCATGGCGCTGAGCTGCTGCGGATCGGGTTCCTTGGCATCGGAGTGGGCGATCTGCACGACCGTGGATCCGACCAGCGTGATGCTCACATCGGTGTAGAGGGTGATCCCGTCGCTGGTGGTCCGCACCTGGAAGGCGGTCGACGCGTCCCCGGCCTGCGGCTGATTCAATCCGCCCAGCCGGAATTCGACCTTGGTGTTGTCGGCGTCGGTGCCCGAGTACTTCGTGCACCCGGTCAGCAGTGACTGGACGGTGGTGAACGCCCGCACCGCGCCGCCGTTCGCGTAGGACGCCGCGTCGATGTCGACACTGGCGAAGTTCATCCCGCCGAACTGGGCCGCCGCCTGGGCCGCCGCGCCGGGGGCCTGAACGGCGATGGCCGCCAGCACCTTCGCGCACTCCGCGGGATCGGTCTTGGCGCCCGCCCCGCCGGCGTTGCCGGGCGGCGGATCGTCGAGGGCGGTGAAGCCCGCGGGCAGCGCCGTCAGATCCAGCAGGTCCGAGCGCAGCGTGTACTGGTCGAGAACCGGTGCGTCCCCGGGCGACTGCGACGGCTGCACGGCCGGGCCCAGACTGGGCAGCGGGCCCCCGGAGTCCTTACTGTTCCCGCAGGCGGTGGCGGTCAGCGCGAGCACGCCCGCCAGCAGCGCCAGCCTGGTCAGGCTCCCCACTGCACCTCCGTGCGCAGGCTCTGACGCAGGGTCACCGCGCTGCGCGGGTCGCGGTAGGTCTGGTTGCCGCCCACTTCCACCGTGCCCGAAACCGGCAGCGGCAGGTCCAGATCCACGGCGATGGTGCCGGTGCCGTGCATGAGGTAGTCGACGATCTCGAGCTGTCCGGCCTCGTTGGGCAGATGCCAGACCGTGGACTTCGGGGTCTGCACCACGTTCAGTTCGATGGTGAGGTCATTGCCGTCGCGGGCGGTGAGGGTGCAGGTGGTGACCTGCTCGAGCGGGACGCTCCCGGAAACCGGTTGCCGCACCGTCCACACCGCGCCCACGCCGACGGCTTCGGCCGGGAACGCGATCGACTGGTACACGGCCTGATAGAACGACTGCTCCAGGGCGGCGCGCGCGGCGTCGGAGGTGGAGGGCTTGGGGGACAGCTTCAGCGCGGTGATCGCACCCACGTCGCTGACGTCGATCCCGACCCGGGATCCGTCGGCGGGCGCGAGCGCCTTGGCCATCGCCGGATCGGGGGAGGTGACGTTGCCGACGGTCAGTTCGACACCGTCGGCGCCGGAGCGCGCGGTCAGCGGAATGGTGATCGAGGGCGGGGAGATGTCGCGCTGCGGCTGCTGATTGATCTGCTGTTCGATGTGGTGATCGGTGGTCAGCGTGACCTGCTGGCTGATGCCCGGTTCGAGGGTGCGGCGCAGCGGGGAGCGGGGTTCGGCGCCCGGGCTGATCACGGTGGTGGTGACCGCCTCGATGGGCATGGTGACTTCTTTGTTGACGCCGACCGGTTCGGTGCCGTCGGACTCGGTGATGGTTTCGGACCCGTCGCTGCACCCGACGCCGAAGGCGGTCAGGGTCATGGCCAGGACCAGCATCAGGACCCCGGAACGGGTGGTGCGCGCGCCCCCGCGCCGCGGCGGTCGCGGTGTGCCGGAACAGCATGCGGTGGCGTTCGCCGAGCTGGGGGAGGAAGACAACACCGTCACGTCGAACAGGTTACGACGCGTTCCTGAAAAACAGCTGGGATCCTGTGCCGCCGCCGTTTCGGTGCCCGCGGACCGAGCTTCGGGTTCGCCCGGGCGGCGGTTCGGAGCCGCCGGGCCCGGACCGTTCAGAGTCGCCGAGCAGGCATGAGGAATGATGTCAGGGTGAGTACCGACCGGCCGCGCGAATCCGGCGCTGAGGAACCAGACAAGTCGACAGGGGAGAACACCCCGTCGACCGACGACCGGACTTCCCCCGCCGAGCCGACGGAATCGGACGCCGCACCCGCGGCGACTCAGCCCCTGCGCCTGCGCAACCTGCTCGTGCTCGCCGCCGTGGTACTCGGTCTGGATCTGCTGACCAAGACCATCGTGGTCTCCACCATGACCCCCGGCAAGCCGATCTATCTGATCGGTGACTGGGCGCGGCTGTCGCTGGTCCGCAACCCGGGCGCCGCGTTCTCCATGGCCACCGGCATGACCTGGCTGCTGACGTTGATCGCGGCCGCGGTGGTGATCGGTGTCGTCCGGATCGGCCGCACGCTGCGGTCGCTGCCGTGGGCGATCGGCCTCGGCTTGGTGCTGGGTGGCGCGCTGGGCAATCTCATCGATCGCCTGTTCCGCGCGCCGGGCCCGCTGCAGGGCCATGTGGTGGATTTCGTGGCGGTCGGCTGGTGGCCCGTATTCAATGTGGCCGATTCGGCGATCGTGTGCGGCGCGATCCTGCTGGTGGCGTTGACGGTGTTCGGTTACGAGCCCGACGGCACCCGCATGCACCGGCAGCCGGCGGCATCCAACGTGGAGGGGAAGACGGCGTGAGGGAAACTCGCAGTATGCCGGTGCCGGACGGCCTGGACGGCATGCGTGTCGATGCCGGGCTGTCGCGGCTGCTGGGGCTGTCGCGGACCGCGGTGGCGGCCATGACCGAGGACGGCTCGGTGCAGCTGGACGGTGTGGCGGCCGGCAAGTCGGACCGGCTCAGCGCTGGCGCCTGGCTGGAGGTCGAGTTCCCCGAGCCCAAGCGCGAACTCACGGTCGAGGCGACTCCCGTGGACGGCATGAAGATCCTCTACGCCGACGACGACATCGTCGCCGTGGACAAGCCCGTCGGCGTGGCGGCCCACACGGGCGTCGGCTGGACCGGCCCCACGGTGGTCGGCGGCCTGGCGGCCATGGGCTACCGCATCTCCACGTCGGGGGCGCACGAGCGGCAGGGCATCGTGCACCGACTGGACGTCGGCACGTCCGGCGTGATGGTGGTCGCCCAGTCCGAGCACGCGTACACCCAGCTCAAGCGCGCCTTCAAATACCGCACCGTCGAGAAGCGCTATCACGCTCTGGTGCAGGGACATCCGGACCCGAGCAGCGGCACCATCGACGCGCCGATCGGCCGCGCCCGCGGCAACGACTGGAAGTTCGCGGTCACCGCCGACGGCCGCCCGTCGGTCACCCACTACGACACCGTCGAAGCCTTCCAGGCGGCGAGCCTGCTCGACATCCATCTGGAAACCGGTCGTACGCACCAGATTCGCGTGCATTTCTCGGCGGTCCGCCACCCCTGCTGCGGTGACCTCACCTACGGCGCGGACCCGCGCCTGGCCGAACGCCTGGGCCTGGAACGCCAGTGGCTGCACGCCCGCCAGCTGGGGTTCAACCACCCCGCCGACGGGCGCTGGGTCGAGATCACCAGCGAATACCCCGCCGACCTGGAACACGCGCTCGACGTCCTGCGCCAGCACTGATCGGAGCTCCGAGTGGATGCACCGCGGCCGCGCGGCGTGGCAGGTTCGACGCCGCGCCGTGCCGGGTTCGTCACGGCGGCGGTGCTGCTCGTCGCGCTGCTCGTCGTGCTGGGCTGGGCGATCCCGCCCCGGGCGGCGATCATCGCCACCGACCGGCTGGGACCGGAAAGCGGTGAGCCGGTGGCCGATTACCTGGCCCGCGCCCAGCAGTCCTTGGCGGGCACCGACTCCGCGGGCCGCTGGGCGTTGCTGTCGTTCACCGACGGCGTCACGGCCGCGCGCATCCCCGAATTCTCCGGCGGCCTGCGCATCTCGGAGATCGACTACCACGTCGCGGTGGACCGGGTCGCGACACCGATCATCGCGATCGGCGTCCCGGCGGGCGAGGCCGCGGCGGTGGCCTCGGTGAAATCCGCTGCCGCCCAGATGGAGTCGACAGACACCTTCGACGCCCGCTCCACCCAGGTCAAGAACCTCGTCGCCACCCGCCTCCGCGCCGGCTGCGCGTGCGTCGTGGGCGTCGTCCTCTACGGCCCTCCGGCCCGGTTGCGAACCTTGGCCGCCCAGCCGGGAATCCGCGCTGTCGAGGCGCTGCCCGCCGACGCCTCCGCCGCCGTCTTCGCCGTCTCGCCGCTCCTACCCGAGCAGCGTGCGGCCGCGGTCCCGGGCCCCGACGACGGCCCCGTCCCCGCCGGCTGACCGATGCTGCTGTTCCTGCTGGCCCTCACCGGATTCGCGTTCCTCGACTCGTTGGACGTGCTGCTGGTGGGCGTCACGACGGCGGTCGTCTACGACAGCCGCCTGAGCCGCCGTTCGCCGGTGCCCGGCGCGCTCAGCTTCCTGGCCGGAGTCTTCGCCGTCACAACGGTTTTCGGCCTGACCTTCGTGCTGGGCCTGCACTTCCTCACCGACCTCGTCAGCATCGACATCACCCCGGCGATGCGGTACTGGGCCGAGTTGCTCGCGGGGATCGTCCTGCTGGTGCTCGGCAGCCTGCGCGGATCGAAGGGCGATGGCGCGGCGGCGGTTCCGCAGTGGGCGCTCGAGGCGCGGCGGCGGCCCTTGCTGCTGGGGTTCGTCGGCGTGGCGATCGGCCTGGGACAGGCTCCGACCGCCGTTCCCTATCTGGCTGCGCTGACCATGATCTCGGCTCGCGATCCCCGGCCCTCGGTCTGGCCGTTGATCATCGTCGCCTACTGCTTGATCGCGTTGCTGCCGCCGGTGCTGGTGCTGTTCACCTCGACCTTGAAGACAGGTCGGTCTCGGCGGTTCTATCGGGGACTGGTGCGGGGGTTGAAACGGTTCGGGCCCTTGTCGGTTCGGGTGCTGCTGCTGGTTGCCGGTGCGGCGCTGGTTGCCGATGCGGTTGTGCACCACGCTCGGCTCTAGGTCGTATATGCGGAATCTTCATCAACTGAATGTGCTCGCTCCGACCGAATTTGCCGGTAGCCGGGAGTAAGCTGTTGCCTGGCGTCGTTCCACATGGCGTCTTGTCCGGTCAGGTCGATGCGGTAGCTCTCGGCCGGCCCCCTGCGCGTTCCGATCGGGACGCTTCATGTGCTTCACAAGGATTACTACTTCACCAAGGAGCGAATCGGGTGTCGCAACACCGATTCGGTGTGCGACGCAATCGCGGTCAAGTCCGGTAACTCGGCGACGCAGCCTGGAAGTACGCGGACATCACAAAAGCTCGTGGTAAGGAAGCAAAATGTCTAGAAAATTCACCAAAACCATAGCGGCGACGGTATTTGCGGCGCCCTTGCTCGTGCTGGCCGCGCCCGCGGCCACCGCCGATTCCACCGCTGCGGCGCCGCCGGCGTCCGCCGCGACCCAGGTCGACGGGTCGTTCGGATCGGCTGCGTGGTGCTTCGATCTGGGAAGTGTCTTCTGGTGCATCTGAGGCGCGTGTGACAACTCCAGCCCTCAGTGCGTGAATTGCCAGCGAGTGGCCCCATGCGGGTCCGTCAGCGCCACCCCGACCGCCGTGTGAACGGTGAAACGGTATAGGTGCCATGGCGCGGGGCCCGCGCTCTGGGCGCTGTAGGGCGCGGTGACATCGTCGCCCGATCGTTCCGCGGGCCAGCCGCCCGCGCGGTAGACGGCCGTGACGCGGTCGAGTTCGGCCGCGTCCGTCACTCGGTGGGCTTCCCCGGAGAGGACCAGGTCGACTCCGGGGAGGCGGAGGGACAGCGTGCAGTTCGGGTTCGAGGCGAGGTTTCGCGACTTCCTGGTGGCGGGGCCACTGGTGAAGTAGATGTGGCCGTCGGCCTCGACGCAGCCGATTCCGGCGGAGCTCGGCGTGCCGGAAGGGCTTACCGTGCCGAGGAATTCGGCCGTCTCGGGGAGGCCGATGGCCACATCGAGGGCTTCGAGGACTCGCTCCCAGGGGAGGTCGGCCCGGCCGTAGATGTCGAGGTCCTGGGCGGAGACGGGTTGCGGGAGCATCAGTCCTCCTCGAGACGCCGGAGCTGGGCGATGGCGCGCGTGTCGTGATCGACGGCGAACCACAGGGTGAGGGCGCCGTCGGTCCGGTCGGCGTGGACGTCGAGGACCTCGCCGAAGCGGATGGGTTTGTTGTGTTCGAGCACGAACCGATGCGGCCCCCGGGTGAGTTCGGTTGCGTCGGCCGTGAATTCGTGGACGGCGTGCCAGTAGGCGGTGTTGGTGATGTGCCGGAAGTGGTCGGTGTCGGTGCGGCGCAGCGGGTATGGGGTGCCGTCGGTCGGGGGCAGGGGTGCGTCGAGCCATTGCCGCCAGTGCAGGCGGTGATCGTCGGTGGTGGTGCTCATGAGTTCGAAGAATTCGTCGGCCAGCCGCGAGGGGCTCATCGTCTGCTTGTTCATGTGGATCCAGAAGCCTTCGGTCTCGACGAGGCCGCCGTCGCCCTCGGCGTCGATGCGGACGCGCATGGTGCACCAGCGCGGCGAGACGCCCGAGCACCAGCGGCGGATGCGGAGCCGGGTGGGCCAGGTGATCGGGTGCAGCACGTCGATGACGGTGCGGCGCACGATCCAGTGCGGGTGGGATTCGAGCGCGCCGGTGTGCGCGAGGTGGTCCACCCCGGCGTCCTGCAGGTGCCGGGCGATGCCGTCGATGCGCAGGTAGCGGTTCTCGTCCATGTCGACGGTGCTGAGGCGGCGAGTGACGTCGAAGATGTGCCCGGAGCTCGGGACAGGGGCCAGCGGCGCGGACAGCGGATGCACGGCGTTCTGGTCTGCTGACTGGTTCATGATCGGCAGCACCTCCGGATTTCCATCCGAGTGGCGGGGCGGGCGTGCACGGAACGAACGGCGGCGGCGACACGGCGACGGAGTGTTTCCGAGGGTAGTCCAGAACCCGTAAAGACGGCGGATGCGCGGGTCGGAGCGGCCTCGGAGTGAGTAACGTCGTGGTAGTTCGACCCGGGTGGTCGAGGTGGACGCATCGGAGTGGGAGAGGCGAGCGCAGATGGAATTGACGCCGGAGCAGGCCGACCGGGCCGCAGGGGTGCTGCTGGGGACGGCGGCGGGCGACGCGCTGGGCGCCGGCTATGAGTTCACCCATCCGGGTCCGGACGTGGAGATCCGGATGAAGGGCGGCGGGGCGTTCCAGTGGGCGCCGGGGGAGTGGACCGACGACACCTCGATGGCGGTCGCGGTGGCGCGCGCTGCCGCCCGGGTGGGGGATCTGTGCAGTCCGGAGGGGCTGGACGCGGTCGCCGCCGAGTTCGTGGCGTGGTGGGACGCCAAGCCGGTGGACATCGGCAATCAGACGCGTCAGGTGCTCGAGCACCGTGATCGGACCGGTCGCGCGATGCAGTTGCGGGCGCACGATCTGCCCGGGCTCAAGGCGGGGAACGGGTCGCTGATGCGGACCGCCCCGGTCGCCCTCGCCTATCTCGACGATGCCGAGAAGTGCGGCAAGGCAGCCAAACTGGTGAGCTCGCTGACCCACTACGACATGCAGGCCATGCAGGCGTGCAAACTCTGGACCCTCGCCATCCGCCACGCCGTCCTGTTCGGCACCTACGACGGCTTGCGTGAGGCGCTGTCGCAGGTGGACACCGGTTTCTGGGAACCGTTGCTGGACAAGGCCGAAAGCGGCGTCCCGGCGGACTTCGCCAAGAACGGCTGGGTGGTGCACGCCCTGCAGACCGCGTGGTGGGCGATCACCCACGCCGAAACCCTCCCGGCCGCACTGGAGCTGGCGGTCCGCGCGGGCGGCGACACCGACACCACGGCGGCCATCGCGGGTGGCCTGCTGGGTGCGCGCTGGGGTGCGTCGGCGGTTCCGGTCGAGTGGCGGGAGCTGCTGCACGGCTACCCGGGCTACGGTGCCGCCGATCTGGACAGTCTTACGCGGCAGATCGTCGCGCGCTGACGGTGGGCTCGTTGTCCGGACTGAATTCATCAGCCGGGCAGCGGTTCTCAGTCCGGCAGCCGGACCACGCCGTCGAGGTAGCGGCGGCAGCGGCCGGTGAGCCGGACCCGGTCGCCGGTGAGGGTGCAGCGCAGGGAGCCGCCGCGGCGCGAGAGCTGGCGGGCGGTGAGGCTGGTGCGGCCGAGTTCGCGGCTCCACAGCGGGGTGAGCTGCGCGTGCGCGGACCCGGTGACCGGGTCCTCCGGAATGCCCTGTCCGGGGGCGAACACGCGGGACACGAAGTCGACCTCGGTGCCGGCGGCGGTGAGGATGGCGGCGCGCTTCAGTTCGGGGAAGGCGGCGAAGTTCGGGCGTGATTCGCGCACTTCGTGTTCGGCGGTGACGACGAGCACCACGTCGGTGCCGTCGAAGGCGCGCAGCGGGCGCACCCCGAGCGCCTTGGCGAGCAGCTGCGGAAGTTCCTCGTGCGCATCGATTTCCACCGACGACACCGAGGGCAGGTCCAGCACCAGGTCGTCACGGTCGCGGTCGACGCGCAGCCATCCGCTGCGGGTGTAGAAGTGGACGCGGTCCGCGCCGGGGTGCATGTCGTCGAGGATCTGGGCGGCGGTGGCCATGGTGGCGTGCCCGCACAGGTCGACCTCGGTGGTGGGGGTGAACCAGCGCAGGTGGAAGGCGGGCGAGTTGTCCGGCGGCACACCCGCTTCCGCCGGCAACGCGGAGGTGTAGAAGGCGGTCTCGGCGAGGTTGTTCTCCTCGGCCAGCCGCTGCAGCAGGTCGTCGGGCAGCCAGGACAACAGCGGCATCACGGCCGCGGGGTTGCCCGTGAACGGTGCGTCGGCGAATGCGTCGAGCTGATGCAGCAAGACCTCCATGGCGCCAAGGTACCTGCGAATTCGATTACTGCCCAGGACGGCCGACCACCCGGCGAGCCAAACCATACGACCAGTTTGGAAATGCCGGAGCGGCGGCACACCGTGAGGTGCACCGCCGCTCCGGAATGCCGTGCGATTCAGTCGTTTTCGTCGTCGATCACCGGCGTGTGCGGCGACTCGCCGAGATACTTGGCGCTGAACCACCACGCCACCTCGACCAGCACCACACCGATCGCGCCGCAGACGACCGCGGAGGTCGTCAACGCGACATTGGACGGGTCGAGTTTGAAGAAGTGCCGGGTGAACGGGACCGAGAACAGGATCAGGTATCCCGCAACGGAACCCGCGACCAGCAGGATCTTCCACCAGTTCCACGGCCGCGCCACGATGGCCAGCACCCACACCGCGACGATCAGCAGGGTGATCAGCGCCGTGGTGCCCGCCTGCACCTTCGCGGTGTCGCCGGCGTCGGGACCCTTGTAGGCGATCAGGTAGGAGATGAACGTCATCACGCCGATCACCACGCCCGAGGGGATGGCCAAACGCATGACGCGCCCGACGAATCCGGTGCGGGCGCGCTCGTTGTTGGGCGCCAGCGACAGGATGAAGGCGGGGATGCCGATGGTGAACCAGGCGGCGATCGTCACGTGGCGGGGCAGGAACGGGTAGCCGATCGCCTTGTAGTGGAAGATCTGCGACCCGATGCCCGCGATGCCGACCAGGAATGCGAGCACCACCGAATAGACGGTCTTGGTGAGGAACAGGTTCGAGACCCGCTCGATATTGCCGATCACCCGGCGGCCCTCGGCCACCACGTAGGGCAGCGTCGCGAACTTGTTGTCCAGCAGCACGATCTGCGCCACCGAGCGGGTGGCGGGGCTGCCCGAGCCCATGGCGACGCCGATGTCGGCGTCCTTGAGGGCGAGCACGTCGTTGACGCCGTCGCCGGTCATGGCGACGGTGTGGCCGCGGGACTGGAGCGCGCCGACCATGGCGCGCTTCTGATCCGGGCGGACCCGGCCGAACACGGTCTTGTGGTCGAGCACGTCCGCGAGTTCGTTCTGGTCGGTAGGCAGGTCGCGGGCGTCGACCGGATCTGCGCCGCCGGAAAGTCCCAGTGAGGACGCGACCGCGCCCACCGACACCGCGTTGTCGCCGGAGATGACCTTGGTCGAAACATGCTGGGAGGCGAAGTATTCGAGGGTCCCCTTGGCGTCGGGGCGCACCTTCTGCTCCAGCACCACCAGCGCGGCCGGGGTGACCTGGCCGGGCGCGTCCGGCGCGTCCACCGGCCGGTCGCTGCGGGCCAGCAGCAGCACGCGCAGCCCCTTGGCCCCGATCTCCTGCGCGGTGGCGGCGATCTCGGTATCGGGATCCAGCAGCACGTCGGGGGCGCCCATCAGCCAGTTGCCGTGCTCGCCGTAGGACATGCCGCTCCATTTCTTGGCGGAGGAGAACGGCGCGAGTCCGGTGGACTGCCAGCCCGGGGCATCGGGCAGGGCTTCCTTGATGGCGAGGACGCTGGCGTTGGGGCGCGGGTCGTCGGCGGCGAGGGCGGCCAGCACGTCGCGCAGCTCCTGGTTGCCCTCGGAGGCCTTGCCGTCACCGGACGCCGCCGCACCGCTGCCGTCGACCGCGCGAATCTCGGCCAGCCGCATGCCGTTCTCGGTGAGCGTGCCGGTCTTGTCGGCGCACACCACGTCCACCCGGGCCAGGCCCTCGATGGCGGGCAGCTCCTGCACCAGGCACTTGCGCGCGCCGAGCCGGACCACACCGACCGCGAAGGCGATAGAGGTCATCAGCACCAGGCCCTCGGGCACCATCGGCACCAGCGCGGCCACCATGCCGTTGACGGCGGGCCGCCAGGATTCCTTGGAGGAGACCAGCTGGTTGTAGATGGACAGCAGGCCCGCCGGAATCAGCAGGTAGGTAATGACTTTCAGGATGGTGTCGATGCCGCTGCGCAGTTCGGACTTGACCAGGGTGAACTTGCTGGCCTCGTCGGCGAGTTTGGCGGCGTAGGCGTCCTTGCCGACCTTGGTGGCCCGGTAGGCGCCGCTGCCGGACACCACGAAGCTGCCCGACATGATGGGCGCGGCAAGGGTTTTGTCGATCGGGTCGGCCTCACCGGTGAGCAGCGACTCGTCCACTTCCAGCAGTTCGGACTCGATCACCTCGCCGTCGACGACGATCTGGTCGCCGGGGCCGAGCTCGATGATGTCGTCGAGCACGATCTCCTGCGGCGTGACGGCGGTGGCCTGCCCGTCGCGGCGCACCATCGGTTTGGCCTGTCCGACGATGGCCAGCTTGTCGAGGGTGTTCTTGGCCCGGATCTCCTGGATGATGCCGACCGCGCTGTTGGCGATGATCAGCAAGCCGAACATGCCGTCGATGATCGATCCGGTGGCAAGCACCAGGATGAACAGCACGCCGAGGATCGCGTTGATCCGGGTGAACACGTTGGCCTTGACGATGTCCTTGACGGACCGGCTGGCCCGCTCCGGCACGTCGTTGGTCAGCCCGTCCCGCTGCCGCTGCGCCACCTCGGCGGAGGTGAGCCCCAGAACGGGTGGGCTGGGCGGACTCGCTGCCTGCGCGGTGATCGACATGCCGACCAGGCTAGCCCTCCGGGCCGTTAACCCGGCTGTAGCTGTGTGCGGCAGTGTCGAACGAAACCGTGCGCGCCAGGTCAGCGGCAATACCGGCAAATCGGACACGGGCGCGGGATGGGTGAGATCGGGCGGCGGCCTCGCGGGCGGGTGGGGCAATCGAGTGAGGTGGCGGCAGTCGGGTGCGGTGCGGCGGCATCTGCGAAAAAGGACTTGTTGCGCACGCTAACGTAATTGGGTGGCCGAAGGACAACAGCATCCGGATTCCGCTGCTCCTCGCCCTGTCGCCGCGGGCGTTACGACGGCCGAACCCGGGTGGCGCGGCCGGTTCGGGCGGCACGGCGGCGAGCGGGACACCGGCATCGCCTTCGGGACCGGCGCGTACTTCCTGTGGGGCCTGTTCCCCGCGTTCTTCGGTTTGCTGTCCTTCGCGAACGCGGGGGAGGTGCTGGTTGAACGGATCCTGTGGACCCTGGTCGTCGCGCTGCTGGCGCTGCTGGTCGCCGGGCGGCTGGGGGAGTTGCGGCGGATCGACGCGCGGACCTGGCGGCTGGCCGCGGTGGCCTCGGCCGCCATCTCCCTGAACTGGGGCGTCTACGTCTACGGCGTCATCTCCCATCACGTGGTGGAATGTGCGCTCGGCTACTTCATCAATCCGCTGGTGACGGTGGCGTTCGGCGTCCTCATCTTTCGCGAGAAGCTGCGCGCCCCGCAGTGGGTGGCGCTCGGGCTGGGCGCGTCCGCGGTGATCGTGCTGACCGTCGACTACGGGCGGCCGCCGTGGATCGCGTTGATCCTGGCCTGCTCGTTCGCCACCTACGGGCTGGTCAAGAAGGTGATCCGGCTGGACGCGCTGCCCGGGCTGGCGGCGGAGGGGCTGGCGGCGGCGCCGTTCGCGCTGATCGCGGTCGTGGTGATCGCCCTGACCGGCAACGCGACGTTCGGTTCCTCGGCCGCGCACACCGGTCTGCTCATGCTGACCGGTCCGGTCACCCTGGTCCCGCTGGTGCTGTTCGCGCTGGCGGCCCCGCGAGTCCCGTTGTCCACCATGGGAATCCTGCAGTACCTGACGCCGGCGCTGCAGCTCACCTGGGGTGTGGTGGTCGGCCACGAACCCATGCCCGCCTCCCGCTGGGCCGGCTTCGCGCTGATCTGGCTGGCGCTGGCCATTGTCACCGCCGACGCGCTGCGCCGCGCCCGGCGCACGGCGAAGACCGCCGCCTGACGCGGAACCGCACACCCCTCATGCGATGTGCGGTTCCGGGCTGCCGGGTCAGGGTTGACGTGCGCCCTGGGCCTTGGTGACGAACTCGTTGGTGTAGGTGGCGTTCAGGTCGATGCGGTCGCGGACCGGGGCCACATTGCGGGAGTACTGGCCCAGGATGCGCAGCACGTTCTCCGCGCCTTCGCGTTTCATCAGCCCGTCGCCGTTGAACATGGTGATCGAGTCGGTGATGGACTTGACGTAGAGCTTCGGGTCACCGCCCGCGTACTGGGCGGGCATCTTGGCGGCGATCTCCTCGGGGGAGTGCGTCTCGAGCCAGCGCAGGGTCTCGACGAAGGAGTTCGCCAGCTTCTGCACGATGTCCGGGTGCGCCTCGACGGTCTCGCAGCGCATATAGAGCGAGGCGGCCGGATACAGTCCGCCGAGCGCCGCGCGGGTGCCCTGCTCGTTGCGCATGTCCACCAGCACCTGGGCGTCACCCGAGGTGACCATCTTGGCGACGGTCGGATCGGTGGTCATGCCCGCGTCGATGCCGTTGTGGTTCATGCCGGCGATGAAGGTCTGGCCCGCACCGACTTTCACCCGGGTGTAGTCGGAGGTGGTCAATCCCGCCTGCCCGGCCAGGGCCTGGGTGAGGAAGTCGGTGGACGAACCCAGCGACGTCACGCCCAGGTTCTTGCCCCGGAAGTCCTTGGGGGACTCGAGCGACTCCGCGTCCTGCTTGGACACCAGCTCGACCTCGCCCGGCACGTCGGCGAACTGCACGACCGTCTTCAGGCATTGGTCCTTGGCCTGCAGATCGATGGTGTGGTCGTAGAAGCCGACCACCGCCTGGACATCGCCGGTGAGCAGCGCGGTCTCGGCGTTCGCGCCGGACTGCTCACCCAGCAGGTGCACGTCGAGGTCGTTGTCCTTGAAGAAGCCCAGTCGCTCGGTCAGCATGGCCGGCAGGTAGATGACCTTCTCCAGGCCGCCCACCATGATGGTGATCTGCGGCCGCCCGTTCGCGGTCGGGATGGTGCGGGAGTCGCGGCAGCCGGTCGCCAGCAGCAGCGAGGCGACGGCCAGCAGGATCACGGCAATATGCTTGCGGTACTTCACGGCTCAGATCCTGTGTCCCGAGCCGGACTGCGACGGACGCCATTTCAGCAGCCGGTTCTCCGCCAGCCCGATCAGCCACTCGGCGACCAGCGCCACCACCGTGATGATGATCATGCCCGCGTAGATGCCCGCCGCGTCGAAGGTGCCCTGCGCATTGCTGATCAGCAGGCCCAGACCCTTACTGGCGCCGGCGTACTCACCGACCACCGCGCCGATCAGGGCGAAACCGAACGCGGTGTGCAGCGACGACAGGATCCAGGTGGTGGCACTGGGCAGCACGATCGAGCCGAGCACCTGGCGGCGGCTCGCGCCCAGGATCCGGGCATTGTCGATCACATTGCCGTCCACCTCACGGGCGCCGGTGAACGCGTTGAAGAACACCGCGAAGAACACCAGCACCACGACGGTGGCGACCTTGGACTGCAATCCCAGTCCGAACCAGATGATGAACAGCGAGGCCAGCACGATGCGCGGCACCGCGTTGAGCGCCTTGATGAACGGGGCCAGCACATCGGCCCAGTAGCGGGAACGGCCCAGCAGCACACCGAGCACGATGCCCGCGACGGTGCCGATGGCGAAGCCCAGCACCGCCTCCTGCACGGTGGTGTACAGCTGCAGCCAGATGGAACCGAACTGCGTTCCCTCGGTGAACCATTCGACCAGGCGGTCCCAGATCAGCGATGGCTTGGAGTAGAAGAACGGGTCGATCCAGTAGGTGGCGGTGAGCTGCCAGGAACCCAGCCACACGGCCACGATCAGGGCGCGCAGGCTCCAGGTGCGGATCTTGGTCCGGCGGGCCTGGGTGCGGACCCGGGCGAGGATCTGCTCCTCGGTCTCCACCTCGAATTCCGGTGCGGCGGTGGCGGTCTTCTCGATCGCTGTGACATCAAGCGACACTGGCCGCTCCCTTCGTGCGGGCCGCCTCGACCTGATCGCGCAGCGTTTCCCAGATCTCCTTGTAGAGGTCGCGGAACTCCTCGGTGAGCCGCACCTCCTCGACATCGCGGGGCCGGTCCAGGGTGACCAGGAAGTCACCGCACACCGTCGCGGGGCTCGCGGTCATGACGACCACCCGATCGGCGAGGGCGATGGCCTCCTCCAGATCGTGGGTCACGAAGATGACTGCGGCCCGGCCCTTCTCGGGGCTGCTCGAATCCGTGCCCGACCACACGCGCAGCAGTTCGTCCTGCATGAGCTGGCGGGTCTGCACGTCGAGCGCGCTGAACGGCTCGTCCATGAGAATGATCTCGGGATCGTTGACCAGCGTCTGGGCCAGGGCCACGCGTTTGCGCATACCGCCCGACAGCTGATGCGGGTAGTAGTTCTCGAACCCGCCGAGCCCGACCGTGCGCACCCAGCGGGCCGCCCGTTCACGCGCCTCGGCCTTGCCGACGCCGCGGAACTTGGGGCCCAGCGCCACATTCTCGAGGACCGACTTCCACGGCAGCACCGCGTCCTGCTGGAACATGTAGCCGACGCCGTCGGGGATGCCGCGGACGTCCTTGCCGCGCACCAGGGTTCGGCCGGCCGACGCCGGTTCCAGGCCGGAGACCAGCGACAGCGTGGTGGATTTGCCGCAGCCGGTGGGGCCGACGACAGCGACGAACTCGCCCGCGGCGACGGTGAAGTTCAGGTCGCGCACCGCGGTGTGGATGCCGCCGTTGTTGCCGGGGAACCGTTTGGTCGCGCCGCGCAATTCGATCAGGGGTGCCGTGTCGATCCGCGGGGCCGTGCCGCCCGGCTCACCGCCACCACGTTCAGTGGTCGTTGTGCTCATTACCGCTCCGTTTCCAGTGCCGCCGCTGCGGCGTCGGAGTGAAGCTACGTGGGCCGGGTCACACCGGGCCCGGTTGTGCGCGCAAGTCACACAAGCGGCGATTCGACCGTTTTGCGCATTCCGCTCATGCGGTTTGCGGGAGGTTGTCTACACTGGCGGCGTGTTCTCGCGCGGCCCCCGCTCCGTCCGGCTCCGGACTCAGATCCTGCTGTTGCAGATCGCGGTGGTGGGCCTGACCCTCGGCCTGGCCTTCGGCGTCTTCGCCTACGTCAGCGGTGATCGCCTGTCCGGCGAGTACGGTCAGCGCGCCCTCGCCATCGCCCGCACCGTCGCCTCCGACCCGCAGGTCCGCGCCGCGGTCGCCCGCTACGCCGACAGCTCGCTGCCCGCCGGTCCCGCGCTGCGGCAGGAACTCGCCGACGGCGAACTCGAGCAGATCGCCGACAATGCCCGGCTGCGCACGGGTGCCCTGTTCGTGGTGATCACCGACGACGCAGGCATCCGCCTGGCTCACCCCGACCCCGCCCGCCTCGGCGAAATGGTCAGCACCGACCCCTCCCGCGCCCTGGCCGGAGGGGAGGTCGTGATCCAGGAACACGGCACGCTGGGGGAGTCCGTGCGCGCGAAAGTGCCCGTGCTGCAACCGGACGCGGCGGCCGGCGGCCGGGTCGTGGGTGAGGTGAGCGTCGGCATTTCGACCGCGGCCGTGCACGATCAGCTGCTGGGGGATCTGCGCCGGGCCGGGCTGCTGGTCGGCGGCGCGCTGCTCGCGGGCATTGCCGGATCGGTGTTGCTGGCCCGTCGCTGGCACGGTCTCACGCTCGGCCTCGAACCATCCGAACTCGCCGAGCTGGTCCGCGAGCAGGATGCGGTGCTGCACGGCATCGGCGAGGGCGTGGTCGCCGTCGATGCCGCCTGGCGGACGACCGTCGTCAACGAGAAGGCGCGCCGCCTGCTCGGCATCGACCCCGATCCGGGGTCGGCCGTGGACGCCATCGGCCTGACTCCCCGTGTGCTGGAAGCCTTCCGGGCTGCCGACGGCCACCCGGTCCAGGCGGCCGTCGGTGACCGCATCGTCGTCGTCACCGCCCGCACCGTCACCCGCGACGCCCGCTCCCTCGGCGCGGTCCTGTCCGTCCGCGACCGCACCGACGTGGAATCGCTGACCCGCCAGCTTGACGCCGTCTCCACCATGAGCACCGTCCTGCGCGCCCAGCGCCACGAATTCGCCAACCGCCTGCACCTGCTGAGCGGCCTGCTCCACACCGGCCGCCCCGACGAGGCCACCCGCTACCTCGGCGAACTGCTCGGCTCCGGCCCGCTCGGCGCGACCCTGCCCGGCGTGGACGCCATCCGCGACCCGTACCTGCAGGCCTTCCTCGCCGCCAAGGCCGCCCACGCTCGCGAGCGCGGCGTCCACCTGCGTCTCGGCCCCAATACCTGGATCGACGCGAATCTCGCCGCCCCCGTGGATGTCACGACGGTCCTCGGCAATCTGCTCGACAACGCGATCGATGCCGCCGCAGCCGGCGGGGCCGTACCGCTCGTCGAGGTCGAGCTGGTGCAGGAGGACGCGACACTGCACATCGCGGTCGCCGACAGCGGTGCGGGCGTCGATCCCGCCGTGGCGGATTCGATTTTCGCCGAAGGGGTCTCGACCAAGTCCGGTGGCGGGCCGGGCGGGCGCGGCCTGGGGCTGGCGCTGGCGCGGCAGGTGGCCCGGGCGCGGGGCGGCGAGGTGCTGCTCGGCGATCCCGGTGGGGTGCGGGAGGATTCGGCCCTACCGGGAGCGGAGTTCATCGCCCGGATGCCGGGTGTGCTGACCGAACAGGAGGCGGCGTGGACCGAGGAGAGCTGAGCGTGCTGGTGGTCGACGACGACTTCCGGGTCGCCAATCTGCATGCCGGAATCGTGTCGGCGCTACCGGGATTCGTGGTGGGGGCGACCGTGAATTCGATCGCCGCCGCGCGGGCGGCCCTGGCCGAGGGCTCGTTCGAGCTGGCGCTGGTGGACGTCTATCTGCCCGACGGGTCCGGGGTGGACCTGGTGCGCGAGATCGCCTGCGACGCCATGATGCTCACCGCGGCAACGGAATCGGAGACGGTGCGGGCCGCGTTGTCGGCCGGGGCGCTGGGCTATCTGGTGAAGCCGTTCGATCACGCGGTGCTGGCCGCTCGGCTGGCGGGGTACGCGCGATACCGGCGGCTGCTGGCGGGGCCGGAGGTGACCGCCGCCGATGTGGACGCCGCGCTCGCGGCGCTGCGCCCGGCGGCCGCTGCGGCGAGCGTGTCGGCGACCGGTGTCGCGGCTGCCGCATCGCCCACCAAAGATCTGGTGCTGCAAGCGGTTCGGAGCGCCGACTCCGCGCTGTCGGCCGCCCAGGTGGCGGCCGCCATCGGCATCTCGCGAGCCACCGCCCAGCGCTATCTGGCGAGCCTGGTCGGCATGGGAGATCTGCGAATGCAATTGCGCTACGGCAGTACCGGCCGCCCGGAGCAGGAGTACTCGGCGCCCCGGCGCGGGTGATCACAAGGGTATGTGACGGTCGGCACATCGGTCTTGAAGAATTCTCGGGCGAATCGTTAACGTCGAAAGCGTGGCGGTGCTCCTGTCGGCCGACTTGTACCGGTCCAGGGTCGGGATCGTCACGAACGCAGGAGAATTCCTATCACTATCCAGTTCAACCACACCATTGTCGCGTGCACGGACAATCGAGTCTCCGCCGAGTTCTGGGCGGACATCCTCGGGGTGGAGGTGGGCAAGCCGTATGGTCCGTTCATTCCGATTACCGTCGGGAATGGCGTGACCTTCGACTTCGCCGGTCTGCCGCCGGGTTTCGAGGGTGAGCCACAGCCGCAGCATTACGCCTTCCTGGTTTCCGAGGAAGAATTCGACGCCGCCTACGACAAGATCAAGCGGTACGGCCTGACGTACTGGGCCGATCCGCGTCAGCAGGGCGTCAACGAGATCAACCACAATGACGGGGGCCGGGGGATCTATTTCCTCGATCCCGTCGGCCACTACATGGAGTTGATCACCGTCCCGTACGGCGGTTGGCCGCAGTAGTTTCTACGCGACCGCGACGCCGAGGGAGAACGCCACGTAGGGTTTCGGGCCCTGCTGGTAATAGCGGTCGATGTCGCGGATCTCGAATCCCGCGGCCTCGATCAATCCCGGGATATCGCGGTTGAGATGGCAGCCACCGGCCACGGTTTTCTGGATCGGATTGAGCCGGTGCTGCCATTTCCGCACACCGGGATCCGGTGCGAGGCCGTGCTCGACGAAATGAAAAGTGCCGCCGGGCACCAATACCCGGCGCACCTCGGCGAGCGCGGCCCCGACATCGGGAATGGTGCACAGCGTCCAGGTCGACAGCGCGGAATCGAAGCTGTCGTCCTCGAACGGCAGGGCCTGTCCGTCCAGGCCGGCGCGTTCCACCGGAACCGTCGCGGTGGCCAGCCGTCCGGCGGCCATGCGCCAGCCCAGGTCGGCGGGTTCGACGGCGCTCACCGACTTCACCTGCTCGGGGTAGAACGGCACATTGCGGCCGGATCCGAAGCCGATCTCGACGACGCGGCCGTGCAGCCCGGCGCAGACCCGTTTGCGTTCGCCGTTCATGGCTTTCGAGCCGCAGCACAGGTCGACCAGCCGGGGCAGGACGCGATCTTCGTAGATTCCCACGACACCACTCTCGCAATCGGTGCGCACGTGCGCCATCTTTTCGGTCGATACGGGCGTACCGGTCGATCGGTTCAGTGCCCGGCGGGGACCCGCTGGGTCAGCCACCCCGTCACGGCGGTCAGCACCTGCGGGTCGATGGTGGTCTGGATCGCGGCGTATTCGTCGGGCGAGCCCTTGTCGGCGGGCTGCATCAGGTGATTGAGCCCGTCGAACACGGTGACGGTGGCGTCCGGGTCGGCGGCCAGCAGCGTTCGCGCCGGGCCCTCGTTCTGGGCCGCGGGCACCTGGAGATCCTTGCTGCCGTAGAACGCCAGCACCGGAACCCGCAGGGCCGACAGCGCCGGGGCCGGGTCGTAGCAGACCAGGGCCGCCATGTACGGCGTGACCAGCTGGTCCATCGCCTCCTCGGAGAGCCGCTCGTCCGCCGGGAGGGTGTCGTTGTGCTGCCGCACGTAGTTCTTCGCGGCCGCCGGATCGCCCTTGCACAGCAGCCCCGACAGCGCGGAGGTGAATCCGACCTGCTTGTCGACCTGCTCGGGCGTTGCCCCCTGCGCGGTCAGGATCAGCCGATTCTGTTCCAGCAGCACATCCGAGCCGGGCACCGACGGCCCCGCCATCATGATCACGAAGGCGACCCCGCTGTCGGGCCGCTGCGTGTACAGGGGCGCGAGATACCCGCCCTCGCTGTGACCGAGCAGCCCGATCCGCTTGGCGTCGATGTCCGAACGCCCGTGCAGGAAGGCCATTCCGGCGGCGATGTCGTCAGTCAGATCCCGGTAGCTCGCACTGTCCAGATGCCCGCCGGTCCCGCCGACGCCGCGCTTGTCGGTGCGCAGCACCGCGTAACCCGCCCGGGTGAGGGTGTCGGCGAGCAGCAGGAACGGCTTGTGGCCGAGCAGTCCCTCATTGCGGTCGTTGGCGCCGCTGCCGTTGATCAGCACCACCGTGGGGAACGGCCCGCCGGTCTGCGGCTCGGTCAGCGTCCCGGCGATGGTGATGTCGCCGCTGCGGTAGCTGATGTCCTCGGACTTGTAGGGGTAGGGCGGCTTCGGCTCCTGCGGTCGCGGCGGGCCCTCGACCTTGCCGCGGGTCAGGGTCAGCGGGAACGTCTGCCCGGACTGGGTGAACTGTCCCTTGATGCTGTCGGATGCCTTGTCGTAGACGCCCTGGAACGACGGCTTGCCCGGAATCTTGGTGATCGTCCAGGTCACGGCGTCGGGCGACGTCTTCACGTCAGCCAGCTGCCCGTCCACGACGCCCTGCGCCGGAATGTCGATGGTCGCCTTGCCGTCCGCGGTGAAGGTGACTCCGACCGTCAGCGGATGGTTCGGTACCTCGATGTCCCCGCGCCAGTTCCCGGTCAGGGTGACCGCGGGCGCGGACTGCTGCTTCGACGACGAACATCCGGCGACCAGCGCGGCGATCACGACCAGCACCACCGCCACCATCGACCACGGCCTTCGCATGCCGATCAGCCTACCGATCTCGGTAAACCTCACGCTGATAACGCGACCGTCACCGCCCGGCCACCTGGAATAACCACTGGGCCAACGGCAATAACTCTGTGGGTGTCGACATTGCCTCGCGCGGCCGGTCACTCGTACCGTGGAATTCGTGAGCAATGACGCTACGGGGCTGGTCGACCTGCCCGCCACGGTGGGCGGCTACGCGGCCGCCGAATTCGGCCCGCTGGTCCGCACATTCGCGCGGATGGTCGGCGGTCACCCGGGCGCCGGCGGGGCGCTCACGGTGCACCTACGCGGCGAACCCCTGGTCGAGATCTGGACGGGGGAGGCGCAGCCGAACCGCGCCTGGGACGCCGACACCGGCGCCATCGTCTTCTCCGCCACCAAGGGCGTCGCGGCCACCGTCATCCACCGGCTCGCCGATCGCGGGCTGATCGACTACGACGCCCCGGTCGCCCACTACTGGCCGGAATTCGGGGCCAACGGCAAGGGCCGAATCACGGTGCGGCAGGTGCTGTCCCACCGCGCCGGACTCTACGGGCTGCCCGCCATCGCCCGCGGCCTCGACGACGTGCTCGACCACCGCATGATGGAAGACCACCTGGCCGCCGCGGAACCCGATCACCTGCTGGGCGTCCCGACCTATCACGCGCTCACCTACGGCTGGCTGCTGTCGGGCCTGGCGCGCGCGGTCACCGGGCGCGGCATGGCCGAACTGTTCCGCACCGAGGTCGCCGAACCGCTCGGCGCGGAGGGCATCCATCTGGGCCGGCCCCCGGCCGGGTCGCCGACCAGCGCCGCGGTCCTGGCCGGCAACAAGCTGTCGGCGGTGGGCGTCAACTATGTCTCGCTCGCGCTGGGCCGCGCCTATGCGTTGCCGGGCGCGGTCGGCGCCGCGGCGCGCGCGCTGTTCCTGCCCGGCCTGGATCAGCTGCTCGAAGGCGACGATCCGCCCATCCTGCAGACCGAACTGGGCGCGGGCAACGGCGTGTGCACCGCCACCGGACTGGCCACCGTGTACGGCGCGCTCGCCAATGACGGCATGCATCAGGGCCGCCGGTTCCTGTCGCCGGAGACCATCACCGCCGTGCGGCGCGTCGAGACCTATCGCCTGGACCGCGCGCTGTTCTACATCCCGATGATGTGGCATATGGGTTATCACTCGCTGCCGGTGCCGGGCGCGCATGCGGGGTTCGGGCACATCGGGCTGGGCGGGTCCTTCGGCTGGGCCGAACCCCGCCTGGGACTCTCGGTCGGATTCGTCCACAATCGCCTGGGCATCGGGGCGATGAGCCTGGACCAGATCGCGTCGGCATGGGTGCTGCCGCTGGTGGTGCGGGGCGCTCACGCGGCGCGTCGCACCACTACCCTCGCCGAACCCGCCGCGGCCTGAACCGAACCCGCGCGGCATGCGCCGGGCGGGCTCGCGATCATGGCCGCGCGGGCCTCCGGGTGACCTCCAACACGACACGCAGGGCCCGCCACGCCGATCAGGTGCGGCTCCTCCGCGTGGCTTCGGAACTCGTCGGTGGGGCCGCTTAGTATGTCCGGGTGTCAGCCTCGTCGGGATCATTCGTCCATCTCCACAACCACACCGAGTACTCGATGCTCGATGGCGCGGCGAAGATCACGCCCTTGTTCAAAGAGGCGACGCGACTGGGCATGACCGCCGTCGGCATGTCCGACCACGGCAACATGTACGGCGCCTCGGAGTTCTACAACTCCGCCAAGAAACAGGGCATCAAGCCGATCATCGGCATCGAGGCCTACATCGCGCCGGAGTCCCGGTTCAACACCAAGCGCGTGCTGTGGGGCGACCCGTCGCAGAAGAGCGACGACGTCTCGGGTTCGGGTTCCTACACCCACATGACCATGGTCGCCGAGAACGCGACCGGTCTGCGCAACCTGTTCAAGCTGTCCAGCCTGGCCTCCATCGAAGGCCAGCTGGGCAAGTGGGCGCGCATGGACGCCGACATCATCGCCGAGCACGCCGAAGGCATCATCGCCACCACCGGCTGCCCCTCGGGCGAGGTGCAGACCCGGCTGCGCCTGGGCCACGAGCGCGAGGCCCTGGAGGCCGCGGCCAAGTGGCAGGAGATCTTCGGCCCGGAGAACTTCTTCCTCGAGATCATGGACCACGGCCTGTCCATCGAGCGCCGGGTGCGCGAGGGCCTGCTGAACGTCGGGAAGCAGCTGGGCATTCCGCCGCTGGCCACCAACGACTGCCACTACGTGCACGAGCACGACTCGGGCAATCACGAAGCGCTGCTGTGCATTCAGACCGGCAAGACGCTCTCGGACCCGACCCGCTTCAAGTTCGACGGCTCCGGCTACTACCTCAAGTCCGCCGAGGAGATGCGCGCCATCTGGGACGCCGAAGTCCCCGGCGCCTGCGACAACACGGTCCTCATCGGCGAGCGCGTCCAGTCCTACGACGACGTGTGGGCCCACCGCGACCGCATGCCGATCTTCCCGGTGCCCGAGGGCTACACCCAGGCCACCTGGCTCGAGCACGAGGTGATGCAGGGCCTGGACCGCCGCTTCCCGAGCGGGCCGCCGCACGAGTACGTCACCCGCGCCAAGTACGAGCTCGGCGTCATCAACGAAATGGGCTTCCCCGCCTACTTCCTCGTCGTCGGTGACCTCATCACCTACGCCCGCTCGGTCGGCATCAATGTCGGCCCGGGCCGTGGCTCGGCGGCCGGCTCGCTGGTCGCCTACGCCATGGGCATCACGAACATCGACCCGATTCCGCACGGTCTGCTGTTCGAGCGCTTCCTCAACCCCGAGCGCGTGTCCATGCCCGATATCGATATCGACTTCGACGATCGCCGCCGCGGTGAGATGGTCCGCTACGCCACCGACAAGTGGGGCAGCGACCGGGTCGCCCAGGTGATCACCTTCGGTACGATTAAAACCAAAGCGGCGCTGAAGGACTCGGCGCGCGTCCAGTTCGGCCAGCCCGGCTTCGCGATCGCCGACCAGATCTCCAAGGCGCTGCCGCCGCCGATCATGGCCAAGGACATTCCGCTCTCGGGCATCATGGATCCCGAGCACGAGCGGTACAAGGAGGCCGCCGAGGTTCGTGAGCTCATCAACACGAACCCCGACGTCAACAAGATCTACGAGACCGCGCGCGGGCTCGAGGGCCTGATCCGCAACGCCGGCGTGCACGCCTGCGCGGTCATCATGTCCTCCGAGCCGCTGACCGACGCGATCCCGGTGTGGAAGCGCGCCCAGGACGGCGCGATCATCACCGGCTGGGACTACCCGTCGTGTGAGGCCATCGGCCTGCTGAAGATGGACTTCCTGGGTCTGCGCAACCTGACGGTCATCGGTGACGCGCTGGTCAACATCAAGAACAACCGCGGCATCGAACTCGACCTGGACACGCTGCCGCTGGAGGACCCGGCCACCTACGAACTGCTCGCGCGCGGTGACACCCTGGGCGTGTTCCAGCTCGACGGTGGCGCCATGCGAGACCTGTTGCGCCGCATGATCCCCACCGGCTTCGAGGACATCGTCGCCGTGCTCGCGCTGTATCGCCCCGGCCCCATGGGCATGAACGCGCACAACGACTACGCCGACCGCAAGAACGCGCGCCAAGAGGTCAAACCGATCCATCCGGAGCTCGAGGAGCCCCTGAAGGACATCCTGCGTGATACCTACGGCCTGATCGTGTATCAGGAGCAGATCATGCAGATCGCGCAGAAGGTCGCCGGCTACTCCCTGGGCCGAGCCGACATTCTGCGTCGCGCCATGGGTAAGAAGAAGGCCGAGATCCTGGAAGCCGAGTTCGAGGGCTTCGAGCAGGGCATGGTGGAGAACGGTTTCTCCAAGCCCGCCGTGAAGGCGTTGTGGGACACCATTCTTCCGTTCGCCGGTTACGCGTTCAACAAGTCGCACGCCGCCGGATACGGCCTGGTCTCGTTCTGGACCGCCTACCTCAAGGCCAACTATCCCGCCGAGTACATGGCCGGTCTGCTCACCTCCGTCGGTGACGACAAGGACAAGGCCGCCGTCTACCTGGCCGACTGCCGCCGCCTGGGCATCCAGGTGCTGCCGCCCGACGTCAACGAGTCCGAGATCGAATTCGCCTCGGTGGGCAACGACATTCGCTTCGGCATGGGCGCGGTCCGCAACGTGGGCGCGAACGTGGTGTCCTCGATCATCGCCGCGCGCAAGGAGAAGTCGAAGTTCACCGACTTCTCCGACTACCTGAACAAGATCGACGCCGTGGCCTGCACCAAGAAGGTCACCGAATCCCTGATCAAGGCAGGCGCTTTCGATTCGCTCGGGCATCCGCGCAAGGGCCTGCTCTTGGTGCACTCCGACGCCATCGACGCGTGCATGTCCACCAAGAAGGCCGAGGCCATCGGCCAGTTCGACCTCTTCGGCGGCCTCGACGAAGGCGACGACTCGATCGCCAACGTCTTCAATGTGAAGGTCCCCGACGAGGAATGGGAGACCAAGCACAAGCTCGCCCTGGAGCGGGAGATGCTGGGCCTCTACGTTTCCGGGCATCCGCTCAACGGCGTCGAGCACGTGCTGACGGCGCAGTCGGACACCAATATCCCGGCCATCCTCGAAGGCGACATCAAGGACGGCTCGCAGGTCACCATCGGCGGCATCTTCGCCAATGTCACCCGCCGCGTGAACAAGAACGGCCTGCCCTGGGCCTCGGCCCAGCTCGAGGACCTCACCGGTGGCATCGAGGTGCTGTTCTTCCCGCAGTCCTACTCGGTCTACGGCATGGACGTCACCGAGGACGCCATCGTCCTGGTGAAGGCCCGCGTCAACGCCCGCGACGACCGCGTCTCGCTGATCGCCAACGATCTTGTGGTGCCGGACCTTTCGTCGATCGGCGTCGACAAGCCGCTGCAGGTCGTCATCCCCACCCGCCTGTGCACCCCCGACAAGATCGGCGAACTCAAGCGCGTCCTGTCCCGCCACCCCGGCACCGCCGACGTCCACATCAAGCACGTCGGTTCCCGCGACCGCACCACCAAGCTGAAGGTGGCCGACAACCTGCGCGTCTCCCCGTCCTCGGCCTTGATGGGCGACCTCAAGGCCCTGCTCGGCCCGGGGTGCCTCGCGGGCTGACCAACCCGCCCCCTCTTGCACTGCGTGCCCCTCGTCAGCGAGGGGCACGCGAGATTTCAGCGTCGGATCAGAGCCAAGTCGGGTCGCCGAAAACCGCGCCGCTGCCGAATGGAGATCAGCGACGCGCGCTGCCGACGACCCAGCGCAGGGCTGCCACGACGGCCGCGCCCAGCACGGCCGCCTGCGCGGACCCGGTGATGAGGGCGAGGGTGAGGCAGACCACGACACCGGCGAACAAGGCTTCGAGCTTGTAGACCGGCCACGCCGTTCCGGCGATGTCCACGGAGGGGCGCGAATCGACGCGCTGCATGTCCGTAGGGTGAACCACTGCCATACGGTAAGGGTAGACGTCGATCCAAAGTTCGGGCAACCGAAACTTTCTGTCGGGAACAACACACGCGCCCGGGCGGTTACCCCGTTCATGCCACTTCACGGAGAGTACGAACCGAGTCCGTCCGACTGGTCGCGTGAGCAAGCCGAGAAGTTCGAGAACTCCGGGGGCGCCGACGGCGCCACCCTGCAGGGCGTACCGATCATCCTGCTGACCACCCGCGGCAACAAGTCCGGCAAGCTCCGCAAGACCCCGCTCATGCGCGTCGAGCACGACGGCGAGTACGCGGTCGTCGCTTCCCTGGGCGGCGCGCCCAAGCATCCGGTCTGGTACTGGAACGTCAAGGCCGACCCGCACGTGGAACTGCGCGACACCGACGGGGTCAAGGACTATGACGCCCGCGAGGTCACCGGCGCGGAGAAGGACCTGTGGTGGAAGCGGGCGGTGGCGGTCTGGCCCGACTACGCCGAATATCAGAAGAAGACCACCCGCCAGATCCCGGTCTTCGTCCTCAGCCCGCGCGACTGATCGGACAAACGGTACGCGGCAGCGCGCTAACCAGGCGCTGCCGCGAAGCGCGTGCGCGCCCCCGGATAGCATGTTCGGATGTCTGATCCGCTTGTTGTCGCCGAGAAAGTGTCCGGTCCGCTGCCCGAATTGACGGCGGACGAGATCGATGCGGCCGCCAAGCGAATTTCGGACATTATCGAGCCGACACCGCTGCAGCGGAATCCGCGCCTATCCGCGCTCACCGGCGCCGAGGTCTACCTCAAGCGTGAGGACCTCACCGCCGTGCGCTCCTACAAGCTGCGCGGCGCCTACAACCTCATGGTGCAGCTCACCGACGTGGAGAAGGCCGCGGGCGTGGTGACGGCCAGCGCCGGAAACCACGCCCAGGGCGTGGCGTTCGCGTGCCAGGCCATGGGCGTGCGGGGCCGCATCTACGTGCCGCGCACCACTCCGAAGCAGAAGCGCGACCGCATCCGGGTCCACGGCGGCGAATTCGTGGAGCTCATCGCCGTCGGCGACACCTACGACGCGGCCGCCGCGGCGGCCGCCGACGACGTGGCCCGCACCGGGGCGACCATGGTCCCGCCCTTCGACGATCCGCGCACCGCGGCCGGCCAGGGCACCATCGCCGCGGAGTTCCTCGAGCAGTTGGGTTTCGCGCCCGATGTGGTGGTGGTTCCGGTGGGCGGCGGTGGCTGTCTCGCCGGTATCGCCACCTATCTGCGCGAACGCGCGCCGCGGACCGCGATCCTGGCGGCCGAGCCCACCGGCGCCGCGTCCATGACGGCCGCGCTGGTGGCCGGCGGCCCGGTGACGCTGCCCGAGATCGACCCCTTCGTGGACGGCGCGGCCGTGCGCCGCGTCGGCGCGGTCGGCTATCAGGCGGTGGTGCGCTTCGGCGGGCAGGTCCGCTCGCACGCGTCGCTGCCTTTACTGACCAGTACCGAAACCGGTTCGGGCGCAGGCTCTTTCCGCATGATGCACGTGGACGAGGGCGCCATCTGCACCGCCATGCTGGAGCTGTACCAGAACGAGGGCATCGTGGCCGAACCGGCGGGCGCGCTCGCGTCCGCGGCGCTGCGCGAGGTCGAGATCGAGCCGGGTTCGACGGTGGTGGTGCTGCTCTCGGGCGGCAACAACGACGTCTCCCGCTACGGTGAGGTCATCGAGCGCTCGCTGGTGCATCAGGGCCTGAAACACTATTTCCTGGTGGACTTCCCGCAGGAGCCCGGTGCTTTGCGCCGCTTCCTCGACGAGGTCCTGGGTCCCGACGACGACATCACCCTGTTCGAATACGTCAAGCGCAACAACCGCGAAACCGGTGCGGCGCTGGTCGGTATCGAGCTGGGCAGCCCGGATTGTCTGGAGCCGTTGATCGAGCGGCTGGAGGCCTCGCCCATCCAGGGGCAGCGGCTGGACCCGAATTCCCCCGCCTACCGGTATCTGACGTAGTCCGGTGTCCCGTGTGATCCGACCCCTCGTTCGGATCACACGGGACCGGTTGCCCCGGTAGGGCTTTCCTCAGGCGTGCAGCAGGTATCCCGCCGCCGAGGCGTGCAGGATGCGCGGCGGGCCGAGCTTGCGGTCCAGCTTCGCGATCACCTGATCCACCGCGGCATCGCCGCAGACGACGGCGATCTCGGTGGCGGAGACCAGGGTGCCGGCGCGGGCGGCCAGCAGTTCCAGCGCGCTGAACTCGCGGGTGGTCATGGTCAGCAGCACCCCCGCGCGGCGCACCCGCCGCCGTAATCGGTCCACCACCAGGTCGCCGACGGTGAGCGGCGGCGACGCTGGGGAGCGGCGCGGCGCGCACAGCGCCCGGACCCGCCCGGCCAGCTCGCTCAGCGAGAAGGGTTTGGCCAGAAAGTCGTCCACGCCGCCGGCGGAGCCTTCGCTGCGGTCGGCGGGGCTGTCGCGCGCGGTGATCAGCAGGGCGCCGCACTGCTGGGCGGCGTCGGTGAGGGTGCGGGTCAGGTCGACGGTGAACCCGGCGGTGCGCAGTCCGTCGGCGACCCGGTCGCCGAGCTGCTCGTCGTCCTCGCACAGCAGGACGCACACGATGCGGGCGCTCACTCCGTCGGCGGACATGGGCTCACCGTGCCACGCCGATCGTGAACGAATCATGAGCGATCGCGGGCCGGACGCGGCGTGTTAACAGTGGACGGCGGGGTACTTGCCGGGGCACGGCCGGGGTTAACGGCCGCGCGGCGGGGGCGCGATTATTCGGGTAGTCGACTACGCGTGAAACCGGACGGTCAGGACGGGAGGCTGGCGTTCATGAAGAGACTCGTGGTGTGTTGCGACGGCACGTGGAAGGCAGAGTCGAGCTCGACCGTGTCCAATATCGTGAAGATCGCCGAGACGGTGCGGCTGACCGGGACGGACCGGGAGGGGAAGTCCGTCGGCCAGCGCATCAACTACGTCTCCGGACCCGGCTCGCGCGGCTTCACCACCGACAAGCTCATGGGCGGCGCGTTCGGCCTGGGACTCGAGGCCAATCTGTCGGCCGCCTACTGGCAGCTGGCCCTGAACTGGGAACCCGGCGACGAGATCTTCATCTTCGGCTTCAGCCGCGGCGCGTACACCGCGCGCAGTCTGGCCGGGATGATCAGCCGGCTCGGGATCCTGAAATACGAGGCCATCATCGGGGGCAAGTACCCGAAGGCGCTGGAGATCTACAAGACCCGCAAGAAGCATCCCGACGACCCGGACCCGCCGGAATGGGCGGCGTTCCGCGCCGAGAACTGCCATGCCGAGACGCCGGTCATCAATTTCCTCGGCGTGTTCGACACCGTCGGCGCGATGGGCGTCCCGGGGCTCACCTCACGTCTGCACCGTTTCCACGATGTCCGGCTCTCGCGGATCGTGCGCTGCGCGCGCCAAGCGCTGGCCATCGACGAGCGGCGGCGGGCGTTCGCGCCCTGCCTGTGGGAGATCCCGGACGATCAGCGCGACCTCTACGACCGCCCCGACCGGGTGAAGCAGGTCTGGTTCGAGGGGGTGCACAGCGATATCGGCGGCGGCTACGCCGACTGCGGCCTGTCCGACATCACCCTGCGCTGGATGATCGCCGAGGCCGAAGCCGAGGGACTGGCCTTCGACCACGACCGCCTCGACGACCTGCTGGGCAGCTGCCCGTTCGACGCACCGCACCTGCACGATTCGCTGAGCCCGGGCTTCCGGATCCTGAACTTCGCGCGGCTGGTGACCACCTGGCGCAGCCGGCACTTCTACTGGGACTCCTGGCGCAAACTGCTGCGGCCAGAGGATCAGGACAGCTTCCTGGCCTCCACCGTCCCGGAGCGAAAAGGCTACCGCCCGGCCAATATTCACCGGTGGTGCGAGCACCGGCACGGTCCGGTGCCGCCGGAACTCATCGAACCGGTCGACCTGGTTCCGCTGCCGCCCCGCGCGGACGACGGCTCGGAAGAATCCGCCGCCTGATCGCGATGGGGCACAGCATCGGCCGCGCGCGGTTCCGCCGGACGGTGACCGCACTGCCGCACCGATATTCGGCTGCCGTCCCGGCGTCGCGGCGCGTGGTTACCCGTGACGGCGTCTTCGGTCCGCAGACCTCGGCCGTCATGACATGGCCGGTGTCGGGCGACGACGGCAGCACCCAATCGCCCTGCCGCGCAATCGGTATGTGACCATCCGGCCGTCAGCGCACCAGCAGGGCTACCGGCAGGCGGGCGAAGAGCTTTTCCAGGCGGGCGCGGCCGGAGAAGGTGTGGCCGGTGAGGCGGTCGGTCCAGTGGCCCTGGGGGAGGTCCAGGACGGTGTCGCCCCAGCCGCCGGCCTCGTCGAGGCGGATGCTGTGGCGGGTGACGGCGACGATGACCTCGGGGATCTCGCCGGTGCGGCCGCGGGCGTAGGAGAGCAGGTGGTGGTCGCGGTCACCGGAGGCGAACAGCGGGATGTAGGTGCCGCCGACGAAGCAGTCGGGGCGTTCGCGGCGCAGCCACAGGGCGTAGGCGGCGATCCACATCTTGACCGCGCCGGTGGGGTCGAGGTCGGGTGTGCCGGTGAGGGATTGCAGTAGCAGGGAGCGGTGGGTGAAGTCGACCGGGCGGCGATTGTCGGGGTCGACGAGGGAGTCCTCCCACAGCTCGCAGCCCTGGTAGATGTCGGGGATGCCGGGGCCGCACAGTTGCAGGAGTTTCTGGGCCAGGGAGTCGGTCCAGGCGTGGGTGGCGAGGTCGGCGACGAATTCGCCGAGCTCGGAGCCGACCGGTCCGTCGATGACGGTGTCGATCCAGCGGTGCACCGCCGTCTCGAACTCGAGATCGGGCTCTTCCCACGAGGATTGGGTGCCCGCCTCGCGAACCGCCTTCTCCGCGAACCGGTGCAGCCGATCGCGCAGGCCGGGCACGCTCGCGGCGGGCCGCCCGTCGGCCGGCCACACGCCGAACATGTTCTGCAGCAGGAACAGTGTGGTCGCCCCGTCGGGTCCGGGCGCGATCTCCTCCCAGGTGGTGACCGAGCGCGCCCAGATGTCGGGCACCTGCGAGAGCATGCCGATGCGGGCGCGCACGTCCTCGCCGCGCTTGGTGTCGTGGGTGGACAGCGCGGTCAGGGTGGCGGGCCAGCGCGCGGCCCGCTCGGCGTTGGCGAGGTGGAATTCGATGGGTGAGCAGCCGAAACGGGCCGGGTCGGCCCCCATCTCCTGCAGCGACACCAGCCGCGCGGCGCGGTAGAACATGGTGTCCTCCACCGCTTTCGCGCTCATCGCCCCGCCCACCTGGTGGAAGCGGGTGGCGGCCTCCCCGCCCACGGCGAGCGCGGTCACCAGCACCTGCAGCGGCGCGGTGAGCTCGGCATTGCGGCGCGCGACCTCCGCGACCACCGCGCCGACCATGCCGGCCAGCGGCGCGTAGTCGGTCCGGTAGACCGGCATGAACGACAGCACCTCGATGACGGCGTTGGTGAGCGCCATGGTGTCGAACACGTCGGCGCGGGCATCGCGTTTGACCGCGGCCACCAGTCGCCGCACCTCGGGCACCAGCATGGTCTCGGCGACCGCGCGGCGAATCCGGTGCTCCTGCTCGGTGAACCAGGCCCGGTCGCTGCCGTGCCCGGTGAACTGCCGCGACAGGTCGGTGAGCTGCTTCTCCCCGTCGGGGTCGATGAGCACGCCGCCGATGTCGGCGAGCGAGTCGTAGCCGGTGGTGCCGTCGATGGGCAGGGTGGCGTCGAGCGGTTCCCGGTTGGAGAGCACCTTCTCCACCAGCAGCAGCCGCTGCGGCCCGATGAGCAGGCGCAGTCGCCGCAGGTACTCGGCGGGTTCGGCGAGCCCGTCGGGATGGTCCACGCGCACACCGTCGATGAGGTCGTGCTCGCACCAGGCGGCCAGTTCGCGATGGGTGGCCTCGAAGACCACCGGGTCCTCCTGCCGCAGCGCGGCCAGCCCGCCCACGGTGAAGTAGCGCCGGTACCCGCACAGCCCGGATTTCCAGTTGACCAGGCGATAGTGCTGTTTGTCGTGGATCCGCAGCGCGTTCTCGCCGTCGGTGCCCGGGGCGATGGGGAAGCGCATATCGTGCAGCGCCAGCATGGGTTCGATCCCCGACCGGTCCACGGTCAGCGCGGCCGGATCGTTCTCCCCGGCCAGTACCGGCAGCGCGATCCGCCCGCCCGCGCCGTTGGTCGGTGTCCAGTCGATGTCGAAATAGCTCGCGTACTGCGAGTCCTTGCCGTCCCGCAGCACCTCCCACCACCACTGGTTCTGCAGCGGGTCGGCGACGGACACGTGGTTGGGCACCAGGTCCACGATGAGTCCCATACCGCGGCTGCGCACCTCGTCGGAAAGGGCCTTGAGCCCGGTCGGCCCGCCCAGCCCCGCCGACACCGTGGTCGGGTCGGTGACGTCGTAGCCGTGGGCGGAGCCGCGCGCGGCGCTCATCACGGGCGACAGGTACAGGTGCGAAATGCCCAGCTGCTGCAGGTATTCGGCGATGGCGCGGGCATCGGCGAAGGTGAGCGCGTCGGGCCGCAGCTGCAGGCGGTAGGTGCTGCGCACGGTCGTCTGCCGTGCGATGGGTCCGGTGGTGTGTTCGGGCGAGCTGGTCATGTCGGTATCGATCATGCCGTACGGCGCAGGACGACGAGACAGCGTGCGGGCACTTGCACGGTGGCGGCCGCGGCCCGGACGGTGTCGGCGGCCGGCGCGCCGGTGGGTGTGGAGCAGTCCAGCGCCACCGACCAGGCGTTGCCGTGCCGGTCGTCGGGCAGGGTGAAGTCGAGGGCTTGGTCGTGGGCGTTGAAGCACAGCACGAACGAGTCGTCGGCGACCCGCTGCCCGCGCGGTCCCGGCTCGTGGATGCCGTCGCCGTTGAGGAACACCGCCAGCGAGCGGGCGAACCCGGTCTCCCAGTCGGCGTCGGTCATGGCCGCGCCGCCGGGGGTGAACCAGGCGATGTCACCGATCCCGTCGGGCGCGGGCGCGGGGTCGAAGAAGCGGCGCCGCCGGAACACCGGGTGGGCGGCGCGCAACGCGACCGTGCGCCTGGTGAATTCGAGCAGGTCGGCCTCGGTGTCCATGCGGGTCCAGTCCATCCACGACAGCGGCGAATCCTGACAGTAGACATTGTTGTTGCCCTGCTGGGTGCGCCCGAACTCGTCGCCGTGCAACAGCATCGGCGTGCCCTGGGAGAGCATCAGGGTGGCGAGCAGGTTGCGGCGCTGGCGGGCCCGCACCGCCAGAATCTCCGGATCGTCGGTGGGGCCTTCGACTCCGCAGTTCCAGGAGCGATTGTAGGTCTCGCCGTCCTGGTTGCCCTCGCCGTTGGCGGCATTGTGTTTCTCGTTGTAGGACACCAGGTCCGCGAGGGTGAACCCGTCGTGGGCAGTCACGAAGTTGATGCTGGCGCTGGGGCGGCGGCCGGTCGCCTCGTACAGGTCCGAGGACCCCGTGAGCCGGGACGCGAACTCGCCCAGCGTGGCCGGCTGCCCGCGCCAGTAATCGCGCACGGTGTCACGGTATTTGCCGTTCCATTCGGTCCAGGCGACCGGGAAATTGCCGACCTGATAGCCGCCCTCCCCGACATCCCAGGGTTCGGCGATCAGCTTCACCTGACTGACCACCGGATCCTGATGCACCAGGTCGAAGAAGGTGGAAAGCCGGTCCACGTCGTGCAGTTCGCGCGCCAGGGTGGCGGCCAGATCGAAGCGGAACCCGTCCACATGCATCTCCTGGACCCAGTACCGCAGCGAATCCATGATCAGTTGCAGCGCGTGCGGATGCCGCATGTTGAAGCTGTTGCCGGTGCCGGTGTAGTCCATGTAATGCTGCGGATCACCGTCCACGAGACGGTAATACGCGTCGTTGTCGATCCCGCGGAAACTGAGGGTCGGCCCGAATTCGTTGCCCTCGGCGGTGTGGTTGTAGACCACGTCGAGGATCACCTCGATGCCGGCGGCGTGGAAGGCCCGCACCATGGCCTTGAATTCGGTGACCGCCGCGGCGGGGGCGGAGCCGGCGGCGTACCCGCGGTGCGGCGCGAAGTAGCCGAAGCTGTTGTAGCCCCAGTAGTTCCGCAGTCCCCGGTCCAGCAGGATGCGGTCGTCGAGGAACTGGTGCACGGGCATGAGTTCCACCGCGGTCACGCCGAGCCCACGCAGGTGGTCGATGATCGCGGGATGCGCCATGCCCGCGAAGGTGCCGCGCAGTTCCGGGGGGACGTCCGGATGGGTGACGGTCATGCCCTTGACGTGCGCCTCGTAGATGACCGTCTCGTGGTAGGGCCGTTTCGGGGCGCGGTCGTCGGCCCAATCGAAGTAGGGGTTGATGACCACCCCGGTCATGGTGTGCCCGAGCGAGTTCTGCCCGTAGTTGTAGGGCGCGGTGTCGGTGCCGAAGTCGCCTTCGAACGCCTTGCCGTAGGGGTCGAGCAGCAGTTTGCTCGGATCGCAGCGCAGGCCCAGTTTCGGGTCGAAGGGCCCGTGCACGCGGAATCCGTAGCGCTGTCCCGGTCCGATCCCGGGCAGGTAGGCGTGCCACACGTACCCGTCGACCTCGTCGAGGGGTACCCGGGTCTCGCGGTGGTCGGCGTCGACGAGGCACAGTTCCACGCGCCGGGCCACTTCGGAGAAGATCGAGAAGTTGGTCCCGGCGCCGTCGTAGGTCGCGCCCAGCGGGTAGGCGGTCCCCGGCCAGACATCGTGCCCGGTGGTGCCGGCGGTCGCGGGAGCCATACCCGGGACTTTATCGGCCCGGGTCGTCCCCGGGTCGCAGTGCCCGCCGCCAGGTCTGCCCGACCAGATCGACGCCGAAACTGTGGTGCGGATTCGATTCGGCGAGTTCGAATCCGGCGCGCTGATAGAGGTGGCGGGCGGACTCGAGCACGCTGTTGGTCCACAACACCATCTCGGTGTACCCGGCGTCGGCGGCGAAGCGCAGGCATGCGTCGACCAGCGCGCTGCCCACGCCGAGCCCGCGCGCGGAGGGCTCGACCAGCAGCAGGCGGAGCCGCGCGGTGGTGTCGTCCTCGCGCACGCAGTAGACGCAGCCGACGGGCGCGCCCTGGTATTCGGCGATCCAGGCGCGTTCCCGTCGCGGGTCGCGGGTGTCGAGCCAGTCGGCGACGATGCGCGCGACCAGGGCCTCGTACTCGCCGTTCCAGCCGAACTCCTCGACGTAGAGCGCCGCGTTGCGCGCGATCACCCAGCCGTGCTCGCCGGGTTTCGGGTCACGCAGCACGACGGCGGCGGGATCGGGTTCGGAGTCGGTGTCGAGGATCTGCTCGATGGTCCGCATGGCGCCGACCAGCCGGGTGCGCACGATGGGGGAGTGCGGGACCAGCAGCTCCCCGATCTGGGTCTGGGTGCGCTGGTCGAGCAGGGTGAACGCGGCGCGGCCCGCCTCGGTGAGCGTCACCACCTGGCGTCGCGCGTCGGTCTCGGACCGGCGGCGCGCCACCAGTCCGCGTTCCTCGAAGCGGGCCAGCATGCGGCTCAGATAGCCCGCGTCCAGATCCAGGGCCAGCCTCAGATCCACGACTTCGGCGGCCCCGAAGTTGGCCAGTTCGAACAGGATCCGGCCTTCGGCGAGGGAGAATTCGATGCCGAGCATCCCACCCTGCAGGACTCCGATGATGCGGGTGTAGCGCCGGTTGAAGGCGCGGACCGCGGCGATGTGCCGGGCTTCCACCAGGTGATCGGTCGTGTCCGCGGCCATCCCGGCCCCCCTTCTTTGACCGAGTCAAAGATTACGCCGGGCTGCCGGGTCGCGCGGCGGTTCTGGTAACTTGAACGCCGTTCAAGCCCGCTCCTCGAAGGACTTCCTGTGGCATTGACCGAACCCCTGGCCGCGCTGTCGCCCGCCGAGATCACCGCCCTCGACGCCGCGCACGTGTGGCATCCCTACGGCGGCTTCCCGGCCGGCACCGAACCCCTGGTGGTCGCCTCGGCGTCGGGCACCCGGCTCACCCTGGCCGACGGTCGGGAACTGGTGGACGGCATGAGCTCCTGGTGGGCGGCCGTGCACGGATACCAGCACCCGGTGCTGGACGCGGCCCTGCTCGCGCAGTCGCGGAAGATGAGCCACGTCATGTTCGGCGGGCTCACTCACGAACCGGCCGCGCGGCTGTCGCAGCTGCTGGTCGAGCTCACGCCCGAGGGTCTGGACAAGGTGTTCCTCTGCGACTCCGGGTCGGTGTCGGTCGAGGTCGCGGTGAAGATGTGCCTGCAGTACCAGCGCGCGCTGGGCCGTCCGGGCAAGCACCGGCTGATGACCTGGCGCGGCGGCTACCACGGCGACACCTTCACCCCCATGAGCGTCTGCGACCCCGAGGGCGGCATGCACTCGCTGTGGTCGGACGTGCTGGTCCCGCAGGTGTTCGCGAGTGCGCCCCCGCGCGACTTCGAGCCGGACTACGTCTCGGAGCTGGAGCGAACCATCGCCGAGCACGCGCACGAATTGGCCGCGGTCATCGTGGAACCCGTGGTGCAGGGCGCCGGCGGCATGCGCTTCCACGACCCGCGCTACCTGAGCGAGCTGCGCCGGCTCTGCGACGAGCACGACGTGCTGCTGGTCTTCGACGAGATCGCCACCGGATTCGGCCGCACCGGAACGCTTTTCGCGGCCGAGCAGGCCGGTGTCCGCCCGGACGTGATGTGCGTGGGCAAGGCGATCACCGGCGGCTACATGAGCCTGGCCGCCGCACTGACCACCAACGCCATCGCCGAGACCATCAGCCGCTCGCACGGCGGGCTCATGCACGGCCCGACCTTCATGGGCAACCCCCTGGCCTGCGCGGTCGCGGTGGCATCGATCGAGCTACTGCTCTCGCGCGACTGGCAGGGCGAGGTGCGCCGGATCGAGGCCGAGCTGAACTCCGGCCTGGCCCCGGCCCGGGACCTGCCCGGCGTCGCCGACGTCCGGGTGCGCGGGGCCATCGGGGTCATCGAACTCGATCACCCCGTGGACATGCGCGCGGCGACGCACGCGGCGGTCGACGCGGGCGCCTGGCTGCGGCCCTTCCGCAACCTGGTCTATGCCATGCCCCCGTTCATCAGCACCACCGATGACGTCCACCGGATCACCACCGCCATGCTCGCGGCTGCTGCGGCCTGATCCGAGGTTGCCGCCGGGATGCCGAAATCCCTAGCGGTTGGCCCGTTTCTCGCGTGTTTTGTCTGCATTGTCGCTGTCTGACAGCACTTCCCAGACCTTGAACACGCAGTGATAGTCGTCGGACCAGCCCCGTGCGATCAGCATGAAGGTGTCGCCGTCGCGCAGAATCGTGCGGCGGCTGATCAACTTCGGATGATCGGGGATGAATTTCGAGACGAGGTCGGGGACCTTCGCGAGGGCTTGTTCGCGGGTGCCCACCACCTCGGTGAGGATCTTCGGGGTCCAGCTCTTGCTGTCTCCGAAGCCGGTCGTCTGCTCGACCACTATTGCCCATCGTGGCATCGCGCAGCCTCCTTACGACTCTCCAGCATAGCGCCGTGCACCGACACCCATGGCCTCCTGAACGGCGTTCAAGTATGCTTCCGAGCTGTGACTGCCGATCCCTTGAGCTGGCTCGAGACCCGCGCCGCCGAGCGCGTGGACGCCGGGCTGCGCCGTGAACTGCGCCCCCGCACCTCCGATGCGGCGAGCATCGACCTGGCCTCCAACGACTACCTCGGGCTGGTGCGCCACCCGGAGGTCGTCGAGGGCTCGGTCGCCTCGGTGCGGTACTGGGGCACCGGCTCCACCGGGTCGCGACTGGTCACCGGAACCACGGTCGAGCACGAGCAGCTCGAGCGCGAACTGGCCGAATTCGTGGGCGCGGAAGCCGGATTGGTGTTCGCCTCCGGCTACGCCGCGAACCTCGGCGTGGTCACCGCGCTGGCCGGGCGTGGGGCGCTGGTGGTTTCGGACGAGGGCAGTCACGCCTCGCTGGTGGACGCCTGCCGGTTGTCGCGGGCGCGGGTCGAGATCGCGCCGCACAAGGATCCGGCGGCGGTGGACCGGCTGCTGTCGCAGCGCACCGAGGAGCGCGCGCTGGTGCTCACCGATTCGGTGTTCAGCGCCGACGGCGACCTCGCGCCGCTGGCCGAACTGCATCGCGTCACCCGCGCCAACGGGGCCGTGCTCATCGTCGACGAGGCGCACGGCCTGGGCGTGCGCGGCGAGGGCGGGCGCGGCCTGGTGCACGAGTGCGGGCTGGCCGGGGAACCCGACCTGATCATCACCGCCACCCTCTCCAAAGCCTTTGCCGCCCAGGGCGGTGTGGTGCTGGCCGGTGAGCGCGTCCGCGCCCACCTCATCGACGCGGCCCGCACCTTCATCTTCGACACCGGCCTGGCGCCGGCCGCCGTCGGCGCGGCCCGTGCCGCGCTGGGCCTGCTGCGCCGCGAACCCGAGATGGCCCAGCGGGTCCTGGATCGCGCCGCCGACCTGGCCCGCATCGCCGGTGTCGGACACCCGGATTCGGCCGTGGTCTCGGTCGTGCTCGGCGAGGCGCAGGTCGCCTACGACGCCGCCCAGGCCTGCCGGGCCCGCGGCCTCAGCGTGGGCTGCTTCCGCCCGCCGTCGGTGCCGGAGGGCACCTCGCGGCTGCGCCTGACCGCCCGCGCCGACCTCACCGAGGCCGAACTGGCCACCATCGCCACCGTGCTCGGGGAAGTCCTCGCCGAAGCCCGTGGGCGGGAGGCGGTTTCGGTATGACCGCGAAGCTGCTGTTCATCACCGGCACTTCCACCGATGTCGGCAAGACGATCGTCACCGCCGCGCTGGCGGCGACCGCCCGCGCGGCCGGCACCGAGGTCGCGGTGGTCAAGCCCGCCCAGACCGGGATGGGCCCGGGGGAGCCCGGTGACCTGGCCGAGGTCACCCGCCTGAGCGGCGCCACCCGCACCGTCGAATTCGCCCGCTACCCCGACCCGCTGGCCCCCGACACCGCCGCCCGCCGCTGCGGTCAGCCGCTGCTGACGCTGGCCGAAACGGTCGCCGGTATCGAATCCTGCGCCGACGCCGACCTCGTGCTGGTCGAGGGCGCGGGCGGCCTGCTCGTCCGCATGGGCGAATTCACCCTGCTGGATCTCGCCCAGAAGATGAGCGCCCCCGTCCTGCTGGTGGCCGCCGCCGGCCTGGGCACCCTCAACCACAGCGAACTCACCACCCGCACCCTCGCGGCCGCGGGCGTCGGCTGCGCGGGCCTGGTCATCGGATCCTGGCCCGCCACACCCGATCTCGCCTCCGAATGCAACCGCACCGACCTGCCTGCCGTCACCGGCGCGGAACTCGTCGGCTCCATTCCGGCGGGCGCGGGCGCCTGGGCCCGGCCCGAGTTCACCGCGGCCGCGCCCACCTGGTTCGACACCGATTGGACCGGTCGCCACCTTCGCCCCTGAGGCTCCGCCTCACGAATTCCTAACGGGCGTTCTGCGACCGTGACGGAATGGAAGATCCCGGCCGCCGCGCATGCGGTCATCGACGACGAGGACGTCCCGGGCGTGCGGCCGGTCGGTGGGCGAGGCGCATCCCAGCCGTGCGGGTCGCCCCGGCTCGAGCGCGCTGCGTCGCCGCACCGCAGTTGCGGCGACAGCGGCTTCGGCGGTGGACGGTCCGGTCGGTTTCGCTGCGGCCGCGATCGAGGGTCATGGCCGGATGACCGGTTCGAGTGCTGTAATTGCGCAGGTGCGGGTACTCGTGGTCGAGGACGACCGGAACCTGGGTGACGAGGTCGCGGCCGGGTTGCGGGCGGCCGGGTTCGCGGTGGATCTGGCCCGCGACTACGCCGACGCCGACCTCAAGATCGCCGTCAACAGCTACGACTGCCTGGTCGTCGACCGCGGCCTGCCCGATGGTGACGGGCTCGATCTGGTGCGGGCGCAGCGGGAGTCCGGGCAGCGCACTCCGGTCGTCATGCTCACCGCCCGCGACGCCCTCGCCGACCGGCTCGACGGCTTCGCCCAGGGCGCGGATGACTATGTCGTCAAACCCTTCGCCATGGACGAGCTCGCCGCCCGGGTGGGCGCGCTGTGCCGCCGCCGCGAACTGCCCGCGCCGACCCGCACCGTCGTCGGCACCCTGGTGGTGGATCGCCCGCGCCGCCGCGTCCACCGCGCGGGCACGCTGCTCACCTTGACGCCCAAGGAGTTCGGCGTGCTGGAACTGCTCGCCTCCCGCGCCGGATCGGTGGTGACCCGGGCCGAGCTCATCGAATGCTGCTGGGACGAAATGGCCGAGCCCGCCTCCAACGTCGTCGACGTGGTGATCGCGCAATTGCGCCGCAAGCTCGGAGCGCCCCCGCTCATCGAAACCGTGCGCGGCGCCGGTTTCACCATCTCGCCATGACCGTCCGGCAGCGACTGGCCACCTGGCGTGCGGCGGGGCCCGAACCCGCCTCGCCCGCCCGGCTGCGGCGTACCCGCTGGCTGCTGACCGGGCTGTTCACCGCCCTGACCGCGCTGTGCCTGGTCGTGCTCGCCTCGCTCGCGGCCTCGATCGACGCCCATTCCCGGGACCACGAGCTCGATGCCGGGGTCGACCGGGTGGTGACCGGGGTGGCGCGGGAGGTGTACTGGAACGAGGACGGCGGCGTCGATCTGGAGACGGTGCGCGCCGACGAGGATCTGGTCGGCGGTAGCGCCGCCGTCGCGATTCTGCTCCGCCAACCCGACGGCGGCTGGCGGGAACTGTTCGTGCACAAGCGATCCGGGCTGCCCGCGGACCTGACCGGACTCGCGCAGCGGGCCGCCGAGACCGAGCAGACGCAGTGGCACACGACCACCGACCGCGACGGCGACCCGGTGCGGTTGGCGGCCGCCCCGGCCTGGGACGACGATTCCACGGTCGGCGCCATCGTCATCGCGGGCGGTGATCCCGCGCCCGGGGCCCGCGATCACCGCAGTCTGGTGGTGGCGCTGTGGAGCGGTGGGCTGGCGCTGGTGGCGCTGGCCGCGCTGGCCGGGCACCTGCTGTCGGGGGTGAGCATGCGCCCCGCCGTGCGCATGCTCGACGAGCAGGAACGGTTCCTGTCGGAGGCGTCGCACGAATTGCGCACGCCGCTGGCCACGTTGCGGCTCTACCTCGATGCCGCCCTGCGGGATCCGGCCGACGCCCGTCGGGCGGTCACCGACGCGCGGTCGCTCACCGACCGCATGGGCCGCATGGTCGCCGGACTGCTGGCCCGCACTCGCGCGGAATCCGGTGCGGGCGAACTGGATCGGCAACGGTTGTACCTGGATCAGCTGGTGGAGGGTGTGGTCGCGGAAGCCGGCGGTGAGATCGCGCTGCACACCGAACCCACCGCGGTGCGCGCCGATCCGGAACTGCTGGCGCTCGCGGTGCGCAACCTCGTCGACAACGCGCTGGTGCACGGCAGCCCGCCGGTGGAGGTGCGGGTGGCGGCCGGGCAGGTGCTGGTGCGCGATCACGGGGCCGGGCTGGATCCGGCGCTCACCGACCCGTTCCGGCGCGGCGCGATGGGCGCGGGCGGGCGGCACGGCATCGGGCTGTCGCTGGTGCAGTGGGTGGCCACCGTCCATTCCGGTTCGGTGACACTGGCTCCCGCGCCGGGCGGCGGCACCCTGGCTACCCTCACGCTGCCGATCGCGCCGGACGACGCGGGAGCGGATGCGCCCGAGCTGCCGTGATCTTGGTCACATCGGGCGTAGGGTGGCGCCGTGCCCTCCACTCGAGTCGAGAAGTTCGTCGGCGCTCCGCGCCCCAGTGTCTTCCGCGCGCTCCTGGACGCGCATTCGGTCCGGACCTGGATGGTGCCCGACGGAATGACCAGCCGCATCCACGAATTCGATGCCCGCGTGGGCGGTCGGTTCCGCATCTCGCTGACCTACGATCTGCCCGGCGAGAGTGGCAAGACCAGCCCGCACACCGACACCTTCCACGGTGTCTTCGCCCGCGTCGTCCCCGACCGCGAGGTGGTGCAGACCATCGAATTCGAAACCGACAACCCGGAACTGACCGGCGAGATGACCGTCACCTACACCCTGGACGACGCGCCGGGCGGCACCCGGGTGACCGCGCGCCATGACAATCTGCCGAAAGGCCTGTCCCCGGAGGACAACGAGGTCGGCTTCCGCACGGCCCTGGCCAATCTCGCCGCCCTCACCGAACGCGCCGAGGGACATCACTGACCGCACATCGAGGTGACGGGCGCGCTAGCAGTCGATGAAGCGCAGTACAAGCCTGGATGACGAGCCGGAAATTCGTACAGTGGATTGATGGCCCTGCCGGGGTTCCCGTTTCCGTCCGGTGCCGCAGACTACGACGATCGGCGGCGGCGCGCCCGGCTGCGGTCGACCCGGCTCGGCGCGGGCTGGGGCCGCTGGCGGCGCGCCCGGCTGCTGGCGCTGCGGCTGACGCTGGTGCCCCTGGTCGCATTGGGCGCGTTCGCCGAATACATGGGCCTGGACGTGCTGCCCGAGCAGGATCGGCTGGCCCGCACCGAACCGTCGGTGCTGCCCATCGCGGGGCCCTCGGATCTGCAGGCGACCGGCACCGCGGTGTTCGATCTGGTCGGGCTGGGCGTGCTCGATGCCGGTGACACCGCGCGCGCCCTGCCGTCGCTGTCGCGGCTGGGGTCGGTGTGGGCGGTGCGCTACGACAACTCCGGTATCGACACCAGGGTCATCTCGGATCTGATCGTGAAGGTCACCGATGCCGCCCAGGTGACCGATGTGGTGCTGGCCGGGCACAGTATGGGCGGGGTCATCGCGCTCGAGATCGCCAAGCATCTGCACCAGGACAGTGGCGGCAAGCGGGTGCGGGCGGTGCTGCTGGACTGCACGCCGGTGGATCTGAACGCGGTGCGGCCCGAGAGCCGCGATCAGGGCGAGGAGATGCTGCGCTGGATGGGCTGGGTGCCCGGGGCCCGGGAGAGCCGGATGCTGCGGCTGGCCGTGGAAATGTATGCGCGCCATGATCGTTTCGTCGGTGGGCGCTACGTGATCCGGGGCGCCGAATTCCGGCGGGCCGTCGACGACGTGCTGCGGTCGAAGATCCTCAATACCGACGCCGCCAGCAACGGCCTGATCGAGGCCCAGTTCAAGGCGATCGTGGCCGGCGGCGCGGTGGACGATCTGCGGGCGCTGGCCAAACCCGCCGCGGGCAAACCGCGCCCGGCCATCGTGTTCATCCGGCCGCACGATCCGTACGACGATCCGGTCGTGGACGTGCAGTACTCGCACCAGGTGCTGATCGACCAGGTGGGCGGGGTGCGCGGCACGCTGCTGGTGGTGACCACCCGAACCACCGGGCACGCCAACCCGATCGAGCGACCGCAGGAGTACAACACGGTCATCGAACAGCAGGTGGTGCCGTTCGTGCGGCAGTTGTGGCGCGACCAATCCGGGGTGGCCTCGGCCGGCCACTGACCGGCCGATCCGTGCTTGTCAGCGCACGGCGTCGTCCGCGGCGGGCCGAATCGTGGAGGCGGGCACCAGGTTCCAGTGTTCCAGCTGGGCCCGCACCTGCTCGGCGGCGTCGATGTCGAGCGGCCCGCTGGTCCACAGCGCGTACGGCAGGTTCAGGAACCGGCCCTCGGTGACCGCCCGCAGGTTCTGGATGCCGGGCTTGCCGCGCAGCATTTCCACCTTCTGCTGGAAGGTCTGCGGCGGATAGTCGACGAACACGATGGCGTCGGGGTCGGCGGCCGCCAGCCGCTCCCACGACACCGCGGTCCAGGTGTCGGCCACGTCCGAGAGGGCGTTGCGGGCGCCCGCCGCCTCCAGGATCGCTTGCGGCGCACCGTATTGCCCGCTGGAGAACACGGTGTCGGAGGCGCTGTCGAACAGGAACACCGTCGGTCGTCGCTCCGGTTGTGGCGCGGCCAGCAGGGCGGACAGTCGCCGATCCAGATCGCCGGTGACCTGTGCGGCTCGATCGGCGCGGCCGGTGATCGCGCCCAGTGCGGTCAGATCCGTCCGCAGCGCGGTCCAGGCGTCCACCACGCCCCGTTCACCGCCCGGCCGGCGGCAACTCTCGGTCAGCACGTACGGCGCGACTCCGGCGGCCCGCAGCGAGTCCGGTGTCAGATTCGCCGACTCCGAATACCCGTAGTTCCAGCCCGCCACCATCACGTCGGGGCGCTGGGCCAGCACCGTCTCGCGCGAGGGGTAATCCGGCGCAACCGAATTCAACCGATCCACCCCGTCCCCGTAATGCTTGCGCAGCGTGTCCGCGTCCCGCTTCAGGCTCGACACCGCCACCGTCTGGTCCTGCGCCCCCAGCGCCAGCACCATCGAGATCAGATTCCCGTCATTGACGAACATCCGCTGCGCGGGCGCCGGAAACTTCTGCTCCACACCGCAATTGCGGACGGTCAGATTCCCGGTGGCCGCCTGCGGCGAGCCGCACGCCGCGAGCACACCGGCGACCGCCAGCACCGCCAGTGCCGGACGGGCCTTCAGGATCTTGTTCACGAGTTCGCCTTTCGTCCGGTGATCACGAGGTGGGTGCCGCCCGAGTCCGGATCGGGCACCCGGCGCGCCAGCACGCCGAACACCTCGTCGAGTACTTCGGGACGCAACGCCGCGCCCGGCGGTTCCAGCGGGCGCGCCCGGCCCGCGTCGAGCACCAGCACCCGGTCGCAGAACCGGTCCGCGAGGGTGAGGTCGTGCAGGCTCATGACCACGGTCCGCGCCAATTCCCGGGTCAGCGTGAGCAATTCGAGCTGATGGGTGATGTCGAGGTGGTTGGTCGGTTCGTCCAGCAGCAGCACGGGCGTGTTCTGTGCCAGCGCCCGTGCCAGCAGCACCCGCTGTCGTTCCCCGCCGGACAGCCGTCCCACCGTCCGCCCGGCGAACCCGGCCAGATCCACCTGCCGCAGCGCGTGTTCCACCGCGGCGCGCTCCTCCGGCCCGCCCGCGCCCCACGGTGGCAGGTACGGCGTACGCCCGAGCGCCACCAGTTCACCCACCAGCACGTCGGCCGGCGGCACCTCGTCCTGCCCGACCAGGCTGACCAGCCGCGCCCGCTCCCGAGCCGAAACCCGGTGCACCCGGCGATCATCCACCCGGACCTCGCCCGCGGCGGGTGCGATCAACCCGGCCAGTGTGCGCAACAGTGTCGTCTTGCCCGCCCCGTTGGGTCCGACGATCCCGACCGTCTCTCCGGGCCGCACCGTGAACTCGACGTTCGCGACCACCGTCCGCCGCCCCGCCGCGCACTCCAGTCCCGTGACTGTGACCGCCCCCGTGTTCGGGGCCGGCTCGATGGTTCGCGTGTCCCCGTCGCCGGCGTGGTCGCGCCTCACGCGGCACCGAACCGGTAGGTGCGGCGGCCCATCAGCAGCAGGAAGGCGGGGGCGCCGATCAGGCCGGTGAGGACGCCGACGGGGATTTCGGTGGGGCGGACCAGGACTCGGGTGGCGGCGTCGGCGATCACCAGGAAGGTCGCGCCGCACAGGGCGCTCGCGGGGAGCAGGACGCGATGGCGGGGGCCCACCAGCAGGCGGGCGGCGTGAGGCACCACCAGGCCGACGAAGCCGATGCCGCCGGATACCGCGACCAGGACGCCGACCAGCACCGCCAGCAGGACGAACAGCGCGATCCGCAACTCGCGCACCGGGACTCCGATGGAGGCTGCCGTGTCCGGCCCCAGGTTGAGCGCGTCGAGCCAGTTGGCGGCGAGCAGCAGGGCGGTCAGGCAGGCCGCGACCACGCAGGCGGGCAGCAGGATTCGGGTCCAGTCCGCGCCGGAGAGGCTGCCCAGCAGCCAGAACAGGACCGATTGGGCGGCGGAGGGGTCGCTGCTGCGGAAGATCAGGTAGCTGCTGAAGGCGGCGAACGCCGAGCCCAGGACGGTGCCGGTGAGGACGAGACGCAGGGGAGTGAGGCCGCCTTGGGCGAGTGCGATCAGGAAGACGGCGGCCGCGGCCGCGAACGCCCCGGCGAGCGCGCCCGCCGACAGCGCCCACAGTCCGGCCCCGGCGAACACGCCCGACGTGATGACCGCCGCCGCGCCGACGCCCGCGCCGGAGGAGACGCCCAGCAGGTAGGGATCGGCGAGGGGATTGCGGACCAGGGTCTGCATCGCGGCGCCCGCCACCGCCAGGCCCGCGCCGACGATCGCCGCGAGAATGGTTCGCGGGACCCGCAATTGCCACACGATGGTGTCGAGCCCGAGGTCGGTGTGCGCGGTTCCGGCGATCCGGTGCCGCAGTACCTCGACGACGTCGTGCAGCGGAATCGTCTCCGCGCCGCAGCCGGTCGCGACGATCATGGCCGCGATCAGCAGTGCGCCCATGACGGGCAGGGCGAGCGAGGTCCGCGCGCGGCTCATCGCGGTGGCTCCTCGGGCATGACGCGGCCTCTCCAGAGTGTTGCGTGGCGGGGGAGGTCTGACTCGCGTCGGGCGCGGGGCCCGCTGCTCACAGTGGCGCGACCGTTCCGGATTTCCACCGGATTCCCGCACCCGCCGACAGGGTCGCCGGGGACTCTACCGTCCGGAAATTTCCGAATATGTTCCGGCCGGTCGGTACCTCGCCGCGGGCGTCCGATGCGCCGGTGCGGCCCGCGTTCTCGCCCGTCAGCGAATTCGCGACCCCAGCAGGTGCCGCACGCCGCTCACGAACAGCTGCAACCCGAAGTCGAATCGCGCAGTGGCGTCGGGCATGTCGTAGAACGGCGAGTTCTCCTCGGTGAGCGCGCCCGCGGAATCCATCTGGATGCGCGACTGCTCGTCCACCGTCTGCCCGAGCACGTAGTACAGCAGCGTGTAGGCGGCCAGGTCGGCTTCCTCCCGCGTCATGCCCGCGCGAATCGCGGCGCTGGCCAGGCGTTCCCGGCCCTTGCTGGTGGTCAGGCGCGACGCGTAGGTGGCCGAGACCAGTTCCGCGCCGTCGCGGTAGGCCAGCAGGCTCTCGCGCAGCCGGTGCGCCAATTCGGTCATCTGCTTGGACCATTCGTCGGCCCGGACCGGTTCGTCCATGGGCGCGAGGATGCGGTCGGCGACCGCGCCGAGCAGGGCCTGCTTGTTGGGGAAGTGCCAGTACAGCGCCCCGGGCTGGACGTGCAGCGAGGTGGCCAGCCGGCGCATGGTGAGATCCGCCAGTCCGTACTGATCGAGGATGGCGATGGCCCCGTCGACCACGTCCGTGCGATGGAGTTGCACTGAAAACCCGACCCTCTCGTGTTCCGGCTCACGTTCCGGGCTGCTAGCCTACCCTGAACACCGTTCAAGTTGCTCGGCCACGCGGCCGGACGAAGGGATTCGCACGGACATGACCCAGGCAGCCGTCACCACCGAAGCCGGTACGACAGCAGGCGATGACATTCTCGCCATCGCTCGCGAGCAGGTGCTCGAGGGCGGCGTCGGCCTGACCCAGGAGCAGACCCTCGAGGTGCTGCGCCTCGGCGACGACCGGCTCGAGGAGCTGCTCGCCCTGGCGCACGACGTCCGCATGAAGTGGTGCGGTCCCGAGGTCGAGGTCGAGGGCATCATCTCGCTCAAGACCGGCGGTTGCCCCGAGGACTGCCACTTCTGTTCGCAGTCCGGCCTTTTCCAGTCCCCGGTGCGCGCGGCGTGGCTCGACATCCCCTCCCTCGTCGAGGCCGCCAAGCAGACCGCCAAGACCGGCGCCACCGAGTTCTGCATCGTGGCCGCGGTGCGCGGTCCGGACGAGCGCCTGATGGCGCAGGTCGCCGCCGGCGTGGAGGCCATCCGCAACGAGGTCGACATCCAGGTCGCCTGCTCGCTGGGCATGCTGAACCAGGAGCAGGTCGACCAGCTGGCCGCCATGGGCGTGCACCGCTACAACCACAACCTGGAGACCGCGCGCTCGCACTTCCCGAACGTGGTCACCACCCACACCTACGACGAGCGCTGGGAGACCCTGCGCATGGTGCGCGAGGCCGGCATGGAGGTCTGCTGCGGCGGCATCCTCGGCATGGGCGAATCCCTGGAGCAGCGTGCGGAATTCGCCGCGGACCTGGCCTCGCTCGAGCCCGACGAGGTGCCGCTGAACTTCCTCAACCCGCGCCCGGGCACCCCGTTCGGCGACCTCGAGGTGCTGCCGGCCGCCGACGCGCTGCGCGCCGTCGCCGCCTTCCGCCTCGCCATGCCGCGCACCATCCTGCGTTTCGCCGGCGGCCGCGAGATCACCCTCGGCGACCTGGGCGCCAAGCAGGGCATCCTGGGCGGCATCAACGCCGTCATCGTCGGCAACTACCTGACCACCCTGGGTCGCCCGGCCGAGTCGGACATCGATCTGCTGGGCGAGCTGAAGATGCCGATCAAGGCGCTCAACGAAACCCTCTGAGCGAAAACCACTGAGATAAAAAGGGGGTTCGGGGCATAGGCCCCGAACCCGTCTCGTACGGTAGGGGTGCGGGGGCCGACTTCCCCCTGGACCTGATCTACCCGCCGAGTTCGATACGCGAAGGATCCATCGAGGTGGTCGTGGACATCGAGGAGCGCTACAACCCTTTCACGGGCAAGCGAGTAGTCCCGGGGCTGGACGATCCGGTTCCCCCCGCGGCGGCCCTGGGCTTGGAGCCGCCCCGTTTCTGTGAGCAATGCGGTCGCCGCATGATCGTGCAGGTCAGCCCCGACGGCTGGTGGGCCAAGTGCTCCCGCCACGGTGTCCTCGACTCCACGAGCCTGGAACACCGCTAGTGGCAGCCACACTCACCGCCGAGCCGGGCGGACTACGCGTCGAAGTAGTGATGCGGGAAGTACGCGCGGCGGCGGTGGTGTGCCTCGCGCTCGCCGCGGTGAGCGCCCTGGCCGGGGTGGCCTGGGCGTATCTGGCGCCGGCGGAACAACTTCTGGTGGTGGAGCCGGACCGCGGCACCGCGCTGACCGGTGAGAGCGTCCACCGTTTCGACGCGCTCGCCATCTTCGTACTGATCGGCATCGTGCTGGGCGTGCTCGGCACGGTCGCGGCCTGGCGCTGGCGGCGGGTCCGGGGCCCGGTCCTGCTGACCGGCATCCTGCTCGGTTCCGCGGTCGGCGCGTTCCTCACCAAGGTGGTCGGTGAGGCGGTGGCCGAACAGCGTCACGTCCGCCCGAGCCACCCGCCGATTCACACCATCGTGGAATTCGCTCCCTCCGTGGAGGGTTGGGCCGCGCTCATCGCCCAGCCGCTCGCCGCCGCCGTCGTGATCCTGCTGCTCGCCGCGCTGAGCACCGCCGACGATCTCGGCACCGGCGAATACCTACCCTTCGGCGGCCCGCGTCCCGAGTCGGCCGTCATCGCCCCGCCCCACTACGGCTCCGCCATCCTCTACGGCCCGTATCCCGGCAATTCCGCTGCGCCCCAGCCCCTCGCGCCCCGCGGCCCGGTCGTCCCCTTCGAAGCCCCCGAACCCGACGCCGGCCGCTGACTGAAGCTGTCGCGTCCGGTGACCCCATCCCTGCAATATTCGCTGGATCTCGGGTGTCGAACCCCCTACCGTGTTCGCGTCCAACGGATTCGCATCACCTCGGGGGGACCCATGAAGACCGCACCACCCGGCAAGCCGGCGCCGGACGATGGTTCCGCGTCCGCCGAACGCCCGGATCTCACCGCCTGGCGTCAGCGCCACGAGCTCCGCAGATCCAATGCGGCCCAGCCTATTCCGAGCGCTCGTCGCTACCGGCGCACGACCAAACATCGCGGCCGTTCCCGAGACGACTAGCCGAGCGGCAGCGCGGCGGGCCTCGGTCGGGGATCAGCTGCTCCCGGCGTAGGGCCCGATGTAGCGCTTCACGAAGGCCTGCGGTGAGTTGTAATCGACGATCGTGACGGTGAGCGTGTCGTTCCGGGTGCCCTGCTTGGTGGTCACGGTGTACCGGCCCGCCTTCTGCGGGATCCACTCGACCGGGTAGGGGCAGTGGCAATTGGGATTGATGGGGGAGGTGCCGAGGACGGTGCCGTCGACGCTGAAGGTGACCGGGGTGGTGTAGTCCGGCAGGGCGAAGGTGGAGAGCAGACAGGTCTCCGTGGTCACCTGGCATCCCAGATTATCGGGGCTGCCGCTGTCCAGGCTGATGCTGCTGTCCGAAGCGGCGCCGGCGGTGCCGATCGACAGTGGGAGTACCGCGGTCAGCGATGCGGCCGCGATCGCGGCCCGGCGCATGGTCATCGTCATTGGTGTCCGATCGGAGGGCAGCCGCCGCTGCCGGTCTTGCAGGCGATGTGATTGCGCTCGAGGAACGCGTCCAGCCCGTTGTTGTCCATGATCTGGATGGCGATCGAGTCCGACTCGGCGCCCTGTTGTGCGGTGATCGTGTTCACGCCCACCTTCTGCGGGATCCAGGTGGCCGTGAGCTTCCCCGCGGGCGCGGCATAGGGGTCCGGCGCGGGCCGGCCGGTCATGATCACGGTCCCGTTCACGCTGATGGTTACCGGGGCGGAGGAGTCGAGCACGTAGGCGGTGAGCGTGCACTGCAGCGTGGTCGCCTTGCACGAGAGTTCGTCGGGGCCACCGGATGTCCAGACTCTGACCGCTCCCGTCGAGGCGGTTGCCATCCCGCTCGAGGCTTGCAGGGTCGCCGCGACCAGCGCGGCGCCCACCGCGGCGTAGTGGCCTGTTCTCTTGATCTTCATTGCCGAGAGTATTTGTGAATTGCCTTTGCTTCACATGACTTTCGGTGACCCCAGTTCCGGGGGCCCGCGGGTCAGCTGCCGCTGCCGGTATCGATACCCAGGTAGCGCTGCACGATGCCCTGCAGGCCGTTGTAGTCGCCGATGGTGACGGTTTTCGTGGCTGTCTGGGAGCCCTGGGTGGCGGTCAGGGTGTAGCGGCCGCCTTTCGGTGGGATCCATGCGGTTTCGGGGGTGCACCAGCAGCCCGTCCCGGGGGTGGGCGTGCCGATGACGGTGCCGTCGACGCTGATGGTGACCGGCGTGGTGAGGTCGGTCAGGTATACGACCGAGATCCAGCAGGTTTCGGTGGACAGTTCACAGCTGTAGCGGCCCGGGTCCGTGTACATCAGGTCGATCTGGATGTTCTGGGCGGCCGCGGTTCCGGCCGACAGCGGGATGGCCGCGGTCAGCAGGGCGGCTCCGAACGCGGCACGTGCGTGCGATCGTTTTCAATGGACGCCCCCTGTGCCGTTCATGCAACCGGCGGACATGGAGGAGCTGCCCGTCTTGCAGACTTGCGCCTGCAGGAACGCTTCGGTTCGTTGGGCGAAGGCTTCGGGTGAGTTGTTGTCCATGATCTGGAGGGTGGCCGAATCCGAGTTGCCGCCCTGCTGGACGGTGACCGTGTTGGTTCCCACGGTCTGCGGGACCCACATGGTCGAGAACTGCCCGGAAGCGGCGGTGCCCGAGCTCGGCACCGGCACGCCGGAGGCGATGGTCTTGCCATTGACGGTGATGGTGACCGGGGTGGACATGTCGGACGTGTATGCGGTCACCGCACACTTCTGGGTTGTCGCCTTACAGGAGAGCAGGTCGGGACCGGGGCCGATCCAGATCGAGACGGGACCCGTTGCGGCCGTGGCCGTTCCGGTCGAGAGCCCGGCCGCGGCGGCCGCGATCGCGACCCCCATCGCGGCGTAGCGACTGGTCTTCATGGTGTTCATGCCGGAGAGTATTTTTGAATCGCCCCTATTTCACAAGAACTTTCGGGGCCCCCGCTTTTCGGGGGTTGGGGTGTAATCTCCGCTGCAGTCCCGTGGAGAAGTCAGGGGGAATCGTGCAGGTGCAGACAGCTCATCCGATCGTGGATGCCGTGCTCGATCGGTACCGGGGTGAACTCGGCGAATCTCTGGATCCGTATCGGAATCATGTGCTGCGCGGGCTGAACTATCAGCGACTGCTGCTGCGGGATCCGGTGCCCGATGCGGCGGCCTTGGCCTGGGCTGTCCATGATCTGGGTGTCTGGACCGCCGGGACCTGGGACTATTTGGCCCCTTCCGCTGATCTGGTCACCACCCATGCCGCCGAATTCGGTATCGACGATGTCGAGGGAACTCGTCGTCTGGTCCTCGATCACCACCGGTTGCGGCGCATCGACGACCGCCTCGGCGAGACCTTCCGGATCGCGGACCGCATCGATGCCAGCCGGGGCTTGCTGCGGAGTCCGCTGGGGCGCGCCGACGTCGAATCCGTTGTGGCGCAACTGCCCTACGTCGGCTTTCACGCCTACCTCGCCCGCCGGGCCGCGTCGTATGCGCTGACCCATCCGCTGCGTCCGTTGCCGATGATTCGCTGGTAGCTCGGTCAGCAGATCGTGCCGCGCTGTGCGGCTGTCGCCTCCAGGATCGCGCGGAGCAGGGCGAGATCGACGGTCCCGGCTCTGCGGAATCGAAGGCAGCCCTTGCCCATATCGTGGCCCGCCAATTGCTCGCTGAAGGTCTCGCGCAGGTCGCTGCGCATCAGATAGAACGAGATGTACTGCTTCTGGCTGGCGAAGGCGATTTCCGCGGCCCCGTCGCGTTCGTAGACGGGCATCCCGTACTGCATGTCCTCCCGGAAATCGGCGAGGATCTCCCGGCACAGGTCCCGAATCTCGGTCATCACCGGCCGCCGGTCGTCGGGCAGTTCGCTCAGGTACTCATCGACAGTGCTCGCTGCGCTCCGTGGCATGCGCCCAGGGTATGCGGATAGGTAGCCGTCTTGCGTAAGGCGATTTATTCACGCTAACCTCCATTTTGCGGTAGCAAAATTTCGGCAAATGCAGGTCGATCGATCCGGGACCCTGAGGAGGGGCTTGTGAGTTCGAGATCTCGTAACGGCAAAGTCATTGCTGCACTGGTGGTCACGGCGATGGTCGCGGTGGGGGTGACGGCCTGCTCGAAGAATTCCACATCCGAATCCGGCGTCACCGAGGATGCGGCGGTCAAAGCTTATGTTTACAGCTATTCGCTGGCGTCGATGGAGGTGACTCGCCGGCAGTCGACGAACCTGCCGGCCCCGAACGGTCGCGGGCAGGCGCCGACGAATCAATTCGCCAATATGGCGTTCCTGCCCGACGCGTCGTTCACCGCCGTCGTGCGCCCGAATGTGGACACCCTCTATTCGTCGATGCTCTTCGACGTGTCCCGGGAGCCGCTGGTGATCACGGTCCCCGACATGGGCGATCGCTACCACCTGTTCCCGATCCTGGACATGTGGACCAACGTGCAGGCCGCACCGGGCACCCGCACCCTCGGCCCGAATCACGGCTACCAGTTCGCCATCACCGGCCCGAATTGGCACGGCACTTTGCCCGACGGCGTGCACCAGTACAAGATGCCGACCGACGGCGGGTGGATCATCGGCCGCATCCAGGTCAACGGTCCCGAGGACATCCCCGCGGTGACCGCGATCCAGCAGCAGCTCACCGCGGTCCCGCTGAGCGCCTACGGCACGCCGTACACGCCGCCGGAGAACACCGACCTGCACCCGGACTGGCCGAAAGGTCAGGAGGTCGGCGCCTACCTGCACAACCTGACACCCCAGCAGTACTGGGATCTGTACTACTCCAGCCTGTCGCACAATCAGACGCTGCCCGACGACAAGGACCTGCTCGCCCAGCTGTCGAAGGCGGGGTGGACGCCGGACAAGAAGCTCGACCTGTCGCAGCTGTCCGACTCCGACCGCAAGACCTGGGAAGACGCCTGGCCCAAGGCGATCGCCAAGATCGAAGGCGATCTGGACGTCAAGCCGGTCAATGGCTGGAGCGCCGCCCGCACCGGAATGGGCAGCTACGGAACGGATTACGGCCGCCGAGCCCAGATCGCCTACTTCGGACTCGGCGCGAACCTGCCCGAGGACGCGATCTACCCGAAAACGAATGTCGACGCCGACGGCACCCAGTTGAACTCGGGCCGCAATCACGTCCTGCATTTCAGCGCCGACCAGATTCCGCCGGTGCACGCCTTCTGGTCCGTCACGATGTACAACGACAAGGGCTTCTTCATCGCCAACCCGATCAACCGCTTCGCGGTGCGTGGGGAGCGTCTGCAGAAGAACCCCGATGGCTCGGTCGATATCTATATCCAGAGCCAGAATCCGGGTCCCGAGCGCGAGGCCAATTGGCTCCCGGCTCCCGACTCCGCCGATTTCAACCTGCTGTTGCGCCTGTACTGGCCCGACAACAAGGTCATCGACGGCACCTGGAATCCGCCGGCGGTGAAAGCGGCGCCCTGACCGTCCGCCGGCTACCGGTGTGAATCCGGCAGCGCGAAACCGAATTCGGCCGCGAGGGCCCGCGCATCGGCGCGGTCCTTCGCGGCCGGCGGGTACGCGGTCTTGAAGCTGAACATCCAGGCGGCGGCGATGCAGGAGACCTGCTCGCCGCCGATGCTGCCGGTGCCGGTCAGTGATTCGGCGGGATAGGCGATGCCGTAGCTGACCCGGCCGTCGGCGTCGTGGTCGAACACGTGAATGTCGACCGAGCTGTCCGGATCCTTGGCCATCACGTAATTCCACGCCGAGTCGTTCGGTCCGGGCGTGGCGAGATAGCCCATCCCCGTGAGGATTTCACGCACCCGATCGTCCTGTCCGCGGCGCACCGCGATGTCGAGGTCGCCGTGCGGGCGGGTCTGCTCGCCCAGCAGCGCGTCCACGCACCAGCCGCCGTCGATCCAGATGGTGATCCCGGCGCGGGCGCAGGCGCGGTGGACGGCCAGGACGTCGTCGGCGTGCATGAGCCGAGCGTACGGGGGATCAGTTGTAGTCGGTGACGAAGCCGAAGTTGAAGTGGTGCCCCTTGGACGTGCACGAGATCACGCCGCGGAAGCCGCTGCCGTTGCAGGTCGCGCCGCCGTAGGAGATGGTGGCGTCGGGCCCGTAGGGGGAGTTCGAGCCGGGGGTGGGGCCGCCGCCGGTGAGCGCGGGGCTGCCGGAGCGGCCGTGTACGCCGATGGGTCCCAGCGCGGGGTGGGCGGGCAGGAAGGCGGCGTCGATGGACAGATTCGTGACCGCCATTCCGTACCAGCGCAGGTCGTAACCGGTCGCGTCGCAGCCGACGTCACCGTTGGGCTTGATGGCGCAGCTGGCCATGTTGCCGTAGCTGAAGTACACGGTGTCGCCCACCAGATAGGCGCTCGGATCGGCGACCACGGCCTCGGCGTTCGCCACCGCCGATCCGGAGATCGATACGGCGGCCGCGGTCAGGGCCGCTCCCGCGAGGGCGGTTCCGATGCGCAGTGATGCGGGCATGGCTCTCCTTCGATAGCAATCTTGGTCGTCTCATTTCACTATCGGGCGCAACGTATTTCGCGTTAGCCGCGCCGTCGCCACCAGAACTGGGGGCTCAGCTCGGTGGGCGCAGCGCGGCGAACTCGTCGGTGACCCGGATCTCGGTGTCCGTGAAGCGGTACAGGGCGGCGGGGCGGCCGCCTGCGCGGCCGGGGGAGGTGGTGTCGCCGGTGGGGGTGATCACCTTGCGGCGGGTCAGGACTCGCTGCAGGTTGGTGGTGTCCACGTCGTATCCGAGGGCGGCGCAATAGATTTCACGCAGCGTGGACATGGTGAAGGTGGCGGGCGCCAGGGCGAAGGCGATATTGGTGTAGGAGAGCTTGGCGGCCAGGCGATTTCGGGCGTGGCGAACGACGGTGCCGTGGTCGAAGGACATGGTCGGCAGGTCGGAGACCGGATGCCAGCGGGTATCCGGCGGCAGCACCGGTTCGGCGGTGAGGGGCACCAGGCCCAGGTAGGCCGAGGCGATGCGGCGGTCGCCGGGGACGCGGTCGGGATCGCTGAAGACCCACACCTGTTCGAGGTGGGTCAGCTCGCGCACATCGACCTTCTCGGCGAGCTGGCGGGCGGCCGACGCGTCGAGGTCCTCGCCGTCGCGCAGGCGGCCGCCGGGCAGCGACCAGGTGCCCTTGGCAGGGTCCAGGGCGCGCTCCCACAGCAGTACCGCGAGTTCGGTGCGCTGCCCCGGCGGGCACCGGTCCGAAACCGCACTGTTCCGATCCGTAGCGCTCTCACCTGCACGGACGGTGTCAGGGAAGCGACGAACCTGGAACACGGCGGTGAGGGTTTCGTGGATAGTGCTACGATGGGCCACGTTTTCGATCCTAAGTCGAAAACCGTGTGGATGCGAATCGGCGAAGTGGCCGGGCGCATGAGAGAAGGAGCCAGCCATGGCTGCAGCAGTGGGCGCGTTGACCGATCGGATCGTCGACGGACCGTCGGGATACTCAGGTGTGGACGCCACCCCCGATTGGGCGGCGGAGATCAAGCGGCTGGCGCGCGAGCGCAACGCCACCATCCTGGCGCACAACTACCAGCTGCCCGAGATCCAGGACATCGCCGACCACGTGGGCGACTCCCTGGCCCTGTCCCGGATCGCCGCGGAGGCGCCCGAGGACACCATCGTCTTCTGCGGCGTGCACTTCATGGCCGAGACCGCCAAGATCCTCAGCCCCGAGAAGACCGTGCTCATCCCGGACCAGCGCGCGGGCTGCTCGCTGGCCGACTCGATCAGCGCCGAGGAACTGCGCGCCTGGAAGGCCGAGTACCCGGACGCGCTGGTGGTCTCCTACGTGAACACCACCGCCGCGGTGAAGGCCCTGACCGACATCTGCTGCACCTCCTCCAACGCCGTCGACGTGGTCGCCTCCATCGACCCCGACCGCGAGGTGCTGTTCCTGCCGGACCAGTTCCTGGGCGCGCACGTCAAGCGCATCACCGGCCGCGAGAACATGCACATCTGGATGGGCGAGTGCCACGTGCACGCCGGCATCAACGGCGACGAGCTCAACGAGCAGGCCCGCACCCACCCCGACGCCGAGCTGTTCGTGCACCCCGAATGCGGTTGCGCCACTTCGGCTCTCTACCTGGCCGGTGCTGGTGAGTTCCCCGCCGACCGCGTGCACATCCTCTCGACCGGCGGCATGATCGACGCCGCCAAGGCCGCCAAATCGAACCAGGTCCTGGTCGCCACCGAGGTCGGCATGCTGCACCAGCTGCGCAAGGCCGCCCCCGGCATCGACTTCCAGGCCGTCAACGACCGCGCGTCCTGCCAGTACATGAAGATGATCACCCCCGCCGCCCTGCTCCGCTGCCTGGTGGAGAACCGCGACGAGGTCCACGTCGACCCCGAAACCGCTGCCCTGGCCCGCAATTCGGTGCAGCGCATGATCGAGATCGGCAACCCGGGCGGCGGCGAATAGCCACGTCCACCCCGCCAGGGGAGGGATGAGCAATGGTGAACACATCGATTTCGGTCACCTGGGAAGCAGAGGCCGATCTGGTCGTCGTGGGCGGTGGCGTGGCCGGGCTGACCGCCGCGCGCACCGCCTCCCGGCACGGGCTGCGCGTCCTGACCTTGAGCAAGGGCGGCCCCACCGACACCTCGACCCAGTACGCGCAGGGCGGGATCGCGGTGGTCGCGCCGCACGGGGATTCGGTGGAATCCCATGTGCACGACACCATGGTCGCCGGGGCCGGACTGTGTGAGGCCGACGCCGTGCGGTCCATCGTCGAGGGCGGTCAGCAGGCGGTCGCCGCGCTGACCGACCTGGGCGCGGTCTTCGACCAGGGCCGCGACGGCGAAGTGTCGCGCACCCGCGAGGGCGGGCACAGCACGCGACGCATCATCCACGCCGGCGGCGACGCCACCGGTGCGGAGGTGCAGCGGGCGCTGAACGCCGCCGGCCTGCCGGTGATCTTCGGCGCGACCGTGCTCGACATCGTGACCGGACCCGACGGCGTGCGCGGCGTGCTCGCGGTGTCGGATCAGGGTTTCGGCATCGTGCACGCCCCGGCCGTGCTGCTCGCCACCGGCGGCCTCGGCCAGCTCTACGCGTGCAGCACCAACCCGGCCGGCGCCACCGCCGACGGCGTCGCGCTGGCCCTGCGGGCCGGGGCGCTGGTGTCGGATCTGGAGTTCGTGCAGTTCCACCCGACCGTGCTGTTCACGCCGGGCGGGCTCGGCCGCCGCCCGCTGATCAGCGAGGCGGTGCGCGGTGAGGGCGCGATTCTGGTGGACTCCGAAGGCAATTCGGTGACCGCGGGGGTGCACCCGCGCGGCGACCTGGCCCCGCGCGACGTGGTCTCCCGCGCCATCGCGGCCCGCATGCAGGAGCTCGGCACCGATCACGTCTACCTCGACGCCCGCGCGATCGACGGCTTCGCGCAACGCTTCCCGAACATCACGGCCTCCTGCCTGGCCGCGGGCATCGACCCCACCACCGACCTGATCCCGGTCGCCCCGGCCGCCCACTTCCAGTGCGGCGGCATCCTCACCGACACCGACGGCCGCACCACCGTCCCCGGCCTGTACGCCGCCGGTGAGGTGGCCCGCACCGGACTGCACGGCGCGAACCGCCTGGCCTCCAACAGCCTGCTCGAGGGGCTGGTGGTCGGTGAACGCGCGGGCATGGCGGCCACCGAGCGGGAGGGTGTGGCCGCCCCGATCACGGCGGTGGGCCCGCTGCGGTTCCCGCGCGCGGACCGGAAGCTCCTGCAGGAGTTGATGACCGAGCACGCGGCGGTGTTCCGCGACGGCGACGGCCTGCGCGCCGCCATCCTGCGCATGGTCGGCCTGGTCTCCGACAACGAGGCCCCCGAGCTCACCGTCGAGTGGGCGCTCGGCCGCACGGCGACCGAAACCGCCGCCGCGCACCGGGATTCGGCGGCCGCGATCATTCGCGAGCTGGAGGATTCGGCGCTCACCCTGACCGCGCGGGCGCTGCTCGTCGCGGCCGCGGCGCGCACCGAGAGCCGCGGCTGCCACACCCGCTCGGACCATCCGGAACCACGGGAAGAGCTGCGGCGCAGCAGCACCGTGCGGCTGGGCTCCGACGGGCGGCCGAAGCTGGTCACCGACGCCGCGCCGACGCCCGCGTGGGGCGAGGTGGCCGTCCCGGCCGCGTCGTGAACCCGATCGCCGCGAACGACAGTGCCGCCCCGCGCGAGAGCGCGCGGGGCGTAGGACAACTCATCGAACAAGGAGTGCGGTAATGGCTCTCGACGCCGGACTGGATCGCGACGAAGTGGTCGCGCTGATCCGTAATGCCCTCGATGAGGATCTGCGCTACGGACCCGACATCACGACGATGGCCACCGTGCCCGCCGACGCGATCGCCAAGGCGGGCATGGCTTCCCGGCAGCCGGGAACGGTGGCGGGCCTGGATGTCGGGCTGCTGGTGCTCGACGAGGTGCTGGGCGCGGGCAACTACGAGGTCACCGGCCGGGTGCCGGACGGTACCCGGGTGCAGCCGGGTGACACCGTGCTCAGCCTGGTCGCGCCGACGCGCGGGCTGCTCACCGCGGAACGCACGCTGTTGAACCTGGTGTGCCACCTGTCCGGCATCGCCACCGCGACCGCGCAGTGGGTGGACGCCGTCGAGGGCACCGACTGCCGAATCCGGGACAGCCGCAAGACCCTTCCGGGGCTGCGCGCCCTGCAGAAGTACGCGGTGCGGGTCGGCGGCGGCGTCAATCACCGCATGGGGCTGGGCGACGCGGCGCTGATCAAGGACAACCACGTGGTGGCCGCGGGGTCGGTGGTCGCCGCGCTGCGCGCCGTGCGGGAGCTGAACCCGGACATCGAGTGCGAGGTCGAGGTGGACAGCCTCGAGCAGCTCGACGCCGTGCTCGCCGAGGACGTGGAACTGGTACTGCTGGACAACTTCCCGTTGTGGGCCACCCAGGCGGCGGTGCAGCGCCGCAACACCCGGTCGCCGCGCACCAAACTGGAGTCCTCGGGCGGACTTTCGCTGGACATGGCCGCGGACTACGCGGGCACCGGCGTCGACTACCTGGCGGTGGGCGCGCTCACCCACTCGGTCCGGGTGCTGGACCTCGGACTGGATATGTGAGTTCGGCGCTCGCACCCCCGAGGTGCCACTCGCTCGGGGGTGCGCCGCCGTCCGTGCCGGGAGCGGCCGGGAGACGGGCTGGTCAGCGCCGGTAGACGGGCGGATCGACCAGCCAGCCGATCCCGCCGCAGCCGGTGCACAGGATGGCTGTGCCCATCTCGGAACAGCCTGCGGCCCCGGTGCCTTCGCACCAGGCGCAGTACCGCCAGCCCCGATTGGGGTGGACGGTGTCGAGCAGGATGTTGAGGAACCCTTGGATCGCCATGCAGAGTGAATCTCCTCGCTAGGCAGCAAACGACCCAAGGATGCGCGCCGGCTCCGGGCAATGTCCAGCAAAAGCCAGGGGGGCTTTACACGCCGAATTCCACTGGGTCCAAACGCAGCACCTGACAAGCCTCGCGAATCACCGTGAGCGCGTGTGCCCCGAGTTCGCCGTCGGTTCGCCCCACCGTCGATCCGATGCGCAGCACGGCGGCCGCCTGCTCGGGAAATTCGGTGGCCTTGGCGATCTGCGCCATCACGTACGCGTGCCCGAAGGCCGGATCCATGATGAGCCGGGCGCAGTTGTCCTCGAACAGATGTCGCAGCTCCTCGGCGGGCCCGCGACCGAGAATCTCGTGCGCGCCGACCAATTGCGCCACCCGCATCCGCGCCGCCGGATCGATGCGCCCGTCGACCGCGGACAACACCGCGCACATGCCCAGCGCGGCATCGCGGAAGGCGGTTCCCCACCGGTCCTCGCGCGCGCCGGGCGGGCTCGCACCGGGCGGCACGGACGGTGCGCCGGCGGATCCGCCGGGCGGTACGCCGGCCGGATCGGTGCGCTGGGCAGCCGGGGAGACCAGCCGATTCGAGAACGCCATGACACACACTCCGAAGACCTCGCCGAACCCGTGGACCTCCCCGCGTTCGCGGTGCGAACGATTGCTCCCGCCGGGCCCGGATCGTGCGAACAACACGGTCGACAGTAACAGTCCGCCGGGACGGGTCCCGCAGAAATTCTCCGAATACTCGCGCACAGCAACCTGCTTCGGCGCGGGTGCGGGCGGTGGCGTCGACCGTCTCGGCGGGCCGGCGTCAGGCGGTGAGTTCGCGTTCGAGCGGAGTCCGGAAGCGGGGGATCGGGCGGACCTCACCGTAGAAGCCGCGCAGCCGTTGGGCTTCGACGGCGATCGCCTTCTCCGCGTCGGCGCCGACATCCTCCAGTAGCCGCCACACGATGTCGCCGTCCGGTCGCTGCGCCCAGCCGCCGACGATGCGTCCCTCCCACCACACCGACGGCCCGATATTGCCGTTGCGGTCGAACAGCGCCGGCTGATGCGGTCCCAGATACCACTCACGCGATTGCCAGCCCATCGGCGTGGGATCGAGCGCGGGCAGCAGCGCGGCCCACGGCTCCGGGGCGGGCGTCGGTTCCAGATCGTCGGCCAGCACCAGGCCGGTCTCGCCGCCCAGATCCACCTCCACGGTGTCCACCCGCGCCAGCGCCTTGCGGACCTCGCCCAGCGTCCACCCGGTCCACCATTTGATATCGCTCACCGGCGCGGGACCGAAGGCGCGCAACCATTTCCGGACCAGTTCGGCGCGGGCGGGCTCGACGGGCAGTGCCGGAATGCCCTGCGGCAGCCACGATTCGATGGGTGACCAGGTGTATTGGCTGCTGCCCCAGGTCCCGTTGGGCCGCCCGCGCACGATCCGGCCCTCGCAGCCGAGCGTGACGAGCACCCAGGTCGTGATGTTGGTCGGTTTCGAGTACGGCTTGCCGGGTGCGGTGTCCACCTGGGTCCGCAGCCGCGGCACGTCCTTGCTCAACTGCGCCCCGGTCGCCGCGCCCCGGGTCAGCAGCGCGGCATGGGTTTCCGCCTCGACCTCGTTCCACCACGCCACGACATTGCCCGGCACCGCGCCGGCCTTCTCGAGGTAGCCCCCGTAGGTCTTGCGCTGCTTGTGCGCCAGCGCGTCGGCGACCGCGGCCTGCAGGGTCGGCACCAGCTCGACCGGCGCGACGAACATGGTGCGCCGCATGGCCAGCAGGCGCAGCAGCGTCCGGTCGTCGTAGAGCGCCCGCTCCATGTGGCCCGGTTCCAGGCCCGCCGAGCGCGCCGCGATCGACAGGTACACGGTGGCCGGATCGGTGGCGTGCAGGACCACCAGGGACCGTACGATCGACTCCACCGCGTCGGCGCGCTCCGCCGTCGCCAGGCGGTGCCGCACCCCGAGCCGAGCCCGCCGCTCGGCGGCATCCATCGAACGCATGGGCGAATCCTAGCCGCCGGCAGCCGGATTCGGGCACACCTCGCCGCACCCGATCCGGTGTGCGTACCGGCCCGGCGTGGGTTCCCGGCCGGGCCCCGCTCCCGTGCGACGATGCCGGACGTGCGTGGTCATCGGCGAGGGTTGCGGGTAATCGGTGTGGTCGCGGGTGTGGTCGCGGCGGCGATGGTCGGGCTACCCGGGATCGCGGGCGCGGCCGACGACGGCGTGTCCATGCGGCCGATCAGCCTGACCGTCGACGGCGAGACGGCGACCGGCCGCGTGTACGAACCCGAGGGCGGGGCCCGCGCGCTCATCGTGGCGGTCCACGGCCACGCCGGCAGCGCGAGCGACTTCCCCGACTACATGGCCTCGATCGTCAAGAACACCGGCGCGGCCCTGGTCACCATGGACCAGCGCTCCGACACCGGCACCTGGCGCACCGGCGAATGGAATGTGTGGGCGGGCTGGCGCGACACCCTCGCCGCCACCCGGTGGTATCGCGGCGAACACCCCGGCCTCGGCCCGACCGTGCTGTGGGGCTGGAGCCAGGGCGGCGTCACCAGCGGCCTGGCCGCCGCCTACGCCCCGCCCGGCACCTACGACTACTGGGTCGACACCTTCGGTCACGCCGGGGATGTCACGGCCTGGCTCGAATCCGGTTCGGCCGGACCGGGATTGCGCCCCGAGATCGAACGCGACGCGGGCGGCTGCACCCCGTTCACCTGCCCGCAGGCCTACCTGGACCGCTCGCCGGTGCTGATGACCAACCGCATCGACGTCAAACGCGCGATCCTGCTGCACGGCACCGCCGATCCGCTGGTGCCCTACACCCAGTCGCTGGAGATGCGGGCCGCGCTCACCCTCACCGGGCACCCGGTGTCGATGTACACGGTGGTGAGCGGCCGCGATCTGCAGGGCCGCGTGGTCCCCGGCGATCACGGCATCAATCCGGTGTTCTTCGAATCCGGTTGCGCGGTCATGCGACTGCTGCAGGGCAGCGAACCGCTGGGCGGCGACCACGACTACCTCATCGACGTCGGCGCGGGCGTCAACACCGCACCCCCCGCCCCGGCGAACGCCAAATGCGCGGCGTGACAACCGCTCACCGTCCGTACACCCGGTGATCGCTCGCCGTTCGTGCGGCTGAACGGCTGCCCGTCGATCCGTGCCGCCGCGCCGCGAACCACTAGGCTCGGGCCCGGAAATCGGCAGGGCGAGACGGGATGAAGCGCAATGAAAGTCGTGGTGGCGGGAGCGACAGGGGCGATCGGGCGGCCGTTGGTGACGGCGCTGCGCGCCCGCGGGCACCAGGTGTACGCGCTGACCCGCGACGGTCGCGGCGCCGAGGTGGCGCGGTCGCTGGGGGCCACGCCACTGGTCGCCAATGTGATGGATCGCAAGGATCTGTTGCGCGCCACCGAGCGACTGACCGCCGACGCGGTCATCCATGAACTCACCGCCTACCGGCACGCCCCGCCCACCCACTATCACTCGCCGGGCCTGCTGCGCACCAACGCCTTACGTGAGACCGGCGGCAAGCACCTGGTGGAACTGGCCCAGCGCGCCGGGGCGCGGCGGTATCTGACGCAATCGGTGATCTTCGGCTACGGCATGCGCGATCACGGTGCGCGGCCGGTGACCGAGCAGGACCCGTTCGGCCGCATCCCCGGCGACGTCAACGACGGTCTCATCGGGGCGCTGCACCAGGCCGAATCGCACGCCTGGCGCGCGCCCGGCATCGACGGAATCGCCTTGCGCTACGGCATCTTCTACGGGCCCGGAGCATCCGACGCCTTCACTCGCGCGCTGCGGCGCCGGCTGTTCCCGCTGCCCAGCACGACCACCGGGCACACCGGCTTCGTGCACGTGGCGGACGCGGCCGCCGCGACCGTGGCCGCGCTCGAACGCGGCCGCCCCGGCCAGGCGTACAACATCGTCGACGACGAGCCCGCCAGCTGGGAGGCCGCGTTCGAGGCCACGGCCGCGGCGATCGGCGCGCGCCCGCCGCTGCGGCTCCCGCCGCGCCTGATGCGCATCACCTCGCCGCTGACCGCCGCCCAGATGCTGGACTTCTCCATCCGCGCCTCCAATGCCAAGGCGCGGGCGGAACTGGGCTGGGCGCCGCGGTATCCGAGCTACCGGGACGGCGTGCACACGCTCGCGCGGGTCGACGCCTGACCGGCCGTCCGGCCCCGGGCCGGAACACAGCCGCACCCCCCGCCGTTGATCAACTCGGAGACGAGTGAACGACGGGAATCGGGCGCGAAGGAAGGCAGTGATGAACACACCGGCGGACCCCACCTACACCTGGCTGGGCGCGGAGCTCGACCTGGACGCCTATCTGGCCCGGATCGGATTCACCGGTGAGCGCACCCCCACCCTGGCCACGCTGCGCGCCCTGGTCCACGCCCACACGACCGCGATCCCGTTCGAGAATCTCGAGATCATCCTCGGCCGCGGCATCCCCCTCGATCTGGAAACGCTGCAGGACAAGCTGATCCGGCGGCGGCGCGGCGGCTACTGCTACGAGAACGTCGGCCTGTTCGCGGCCGCGCTGGAGCGCCTCGGCTTCGAGTTCACCGCAATGTCCGGGCGGGTCACCCGGGGCGCGACCAATCTGCGCCCGGCCACCCACGCCCTGCTGCGCGTCAAGGCCGCCGACGACGACCGGATCTGGCTGTGCGACGTCGGATTCGGCTGGGGACCCCTGGAACCGGTCGAACTCGCCGGAGATCGCGGCGAATTCGGTGCGGGCGCATGGCGTTTCCGGCTGGAGCTCGGCGCGGACCCGCTCGGCGGCGAGCTGTGGACGCTGCACCAGTTCGGCCGGGACGGCTGGGTGGATCGGCACACCTTCGTCACGACTCCGCAGTACCGCGTCGATTTCGCGGTCGGGAACCACTTCGTGTCCACCTCGGCGCGGTCGCCGTTCACCATGCGCCCGTTCGTGCAGCGCTTCCACGCCGAGGTGCATCACCAGCTCGACGGCACCACCTGGACCACCAGCTACCCGGACGGTTCGGAGCAGGTGCGCGAGCTCGAGGTCGCCGAGCTGCCCAAGATCCTCGAGGAGGTCTTCGATATCGAGCTCGAGGAGGCGGACGCGGCGCGATTGGTGCGCGCGGAGTGGCCGACGGCATGAAAAGTAGCTGAACTCGGCCGGTGTGCCGGAGCAAACACACATCAAACCGATCGGTCTATGCCTGGTCATGTATGCACTGTGACCAGCGGTTACACAAATCCGATCACCTGCGGGTCACCCGCGGGCGGCGCAGATCTCATCGAGATCTCCGCCATATCTCACGCTGGCGTCGGCGATCCGCCCGTAGCCCGCTACACTCGTGCGGGGAAACGCGCGGGCAACCGCACTGTCACAGTCATCTCGAAGAACCTCGGAGTAGTGCCATCGAAACCGGCCAAGTGATCGCAGGGCATTACCGCCTGGTCGAACGGATTGGTAGCGGCGGCACAGGTGTCGTCTGGCGAGCCGTCGACCAGCGGCTGGAACGATCCGTCGCGATCAAGCAGATCCTGACCCAGCCGAGCCTCTCGGATGCGGACAAGGACATCGTCAAGCAACGCGCTGCGCGCGAGGCGCGCAACGCGGCCCGGTTCCAGCACCCCAACGCCATCGTCGTGTTCGACATCACCGAACACGAAGGCGACCCGTGCTTGATCATGGAGTACCTCCCGTCGCAGAGCCTCGCGGTGGTGCTGTCCGCACAGGGCACGCTGCCCTTGCCACAGTGCGCCCGCATCGGCGAACAGGTGGCATCCGCGCTCATCGCCGCGCACCGCGCCGGCATCGTGCACCGTGACGTCAAGCCCGGCAACATCCTGCTCGGCGACAACGGCGCGGTGAAGATCACCGACTTCGGCATCGCCAAGTCCAAGGGCGACGTCACCCTCACCGCCACCGGTCTGATCTCCGGCACCGCCGCCTACCTCGCCCCCGAGGTCGCCCGCGGCGCGGAACCGACCCCGGCCGCCGACGTCTTCGCCCTGGGCGCCACCCTCTTCCACGCGCTGGAAGGCGAACCGCCCTACGGCACCAACCCGAATCCGCTGGCACTGCTCTACGCCGCGGCCAACGGTCAGATCAGCGAGCCCCGCAATGCCGGACCGCTCAGCGATCTGCTGCTGTCGCTGCTCAGCTTCGAGCCGGAGGACCGGCCGAGCATGCTCGACGTGCGCGACATCATGGCCGAATTCGCCGAGGTCGGCCCGGACGCCGAGGCCACCCGCGTGCTCGCCGCCCGCCGCTCGGGCCCGATCACCCCGCAGGGGGGAACGGCCCCGCGCACCGCGTCGCGCCCGAACACCCGGCAGATGGAACGCCGCTCGTCGGCCAACGCCGACATCCCGACCGGCGCGATGAGTCAGGCGCAGCTGCTGGAGACCCCGCCGCCGCGTCCGCTGCTCAACGGCGGTCCGCCGACCCGCAATCATCCTGCCCCGGAACCGGATTCGGAGCCGGGCGGCAAGAAGAAGCTGGTGTGGATCGGGCTGGTCGCGGCGGTCGTGGTCGGCGGCGGCGTCGTCTACGGCCTGACCGGCAACTCCGGGTCCAACGACGCGCCGGGCGCGGGCGGCACCAGCACCTCGGTGAAGGTCTCGACGTCCGCCAGCTCCGTCAAGGGCACGCCGTCGGGCCTGGGCCAGACCAAGAGCGCCTCCACGGTCAGCGTCGGCAACGGCGCGGACGCCGTGGACAAGTTCTACGACGCCCTCACCTCGCAGCGGTACCAGGACGCGTGGAGCCGGCTCACCCCGGCCGCGCAGCAGGTGTACGGCAGCGCGACGGCGTTCCAGAGCTACTGGACCACCAACCCGATCAGCCGCTACTCCACCATCGAGGGCGCGCGCGGCGGGGACAGCAACAATGCCGATGGGTCGGTGGACATTTCGCTGGCCAGCCTGACCACCAAGAACGGCGGCAGCAAGGCCGTCACGCTGCGGGTGGTCGACAGCGGCGGTTCCCTGCTGATCGACAGCGACACCAAGTAGCGGTCATTCGCTCGGCACTGCGCCGCACCGGGATTCCGGTGCGGCGCAGTGCTTTTCAGTGGTGCGCGGCCGAGTCGGCGGCCAGGGTCGCCAGCAGGCGCAGAGCGTCGGCGCTGGGGGAGTCCGGCTCGACGTGATGGGCCACCAGCGCCTGATCGGGATCGTCCGGGAGCCGCAGGGTTTCGTAGCCCAGCTCCAACCGGCCCACGATCGGGTGACGGTAGATGTGGCGGCCGTGCGTCTTGTCCTTGAGCTCGTGACGCTCCCACAGTGCGGCGAATTCCGGGCTCGCGGAATTCATCTCGTCGATCAGGGCGGTGATGCGGGGGTCGCCGGGATTGCGGGCGGCATCCACCCGCAGGTAGGCGACGGTGTCGGCGGCCTTGTCGTCCCAGTCCTCGTAGAGCTCCTTGGCGCCCTCGTCGAGGAAGACCAGGTGCAGGAAGTCGCGCTGCTCGGGCGCGATCGCGCCGAAATCGCCGATCAGGGCCGCCGCCAGGCGATTCCACGCCAGCACGCTGACCCCGCGGCCCACGATGTAGGCGGGCACGTCGTGCGCGGAGTCCAGCAGCCGGCGCAGGCCCGGGCGCACCTCCTGCGCGGCGGGCGGCTCCTCGCCCGACCACGGCCGCGCCAGCAGGTAGAGATGGTCGCGCTCGACCTGATTCAGCCGCAGCGCCCGCGCCACCGCGTCCAGCACCGACTCCGAGAACTGCAGACTGCGGCCCTGCTCCAGCCGCACATAGTGATCGACGCTGACCCCGGCCAGCAGCGCCAGCTCCTCGCGCCGCAGGCCCGGAACCCGGCGGCGGGCGCCGTGCGACAGCAGGCCCACCTCGTCCGGGCTGAGCCGAGCGCGGCGGGAGCGCAGGAATTCACCGAGTTCGGCGCGACGGTCCAAGGTCATGCCATCAGGCAACCACGATGCCCGCGGGTTTCATCCTGGTCATGCCGTGCCCAGGCAGACGCGGCACTGTTTGCCCCGCGCGGATCGGACGAATGTAGTGCTCAGCGCCGCACATCACGGCGGAAACAGACTCCGAGGAGCACACCATGACCTCCCTTCCCACCCGTCGGCTCGGCAGCACCGACATGCACCTCAGCCGGATCGGATTCGGCGCCTGGGCGATCGGCGGCGCGGGCTGGCGCTACGCCTGGGGCGCGCAGGACGACGCCGGTTCCATCGCCACCATCCGCCGCGCGGTCGAGGCGGGCGTGAACTGGATCGACACCGCCGCCGTCTACGGGCTCGGCCACTCCGAGGAAGTGGTCGGCAAGGCGATCGCCGGACTGCCCGACGCCGACCGGCCCTTCGTCTTCACCAAGGCCGGACTGGTCTGGGACGACAACGACCGGGCCGCCGCGCCCCGGCGCGTGATGGCCGCCGCCAGCGTGCGCCGCGAGATCGAGGACTCGCTGCGGCGGCTCGACGTCGAGCGCATCGACCTGTACCAGGTGCACTGGCCCGACACCGGTGCGTCCCTGGACTTCTCGGACCCGGACGGCGTATCCGACGCCGTGGTCACGCCGCTGGCCGAGTACTGGCAGACGATGGCCGACCTGGTGACCGAGGGCAAGGTCCGCGCGATCGGCCTGTCCAACCACGACATCGGGCAGCTGGAGCTCGCCGAGTCCATCGCCCACGTCGACGCCATCCAGCCCCAGTTCTCGCTGATCAAGCGTGCCGCGGCGGGCGAATTGGCCTGGGCGGCAGCCCATCACACCGGCGGCATCGTCTATCAGCCGCAGCACTCCGGCCTGCTCACCGGCGCGTTCTCCGCCGAACGCGTCGCGAACCTGCCCGACGACGACTGGCGCAAGGGCTTCCCGGAGTTCACCACCGAACTCGATCGCAACCTCGCCCTGGTGGAGGCGCTGCGTCCGATCGCCGCGGCCCACCGCACCACTGTCGGCGCGCTCGCCATCGCCTGGACCCTGACCTGGCCCGGCGTCACCGGCGCCATCGTCGGCGCCCGCACCCCCGAACAGGTCGACGGCTGGATCGACGCCGCCACACTGGAATTGACCCCGGCCGACCTGGACGCCATCACCGCCGCCGTGCGCACGACGGGCGCCGGCGAAGGCCCGATCACCCACTGACCGCGCCGAACAACGCACACCGAACCCTGAGGAGAACACCATGACGCTGCACGTCGTCGCCGAGCTGCGCGCCGCCGCCGGACACGAGGACCGCCTCCGTACCGCCCTGGAAGCGATGATCGAACCGTCCCTCGCCGAACCCGGCTGCCTGTCGTATCAGCCCTTCACCAACCCCAACGACCCCGCCCACATGGTCGTCGTCGAGGAGTGGCACGACGCCGACGCCCTCGAGAAGCACTTCACCACCGACCACTTCCGGCACGTGGCGAGCGTCCTGGAAGGCATCGTCGCCGAACCCATGATCATCCGCCGCCTCGTCGCCGAATAGACCTCGGCCGCCGAACTGCGCGCCCCCGCGATCTCCACCGCGGGGGCGCGTTCGGGTGCGGGCGCCCGGGCCTGCTCCGACCCCGATCCCGCGTGGAACCCCTCCGCCGCCCGCACCCCCGGGCCACGATCGTGCGCTGACAATGGGCCCCTGCGTCTCGTGCCCGCCCGTTGGGCGCGGTGGCCGAGAACACAGGGTGCCGGAGGCGGGGAACGCAGGTAGTGTCGGGCGCATGGTCACGCGGATTCGATCGACGGCGCTGCTGGTGTGCGCGCTCGTGGTCTCCGCGTGGGCGGTGCTGTATCTGGGTGCCGCACATCCTGATTCGCTGATCGTGCTCGGCGCGGTGGCGCTGGTCGCGATGACGGCAGCGGTGCTGTCGGCGCGCGGGCCGTTGGTGGTCGTCGCCGGGCATGCGGGTCCGCCGGAGTCGGCGGCACGACGGCGACGGGGCGCGTTCCTGCGGCAGAGCAATCCGGACGCGGCGGGGCGGCCGCGGCCGCGAGCGCCGGGAGTCCTCGCGGCCTGACAGCGTCTTCCGTATTCGCCTCGCTGTCGGGTTCTTCGCCATCCCGAATTCCCTTCGCCCGCACGCGTGTGCGGGCGCATGCGCAGCGAGGTGCTCCCGTGCTCGATTTCATCTATTACCCCGTGTCCGCCGTCCTGTGGCTGTGGCACACCGCCTTCGCGTCGGTGCTCGGCGCAACCAGCGGCCTGGCCTGGGTGCTGGCCATCGTGTTCCTGGTGCTCACCTTGCGGGCGCTGCTGATCAAGCCGTTCATGGCGCAACTGCGGTTCTCCCGTGCGCTGGCCGAGATGCAGCCGCAGATCCAGGAGATCAAGCGCAAACACGCGGGAGACCGCGAGAAGCAGGCCCAGGCCATGCAGGAGTTGCAGAAGGAGTCCGGGGTCAACGTGCTGACCGGGTTCCTGCCGATCATCGGCCAGACGCTGGTGTTCATCGGCCTCTACCACGTGCTGCGGTCCTTCCAGGCCGGTCATACCGAGAACTACGTGTTCGGCGCGGGCCAGGTCCAGTCCTTCCTGGACGCGAAGCTGTTCGGCGCGCCGCTGGCGGCCACGCTGTCCGGCGCCGGGTCGTCCTTCGGAACCATTGCCGCGGTGGCGATTCCGCTCATGGTGATCGCCGCGGTCGCCACCCACTTCACCGCCCGCGCCGCGGTGGCCCGGCAGCCCGCACCGGCCGAGGGTGCGGCGGGCTCGCAGGCGCGCATCATGAACACGCTCTCGCAGTGGGTGTTCCCGGCCGGCGTGCTGATGTTCGGACCGGTCATGCCGATCGCGATCCTGCTGTACTTCGTCACCCAGAATGCCTGGACATTTGCCCAGCAACACGTGGTGGCGACCCGCTTCAGTGGGGACCCGGTCGCGAAGTAGCGAGGCGCTCGATCGCCCATGGGCGGTGCGCGGAATAAGCGGTGGCGGTGACCGGATAGGCTGGTAGCTGGTCGCAAGCGGTTTCGGCTGCGTCGCGAACCCCTCGAATCAGCACAGACAAGGACTGCACAGCGCTATGACCAGCCGCATCGAGCTCGCCCGCGTCGACCTGCGCGGACGTACTCCCACTGCTGCCGAACTGCGCGCGGCACTGCCGCGTGGAGGCGTCGACGTGGACTCGGTGCTGCATCATGTGCGACCGGTCGTGGAGGCCATCCGCGATCGGGGCGTGGCGGCCGCGCTGGAATTCAGCGCCAAGTTCGACGGCGTGACCCCCGCCTCGGTGCGGGTGCCCGCCGCCGAACTGGAGAAGGCCCTCGCCGAGCTGGATCCCGCCGTGCGCGCGGCCCTCGAGGTCGCCATCGAACGCACCCGCAAGGTCCACAACGATCAGCGGCGCAGCGACAAGACCACCCAGGTGGTGCCCGGCGGCACCGTCACCGAGCGCTGGGTGCCGGTCGAGCGGGTCGGCCTGTACGTGCCGGGCGGCAATGCCGTCTACCCGTCCTCGGTCGTCATGAACGTGGTCCCGGCGCAGGCCGCGGGTGTGGAATCGCTGGTCGTGGCCTCCCCGCCGCAGGCGCAGTTCGGTGGCCTGCCGCACCCGACCATCCTGGCCGCCGCCCAGCTGCTCGGCGTCACCGAGGTGTGGGCGGTCGGCGGCGCGCAGGCCGTGGCGCTGCTGTCCTACGGCGGCATCGACACCGACGGCGCGCAGCTGGAACCGGTCGACCTGATCACCGGCCCCGGCAATATCTACGTGACCGCCGCCAAGCGGCTGTGCCGCGGCCTGGTCGGCATCGACGCCGAGGCCGGGCCCACCGAGATCGCCATCCTCGCCGACGCCACCGCCGACCCGGTTCACGTGGCCGCCGACCTCATCTCGCAGGCCGAGCACGACGTGCTCGCCGCCAGCGTCCTGGTCACCGACAGCGTCGAACTCGCCGACGCCGTGGACGCGGCGCTCACCGCCCAGATGGCCGTGGTCAAGCACCACGACCGGGTCGCGGAAGCACTGTCGGGCAAGCAGTCCGGCACCGTGCTGGTCGACGACATCGAGCAGGGGCTGCGTGTGGTCAACGCCTACGCGGCCGAGCACCTCGAGATCCAGACCGTGGACGCCGCGGGCGTGGCCGCCCGGGTGCGGTCGGCCGGCGCGATTTTCGTCGGCGCCTGGTCGCCGGTGTCGCTGGGCGACTACTGCGCCGGGTCCAACCACGTGCTGCCGACTGCCGGATGCGCCCGGCACTCTTCGGGTTTGAGCGTGCAGACGTTCCTGCGCGGCATCCACGTCGTCGAGTACTCCGAGGCGGCGCTGAAGGATGTCTCGGGCCACGTGGTCGCGCTGGCCGATGCCGAGGATCTGCCCGCGCACGGCCAGGCCGTCCAGGCGCGATTCGGAGAACTGCGGTGATCGTCCCCGGCTCCGAGATCTCGCTCGACGACCTGCCGTTGCGGGACAACCTGCGCGGCAAGAGTCCTTACGGCGCACCGCAATTGACGGTGCCCGTCCAGCTCAACACCAACGAGAACCCGCACCCGCCGAGTCAGGCGCTGGTCGACGACGTCGCCGAGTCGGTGCGCGCGGCGGCCGCCGACCTGCACCGGTACCCGGATCGCGACGCGGTGGGCCTGCGCACCGACCTGGCCGCCTACCTGACCCGCCAGACCGGCGTGGCGGTGGACGTGGCCAACGTGTGGGCCGCCAACGGCTCCAACGAGATCCTGCAGCAGTTGCTGCAGGCGTTCGGCGGACCCGGCCGCAGCGCACTGGGTTTCGTGCCCTCGTACTCGATGCACCCGATCATCTCCGAGGGCATCGACACCGAGTGGATCGAGGCCAAGCGCAACGGCGACTTCTCCCTCGACATCGACTACGCGGTCCTGGTGGTGGGGGAGAAGCACCCCGACGTCGTCTTCGTGACCAGCCCCAACAACCCGACCGGGCACAGCATTCCGATCGCGGACCTGGAGCGCATCCTCGACGCCGCGCCCGGCATCGTGGTGGTCGACGAGGCGTACGGCGAGTTCTCCTCCGCGCCCAGCGCGATCAGCCTGATCGACAAGTACCCGAGCAAGCTGGTGGTCAGCCGCACCATGTCCAAGGCGTTCGCCTTCGCCGGCGGGCGGCTCGGCTACCTGGTGGCCGCGCCCGCGGTCATCGACGCCATGCTGCTGGTGCGCCTGCCCTACCACCTGTCCGTGGTCACCCAGGCCGCCGCGCGTGCGGCGCTGCGGCACGCGGACGAAACCCTGGGCAGCGTCCACGAATTGGCCGCCCAGCGCGATCGCGTCATGGCCGCGCTGGCGGAGCTGGGCTACGACGTCATCCCGTCGGATGCCAACTTCGTGCTGTTCGGCCGCTTCGCCGACGCCGCGCGCGCCTGGCAGCACTACCTCGACGAGGGCGTGCTCATCCGCGATGTCGGCATCCCCGGCTACCTGCGCACCACCATCGGCCTGGCCGCCGAGAACGACGAATTCCTGCGCGTCAGCGCGAAACTGGCGTCCGAGGAGCTGATCGCCCGATGACCATCGAACGTCCCGCCGACCGCATCGCCCGGGTCGAGCGCACCACCCGCGAGTCCTCCATCGTGGTGGAGCTCAACCTGGACGGCTCCGGCAAGACCGACATCTCCACCGGCGTCCCCTTCTACGACCACATGCTGACCGCGTTCGGCCAGCACGGCAGCTTCGACCTCACGGTGCAGGCCAAGGGCGACATCGAGATCGAGGCGCACCACACCGTCGAGGACACCGCCATCGTCATCGGCCAGGCCCTGGGCCAGGCGCTGGGCGACAAGAAGGGCATCCGCCGCTTCGGCGACTGCTTCATCCCGATGGACGAGACCCTCGCCCACGCCGTCGTCGACGTCTCCGGGCGGCCGTACTGCGTGCACACCGGCGAGCCGGATCACATGCTGCACACCATCATTCCGAGCGTCGCGCCGACCGCGTCGTACTCGACGGTCATCAACCGCCACGTGTTCGAGTCGATCGCGCTCAACGCGCGCATCGCCCTGCACGTTCGCGTGCTGTACGGCCGCGACCAGCACCACATCACCGAGGCCGAGTTCAAGGCCGTCGCCCGGGCGCTGCGCGCGGCGGTCGAATACGACCCGCGCGTGTCCGGGGTCCCGTCCACCAAGGGTTCGCTGTGACCAAGAAGATCGCCCTGCTCGACTACGGTTCGGGCAACCTGCACTCCGCGAGCCGCGCGCTGGCCCGCACCGGCGCCGAGGTCGTCATCACCGCCGACGCCGAGATCGCGCTGAACGCGGACGGTCTGGTGGTCCCCGGCGTCGGCGCCTACGCCGCCTGCATGGCGGGTCTGCTCGGCGTCCGCGGCGACCGCATCATCGGCAAGCGCCTCTCGGGCGGCCGCCCGATCCTGGGCATCTGCGTCGGCATGCAGATCCTGTTCGAACGCGGCGTCGAGTTCGGCGTCGAGACCGACGGCTGCGGCGAATGGCCCGGCACCGTCGAGCGGCTCGACGCCCCCGTCCTCCCGCACATGGGCTGGAACACGGTCAAGGCGCCCGCGGACAGCGTCCTGTTCTCCGGCATGGACGCCGACACCCGCTTCTACTTCGTGCACTCCTACGCCGCCCAGCACTGGGGCTGGACCGACGACGGCGGCGGCCACCTCGCCCCCGCGAAACTGACCTGGGCCGAACACGGCGTCCCGTTCCTGGCCGCGGTCGAGAACGGCCCGCTCTCGGCCACCCAGTTCCACCCCGAGAAGTCCGGTGACGCCGGAGCGCAGCTGCTGCGCAACTGGGTCGACTCGATCTGATCCGAACGACCGAAACCCCCGCCGCGAGCGGGGGTTTCGTGTTTTCCGGGTAGGCCCGCTCAGGCGGCCGAGGGGCGCGGGCGCGTGCCCACGGACCAGACCGGCGAGGAGGCGACACTGGAGAACTGCCAGCCGTCGCCGGTGCGGACGGCCGCGAAGCGGTACACCTCCCCGAGGGTGAGCCGGGGTTGCGAGCCCAGTGTGGGGTCCTGCGTGGGACCCCACGCGAAGACGCACAGCAGATTGGCGCGCACCGTCGCCGTGTCACCGTTGAGCTCGACGATGATGCCGCTGATGATGTGCTGAATCTGCCTGTCGGGGGAGTGGTTCCGGCCGGCCTGGCCGACCAGCGCGGCCCGGCCGACCGCCTTACCGCCGGGCGTCCGCGCGGTGGCGTCGTGGGTGTACAGCGCCGCGAGTTCGTCCCAATCACCCTCGTCGAGCGCCCGCCCGAGCCGATGGACCAGCTCGGTGATCTCGAATTTGTCGGCCAGGTCCTGGATTCGCCCGGTGCTGATGTCGATCGCGTTCATGGGGGCAGTCTCTCGACGAAATGGTTGGTTGAACCAACGTTGGTGCAACCAATGTAACTGATCGTGGGTCTCCCCAACAAGTCTTGATAGATTCCCCTCATGGACGCCGCCCCCGAAGGAGCCTCCGGCCGCCTCCGCGCCCTCCCCACCCGCCTCCTCGGCCAGGTCGCGATCATCGCCAACCGCTGCACCGAAAAGGCCCTGGAGTCAACGGGTTCCCGCCGCTACCACTACGCCCTGCTGGCGACCCTCGACGAACACGGCCCGCTGAGCCAGGCCGAAGTGGGCCGCCGCACCGGGATCGACCGCAGCGACGTCGTCGCGGCGGTCAACGACCTCGCCGATCGCGGCCTGCTGGTTCGCGCCCCCGACCCCGCCGACCGCCGCCGCAACACCCTCACCCTCACCCCGGCGGGCCGCGACCACCTGGCCGACCTCGACACCCGCCTGGAGGCGGCGCAACGCGAACTGCTCCCGGGCTTCAGCACCGCCGAACGCGCCAACTTCGTGCTCCTGCTGAATCGGGTCCTCGAACAGCACGCACCGCAGTGACCCGGTCCCCCCGAGCGGGCGAGGCCGACGACGGCGCGATGATCGGTAACCACTAGGATGCTTGCGTGAGTCTTGTGCTGCTACCTGCCGTCGATGTCGCCAATGGTGAAGCTGTGCGCCTGGTTCAGGGGGAGGCGGGCAGTGAAACCAGTTATGGTTCGCCGCGCGATGCCGCCCTCGCCTGGCAGCAGGCCGGTGCCGAATGGGTGCATCTGGTGGATCTGGACGCCGCGTTCGGCAAGGGCAGCAATCGCGACATCATCGCCGGGGTCATCGGCGAGCTCGACGTGAAGGTCGAGCTGTCGGGCGGAATCCGCGACGACGAGTCGCTGAAGGCGGCGCTGGCCACCGGCTGCGCCCGGGTGAACATCGGGACCGCGGCCATCGAGAATCCGGAATGGTGCGCCCGCGCCATCGGCGAATACGGCGACAAGGTCGCGGTCGGCCTGGACGTGAAGCTCATCGACGGCGAGTGGCGGCTGCGCGGACGCGGCTGGGTCACCGACGGCGGCGACCTGTGGGAGGTGCTCGAGCGGCTCGAACGCGACGGGTGCTCGCGCTACGTGGTCACCGACGTCTCCAAGGACGGCACGCTGACCGGGCCGAACCTGGAGCTGCTGAGCCAGGTCGCGAACGCGGCCGAGGCCCCGGTCATCGCCTCGGGCGGCATCTCGGTGCTCGAGGACCTGACCGCCATCGCGACGCTGGTGGACGAGGGCGTCGAAGGCGCGATCATCGGCAAGGCCCTCTACGCGGGCCGGTTCACCCTGCCCGAAGCCCTGGCCGCGGTCCGCTAGCGCCGTGGCCGCCGAACTCGCCGAACTGCTCGGCATCGCCTGCGCGGTGCTCGACTCCGCCGCACCGCGTTTCGTCGAGGGTATCGGGGCGCCGAGCGCGGTCGAGAAGGGGCGCAACGACTTCGCCACCGAACTCGACCTCGAGCTCGAGCGCACCATCTCCCAGCGGTTGAGCGAGCGCACCGGAATCCCGGTGCACGGCGAGGAATTCGGCGGGCCACAGCTGACCTCGGGCACCGCGTGGGTGCTCGACCCGATCGACGGCACCTTCAACTATTCGGCGGGCAGCCCCATGTGCGGGATGCTGCTGTCGCTGGTGCGCGACGGCGTCCCCGTCATCGGCCTGACCTGGCTGCCGATCCTGGGCCAGCGCTACGCGGCCGTCGACGGCGGGCCGCTGCTGCTCAACGGCACCCCGCTGCCGAGCCTGGCCCCGGCCAAACTGGCCACCGCCATGATCGGGTTCGGCAGCTTCAATATCGATGGGGCGGGCCGGATTCCGGGCATCTTCCGCTTCAACCTGCTGGGCGCGCTGAGCCGGCTCTCGGGCCGGCAGCGCATGTACGGCTCGACCGGTATCGACCTGGCCTACACCGCGTCCGGAATTCTGGGCGGGGCCGTGGTGTTCGGACATCACCCGTGGGACAACGCGGCCGGCGTGGCGCTGGTTCGCGCCGCGGGCGGCGTGGTCACCGACCTGCTGGGGCAGCCGTGGACCATCGAGTCCGGTTCGGTGCTGGCCGCCGCGCCCGGCGTGCACGAGGAACTACTGGAACTGATCGCCGACACCGCCGATCGGGTCCGAGGAGAGGCAGAACAATACTGATGATAAGAGTCATGAAATGACGCTCGCGGTACGCGTGATTCCGTGCCTGGACGTGGACGCCGGGCGCGTGGTCAAGGGCGTCAACTTCGAAAACCTCAGGGACGCGGGCGATCCTGTCGAACTGGCGGCCACCTACGACGCCCAGGGCGCGGACGAGCTGACCTTCCTCGACGTCACCGCCTCCACCGGCGACCGCGGCACCATGATCGACGTGGTGACCCGCACCGCCGAGCAGATCTTCATCCCGCTCACCGTCGGCGGCGGCGTGCGCACCGTCGAGGACGTGGACCGGCTGCTGCGGGCGGGCGCGGACAAGGTGTCGGTGAACACCGCCGCCATCGCCCGCCCCGAGGTGCTGCGGGAGATGTCGGAGCGCTTCGGCTCGCAGTGCATCGTGCTGTCGGTCGACGCCCGCACCGTGCCCGAGGGTCAGGACCCGACCCCGTCCGGCTGGGAGGTCACCACCCACGGCGGCAAGCGCGGCACCGGCATCGACGCGGTCGAATGGGCCGTGCGCGGAGCCGAATTGGGTGTCGGCGAGATCCTGCTCAACTCGATGGACGCCGACGGCACCAAGGCCGGTTTCGACCTGCGCATGATCCGCGCGGTGCGGGCCGCGGTGTCGGTGCCGGTGATCGCCTCCGGCGGCGCGGGCAAGGTGGAGGACTTCGCCCCGGCCGTGCAGTCCGGCGCGGACGCCGTGCTGGCCGCCAGCGTGTTCCACTTCGGCGACCTCACCATCGGCCAGGTCAAGGACGCCATGCGCACGGAAGGAATCACGGTTCGATGAGCGCCCTGGATCCTGCGATCGCGGCCCGCCTCAAGCGCAACGCCGACGGCCTGTTCGCCGCCATCGCGCAGGAGAAGAGCACCGGCGACGTGCTGATGATGGCCTGGATGGACGACGAGGCGCTGGCCCGCACCCTGGAGACCCGCAAGGGCACCTACTACTCGCGGTCGCGGCAGCAGTACTGGGTAAAGGGCGAGACCTCCGGCCACACCCAGTACGTGCACGAGGTGCGCCTGGACTGCGACGGCGACACCGTGCTGCTGGTCGTGGACCAGGAGGGCGCGGCCTGCCACACCGGCACCCACACCTGCTTCGACACCGACGTGCTGCTGTCCGGCAAGGACTGAGCCTCAGTCGGATTCGGCTTCCAGACCCAGATGCGAGCTGGGCCGCCCCGAGCGGCCGAGCCCGCGGGTCATGCCCTTCTCCAGCTGCGCGACCAGCGTCTGACCGAGTTCGAGCAATTCCTCGGTCTGCGCGTCGTCGAGGCCGTCGAACACCAGGCCGCGCACACAGTCCAGATAGCCGGGTTCGGCGTCGGTGACCTTGCGATATCCGGCGTCGGTCAACACCGCCTGCGCGCCGCGGCGGCCGGTCAGGGCGACGCGTTGCGCCCAGCCGAGCCGTTCAAGTTTGGAGACCACGTGCGAGAGTCGTGATAGCGATGCGTTTGCCTTTTGCGCAAGCTCACTGAGCTGCAACCGGTGATCCGGTTCTTCGGAGAGCAACGTCATCACGAAGTATTCGAAATGGGTAATCCCGGACTCGCGTTGCAGTTGGGTATCCAATGCGGCGGGGAGTCGGGTGGTGAGCGCGATCAAGGTACGCCAAGCTCGCTGTTCCATGGGGTTCATCGACTTGTTCACCGTGCTCGCCCTCTCGTAGCAGCCGAGTGACGGGTGGTGCCGGACGGTTCGATCGCCGGTGCTGTGGCGTCGAATCGGTCACTCGCACGTCAAAGTTTGCCACGATTTCGCTCGTCCGTCACGGCGTTGCCGAATGACGTGACATCGATCACGCATGTAGGCGCTGGAATCAGTTCGTGCCGACTTCGGGGGCGTTTTCCGGAGATTCCGGTGACACGCGCGGCTTTTCCGGTTCGTTTCGCTGCTGGTCGGCGCGGTGACGGCGGAAGCGCCTGCGCACCAAGAGAAATGCCACCAGTAGGAACAGCAACGCGGCAATGATCGCGCCCGCCAGGCACGCGCCGCGGAATCCCGGCGCGTCGACGTCGAGAATGCGTTCTCCGGCATGTGCGGCATTCGAGTTGCCCCACACGATGGTCAGCGTCATCAAATTCGGGATGGCGAGGATGACGGCCAGTACGGCTGCGCCACCGGCGATAAACCTACCGCCCCGTTTGCGCCAGCTCAGGCCCGCCGCCAGGAACAGGAAAAGTGGTATCGCGGTGCACAGCAGGCCCATTATCAGGCCGTACCAGATGCCCTTCGCGAAACTCGACCCCACCATTTCCGCGAGCCGCTGTGCCCACCATCGCGGAATGAATGCCGCCAGGATCAGATACGACAGCCACAACACCGCCACGGCCACCAGGGTGGCGATGATGCGATTGCGCCACGTGACGAAGGTTGAAGACTTTCGCTCCTGCTCGGTGCCGGCCGTAGTCATGCGCCCAGCGTATGTCCGAATTGTCGGCGGACGAAGCACCGACGCGGCGGGGCCACCCGTCCGGGGCCGAGCCGGAGCCGCCGGTCAGCGCTCGCGCAGGAACTTCAGCGCCTCGTCGGCGTGCACGTTGGCGCGCATCTCGCTGTTGATGACCTTGACCACGGTCCGATCCGGGTCGATCACGAAGGTGGTGCGCTTGACCGGCACCAGCGCGCCGAGCAGTCCGCGCTTCACGCCGAACTCGGCGGCGATCTTCGCGCCCGGGTCCGAGAGCACCGGGTACCCCAGTCCCTGCTTCTCCGCGAACCCCGACTGCACCTCGACCGAATCGGCGCTGATGCCCACGCAGCTCGCGCCGGCGGCCTTGAATTCCGTTGCCAGATCCCGGAAGTGGCACGCCTCGGCGGTGCATACCGGCGTGTTGGCCGCGGGATAGAAGAACAACACCACCGGGCCGTCCGCGAGCAGCGACTCGAGCGAACGCGGGGTGCCGGACTGATCCGGGAGTTCGAAATTGGGTGCGAGCTGACCGAGCTTCATGCTCGTACCCTACCCCTTATTCATCGTGCACGAGCTATCTGGGGCGGCCACGACGGTACCGCTGGAATCCCTTGCCGGACATCAGGCTTGGCGGGTGCCCTCCGCCGGCCGATTCAGCTCCAGCTCTGCCTGAGGGTCCGGGGTCAGCCCCCGGAGCCCCAACCACCCCCCGACACGCGGTGTCGGTGCTCGGTCACACCCCGATGAGGGCGGCGACCTCCGGGTTCTTGATATCCATCACGTCGAGGATGCCGTGCGCCCGCAGGAACGGCTTGAGCTCCTTGATCCGGTCGGTGTGCTCGGCGTACTCGTCGGGGAAGTTGCGCTGATCCAGCGACTCCAGCGCCTTCACGTAGGTGACGAACGAGGCGATGGCGGAGTACTTCCCGCCGGGGTTCATATTCATCATCCGAGGCAGCTGGCCGGGGTGAATGCCCGGAGCCAGCTGCGGAGCTGCGTGCCGTGGAACCTCCGGAGCCACCGGTTGCGAGGGGTACATCTTTGTTGAACTCCTCTCGAGAATGGGGGATACCGCGGGCGACCGCCGCGAGTGCAGTGATGACCGCTTCAGGTATTCGCCGCAGCCGCCCGGTCGGCTGGGCGGGGAGCGCGATTTAGATCCCGCCCGGTGGGCCTGGAATGATGGGGCAATGCACGGCGCCCACGGTTTGCCAATCGACACCACCACCTCCCGGGAACAGTTCCGGTCGCTCGCGGCCGACCACCGCGTGGTCCCGGTGATCCGAAAGGTGCTGGCGGACTCCGAGACTCCGCTGTCCGCCTACCGCAAACTGGCCGCCGACCGGCCCGGCACCTTCCTGCTGGAGTCGGCCGAGAACGGCCGCTCATGGTCGCGATGGTCGTTCATCGGCGCGGGCAGCCCCAGCGCGCTGACCGTGGTCGACGACCAGGCGGCCTGGATCGGCCAGACCCCCGCCGACGCCCCCGTCGGCGGCGACCCGCTCGCCGCGCTGCGCGAATCGCTGCGGGTGCTGCGCACCGAACGCCTGCCCGGACTGCCGCCGCTGACCGGCGGCCTGGTCGGCTACCTCGGCTACGACACCGTGCGCCGGCTCGAGCGGCTGCCCAGCCACGCCACCGATGACCTGCAGGTCCCCGAGATGGTCCTGATGCTGGCCACCGACCTGGCCGCCTTCGACCACCACGAGGGCGCGATCACCCTGATCGCCAATGCCGTCAACTGGAACGGCACCGACGAGCGCGTCGACGCGGCCTACGACGACGCCGTCGCCCGCCTGGACCGCATGACCGAGGCGCTGGCCGCCCCGGCCGAGTCCACCGTCTCGGTCTTCGACCGCCCAGAACCCGACTACCGCCGCCAGCGCACCTCCGAGGAATTCGGCGCGGGCGTACGCCGGCTGGTCAAGGAGATCGAGGCGGGCGAGGCGTTCCAGGTGGTGCTCTCGCAGCGCTTCGAGATGGACTACCACGGCACCCCGCTCGACCTGTACCGCATGCTGCGCGCCTCGAACCCGAGCCCGTACATGTACCTGATGCACATTCCGGACGCCGCCGGCGACACCGCGTTCTCCATCGTCGGCTCCAGCCCGGAATCGCTGGTGACGGTGAAGGACGGCGTGGCCACCACGCACCCGATCGCGGGCACCCGCTGGCGCGGCACCACCGAGGAGGACGATCTCCTGCTGGAGAAGGGCCTGCTCGAGGACGAGAAGGAGAACGCCGAGCACCTCATGCTCGTCGACCTGGGCCGCAACGACCTGGGCCGGGTCTGTGAACCGGGCACCGTGCGCGTCACCGAGTACCGGCACGTCGAGCGCTACTCGCACGTCATGCACCTGGTCTCCACGGTCTCGGGACGGCTGCGGGCCGGGAAGGTCGCGCTCGACGCGGTCCAGGCCTGCTTCCCGGCCGGGACCCTCTCCGGCGCGCCCAAGGTGCGGGCCATGGAGTTGATCGAGGAGCTCGAGCCCACCCGCCGCGGCGTCTACGCGGGCGTGGTCGGCTACCTGGACTTCGCCGGTGACGCCGACACCGCGATCGCCATCCGCACCGCGCTGCTCAAGGACGGCACCGCCTACGTGCAGGCCGGCGCGGGCATCGTCGCCGACTCCGACCCGGAGTACGAGGACGTGGAATCGCGCAACAAGGCGATGGCGGTGCTCAAGGCCGTCGCCGCCGCCGAGACCGTGCGCGCCTATCGCCCGAACGGCGCCGGGCAATGACCGAGCCCGGCCCCGATCGGCCGTCGGAAACCCCGGCCGTGCCACCGGGAGCCGACGCGATCGCCGGGAAACCGGTTGCGCCACAAGCTGATCAACCGACCGGCGGAGCGGGCGCGGCGGACCGGGCCGAGGCTGCCGCGGACGCCGCACAGGCGGTGGCCGATGCGCGAGCAGCCGAGGCGGACGCGCGGGAAGCCGAGGCCGATGCCCGCGCCGCGGTCGCCGAGGGCGCGCGTAAGCGGCCCCGGCCGTTCGCGGCTGTCGCCCTGCTGGCGGTGGCCGCCGCCCTGCTGTGGGCGTCCTCGCGGATGACCTGGGTGACCCTCGAGGTGACCAGCGAGCTCGGCCCGCCGCGCACCGCCCACCTCAACGGCAGCACCTGGTTCGGCGCGCTGACCCCGCTGGCCCTGGTCCTGCTGGCCACCATCGCCGCGGTGTTCGCCACCCACGGCTGGTGGCGGCGCGGCGTGGGCGTGGTGGTGGCGGTGCTCGCCGCGGTGGCCGCGGTGCCCGCCTACGCCCTGCTGGTCAACCAGGGCAAGACCGGTGACCGGGCCGCCCGGCTCGCCGAGCTGCGGGGCTGGGAGCACCCCGGAACCGTCACCACGTCGTCGCTACCGGCCGTACTCACGCTGGTGGGGGCGCTGGCCGCGTTCGCCGCGGGACTGCTGCTGGTGCGGATGCCCCGCGAGACCGCGGGAATGTCGGGAAAGTACGACAGCCCGGCCGTACGGAAGTCCGCGGCGGCCGAACAGGTTGCCCAACATCACGTCGGTCAGGGGTCCACGGAATCCGGGTCACAGCCCGCCTCCGGGGAGCCGTTGTCGGGCCGGGTGCTGTGGGACGCGCTCGACGAGGGCCTGGATCCGACCGACGACGGAACCAATCACTCTGCCGCGCACGACGATCCGGGTACCGGGGGCACGCGCGACAACAACCACTGAGCTGGGTCGGGACGCGGCATCGTCGCCGCTTCCTGCCCCGCCGTCAAGACCGGGAACATAGCCATTTACTCTTTATCAGCAGCGGTGAGACAGCGCCTGGGGGGATTCTCAGGCAGCAAGTCCGTCTCCCCAGAAAGGATTCGAGCCAGATGACGGTACTCGACTCGATTCTCGACGGGGTCCGTGCGGACGTGGCCGCGCGGGAAGCCCTTCTGGATTTCCAGGCGGTGAAAGCGGCCGCCGCGGCGGCGCGCTCCCCGCGTGACGCCAAGGCCGCCCTGCACGCCGAGGGCATCGGCGTGATCGCCGAGGTGAAGCGGGCCAGCCCCTCCAAGGGTGCGCTCGCCGACATCCCGAACCCCGCCGACCTGGCCCGCGCCTACGAGGACGGCGGCGCCCGCATCATCAGCGTGCTCACCGAGCAGCGCCGCTTCGGCGGTTCGCTGGCCGACCTGGACGCGGTTCGCGCGGCGGTCGACATCCCGGTTCTGCGCAAGGACTTCATCGTCGGCCCGTACCAGATCCACGAGGCCCGCGCGCACGGCGCGGACGTGATCCTGCTGATCGTGGCCGCGCTCGAGCAGGACGTGCTGTCCGCGCTCATCGACCGCACCGAATCGCTCGGCATGACCGCGCTGGTCGAGGTGCACACCGAGGAAGAGGCGGATCGCGCCCTCGAGGCCGGCGCCAGCGTGATCGGCGTCAACGCCCGCAACCTCAAGACCCTCGAGGTGGACCGGGATGTGTTCGCGCGCATCGCCCCCGGCCTGCCCAGCGAAGTGATCCGGGTGGCCGAGTCCGGCATTCGCGGCACCGCCGACCTGCTGGCCTACGCCGGCGCGGGCGCGGACGCCGTGCTCGTCGGCGAGGGCCTGGTGACCAGCGGCGACCCGCGCGCCGCGGTGGCCGAGCTGGTGACCGCCGGAACCCACCCGTCCTGCCCGAAACCGGTTCGCCGGGGACGGTGAAAGTAGCGATGACACAGACCGAAAAGCTGTCCGGCAAGAACACTCTCGGCCTCCCGCAGGCCAGTGACGGTGTCGCGCACAAGAGTCACGAACCCGATCTGGGCGGCCACTTCGGCGTCTACGGCGGACGCCATGTGCCCGAGGCGCTGATGGCCGTGATCGAAGAGGTCACCGCCGAATACGACAAGTGCCGGGTGGACCCGAACTTCCTCGACGAGCTGGATCGCCTGCAGCGCGATTACACCGGGCGTCCCTCGCCGGTGTTCGAGTGCAAGAACCTGGCGCAGCACGCGGGTGGCGCGCGCATCTTCCTCAAGCGGGAAGACCTGAACCACACCGGTTCTCACAAGATCAACAATGTGCTGGGTCAGGTGCTCCTGGCCAAGCGCATGAACAAGACCCGCGTGATCGCCGAGACCGGCGCGGGCCAGCACGGCGTCGCCACCGCCACCGCGTGCGCGCTGCTGGGCATCGAATGCGTCATCTACATGGGTGCGGTCGACACCGTGCGCCAGCAGCTGAACGTGGCCCGCATGCGCCTGCTCGGCGCCGAAGTCATCAGTGTGACAACGGGTTCGCAGACGCTCAAGGACGCCATCAACGAGGCGCTGCGCGACTGGGTCACCAATGCCGAGCAGACCTACTACTGCTTCGGCACCGCCGCGGGCCCGCACCCGTTCCCGCTCATGGTGCGCGACTTCCAGCGCATCATCGGCATCGAGGCGCGCCAGCAGATCCAGGCCCACACCGGCCGCCTGCCCGACGCGGTAACCGCCTGTGTCGGTGGCGGTTCCAACGCCATCGGCATCTTCCACGCCTTCCTCGACGATCCGGCCGTGCGCCTGATCGGCTACGAGGCCGCCGGCGACGGCGTCGAGACCGGCCGCCACGCCGCCACCTTCACCGGTGGTACCCCGGGCGCGTTCCAGGGCGCGTACTCGTACCTGCTGCAGGACGACGACGGGCAGACCATCGACTCGCATTCCATCTCCGCGGGTCTGGACTACCCGGGCGTCGGCCCGGAGCACGCCTACCTCAAGGACACCGGTCGCGCCGAGTACTACCCGGTCACCGACACCGAGGCGATGGACGCGCTGCTGCTGCTGAGCCGCGCCGAGGGCATCATCCCGGCCATCGAGTCCGCGCACGCGGTGGCGGGCGCGCTGAAGCTCGGGCAGGAACTGGGTCCGGACAAGGTCATCGTCGTGAACCTGTCCGGCCGCGGCGACAAGGACATGGACACCGCCGCCCAGTGGTTCGGGCTGTTCGACGCGCCCGAGGGGGACGACAAGTGAGCCAGCAGTCCCGTCTCGCCAACACCTTCGCGGCCTGCCGCGAGGAGAACCGCGCCGCGCTCATCGGCTACCTGCCCGCCGGCTACCCGGACCTGCAGGGCTCCATCGACGCGTGCAAGGCGATGGTCGAATCCGGTTGCGACATCATCGAAGTCGGCGTCGCCTACTCCGATCCGGTGATGGACGGCCCCACCATCCAACGCGCCGCCGAGCAGGCGCTCGCCGGCGGCGTCCGGGTGCGCGACGTGTTCAAGGTCGTGGAGGCCATCTCCCAGGCCGGCGGCAAGGCCGTGGTCATGACCTACTGGAATCCGGTGCTGAAGTACGGCGTGGACACCTTCTCCCGCGATCTCGCGGCGGCGGGCGGCTTGGGCCTGATCACCCCCAACCTGATTCCCGAGGAGGCCGACGACTGGTTCGTGGCGTCCTCCACCCACAATCTGGACCGCATCTTCCTGGTCGCACCGTCCTCCACCGAGGAGCGGCTGGTCAAGACCCTGGAATCGTCCAAGGGCTTCGTGTACGCCGCCTCCACCATGGGTGTCACCGGCGCGCGTGACGCGGTGTCGTCCATGGCGCCGGCGCTGTGTGCCCGCATCCGCGCGCACTCCGATATCCCGATCGGTGTCGGTCTGGGTGTGCGCAGCGGCGCGCAGGCGGCCGAAATCGCCTCCTACGCCGACGGCGTCATCGTGGGCTCGGCCCTGGTGTCGGCGGCCGCGCAGGGCCTGGACGCGATCCGGACACTGACCGAGGAGCTGGCGCAGGGCGTCCGCTCGGCGGCGGTCGCCTCCTAGTCGAACGACCTTTGAAGGGTGCGTACCGAATCCGGTACGCACCCTTTCGTTTTGGCCGCGGGCCCCTGGTGGTTCGCGGCCCGTCTCGTTCTGGACTGAGTGGAGCGGAGGAGCGAAGCGGGGGAGCGGAGGGAGGGAAGAACGAGACCTTCAGGGCCGCGAACCCGCCCGGAGCGAAGCGGAGGGCAATCAAACACAGTGTCCACCTGAGGCGGCACGGCGCTACCCCGTTCGGCTACGGTGGGGACTCGTGACCCTACGAGCCTTGGCCGAGAGCACCGGCGCCGATGTCCTGGCCTACATTCCCAGCCCGCCGCGCGGGGTGTGGTACATCGGGCCGTTCCCGCTGCGCGCCTACGCGATCTGCATCATCGTCGGCATCGTCGTCGCCATCTGGCTGGGCGAGAAGCGCTGGGTGGCCCGTGGCGGCCAGTCCGGCGCGGTGCTCGACATCGCCATGTTCGCGGTGCCGCTGGGCCTGATCGGCGGGCGGCTCTATCACGTGGCCACCGACTGGGAGAAGTACTTCGGCGCGCACCGCAAGCCCGACGCCCACTGGTGGGCCATCTGGCAGGGCGGGCTCGGCATCTGGGGCGCGGTGGCGCTGGGCGCGGTCGGCGCCTGGATCGGCTGCCGCCACTACCGAATCCCGTTGCCCGCCTTCGGTGACGCCATCGCGCCCGGGGTGCTGCTGGCACAGGCCATCGGACGCCTGGGCAACTACTTCAACCAGGAGCTCTTCGGGCGCGAGACCACCGTGCCGTGGGGTCTGGAGATCTTCGACCGCTTCGACACCAACGGCGCACCCGACGCGATGAACGGCGTCTCCAACGGGGTGGTGGTGCACGTCGTGCAGCCGACCTTCCTCTACGAGATGGTGTGGAACCTGCTCGGCGTCGCCGTCCTGCTGTACGTGGACCGCAAGTTCCGCATCGGCCACGGCCGCCTGTTCGCGCTCTACGTCGCCGTCTACTGCTTCGGCCGCTTCTTCGTGGAACTGCTGCGCAGCGACGACGCCACCCACATCGCGGGCATCCGCATCAACTCCTTCACCTCGGCGATCGTATTCCTCTGCGCCGTGGCCTATTTCCTGTTCGCGACCAAGGGGCGGGAGACTGCCGCGCAGGTGCGCGCGGGCGCGGAGCGGCCCTGGCCGTGGCAGTTCGCCGCGCTGCGCGCCTACGGCGCGGCCGGTGGCGACGACGCCGCGGAGCCGACGACGCGAGACGAGGCGGCCGAACCGGAGACCACGGCAGCCGAGACCGCGGAGCCGGACGACGCCGCGGAGAAGTCCGGCGCCGCCGAGCCGGCCGAGACCGCAGACGAGTCGGATACCGCTGAAAAGCCCGACGCCCCTGAGAAGGTCGAGCAGACCGTGCCCGCGAAGAAGTCCGACTCAACGGACAAGACAGACACTTCGGGCAATTCCTGATCTTCGCGCGCATGCTCAGCGCCATGTAGCGGTCGAATCCGTCTCGCCCGGCAACGAATCCGCGACACTGCGCGATAATTCCTGCGAACCCGCCTGCCCCTCGCCGTGTGGGTTCACCAGTTGTGGGGCCGTTCCAACGGGGGGCGGTCCGCGATGCAGGAGGACGCGAGTGACCGACCCCTTCCAGAAACAGCCGCCGCAGGACGGCCCGCAGTACGGCGCGCCCGGCACCGGGCCGCAGTACGGGCAGCAGCCGTATCCGGACCCGCAGCAATTCGGCGCGCCCGGAGCGCAGTTCGGCCAGCCCGATCCGCAGTTCGGCCAGCCCGGCCAGCAGTTCGCGCAGCCGGGCCAGCCTTACGCCCAGCCCGGTCAGCCCTACGGTCAGCCCGCGCAGTTCGGCGCGCCCGGCCCGTACGGCCCCTACGGCGGGGACCCGGAGGCCCCGTACGGCCGGGACGCGTTCGGAGTTCCGTTGTCGGACAAGAGCAAGCTGACCGCGGGCCTGCTGCAGCTGCTCGCCGGTGGTTTCGGCATCGGCCGTTTCTACCTGGGCTACACCACGATCGGCGTCCTACAGCTGGTCACCTGTGGCGGCTGCGGCATCTGGGCCCTGATCGACGGCATTCTGATCCTCACCGGCAAGGTGCCCGACCTCCAGGGCCGCCCGCTGCGCGACTGAGCGCGACACTCCCGCTCGCGGCGGCCGCCACTAGACCGGGTGGCGGCCGCTTGCGGCTTATCATCGGGCCGGAGCCGAATCAAGATTTTCGCGCGAGCTGATGGTTGCCGTGCCACCCAGTCGGTTCGCGGCGTACCCTTTGTCGGTTGTTCGCCGCGTGTTCACACCGAACGCGCCGAAGAGAGGTCCCGTCGTGCGCCACAAGCTAGCCGCCGTTCTGCTCTCCGTCGTCGCTGCCGCCGGGCTCGTCGCCTGTAGCTCGAGCAAGGACGACGCGAATGTCCTGAAGGTCGGTACCGAAGGCAACTACTCGCCCTTCACCTACCAGGACAACGGCAGCCTCACCGGCTACGACGTCGACGTGATCAAGGCCGTCGGCGACAAGATCGGCAAGAAGGTGGAGTTCACCACCGCCCCCTGGGACTCGCTGTTCGCCGCCCTGGAATCCAAGCGCGTGGACCTCATCGCCAACCAGGTCACCGTCAAACCCGAACGCGAGCAGAAGTATTCGCTGTCGCAGCCCTACACCGTCTCCGAGGGCGTCATCGTCACCAAGACCGGCAACGCCGGCATCCACGCCCTGACCGACCTGTCCGGCAAGACCTGCGCCCAGTCCGAGACCAGCAACTGGGCCGGCATCGCCAAGGACGCGGGCTGCAAGGTCGAGGCCATCCCCGGCTTCGTCGAGGCGGTGCAGCTGCTCAAGACCGGCCGCGCCGACGCCACCGTCAACGACACCCTCGCCGTCAACGCCTACACCAAGGCCCAGGGCGCGGGCACCGTGCAGGTCGCCGGCAAGACCGGTGAGACCTCCAAGCAGGCCTTCGCCGCCCGCAAGGACTCGCAGGCGCTCACCGACCAGGTGAACAAGGCCCTCGACGAGCTGCGCGCCGACGGCACGCTGGCCAAGATCTCCGAGAAGTACTTCGGCACCGACGTCAGCAAGTAAGCGGCGCGGGGCATTTCGACATGGATGACGCGACCTGGGCGCTGATCCGGCACAACCTGGTGCCGATGCTCGAGGCCACGGTGAACAAGACACTGCCGCTGACCGCGATCAGTTTCGCGATCGGCCTGGTGATCGCGTTGTTCGTGGCGCTGGCCCGGATGTCGAAGCTGTGGCCGCTGTCGGTGGCCGCGCGGATCTACATCTCGATCATTCGCGGCACGCCGCTGCTGGTGCAGCTGTTCATCATCTTCTTCGGCCTGCCCGCGTTCGACATCGTGCTGGAGCCGTTCCCCGCCGCGATCATCGCGTTCAGCCTCAATGTGGGCGGCTACGCGGCGGAGATCATCCGGGCCGCGATCCTCTCGGTCGCGCACGGGCAGTGGGAGGCGTCCTACTCGGTCGGCATGAACTATGCCCAGGCGCTGCGGCTGGTGATTCTGCCCCAGGCCTCGCGCATCGCCGTGCCGCCGCTGTCCAACACCCTGATCTCCTTGGTGAAGGACACCTCCCTGGCGTCGACCATCCTGGTCACCGAGCTGCTGCGCACGGCCCAGATGGCCGCGGCGCCCACCTTCGATTTTTTCGCCCTCTACGGCGTGGCCGCGATCTATTACTGGGTTGTCTGCCTGATCCTCGGATTTTTCCAAACCCACCTGGAGACGCGTCTGGCCAGGCACGTCGCCCGCTGAGCAGGCGATAGCTGAACGGGTGCTTACGGTTTTCGTATATGTGTGTGCCGGGGTCGGCATCAGCCCTACCACAGGTCTAGGGTTGAACGCGTGATGCGACGAACGAAGATTGTGTGCACCCTCGGGCCTGCTGTGTCATCCGAGGACCGGATTCGTGAGCTCGTCGAAAGTGGCATGGACGTTGCGCGCCTGAACTTCAGCCACGGCGAGCACTCCGATCATGCCGAGAACTACAAGAAGGTGCGTGCGGCCAGCGATACCGCCGGTCGCGCGGTCGGCATCCTCGCCGACCTGCAGGGCCCCAAGATCCGGCTGGGCCGGTTCGAGGGCGACGGCAAGACGGTGTGGAACACCGGCGAGGAAGTCCGGATCACCGTCGACGACATCATCGGCACTCACGACCGGGTTTCCACCACCTACAAGCACCTGGCCAAGGACGCCAAGCCCGGTGACCGCTTGCTCGTGGACGACGGCAAGGTCGGGCTGACCGTGCTGGGCGTCGAGGACAACGACGTCATCTGCAAGGTCACCGAAGGCGGACCCGTCTCCAACAACAAGGGCGTCTCGCTGCCCGGCATGGACGTCTCCGTGCCCGCGCTGTCCGAGAAGGACATCGACGACCTGGAATTCGCCCTGCAGCTGGGCGTGGACTTCATCGCGCTGTCCTTCGTGCGCTCGCCCTCCGACGTGGAGCTGGTGCACGACATCATGGACCGCGTGGGCCGCCGCGTGCCGGTCATCGGCAAGCTCGAAAAGCCCGAAGCCATCGACAATCTGGAAGCCATCGTGCTGGCCTTCGACGCCATCATGGTGGCCCGCGGCGACCTGGGCGTCGAGCTGCCGCTCGAGCAGGTGCCGCTGGTGCAGAAGCGCGCGGTGCAGATGGCGCGCGAGAACGCCAAGCCGGTCATCGTGGCCACCCAGATGCTGGAATCCATGATCACCAACTCGCGCCCGACCCGCGCCGAGGCCTCCGACGTCGCCAACGCGGTGCTCGACGGCGCGGACGCGGTCATGCTCTCGGGCGAGACCTCGGTCGGCGATTACCCGATCGAGGCCGTGCGCACCATGGCCCGCATCGTGCACGCGGTGGAGTCGGAGTCCTCGACCCGGGTGCCGCCGCTGACCCACGTGCCGCGGACCAAGCGCGGCGTCATCTCCTACGCCGCCCGCGACATCGGCGAGCGCCTCAATGCCAAAGCGCTGGTGGCGTTCACGCAGTCCGGTGACACGGTGCGCCGTCTGGCCCGGCTGCACACCCCGCTGCCGCTGCTCGCCTTCACCCCGCAGTCGGCGATTCGCAGTCAGCTGGCCTTGACGTGGGGCGTGGAAACGTTCATCGTTCCTCCGGTGGGCACGACCGACGAGATGATCCACCAGGTGGACAACGCGTTGCTCTCGATCGGGCGGTACAGCAAGGGTGATCTGGTGGTCATCGTGGCCGGCTCGCCGCCGGGTACTGTCGGGTCCACCAACCTGATCCACGTGCATCGCATCGGCGAGGAGGACCACTAATTTGAGTGCGTCGCTGGACGAGACGTCTGCGGACGTCGTCGCGGACCCCGAGGGGACCGGTTCCGACGATCTGAAGGTGTTGCTGCGCCTGCTCGATCTGGAAGAGAACGGCCCCGACATCTTCGTCGGACATCATCCGGAGAAGGTGTGGAGCCGCACGTTCGGTGGCCAGCTGGTCGCGCAGGCGATCGTCGCCGCGGGCCGGACGGTGGGGCCGGAACGGCCGATCCACGCGATCAACGCGCACTTCGTGCGTGGTGGCGACCCGAAGCAGCCGATCGAATACCACGTCGATCGGCATCGGGACGGCCGTTCCATCGCCAACCGCACGGTCACCGCGTACCAGGACGGGCAGGAGCTGTTCGTCATGCTCGCGGCCTTCCAGGACTGGGGCAAGGGGCTCGAGCACGGCACGCCCCTGCCCGACGTGCCGGGGCCGGAAGGTCTTCCGCGCGTGGAGGAGTCGTTCGCGGGCATGGAGGACAAGCTCCAGATGTTCGTGAACGCACCGCATCCCATCGAGATGCGCTACACCAACGACCCGGCCTGGATCCTCAAGGGCAAGGGTGAGAGCCTCGACCACAACCGGGTCTGGATGCGCACCGACGGCGAACTGCCCGACGATCCGCTGATTCACGTTGCGGTGCTGGCGTATTCGTCCGACACCACGGTGCTGGACTCGATCATCACCACGCACGGGCTGTCGTGGGGCTGGGACCGCATCATCGCGGCCACGGTGAACCACTCCATCTGGTTCCACCGGCCCTTCCGTTTCGACGACTGGTCGCTGTACGCGACGGAGTCGCCGGTGGCGGCGGGCTCGCGCGGGCTGGCCCGCGGGCATTTCTACGCGCAGAATGGCGACCTGCTGGCGACGACCGTCCAGGAAGGCGTGATCCGCCACTTCCCGGCGCGCCGCTGAGACACGCGTTCACGGGCCGTACCCTCGCCGGGTACGGCCCGTTTTTGCGTCCCCGCTAAATCAGCTCGCGGTTTTCTTCCAGCTCGAAGTTCTCGCGCTGGAGGGCGTGCACGATGTAGGGGATCGGGTCGCCCGCGGAGAGCTCCAGCACCAGGCGCTGCTCCAGTTTGGCGATGCCCGCCTTGGTGAGCTGGCGGGATTCCCCGACCAGGCTGAGCGCGATCTCATAGGTGTGGCGCTCGCCCGGGTCGGCGGCGGGATGATCCAGCCGCCATTGGGTTTCGAGCACCGTGTGGGCGGGGTCGTCGCACTCCACCGGGAGGGTGAAGCGCCAGGCGAAGATATCTCGATCGGCGACGTATTCATCGACCACCCGGCACACCGTCTCGGTGACGCGGTGCAGGGTTTGAGGTGTCACGTAAACATGGAGCGAAACATCCGAAATTCGCTTCGGCATGTCCTTGGTCCTGTTCTTGTGTCGAACCACCGGCAGTGGCGTTCGGCGGAACGGATAGGTGTTCCGCGCGAGAGTGTAATCCCTTACCGGACCATCGCGGCAGCAAGGCGTATTGACACGCGCGATTCCGAACCGACCGGTGTGTGCTGGGATCGCCTGCTATCCGGCGGATTCCGCCACTCGGCGGGCCGGTTGCGCTGCCGGGCGGGGGGATTGCACCGACCTGGGTGTTTCGGGGCGTCTGGCCGGTTCGCCCCGTCCGCCGTCGATCACCAGCAGCGGCGGCTGCCCGTCCGCGGCGCTGCGCGGCCGCAGGGTGGCCTGCGGATGCTGATGGGCGTGCAGCGCCAGCAGCAACGGCACCAGCGCCTCGGCGATCTTGTCGCCGACATCGCAATACTGCTGCGGCGACAGGCCGACCGGATCGGCGATGTTCTCCCGGCCGACATAGGCGAGATCGTCGCGGGCGGCATGCAACCCGACCACGGTGCGCGCGCCGCTCACCTTCGCGATCCGGTACGCCTCGAGCAGGGTGAAGGTGCGGGGGAGGGCGGCGGGCACGAGATCGCGCACCTGGTCGCGAATCTTGTCGGTCATGGTGAGCACCAGATCGGCGCGATGCACCATCTCCGCCTTGAGCCGGCGCGCCTTGAAATTGGCGGCGTCACCGCCCAGTCCGGTAATCGTCTGTGCGGCCAGGGGTTCCACCGGGAATCCGACCAGGGCCCGCACGCCGGCGCTCTCGGCGGTCAACTCTTGTAGCCCGTGGTCGGCGGCCACCGCCACGGTGAGACGTTCGGCGATGACGGATCGGCAAACATTTCCGCTGCAGACGAACAGGACGTGCATGCCGATAACCTATGCCCGCCGTTGTCGTTTCGAAACAGTCCTGTGACCGAATCACACGTTTCAACCGCATTGTTCATACGGTGGTTCGGTGTCGCTCACTTACCGTTGTTTCTCGTTCACCGGTGCGTCTCGCGGGCGAAGATCAGCATGCCTTTTCGCGCACACTGAATCAATAGCTCGACCGTTATTTGTCGGTCGTACCGTACAACGTGGATTCCGTTACCACGGGCGCGATTTCGGAGCCGGCGCCCCGGGTGCGCCCGCGTGTGGAGAATAACCGCCCGCGGGCCGGAACGATCGGGGCGAAGCGCGCCATCCCGGTGGTGGCGGACATGTCGTCGTACACGGAATCTATTCCGCCCCTGGCGAAATAGGCCTCGTGCCAGAATCCGGTGCCGCCGGAGTCGCGCAGGAACCGCTGCCACCAGTCGCGATGCGGTTCCGAACGGGTCCACCGTTCCAGGCTCTCCAGGTCGCGCCAATACTGCCGCGCCCCCCAATGCGGCGGCCACAGCGACCACACCACGTCCTCGTGCGACAAGAGCCCGTCCGGCCGATCGTGGTGCGACTTGTACAGCCGGGGGCCGAGCCCCAGCAGCCGCAGCATTCCGCGCGGCTTGCGCACCCGCATTCCGAGCAAGATCACAACCAGGTCCGGGTAGTCGGACAGGTCCGCGGTCATTCTCTCCACCGGCATTCGTGGGCCTCCGCACTTTCTCGCTGCTTTGTGCGGGTCTACGTCGCCCCCGTGCGCTCGGTTCGACCGCGGCCCGTGACTGCAGAGTTTACGACGTACTCAGGCGCAGAACCGCCGAGCTGCCCTGGACGGCAACTATCTTCACGGTGAGCCCGTTGAGGAAGATGGTGCCGCCGACTCCGGTCGATCCCGACACCGGCAGTCCGAACACGGTGGTGGACGCGGTCGTCGACAGCGCGCTGATCTCGCCGATCTTCACACTGCCGCCGATCCGCGAGAATCCCGGCACCGGAATCGTGGTCGGCCCGTCCACCCGGATCTCACAGTTGCCCTTCGCGCAGGCGCTCAGATCGGTCCCGTTCGCCGCGGCCGGCAATCCACCTTGCACCTTGGTCGTCTCCTTGGCCGCGCTCGTCGGCGCCGTCGTAGCCCGGGCGGTGGTCGCCGCCCCCGTTCCCGTCGTCTCCTGCACCGCGTGCCCATCGGTCTGCGACCCGCAGCCCGCGCTCAGTGCCGCGATCAGCACCCCCACCCCGAGGCCCCACCCGCCTCTCACCATCGAGGTAACCGGGTTTCGCATACTGCCTCCATACTGCTTTCCGAACAAGAGCACCCCGATCATGCGCGACACCCCGCCCGCCGGGCAGCGGTTCTCACAAGATCACCGTCAACGGCCGTCGGCATGGGCGCGCAGGGCGCCGACCACCGTCTCCGGATCCGGCATACCGGCGATTTCCGCCGCGATCGCCCGGGCCGCGTCGCGATGGTCGTTGCCGCGGCGCGGCAGCAGTCGCGCGGCGGCGTCGGCGATGGCGCCCGAATCGATGTCGCCCGCCCGGAGCTGGATCGCCGCGCCCGCCGCCTCCAGGGCGTCGGCATTGGCGAACTGGTCGGCTCCCTGGGGCAGGAGTAGTTGGGGGACGCCGGAATTCAGGGCGGCGAGGGTGGTGCCGCTGCCACCGTGGTGGACGACGACGTCCGCGTGGGGCAGTAGCCGGGTCTGCGGGACCCAGGCGTGGATGCTGACGTTGTCGGGTTGTGGGCCCAGTTCGCTCGGGGTCAGCCGGCCCGCGGCGACGACGATGCGGGCGTCGAGGCGGGCGAGGCCGGCGATGGTGGTGGTGAGCAGTTCCGGGGTGCCGAAGACCGTCCCGAGAGTGAGGTAGATCAGCGGCCGGGAGTCCGGGAGTTCGGGCAGGGCGTCCGCTGTGAAGGGATCGGGGTAGGGGATCGGGCGCAGCGGGATCCGGTCCGCGGCGAGAAAGTCCTTGTCCTGCAGGGCCGGCGGGCAGATGTCCAGATGTGGCAGACCCGCGACCTCGGGGATCCGCAGCGGTGATTCCAGCCCGATCCCGTCGGGGAACATGCGGCCGAAGCCATGCCACAGACCGGGAATCCCGGCCCGCCGCGCCGCGATCGCCGCGCCGGGAACACCCCACTCGTGGATCACCAGATCCGGTTGCAGTCGTTCGAGATCGCCGGCCAGATCCTCCGGGTAGATCTCGGAGAAGCAGTCCGTCGGCCGGAACGGCCGCAGCCCGTGCGCGGCCAGCGCCGGGTGCACGGATTCCCCTGCGGCGAAATGCACTTCGCACCCCGCCCGGCGCGCCGCGACCGCCAGCGGAACCAGGGGATAGGCGTGTCCAACTGTCGCGAGGCTGGCAAACAACAGGCGCATCCCATCACCCTAAACCGTCAACCCGAGGTTGACCATGCTGGAACGGCCTGCCACACAGGGCGTCTCGCACGAGCCCTGCAGCCGTCGATCGGTCGAAGGTCGAGCGCTGCGCGATGCCATGATGAGCGTGTGCGAGTACTTGTCACCGGAGCCAACGGCTACCTCGGTCGTGCCGTAATCGCAGCGCTTCACGCGGCGGGCCACGAGCCGATCGCCATGGTCCGCTCCCGCGGCCCGGTGATTCCGGGCGCTACCGAAGTTCGAATCGCCGACCTACTCGACGCCGATGCCCTCTCAGGCGCGGTGCGAAACGTCGATGCCGTATGCCATCTCGCCGGTCTGACCCGAGCCCGCGAATCCTTCACCGAACCCCTCCGCTATTTCCGCGGCAACGCCACCGCAACGGCCGCCCTGCTCGAGGCCATGGCGGAAGCCGAGGTCGGCACCATCGTCTTCGCGTCCACCGCAGCCATATACGGAACCCCCGACCGCCAGCCGATGACCGAAGACTTCCCCGACGCCCCACCCCACCCCTACGCCCGCAGCAAACTGGCCGCCGAACTAGCCATCGAAGCCACCGCCCAGTCCGGTCACCTCTCCGCCGCGATCCTGCGCCTGTCCAACATCGCCGGCGGATTCGACCCCGACCCGACCCGCCTGATCCCGCGCGCCCTGGCCGCAGCATCAACCAATTCACCCCTACCGGTGAACGGCGACGGCTCATCCACCCGCGACTACCTGCACATCACCGACGCAGCCCAAGCTTTCGCAGCCTGCCTCGACCACCCACCCCACCTCGGCACCGCCGCCCGCTACAACATCGGCAGCGGCCACGGCACCACCATCCTGGAAGTCGCCGCCGCGGTGGAACGAGTGACCGGTCTGTCCCTCACCCTCGACCACCGCCCCCCGGCCCCGGAACCGCCAACCCTGATCGTCGACCCGTCCAAGGTGGTTGCCGAAACGGGCTGGAAGCCGGTCCATTCCACGATCGACCAGATCGTCGGGGACACCTGGCGGGCCGACACGGAATCTCCACTCGGCGTCCGCCCGATCCGCACATCCGGTTCCTAGAGTCGGTTCGGGAACGGCCCAGTAGTCGAGATCGGAAGGCTCGTATGCGCGACTCTGCTGAATTCACCCGGTGGACTACGGAATTCGAGGCGAAGGCGCGGGCGCGGGCCCGAGCGGGCGATCCCGACAATGCCGGCGGGGCGACCCTGCATCCGGACCTCGTGCGCAGCATTCAGCGCTTCCAGGTGGGCGAGTCGGGCGACGGCGCCCATCTCATCGCCAAGGCCGACGCGGCGGGCGATCCGGTCTACGCGGCGGCAGTGCGGCTGTTCGTCGCCGAGGAGCGCAACCACGCGCGTCTGCTGCTGAACCTCCTGCACGCCGCAGGGGAGAAACCGATCTCCGGTCATTGGACCGACGCGATCTTCGTCCGGCTGCGCCGGGGGCTGGGCCTGCGCCTGGAACTCATGGTGCTGTCCGTCGCCGAGGTCATCGCCGTTCCCTATTACCGGGCGCTGCGTGACGGCGTTCGTGACCCCCTCACCACCCGCACGGCCGCCCTCATCCTGGCCGACGAGCAACGCCACATCCCCTTCCACACCCACCGCCTGCGCCTGGCCTTCGCCCCCACCCCGCCCGTCCTCCGCCCCCTCATTCGCGCAACCTGGTGGGCCATCCTGTACGCCGCCATCCTGGTCGTCCTCCTCGATCACGGCCCCGCCCTACGCCAATTGGGAAGTACCCGAACAGAATTCGCCCGCACCGCCCGCGCCCATTTCATCCCGATCTGCGCGACGGCCCTCCCACCGCACCGTGTGCTGCTCAGTCGGTGATGTGGTCGAAGTCGATGAGCAGGTGTTCGGGGCCGCGGAAGATTTGGCTTCGCCGATACGGTGGCGGGTCGACGACCAGGCGGGGTGTGGCGACGCGGCGGAGGAAGGTTTCCAGCGCGAGGTTCACTTCGAGTCGTGCGAGCGGACCGCCCAGGCAGGTGTGGATGCCGCTGCCCCAGCCGAAGTGCTCGTTGTCGGGGCGGTGGAGGTCGAAGCGGTTCGGGTTGGCGAAGCGGTTCGGGTCGCGGTTGGCGGCGGCGTAGACCAGGTGCACCGCTGCCCCTTTCGGGATGACAATGCCGGCGATGTCGATATCGGCCGTAGCGCTGCGGCTGGGGAAGAACTGCACCGCGGCTTGCAGCCGCTGGACCTCCTCGATCGCGCGTGGGAGCAACTCCGGTCGGCTGCGTACCTGGTCGTAGGACCCGGGGTTGCGCAGCAGCGTCATCACACAGTTGGCGATGGTGTTGACCGTCGAGTCATGACCTGCGACCAGCAGCAGCACGGCATTGGACAACACCTGTTCGGCCGGCATCGGACCGTCGGGGCCGTGGTCGTGAATCAGCTCGGACAGCAAGCCCGGCCCGGGCTCGCGTCGGAGTTGCTCGATCAGGTCGGCCAGATAGCGCACGAGTGCGTCACGGCTTGCGCGGGACTTCTCGGCGCGGGCCTTACCCTGCTCGGTGGTCGCATCCGGGCCCAGATCGATGCCGGCCACCATGTCGCGGATCCAGGCATGGAACCGGGGTTCGTCCGCGAGCGGGACCCCGAGGATCTTGCAGATCACCATCACCGGCACGGGGTAGGCGTAATCGTCGACCACGTCCAGCCGGGTCCTGCCGCTGGGCTCGATGCCGTCGAGCAGCTGGTTGCACAACCGCACGATGTCGGGCTCCATGCCGGGGATGACGTCGGGTGAATGCGGTGAGCCGAAGTGGCGCATCACCTGTCGGCGCGCCCGATCGTGCTCGGGGGGATCGGAGACGATGATGCTCGGCCGACGACTGTAGACCTGCATGTCCTCGGCGCCGGGCTCCGAGCCGGCGCCCGACGTCAGGGCGGCTCCCAGTGGGCTGCGGCTGATATCGGAGCTGATCCGGGGGTCGTGCGCCAGCGTCAGCAGTTCCTGATAGCCGGTCACGACGTACAGGTTGTCGGCCACTCGCGCGACAGGGGTCCGGCGCAGTTGGTCGAAGAACGGGTACGGGTCGGCGCGGTGTTCGTATTTCATCGCCTCCGCCCAGGCGCTCGCCGCAGTCATGCCGGCTCCCTGGTCCAGTGGAACTCGGCGCCTCGTGAGGTGGGGTCGTGACCGGTCAGCACCACATCGGGCATCTCGGTCGGCACTCGTGGATCGGGGAAGCGCGCCGGCATCGGCGCCGGGTCGGGCGCTCGGTCATAGCCCGGTGGCGGTGGCGGGAACGGTGCCGAGCGCTCGATCATCGCCGCGTAGTACGGCAGCCACTTGCCATGATCGAACGTCACCGCTCCGACGATGCGTCCCCGGTGGCCGTACGCCGCGGCGAATCGATAGTCCTCGGGAGACCCCTGGGTGAACACGATCTCATCGCCGAACGAGCACACCCCCACGCCCTTGATGTTCACCCCGAATTGGCCCGACCAGAACGAGGGCAGCGGCAAGTGCGGTCGCCGCTCGGTCTCCAGATTGATCATGTTGTTCGCGGCGACCTGCGCCCCGCACACCGCGTTGTCCCAGTGCTCCATCGAGATGAACTGATACTCGTACAGCACGTGCGGCTGACGCGCGACATCCCCGGCCACGAAGACGTTGTCGGTCACCACCCCGTTGATGTCGAACGCGCGACAGCCCGCGTCGCAACCGACCCCCCAGAAACCGGCGGCCAGCCCGGCGCCCGCCAGCCACTCGACGTTGCGGATCGACCCCAACGACGCCACCACCACATCGACATCGAGGGTGGTCCCATCCGAGAGCCGGGCCCGGCGCACATGCCCGCCGGCATCGCCGTCGAGGCCTTCCACCGATACGCCGGTACGCAGGTCGACGCCGGCGTCGCGCTGCATTCGGGCGGCGATATCGCCGATCACCCCGCCCAGCGGCCCCACCAGCGGCCCGCCTCCGCGCTCGGCGACGGTCACCGGCAACCCCAGCTCGCAGCACACCGAAGCCATCTCCGAGCCGACGAACCCCGAGCCGACGACGAGGACCCGTTTCGGGCGGGCCCGCAGTGCCGCCTGCAGCCGGGCCGCGTCATCGCAGGTGCGCACGGTGAACACCCCCTGCAGGGCGGCCTCGGCCGGGTTGAACCACGGCCGTGCGCGAACGCCGGTGGCGATGAGCAGCCGGTCGTAGGGCACCGCGTCTCCGGTGGCCAGCAAGACCTGTTTGTTCACCCGGTCCAAACCGGTCGCGGCCACACCCAGCCGCCACTGCGCGTCGATGTCCCGCATCCGGGGAAGCTTGGTGTGATCGGCGCGAACCCAGCCCTTCAGGACCTGCTTGGACAGCGGCGGGCGGTCGTAGGGTTCGTGCGTCTCGTCACCGATGAGGGTCAAAGGCCCACAGAAGCCCTTGTCTCGCAAAGCTTCCGCGGCACGAAGCCCGGCCAGCGACGCACCCACGATCACGATCCGACCCTCGGCCCGGAACATCCTGACCAGGTCCGCGGCCAACGACGCGGTGCTCATTCCTCGGGCTCCGGCCCGTCGGGGGTATGGGTCTCCACCATGATCGCCTGCACCGGGCACGCCGCCGCCGCCCGCAACACCCGCTGACGCTGCGCGTCATCAGGGTTGGGGTCATACGCCAGCGCCTCCTCGCCCAGCATTTCGAGCACATCCGGCGCCAGCGGAACACACTGCGCATACCCCTGACACCGATTCAGATCAACCACGATGCGCATACCCTCAGCTCCTCACCCGAACTGTGTCCCGATGTGGTAACCCTGCTGATCGCTCGATCCGGACCTAAGCCTAGTCCTCGCCACCTTCCCCTATCCAGGCTTCCTCATCTCCGCCGACTCCGAAGAAGGGGCGCGTTCGGGACCGGATGCGGTAGATCGGATCTGGCTGATGCGCCCCTTGGTGATGCCGAGTCGATCGGCAATCTCCGTGTAGCTCTGGCCGTTTCGGTGGGATTCCTCGAGAGGAGTGGTCCCGCATGGCCTTCGGCATACCGATGCCTCATCGGCCATCAGCGCTGGGGCGAATATCGAAGTCGTGCAACGGATGCTGGGGCTGCCGCGGACCGCATAGAAAAGGGCGGTTCCGGTGATCACCGGAACCGCCCTCTACCCTGGTGCCGAGTGTGGGAATCGAACCCACACGCCCTTCCGGGCAACGGTTTTTGAGACCGTCGCGTCTGCCAATTCCGCCAACTCGGCGCACCGCGAGGGAAATGATAGCGGGTCGTGGTGCGAACGAGCTAATCGAGGGGGTCGGGGGACGACACCGTTGTGATACTGGTCAGTTTGCGCTGGGTACGTGGGTTGTAGGGGCGGGTGAACGGTACTCTTTGGGTGACTCGGGTGCGTGCTGGTCCTGTGAGGGTGGCGCAAGACGAGGTGGCATCGGGTATCGGTATTTCGGAAGCGACAGGGGTTCATCTATGGGAACGACAGCAGGGGGCGGTTCGAAGAAGGACGCTGCGGCGTCCGCCCCCAAGCGGGTGGTGGTTGCCGAGGACGAGGCGCTCATCCGGATGGACCTGGTGGAGATGCTCTCCGAGGAGGGCTATCACGTGGTGGGTGAGGCGGGTGACGGTCAGCAGGCCGTCGACCTCGCCGAGGAGCTGCGGCCTGATCTGGTGATCATGGACGTGAAGATGCCGCGCCGGGACGGCATCGACGCGGCCGCCGAGATCGCGTCGAAACGCGTTGCGCCGGTGGTCATCCTGACCGCCTTCAGCCAGCGTGACCTGGTCGAGCGGGCACGCGACGCGGGGGCGATGGCGTACCTGGTGAAGCCGTTCACCAAGTCGGATCTGGTGCCGGCCATCGAATTGGCCGCATCGCGATTCCATGAGATCGCCGCGCTCGAGAGCGAGGTCGCGAATCTGACCGACCGGCTCGAGACCCGCAAGCTGGTCGAGCGTGCCAAGGGTGTGCTCATGCAGACCCAGGGGCTCTCGGAGCCGCAGGCGTTCAAGTGGATTCAGCGCACCGCGATGGATCGTCGCACCACTATGAAGGCGGTCGCGGAAGTCGTGCTGGAGAACCTCGCGCCGAAGTAAGGCGCATTTGCCGGGTTGTCGCCCTGTTGTTGCCACTAATGCACTGGAGAAATTAACAGTGCGGTAACAGCGGGGCGTTCCGCGTTAGTTGCGATGTCACATGGATGATTCGAATGTGATGCGGAGCTAACCTGGCCGGACTATGTTTCTGTGCGGGCCGATCGATGGGGCGGCCTTCCTCGGTCACCCCGGGGGCGCACAGAACATGAGGTGAATCGTGCTTGGTTCAATGACGCGCACGTCGACCATGCGGCACAGTCGCACGGTCCGGATGCTTGTCGTCGGGGCCGCGGCCGTGCTCGCACTGGGCAGTGCCGGCTGCAGCAGCAAGTCCGACGACAGTTCCGGGGGTGGGGGCTCGGCGCTGTCGATCCAGCCGCTGGTGCAGATCGGCCCGGACGGCAAGGAAGTGCCCAAGACCGAGGCGACCGCCGCGGCCGATCCGGCCGGTGACGGCAAGGCCACCTGCGCCCCGCAGGTGATCGGCATGGTGGGCCCGCTGACCGGCGGCAACGCCGCGCTCGGGATCAATGTCCTGGACGGCGTGAAGCTGGCGCTGGACAAGCACAACAAGGCCAACCCGAACTGTCAGGTGTCGGTCAAGCAGTTCGACACCGAGGGCAAGCCGCAGAACGCGACGGCCGTCGTCCCGACCGTCGTCAGCGACGCGTCGATCGTGGGCCTGGTCGGTCCGACCTTCTCCGGTGAGACCAAGGCGACCGGTCAGATCATCAGCGAGGCGGGCCTGCCGGCTCTGACCGCCTCGGCCACCAACGCCACACTGTCGAAGAACGGCTGGAAGACCTTCTTCCGCGGCCTCAACAATGACGACGATCAGGGCGCCGCGGTCGGCAAGTACCTGGTCAACACGAAGAACTTCAAGAAGGTCTGCGTCGTCGCCGACAACACCGATTACGGTACGGGCCTGGCCAAGTCGGTCTCCGAGGCGCTCGGCGCGGCCAACGACACCAGCTGCGCGATCGGCGTGAAGGAAGGCGACAAGGACTTCTCCGCCGCGGTGTCGAAGCTGTCGGCCGCCAAGCCGGACGCCATCTTCTACTCCGGCTACTACGCCGAGTCCGCCCCGTTCGTGCAGCAGCTGCGCACCGCGGGCGTGACCACGCCGTTCGTGTCCGCCGACGGTTCCAACGACCCGGAGTTCGTGCGCCAGGCCGGAACCGCGTCCAAGGACGCCCTGCTGTCGTGCCCCTGTGGCCCGGCGCCGGACAAGTTCGCCAGCGACTACAAGGCGCTCAACGGCCAGGCGCCCGGCGTCTACTCGGTCGAGGCCTACGACCTGACCACCATCCTGCTCAAGGGCATCGACGCCGGGAAGGTCACGCGTCCCGACCTGCTCGAGTACGTGCGCACCTACAAGGGCACGGGCCTGTCGAAGCCGTTCGAGTTCGGTCCCACCGGCGAGCTCTCGGCCGCGCGTATCTGGATCTATCAGGTCAAGTAGTTCACGGATTCGACTCAGCGTGTGCGCGCCGACAGTGTGCGCACACGCTGAGTCCTCCCTGGCGAAAGTAGCGAATGAGTTCTTCCGCAACCGTCGGCGCGGACCTGCTGGCCAAGTCGATCGACTTCAACGGATCCGGGGTGGTCCACAGCTTCTGGGAGCTGACCGTCAACGGCCTGACCTATGGCGCGATCTACGCGCTGGTCGCCGTCGGGTACACCCTCGTATACGGCGTGCTGCGCCTGATCAATTTCGCCCATTCGGAAATATTCATGCTGGGCATGTTCGGCACCTATGTGGGCCTGGAATTACTGGGTTTCACCGGCCGGGCCGACGCGTATCACCAAGGCGTGGTGCTGACGGTCTGTTATCTCGGTGTCGCCATGCTGATCGGTATGGCCGTCTCCGGCGTCGCCGCGGTGGGGTTGGAAAGGGTGGCATACCGGCCGTTGCGTAAACGCGGCGCGAAGCCGCTCGCATTTCTGATCACCGCGATCGGAATGTCATTCGTGATCCAGGAATTCGTGCACTACGCGCTGCCGAAACTGACCGGCAACAAACTGGGTGGCACGAATGCGCAGACCAATATCCGGTTGGTCGAGCCGACCACCCAGTTCACCATCGGCGGCGCGCGGATCGACAATGTGTCCATCGTGATCGTCGTCGCGGCGGTGCTGCTGGCGGTGGGCACCGAAATGTTCATCAACAGAAGCAAATTCGGCCGCAGCATTCGCGCGGTCGCCCAGGACCCGGACACCGCGACGCTCATGGGCGTATCGCGCGAGCGGGTCATCATGCTCACCTTCCTGATCGGCGGCCTGCTGGCCGGCGCCGCCGCCCTGCTGTACACGCTGCTGCGGCCGGCCGGGACGATCGTGTTCAACGGCGGATTCCTGCTCGGCATCAAGGCGTTCAGCGCCGCGGTGCTCGGCGGTATCGGCAATCTGCGTGGTGCGCTGCTGGGCGGTCTGCTGCTCGGCGTGATCGAGCAGTACGGGCAGATGTTCTTCGGCAATCAATGGAAGGACGTCGTCGCCTACGCCCTGCTGGTGCTGGTGCTGATGTTCCGCCCGACCGGCATTCTCGGCGAGTCGCTGGGGAGGGCCCGCGCATGAGTCACACCACGCAACCCGCACCGACCCGGCCGATGCGCGGCGTCGGTGACGCCATCCGCTCCTGGTGGGACGGACTGGCCCGGCCCGCGCAGTGGGGGATCGGAGTGCCCGCGATCATCCTGATCGCGCTGCTGCCCCTGTTCCCGCCGCCGCTGATCGACACCCCCGCGGTGAACTTCGGCGTCGTCATGGCTCAGTTCGCCATGTACGCGCTGATCGCCATCGGCCTCAATGTGGTTGTCGGCCAGGCGGGTCTGCTCGACCTGGGGTATGTCGGCTTCTTCGCGGTCGGCGCGTACACCGTCGGCTTGATGACGAGCCCGAACAGCCCCTGGAACCAGGCCGACGGCTGGCTGAACACGCCGTGGTCGTGGTTCATCTGCGTGCCGTTCGCGATCGCCGCGACGGCGCTGTCCGGGCTCGTCCTGGGCACCCCGACGCTGCGGCTGCGCGGCGACTACCTCGCCATCGTCACCCTCGGATTCGGTGAGATCGTGCGGCTGATGGCCGACAATCTGGGCGACATCACCAACGGCAGCCTCGGTCTGTCGCGGATCGCGCACCCGAATGTCGGTGAATCGCAACAACATCCGGAGGGCTATTTCTCCTCCGGCAACCTGGGCGACAAGCACTCGATGAATCTGCTCGACCGGGCCGGCAGCGGCACCTGGTGGTTCTGGCTGGGCCTGGTGTTCGTGATCCTGGTGCTGCTGTTCGTCGGCAACCTGGAGCGCAGCCGGGTCGGCCGGGCCTGGGTGGCGATCCGCGAGGACGAGGACGTCGCCGAGATGATGGGCGTGCCGACCTTCAAGTTCAAGCTGTGGGCCTTCACCATCGGTGCGGCCATCGGCGGGCTGTCCGGCACGCTCTACGCGGGTCAGGTGTCGTACGTGAGCCCCGGCGAATTCGACATCATCAAGTCGATGCTGTTCCTGTGCGCGGTGGTGATCGGCGGCTCGGGCAACAAGCTGGGCGTGATCGTGGGCGCGTTCCTGATCGCGTATCTGCCGTGGCGGTTCCAGTCGGTGCAGATCGGCGACCAATCCCTGGGCGACTACAAGTATTTGATGTTCGGACTCGCGCTGGTGGTGATGATGATCTTCAGGCCGCAGGGCTTGTTCCCGGTCCGGCAGAAACTGCTGGCCTACGGCAGGCAGATCGCGCGAGCGGTTCGTCGTCCCGTGGCCGGCGCGACGGCGGGAGCCGACCAGTGACCGGGCCGGGCGACGCAATGTTCGACAACGAGGACCTCTCGGCCGGATACTCCCCGCCGCCCGCCGAACCGAGCGCGGGCATGCTGGACGTGACCGAGGTGCTGCCGGTCTACAAGGACCCCGGGGCGGTCGCGGAAGCCGTTGCCCCGCAACGTGACATCGACACCGCCGTCGGCGCGCCACTGCTGCGTACCGAGGGGCTGACCGTCAAGTTCGGCGGTCTCACCGCGCTCGAGGACGTCACCTTCGACATCCTGCGCGGCGAGATCCTCGGCCTCATCGGGCCCAACGGCGCGGGCAAGACCACCTGCTTCAACGCCATCACCGGGGTGTACAAGCCGTCGGCGGGCACCGTGTACTTCGACGGCAAGCCGCTGACCAAGTCCAAGCGCAACGAGATCACGCGCCTGGGCATCGCCCGCACCTTCCAGAACATTCGCCTGTTCAACGAGATGACGGCGCTGGAGAACGTGGTCGTCGGCACCGACGCGCGGCACAAGACCTCGATTCCGGGCGCGGTGTTCCGTACCCCCCGGCATCGGCGCGAGGAGCGCGACGCGGTCGAAAGAGGCATGGCGCTGCTGGAATTCGTCGGTATCGGCGCCAAGGCGGTGGAGAAGGCACGCAATCTCTCCTACGGTGACCAGCGCCGCCTGGAGATCGCCCGCGCGCTCGCCACCGAACCGAAACTGCTGTGCCTGGACGAGCCCGCGGCCGGTTTCAACCCGAGCGAGAAGTCCGCGCTCATGGACCTGATCCGCAAGATCCGCGACGACGGTTTCACCGTGCTGCTGATCGAGCACGACATGCGTCTGGTCATGGGTGTCACCGATCGTGTGGTGGTGCTCGAGTTCGGCCGCAAGATCGCCGACGGCCTGCCCGCCGCGATTCGTGAGGATCCCAAGGTGATCGCCGCCTATCTCGGCGTGCCCGACGAGGAAGGCGGTGACGGTCAGTGACCTCCCCGACCCCCGCCACCGCCGACGCCCTGCTCCGGGTCGAGGACATGGTGGTCAATTACGGCCGGATCCAAGCCCTGCACGGCATTTCGCTGTCGGTGGCCCAGGGTGAGCTGGTGACCCTGCTGGGCGCGAACGGCGCGGGCAAGACCACCACCATGCGTGCCCTGTCGGGCCTGCTGCCGCTGACTCGGGGCCGCGTCTTCTTCGAGGGCCGCGACATCACCCGCATGAAGGCGCACGAACGCGTCGGCAAGGGACTGATCCAGGCTCCCGAGGGCCGCGGCGTGTTCCCGGGCATGACGGTCCAGGAAAACCTCGATATGGGTTGCTACGGACGCCCTTTCAAGACGAAGGCCGAATACAACCAGACCCTCGAATGGGTCTTCGGCCTGTTCCCGCGCGTGGAGGAACGCCGCAAACAGGTCGGCGGCACCCTCTCCGGCGGCGAACAGCAGATGGTCGCGATCGCCCGCTCCCTGATGGCCCGCCCCACGCTGCTGCTGCTCGACGAGCCGTCGATGGGCTTGGCCCCCATGGTGATCCAGCAGATCTTCCGGATCATCGCCGACATCAACGCCCAGGGCACCACGGTCCTGCTGGTCGAACAGAACGCCCAGCAGGCCCTGACCCGCAGCGACCGCGCCTACATCCTGGAAACGGGCGAGGTGACCAAGACCGGCGAAGGCCGAGCCCTGCTCGACGACCCCGCCGTCAAGTCCGCCTACCTCGGCGTCGGCTGACCCCACCCCCCGAAAAGCATTCGGGCCGGTCACCTTCCGGTGACCGGCCCGAACCTTCAAGCAGGGGCGACAGGAATCGAACCTGCAACCTGCCGCTTTGGAGACGGCTGCTCTGCCAATTGAGCTACACCCCTTGGCGGAGGAAACGGTACCAGGTCCCCCGGCTCGGGTGAAATCGGTTTCGCTGACCTGGGGCGACCGGCCGAGTATGCCCGCTGCCCACGGATGTCGGGGGTGATACCTAGACTCTCTCGGGTGACCCCTGCCTCTACTGATCAGCGTCCTGCTGTCGCGCCTACGTCCGTGTCCGGGGAACAGCCGACCCTGCTGTTGCTGGATGGGCATTCGCTGGCCTATCGCGCGTTCTACGCGCTGCCGGCGGAGAACTTCAAGACGCAGAGCGGGCAGACCACCAATGCCGTGTACGGGTTCACGGCGATGCTGATCAATCTGCTGCGGGACGAGAAGCCTTCGCATGTGGCGGCGGCGTTCGACGTGAGCCGCAAGACCTTCCGGACCGAGGCGTTCCCGGAGTACAAGGCGAATCGGGCGACCACGCCCGACGAGTTCAAGGGGCAGGTGGAGACCACCCAGGAAGTGCTGGGGGCGCTGGGTATTCCGGTGATGGCCATCGAGGGGTACGAGGCGGACGATCTGATCGCCACGCTCACCGTCCAGGCCGTCGACCAGGGCTTCCGGGTCCTCATCGTGACCGGCGACCGGGACTCGCTGCAGCTGGTCAACGACAGCGTCACCGTGCTGTACCCGAAGAAGGGCGTCTCCGAGCTGACCCGGTTCACCCCGGCGGCCGTCGAGGAGAAGTACGGGCTCACCCCGGCGCAGTATCCGGACTTCGCGGCGCTGCGCGGCGACCCGAGCGACAACCTGCCGGGCATTCCGGGCGTGGGGGAGAAGACCGCCACCAAGTGGATCCGTGAGTACGGGGACCTGGCCACCCTGGTCGACCAGGTGGACAAGGTGAAGGGCAAGGTCGGAGACGCGTTGCGCGCCAACCTGTCCAGCGTCGTGCTGAACCGGCAGCTCACCGAGATGGTGAAGACCGTGCCGCTGCCGTACGCCCCCGGCCAGCTGGCCGTGCAGCCGTGGGATCGGGACAAGATCCACCGCCTGTTCGACGAGCTCGAGTTCCGGGTCTTGCGCGACCGGCTCTTCGACACCCTGGCCCCGGTGGAGCCCGAGGCCGAATCCGGTTTCGAGATCAGCGGCAGCGCGCTGTCCGCGGGCACCGTCGCCGCGTGGCTCGCCGAGCACGCCGGAACCGGTGTGCGGCACGGGGTTTCGGTGGTCGGCAACGGCTCGCCGGTGCAGGGTGACACCCAGGCCGTCGCGCTGGCGGCCGCCGACGGTGAGGGCGCCTACATCGACGTCCACACCCTGACCCCCGAGGACGAGAAGGCGCTGGGGGAATGGCTCGCCGACCCGGAGATCCCGAAGGCGTTGCACGAGGCCAAGAACGCCATGCACGCCCTGCGCGGCCGTGGCTGGCAGCTGGGCGGGCTCAGCAGCGACACCGCGCTGGCCGCCTACCTGATCCTGCCGGGACAGCGCACCTTCAACCTGGAAGACCTGTCCCTGCGCTACCTGAGCCGGGAACTGCGTGTGGACAACGGCGGCGAGACCCAGCTGTCGCTGCTCGACGACGAGGACGAAGTCGAAGCCGAGGCCGCCAACGCCCAGATGCTGCGCGCCCGCGCGGTTTTCGACCTCGCCGACGCCTTTGACGCCGAGCTCGAGCGCATCGAGTCGACCGCGCTGCTGCACGACATGGAACTGCCGCTGCTGGGCGTGCTGGCCGACCTGGAGGCCGCCGGCATCGCCGTCGACTCCGATCAGCTCGAGCAGCTACAGCGCGAGTTCGCCGAGCGCGTCGCCGAGGCCGCCGACAACGCGTACGGCGTCATCGGCAAGCAGATCAACCTGGGCTCGCCCAAGCAGCTGCAGGTGGTGCTGTTCGACGAGCTGGACATGCCGAAGACCAAGCGCACCAAGACCGGCTACACCACCGACGCCGACGCGCTCGAGAGCCTCTACGAGAAGACCCAGCACCCCTTCCTGCAGCACCTGCTCGAGCACCGCGACGCCACCCGCCTCAAGGTGACTGTCGACGGCCTGCTCAAGTCGGTCGCCGACGACGGCCGCATCCACACCACCTTCAACCAGACGGTGGCGGCCACCGGCCGGCTGTCCTCGACCGAGCCGAACCTGCAGAACATCCCGATCCGCACCGACATGGGCCGCCGCATCCGCGACACCTTCGTCGTCGGCCCCGGCTTCGAGTCGCTGATGACCGCGGACTACAGCCAGATCGAGATGCGGATCATGGCCCACCTGTCCAAGGACGAGGGCCTGATCGAGGCCTTCAACTCCGGCGAGGACCTGCACAACTTCGTCGCCTCCAAGGCCTTCGACATCCCGATCTCCGAGGTGGATCCGGAGCTGCGCCGCCGTATCAAGGCCATGTCCTACGGCCTGGCCTACGGACTGTCGGCCTACGGGCTGTCGCAGCAGTTGAAGATCAGCGCCGACGAGGCCAAGGTCCAGATGGACATCTACTTCAACCGTTTCGGCGCCATCCGCGACTACCTGCACGACGCCGTCGATCAGGCCCGCAAGGTCGGCTACACCGAGACCCTCTTCGGCCGCCGCCGCTACCTGCCGGATCTGGACTCCAGCAACCGGCAGCGCCGCGAGGCCGCCGAGCGGATGGCGCTCAACGCCCCGATCCAGGGCACGGCCGCCGACATCATCAAGGTCGCCATGATCGATACCCAGAAGGCGATCCGCGCGGCCGGTCTGAAATCCCGCATGCTGCTGCAGATCCACGACGAACTCGTCTTCGAGGTCGCGGCGGGGGAGCGGGAGCAGCTGGAATCGCTTGCGCGCGAGCACATGTCCAATGCCATCGAGCTGTCGGTGCCCCTCGAGGTGTCGGTGGGTGTGGGCCGCAGCTGGGATTCGGCCGCGCACTAGGAAACTCGACACGCGACCGTGAGTCGCGCGACACGCTGACCGCCCGCACCGGGATTCGGTGCGGGCGGTCAGCGTTCGAGGGGCCGGATGTGCGCCCGGGCGCGCGCACCCGCCACCGGCTGTACGGGTTGCCGGAATTGCGTCGACCTGGGGAAGTTCACGTATCGGATGTTTGCCGGGCCCACAGTGTTTGCCGGAGCACGGGCCGGAGGCGGTGTGGCGCCCGTCGCATCGGCGGTGACCTGCGACGAAGTTACTCGTGGGTCGATCACGAATGTGGTTGCCATCGCGCGGACCTCCCCCTATGCTCGACCCCGTGCCGAATCCCGCCAACAGCCGCAGCGCAGCGCTCGATGTCGCAGACCGCGACCGCGCAGCGCTTATTTCGCTCACCGCGAATGTGGCCGGCGATCGGGTACTCGTAGTTCTCCGCCGTAGCGGGGTCTGATTCGGACCGGCCCCTCGCTGCGGCCGATAGAACTTTCTTTTGCTGGTCCCCTCTGTCAATTCTTCGGAAGAAGTCGGGAAGACCTAGTTCAATGACCATCACTCTGGATACCGCCATGTTCTTTGCCGCTGCCCCCGCGAGCCTGCGGGCCGAATGCGCCGCCTTGACCCCCGCCGAGTTCCACGACCGCTACTGCGACCCGATGGGCCCGGTGAAGCTCAGCGACTGGACCCCGATCGGCGACCGCGCCGGGACCGCCACCCTGGAAATCGCCTCTCACCTGCGCACCGTCGTGGCGACGGGCAGCCCGGTGGCCGCGCTCACCTCGGCGCTCTACGACGAGGGCTACCCGGTGGAGATCCTCGCCTTCCACCAGCGCAGCACCCCGGACGGCACCGCCACCTTCGTGCAGTGCGAGTTCAACGGCCGTCGTGGCTGGGGCGCCGCCCTCGCCGACGACGCCGCCGAGTCGACCATCCGTGCCATGATCGCCGGCATCAACCACCTCGGCTCGCACTTCTGAGCCTCCGCTGAAAAGCGAAGCGCCGCAGCTCCTTCGGGAGTTGCGGCGCTGATGCTGCGGCGGTGCGAGCCTACTTGGCCTGCTCCTGCTCGGCGAGCTGCTTGCGGACCTCGTCCATGTCGAGGGCCTTCACCTGGGTGACCAGATCCTCGAGCGCGGCCGGGGGCAGCGCGCCCGGCTGGGCGAAGACGAGCACGCCTTCGCGGAAGGCCATGATGGTCGGGATCGAGCGGATGTTGGCCGCGGCGGCCAGGCCCTGCTGATCCTCGGTGTCGACCTTGGCGTGCACCACGTCGGGGTGCGTCTCGGAGGACTTCTCGAAGGTGGGGGCGAAGCTGCGGCACGGGCCGCACCACGAGGCCCAGAAGTCGACGAGAACCACGTCGTTGCCGGTGACTACCTCGTCGAAGTTCTGTTCGGTCAGGGTCTGGGTGGCCATGGTGTCCTCTCGTGATCGATGTCCCCGGTCCAACGCCGGGCCCTGTGGTTATCTTCCCCGGGCTACGGGGCGGGCCGGTGTCCCGCGGTCACGGACCATTCGACGCGCCGGGCACCATCCCATCGCCGGATGTCCTCCACGGTAACCCGCAGGTCCTTGTCGGTTGCCACCGCGCCCAGCGCGGCGTCGAACTGGCCGGGCCGTAACCGCCGGGCCAGGGTGACGTGCGGCGTCCAGCTGTCGGGGCGCACGTTGCCCGGGATGCCCGGGCAGTCCGAGACCACCCGGAAGAGCCTGTGCTGCAAGGAGATCAGCGGTGCGGACGGCACCACCGCTCGCACCAGCACGGGCGCATGCGTGCCGAAGACGAGCAGTCCGCCGAGACGGACCTGGAACGGCCGGAAGTCCTGCTGCGCCAAGGCTTTGTCCAGTCGCGGCCAGATCTCCTCGGCCACCGCCATGGTGATGTGCGGCCGGTATCCGGGTCCGGGCGTGTGCAGCCCGAGTTCGCTCAGCGCCGCCCACTGCCGCCGCACCTCGGCCTCGGACGTCGCGTCCAGCACCAGCTCCACCGATTGCACCATCGTCTGTCGAATTTACCCGCCCAGGTCTCGAAACAGGCGTGGCCGTGTGTGCCGGGGCGCGGCCGTGGCGGGGGTTGCGCGAGGATGGCAGCCATGAGCGAGAGCGACACTCGAACCCGGCTGGGTCTGCTGGAGGGCGACGGCATCGGCCCCGAAATCGTCCGCGCCACCCGGGATGTGGTGGACGAGGCGTTCGCGACCACGGGCCTGCCGCCGGTGGAATGGGTGGTGTTGCCGCTGGGCCACGCGGGGATCGAGCAGTACGGCAGCCCGGTGCCCGAGCAGACCCTCGCCGGTCTGGCCGAACTCGACGCCTGGATCATGGGCCCGCACGACAGCGCCTCCTACGCTCCCGAACATCGGGCCGGGCTGCCGCCGGCGGGCGCGGTCCGCAAACGATTCGGCCTTTACGCCAATATCCGGCCCGCCCGCACCCTCGAGGGGGTGCGCTCGCTCGCCACGGACATGGATCTGCTGATCCTGCGCGAGAACACCGAGGGCCTCTACGCCGACCGCAATATGGCCGCCGGCTCCGGCGAGTTTCAGCCCTCGCGCGATGTCGCGCTGTCGGTCGGCGTGTTCACCCGGGCCGCGATCGAGCGGATCGCGCACCTGGGGTTCGAGATCGCCGGTGAACGCTCCAAGAAGCTGACCGTGGTGCACAAGGCCAATGTGTTGCCCATGACCATGGGCATGTTCCGCGACATCTGTTATGAGGTGGCCGCGCAGTACCCGGAGATCGAGGTGAACGACGAGCACGTGGACGCGGCGGCCGCGCATCTGGTCCGCGCGCCGGGGGACTACGACGTGATCGTCACCGAGAATCTCTTCGGCGACATCCTGTCCGATCTGGCGGGTGAACTGAGTGGTTCGCTGGGCATGGCCGCCTCGGTGAACTGCTCCGATACCCAGATCATGGCGCAGGCCGTGCACGGGGCGGCCCCGACGCTGGCCGGGCGCAATCGGGCGAACCCGGTGGCGCTGTTCAACTCCGCCGCGGCGATGCTGCACTGGATGAGCCGCACCCATCACTACAGCGCGTTGCGCCGGGTCGGAGACCGCATCGAACACGCGGTTGCTGATACGTTGCGAGCTGGTGTTGCAACGTCCGATTTGGGTGGGCTAGCCTCTACCTCCGAATTCACCGAGCAGGTGCGCGCACGGCTGCACCGCTGGTGAGCGCGCACTTCCGGGCCGGGCGTGTTCGGCCACGCGCAGGCGTGTCGCCGATTAATGTTCGGTTACCGGCCGACGCGGACGGTGTCACTCGCTTACATTTCAAACGGCGAGCGACGCACGGATGTCGCGCACCCGAACTGTGGAGGACTGCTGTGTCTGTTCGTAATTCATTTCGCGGGCGTGCCCTGCGGGCCGTCGTCGTCGTCGCCGGTGGCGCCCTCGCGCTGACCGCGTGTACCAGTAATTCCGAGTCCAACGGTCCCGAGGTGGCCAAGGTCGATGTCACCAAGGTCGACACCATCGCCGCCAAGCTGCCCGGCGACATCAAGTCCTCCGGCAAGCTGACCGTCGGCGTCAACGTGCCCTATCAGCCGAACGAGTACCGGGATCCGAGCAGCGGCAAAATCGTCGGCTTCGACGTCGACCTGATGGACGCGGTCGCCAAGGTGCTGGGCCTGTCGGCCGACTACAAGGAAGCCGACTTCGAGAAGATCATCCCCTCCATCGAGGCCGGCACCTACAACCTCGGCATGTCCTCCTTCACCGACAACAAGGAGCGCGAGGCCACCGCCGACTTCGTCGACTACTTCTCCGCGGGCAGCCAGTGGGCCCAGCAGAAGGGCAAGACCGTCGACCCGGACAATGCCTGCGGCAAGCGGGTCGCGGTGCAGCGCACCACCGTTCAGGACACCGACGAGATCCCGGCCAAGTCCAAGGCCTGCGTCGCCGCCGGCAAGCCGGAGATCCAGAAGGTCGCCTACGACGAGCAGTCCGCCGCCGCCAACGCCCTGGTGCAGGGCCAGGTCGACGCCATGTCCGCCGACTCCCCGGTGACCGCCTACGCCATCAAGCAGGCCGGCGACAAGATCGAGCCCGCCGGCAAGATCTTCGATTCCGCGCCCTACGGCTGGCCGGTCAAGAAGGGCTCCGCGCTGGCGCCGGTGCTGCAGGAAGCCGTGCAGTACCTGATGGACAACGGCCAGTACAAGAAGATCGCCGAGAACTGGGGCGTCCAGGAGGGCGCGATCACCAAGTCCGTCATCAACGGAGCCAGCTGACCTCTATGTCGCAGGACAAGAACCACCTCTCGATGCCGGTCGAGAGCGCCGAGCCCGAGCCGATCAAGGCGATTCCGCTGCGACGGCCGGGCCGGTGGATTGCCGCCGCGATCATCCTGATCGCCCTGGCCCTGTTCGTGTGGGGCGCCAAGACGAACGACGCCTACCACTGGAACACCTACTTCAAGTATCTCGGTGACAAGCGAATCGCCCAGGGCGCGTTGGTGACTCTGGAACTGACCGTGCTGGCCATGCTGATCGGCGTGGTGCTGGGCGTGCTGCTGGCGGTCATGCGCCTGTCGCCGAATCCGGTGCTGCGGTCGGTGGCGTGGGCGTACTTGTGGATCTTCCGCGGGACGCCGGTCTATGTGCAGCTGGTGTTCTGGGGCCTGTTCCCGTCGCTGTACAAGACCATCACCGTGGGTGTGCCGTTCGGGCCGTCGTTCGCGAGCTTCGATGTGCAGCACTGGTCGGCGCCGTTCTTCTTCGCCATGATCGGCCTGGGTCTCAACGAGGCCGCCTACATGGCCGAAATCGTGCGCGCCGGAATCAATTCCGTGGGCGAGGGGCAGCGCGAGGCGTCGGTGGCGCTGGGCATGTCGTGGTCGCAGACCATGACCCGCACGGTGCTGCCGCAGGCCATGCGGGTGATCATCCCGCCGACCGGCAACGAGCTCATCTCCATGCTGAAGACGACCTCGCTGGTGACGGCCATCCCGCTCACCACCGACCTCTACGGCCGGGCCCGCGACATCTACAGCGTGAACTTTCAGCCCATCCCGCTGCTGCTGGTCGCCGCCACCTGGTATCTGGCCGTCACCAGCGTGCTCATGATCGGCCAGTACTACCTGGAGCGGTACTACTCCCGGGGTTCGTCGCGGCAGCTGACCGCGAAACAGTTGCGCGCCTTGGCCCAGGCGCAGGTCGCCGGCGGAACGGGATAGGTGAACGCTGATATGTCCGACGACTCGATGTCGTTCTCGAAGGATGCCGCGCCGCTGATCGAGGACGCGCTGCCGGCCTCGGCGGTGCCCATGGTGCGCGCCGAGCGCGTGTGCAAGAACTTCGGCGCGCTCAATGTGCTCAAAGGCATCACCCTCGAGGTCAAGCGCGGCGAGGTGTTGTGCCTGATCGGCCCGTCCGGATCGGGCAAGTCCACCTTCCTGCGCTGCATCAACCATCTCGAGCGGGTCAATGCCGGGCGCCTCTACGTGGACGGCGACCTGGTCGGCTACCGGGAGAAGAACGGCAAGCTCTACGAGCTGCACCCGCGCGACGCCGCCAAGCAGCGCCGCGATATCGGCATGGTGTTCCAGCACTTCAATCTGTTCCCGCACCGCACCGCGCTGGAGAACATCATCGAAGCGCCGACCCAGGTCAAGAAGCTCAAGCGCGCTGACGCGGTGGCCCGGGCCCGGGAGCTGCTGGCCCGAGTCGGCCTGGCGGACAAGGCCGATGCCTATCCCGCTCAGCTCTCGGGCGGTCAGCAGCAGCGCGTGGCCATCGCCCGCGCGCTGGCCATGGACCCCAAGCTGATGCTCTTCGACGAGCCCACCTCGGCGCTCGACCCGGAGCTGGTCGGCGAAGTCCTCGGCGTCATGCGCGAACTGGCGGCCTCGGGCATGACCATGGTCGTGGTCACCCACGAAATGGGTTTCGCCCGTGAGGTCGCCGATCAGCTGGTCTTCATGGACGGCGGCGTGGTCGTGGAGGCGGGCAATCCCCGTGAGCTGCTGGCCAATCCGCAGCACGACCGCACCAAGGCGTTCCTCTCGCGCATTCTCTAGCCGCACGACACGATCGGGGAGCTCCCACCGCCGGGAGCTCCCCGATCGTGTCATTTCCGGAGGAACTCCAGGATCGGTGCGGTCTGGCCGAGGATGGCGTGGCCGACTCCGGGCAGCACCTGGGTGGTCGCGTCCGGCATGGAATCGCCGGCACGGCGGGCGGTGTCGGCGGATTTGAACATGACGTCGTCCGCGCCGACGATCACCAGGACCGGCATCGTCACGGTGCTCAGCTGGGCGTCGGTGAAGACGGGCAGCTTGCCGGTGCGCGGATTGAAGTGGGTGAACGTCAAGGCCACGTCATCGAGGATCTCGGCGTGGTCGGTGAGGTTCAGGCCGGTGACGATGGCCGCCGAGCGGCGCAGGTCGTGGTTGCTGAACAGGTGGTCGAGCAGGTTCTTGAAGATCCAGCCGAATTTCTGCTTGCCGATCCCGCCGGGGCACAGCAGGGCGAGCTTGGTGACCTTGTCCGGGCGGCGGACCGCGTAGTCCAGGGCGGTCCAGCCGCCCAGCGACATGCCGACGAAGCTCGCCGCCGGGAGATCGAGTCCGGCCAGGACATCGTCGAGCCACAGTGCGACGGCCTCGGTCCCCAGCTCCGGCCGGGCTTCGGCGCTGCCGCCGGGCTCGCCGACCATGTCGACCGCGTACACGCGGAAATCCGTTGCCCAGGAAGCGATGTCGCCGAGCCAGGTGGACGAGTTGGATCCCGAACCGTGCAACAGGATGACCGGCGGTGCGTCCTTCGGACCGGAGGCGAGCACGAAGGTGTCGCCCTCGCGGGTCGGCACGTGCAGCTGTTCGACCGCGACCGGCCAGCGGCGCAGCAGTTCCTGGTAGCGGGCCGCGATGGCGGCGCGTCCGGCCTCGGACTTGTAGATCGCGCTCACGACGCGAGAACTCCTTCCATGTATTCGAGCAGCCGGGCGGTGTCGCCCAGGCCGCCCACGAGAATGACCTTCAGGCGGGCGCGTTCCCGGTCGTAGAAGGTCTGCACCCGCAGCGGCTGCCCCTCCTCGGTCCGGGTGCCCGCCGCCGCGGTCAGCAGCGTGCCGACCCGGTCGGCGATCGCCGGATCGGCGGCGTCGACCTCGATGATGCTGGAGACCTCCGAATACCGTTGCCGGGCAACCGATCCGCCCTCGGGGGCGGGCAGGCCGGTGAAAGCTTCCAGATCGGCCCGGGTGATGCGGTACTGCTTGCCGATGCGGGTGGCCGGCAGCTTCCCGTCCCGCACATACCCGCGGACGGTACGCACGTGCAGGCCGAGCCGTTCGGCGACTTCTTCGACGGAGTAGAGACGATCGGTCACGAAAACTACCGTAACCTTCCCTATGTGGGGTTGCAATAGGGAAGGTTAGGTAAATTGTGTGAGCACTTACGGGGAGCTGTCTAGTCAACTACAGTTTGTAGTAGATATTCGGTCGCACCGTTGGGAGGCGGCGACATGAAGATGACAGCGGCAGCAGAGCGTCCGATCGCGCGGACGCGATGGAGTTTCCTGCAATGGGCGGTGCTGGTGGTCGGGGTCGTGCACATCGTCTGGGCGATCGCGGGCTGGATCGCCGAACCCAGCTTCGCGATGGGTGAACACGCGCCGGCCACACCGGTTCTCGGCATGGACTACAACGGCTGGCACGGCCTGGCGGGCCTGCTGCTGTTCACGCCCGCGCTCTTCGCGGCCCTGCGCAAGCGCTGGGCCGCCTGGTACTGCGTGATCGCTGCTGTCGGAGGCGGATTCGTGGTCGGCGTCTGGGCGTTCTTCGCGCACAACGTCTTGATGTTCAGCTTCCCGCATCACCGCAGCGACGCCGTCGAACACATCGTGACCGGCGTCGTGCTGCTGGCGCTGGTCGGCGTTCAGGCCGTCCGCGACCGCGGTCTGCGAGCCGTGTTCGCCTGACTCGGGCGCTTCCAGCTCGCGAGGGCGATGCGGAGTTGGCCGAGCAGGACTTTCGCGGCCGGGCTCGTCGGGCGCTCGGCGCTCCACGCCAGGACCAGGCGGCCGCGCATTTCCGGGTCGATCTCGAGGGTGCGGATGCCGAGCCTGGCCGCCTCCTCCGGCGGGATCCGCGGAATGACGGCCACGCCCAAGTCGTGTGCGGCCAGCCGGATCAGGAACGACGGAGCGGCGGCCTCGAAAGCCACCTCGGGGGTCAGTCCCGCTGCGGCGCACGAGGTTTCGAGTAGTCCGCGCAGTCCGGTGCCGCGCGGCAGACAGACCAGCGGGTGAGTGCACAACTCCGCCAGGGTGATTCGATCGCCGAAGCCCTCGGCGCCGGTCGCGACGGCGGCGACGATCGGGCTGTCGTAGACGGTCTCGGAGTGGACGTCGGCGTCCAGATCGCCGGAGATGCTGAGCAGGCCGATATCCAGGTCGCCGCGGCGCAGGGCGGCGTACATGGTCTCGGAATCGTCCTCGGTGAGGGAGATGCCGATCTGCGGGTGATCGCGATGGAAGTCGGCCAGCACCCGGGCCAGGTCGATCTCCTCACCGGCCGCGCCGGAGATCATCCCGACCCGTACGTGCCCGCGCAGCAGTCCGGTGAATTCGTCGACCGTGTGGGTGATGCGCTCGACCTGCTCCAGGGCCGCCCGGGCGATCGGCAACACCGCCGCACCGACCGGGGTGAGGGTGACCGAGCGACTCGAGCGGTCCAGAAGCGGTTGCCCCAGTTCGCGTTCCAGCTGCTTGATCTGCGCGCTCAGGCCGGGCTGGGCCAGGTGCAGACGCGCGGCGGCCCGGGTGAAGTTGGCCTCGTCGGCGACCGTGACGAAGTACCGCAGCTGACGCAGTTCCATAACTGATGATTATAGCTACGAGAAAATCTATCTGTTGGAGTTCTTGTTCGGGCGCGCGCAGAGTGAAGTCATGACGAAGACAGCGATCACCGAACTGCCCGCCACCACCGGCCCGGTCTTCCAGCCCGGCGACACCGGCTACGACGCCGAGATCGCCGGATTCCAGACCGCCTACACCCACCGGCCCGCCGTGATCGTCGCCGCGGCCCACGCCGAGGACGTCCGTGCCGCGGTGGAATACGCGGCGCGCCACGGCCTTCCGATCGCGGTGCAGGCCACCGGCCACGGCCTCTCGGTCGCCACCGACGGCGGGGTGCTCATCACCACCCGGAGGCTGACCGACATCCGCGTCGACGCGCAGGCGCGCACCGCTCGCATCGGAGCGGGTGTGCAGGCCGGAGCGCTGATCGAAGCGGCCGCCGCGCACGGCCTCGCGCCCTTGAACGGCTCCTCGCTGTCGGTCGGCGTGGTCGGGTACATCCTCGGCGGCGGCGTCGGCATCCTGGCCCGCGAATACGGTTACGCCGCAGAACATGTGCGGTCCATCGAGATCGTCACCGCCGACGGCCGGCTGCGGACTCTCACTCCGGGTGACGAGCTGTTCGGCGCGGTGCTGGGCACCGGCGGCAACTTCGGCGTCGTCACCGCGCTGGAACTGGACCTGCTGCCCGTCGCCCAGGTGTACGGCGGCCAGTTGCAGTTCGACACCGCGCTGGTGGCCCCCGCGCTGGAGGCGTGGCGGCTGTGGACCCACGACGTGCCCGAGACCGTCACCTCGGCCATCACCATGCTGACCTTCCCCGATATCCCGCAGCTGCCCGAGCATCTGCGGGGCCGGTACGTGGCGACCATCAACATCGCCTTCACCGGCAGCGCGGAGGAAGGCGAGCGCCTGGTCGCGCCACTGCGGGCGGTCGGGGCGCGCATGACCGACGACCTGCGGATGATGCCCTACACCGAAAGCCATGCCATCTACCGGGATCCGGACCACCCGCACGCCTACACCGCCACCAACGCATTGCTCGCCGAACTGCCCGCCGACGCCACCGACGCCTTCCTGGAGGTGACCGGCCCGGACGCCGCGCTGCCGACGGTGGCCGGATTCCGGCACCTGGGCGGTGCGCTGAGCCGCCCGGGCCCGCACGGCATCTCGATGGACCACCGCGACGCGCAGTACATCGCGCGGGTACTGACCATGCCGCAGCCGGGCAATGCCGAACAGGTGCGCGATCAGCTGGAGCTGGTGCGAAAGACGTTGCAGCCCTGGACCGTCGGCCACAACCTCAACTTCCTCTACGGCAGCGGCGACCAGGCCGACGAGGCGCAGACCCGCGCCGGGTACAGCGCCGCCGGCTACGACCGGCTGGCCGCGCTGAAGGCGCAGTACGACCCGGCCAACCTGTTCCGCAACAACCGCAACATCCGGCCCCGCTGAATTCGCACTGTTCAACCGGGATGGCTCGCGCTATCGTTGTGATATCACTTCGATACTAGGAGAGTGTCATGGAGTTGCGTCGAGCGTTCCGGTTGAACGGCTTCCTCATGCTGGGGGTGTTCGTCCTGCTGGTCATCGGAATCGTGGTGGAGTCGCACGCGCTGAGCACCGGCGCGGACGGGGCCGCGCGGACGGTCATCGGCGTCGCGATGGCGGTCACCATCCTGGCGGCGGTGCTGGCGGCCAGCGGATTCATCACGGTGAATCCCAACCAGGCCAAGGTGATCCAGTTCTTCGGCCGCTACATCGGATCGGTCGACGAGGCCGGATTCCACTGGGTGACCCCGCTGTCCAGCCGGCGCGGGATCTCGCTGCGGATCCGCAACTTCGAGACCCAGAAGCTGAAGGTCAACGACCTCGACGGCAACCCGGTCGAGATCGCCGCCGTCGTCGTCTACCGGGTGGTCGACAGCTACAAGGCCGCCTTCGCGGTCGACGACTACGAGGACTTCGTGCGCACCCAGTCCGAGACCGCGGTCCGGCACCTGGCCACCACCCACCCCTACCAGACCGATGACTCGAACACCTCCAGCCTGCGCGACGGCGCCGAGGTCGCCGGGGAACTCACCACCGAACTGCGCGCCCGCACCGAACTGGCCGGCATCGAGATCATCGAGGCCCGCATCACCCACCTCGCCTACGCGCCGGAGATCGCCCAGGCCATGCTGGTCCGCCAGCAGGCCGCCCAGGTGGTCGCCGCCCGCAGCCGCATCGTCGAAGGCGCGGTCGGTATGGTCGGCATGGCCCTGGACCGACTCGCGGAACAGGGCGTGGTCGATCTGGATGAGGAGCGCAAGGCGGCAATGGTGTCCAACCTGCTGGTCGTGCTGTGCGGAGACCGCTCCGCCGCACCCGTGGTCAACGCCGGCACCCTCTACGCCTGATGTCCGCCGCCAAGCGTGAGCCGAAACGCGTCCTGCTGCGCCTGGATCCGGCCGTCCACGACGCCATCGCCAAATGGGCGGCCGACGACCTGCGCAGCATCAACGCCCAGATCGAATACGCGCTCCGGCTGGCGTTGAAACAGGTTGGGCGCGAACCGAAGTAATCACGACACCAGGTCGGCGTTGTCGATCAGGAAGCCCCCGCCGAGCCGGACCAGCTGCGCCCGCCGCAGCTCGGTTCCGGCTCGGCCGTCGTCGTAGCGCAGGGCCGGCCGATAGGTCACCGTCAACTGCCCCGCATCGGCCGAGCCCTCATGCGCGGCTTCACCGGCGCCGTGCGGCACTCGTATTACGGGCGGGCCGAACGGCTTACGGCTTCTCCGTGACGAAAATGGCTGTGCCGGGGAAGATCTCGCCGCGGAGCGGGCTCCACTGGCCCCATTCGCGGTCGAGCCATTCCGGCCAGTCGGGTTCGATGATGTCCACCAGGGTGAGGCCGGCGGCGACGATCTCGCGGACGCGGTCGCCGATGGTGCGGTGGTGTTCGACGTAGGTGGGTTCGCCGTCGGGGCCCACCTCCACGTACGGGGTGCGGTCGAAGTAGGGGATGGTGGCGCGCAGGCCGGCGGGGCCGGGGTCGTCGGGGAAGATCCAGCGCATGGGGTGGTTGACGGAGAAGACCCAGCGGCCGCCCGGGCGCAGTACGCGGTGGACTTCGCGCATCACCCGCGCGGAGTCGGCGACGAAGGGGACACCGCCGAACGCCGAGCAGGCCAGATCGAAGGACGCGTCGGCGAAGGGCAAATCCTCGGCGCCGGCCTGGACCAGGGGGACCCGCGGACCACCCGCGGCCATCGCGGCCAGACCGCGGTCCAGCATCGAGCGCGAGATGTCCAGCCCGACCGGGTGCGCACCGTGCGAAGCCAGCCAACGCGAGCACGGGGCCGAGCCGCAGCCGATCTCCAGGATCCGCTTTCCTTCTATATCGCCGAGCAGATGCCAGTCACCCTCGTGCAATCCCTCCGGGCACCACACGAACTCCCCGGCGGGGGAGTCGACGCCCAGGAAGTCGGCGTGCGTGTCGTGGTAGGCCGCCGCGTCGGCGTCCCACCATTTGCGGCTGGCGCGCGCACTGGATTGCGAATCGACCTTGGCGCGGGTCACTCCCACCGTGCCGAGCAGGGCGTTGGCCTCGGCGTGCCGGGCGTCGTCGGGGGTGGCAGAGTGATCTTCGGACATGAGCTCACCCTAGCGAGGGTTGCGATGGGACCCATGTTTGCTTGGTACAACACCCGTCGCGTACGCTGTTTTCCGCGAGTGTCTTCTGTACCCGGTTTCTCGAGACCGCGTAGAGCAGACAATCGTGCTGTGAGTCCGCAAGCTGTCTTTGGAAGTTACAGCAGGGCAGCGTTGTGCACCGTCGCAGCGCGTGCTGTGCATGACAACGTTAGTTCCAACGCCTGCTGTTCGCAGCAATACCGAAAGTCCACATGTCCACTACCGACCACAATCCGTCCGGAGCCTCCCAACACATGCCCACCACTGTCACCTCGCCGCAGGTTGCCGTCAACGACATCGGCACTGCCGAGGACTTCCTCGCCGCCATCGACAAGACCATCAAGTACTTCAACGACGGAGATATCGTCGAAGGCACGATCGTCAAGGTCGATCGCGATGAGGTCCTTCTCGACATCGGTTACAAGACCGAAGGCGTGATCCCGTCTCGCGAACTGTCCATCAAGCACGATGTCGACCCCAATGAGGTCGTTTCCGTGGGCGATGAGGTCGAGGCCCTCGTTCTCACCAAGGAGGACAAGGAAGGCCGCCTGATCCTGTCGAAGAAGCGCGCTCAGTACGAGCGGGCTTGGGGCACGATCGAGGAGCTCAAGGAGAAGGACGAGGCCGTCAAGGGCACCGTCATCGAGGTCGTCAAGGGCGGCCTGATCCTGGACATCGGTCTGCGCGGCTTCCTCCCGGCTTCGCTGGTCGAGATGCGTCGCGTCCGCGACCTCCAGCCGTACGTCGGCAAGGAGATCGAGGCCAAGATCATCGAGCTCGACAAGAACCGCAACAACGTGGTCCTGTCGCGTCGCGCCTGGCTCGAGCAGACCCAGTCCGAGGTCCGCAGCGAGTTCCTGCACCAGCTGCAGAAGGGCCAGGTCCGCAAGGGCGTCGTGTCCTCCATCGTCAACTTCGGTGCCTTCGTGGACCTGGGTGGCGTCGACGGCCTGGTGCACGTCTCCGAGCTGTCCTGGAAGCACATCGACCACCCGTCCGAGGTTGTCGAGGTCGGCAACGAGGTCACCGTCGAGGTTCTCGACGTCGATCTCGACCGCGAGCGTGTCTCCCTGTCGCTCAAGGCGACCCAGGAAGACCCGTGGCGTCAGTTCGCCCGCACCCACGCGATCGGCCAGATCGTCCCGGGTAAGGTCACCAAGCTGGTTCCGTTCGGTGCGTTCGTGCGCGTCGAAGAGGGCATCGAGGGCCTGGTGCACATCTCCGAGCTGGCCGAGCGCCACGTGGAGGTCCCGGACCAGGTCGTGGCCGTCGGCGACGACGCCATGGTCAAGGTCATCGACATCGACCTCGAGCGTCGCCGGATCTCGCTGTCGCTGAAGCAGGCGAACGAGGACTACACCGCCGAGTTCGACCCGTCGAAGTACGGCATGGCCGACAGCTACGACGACCAGGGCAACTACATCTTCCCCGAGGGCTTCGACTCCGAGACCAACGAATGGCTCGAAGGTTTCGAGAAGCAGCGTGAAGAGTGGGAGACCCGGTACGCCGAGGCCGAGCGTCGCCACAAGATGCACACCGCTCAGATGGAGAAGATGGCCGCCGACGCCGCCGCCGAGGCTGCCAACGGTGGACCGTCGAACTACTCCTCGGAGTCGGGCGCCCAGGCTGCCGCTTCGTCCTCCTCGGAGCCGGCCGGTGGCTCGCTCGCGAGCGATGCGCAGCTGGCCGCGCTGCGTGAGAAGCTGTCGGGCAACGCCTGATTCGCTGATCCGCGTTAAGCGATAACGAAGGTCCCCTGGTCAATTGACCAGGGGACCTTCGTTTTGCGTTAATGACCCGGTTACGTTCGACGGGTTCAATGCACTGTCACTGTCACTTCTAGCGGAAGGTACTACCGGAGCATGGGCGTGTTCGCCGGAGTCAACAGGCGGGATTTCCTGGCGAAAGCCATGGCAGCGGGCGGTGCGGGCGCACTCGCCTCGATCGCCGGCCCGATCATCGAAAAGGCTTACGCCGCAGACCCGGCCGGTATGGGCGGACTCGGCGACATCGAGCACATCGTGCTGCTCATGCAGGAGAACCGCTCCTTCGACCACTACTTCGGCACCATGTCGGGCGTGCGCGGCTTCGACGACCCGTCCCCGGCCTGGAACCAGTACGGCTACACCCCCGGCGTCGGCCCCACCCCGGACGGCTTCCTCAACCCGTTCCGCCTCGACACCACCCGTGGCGCGAGCCTCGACGGCGAATGCATCAACGACCCGGACCACAGCTGGGCGGCCATGCACAAGGCGTGGAACAACGGCCGCAACGACGGCTGGATGCCCATGTCGATCGCGTCGGTGGGCGCCGGAAACGGTCCCGCCGCAATGGGTTACTACACCCAGGCCGACATCCCCGTGCACTGGGACCTGGCCAATGCCTTCACCCTGCTCGACAACTACCACTGCTCGGTGCTCGGCCCGACCGACCCCAACCGCCTCTACTGGATGTCGGCCACCATCGATCCGGACGGCCGCAACGGCGGTCCGCTGCTCGAGACGCCGACCCTGATCCCGCAGAACGCCTACAGCTGGCGAACCATGCCGGAGAACCTCTCCGACGCCGGGGTCAGCTGGAAGATCTACAACAACCGGGACGTCGGTCCGCTGTCGTCGGTGATCCTGGACGGCATGATGGGCTGCTTCAAGCAGGCCGCGGACCCCAATTCCGAACTGGCCCGGCGCGGTAAGGCCCCGGCCTACCCGCAGGACTTCGCCGCCGACGTCGCCGCCAACCAGCTGCCGGCCGTGTCCTGGGTGATTCCGTCGCTGCTGAACTGCGAACACCCCGCGCTGCCACCGGCTTTCGGTGCGGTCGGCATCATGCAGGTGCTCGACATCCTCACCTCGAATCCGGCGGTGTGGGAGAAGACCGCGCTGATCATCAGTTACGACGAGAACGGCGGCTTCTTCGACCACGTCACCCCGCCGACCGCGCCCGCGGGCACGCCGGGGGAGTACATCACCGTGCCGGTCGACAAGAAGTTCGAGGGCATCACCGGTCCGATCGGGCTTGGCTACCGGGTGCCGGGCCTGGTCATCTCGCCCTACAGTCGCGGTGGCCTGGTCGCCTCGGAGACCTTCGACCACACCTCGCAGCTGCGGCTCATCGAGCGCCGCTTCGGGGTCGACGTGCCCAACCTGACGGCGTGGCGGCGCAGCGTGACCGGTGATATGACCTCGGCCTTCGACTTCGGGTCGGGCCCGGATGCCTCGAAACCGGTGTTCGCGCCGGCGGATCGAAAGGTCGATGACGCGATCGCGCAGTGCGGTCCGAACATCGCGCTGGGCACCGCGACCGTCGGCGCCCCGTATCCGGTGCCGCCGAACGAAATGCCGCGGCAGGATCCCGGCACCCGGCGGCGGCCCAGCGGCCTGATCGTGTAGCCGATCCGGCGGCACCGGGTCATCACCGGTGCCGCATCGGGAGACACGCGCACAACACAGTGGCTCGGTCCGGTTATGGACCGAGCCACTGTGCGTGTATGCGGCGAATCAGCAGGCGGCGCTGGATCTTCCGGCTTCGGAGACGGCCGGGGGCGCGGAGCCGGGTCGGTGCGGGGTCAGGCCGCGGTCGCGGGCACCCAGCGCGGGACGACGCCGGCCTCGGGTGACGGTTTTCGCCTGGCCGTCGCGCTGTGCCGGGCCGGGCTGAACAACGCGGTCAGCCAGGACCGTCCGTGCTCGGCGAGAGCGGCTGCGACAGCGGGGATCTCGATGCAATGCACCGTACCCGCCAGGCCCAGGCGGTGGCGACCCGTCTGGAGTTTCTTGGTGCCCACTGATATTCCTTCTCTTGCGTGTGAACCGGCCTAATATCGCCTGGGGCGAACGATAGCCGAACAAAAGTGTGCCTTACCGAATTTTGCGGGGCGTGTACCCCGGCGTGTCGGAATGTTGCCGACAAACGGTCGGGATTGGCCGGAAAAGTTGCGAAATGATCTCACCGGCATCACGGAACGGGCAAGGACTGTGCTTGCAGGTGAAAACCCCAGGCCGGCCTGGGTAACCCCGGCCGCTCACCGGAATCGGCATCGGTGCGAGACTGATCGAATGTTGCGAATCGGTCTCACCGGAGGCATGGGCGCGGGCAAGTCCACCGTGGCCCGCATTCTCACCGAGCGCGGTGCCGTGCTCGTCGACAGCGATGTCATCGCGCGCGAGGTGGTCGCCCCCGGCAGCGCGGGCCTGGCCGCGCTCGCCGCCGCGTTCGGCGACGACATCCTCGCCCCGGACGGCAGCCTCGATCGACCGGCCCTGGCGGCCAAGGCCTTCGCCTCCGACGAGGCCCGCGCCACCCTCAACGGCATCACCCACCCGCTGGTCGGCAAGCGCACCGCCGAACTCATCGCGGCCGCGCCCGCCGACGGCATTGTGGTGCAGGACATTCCGCTGCTGGTGGAGAACGGCCTCGCCCCGTTCATGAACCTGGTGGTCATCGTGGACGCCGCCGAGGAGACCCGGCTGCGCCGGCTGGTGGAGTTCCGCGGCATCGACGAGGCCGACGCCCGCGCCCGCATCGCCGCCCAGGCCACCGACGCCCAGCGGCACGCCACCGCCGACGTCCTGCTCGACAACAATGGCGCGAGCGGCCTGATCGACGCCGAGGTGCACCGGTTGTGGGACGAGCGCCTGATCCCGTTCGAACGCAATCTGCGCACCCGCACCCCCGCCGCCCGGCCGGAACTGCCCGTGGCAGAAGCGAATCCGGAGTGGTTCGCGCAGGCGCGGCGGGTGATCGCGCGGCTCGCCGTGGCGTGCGGCGCGGACGCGGCGAGCATCGACCACATCGGGCCGACCGCGGTGCCCGGCAAGCCGGCCGCCGACGTCCTCGACATCCGGATCACGGTCGCGGCCGGCGTCACCGCCGAGGCGCTCCGGGATCGCCTGGCGGACATCGGTTTTCCGCCGGTCGCCGCCGACGACCCGATCGCCGCGGAGGTGCGGCTCGGGGCGGGGGAGCGGTTGCACGCCAACACCGATCCGGGGCGTGCGGTCAATCTGATCGTCGGCGACTGAATCGACGAGTCGGGGCCGTCCACACCACTCGGTGTGGACGGCCCCGCATGCGTCGGTCTACATCCAGGTCAGGGTGATGCCCTGGGCGGCCAGCCAGGCTTCGAAACTGTGGCCGTGCGCGGCGATTCCGTCGATCGTCGCGGTGGCCGACTCGATGGCCTGCTGGGCCTCGGTCAGGGTGAGATAGTCGGCGGCATGGGCGGCGAGCAGCTCGTCCACATCGAGCAGCTCCACCTCGCGGCCCTGGCGCACCACCAGGTCGAGGTAGTGGTCGACCGACTTCCACCGCTTGGGTCCGACCTGCGCGAATTCGCCGATGTCGATGTAGTAGTCCTGGTCGCGCAGGTGCGCGGGGGTGAAGTGGAAGACGGTGGCGCGCAGCGACACGCTGGGCAGCAGCCAGGATTCGATGTAGTGGAATTCGGGATGGTCGGAGGTGCGGGCCATGTACAGCCCCCACGGCTCCACCTGATATCGCTCGACCTGCCGCACGAAACCCTTGGGATCGATATTGGTGAGCTCGTCGATATTGAAGTACTCCACCTTGGGTCGGTGTAGATCCACCGCGGGCGCGCGAGTCATGCCATTCAGCATCGCGTGTCCGGCGGCGGTCGTCCAGGGGAGCGATCGTGGCGTCGCTCGCAGATTGCTGGAATCGGGGGCCGAGCGGGGCGAATATTCCGAAAACACTATCTGAAGCGTGCATGTTTCGCTATTGTTCGGTTGCGCTGTATCGTCGCGCACGACGACCCGCCGGACGTGGGCGGGCGACTCAACCGTAAGGGAATACCTGCATGAGCGAACAGAAAACCCGTGCCCGCCGGCTCGGCATGGGCGTCACGACCTTCGGCGCGGTGGCCGGGACCATCATCCTGGCCGCGCCTCAGGCCGGCGCGTGGCCGACCGGCCTGGAAGTTTCCGGCACCAGCCACAATGTCGGCTGCTCCTACACGCTGACCGCGAGCATCGACGTCGACCGCCTGCTGTCGGTGGCCTTCCGGGACAACGGGTCCGAGCTCCCCGGCAGCCCCGTGACCCCGTCGCTGCTGAGCGGCAAGGTCACCATCAACTGGACGCCGAGCACCGCGGGCAAGCACACGCTGACCGTGACCCAGACCCTGATCTCGAAGTCGATCGACGTCGATGTGGCGCCGGCCAACCCGCTGACCAGCACCGGCAGCGTCGGCTGCGGTCTGAGCGGCGGCTCGAGCAACCTGATCCCGAGCCTGTCGGGCCTGCTGCCGAGCATCTCCGGCTAGTCGGAGGGCGGAGATCCCCGCATCGCAGACGCCCGGTCCGGGCTCATCCGGACCGGGCGTTGTCGCGTTCAGAGCCAGGTGAGGGTGATGCCCTGCCCGGCCAGCCAGCGGTCGACGTCGTGACTGCAGGCCGCCAGGCCGTCCACCACGGCCGCGGCCCGCTCGATGGCCTGATGGGTGCGCGCGGTGTCGAACTGTCCCGCGGCGTGCGCGGTCAGCAGGTCGTCGATGCCGAGCAGCTCGGGCGCGCGGCCGGGGCGGGCCACCACGTGCAGGTAGTGACTCTCGGCCCGCCACTTCTTGTTCTCGCACGGGCCGTAGTCGCCGATGTCGAGGTAGTGGGTCTGCGTCCGATCGTGGCCCGGGCGCAGGTGATAGACCGTGGCGCGCAGTGACAACTCGGGCAGCAGCCAGGACTCGACGTAGTGGTAGCGCGGATTGTCCACTGTCCGTTCGATATACAGACCGAACGGTTCGGTGTGTATGCGCTCCACGGGATGCAGAAACCCGCGATAATCGGTCCACGACAGATCCGCGAGATTGAAGTATTCGAGCCTGGGGCGATGCGGGGACACCACGGGAGTGTCATCGGTCGTCCGGTGCGGGCGCGCGCCATTGGTGGAATTCCGCTGTGGCGTAAACAAACCGGTCATCGCCCTGCCTCTTTTCGAATCGTGCGACCAGCGAGCTCAGAGTACACCTGGAAGCCGGGATTCAAACCGCCGCGAACGGACTGAGATCTACGCGACATCGCGACGCCCCCGGTAACGTGAAACCCATTGGGGTAACGGTCAATTCGGACATTTACCGACGGTTTACGAAGTCGTGTGCGGGCCATGAGGAATGGTCTCATGTGCGGCCCGAGGCGACGACTGATTTCGTGAGGCGAGGGTAACTCGCCGGGGACGTCCAAAATTGGTTCGGCACCCGGCCGCCGGCACGGGTTGGGAACGGTTGACGGCTCTCGGCCGGCCGCTGAAGGCGCGGAGAGGCGGCACAGCGACCGGAACTTGTCGGTGGGGCGTCCTAGGCTGGTGCCATGGCTTTCGCAACCGAGATCCCGGACGACCTGCCGCTGGCCCATTCCGAACATCGGCCCATCGGCGAGGTCGAGCGGACCGACAGCCAGTTCCAGGTGGTCAGCGAACACGTTCCCGCCGGTGACCAGCCGGCCGCCATCGAGGAGCTCGAGCGCCGGATCCGGGCGGGGGAGAAGGACGTGGTGCTGCTGGGCGCCACCGGCACCGGCAAGTCCGCCACCACGGCCTGGCTGATCGAGCGATTGCAGCGCCCGACCCTGGTCATGGCGCCGAACAAGACGCTGGCCGCGCAGCTGGCCAACGAGCTGCGCGAGATGCTGCCCAACAACGCGGTCGAGTACTTCGTCTCGTACTACGACTACTACCAGCCCGAGGCGTACATCGCCCAGACCGACACCTACATCGAGAAGGACAGCTCGATCAACGACGACGTGGAGCGGCTGCGCCACTCGGCGACCTCGAGCCTGCTCTCGCGCCGCGACGTGGTGGTGGTCGCGTCGGTGTCGTGCATCTACGGCCTCGGCACGCCGCAGTCCTATCTGGATCGGTCGGTGCAGCTGGAGGTGGGCACCGAGATCGATCGGGACCGGCTGCTGCGATTGCTGGTCGACGTGCAATACACCCGCAACGACATGTCGTTCACCCGCGGCAGTTTCCGGGTCCGCGGCGACACCGTCGAAATCATTCCCTCGTACGAGGAATTGGCGGTGCGCATCGAATTCTTCGGTGACGAGATCGAGGCGCTCTACTATCTGCATCCGCTGACCGGTGATGTGGTGCGGCAGGTGGATATGGTCCGCATTTTCCCGGCCACCCATTATGTGGCGGGTCCGGACCGGATGGAGCGCGCGGTGCGCGACATCGAAGCCGAACTCGAGACGCGGCTCGCGGATTTGGAGAAGCAGGGCAAATTGCTGGAGGCGCAACGGCTTCGGATGCGCACCCAATACGATCTGGAGATGATCAAGCAGGTCGGTTTCTGCTCGGGCATCGAGAATTATTCGCGGCATATCGACGGTCGTGCGGCCGGCACCGCCCCGGCCACCCTGCTGGATTACTTCCCCGAGGATTTCCTGCTCGTCATCGATGAATCGCATGTGACCGTCCCGCAGATCGGCGGCATGTACGAGGGCGACATGTCCCGCAAGCGGAACCTGGTCGAGTACGGCTTCCGGCTCCCGTCGGCGGTGGACAACCGGCCGCTCACCTGGGAGGAGTTCGCCGACCGGATCGGGCAGGCGGTGTACCTGTCGGCCACGCCCGGCCCGTACGAATTGGGCCGGACCGGAGGCGAATTCGTCGAGCAGGTCATTCGCCCGACGGGTCTGGTGGATCCGCACGTGGAGGTCAAGCCGACCAAGGGGCAGATCGACGATCTGGTGCACGAGATCCGGCTGCGTACCGAACGTGACGAACGCGTCCTGGTCACCACGCTGACCAAGAAGATGGCCGAGGATCTCACCGACTATCTGCTGGGACTCGGTGTGCGGGTGCGTTATCTGCACTCGGAGATCGATACCCTGCGCCGCGTCGAATTGCTGCGGCAGTTGCGGCTGGGTGAATACGACGTACTGGTCGGCATCAACTTGCTGCGTGAGGGTCTGGACCTGCCCGAGGTCTCGTTGGTCGCCATTCTGGACGCGGACAAGGAGGGCTTCCTGCGCTCCTCCACCAGCCTCATCCAGACCATCGGCCGCGCGGCCCGCAATGTGTCCGGTGAGGTCCACATGTACGCGGACAAGATCACCGACTCCATGCGCCACGCCATCGACGAGACCGAGCGCCGCCGCGCCAAGCAGGTCGCCTACAACGAAGAACGCGGCATCGACCCGAAACCCTTGCGCAAGAAGATCGCCGACATTCTCGACCAGGTGTACCGCGAGGCCGAGGAGACCGAGGTCGAGGTGGGCGGTTCGGGCCGCAATGTCAGCCGCGGCCGCCGCGCCCAGGGCGAGCCCGGCCGGGCGGTGAGCGCGGGCGTCTACGAGGGCCGCGACGTGAAGAACATGCCGCGCGCCGAACTCGCCGACCTGATCAAGGACATGACCGCGCAGATGATGAACGCGGCCCGCGAGCTCCAGTTCGAGCTGGCCGGCCGCCTCCGCGACGAGATCGCCGACCTCAAGAAGGAACTACGCGGCATGGACGCCGCCGGACTGTCGTGAGACGTACGACCTTCGGCGTGGAATCGAATGTCGGCGCGACAACTGATTTCGGGGCGACCGGGGTAACTCGCCGGGTACGTCCACAATCGGTTCGGCACCAGACCGCCGGCACGGGTTGCCCGGTGCCGGCGGCTCTGAGCCGTCCGCTAAAGGCTCGGGGAGGCGGCGCTAGCCATCCATTCGTTTACGCGGCGCTCGGCCTCTTCGCGGGAGACGTCCTCGACGCGGGTCATCACGATCCAGCGGTGGCCGAAGGGGTCCATGACGCGGCCGTAGCGGTCGCCGGTGACGAAGGTCTGGGGTTCGGAGACGAAGCGGGCGCCGTTGTCGGTGGCCAGCTTCGAGACCGCGTCGACGTCGGGGCAGTAGTGCACCACGCTGGTGTGGACCCAGTCGTCGGCGGGGGCGCGCAGGCCCTCGTCGGGCATGGGCATGCCGACCTGGATGGTGGAGTCGCCGATCAGGAGTTCGGCGTGGGCGGCCTGGCCGTCGGGAAGATCGTTGCGGCTCAGCACTTTCGCGCCGAAGACCGCGGAGTAGAAGTCGATGGCGGCATTGGCGTCGGGGACGGCCAGGAAGCAGGTGATGGAGTGGTAGTCCTGCGGAATCGGATTCACTGTGTCGCTCATGGCAACTACCTTCCTCGGCGCGGCCGTGATGGTCTTGTAAGAAAGCGACAGGGGCGATGACCAGCGCTGACAATGCCGAAAACCGTTTCGCGCCACGGCCGGTGCCCCCACCGGAGACCGCGAAGGGCATCCTGCGGCCGCGCCAGCAGAACGCGGCCAACAACCATGCCCGGCTGCCCGCGGGCAAACGGGTCGCGCGCTACGTCGAGTGGTACTGGGCGGTCCGCTGGGACCGGCGGGGCGAGCCGCCCTTCCTCGCCGAGGTGCTGCCGTACCCCTGCGTGAACCTGACCTTCGAACGCACCCACGAACGCACGGGCGCCTTCGTCACCGGCGTGTGGACCACCAAGTACGTGCGCGAATTGGCCGGGGCGGGTGAGACGTTCGGGGTCAAGTTCCGGGCCGGCGGGTTCGGCGCGTTCACGGGACTGGACGTGGGCGCGCTGAGCGACACCTCGGTCCCCGCGGCCCAGATCTTCCCGGCCGCCGACGCGCTGGCCGAGGCGGTGCTCGCCACCGAGGACACCCTGCGCCGCCGCGAGCTGATCGAGGATTTCCTGGTGGCCGCCCAGGGCGCCGAGGGGGACCAGCGCGCCTACCGCCAGGTGCTGGCGATCATCGAGGCCATGGAACATGATCGCGACCTGACCCGGGTCGACCAGGTCACCGAGCGTTTCGACATCCCGGTCCGCACCCTGCAACGCTTGTTCCGCCGCTATGTCGGCGCGGGCCCGAAGTGGGTGCTGCGCCGCTATCGCCTGCAGGACGGCGCGCACCTGCTGGCCGAGGGCCGCACCTCGGACCTGGCCGCGCTGGCCCTCGAGCTCGGCTATTTCGATCAGGCGCACTTCTCCAACGAGTTCGCCAAGGAGATCGGAATGCCTCCGCTGGAGTACGCCCGGATCTCGCTACCATCGTGACAAACCGGCTGGTCCGGGAATAATCGCGAACCTGATGAGGTTGGTTGCCATGTCATCCATTGGCAGATCGATCATCGAAGGAGCGGGCCATGGACGTGCTGGTATTGATCGGACGAATCCTGTTCGCATTGCTGTTCCTGGGCTCTGGTTTCGGGCATCTGGCCCAACGCGAGGCGATGGCGCAGTACGCACAGTTCAAGGGGATTCCGATGCCCACGCTGGCGGTGCCGGCCTCGGGCGTGCTGCTGCTCGCCGGTGGGCTGAGCGTGCTTCTGGGCGTCTGGGCCGACCTGGGCGCGCTGCTGCTGATCCTGTTCCTGGTGCCGACCGCCTTCCTGATGCACGCCTTCTGGAAGGAGACCGACCCGGAGGCGAAACAGGCCGAGATGGTCAACTTCAACAAGGACATCGCCCTGGCGGGCGCGGCGCTCATGCTGTTCGCCTTCTTCGCCCACACCGGCCACGATCTCGGATTGACGCTCACCGGACCGCTTTTCAGCCTCTCGTAGGAAATCGGCAGCGATCGGCAATACGAGGTCACTGTTTCCGGGGTCGTTCGTTGTGATCGGACACAACGAACGACCCCGGGATTTTCGGGCTTGTGACCAATCTCCTAGGCGTGCAACGCTGTTGGCATTGTGTGTTCCCCGTCGCCACCGTCGGGGAATTCGCTGGTAGCCGGGGCCGTGTTCGGGGCGGGACGGGAAAGTCACACGCCCGGATCACGCCACGGAGTGTGATGTGTTGCGATATCGAATATTTCCGCCGGTTATGCCGCTATTGTCAGGCGAAGTTGCCGCGGTGAAAACCCCACTATCGAGGAATCCGCGGCCCCGACCCTTGTACTTGGAGGAGAAATGACCGCCTACCGGACGATCGTCGTCGGTACCGATGGCTCGGACTCGTCGTACGTCGCCGTCGAGCGGGCCGCGGCTCTGGCCGGCGACGAGGGCGCCACGCTGTACATCGCCTGCGCCTACTTCCCGACCGACGACCGCGATGTCGCCGCGGCCGCGGACGTGCTGAAGGACGAGGCCTACCAGGTGCGCGGCTCCGCGCCCACCAGTGAGATCCTGCGGGTCGCGCGGGACAAGGCCGTCGCCCTGGGCGCGGTGAACGTCGTGGAGAAGCCCGTGGTCGGCGAGCCGGTCGAGTCGCTGCTGGACCTGGTGAAGGACGTGGACGCCGACCTGCTGGTCGTCGGTAACCGCGGCCTCAACACCCTGGCCGGCCGCCTGCTCGGCTCGGTGCCCTCGGACGTGGCGCGCAAGTCGCGCTGCGACGTGCTGATCGTGCACACCGTGCGCTGATACCTGCTCAGCAGACGCAGAAGCGGCCGAGCCCGATTGGGCTCGGCCGCTTTCTCGTTCGCGGGGGGCGATCCGCTCGGCCGCGCGGGTCAGCGCAGCCGGTGCAGCACCTCGGGTAGGTCCTCGGAGTGCACCACGGCCAGTCGCTGGGTGGCGCGGGTCAGCGCCACGTACAGGTCGTTGAGTCCACGCGGCGATTCGTTCAGGATCCGATGCGGTTCGGCGAGGATGACAGCATCGAATTCCAGACCTTTGACGTCGTGGACGGTCAGCACCCGCACCGAATCATCGGTCAGGTGACCGAGTTCGGTGGCCAGGTCGTGCGGCACGATGACCGCCGTGGTGCCCGGCTGCTCGGCCTCGGCCACCAGCAGGCGCTTGATCTCGTCGGCCAGCATGGTGACCGCCACCCGGGTGGCGGTGGGCGCGAAGCCCGAGTCGCGGACCGAGCGCGGCGCGGGCGCGGCCGGGTCGATGGCGGCCAGCACGTCGCCGGCCACCGCCATGATCTCCGAGGGCGTGCGGTAGTTGACGGTCAGCTCGGTGAGCTTCCAGCGCTTGGCCACATACGGTTCCAGCACCTGCTGCCACGACGACGCCCCGGCCGGATCGCCGGTCTGGGCGACGTCGCCGACCGCGGTGATCCACCGATTCGGGATGCGGCGCATGACCATTCGCCAGGCCATGGCCGAAAGCTCCTGCGCCTCATCCACGATGACGTGACCGTAGGTCCAGGTGCGATCCCCGGCGGCGCGTTCGGCGGTGGTCTGCCGGGTCCGCACCTGCTGGCGTTCGGCCAGCTGCGAGGCGTCGATCAGGTCGTAGGCCATGAGCAGTTCGGGGTCGAGGTCGTCCTCGAGATCCTGTGGCGCGGAACCGGTCAGGATGTCGAGGGCGTCCTGGGCCTCGGCCAGCTGGGCGCGCCAGCGGCGGCGGGACCGCTCGCGTTCCTCGCTGTCGTCGATGCCGAGCAATTCGGCCAGCTCGTCGAGCAGCGGGGCGTCGGCGTCGCTGAACTCGCCGCTGTCGGAGCGACGCAGTTCGGCGCGGTCGGCGGCGCTGAGCTGTCCGGCGGCGTTGGCCAGGCGTCTCGGGTCGGCCCAGAGTCCGCCCAGCACCTCCTGCGGGCTGAGGATGGGCCACAGTCCGGCGATGGCGCGCTGGATCTCGGTGTCGGCCCGCATCTCGTCGCGGATCTCGGTGAGATCGGTCTGGCTCAACAGGTTTCGCCCGCCCAGCGGGTTGGAACCGATGGCGGCGGCCAGCTGATCGGTGAGCGCGTCGACCACGGCGGCGGCGAAGATGGGCCGGGCCAGGTTGTGCGGGCGGCGCGAGGAGCGGGCCCGGCCGCGGGCCTTGGTGACGATCTTGCGGTCCAGTTCCAGCTGGTGCCCGTCGAAGTAGAGCGGGATGGTCTCGCGCGGCACGTCCTGCCAGTCGCGCACCGCCTTCTTGAGCACCTCGAGCATCTCGAGGGAGCCCTTGAGCTCCCCGGCGCGCAGCGAATCCTCCAGTGTCGCCTGCACTCCCGGATACAGATTGCCCACCGTGGACAGCAGCACGCCGGTCTCACCGAGCGAGGGCAGCACCTGGCCGATGTAGTCGAGGAAGGTGGAGTTCGGGCCGATGATGAGCACGCCGGCCTTGTCCAGCTGCTGCCGGTAGGTGTACAGCAGGTACGCCGCGCGGTGCAGCGCCACCGCGGTCTTGCCGGTGCCGGGCCCGCCCTGCACCACGAGCACGCTCTTGTGCTCGGATCGGATGATGGCGTCCTGCTCGCTCTGAATGGTCTCGACGATGTCGTTCATGTGCCCGGTGCGGGCCGCGTTGAGCGCGGCCAGCAGCGCGCTCTCGCTGCCCACGCCGCCGTCGCCGCCGACCACGCCGGCGCGCACGGCGGCGTCGAGGTCCAGGTACTCGTCGTTGACCCCGGTCACCTTGCGGTTGCGGGAGCGGATGTGGCGGCGGCGGGTCACGCCGTCGGGCGCGGCGGTGGTGGCCAGGTAGAACGGGCGGGCCAGGGGAGCGCGCCAATCCAGCAGCAGCGTCTCGTAGTCGGCGCTCTCGTCGAGGATGCCGATTCGGCCGATGTAGCGGTTCTCACCGTCGCCGTTGGTGGTGGCGTCCCCGTTGGCGCCCGGCTGGCCCGCGGCGATGTCGATGCGGCCGAAGCACAGGCCGTGCTCGGCGGCGTCGTACTTGGACAGGTCCTCGGAGTAGAGCTGGGTGAACGATTCGCGCTCGCTGCGCGCCTGCGGGGTGCCGCCGGTCTCCAGCAGGACGGTGCGCAGCCGCCGCTGGGCGTAGGCGCGCATGCCGTCGAGCTGTTCGTAGAGCTTCGTGAGGTACTGCTGCTCGCGTTCCAGGTCCGGGGATGCCGCGTCAGCGGAATCGGGCACGGAACGCTCCTCGGTGTGGTCGGGCAATACGGGAACTCCTTGTTCACCACGTCAGCCGTTCGGGCACGGCACGCGAAGCATCGAGAACAGAGTTGTCGAGTCTAGTGCGCGTTGGTGGCCTGCGCCGTATCGGCAGGTTACGAGGCGTGCGTGCTGTCGGTGCGGCGAGTCAGCGGGCTGCTCTGGTGGTTGGGCGGCTTGGCCCGGTACATGGCCAGGTCGGCGTCGTGCAGTACGGACTCGGGGGTGCGGGTGTCGCCGGCGTGCAGGTGGGTGACGCCGACCGAGGCGTCGACCTGGATGCGGTGCCCGCGGGCGATGATCGGCTCGGAGGTGGTCTGGCGCAGCCGGGTGATGAGCGTGTCGAGGTCCTCGCCGAGGGTGTGCCCCGACAGCAGCACCAGGAATTCGTCTCCGCCGATGCGGCCCACGACGTCGTCGGCGCGCAGTCCGCGTTGCAGCCGCTGGGCCACGATCTGCAGCACGGTGTCGCCGATGGCGTGGCCGAGGGTGTCGTTGATGGCCTTGAAGCCGTCCAGGTCGATGAACAGCACGCTCGACACCGGCAGCGTCTCGGTGGTGCCCAGCGCCGCGGCCAGCCTCGAGAGCACCAGCGATCGATTGGCCAGCCCGGTGAGCGGGTCGTGGGTGGCCTGGTATTCCAATTGCCTTCGGCTGGCCCGGAATTCGGTGATGTCGTTGAACGAGGACACAGCCGGGGAGTTGGGGTCGTCGGGGTTGAGCAGGCGGCTGTTGGCCGAGAGCCAGCGGCGTTGTCCGTCGGGCCGGTCCAGCCCGAACACGAAGCGGGTCACGTCCTCGCCGGTGGCGAGGGTGCGGATCACCGGGTACCAGGTCGAGGGCATGGGCTGGGCGTTGGCGTCGAGCAGGCACAGCGGGAGGTCGTCGATGTGGGTGCCGATCAGGTCCTCGGCGTCGTAGCCGAAGATGCGGCGCGCGGCCGGGTTGGCCGATTCGATGCGCCCGTTGCGGTCGATCACCACCACGCCCTCCTCGAGCTGTGACACCACGGAGGTGAAGAAGTGCTCGGCGCGCTGCTGGGCGGCCTCGGCGCGGCGCTGCGAGGTGAGGTCGTGCACGACGACCTGATAGGCGAGGTGGTCGTGCCAGGCGGTGAGCACCGACACTGTTTCGACCTCCACGCTGTGCCCGTCGCAGCGCAGCAGGGTCATCTCGGTGGGGTCGGAGGCGGTGCCGGCGATGGTGAGCCGGCGGATACGCTCGAGCATGGGCGCCACGCACGGCGGTGCCACGAAATCGGTGACGGGTCTGCCGACCACGTCCTCGGGCTCGGCGGCGCCGAGCAGGCGCAGCAGTGCCGGATTCGCGTAGACGACCACGCCGCGTTCGTGGACCACGATGCCATCGGGGCTGTAGTCCACCAGGGACCGGTATCGCTGGGCCAGCTGTTCGGCATCGGCCGGAAGCCTCGCCCGATCGTTACCCACCACGTCATTCACCCCCTGATCGTCGTGACGAACACATCAATGGAGCACGGCATCGAACTGCGGAGTACTGCACCATTCTGTTATCTGAAACTTAGCTGGTGCACGTTGCCGACCGTATTGAATGAATCACAGTTCCGCACGCATCGGCCCGCGAGTGGTGAAATTTCGGGCCGCGGCCCGGAGAAGGAGCGATGCGAATGCCTGGCACCATCCCCGTTCCGATGAACGACGGTCAACATCAAGATCATATGACCATCGCCGGCATCGGTGCCGTGACCGGGTACGGCTGGGGCCGAGAAACCCTCTGGGAGGGTTTGCTGAGCGGCAAATCCGCGGCCCGGCTCCATCCAGGGTACGGCCCCGGACGCGATCGGCAGGGCTGGATCGCCCGGGTACCGCCCGGCGGCGACCCGGAGCTACCCCCGAGCCGCTTCCTACGCGCGGTCCTGGACTCGGGGCGGGAAGCGGTGGCCGACGCGCGGGAGCGCGGCTGGCGGCCGGGCCGGACGGTCGGCCTGGTGCATGCCATCGTGCTCGGCAACCTCGACGAGTGGCAGGACTTCTACACCGTCGACGGCGGACAGCGCCGCTCACGCGACTATCTGCGGCTGATCCCCTCGACCCCGGTGTCGATGCTGATGAGCGAGTTCGGCTTCCACGGCCCGGCCATGAACGTCAGCGCCGCCTGCTCCTCGGCGAACGCGGCCATGATCACCGCGCAACTGTGGCTGGACCAGGGTATGGCCGACGACGTGGTGGTGGTGGCCACCGACCTGTCCGCGAGCCCGGAGATGGTGCAGGCCTTCGTGACCCTGGGCGCGGCGGTCGACGATGCCGATTCCTTCGACGCCTGCCGCCCGTTCCAGGAGGGAAGTCGCGGCTTCGTCTTCGGTGAGGCGTCGATCGCGTTCGTGCTGACCCGCGCGGCCGACCGCCCGTACGCCGCGGTGCTCGGCGGAGCCATGTCCAGCGACGCCTATCACGTGGTCTCCGTGGAACCCTCCTACGAGCAGATCTTCGACTGTGTGCGCCGCGCCCTGGCCACCGCCGGCGTCCGGCCCGACGAGGTGGCCTGCCTCAATGCCCACGCCTCCGGGACCGCCCAGTGCGACGCCGCCGAAACCGCGCTATTGGCCGACCTTTTCGATGACCGCCCGCAGGTGACGGCGCTCAAGCCGCTGGCCGGGCACTGTCAGGCCGCCTCGGCCGCCCTCGAACTCGCGGTCGCCGCACTGGGTTACGAGCGCGGACTGCTGGTGTCGGCCCCGATCGTCGCGCCCGCGCACGCCCGCCTGGTCGACGGCGTGCGCCCCGGAATCGACGGCCTCACCCTCAAGACCGCGCTCGGCATGGGCGGCAACAACAGTGCGGTGCTGCTCGGCCCGGCCGGTTAGTGCAGCGGCACCGACCAGTGCAGCTTGGTGCCGATGGTCGTGCCGTCCTCGTCGTCGCCGGTGATCTCGCGGCGCGGGTACACCGCCAGGCGGCCGCCGGACTGTTCGGCGCGGCGGGCCAGATTGGTGAGCCCGCTCGGGGTGATCGAGTCGGGAATGCCGCGGCCGTTGTCGGCGACCACGATGGTGAGATCGTCGGCCACCCCGATGTCGATGGTGATGGTGTCGGCCCCCGAATGCCGCACGGCGTTCGAGACGGCTTCGCGCACCACGGCTTCGGCGTGGTCGGCCAGCGCCGGCTCGACCACCGACAGGGGTCCGGTGATGTGCATGAGCGCCCGGATGTCGGTCGCGGTGGTCTGCTGTTTGACCGCGCGCTCGATGCGCTGGCGCAGCCGGGTGCTGTGCCCGTCGCCGCCGTGCAGGTCGAAGATGGAGGTGCGGATCTCCTCCACCACGTCCTGCAGATCGTTGATCGCGTCCGCGAGTCGCTTCTGCACCTCGGGCACCCGCGCCCGCGGCACCGTGCCCTGCAGCGCCAGCCCGATCGCGAACAGCCGCTGGATGACGTGGTCGTGCAGGTCGCGGGCGATGCGGTCGCGGTCGGTGAGGATGTCGAGTTCGCGCATGCGCCGCTGCGCCACCGCCAGCTGCATGGCCAGGGCGGCCTGATCGGTGAAGGCGGCGATCAGCTCCACCAATTCGTCGGAGTAGGGCGCGGATTCGGCGGAGCGCAGCGTGATCAGCACGCCCAGGGTGGAATCGGGGGTGTGCAGCGGCAGCACCAGGGCCCGGCCGATGTCGGGGACGGTGGTGCCGAGGTCGATATGGCGGCCGTCGTCGAAACGCAGCGGAGTGCGGGTGGTGAGCGCCTGCCCGACCGCGGTGTCCACGGTCCGCACCACCTGGCCCGCGGGCGGTTCGCCGGGCCCGGACCATTGCGCCACCACCAGTTCGGTGACCCTCTCGGGGGCTTCCTCGGGATCGGCGACCACGGCCAGCAGCGCCTGCTGTGAGGCGGTGAGCTCGCGGGCGTGGGCGACCACGTGGGCCAGCACCTTGCTGGGGTCGCTGTCGGCCAGGAACGCGGTGGCGATGTCGCGGGTGGCCTCGATCCACGCCTGCCGGGTGCGGGCCTGCTCGTAGAGCCGGGCATTGTCGACGGCGATACCGGCCGCGGCGGCCAGCGCCTGCAACAGCACCTCGTCGTCCTCGGTGAAGGGGTGCCCGCCGGATTTCTCGGCGAGATACAGGTTTCCGAAGATCTCGCCGCGGATCCGCACCGGCATGCCCAGCAGCGTGCGCATGACCGGATGGTGTTCGGGGAAGCCGACCGCGGCGGGCTGGCGGGTCAGATCGTCCAGGCGCAGCGGCTCGGGCTTGTCGAGCAGCAGGCCGAGCACGCCATGGCTCTCGGGCAGCGCCCCGATCTGCACGCGGGCCTGCTCGTCGATGCCGTGGAAGATGAACTGGCTGGGCTGTTGTTCGTGCCCGAGCACGGCCAGCGCGCCGTAGCGGGCGTCGACCAGGATGGTCGCGGCGCGCACGATGGTGCTCAGCGTCTGGTCCAGGTCGAGGCCGGAGGTGACGAGCAGCATCGCCTCGACCAGCCCGTCGATGCGGTCGCGGGCGTCGATGATCTGTTCGACCCGGTCCTTGACCTCGGTGAGCAACTCGCGTAATCGCAGTTGCGACAGCGTTTCGCGCACCGAGTAAGGGCTGGTGCGGGGAGTGTCGTGCATGTATGTCCTGCGGTCCGGCGGATACGCCACGTCAGCGGGATTCTATGCGCGTCGCGGTTGCCGCGTGGTTGTCATGCCGAACGTGGTTGTCCCGTACGCAATTTCGACGCCAGCACCGCGGCCTGGGTGCGGCGCTCCATGCCGAGTTTGGCCAGCAGCCGCGACACGTAGTTCTTGACGGTCTTCTCCGCCAGGAACATCCGTTCGGCGATCTGCCGGTTGGTCAGGCCGTCGCCGAGCAGGTCGAGCAGCTTGCGTTCCTGATCGGTCAAACCGGCCAGCGGACCGTCGAATTCGGTGCTGCGCCGCAGCCGGGCCATCAGCGCGGCGGCGGCCCGGTTGTCCAGCAGCGAGCGGCCCGCGCCCACCTCCTTGATGGCCTTGGCCAGCTCCATGCCCTTGATGTCCTTGACCACGTAGCCGCTGGCCCCGGCCAGGATGGCGTCCATCATGGCCTGCTCGTCGGTGTAGGAGGTGAGGATCAGGCAGCGCAGGTCGTCGATCTCGGCCAGCAGGTCCCGGCACAGTTCGATGCCGTTGCCGTCGGGCAGGCGCACGTCGAGCACCGCCACGTCCGGGCGCAGCGCGGGGATCCGGGCCAGCGCCTGGGCGACGTCGCCGGCCTCGCCGACCACGGTGAGCTCGGGGTCCTCCTCCAGCAGGTCGGTAAGACCGCGGCGGACGATCTCGTGATCGTCGACCAGGAAGACTTTGATCACGACGGCCTCCAGGATGTCGGTTACTCGCGGCCGGCGCGCGGGCGCGCGAGGGTCCCGGCCAACGTAACTCGCGGAGCGGCAACGGGATACCGCCGAAGGTCCCTAATCTGCGGGCGGTTCGGGGGAGGCGCGATCTTTTGTCGGAGGATTTTCCCCGAAAGTGGTCGGTTTCGGGACTTTCGGCACTGTCGGGGCTCGGTGGGGTGTGTTGCCATGGAGTTCGGTTGCCGGGTCGGAACAGGGAGAGCGGGGTCGGCTATGGGCGCGTTCGATGTGTGGTCGAGTGGAATCGATCCGGATTTCGTGGTTACCACGCAGGGGCCGGTCCCGTCGGGTGAGGTGACCCGGGTGGTGCGCGGTCTGGGCAGGATCCTGCGCCGCCACGGGGTCGACGGGCCGGTGCGGGCACGCCTGCACTGGCCCGGTCCCGCCGACGGGGACGCCGAGGACGGCACCACCCTGGTGCAGGCGAGCGTCCGAGCGCTGGGGAAGGCGTTCCGGGTACAGGTCTCCGGGCCGGGACGGTTCGCCTCCACCTTCGCGCTCGAGCGCCTCGACCTGCGGCTGGGCTGTCCGCCCGACGAATTGTCCAGGCCCTGGCCCGATCCGGCGCGCCCGTCGCTGTCCGCGGTCACCGAACTGCGGCCGATCGTGCGGCGCAAGGACTTCCGACTACAGGTGGCCACGCCCGCGGCGGCCGCCCGGGTGCTCGACGCCATGGACTACGACGCGCACCTGTTCATCGACGCCGAGACCGGCGCCGAGGCGGTGGTCTGCTGGACCGGACCGCTCGGGGTGCGGACGCTGGGCCGGCCGCGCGACGGCGTCCCGGTGCTGCTCGAGGACGAGGCGGTGGCCCGGCTGTGCCTGGGCGGGCTGCCGTACCTGTTCTTCATCGACTCCGATGTCCGCCGCGGCCGGCTGCTCTACCGCCGCTTCGACGGCGATCTGGCCTTGGTCGCCGCGGCCGGGTCCGAGGAGCGCGGCCGGGACCGGGACCGGGCCCGGCAGCCGCGGGTGATCGCGGGCTGCGTGCGCCGCGCCCTGCCGTCCACGGTGGAGGCGACCAGCCGGATCGCCGAGAAGTCCGCCTGAGCCCGCTGCGGGCGGGATCACCGTCGTCGCAGGCAATAAACACAGTGTGACCAGCGTTTCAGTGCCCGTAACCCAACTTGTCGGTGGGTGCACCTAGCATGGCGTCGGGGGTATGTCTGGATGCCGGAACGTTGGAAGGATGGCCAGGTGGCGGATCGCCTGACGGTGCGCGGAGCGCGAGAGCACAACCTCAAAGGGGTCGACCTCGACCTACCTCGCGACAGTCTCATCGTTTTCACTGGCCTGTCCGGATCCGGGAAGTCCTCGCTGGCCTTCGACACGATCTTCGCCGAGGGCCAGCGCCGGTACGTGGAATCGCTGTCCGCCTATGCCCGCCAGTTCCTGGGGCAGATGGACAAGCCGGACGTGGACTTCATCGAGGGCCTCTCGCCCGCGGTGTCCATCGACCAGAAGTCGACCAACCGCAACCCGCGGTCCACGGTCGGCACCATCACCGAGGTCTACGACTACCTGCGTCTGCTCTTCGCGCGCGCGGGCACCCCGCACTGCCCGGTCTGCGGTCATCTGATCGCCAAGCAGAGCCCGCAGCAGATCGTGGACCAGGTGCTGGCCATGCCGGAGGGCACCAAGTTCCAGGTGCTCGCGCCCGTGGTGCGCACCCGCAAGGGCGAATTCGTGGACCTGTTCGAGTCGCTGAACTCGCAGGGTTATTCGCGGGTCCGGGTCGACGGCGTGGTGCACGCGCTGACCGATCCGCCCAAGCTGAAGAAGCAGGAGAAGCACGATGTCGAGGTGGTCGTGGACCGCCTCGCCGTGAAGCCGAGTTCCAAACAGCGCCTGACCGATTCGATCGAGACCGCGCTGCGGCTGGCCGACGGCATCGTGGTGCTGGACTTCGTGGACCGCGACGAGCACGCCCACGATCGGGAGCGGCGCTTCTCCGAGCGGCTGGCCTGCCCGAACGGGCACCCGCTCGACATCGAGGATCTGGAACCGCGCTCGTTCTCCTTCAACTCGCCCTACGGCGCCTGCCCGGATTGCACGGGTCTGGGTATTCGCAAGGAGGTCGATCCGGATCTGGTTGTGCCGGATCAGGATCTGAGCCTGGCCGGCGGCGCGATCGCCCCGTGGTCGCGCGGGCAGACCGCCGAATACTTCACCCGCCTGCTGTCGGGCCTGGCCGAAGCGATCGGCTTCTCCATGGACACGCCCTGGAGTCAGCTGCCGCTCAAGGCGCGCAAGGCGGTGCTGGAGGGCAGCTCCGAGCAGGTGCACGTCTCCTACACCAACCGCTACGGCCGCAAGCGTTCCTATTACGCCGATTTCGAGGGTGTGATGCCGTTCCTGCAGCGGCGCATGGACGCCACCGAGTCGGAGGCGATGAAGGAGCACTACGACGGGTACATGCGTGATATCCCGTGCCCGGTGTGCAGCGGCGCGCGGTTGCGGCCGGAGATCCTGGCGGTCACGCTCTCGGCCGGGCCGGACCGCAAATCCATTGCGGACCTGTCGGATCTGTCGATCGGCGATGCCGCGAAGTTCCTGAACACGCTGACCCTGGACGACCGGCAGGCGGCGATCGCCGCGCAGGTGGTCAAGGAGATCCAGGCCCGGCTGGGCTTCCTGCTCGATGTCGGCCTCCAGTATCTGACGCTGTCGCGCGCCGCGGCGACCCTCTCCGGCGGTGAGGCGCAGCGCATCCGGTTGGCCACCCAGATCGGTTCGGGCCTGGTGGGCGTGCTGTACGTGCTGGACGAGCCGTCCATCGGCCTGCACCAGCGCGACAACCGTCGCTTGATCGAAACCCTCACGCGCCTCAAGAGTCTCGGCAACACCCTGATCGTGGTCGAGCACGACGAGGACACCATCCACGCCTCGGACTGGGTGGTCGACATCGGCCCGCTGGCCGGTGAGCACGGCGGTCAGGTGGTGTACTCGGGCCCGTACGAGGGACTGCTGAAGGACAAGGACTCCCTCACCGGCGCTTACCTTTCCGGCCGCGAGCGCATCGAGCTGCCCTTGGTGCGGCGGGCGATCGACAAGAAGAAGCAGCTGACGGTGGTCGGCGCGACCGAGCACAACCTGCGCGACATCGACGTGAATTTCCCGTTGGGCGTGCTCACCGCGATCACCGGTGTCTCGGGTTCGGGTAAGTCGACGCTGGTCAACGACATTCTGGCGACCGTGCTGCAGAACAAGCTGAACGGCGCGCGCCAGGTGCCGGGCCGCCACACCCGGGTCAACGGTCTCGATCACCTGGACAAGCTGGTGCAGGTGGACCAGTCGCCGATCGGCCGCACGCCGCGCTCGAATCCGGCCACCTACACCGGCGTTTTCGACAAGATCCGCACCCTGTTCGCGGCCACCACCGAGGCCAAGGTGCGCGGTTATCAGCCGGGCCGGTTCTCCTTCAACGTGAAGGGCGGCCGCTGCGAGGCGTGCTCGGGTGACGGCACGTTGAAGATCGAGATGAACTTCCTGCCGGACGTGTACGTTCCGTGCGAGGTGTGCCACGGTGCGCGCTACAACCGCGAGACGCTGGAGGTCCACTACAAGGGCAAGACCATCGCCGAGGTGCTGGACATGCCGATCGAGGAGGCCGCGGACTTCTTCGAGCCGGTGACCTCGATCCACCGCTACCTCAAGACCCTGGTCGATGTCGGTCTCGGCTATGTCCGCCTGGGCCAGTCGGCTCCGACGCTCTCCGGTGGTGAGGCGCAGCGCGTGAAGCTGGCCGCAGAACTGCAGAAGCGTTCCACCGGCCGCACCATCTACATCCTCGACGAGCCCACCACGGGCCTGCACTTCGAGGACATCCGCAAGCTGCTGGCGGTCATCAACGGCCTGGTCGACAAGGGCAACTCGGTGATCGTCATCGAGCACAACCTCGACGTCATCAAGACCTCCGACTGGGTCATCGACATGGGTCCGGAGGGCGGTTCCGGCGGTGGCATGGTCATCGCCCAGGGCACCCCGGAAGACATTGCGGCGGTGCCGGAAAGCTACACGGGCCAGTTCCTGAAGGACGTGCTCGAGGCCCAGCCGTCGGCGCCGGCCGAACCCAAGGCCGTGAAGAAGGCGGCGGCGAAGAAGGCTCCCGCCAAGAAGGCCGCGCCGAAGACCGAGGCCCAGGCCGCGGCCACCAAGAAGGCGGCGGCCGCGCGCCGCAAGGCCGCCGCGCTGCGGTGACGACTCCATAGCCGAAGGCCCCGTACCGATTCCGGTACGGGGCCTTCGCCTTTCGCGCCTACTCGGCCGCGGCCACCGGCGTGGTGAGTTCCTTGACCTCGGCGATGTGACCGAAGTCGAGTTTGACGATCTGGTCGGCGCAGTCGAAGTACCGGTCGTCGTGGGTGATCACGATGACGGTCTTGCCGCGGTTCTTCAGCGAGACCAGGATCTCGCGGTAGAAGACGTCACGGAACTTCGGTTCCTGATCGGCGGCCCATTCGTCGAACAGGTAGATCGGCCGATCCTCGAGCAGAGCGGTCAGCAGCGCCAGCCGCTTGCGCTGCCCCTGGGACAGCGCGATGGTGGACAGCCGGCCGTTCTCCACGGTGACCTTGTGGTCGATCCGCAGTTCCCGCAGGTACTTCCGGACCTCCTCGTCGACGCCCTCGTCGAAGCCCAGATAGTCCTCGAACAGGTGGAAGTCGGTGAACACCGCCGACGTGTTCTGCCGGAACCACTCGATGTTCTCGTGGTCGATCGCCTCGCCGTTGAGCGACAGGTGGCCCTGCTGCGGGACGTAGAGGCCGGTGAGCAGTTTGGCCAGGGTGGATTTGCCGCTGCCGTTGCCGCCCACGATGAAGGTGAGCTGACCGGGCTCGAAGGTCAGGTCCAGCGGTCCGAGGTGGAACCCGGAGCCGTCGGCCTGTGGCGGGTCCATGGGTCCGGCCATCGGTACGGGTCCGCCGCGGCCGCCGTGGCCGACGAACTTGTGCCCGTTGACATCCGGCCGATCCACCCCGTGTCCCGGAGGCGGGCCGCCGGGCCGTCCGCCGGGATGCGGTCCGGGGCGTCCGCCCACGGGCGCGCCCGGCGCCCCGGGCCGGCCACCGCCGCCGCCGGGATGCGGTCGCGCACCGCCGCCGGGGTGGGGTCCGGTGCCGGGCGGCGGGAACGCGGGCGGGGCCTCGGTCAGATAGCTGTAGCCGACGTCGTTGAGTTCCAGCCGGGCGGCGGTGACGGCGGGCCGCTCGGTGTAGGGCAGGGTCGATTCGTCGTGCGCGGTCTGGATGCTCAGGTTGAGCGAGCGGATCTTGGACAGCGCCACGTCACCGCGTAGCAGGTCCGGGATCCGGTGCATGAAGTTCTGCATGGGCATCGCCAGGAACGTGGTGACCAGGACATAGCCGACCATGACGTTCTGTGGCAGATGCAGGGACCGCGCCAGCCCGAACAGGATGAGCGCCATGGTGGCCAGCTGCAACAGCTGCCCGAACCCTTGGGCGACAGTGAATTTCGACCCGGCGTCGATGTTCTGCGCCCGCAGCGTCTCGGCGGAGCCGAGCAGGTGCTTGTCCATGAAGTCGCGCCGTCGCCCGCGGTGCAGCTTGAGCTCCTTGATGCCCAGCGACACCGCCTGGAAGGAGCGCAGCAGCCCGTCCTCGTTCTCGCGCGCCGAGTGGTACAGGGCGCGCACCCGCTTGAGAACCAGTTCGACACAGGCGATTCCGAGCAGCGTGCCCGCCACGGTGGTGGCGAAGATCGGGCCGGACACGACCGCGAGGAACACGAAGCAACCCACGATGGTGGCCAGGTCGATGCAGATGCTCGGAATGGCCGTGACCGCCTGCGAGAGCGCCCGCACATCCTCGGTGAGCGTCGCGATCAGCCGGTGCTGGCCGAGCCGCTCGAGGTGTTCGAGCGGTGCGGACACGATGCGCGAGCTGAGGTCGGCGCGCAGCCGGTAGATGGCGTCCTGCGCCAGCCGGATCAGCAGCACCTGCGAGATCACGCCGCTGATCAGGATGACCAGCGCGGTCGCCACGAAGGCCCCGACGGTGACGCCCGGGTGCGGTTCCGGTGACACCACTCCCCGAATCAATGTCACCAGGTAGGTATTGGCCGCACCGCAGACGAGACCGGAGGCGATGACGCCGGCGATCCGCATCCACGAGATGGAGACGAGGAATCTGATGAGTTGCATGGCTGCTGGGCTCTCTGGACGACTGTGCGGGTCGGGCTGGTCAGGAACGGATGACGTCGAAGACGACGCCCTCGAGGGTGACGCCGGGCGCGAAGGAGAACGCGACGCCCGTCGAGATCGGCTGTGCCGCCGCCTGTGCGACCATCTGCTCGAGCACGAAGATCAGCGAGACGCTGAGCATGTTGCCGTATTCGGCGAGCACGTCCCAGCTGGTGGCGGCCTGCTCGGAGCCGAGGCCGAGCGAGCGCACCGACTCCTCGATGATCTTGGGGCCGCCCGGGTGGATGGCCCACAGATCGATGTCGGACTTGGTCAGGCCCTGGCGCGCCAGCACCTCGGTCACCACCGGGTCCACGCCGCGCAGGATGTACTGCGGCAGGTTCTCCGACAGCTCGCAGGTGATGCCGTTGTCGTTGACGCCCAGCACGATTCCGTCCTCGGCGTCGTCGAACAGGTAGCTGAAGCTGTCGCGCACGACGATGGAGCCGGCCGGGAGCTGCTGGTGCGCCTGGCGGGCGCCGATGACCACCGCGCCGCAGCCGTCACCGAAGAGGCTGTGGATGATGACGTCGTTGACGTTGTCGTCGAACACGGCGTTCACCGAGCTCAGCTCGATGCAGATGACCAGCGCCTTCTTGTCCGGGTGCGCCCGCACGTAATCGGTGGCGGCGCGCACCGAGTTCATGGCCGCGGCGCAGCCCATGAAGTTCACGACGACCCGGTTGACGGTGGGGGACAGGCCCAGCTGCTTGACCACGGCCACGTCCACGCCGGGGGCGATGAACCCGGTGCTGGTGGCGAAGACCAGCATGCCGATCTCGGCGGCGGGGTCCTCGAGATGGGCGATGGCGCGTCCGGCCACGTCCACGGCCAGCGGCACCGCGTGGTCGTAGAAGGTGTTCATGCGGTCGCGGATGGTGCCCGATTCCCGGCTGTAGGACAGGAATTCGGGGTCGATCGGGTCGACCGCGAGGTGGCGGGTGGTGACCCGGGTCTTCTGGTAGATCCGCGGAATCCGGGCCTGTTGGGCCGGGTCGGTGAACAGTCCGGCCACCTGGGCGGCGGCCTCGGCCTGCGAGAAGATCTGCGCGGGCGCTCCGGTGGCGATGGACTCGATCACGCCGACGGTGGTCGGCGGGGCCGGCGGCAGCGGCGTCGGCGCGAAGTCGTACCCGGGTTCGCCTCCCGCGAACCGGGTCACGGGCCCAGTGGCCCCTTCATCGATGGTGATGGACACAATGACTCCCCTCGTATTCTTTGGTGAAGATCCGCGGTGCGTCCGGCGCATGTTCGGACGCCCCGCGGTGCTCGGAATCGGTTCAGACCGTGCCGATTCCGGTGAAGCCCTGCGCGGTGTAGACGACACAGGTCTTCAGGGCCAGCGGTGAGAAGTGCTCCTTGACGAACCCCCACTTGCGTTCCACCGCGTCGTCGGACGGCGCGAGGATGTAGGTGCGGATCTGCTTGGGGAAGCGGTCGGTGAAGAAGCTCTTGGCCGGCAGCCATTCCACACCGAACTTCTCCGACTCCTCACGCAGCACGTCCTCGGTGGCGATGTTGGCGAAACCGCTGCGCTGGTATGGCAATACGTGGTGCACCCGGTGCGAGCTGAGGCCCGCGGACAGGAAGCAGTCCAGGTAGCGGTTGCCGACCACCTTCAGGTCGTAGGCCTGCTCGATCTGGTCGATGCCCCAGTCCTCGGTGTTGTGCTCCAGTTCCTCGGCTTCGACCTCGAAGTCGTGGCTGGCCACCACCAGGAAGGTGGAGACCCACAGGGTGATCACGAATTGCAGGGCCCAGGCCCAGAAGTCGCCCATCACGGTGAAGGCGATGAGCTCGCCCAGCAGCAGGAACCGCGCGCCGAAGGACCCGATGAAGTGCGGCAGCGCCCCGCCCCAGGTGCCGTACATGTCCTTGATGCCCACCTTGCGGGTGAGGCGGCAGACGTCGAGCAGGCGGATGGTCATGCCGGTGACGGCGTGACCGAACTTGTGCAGGGTGTGGATCGGCACCCGGTACAGCCGCGGGATCCGCATCATCATGGTGAAGACGTTCTTCTTGATGTCGACTTCACTCTGGGTGTGCGGGTGGTGCAGCAGGGCGTGCCCGTCGGCGGTCACGAAAGCCAGTGCGACGTAATTGAAGTCGAAGGCATTCGTGTAGATCTTGTTCATGCCCTTCTGGGCACGGTGGATGGCGTAGTGCCCGAACCCGGCCAGCGAGCTGCGCAGCAGCACCATCGCGATCACGAAGACCGGCAACGGCATCCAGGACCGCTCGAACAACCGCAGGCCCTGCACCGCGAAGTACGCCACCGCGAGAATGGCGACCACGATATTGAAATAGGTGTCCATGCGGCGGATCCGGGCGGCCAGCTCGGGTTCCTTGAGCCGCGCCTTCACCTTGTGCAGCAGGTCGTCCTTGTTGTCGAAGCTGAACTTCGGGGTGTCGCGCCAGCTGTCGAAACCCTCGTTGAACAGGAACGCGGGCGCGTTGGCTTTGGGGTGGATGTCCTCCGGCAGGGCGTCACGGTCGAGCGCGTACTTCTTCAGAATCTTGCCGATGGCTTCCGGATTCTTGTGGTACGAACCGACAATCGAGGTGATGTCGCGGTTCTTGGTGCGGCCGATGAAGAACTCGCCGCCCGGATGCTTGGAAATCCAGTCGGAGAGGTCGTAGGCTTTCCCGTCGTAGACCCAGACGTTGGAAATCGGCGGCGGTCCGTCGAGCGGGGGCCGGCGAAATTCACCTTCTGGCGCCTGCCGTTCGATCGTCGCCTCGGCCTCGGGCCGTTCGATCGTCATAGCTTTCCTCCACACGCACACACCGCGTTCGAACTTACGGATGGAATCGTCGGCGTTGCGGCTTGCATTTCACTGAACAATCTCTTAAGCGGGCTTTTGTTAACAGTGGCCCGGAAAAAATGCGAAAGCCGGCCGGGGCACTACGACAGCCGTTGCCGCCGTTGCGTGTTCCCCGAACCGGCTCTCAACTCACAGGACAAGCGGGCGCGTGTCTAGCCGCCGGGCTTGGTGACGTGGACCGGCTTGGCCCAGTCGGACAGGGTGACGGTGACCGTGCCCGAGTCCTTGGTCACGATGGCGCGCACCAGGTTCGGGCCGGTGCCCGGCGAGGCGGCGGTGGAGGGCAGGGTGGTGCCGGTGCCGCTGGGCGGGGCGACGTCCTTGATGTACAGGGTGATCGGGAACTCGCCGCCGTCCTTGCCGATCTGCGGGACGACCGGGTCCATGACGGAGGCGTCGATGGTGCCGGTGATCTTGACGGTGTCGATGCCGTCGATCTTCTCGCGGGCCTCGGCCTTGGCGTTCTTCACCTGCGAGATGGCGAACGCGAGACCCTTGTCCTTGTCGAGCAGGACGCCCGGGTCGTAGATCTTCTCGGCGGGGCCGACAGGGGAGTACTTGGTGCCGTCGCCGGTGTAGAGGGTCTTGTCGACGACCATGAACTTGGTCTTGGTGAAGTCGCCGCCTTCCTTGACCTTCACCTCGGCGTCGCCGATGGCCTGGCCCTGGCCCTGCGGCTGGTTGGTGACGTCGGCCTTGATGTTCTTGACCGAGAGCGTCGGCAGGTCCTTGACGTCGAGCACCACGTGCACCGACTGCAGGGTCTGGGTGGTCTTGGCGGATTCGGCCACGATCTGCGCGCCGTCGGGCAGCTGCGACGGCGGGGCCGCCTGCGAGGTGGTGGCCTTGCTGTCCGAGCTGGAGGACGAGGTGCAGCCGGCCACCAGTGCGGCGGTCGCGGCCGCGGCGATCATGATCGGGAGGACGCCGCGCCGAATTCGGCTGCCGGACGTGCGGTTCCCCTGGGATATCAAGTCATTCATGTACAACCCCCGAAGTCCATTCGATCTCGTAGTGAGGGCAGCCTTGCCGCCGCCCGTCGTAGTATGCAGGACGTCGCCCGCGTTCGCGCCGATCGGTGCGATACTGCGGCATCCAACCAGCACCGGCTCGGTGTCGCCAGCGCATTTCGATCTTGCAGCCGCACAGGCGATTACCCTGCAACCCAGCTATGTCGCACGTCGGGCCAAGTGTTAACAGGTCAGCGAAGATCGCAGCAAGCCCAGCGTTCGATTCTCTGGATGCCGTTCTGTCGCTGAATATTTGCCAGCGGCTCGATGATGGTTCGGTGTAACCCCTTTTCCTGTGCCGATATTGGCCTTCTCCTGTTCGGGTATTGACATTGTCCGCCCGCTGCGCTCAATATGAACATGCGTTCATGAACTGTCGTTCATATAGGAGTGATCATGACCGAAATCGTGAATACCGCCCAGTCGGAAGCCTGGAACGGCTACGAGGGCGAACACTGGGCCGGGCAGCACGACCGATACGACGCGGTGAACCAGGGCTTCAACGAGCCTCTGCTGGCTGCCGCCCGCGTCGCCGAAGGCCACCGCGTCCTCGACATCGGCTGCGGTAACGGTCAATTGACCCGCGCTGCCGCCCGCCGGACCGGCAGCGGCTCCGCGACCGGAATCGACCTGTCCGGCCCGATGCTCGCCCGCGCCCGCGGGCTCGCCACCGCCGAAGGCATCTCGAATGTCACCTTCGAACAGGGCGATGCCCAGATCCATCCGTTCCCCGCTGCCGCCTACGACGCCGCCCTGAGCCGCTTCGGCATCATGTTCTTCACCGACCCGGTGGCGGCCTTCGCCAATATCGCCCGCGCCCTGCGCCCCGGCGGCCGGCTCGCCCTCGTCGCCATGACGCCGCTCCCCGGCACCGACCTCGGCGACGTATTCGGAGCTGCCGCAGCACATCTCGACACCTTCGCGGTGAGCCCCGCCGAGGGCCCGTTCTCCGACCCCGACCACATCCGAGACCTGCTGTCCAGCGCCGGTTTCCAAGACATCGCCATCGAATACAGCGAGGCCGACGGCAGCTGGGGCGCCGACATCCCCGACGCCACCGAATTCATCATGGGCTGGGGTCCGGTCCGCTACCACCGCTCCCTGGCCGGCTTCGCCACCGACGACCGAGTCCGCGAGGCGATCTCCGCCGCCCTGGTCCCGCACCTCGGCGCCGACGGCGTCGTCCTGCGCATGACTGCCTGGCTCGTCACCGCCACGACCCCGCTACCGTAACCATCCATGTCCCCCCGCAAGGCCGCGGCGCTGCGCGCCACCGACGACGCCCGCACCCTCCGCGACCACCTCGTCACCACCGCGCAACGCCTGCTCGCCGAGGGGTCGGCCGCCACCCTCACCGTCCGCGCCATCGCCCGCGCGGCCGGGGTGGCCGACGGTGTCCTCTACAACCACTTCCCGGACAAGGACACGCTGCTGGCCATCGCCGTGCGCGCCCACGTCGACGAGGCGCAGCGTGCGCTGGGGCCCCTGCCCGCACCCGGCGAGGCCGCCGTCGCCGGCAATCTCGGTACCTATCTGCGTGCGGGGCTGGACCTGCACCGCGCGGTGCTCCCGGTGTTCGCGAGCCTGCTGGCCACCCCGGTCGTGCTCACCCGCTTCGCCGAACTGCCCGCCGCTCACACCGACTGGCGAATGCTCTTGTCGGACTATCTGACCGGAGAACAGCGGCTCGGCCGCATCGCCCCCGGGGCCGACACCACCGCGGCGGCGGCGATCCTGGTGGGCATCTGTCACGACCAGGTGCTGGGCGCTCTGCTACCCGGCATGGCGTCGCCCACCGTCGATCAGGACGCGGTCGTCACCACGTTGCTGGCGGGCATCGGGCCGCTGGAATAACAGCCCCCGAAACGACAACGGCCCGCCCCGGGCGAAGTCCGGGGCGGGCCGTGTCGACTGCTGGTCAGTACACCGGGCCGGTGTACTTCTCGCCCGGGCCCGCGCCGGGGGCGTCCGGGTACTCCGAGGATTCGCGGAACGCGCGCTGCAGGGACTGCAGTCCGTCGCGGATCGGGCCGGCGTGCGGGCCGAGGTATTCCACCGACGCGGTGACCAGGCCGGCGAGGGCGGTGATCACCCGGCGGGCCTCGTCCAGATCCAGGTGCGGGCTGCTGGCCGGATCGGGTTCGCCCAGGCCGAGCTTCTCGGCGGCCGAGCTCATCAGCATGACGGCGGCGCGGCTGATGACCTCGACCGCGGGGATCTCGGCCAATTCGCGCACGACCTCGCCGTCGATGAGGGCGGAATCGTCGTTCAAGGTAGCCTCGCTCATGGGTTAGAGAATGCCATCGCGCGGGTCGGCGCTGGTCGCGGGGGCGGGCGATTCGGAGCTCGCGGCTATGAGTGTTAGACTCTTCCGCGACGACCGTCCCGGACAGGTTCCCGCAACCGACTCGGGGCATCAAGTGGAGCCCGACTCCCACCGTCAATCAGCTGTTCTTGTATCAGGGCAGCGAGATTGCACGGTCCGGTCGCCCATCATTTACCGGATGGGTTCTGCGCGTGGGTTTTCCCTGCGTGCGGTGCGATGCGAGTTGTTCGCGTCGTCGATCGGTCGACTCGGGCCCCGTGGTGGTGAAATACCAGCACGGGGCTTTCGTGTTGAAATTGGGGTTGCAGTTATTGCTTGCGGTCGTTGACGAACCGCTTGACCTAGGAGGCCCCATCAGCACTGAGACCCGCATCAACGATCGCATCCGCGTTCCCGAGGTCCGACTCATCGGACCCGGCGGCGAGCAGGTTGGGATCGTGCGTGTTGAAGATGCACTACGCGTCGCTCAGGAAGCTGATCTCGACCTGGTCGAGGTCGCGCCCGATGCACGCCCGCCGGTGTGCAAGATCATGGACTACGGCAAGTTCAAGTACGAGACCGCGCAGAAGGCGCGCGAGTCCCGGAAGAACCAGGTCCAGACCGTGATCAAGGAGCAGAAGCTCCGCCCGAAGATCGATGACCACGACTACGCCACCAAGCGCGGCCACGTGATGCGCTTCCTGGAGGCCGGGTCGAAGGTCAAGGTCACCATCATGTTCCGTGGTCGCGAGCAGTCGCGCCCCGAACTCGGGTTCCGGCTCCTGCAGCGACTGGCCGCCGACGTCGCCGACCTCGGTTTCGTCGAAACTTCGGCCAAGCAGGACGGCCGAAACATGACCATGGTCCTCGCGCCGCACAAGGGCGCGAAGACGCGGGTGAAGGCGCAGAACGACGCGAGCTCGACGCAGCAGCGCAGCAGTGCGCCGGCGCCGGCTCCGGCTGAAGCACCGGTTACCGATGCTGCCGCGGCTCCGGCCGAGGCACCGGTTGCCGAAGCTTCGGCGGCCACCCCGCAGCAGTAATAACGACAAGCACCGGAGACAGGGGTTCACCCCTGCCTCCGGGACGAGACAGATTGAGGAATCCATGCCGAAGATGAAGAAGCACAGCGGTGCCTCGAAGCGATTCAAGGTGTCCGGCTCGGGCAAGCTGCTGCGTCAGCAGGCGAACCGCCGCCACCTGCTCGAGCACAAGCCGAGCACCCGGACTCGTCGTCTGGACGGCGTGGAGGTCGTCGCGAAGGCGGACGTCGCTCGCGTCAAGAAGCTGCTCGCCAAGTAATTCGGCTGAGCCGACCGACCAACCTCCGGGTGCAATCGCCGCACCCCTTACTTGATCAAGGACTGAAAAGTGGCACGCGTCAAAAGGGCCGTCAACGCTCAGAAGAAGCGCCGTTCCGTTCTCGAGGCCTCCAAGGGCTACCGCGGTCAGCGGTCGCGTCTGTACCGCAAGGCCAAGGAACAGCAGCTGCACTCGCTCACCTACGCCTACCGGGACCGCCGGGCGCGCAAGGGTGACTTCCGTCAGCTGTGGATCACTCGTATCAACGCCGCCGCGCGTCTGAACGACATGACCTACAACCGCTTCATGCAGGGCCTGAAGGCCGCCGGCATCGAGGTGGACCGCAAGATCCTGGCCGAGCTCGCCGTCTCCGACGCCGAGGCCTTCGCCCAGCTGGTCGCCGCCGCCAAGGCCGCGCTGCCCGCCGACGTCAACGCCCCGGCCGCCTGATTCGGCCTGCGTGACAAAGCAATACTCGGAACGACCCGCGGACGTGCTCTTCGAGCACAACCCGCGGGTCGTTTCTTGTCGTATCCCCGGGTGTGTCCGGGTTTCGTATCTCCGAGCGGCAGGTGGCCATGAGCGCTGATTCCATCGACTGGCGTAACTCCCGAATCGTGTCGGCGGTCAAGCTGCACCGCAGCCCGGTCCGGCGCAAGACCGGCCTGTTCCTGGCCGAGGGCGCGAATTCGGTCGAGGCGGCGCTGGACACGGGCCGGGTCGAGGAACTGTTCTTCTCGGAGAAGGCCGCCGGACGTGAGCACACGCTCGTCGCCGGGGCCGCCGCCCAGGGGGTGCGAACCACGCTGGTGACCGATCGTGCCGCGGAGATGCTGGGGGAGACCGTGACTCCGCCCGGGCTGGTCGCGGTGTGCCGTCAGGTGGACGTGCCGCTGCGCGAGGTCCTCGACGCGTCGCCGCGCATGCTGGCCGTGCCCGTCGAGATCGCCGATCCCGGTAACGCGGGCACCCTTATCCGCGTGGCCGACGCCGTCGGTGCGGACGGCGTTGTGCTCGCCGGTGATTCCGTGGACCCGCACAACGGCAAATGTGTACGCGCTTGTGCCGGAAGCCTTTTCCACGTCCCGGTGGCCCGCTCCCGCGACATCGACGCGACGCTCGACGCACTGGAAGCGGCCGGCATCGCGATCCTCGCCACCACCGCCAAGGGTGAAGTCGACCTCGACGACGCCGACGAGATCCTCAGCGGCCCGGTCGCCTGGCTGTTCGGCAACGAGGCGCACGGCCTGGACAAGGCCATCGCCGCCCGCGCCACCCACCGGGTGCGGATTCCCATTCACGGTCGCGCGGAAAGCCTGAATCTGGCTGCCGCGGCGGCTATCTGCCTCTACTCGAGTGCTCGGGTGCAGAACGCGAAGTGACCCCGGCGGCGGGTTCCGGCCCGCCGGTCAGATGCCGTCCTCGCCGAGGTTCTCCAGGATCTCGGTGGCCCACGGCGGGTTGTCGGCCTCGAGTTCGGTGACGCCCAGCGCGGTCAGGTCGATGAGCAGCATGCCGGTGCCGAAGAAGCGGCGGACCTCGGAGGCCGTCGCGCCGGTGAGTTCCTTGGCGAGGTTGTAGAGCCGGCCGAAGTGGTCGCGGATATTGGCGCCGATGGCCGGATCGGCCGCCGCCGCGATGCCCTGCAGGAAGACCCGGGGCAGATCGCGTTCGGTGAGGAAGTGCTCGCCGAAGTGGCCGCCCAGGGTGTCGAGGCGGTCCTTGGGGGAGGCGTCCGGTTCGGCCAGGGTGGCCCCGGTGCGGAAGATCTCCTCGATGCGTCCGCAGACCTGGTCGAGTACGGCCAGGAACAGCTGTTGCTTGGTGCCGAACAGCCGGATCACGTAGGGCTGCGAGACCCCGGCGCGGCGTGCGATGTCATCGGTTTTCGTTGCGGCGTAACCGGATTCGGCGAACGCGGCAGTAGCCGCGGCGAGCACTTCCGCGCTGCGTTCGGTCGCTGTCATCCGGGTCCTGGTCATGGCTGCCGAGCCTCCTCGTCGTGGGGAATCCATCCTGCCATTGACATGTTATCAGTCGATGCATACTCTCTAGTTATCAGTCGATTACAACAAGGGGATCGGACATGACTGAGATACTCGAAACTTCCTCACTCGCGGGCAAGGTGGCCGAACAGGCCCGGCAACGCCCGCTGGCCGCGGTACTCGCCGCCGTGGGCATCCCGATGTTCATGGTCACGCTCGACAACCTGGTGGTCACCAACGCGCTGCCGGTCATTCGCACCGAATTGCACGCTTCACTCTCCGACCTGCAGTGGTTCGTGAACGCCTACACGCTGGCCTTCGCCTCACTGCTGCTGACCGCGTCCGCGCTCGGTGACCGGCTCGGCCGCCGGCGCGTCTACCTGGGCGGCATCGCCCTGTTCACGCTCGGTTCGGCCGCGTGCGCGCTGGCCACCGAACCGTGGATGCTCATCGCCGCCCGTGCGGCCCAGGGCTTCGGTGGCGCCGCGGTCATGCCGCTGTCACTGACGCTGCTCTCGGCGGCGGTACCGGAGAAGATGCGCAGCGCGGCCATCGGCATCTGGGGCGGCATCTCCGGCCTCGGCGTGGCGCTGGGCCCGGTGGTCGGTGGTGCGGTCGTCGAAGGCTTGAACTGGCAGTGGATCTTCTGGCTGAACGTGCCGATCGGCCTCGTCGCAGTGCCGGTGGCGGCCCGCGTTCTGAACGAATCCTTCGGTGGCGCACGGCGTTTGGACATCCTCGGTCTGCTGCTGTCGGCGGGTGGCGTGCTCGCGGTGGTGTGGGGCGTCATTCACGGTGCGGACGACGGCTGGACCTCGGCCAAGGTGCTCGCCGGCCTGATCGGTGGCGCGACCGCGCTGGCGGCTTTCGTGATCTGGGAGAGCCGGACCGCCGACCCGATGTTGCCGCTGCGGCTGTTCCGCAAGCGCGGCTACGTCATCAACGCGGTCTCGTTCACCTTCTCGCTCGGCACCTTCGGCTCGATCTTCCTGCTGGCCCAGTACTTCCAGGTGGTGCAGGGGTATTCGCCGCTGGCCTCGGGCATTCGCACCCTGCCCTGGACCATGGCCCCGATGGTGGTCGCTCCGCTGGCCGGGCTGATCGTGGACCGGGTCGGCGCGCGCGTGCTGGTGTCGATCGGCCAGGTGCTGCTGTCGAGCGCGCTGCTGTGGATGGCTTTCACGGCCACCGTCGACGTGTCCTACAGCCACTTCGTGCTGCCGTTCATCCTCGGCGGCGTCGGTATGGGCCTGACCTTCGCGCCCACCGCCACCGTCGTCATGGCCAATGCGTCACCGGCGGATCAGGGCATGGCCTCCGGCGCGAACAACACCATCCGTGAGGTCGGTGTGGCCATGGGTGTCGCGGTGCTGGCCTCGGTCTTCGCTTCGCACGGCTCCTACATGAGCCCGCAGGACTACGTGGACGGCCTGATCCCCGCGGTGCAGGTCGGCTCCGTCATCGTCGCGATCGGCGCCTTCGTCGCGCTGCTGCTGCCCGGTCGTCGCACACCGGTCGAATCCGAGTCCAGCGCAGCAGTTCTCGCGCACTGATCCGGATCGATTCGAAGGGAGACGCATCATGTTCGAGACCCTCCTGCTGCTGACGATCCCCACCCTGTCCTTGCGTCTACTCGGAGCGCTCGGGGTGACCCGCTTCGCGACCTGGCAGTCCGCTGCCGCGCACGGCCTGGCGTTCATGCTCGTCATGACCGGCACCGCGCATTTCGTCCCCGACTCGGTGACGGTGATGCCGCATCACAGCGACCTGGTCGCCATGGTCCCGTCCTTCGTGCCCTTCCCCGATCTGACCGTCTACGTGACCGGCGTCCTGGAGTACCTGGGGGCGCTCGGCCTGGTGCTGGTCCCGACCCGCCGCGCGGCGGGTCGGGCTCTGGCCCTGATGTTCGTCCTGCTGCTGCCCGCGAATATCCATGCGGCAGTGGACAACATCTCCTTCGGCGGTCAGCCCGCCACACCGTTGTGGTTCCGGATCCCCGAGCAGCTGGTCTACATCGCCGTGGCCCTGTTCGCCGCCCTGGGAACCGCGCCGATCGCGCAAGCGGTCCGGCGGGTTCCGGTCAGGGCAGGGGAGTCGGGGTAGCGCACGCTTCGAAGGCCCCGGCGATGGTTGCGACAACTCGCTCCATCGTCGGGGCTTTTTCGCCGTCCAGTTCCCGTTCCACCGAGGTCATGTCGACGTCGGGCAGCCCGCAGGCGACGGCCAGCTTCCACGGCGACAGGTCACCGGTGACATTGATGGCGAAGCCGTGGGTGGAGACATTGCGGCCCACCCGCATACCGATCGAGGTGATCTTGCGGCCGGTGTCGCGGGTCCAGACCCCGGTGAGCAGTTCGGCGCCGGGCGGGGTGACGCGACGCTCGGCCGCGATGCCGAGTTCAGCCAGGGCCGCCACGATGCGGTTCTCGACATCGCGGATCAAGTCGACGACGCCCTCGCCGGGCTGCAGCTTCACGATGAGATAGCCCACCAGCTGGCCGGGGGCGTGGTAGGTGAGCTGGCCGCCCCGGTTGGTGGTGAAGACCGGGATGTCGGTGTCGGGGGCGGGCAGGTGCGCGTCGGGGGTGCGGCGGCCGATCGTGAAGGTCTGTTCGTGGCTCAGCAGCCACAGGGTGTCGGGCCGCTGGTCGGCGACACGTTCCTCCCACATCTCCTGCATGCGGTCCATCGCCGCCGAGTACTCGATGAGGTGGTCGGTGTCGTCGATCAGGGTCACGGGCCGGGACTTCACGACTTCATTGGTACCACCGCGGCGGTCGCGGCCGCGCCGAAGGGTGGGCCCGAGCTGGGGAAATTCAGGTGAGGTGGGCTGATTAACCGGTTTACGATGCGACCAGCAAGAATGGGTGGGCAGTAACCATTGCTGACAAGTACTTTCCGCCCGACCCGTAACCAGCCTGGGGAGTGACGAACCATCGTGGCCGATGACAACAGTGCCGAGCAGACCGCTGCGTTGAGCGAGGAGTCGCTCTCCGCCGCCGCGGAAGCCGCGGAGAAGGCGTTCGCCTCGGCCTCGACCCTGGACGAGCTGGCCACCGCCAAGACCGAATACATGGGTGGCAAGTCGCCGATCTCGCTGGCGCAGCGGTCCCTGGGCGCGCTGCCCAAAGAAGAGAAGGCCGACGCCGGCAAGCGGGTGAACGTGGCGCGCGGCCGGGTGTCGCAGGCCTACGAGTCCCGCCAGGCCGAGCTGCTCGCCGAGCGCGACGCGGCGGTCCTGGTGGCGGAGACCATCGACGTGACCCTGCCCGCCGACCGGCGCGCCGCGGGCGCCCGCCACCCCATCTCGGTGCTGTCCGAGCGGGTCGCGGACGTGTTCGTGGCCATGGGCTGGGAGGTCGCCGAAGGCCCCGAGGTCGAGACCGAGCACTTCAATTTCGACGCCCTGAACTTCCTGCCCGACCACCCGGCCCGCACCATGCAGGACACCTTCCACATCGCGCCGGAGGGGTCGCGGCAGGTGCTGCGCACCCACACCTCGCCGGTTCAGGTGCGCACCATGCTGTCTCGTGAGCTGCCGATCTACGTGGTGTGCCCGGGTCGCACGTTCCGCACCGACGAGCTGGACGCCACCCACACCCCGGTGTTCTCGCAGATCGAGGGCCTGGCCATCGACAAGGGCCTGACCATGGCCCACCTCAAGGGCACCCTGGACGGGTTCGCGCGGGCGCTGTTCGGCCCCAGCACGACCACCCGGATGCGGCCCAGCTTCTTCCCCTTCACCGAACCGTCCGCCGAGGTGGACGTGTGGTTCGAGGACAAGAAGGGCGGTCCCGGCTGGGTCGAGTGGGGCGGCTGCGGCATGGTGAACCCGAAGGTGCTCATCGCCAGCGGCATCGACCCCGAGGTGTACAGCGGGTTCGCGTTCGGCATGGGCCTGGAGCGGACTCTGCAGTTCCGCAACGGCCTGCCCGACATGCGCGACATCGTCGAGGGCGACGTGCGTTTCACGCTGCCCTTCGGCATCCAGTCCTGACCTGACCCCGATACGAGGAAGCGAAACGTCAAGTGCGAGTAGCGCAGTCCTGGCTGACGGACATCCTGCAGCGGACCACCCCCGGGTGGTCGGTGACGGCCGAGGAACTCGACGCGGGGTTCGTCCGGGTCGGTCTCGAGGTCGAAGAGGTGGACCATCTGGCGCCCATCGGCGGTGACGTCGACAAGCCGCTGGTGGTCGGCCGAGTCGCCGAGATCACCGAGCTGACCGAGTTCAAGAAGCCGATCCGTTTCTGCAAGGTGGACGTCGGCAACACCGAGCTGCAGGAGATCGTCTGCGGCGCACGGAACTTCGCCGTCGGCGACCTGGTCGTGGTGGTGCTGCCCGGTGGTGAGCTGCCCGGCGGATTCAAGATCGCCTCGCGGAAGACCTACGGCCACACCAGCAACGGCATGATCTGCTCGGTCGCCGAACTCGGCATCGGCAAGGATCACAGCGGCATCCTGGTGCTCGAGCCCGGCACCGCCGAGCCCGGCGCGGACGCCAACGAGCTGCTCGGCCTGGGTGACACCATCATCGAGCTGGCCATCACCCCCGACCGCGGTTACGCGTTCTCCGCGCGCGGCCTGGCCCGGGAACTGGCCTGCGGCTTCGACCTGGAGTACGGCGACCCGGCCGTGCGCCTGCTGCCGGACTCCGAGGTCGAGGCCTGGCCGGTGAAGATCGAATCCGAGTCGCAGTGCACGCGTTTCGCGGTGCGCCGCGTCACCGGTATCGACCCGAAGGCCGTCAGCCCGTGGTGGCTGCAGCGCCGCCTGCTGCTGTCGGGCGTGCGCCCGATCTCCCCGGCCGTCGACGTCACCAACTACGTGATGCTCGAACTGGGGCAGCCGCTGCACGCCTTCGACGCCGACAAGGTGCAGGGCGGATTCGTGGTGCGCCGCGCCAACACCGGCGAAACCCTGCGCACCCTCGACGAAGCGGAGCGCACCCTCGACGCCGAGGACGTGGTGATCGCCGACGAGTCCGGCGTCATCTCGCTGGCCGGCATCATGGGCGGCGCGAGCACCGAGGTGTCGGACTCTTCGACCGACATCCTGCTCGAGGCCGCCACCTGGAACCCGGTGGCCGTGGCCCGCACCGCGCGCCGCCACAAGCTGGGCTCCGAGGCGAGCCGCCGCTTCGAACGCATCGTGGACCCCGAGGTCAACCTCGCCGCCCTCGATCGCGCCGCCACCCTGCTGGCCGAGATCGCCGGCGGCACCGTCGAATCCGTGCTGACCGACGTGCGGGTGCCGGTTCCGGCCCCGCAGCCGATCACCATGGACATCGACCTGGCCGACCGCATCGCGGGCGTGCACTACGCGCCCGGCGCGTCGACCCGCCGCCTGCAGCAGGTCGGCTGCGCCATCGAGGTCGGTGTCAGCGACGCCGGTCACCCGCAGCTCATCGTGACCCCGCCGACCTGGCGTCCTGACCTCACCCAGCCGGCCGACCTGGTGGAGGAGGTGCTGCGCCTCGAAGGTCTGGACCAGATCCCGTCGGTGCTGCCCACCGCCCCCGCCGGCCGCGGCCTGACCGCCGCCCAGCTGCGCCGCCGCGCGGTGAGCAAGGCCCTCGCCTTCGAGGGCTGCGTGGAGGTCCCCGCCCCCGTCTTCATGGCCGCCGGCGTCTTCGACACCTGGGGTCTGGACGCGGACGACCCTCGCCGCAACACCCTGCGCGTGCTCAATCCCCTCGACGTCGAGCGCGCCGAGCTGTCGACGACCCTGCTGCCCGGCCTGCTGGAGATCGCCGCCCGCAACATCTCCCGCGGCCAGCGTGATCTCGCGATCTACGCGATCGGCCAGGTCACCCTGCCGACCGAGCAGACCGCCCCCGTCGGCCCGCTCCCGGTGGACCGTCGCCCCACCGACGCCGAGATCCAGGTCCTGCTGGACTCGCTGCCCAAGCAGCCGACCCGCGTCGGCGCAGTCCTCACCGGCCGCCGCGAGCCCCGCGGACCGTGGGGTCCCGGCCGCCAGGTCGAGGCGTCGGACGCCTTCGCTCTGGTCGACGCGATCGCCGAGGCTTCCGGCCTCACCATCGAACGCCGTGCCACTCAGTTCCTTCCGTGGCATCCCGGCCGCTGCGCCGAACTGCTCGTGGACGGCGTAGTCGTCGGGCATGCGGGCGAACTGCACCCCGCGGTCCTGGAGCGCTCCGGCCTGCCGCCGCGGACCTGCGCTTTCCAGCTCGATCTCGACGCTCTGCCGCTGCGCGAAATCCGGCCTACTCCGGTGGTTTCCGCGTTCCCCGCGGTGCTGCAGGACGTGTCGGTCAGTGTCGACAAGGCGGTTCCCTCGGTGACCGTGGAGACTGCTCTTCGCGCTGGTGCCGGTGAGCTTCTCGAGGACATCTCTTTGTTCGATGTTTACGAGGGTGCGCAGGCGGGTGAGGGGCGCAAGTCTTTGACCTACGCTCTGCGTTTCCGGGCTACCGATCGGACGCTCACCGAGGATGAGGCGAGTGCGGCGCGGGATGCTGCTGTTGCTCGGGCTGCTGATTCCGTGGGAGCTGTTCTGCGCGGGTGATTTTGGATGTGTGATCGCGGGCCTCAGTCCAATGGACTGGGGCCCGCGGTGTTTGGAGAAGGCAATGATGGAGAGCAAGAGCTAAGACCAAAAACAAAGGACCAAAAGATAAAAGACGCCTGGAGAAGGGAGAGGGGCTGGCCCGGTTGGGAGGCTCACTCACTTACCAGCCTCATTACGGCTCGGCCGTGGATCGGCCCGGTGTGGGGGTACAAGCACTCTGGAGTTGTCGAGGTACACGCACCGTGAGGTGTGCTGGGAGGGAAGGGTTGGGGGGTCGTCTCGAGTCCTCGAGCCTTGAGTCTTTGGGTCTTTGGTCTTTGGGTTTTTGTCTCGAGAAGGTGATGCGTGCAGTCCGTGGGCCGGGATCGGCGGGTTACGGCTCCCAACTTGGCGTCAGCCCAGGTCCGGTAGGGCAGGCGAGGCGACCACACTCTATGTAGTTTTGCGCACGCCGGCAGGACACGAGCAGCACTGGTTTCACGCGGCCCGTGAGCGCCACTTTCGGCAACTCGAATCGATCGCAGCGGCGATCGACTGCCCGACGTGATGGCGATCGTTCACGCGCGGAGTTCCGGTGGGGTCAACACTCTTCGGAGCAATCCACCCGGTGCGGCCTCGATGCGGTGAATCTTTGCCCATGACAACGGTTTTCCACCCATCGGGCCCATCGTTGACGAGCGCGTGGCAGTGATCGCATGCCAAGGTCAGGTTGTTGATGTCGGTGGGTCCGCCCTTGGCCCAATCATTGACGTGGTGTGCGGCGCACATCGAGGCGGGTTGTTCACAACCCGGGCGGGTACATCCCTTGTCTCGTGCGATCAGTGCGAGGCGTTGGGCCCGGTTCGCGGTGCGGCGCGACCGCTGCAGGTACAGCGGCATCCCGTCGCCATCGAGGACCGCGATCACCGGGTGGGTTCCCTCGGCCATCTTCAGCGCCTCGTTGATCGAGACCTGGGTGCCGGTGTTGGTGGTCGCGACCCCGGTCCCGTTCTCCAGGTCGGACAGGCTCATGGTGAGCACGACCTCGACCGGCAGGCCCCGGTGCATGCCGAGTGCGCGCATGTTCACGCCCGGCTGCACGAGCGCCATCAGCGCGTCGTGGGTGCGCTGCCCGGCATCACGACGATCCCGACGCGCAGCGGCATCAAGAACGCTGTCGGCGATGAACCCGCCACTGGCGATGGGGCTTTCCGAATCTTCGGCGTTGCACATGCCAGGGCGCGCGAGCTTGGCGAACACCGCATCCAAGCATGCCCGCAGTTCGGGGGTGATCCATCCTTCGATGCGGGACATGCCATCGACACCGGGGCGGCACAGGGTGATCCCACGCCGACGCCGACGGTCGGCATCGGAGACAACCTTCCCGTCCGGATCCAGCCGGGCGAGGATGTCGCGGCCGATCTTGGGCAGGTCGTCAGGCCACCCTTCACGCGAGTAGCCGACGAGGATCTCTTCGGCTTCCGTACGCGCTTCGGTGGGGATGTCGGTCGGGAGGTGCTCCATCACGTCCATGATGTTGCGGACGTGATCACGGGAAATCTCCCCGGCCGCAAACGCTTCCGCCATCACCGGCAGAGTCGCTGGCCGCAGGTGTCCGCTCGGTTCGAAGAATTCCCCGCAATGGTGGGTGACCTTCACCCGCAACGCCGCGTCATACCGCGACAACCCCCGGGTATGCCGCAGGAACGGCACCATCTTCCCCGCACCCGAACGCGCATGCAGCGACCGCTCCCCGGCTTCGATGATCAGGCGCGTATCCAAGGCCGCCAATTGCCGCTTGCAGGCTTCCAGCTCCCGCATCAAGGTGACGACATCGTCGTCGGAGAACTGAGCCATCGTGGAGTTCTGAACGGAGTTCGAAAGGGTCGAGACCGCGGCCGCCAGTTCAGCGATACCGCAGTCGTCGAGTGTCACCCCATTCGAATCCATGTGCTAATTCTACCCCGCCCCAACCATGATCGATAGTCGAATTCCATTGTTATGCAAGGCATTTCAGAATTGCGACCGTTCCATACTGGCCGGAGTGTCCGGTCGTGGCGACAGTGCGGTAAGAAGGAGCCATGTGGCATCCGGCGACGCCTGTCCTCAATGCGCTCAGCTATCAACCGGGCGAGCGCGGCATTGTGGCGACTCCCGATATGTACGGATTCGCCTACGAGGATCTGTATCTGCGGACCTCGGACGGCGAGACCGTCAATGCGTGGTTTGTGCGGGCAGCGGGGGAGCCGCTGGGGCACATACTGTTCGCGCACGGGAATGGCGGGAACATCGGGGACCGGTCGCCGATGTTGGCGATGCTCGCGGCGGCCGGGTTCGATGTGATGGTTTTCGATTACCGGGGGTACGGGCGTAGTACCGGGCGGCCGGGTGAAGACGGGACCTATCGGGATGTTCGGGTGGCGCGGGAGGCGTTGCTGGGGCAGACCGGCGTCGATGCCGGGCGGGTGGTGTATCTGGGGAAGTCGCTCGGCGGAGGAGTGATGCTGGAGTTGGCGAATGCGTTTCCGCCGGCCGCCCTGCTGCTGATGTCGACGTTCACGAGCATGCGGGACGCTGCCACGGCGGTCTATCCGTTCCTGCCGAAGGTATTCGTGCCCAATGCCTATCCGAGTCTGAAGCGGATCAAGAAGCTGAGCTGTCCGGTGCTGATCATGCACGGTGACGCCGATGAACTGCTGCCTGTGCGGATGGGGCGTGAATTGTTCGCCGCCGCACCGGAGCCCAAGGAGCTGGTGATCTATCCGGGTGGCATGCACAACGATCTGATCGGGTTCCCCGGCTGGGCGGAGCGGGTCTCGGGCTGGGTGGCCGGCGTGCTGCCGCCCAAGCGGCTCACTTCCGGATGATGTTGGCCAGGAACTCGGCATTGCTGCCAGTCTTGCGCAAGCCGTCGAGGAGTAGTTCGAGGGCGCGGTGATCGTCGACGTCGGCCAGGGTGCGACGCAGGGTGTCGACGGCCTCGCGTTCGGCCGGGTGGAGGAGTAGTTCGTCGCGGCGGGTGCTGGATTTGGCGATGTCCACGGCGGGGAAGATGTGGCGGCCCGCCAGGGTGCGGTCGAGTTTGAGTTCGGCGTTGCCGGTGCCCTTGTACTCCTCGAAGATGACGGTGTCGGCGAGCGAACCGGTTTCGACGAGCGCGCTGGCCACGATGGTCAGCGATCCGCCGTTCTCGATATTGCGGGCCGCGCCCAGGAAACGCTTGGGCGGCAGCAGGGCGGTGGAGTCGACACCGCCGGAGAGGATTCGGCCCGAGGCCGGTCCGGAGGTGTTGTAGGCGCGGGCCAGCCGGGTGAGCGAGTCGAGCAGGACCACGACGTCGCGGCCCTCCTCGACCAGGCGCTGTGCCCGTTCGATGGCCAACTCGGCGAGCGCGGTCTGCTCGGCGGGGGAGTGGTCGAAGGTGGCGGCGACGACCTCGGCGGGAACTCCGCGCGACAGCTCGGTGACCTCCTCGGGGCGTTCGCCGACGAGCACCATCATGAGGTGCACCTCCGGATGGTTGACCGCGATGCCGTGCGCGATCGACTGCAGCACAGAGGTTTTGCCCGCCTTCGGCGGTGCGACGATCAGCGCTCGCTGGCCCTTGCCGATCGGCATGATGAGGTCGGTGACGCGGGTGGTGAGCTTGCCGGGCTGGGTTTCCAGCCGTAGCCGCTCATCGGGATGGATGGGGGTCAGGTCCCGGAAGTGCGGGCGTGCCCCGTGCTCGGCAGCCGGTCGGCCGTTGACGGTGTCGACGCGGACGAGCGGAGCTTGCTTGCCGCCCTTGGGATTCGGCTGCGCGAGTCCGGCGACGAGATCGCCGCGGCGCAGTCCGTGGGAACGGATCAGGCGGGCCGGGACATGGATGTCGTGCGAGTCGGGCAAGTAGCCCTTCAGGCGCAGTACGCCGTTCTGGCCGTTGATATCCAGGATTCCCGTTGCGGGAGTGAGTGTTTCGATGTGGTCGAGGGCCGGGGTCGGATCACTGGATACGACCGGGGGCCGGATTTTGGTGGTTGTCATGATGTTTCTCCTTGGGATGGCCGCATACGGCCGAGGGCGGTCTGTGGACCGCAGATGAATGTCGAGTGATCGCCGCATGTGCGGGACCTGCTCGGTGAAGAAGGAAATCGCGTGGGAGGGACTATGCGTCGACCTGCATCCACTGGATTGCGACGCCCTCACGGTACGTCACCCCGCGGGGCGCGGTCAATGCGTAGCCTGGAACCCATGAGCGATGCCCAGGAAATCGTGGCGTTGTTGGCGCAGCTGCCGGACGCCGAACTCGCGGCCGTGGTCGCGGCCGCCTCCGACGGCCGGGCCGGTCTGGCCGCCCTGCACGCGGTGGCGCAGTCCTTGACGGACACCCTCGGTCATGCGCCGGATGTCATCGATGTGACTCCTGACACCCTGCCGGTGGAAAGCTATTCACAGTCTGAGACGGTCGGGGTATCCGGGCAGGTGGGAGCGGGTCCGGTGGCGACCGGGATACCGGTACCGCCTGCGGGTATCCCCACCGGGCCGGCGGCGGGCGGGTATACCTCCGCGGGCGTCCCTACTTTCGAGTCAGTTCGCGATAAGGTCGAGCAGCGCTACGGGACATCGCAGGGGATGGGCGAGCTCGATCGGCAGACACCCGTGGGCCGTAGCGTAGAGGAACAGTGGGATGCGCGCGCCAAGGCCGCGCGGGAACGTCTGGATCAAATTCGAAAATCGATGCACGGCAACGATTCCGAGTAGGTCCGGCGTTCCCTCTTAGATTGGGTGGAACTTTGACCGAGCCTCGTGAAATCGCCGAGAAGCTGCTGGATCTGCAGGTCGACTTCATTGTCGCCGAGGTCTCCGGCGACCGCTTCGCCGAAGTGATCGCCCGCGACGTGGAAGCGGTGATCGGCGTCGCCGACACCATCATCTTCCGCGACGTGGTCGAGATCGATCAGGCCAAGCAGACCGTCGCCAACGTCATCGAACTGATCGGCGGCAGCCCCGTGCTGGGCGATATGGTCCCCGTGCTCGCCGACACGCTCTACGACGACATCGCCGGCAACCACGATTACACCCTCGGTGACGTGGTCGACCGCGAGCCCGTCGAGCAGCTGCTCGAGAAGCTTTTCGGCATGCACCAGGCCCAGGAACGCATCCTGGAACGGCTGACCGAGAGCCCCCTGATCGCGACCGTGGCCGCCAAGTTCGTGGACAAGCTGGTCGACGATCTCATGGAGACCAACAAGCAGCTCGCCTCGAAGATTCCCGGCGTCGGATCGCTGGTCTCGATGGGCACCAACGCCGCCAAGACCGCGCGCAAGGCGGCGGAGAAGGCCGGCGGCACCTTCATCGGCGAAATGGCCGGTAAGGGAGCGCAATTCGCGCTCAAGCGCACCAACAACGCCATCCGCGAGATGCTGCGCGACGCGCCCGTGCACGACGCAGCCATGGAGTTCTGGGACCTGCACGCCGGGGAACCGGTCGCCGGATTGCGCGAGTACCTGTCCCAGCAGGACCTGAAGGACCTGGCGCAGATCGTTTATCGAATCGCGCTGACCACCCGCAACAAGGAATACGTCGGCGTGCTGGTGGACCAGGGCGTCGAGGTGTTCTTCGAGAAGTACGGCGACCACACCCTGGCCGCCATGCTGCCTGAGCTGGGCCTGTCCGAGGCGGTCGTGGCCGAGGAGATCCTGCGCTACGGCCCGGCCGTGGTGGAGGCCGCGAAGCGGAACGGCGTGCTGGCCAAGCTGATTCGCGAGCGGCTGGAGCCGTTCTTCCTGTCGGAGCCGGTGCTGGCGGTGCTCGCCGGGAACTGACACCCGAGACTCGACGCAGGGCCGCACGCTGGAATCGCGTGCGGCCCTGCATTATTCCCTGGACGAGAACGTCCGTCATTCCCTCGACGGCTGTGCTCGTCATGCCCTGCAGGGCCGCGTTCGTCATTCCCTGCAGGGCTGTGCTTGTCATTCCCTGGAGGGAATCGCGCACCGCATCGATTCCTCGCAGACTCATGGTCATGACGAACACCGACATCGACATCAACGACTTCGCCGGCCGCTACCTCGCCCAGTGGAACGAGTCCGACCCGGAGGCGCGCCGCAAGCTCATCCGCGACCTGTGGGCCGAGGACGGCGCCCAGATCCTCGTCGATCCGCCCGAGGACATGCGCGAGGCGGCCGCCAACCTGAACTTCCCGATCCCGGCCCTAGAGGTCCGCGGCCACCACGCCCTCGAACGCCGCGTCGAGCGCGCCTACGACATGTTCATCGGCACCGGTCACCGCTTCGTGCAGCGCGGCGAGGCGACCGCGCTGCTGAACCACGTCATCGCCTTCACCTGGTCCATGGTGACCGCCGACGGCAGTGTGGTCGGCGGCGGCATGGATGTGCTCGCGCTCGACGAGGACGGCCGCATCCGCACCGATCACCAGCACATCGCGGTCGCTTGAGGGACTTCCGTGCGGCCGAGGCCGGCCGCGGCCGGTGGACCCGAGCTTCGGGCTCCACCGCCGCGCCGCGGTCCTGTCTTTCACATCCAGTCCTTCAAATTCGAACTGCCGCAACGGCCTTGGTGGATCTACTCGCTGGTCCCCGCCACCTGCGCCGGGCTCATGGCGAAATGCTGGCGGTAGCGTTCGGGTGTGGTGGCGAGGCGGCGGGTGAATACGCGGTGCAGGGTCTCGCCGTGGCGGTAGCCGACCTGACGGGCGATCGCGCCGATGGTCAGTTCGGTGGACTCCAGCAGACGGCGGGCCGCCTCCACGCGCAGGTCCTCCACGAATGCCGCAGGGGTGCAACCGGTTTCGGCGCGGAAGGCGCGGGCGAAATGGCGTTCGCTCATGCCTGCGCGGGCGGCCAGTTCGCTCACCGTGAGCTCCGCGCCGAGGTGATCGGGCAGCCACTGCTGCACGGCCCGGATGGCGGGCGTTCGGGCGGGCTGGCTGCGTAACTGGGCACTGAACTGGGCTTGTCCGCCCGGCCGGCGGGTGAACACCACGTACACCCGCGCGATCATGGCGGCTGTCTCCCGGCCGTGGTCGTCCTCTACCAGGGCCAGGGCGAGATCGACGCCCGCGGACATGCCCGCCGAGGTCCAGCGGTTGCGGTCGCGGACGTAGATGCGATCAGGTTCGACTGTCACCCGCGGATAGCGTTGGGCCAGTAGGGCGGTTGCACCCCAGTGGGTGGTCGCCCGGTAGCCGTCCAGCAGTCCCGCTGCGGCCAGCAGCAGCGCGCCCGCGCACACCGACGTCACCCGGCGAGCCTTGCGGGCCAGGGCGGGCAAGGCGGGGACCACCGCGGCCGCCCCGGGCCCGGAGACATCGCCGCCGACGACGATCAGGGTGTCGAAGTCGTCACCGGCGGCGATCTCGTCGAGCGAATGTGCGACCGAGAGGGTCAGCCCGCCATCGGCTTCGATGGGCAGCCCGCCGGGCGACGCTGTCAGCAGCCGATACGGCGGCGGGGAGTCGACCGCATCCCGGTCGACTGCGCTCGCCGGCGCCCTCAATTCCGGCGGCAGCCTCTCCGGCGGTGTCGCGACGATGTCGTTGAGGAGCGCGAACACATCGAGCGGACCCGCCAGTTCGGAGATCTGCATGCCTTGGAAGACGACGAAGACAACGGTGCGGGTCGCGGGCACCCCGCGATCATCGCAGTCGCCGGGGACGGCTGTCACGGTCAGTTGCTGACCGATCCGGCCCGCTTGCCTGTGGTGTGGCGGTGTAGGAACGGGATCATCAGCTCGGCCATCCGGTCGGGGAACTGGGCGTGCGGGTAGTGGCCACCCTGATCGATCAGGGCGTACTGGCCGAGACCGGCGGGCAGCCCCGCCACGATCGCCCGGCCTTCGTCCTCGGGGCGCGGGTAGTCGGGATCCTGCGCACCCATGATCACCAGTGCGGGACACTGGACTTCGGGCAACCGGGCCGCGGCGTCGGCCGGGGTGGTCTTCCCGGTCTTCATGAATTCCGCCCAGCGACCCGGTCGTTCCAGCAGGGCCCGGAGTTCGGTGAGGTAGTCGGAATGATCGGCGGGCTGGGTCGGGTAGGCCACGCCGTCGAGGTAGCGGAACCACAGGCGGGGCGACTTCAACAGCTGAGTGCCGACCAGTTCGAACATGCCACGGCGATGGCGGCGGTCCCTCCACATCGCTCCGAGGTCGATGCTCTGGTTCAGCGTGAACGGGTTGATCTCGATGATCGCCGACACCAGTTCCGGGGCCTCGGCCGCCGCGATGGTGGCCGAACCGCCGGACAGCGAATGCCCCACGATGACCGCCCGGCCCCCGAAATGCCGGATGACTCCGAGCAAGTCGAGGGCCACGTCGGTGCGGCTGATGGCGGCTTTACCGGTCACGGACGGCCAATCCGGACTGGATTCGCCGTGGCCGCGCATGTCGACGTTCACCACCCGGTACCCGGCGGCGGCCAGCGGGGCGACCAGATGACGGAAGTCTCGCCGCCAGGTCCCCATGCCGTGGGACAGCACCACCAAGGGGCCGTCACCGGTCACGTCACACGCGATCCGCCCGTGCTCGAGCGCTACATACTCGGTCATTTCCCGGTCCTTCCAAGCGATTTCGCTCCGGTGCCGCGTTGAGCGGCATAGGGGAATTGAACGCTGGAAGCCGAGTTCGGCCGAGAGCGCGGGCAGAGGGGATCAGTGCTGTGGCCGATCCAGTCAGTGGCTGACTGAGGCGACTGGGGTGCGGCAGCCGCGCCTCGAATCGCCCGGTGTCAGGCAGGTCCGGCGCGCCAGAAGCGGGGTGGCCCGGCGCGGGAAGGACCCGGTGGTGGTCCCGGCGGCTGCCGGCATCGCCCCCCACTTGGCCACGCGCTAGGACGGGGCCGCGTGCTGGGACGGGGCCGCGTGCTGGGACGGCGCCGCGTGCTGGGACGGCGCCACGTGCTGGGACGGCGCCACGTGCTGGGACGCTGCGGTTCGTCCCGATACTGCCGCGCAGCCACGCACTGCGGCGCCCCACCCAGTCGCGCACCCGCTCATCCGCTCAGCTGACAGCGGCTTCGGCCCTCACCTCTGCGGCTCCGAACCAGTGCGTGAGCGCATCCCGCAGCGCGGCCGCCGCGGAGTCAGGTTCCTCGTCCACCGTTGCGGCCCAGGCGATGTGGGCGTCGGGGCGGATCAGCAGGGCGTCGGCCGGCCGGTCGTCGGTGGTGGCGGTGTGGATGCCGACGCGGCCCGCCCAGTCCGCGGCGATCTCGTGCAGGTCCGGGCGGTCGGCGAGCATGAGCAGGACGGGGCGGGCGGTGGGCAGGAGATCCGCGACGCGCGCGTCCGCCTTGCCGATACGCAATGGCAGGTCGGGCACGACGGTGCCGGTCAGGGGGTGGCCGTTGGGGTTCGGCAGTGGGTAGCGCAGGTCGGTGCCCGCGATGAGGGCGCCCACCCGGCGCAGGGCGGGCTCGTCGGTGACGAGTTCCTGGAACAGCGCACGCAGGGCCAGCGCCGCCGGATCGTCGCCGCGCCGCAACGCCACCTGCGCCTGAGTCTGCATCATGATGCGGGCGCCTGCGAAGTGACGTTCTTCGTGATAGCTGTCCAACAGTCCCGCCGGCGCCCCGCCCCGCAGGTCGGTGGCCAATTTCCAGGCGAGGTTGATCGCGTCGAGCATGCCCGCGTTGAGGCCGACACCGGTCGCGGGGAAGGCGTGCGCGGCGTCACCGGCGATGAAAACCCTTCCGGCCCGGTACCGTTCGGCCTGGCGGGCCTGGAACTGGTAGCGGGACAGACGAATCGGGTCGCCGAGGGGAAGCTCGACACCGAGGATTCGGCGGATGCTGTCCTGCAACTCGGCCAGAGTCATCGGCTCGTTGTCGTCGGTGTCGGCGGTGGTGTCCTCGGTGGTCTGGATCATCATGGTGCCGGGAGCGAGCGATCCCATCGCGAACACGCCGTGCTCGGTGCGGGTGAAACCGGCCGCGACGGTGCCGTGCCCGGGAACTTCCAGGTCGCCGTTGTCGAGCTGCGTCACCGAGTCCGGCACGCTGACCTGACCCAACCGGTTGACCTCCGGATAGGTGGTGCCGGGAAAGTCGACGCCGGCCATGCCGCGGACGCGGCTGCGCGCACCGTCGCAGGCCACCACATAGTGTGCGGTGAGCCGGTATTCGCCGTTCGGGCCGTGCACGTCCACGGTGACCGTGGCGTCGTCCTGTTCGAGCGCGGTCACCTCGTGGCCCCGGCGCACCTCCGCGCCGAGCTCGGTGGACCAATCATCGAGCAGCTGTTCGAGTTTCGGCTGCGGCAGGTGCATGGCCTGCAACGGCGAATCGGCCAGCGGACTGAGATCCACGTGCAATCCGCCGAACGGAATCGCCGCCGTGGTTCCGGCATCCACGCCGATCTCGCCGAGCCGTCCGGTAAGCCCCCGATAATCCAGCAACCGGAGGATCTGCCCGCCGAGTCCGTTGGCCTTCGGAACCGTCCGCAACCGCGGCTGCCGCTCCAGAACCACCGGCCGCACCCCCGCCAGCCGCAGTTCGGCGGCCAGCATCAGGCCCGTCGGTCCCGCACCCACGATGATCACGTCAGCATCGGTTCTACGCACTCGCACTACCCCGTTTCCCGTGGATATCAGCTTCGGGCAGCGATTCTGCAGCACGGCCGGGGTCTTGCCGCAAGCCCCGGTCTGCGATATATGTTGAAGAGGGAAGCGGTTCGACCCACCTCCCCATTCACTTCTCCGCGGTTGCCCGACGGATTCTTTTGCTCACCGGCCCAAGTGATGCCGCAGGAACGCGGCCGCGAAATCAGGCTGTGTCTTGGACATTTGGTTGTGCCGGCCCGGCGTGGCCAACAGCGTCTTGTTCTCGGATGCGAAGGCCTCGAACAGGTCGAAGCTGGGCCGGCGATCGATTTCCTCATCGTTCCAAGCCACTTGGAGCGTGAGCGGGACGGTGATCTTCCGTGCGATATCGAACAGCGCGTCGAAGACGAAGACGCTGTTGAAGGTCGCGGCCTGGATGCGGGGCTCGACCGCGGTCAGCCACATCCCGATGACGGTGCCCAAGGTGACGCCGCCATACCCGACCGGTGCGTCCGGGCCGATCTCCGGCAGCGCCTGGAGCGTGTCCAAGGTGGTCTGCCATTCGGGCACGGCCCGCTCGGCCAGCGAGGTGTTGTAGTCGGCGATAAACGAATCCATCGGTTCCCCGGCCGCCCGCGCCGCGTGCAGCGCATCGGCCCACCGCTGATCCTCGTCGCTGCGCGGCCGATCACCGTGCCCCGGGGCATCGATCGCGGCCACCCGGTAGCCGCTCTGCGCCACCAGATGACGTGCCGTCGTCACGAGATTCGGCGCCTTCTTGTGCATGCCGCCGCTGTGACCCAGCAGGATCAACGGCGCACCCTCGGAATGGGATTCGGGGGACCACAACACGCCGGTGATCTCGCCCAGTCGGAATTCACGTTCGATGACATCGTTCTCCGATGCCTGCGCAATGAAATGCATGATGTTCTGCCTCTCGGGAATGCCTTGCTACACAAGCGCTCCCGGCGACAGTTACTTTGTACGCCCGACCGTGACCACGATGGGGAGCACCCACATGGAATCAGCGTTCATGGGTCTCACCTCCTTCGTGATGTCACGGTCGCGAGAACGGTACCAACCGGCATGGAAGGTGGCAAGCGATTGGTTGGTTCTGCTTGGTGAGGTTCTGAAAAGGCTTGTATCACAATGTAATTCGGATATCGATCGCGGTTGGATCGGCGTAGAATTAGCACATGGATTCGAATGGGGTGACACTCGACGACTGCGGTATCGCTGAACTGGCGGCCGCGGTGGCGACCCTGACCGAATCCATCCAGAACTCGGCGATGACTCAGTTCTCTGATGAGGATGTCGTGTTGTTGATGCAGCAGCTGGAAGCCTGCAAAAGGCAACTGGCTGCATTGGATACGCGGCTGATCATCGAAGCTGGGGAGCGTTCACTGCATGCGCGTTCCGGGGCGGGGAAAATGGTGCCGTTCCTGCGGCACACCCTCGGATTGTCCCGGCACGACGCGGCGCTGCGGGTGAAGGTGACCCACCACTGCGGAGAATTCTTCGAACCCTCAGGTCACCTGCGCCCGGCAACCTTGCCGGTGATGGCGGAAGCCTTTGCTGCCGGGGAGATTTCACGGGATCACGTGCGCAACATCATGGACGTGATGGACCATCTGCCCGCTGACATCCCCATCGAAGCACGCGCCGAAGCCGAACAGATTCTCGTCTCGTACTCGCGTGAGGGCTGGCCCGATGACCTGCCGAAGATCGGCCGCGACATCCTCGCCCGGCTGGATCCCGACGGGAAGGTCGTCTCCGATGCCGACCGTCGCCGTCGACGGGGCATCACCTTGTGTCGTCCGGGTGTTGATGGGATGTCGCGGATCGAAGGGTGGATCACCCCCGAACTGCGGGCGTGCTTGGATGCTGTGTTTGCCAAGCTCGCGCGCCCGGGCATGTGCAACGCCGAAGATTTGGAAAGCCCATCTGCCAGTGGTGGGTTCATCGCCGACAGTGTTCTTGATGCCGCTGCGCGTCGGGATCGTCGTGATGCCGGGCAGCGCACCCACGACGCGCTGATGGCGCTGGTACAGCCGGGCGTGAACATCCGCGCACTTGGCATGCACCGTGGGCTGCCGGTCGAGGTCGTTCTCACGATAAGCCTCACCGACTTGGCGAACGGGACCGGGGTGGCCACCACCAACACCGGCACCCAGGTCTCGATCAACGAAGCGCTGAAGATGGCTGAGGGAACCCACCCGGTGATCGCGGTCCTCGACGGGGACGGGATGCCGCTGTACCTGCAACGTTCCCGCCGCACCGCCAACCGAGCCCAACGCCTCGCGCTCATCGCCCGCGACAAAGGCTGCACCCGCCCCGGGTGTGAACAACCAGCCAGTATGTGCGCCGCCCACCACGTGAATGATTGGGCCAAAGGCGGACCCACCGATATCAACAACCTGACCTTGGCGTGCGATCACTGCCACGCGCTCGTCAACGATGGGCCTGATGGGTGGAAAACCGTTGTCATGGGCAAGGACTCACCTCATCGAGGGCGAACGGGGTGGATTGCTCCGAAGAGTGTTGATCCCACCGGCACTCCCCGGGTGAACGATCGTCATCACGTGGGGCAGTCGATTGCGGCTGCGATCGATTCGAGTTGTCGAAAGTGGCGTTCACGGGCTGCGTGAATCCAGTGCTGCTCGTGTCCTGCTGGCGTTCGCAAAACTACATAGAGTGTGGTTGCCTCGTCTGCCCTACCGCACTTGGGCTGACGCCGAGTTGGGTGCCGTCAGCCGCCGATCCCGGCCCACGGACTGCACGGATCACCTTCTCGGGACAAAGACCCAAAGACCGACAAAGACCCAAGAACAAAGACTCGAGACGACCTCAGCCTTCTCTCCGCGCACCTTCACGGTGCTTGTTCCTCGACAACTTCAGAGTGTTTGTACCCCGACACCGGGCCGATCCACGGCCGAGCCGTAATGAGGCTGGAAGGTGAGCGAGCCTCCCCAACCCAGCCAGCCCCTCTCCCTTCTCCAGGCGTCTTTTTTCTTTTGGTCTTTTTTGTTTTTGTTCGTCAGGCGCGAGTCAGCACAGCGATGGGGAAGGTGCGAGGACTCAGAGCCCGGTACGTGTCGAAATGGGGATACGTAGCCGAGAGAGTGCGCCAGTGCGCTTCGTATTCGGCAGCGTCTGTGACTACCCGATGAGTCACGGCAAAGGTGTCGCGACCGATCCGGACTCGAGCTTTGTCAGTCGCGAGAAGGTTCTTCCACCAATTGGGAACGCCATGGTTACCGCCGTTGGAACCGCACACCAGAAGATCGTCGCCGGACCGGACAAGCATCAGCATGACGGGCCGCGGCTCACCGGACTTCCGGCCGGGAACCGTCAGTTCGAAGACCGGGTCGCCGAAGAGAGTGGCAAAGCGGGTACCGCCGAAGCGGTTGTAAAGACGGCGGTGCACGCGCGCGTAGAAGCGGGACACAGCACCGAGGTAGGTACTGGAGTAGTAGTTGAAGCGGCCGGCCAGGGTCAGCGGGGTCGGATCGGTGCTGGACATGGGAATTCCCCTCGGGTCGCCGGGCAGTCGGGCTCACTGTACATGGCGTCCAGTGAGTTAACGTGGGGGCTTGTGGCTAGGCTTCGGGGATGGGGATCGGGGCCGCGGTTGATAGGGTCGAGGAATTCGACGGGCTGCGGCCGCTGCTGTTCACGGTCGCGTATCAGCTGCTCGGGAGCGCGGCCGACGCCGAAGACGTGGTGCAGGACAGTTATCTGCGATGGCGCGAGACAGACCGGGCGCGGGTCGAGAATCCGCGGGCGTACCTGACCGCCATCGTGACGCGGCAGGCGCTCAATCACCTGCGAACCGTGCGGCGGCGACGCGAGGAGTATGTGGGTAGCTGGCTGCCGGAACCGATCCGGACGGACGACGATGCGGGTCGGGATGTGCTGCTGGCCGAATCGGTGTCGATGGCCATGTTGCTGGTGCTGGAAACGCTCGGGCCGACCGAACGTGCGGTGTTCGTGCTGTCGGAGGTGTTCGGGCACAGTCTCGTCGAAATCGCCGGGATGGTAGGCAAATCCGATGCCACGGTCCGGCAGATCGCGCATCGGGCTCGGGCGCATGTGCGGGAGCGCCGCAAGCGGTTCGAACCCGACGCCGAGACCAGCCGGGCAGTGATCGAACGATTCCTGATCGCCACTCAGACCGGCGATATGCAGACGCTGATGGATGTGCTCGCGCCGGACGTGGTGCAGATATCCGATGGCGGCGGCAAGGTCACCGTGGCGGGGAAACCGGTCGTCGGCGCGGCGCGGGTCGCGAGCTATCTGGTGCGGCTGGCCCGGAATGGTGTGGCGGGCATGCTCGTCGAGTTCGGCACCTTCAATGCGCGGCCCGCCGTCCTGTTGCGCACCGCTGATGGACTGCTCGACACCGTTCAGCTGATCGAAACCAGTGGTGACCGGATCACCGGGCTGTATGCGATCCGCAACCCGGACAAGTTGCGAACCGCCGAACAGGTCCGGGTGCTCGGTCGGTGACCCAGCGCGGCTACGGCTCCAGAACGCGCTGAATTGTTGCGTAACTGGGGATTTCGGCGACCAAGGGATGGCCGTGCGCGACCGATTCGGCCGTGTGCACCGCTGCGGCCAACGCTGCGCGATACAGCAGTGAACCTGTGCTGATGCGCCTGACGCCCAGCGCGCCCAGCTCGGCCACGGTGGGGCCGGCGGGGGAGAAGAGGACGTTCAGGGGCGCGGTCAGTGCCGCGGTGAGGGTGCGAATTCCTTCGGGTTCCGTAATCCCGGGCACGAAGATGCCGTCCGCGCCGCACTTCTCGTAGTGCAGGACGCGTTCCAGGGTGGAGTCCGTGTCGATGCCGAGCCAGTGGGTGTCGGTGCGCGCATTGATGAAGAGCTCGGGCACGCGGGCCTTCACCGCGGCGATCAGCTCACCGTGCTCGCGAGGATCGGCCAGCTCCGTGTTGGATCGGCTGTCCTCCAGGTTGATTCCCGCGATACCCGCTCGCACGAGTTCCGCGCAGAACTCCGCGACTTCGGCGGCGTCGGTGCTGAATCCGCCCTCGATGTCCACGGTGACCGGGATCGTCAGCCGACCGAGCCGCTGGGCCAGGGCGAGGGTTTCGGCGCGGGTGGCGGCGGTGCCGTCGGGCAGCCCGGCAGCGGCGGCGACGCCCAGGCTGGTGGTGCCCAGCGCCGGGAAGCCCGCCTCGGCGAGCATGGCCGCGGACCCGAAGTCCCACGCGTTGGGCAGGACCAGCGGGCGATCACCGTGGTGCAGACTGCGGAAAAGCTCGGTCTTCGTCATGGCGCACTCCGTATTTCGGCGGTGGGTCACGCGGTCGGGCAGGGCGGCGTCACTTCACGAGCGGTCACTTCACGAGCGTCGGTTCAGTCAGCGTCAGTTCACGCAGGGGATCTTCGAGCCGATGGTGGTGGTCACCGGCTTGCCGGAGTCGGGGGCGTCCGAGGTGGTGGTGTCCGTGGTCGCGGTCAGGCTGGTGCTGGAGCCGTTGGCGGTGGTGGTCGGGGTGGTGGAGGTCGCCGTCGGGTCCAGGGTGGCGGGGATGTCGAGGTCGCTGCCGACGACCAGCTTCACGTGCCCGGCCGAGACCGAGGTCGACGGGCTGACCGGCAGGCCGCCGAACATCTCCGAGACCTGCTTGGCGTCGGTGTCCGCGCCGGCGCCGTAGTAGACCGTGGAGCTGGTGCCGTCGGCGTAGGAGGCGTTGGCGACCTCGCCGGCGGGGAATCCCTTGGCGGTCAACAGCTTCGACACCTTGGCCGCCTGGCCGGGGGTGCCGCTGGCGTTGACCACGTCCAGCGTCGAGGTGGGGGTGACGATCGGGGCGCTGGGCGCGGCCGGAGTGGAGACGCCGAACGCCTCGCGGACCGTCTTCTTGATCGCCACCGGATCGATGACGTTGACGTCCTGGCCGTCGACATTGTCGTAGCGCAGCACCGGCAGCGTGCGGAACTCCACCGACGGTGAGTCCGCACGGCCCAGCGTGGTGGCGAAATCGGTGAGGCTCCAGCCGTCGGAGAGCACCACGTCCTTGTGCGCCACGTCGATGAGCGCCTTGAGTCGTCCCGGATTGGTCAGCGTGCCCGAGCTTTTCATCGAGTTCGCGACCGAGGTGAGGAACGCCTGCTGCCGGTGAGTGCGGTCGAGGTCGCCGTTCTCGAGGCCGTGCCGCTGCCGCACGAAGGCGAGCGCGTCGGAGCCGTCGAGGTGCTGGGGTCCGGCGGGGAACTGCGCGCCGGAGTAGTAGCTGTCGTCCACGGCGTGGTTGAGGCATACGTCCACGCCGCCGAGCGCGGTCGCCAGATCGTAGAAGCCCGCCAGGGAGACCTCGGCGAACCGGTTGATCGGCACGCCTGTGAGCGCTTTCACAGTCTGAACGATGCTGGCGCGCCCGGCTTCCCGGCCCTGGCGCTCCAGTTCGGGACCCTCGGCCATGCCCTTCGCCTTGAGCTTCTCCTCGACCGTGTACTTCTTGAGGCCGTAGGACTCCTTGATCTTGGCGTGGTCGTAGCCGGGGATGCCCTGGACGGCCACGTAGTCGTCGCGCGGGATGGAGAACGCGACGATGTGCTTGAGGTCCTTCGGAATGTGCACCAGGATCAGCGAATTGGCGTTGTAGCCGCCCTCGGTGCCGTCGCCGGCGTGCAGCTGATCGAGGATGTCCTTGGGGAGATCGTTGCCGTTCAGGTCTTTTCGGGTGTCCAGGCCGATCAGCAGCATGTTGATGTCGCCGTCGAGGTTCACGTCCTCGGGGGAGATCGCGCCGGATCGGGTGAAGCCCTGGTCCAGGCTGGTCTCGCCGTACCAGACGATGCCGGTGATGCCCATCACGCCGGCCGCGACCACCGCCATGATGCCGCGTCCGGCCAGCCGCAGGCGCTTGTCGCGCTCGCGTTCGGCGGCGGTGCGTTCTTTACGGTCCGGGGTGCGTCCGCGACGATCCTCGGTACGACGACGGCTCGCGCGCGGGGGAGTGGAGTCGCCCTGGGCGCGCCGCGAGCGGCGGGGAGCGGGGGTCGGCGTTTCCGGTGCCCGGGTACGGCCCGGCTGGGGGCCGACAACCGGCAGCGGTTGGGTGGCGTCGTCGTACATGGCGCTGTCGAGTGTGCCGCAAGCGGCGCGTCCTGTCAGATTTCCGCCCGGTTGTGAATGAGCTTGCACAGTCGTGCATAATCATCACATGGTGGATACCTCGAACGGGCCCCTGCGGGTCGCGGTAGCTGGTGCGAGCGGGTACGCGGGGGGTGAAGTGCTGCGCCTGCTCCTCTCCCATCCGGCCTACCGAAGCGGGCGCCTCGAGATCGGGGCGCTGACCGCCGGGTCCAATGCCGGGTCCACCCTCGGTGAGCTGCAGCCGCATCTGCTGCCGCTGGCCGACCGGGTGCTCGCGCCCACCACCGTCGAGGAACTGTCCGGCCACGACGTGGTCTTCCTCGGACTCCCGCACGGCCAGTCCGCCGCGATCGCCACGGCATTGCCGCAATCCACGATCATCATCGACTGCGGCGCCGACTTCCGGCTCACCGACGGCACGGCCTGGGAGAAGTACTACGGCACCCCGCACGCCGGCCACTGGCCCTACGGGCTGCCCGAACTCCCCGGCGGCCGCGACAAGCTGCGCGGCGCCACCCGGATCGCCGTCCCCGGCTGCTACCCGACCGTGTCGAGCCTGGCGCTGGCCCCGGCGATCGCCGCCGGCATCATCGAGCCGCGCGTGAATGTGGTTGCCGTCAGCGGCACTTCGGGCGCCGGCCGCAAACTCGACGTCGGCCTGCTCGGCTCCGAGGTGATGGGCTCGATGCGGGCCTACAGCATCGCGGGCGCACACCGGCACACCCCCGAGATCGCGCAGAACCTGAAGGCCGCCCAGCAGTTCGGTGGCGGTGCCGCCGCCGACGTGAGCGTGTCGTTCACCCCCGTGCTGGCCCCGCTGCCGCGCGGCATCCTCGCCACCTGCACGGCCCCGACCACGGTCGACGCCGCGCAGGCGCGCGCCGTCTACGAGAAGGCCTACGCCGACGAGCCTTTCGTGCACCTGCTGCCCGAAGGCGTACTGCCGCAGACCGGTTCGGTGCTCGGCTCCAACGCCGTCACCCTCCAGGTCACCGTGGACACCGACGCCGGGCTGCTGGTGGTCATCGGCGCGATCGACAACCTGACCAAGGGCACCGCGGGCGCCGCGGTGCAATCGATGAATCTGGCTCTCGGAATCGACGAGACCGCAGGACTTTCCACCGTAGGAGTGGCACCGTGAGCAACGACAGCAGCGTGACGAGCGGCAACGGCAAGCTGGTGCGGTCCCAGGGCGTCACCGCGCCGCTGGGCTTCCGGGCGGCCGGTATCGCGGCGGGCATCAAGAAGAGCGGCAAGCCGGACCTGGCCCTGGTGTTCAACGAGGGCCCCGAATACGCCGCCGCGGGCGTGTTCACCCGCAACAAGGTCAAGGCCGCGCCGGTGCTGTGGTCGCAGCAGGTGCTGACCGGCGGCCGGCTGCGCGCGGTCATCCTGAACTCCGGCGGCGCCAACGCCTGCACCGGCCCGGGTGGCTTTCAGGACACCCACGCCACCGCCGAGGAACTCGCGAAGGCGTTGAGCAACTGGGGAACCGAGACCGGCGCCGGCGAGATCGCCGTCTGCTCCACCGGCCTGATCGGTGACCGGCTGCCCATGGACAAGCTGATCCCGGCCGTCACCGAGATCGTGCACGAGATGGGCGGCGGCCTGTCCGGCGGCGCGGAGGCCGCGCGCGCCATCATGACCACCGACACGGTGCCGAAGGAGACCGCCTTCCACCACCGGGACAAGTGGAACGTGGGCGGCATGGCCAAGGGTGCGGGCATGCTCGCCCCGTCGCTGGCCACCATGCTGGTCGTGCTCACCACCGATGTGGTCGCCACCCCGGCCCAGCTGGACGAGGCGCTGCGCAACGCCACCAAGTACACCTTCGACCGTCTCGACGTGGACGGTTCCTGCTCCACCAACGACACCGTGCTGCTGCTGGCCAACGGCGCGTCCGGTGTGACCCCCAGCCAGCAGGATCTGAACGCGGCCGTGCTCGCGGTCTGCGACGACCTGGCCGAGCAGCTGATGGGCGACGCCGAGGGCGTCACCAAGCGGGTGCACATCACCGTGCAGGGCGCGGTCAGCGAGGAGGAAGCGCTGATCGGGGCGCGGGCGCTGGCCCGCGACAGCCTGGTCAAGACCGCCTTCTTCGGCTCCGACCCGAACTGGGGCCGGGTGCTGGCCTCGATCGGCATCGCGCCCATCGAGCTGGACCCGAACCGGGTGTCGGTGTCGTTCAACGGATTCCCGGTGTGCGTCGACGGCGCGGGCGCGCCCGGCGCCCGCGAGGTGGACCTGTCCGGCCCTGACATCCAGGTGCTCGTCGAGCTGGGTCTGGGCGACGGCACGGCCACCGTGCGCACCACCGACCTCTCGCACGGGTACGTCGAAGAGAACTCGGCCTACAGCTCATGAGCGATGTGGTGAAACAGCTTTCGGCCCTCGACAAGGCGCACGTCCTCGCCGACGCGCTGCCGTGGCTGCAGAAGTTCCGCGACAAGATCGTGGTCGTGAAGTACGGCGGCAACGCCATGATCGACGACGAACTCAAGCGCGCCTTCGCCGCCGACATGGCGTTCCTGCGCACGGTCGGCGTGCACCCGGTGGTGGTGCACGGCGGCGGCCCGCAGATCAGCGCCATGCTGAAGAAGCTCGGCATGGCCGGAGAATTCCGCGGCGGTTTCCGGGTCACCACGCCCGAGGTCATGGACGTGGTGCGGATGGTGCTGTTCGGACAGGTGGGCCGGGAACTGGTGGGGCTCATCAACGCCCACGGCCCCTACGCGGTCGGCATCTCCGGTGAGGACGCGCACCTGTTCACCGCCACCCGCCGCACCGTGCAGGTCGACGGCGAGGCCACCGATATCGGCCTGGTCGGCGACGTCACCTCGGTGGAGCCGTCGGCCGTGCTGGATCTGATCGCGGCGGGCCGGATTCCGGTGGTGTCCACCATCGCCCCGGACGCCGACGGCGTGGTGCACAACATCAACGCCGACACCGCCGCGGCCGCGCTGGCCGAGGGCATCGGCGCGGAGAAGCTGGTCGTCCTCACCGATGTCGAAGGCCTGTACACGAATTGGCCCGACCGGTCCTCGCTGACCAGTCATATCGACACCGACGAACTGGCCAAGTTGCTGCCGTCGCTGGACGAGGGCATGGTGCCCAAGATGGAAGCCTGCCTGCGCGCCGTGCAGGGCGGCGTCCCGACCGCGCACGTGATCGACGGCCGCGTCGCCCACTCGGTCCTGCTGGAACTGTTCACCGGGGAGGGCATCGGCACGATGGTCACCCCCGCACAGGAGATCTCATGAGTACAGCCGACATTCAGCAGCGGTGGCAGACCGCCCTGATGAACAACTACGGCACCCCGAAGGTCGCGCTGGTGCGCGGCGCGGGCGCGGTGGTCTACGACGCGGACGGCAAGCGCTACCTCGATTTCCTGGGCGGCATCGCGGTCAACAGCCTCGGCCACGCGCACCCGGCCATCCTGGAGGCCGTCACCCAGCAGCTGGGCACCCTCGGCCACGTGTCGAATCTGTATGCCTCCGAACCGGTCATCGAACTCGCCGAGCGGCTGCTCGCGCACTTCGGTGACGGCCACGGCAAGGCGTTCTTCTGCAACTCCGGCACCGAGGCCAACGAGGCCGCGTTCAAGATGGCGCGGCTGACCGGACGCACCAAGATCGTCGCCTGCGAGGAGGCCTTCCACGGCCGCACCATGGGTGCGCTCGCGCTCACCGGGCAGCCGTCCAAGCGACAGCCGTTCGAGCCGATGCCGGCCGGCGTCGTGCACGTGCCCTACGGTGACGCCGTCGCGCTGGCCGCGGCCGTCGACAAGGACACCGCCGCGGTGTTCATCGAACCCATCATGGGGGAGAGCGGCGTCGTGGTGCCCCCGGCCGACTATCTGGCCAAGGCCCGCGCCATCACCAAAGAGCAAGGCGCGCTGCTGATCCTGGACGAGGTGCAGACCGGTATCGGCCGCACCGGCGCGTTCTACGCCCACCAGGCCGCCGGCATCGTGCCCGACGTCATCACCCTGGCCAAGGGCCTCGGCGGCGGTCTGCCGATCGGCGCGGTACTGGCCCAGGGGCCGGCCGCGGACCTGCTGCAGCCGGGCATGCACGGCACCACCTTCGGCGGCAATCCGGTGTGCGCGGCGGCGGCGCTGGCCGTGTTGCGGACCATCGACGAAGAGGGTTTGCTCGCTCACGTGGAGACCGTCGGCAAGATCCTCGTCGACGGGATCGAGAACCTCGGGCACCCGCTCGTGGATCACGTGCGCGGCGCGGGCCTGCTCATCGGCATCCAGCTGACCGCCGCGGTCTCCGCCGAGGTGGACATCGCGGCCCGCGAGGCCGGATACCTGCTCAATCCCGCCAAGCCCGACGTGATCCGCCTCGCTCCGCCCCTGGTCCTCACCGAGACCCAGGCCCAGAACTTCCTGTCCGACCTGCCCGGCATCCTCGATGCCGCTCAGGCCCAGAAGGAGTCCCAGTGACCATCCGGCATTTCCTCCGCGACGACGACGTCACCCCCGCCGAGCAGGCCGAGATCCTCGCGCTGGCAGCGGAACTGAAGGCCGCCCCGCTGTCACGCAAGCCGCTCGAGGGTCCGCGCGGCGTCGCGGTCATGTTCGAGAAGAACTCCACCCGCACGCGATTCTCCTTCGAGATGGGCATCGCCCAGCTCGGCGGGCACGCGGTCGTGGTCGACGGCCGCGACACCCAGCTGGGCCGCGAGGAGACCCTCGCCGACACCGGCCGGGTGCTGTCGCGCTACGTGGACGCCATCGTGTGGCGCACCTTCGAGCAGGCGCGCCTGGACGAGATGGCAGGCGCGGCAACGGTTCCCGTCGTCAACGCGCTGTCCAACGAGTTCCACCCGTGCCAGGTGCTGGCCGACCTGCAGACGCTGCGCGAACGCAAGGGCGACGACCTGCGCGGCCGCAACCTCACCTTCCTCGGTGACGGCGCGAACAATATGGCGCACTCGCTGATGCTGGGTGGCGTGACCGCCGGCATGAACGTCACTATCGGCGCGCCCGAGGGTTTCGAGCCGTTCGGCTGGATCCTCGACGCCGCCCAGAAGCGGGCCGCCGAGACCGGCGCCACCATCACCATCACCCACGACGCGCACGCCGCCGTGGACGGTGCGGACGCGCTGGTCACCGACACCTGGACCTCCATGGGCCAGGAGAACGACGGCCGCGACCGGGTCGCCCCCTTCCGCCCCTTCCAGGTCAACGCCGCCCTGCTGGCCCGCGCGGCCGCGGATGTGACCGTGCTGCACTGCCTTCCGGCGCACCGCGGCGAGGAGATCACCGACGAGGTGCTCGACGGCTCGCACAGCGCGGTCTGGGACGAGGCCGAGAACCGCCTGCACGCCCAGAAGGCGCTGCTGGTGTGGCTGCTGGAGCGATTCGCGCGAGGCGAGAGGTGAGCAGCGGCGAACGACGCACGGCCGCACCCGCTTCCGGTAAGACGGGTGCGGCCATCGCCCGTACGCGCGCGGGCCGCCAGGCCCGCATCGTCGCCATCCTGTCCCAGCACGAGGTCCGCAGCCAGTCCGAACTGGCCGCCCTGCTCTCGGGTGAGGGCATCGACACCACCCAGGCCACGCTGTCGCGTGACCTCGACGAACTCGGCGCGGTGAAGCTGCGCGCCGCCGACGGCGGCGCGGGCGTCTACGTGGTCCCCGAGGACGGCAGCCCCGTCCGCGGCGTCACCGGCGGCACCGAACGCCTGTCCAAACTCCTTGGAGATCTGCTGGTCTCGACCGACGCCAGCGGCAATATCGCCGTGCTGCGCACTCCGCCCGGCGCGGCCCACTTCCTGGCCAGCGCCCTCGACCGCGCCGCGCTGCCGGAGGTCGTCGGCACCATCGCCGGCGACGACACCATCGCGGTCATCGCCCGTGAGCCGATGACCGGCGCGGAACTCGCTGCCAAGATCGAACTGCTGGCCTGAACCCGGCTCACACCGCCTTCGTTCACTCAGCCCTCGTTCACACCGTCTTCGTTCACTCCGGTTTGTGTGCCACCGTGAAGACACGGCGGAACGGCAGCCACGTGGTGCCGTCCGGGTTGCGCGGGTAGGCGGCGCGCAGGATCGGGGCGAGGTCGGCGCGGAAGTCCTGCCACTCGTCATCGTCGAGGGTGTCGCGGACCGGGCGCAGGGCGGTGCCCGTAACCCAGTGCAGGACGGGGTCTTCGCCGGTCAGGGGCTGGAGGTAGGTGGTTTCCCAGGCGTCCACGCGGCAGCCGGCGGCGGTCAGGACCGCGGCGTATCCGGCGGGGTCGGGGACCGCCTGGCGGTCGAGAATGCCTGCCGCCGAGAGCCGCTCGCGCCAGCGGGGCGAGGCGGCGACCTCGCGGATCGCGACATGGGAAGGCGCGTCGAAGTTTCCGGGGACCTGCAGTGCCAGCCAGGCGCCGTCGGGGAGTGCCGAGACCCAATTCGGCAGCAGGGCAAGGTGATCGGGAACCCACTGGAGTACCGCGTTGGTGACGATCACGTCGGTGTCCGGGGCGGGGCGCCAGTCGTGGACGTCGGCGACGGTCGCGTCGATGCCGTGTTCGCGTGCGGCGGCGACCATTTCGGGGGAGGAGTCGAAGGCTTCGAGAGTGGCGTCGGGCCAGCGTTTGGCCAGGGTCGCGGTGAGATTTCCAGGGCCGCAGCCGAGGTCGGCCACGCGTCGGGGCCGGTCGGCTCGCACCCGGTTGACCAGATCGAAGAACGGTCGCGCGCGCAGATCGTCGAAGGCGAGGTAGGTCTCCGGGTCCCACATGGGTTCCTCCGCATCGTCGAATTTCCCAAACCGTACGTACGTACTGTATTCCTGTCGGGCCTGCCGGGCAAGGTTCCCGGAAGGGATTCCTGCAGCCGGGGACCCCGGTTATGAATGGGATTGCATCATCATGCATAATCATTTGCAGGACGACGGAGCGCACCACGGGACCGGGACGGAACCGCGGGCAGCGCACCGGTCGAGGGCTACACGGACTTGCACTACGGACTATTGAGGAGCACACGGACTATGACCAAGCGCGTCGTACTCGCCTACTCCGGCGGACTGGACACATCGGTCGCCATCAGCTGGATCGCGAAGGAGACCGGCGCCGAGGTCGTCGCCGTCGCCATCGATCTCGGCCAGGGCGGCGAGAACATGGACGACGTGCGCCAGCGCGCGCTGGACTGCGGCGCGGTCGAGTCCATCGTCGTGGACGCCCGCGACGAGTTCGCCAACGAGTACTGCCTGCCCACCGTCCAGGCCAACGCTCTCTACATGGGCCGCTACCCGCTGGTCTCGGCCATCTCCCGGCCGCTGATCGTCAAGCACCTGGTCGAGGCCGCCGAGTACCACGGCGCCGACACCGTTTCGCACGGCTGCACCGGCAAGGGCAACGACCAGGTCCGCTTCGAGGTCGGCATCGGCGCGCTCGCGCCCGACCTGAAGGTCATCGCCCCGGTCCGCGACTACGCCTGGACCCGTGAGAAGGCCATCGAATTCGCCGGCGAGAACAAGCTCCCGATCAACGTGAGCAAGAAGTCGCCGTTCTCCATCGACCAGAACCTGTGGGGCCGCGCGGTCGAGACCGGCTTCCTCGAGGACCTGTGGAACGCCCCGACCAAGGACGTCTACGACTACACCGTGGACCCGACCGTCAACTTCGAGGCGCCCGACGAGCTCATCATCACCTTCGACAAGGGTGTCCCGGTCGCCATCGACGGCCGCCCGGTCACCATGCTCGAGGCCATCACCGAGCTGAACCAGCGCGCCGGCCGTCAGGGCGTGGGCCGGCTGGACATGGTCGAGGACCGTCTCGTCGGCATCAAGAGCCGTGAGATCTACGAGGCCCCCGGCGCCATCGCGCTGATCGCGGCCCACCAGGAGATGGAAGCCGTCACCGTCGAGCGCGAGCTGGGCCGCTACAAGCGTCAGGTCGAGCAGCGCTGGGGCGAGCTGGTCTACGACGGCCTGTGGTTCTCCCCGCTCAAGCGCGCGCTGGACGCCTTCATGCTCGACACCCAGCAGCACGTCTCCGGCGACATCCGCATGGTGCTGCACGGCGGCAACGTGGTCGTCAACGGCCGTCGCTCCGACGAGTCGCTCTACGACTTCAACCTGGCCACCTACGACGCCGGCGACACCTTCGACCAGTCGCTGGCCAAGGGCTTCGTCCAGATCCACGGCCTGTCCTCCAAGGTCGCGGCGCGACGGGACCTCAACAGCAAGTAGTAGCGTCGAGCCGGGCAGTTCGTGCACCAGCACCCGGCCGAAGGAGACGCGCCCATGCGAACCGATGACGACAGTTGGGACATCACGGAGAGCGTGGGCGCGACCGCCCTCGGCGTCGCCGCCATCCGCGCCTACGAAAGCGGGCAGGAGGACGCGCTCTTCCAGGACCCGTACGCCGCGAAACTGGTGAGCGCCGTCGGCTCCGACGGCTGGAACAACCTGATGTCCGGGATGCGCAACCTCGGCGACAGCGAGCAGGGCGGCGACGACACCGATCTGCGCGGGTGGTCGATGGGCAGTGTCCTGATCGCCCGCACGATCTACTTCGACGAGTACTTCGCCGCCGCCGTGCGCGCCGGGATCCGGCAGATCGTGATCCTGGCCGCCGGGCTCGACGCCCGCGCCTACCGGCTCGAATGGCCTTCGAGCACGCGGATCTTCGAGCTCGATCAGCCCAAGGTGCTGGCCTTCAAGGCCCGTGCGCTGGCCGACGACGAGCCTGGCGCCGACCGCCGCGAGGTCGCCGTCGACCTGCGGCAGGACTGGCCGAAAGCCTTGCTGGACAAGGGTTTCGAACCGGGGGAGCCGACCGCCTGGCTGGCGGAGGGGCTGCTGCGGTATCTGCCCGGCCACGCCCAGGACAAGCTGCTCGAGCAGGTGGCCGAACTCAGCGCGCCCGGCAGCCGGATCGCGTTGAACCTCGGCACCGACAAGGACATGGCCGATCAGTTCCGGGAACGGCGGGCGAAGGTCATGGCCGACGCGGGCGTCAAGATCGACCTGGAAAACCTGTTCTACCCGTGGGAGGACCGCAAGGACCCCCGCACCTGGTTCGCCATGCACCAGTGGCTGGTCACCGAGGGCGACCCGGTCGCCGTGCTCGAGGACCGCGGCCGTACCGTCCCCGAGACGGCCAAGGCCGGTATGGGCCACCACATTCTGATGACCGCACTCCGACCCCGAGGAGACCACACGCTATGAGCCAGGGCGGCAGCACCAATGAAGGCGCGCTGTGGGGTGGACGCTTCGCGTCCGGGCCCGCCGCGGCGATGGCGGCGCTGAGCAAGTCGACCCACTTCGACTGGGCGCTCGCACCGTACGACATCCGCGCCTCCAAGGCGCACGCGCGCGTGCTGCACAAGGCCGGGCTGCTCTCGGCGAGCGACCTCACCGACATGCTGGCCGGACTCGACCGGCTCGCCGCCGACGTCGCCTCGGGTGCGTTCGCGCCGCAGGACTCCGACGAGGACGTGCACGGCACCCTGGAACGCGGACTCATCGACCGGGTCGGCACCGAACTCGGCGGCCGGCTGCGCGCGGGTCGCTCCCGCAACGACCAGGTCGCCACCCTGTTCCGGATGTGGCTGCGGGATGCGGTGCGCCACATCGCCGCCGGCGTGCTGGACGTGGTGGACGCCATCGTCGCGCAGGCCGCCGCGCACCCCGACGCGGTCATGCCCGGCAAGACCCACCTGCAGGCCGCCCAGCCGGTGCTGCTGGCCCATCACCTGCTCGCGCACGCGCACCCGCTGCTGCGTGACATCGACCGGCTGCGCGACTTCGACAAGCGGGCCGCGGTGTCCCCGTACGGGTCCGGCGCGCTCGCGGGCTCCTCGCTCGGCCTCGATCCCGAGGCCATCGCCGCCGACCTGGACTTCGACGCCGCCGCCGCGAACTCCATCGACGCCACCTCTTCGCGTGACTTCGCCGCCGAGGCCGCCTTCGTGCTGGCCATGATCGCCGTCGACCTGAGCCGCATGGCCGAAGAGGTGATCATCTGGAGCACACCGGAATTCGGCTACATCACCCTGGCCGACGCCTGGTCCACCGGCTCCTCGATCATGCCGCAGAAGAAGAACCCGGACGTCTCGGAGCTGACCCGCGGCAAGGCCGGACGCCTCATCGGCAACCTCACCGGTTTGCTCGCCACGCTCAAGGCGCAGCCGCTGGCCTACAACCGGGACCTGCAGGAAGACAAGGAACCGGTCTTCGATTCGGTGGCCCAGCTCGAACTGCTGCTGCCCGCCATCGCGGGCCTGGTCTCCACCCTGACCTTCCACACCGACCGCATGGCCGAACTGGCGCCCGCGGGCTTCACCCTCGCCACCGATATCGCCGAATGGCTGGTCCGCCAGGGTGTTCCGTTCCGCGTCGCGCACGAGGCCGCGGGCGGCTGCGTCCGGGTGGCCGAGGGCCGCGGCGTCGGACTGGACGAGCTGACCGACGCCGAATTCGCCGCGGTCGACCCGGCCCTGACCCCCGGCGTGCGCGAGGTGCTGACGGTGCAGGGCTCGATCGCCTCCCGCAACGCGCGCGGCGGCACCGCGGGCACCCAGGTCGCCAAGCAGCTCGAAGAGGTGCGCGGCTCGGCCGCCACCCAGCGCGCCTGGCTGAGCTGACCCGCGGTAACGACAACGGCCCGGTACGGTTCCGGTAGGGAACCGCACCGGGCCTTTCGTTGTCCGCGTCGATGATTCAGGCGTCGGCGGGAATCATGACGCGTCGGTGGAGCGCGCCCGTTCGAGTAGTTCGGTGAGTTCCCGGCGCAGTTCGTCGTCGGGTTCGACGGCGGCGGACGCAGCCACCCAGTCCAGGATCTCGGCGGGCGGATGCTCGCCGAACACCGCGCCCACCGCCCGCATACCCATTCGGCGCAGGCGCACGGGGCGTCCACCCAGCGCGATACGGATCAGTGGCCGGGCCGCCTCGAGTTGGCCGGTACCCAGGCGGTTCAGCACGATCTCGAGAATGTGGTCGTCGGTGTTTCCCGGTAGCGGATGATCGGGGTCAGGGCCGGAAGCCATCTCGTCCACGGGCAGGAGTCGGCCCGCCAGGCGCGCGAGGTCGGCGATGTCGGGATCGGGTGCGCGCCCGGCCACCCACGACCAGACATACGGGGACGGTGGAAGCTGCCGAATCCGTTCCATGGCCAATGGGTAGGCGTCTATGCCGACCGCTGTGGAGCAGCTCAGGGCATGGTTGAACGTGAATTCGCCTGCAGGACTGTTCAATACGGATCGGACATGGTCGGACCAGTCGGGGCGTTCGAGTAGCGCCGAATACCGGTGGAGCAGTCGTGAGATATCGGCTGCGGGCCAGTCCGGCTCGGACGGGGGTTCGGTCAGCAGTCGCTGCAGGCTCCGGGCGGCACTGATGAGAGTGAGGGTCGGGGCAGCGTCGGCGAGCAGCTCGCCGAATCGAGCGATCACCGGCAGGGCATCCGGGTAGTCGGTGATATCCGCTGCCGGTCCACCCGTGCAGGCCAACGCGATCAGGATGTCGGCGGCGCCGTCGAGGAGTTCGGCGTCGACGTCCGGCGCGAGCAGGGCGTCGTGGAGCCCACCGGTGGTGGCGGCCAGATGCGCGAGGTACTCGTTCAGCACGCCGTTGCGGAAGCCGCCGCGCAGCAGCCACGCCTTGATCGCGGGATCCTGGGTTCCCTTCAGCCGTTCCACGACGTGGATGCGGCCCCAGCCGTCGACGCGCTGCGCCAGCTCGTGCAGTGCCTGATCGCGGTCGGGCTGGGTATTGGCCAGGGCTACCGCGCAATAGAGGGTCAGGTCCTCCAAACCACCCAGGAGCAGCAGCAAGTCGCGATCGCGGGCGTCGCCGGCTACGCCGAGCATGACGATGCCGAGCGCCACCGCGTCGCGGCGGGTGCCGTGTTCGGTGAGGTCGCGCGCCAGCGTCCGCAGGGATTCGGCGGGCAGGTCGAGCTCGCGTAACTCGCGGACCAGGTCATCGGCCACATCGAGGGCACGGCACTCGGCCAGCCGATCGTGCAGTGCCGCGGTGACCGCCGGGTCGTCCGCCGCTACGGCCTCGGTGACAGCGCTGATCAGCGTGGTCGCGGGTGGTGATTCCGAGGTCGCGGCGCAGTGATGCGTGCGAATGCCGTCCAGCACAATCGAATTCAGGAATTCGCGCGGCCCGTCGGGCGTGTCCGGTAAGGGGCTGCCGCCGCCGGGCCAGGGTACGGAGCCGTGCAGCGCGGTCAGGCTGAGAGCGTGAGCGAGAAGAGTGGTCCGGTTGTCCGCATCGGAGACCGGCCACTGGCCGGGGATCACCGGCAGGGGCGCACGGCGCCCTTTCCATCGAAGAAGATCACGGCGTCACCATAGCGTGGTGTCGCGGCGAGGGACAAGCATTTCTTGCCGGGCCGTTGGGGTTCCGAGACGAAACCCCAACGGGCCGTTGGTCATCCGCGACGATAATTCATGTGCTTCGCCGCGGGCACGGACGCGCGACCGGCGTCGTGCACCTTGCCGTCGCGGTTGTGTTGTTTGCGTTCACCTTTGCCGCGCCGTTCCCGGCGGGACAGTGGACGGTCGGCGGGAGCGTCGACGGTGAACTCCGGTGATGCGGGGATTTCGGGCAGCGAGAAGTGCTCGGGCACAGGTCCTCCTAGGAATATGCGTGACCGACTCACCGGATCGGGGGCCGGTCGGAATCGGGAAGGCCACGGGCGGTCGGGATGATCGACCGCCGGGCGTCAGACGCGAATCGCGCTCAGGAGAAAAGGCACAGCCACATGCCGAGCACTGTAACCACAGGCCCGCACTCGCCGCATCTCATTTAATTTCGGATGTCACGCAGGGCGTGGACGGCGGCGGCGATGCCCTTCTTGTCGTAGCCGGCGGTGGGCAGGGTGGAGCCGTGGGCGTGGCGCACGATGCCGTCGCTGTCGACGAGCACGGTGCCGGACTGCTGCATGGTGCCGAAGACGCGGCGGGTCAGGCCGACCGACTCGTGCGCGCTGCCGGCCGCGGCGGTCAGGACGGGGAACGGGATCCCGCGGTCGGTCTTCCAGGCGTGACCCGCGGTGCGGTCCTCGGGCACCACGATGACGACCCGGATGTTCGCGTCGTCGAATTCGGCGCGGCGTGCGACCAGGTCACGGACGTGCAGGTTGCAGACCGGGCAGGCGGTCGAGCGCATGAAATACAGCAGGGTGCCGCGGACGTCGCGGTCGTCCGACAGTCGCCAGGACTGCCCGGTGGTGTCGACGAGTTCCAGGTTCGGCGCGGCGGATTCGATGGTGAGCATGGCGGAGCGTCCCTTCGGAGGGCTGGAGGCGGGGGGCGAGCGATGGGGGCCGGGCGTCACCGGTGGTGGCCGAGGCCCTCGCGGACGGCGGTCCGGGCGCGATGCAATTGCGATTTCATTGCCGCCGTGCTCAATCCGAGCGCGTCGGCGGTCGCGCGGCCGGGATAGCCCAGGACATCGCGCATGATCAGCACCCGGCGCTGCACCTCCGGCAACGCCGAGATCGCCTGTGCCAGCTCGTCGGCCTCCAGGCGCCGCAGCACCTCGTCCTCCGCGGAGCCGACGACTTCGAGGCCGGCCGATTTGACACCCGGCGCCGTGTCCAGCAGCCGCCGGGCCCGGCGCAGGCACTCGTTGCGGACGATACGGAACATCCAGGAGGCGAGCGCCGTGGTCGCCCGCAGGGTTCCGATCTTGCGGTACAGGATGATCAGCGCTTCCTGCGTGGCGTCCTCGGCGTCGCTGTCGGAGGCGCACAGGTGCTGCGCGAAGCGGCGCACATGCGGGTGCGCGCCGTACACGACCGCGGCGATCGCCTCGCGGTCGCCGTGCTGGGCCGCCGCCACCAGCTGCTCACCGGCCCAGCCGCGTGCCACGTCGTGGTCCTTCGTGTCGATTCGTAGTGTCACCACCATAAGAGCGTCCCCGGCCGGAAAAGGATTCGAATCCGGCCGGGGAAAGTGCGCCCGGGTGTACTTCGACGCGGTGCGCGCTAGCTCAGGGCCTGCCGCACGAGTTCGGTGACGCGGGCCTCGGTGGCGGGCGTCATGCTCTTCAGCGCAAAGTTGACCGGCCACATCTCGCCGTCGTCCAGGTTGGCGGCATCGTTGAAGCCCAGGATGGCGTAGCGGTACTTGAACTTGGCGGCGGGCTGGAAGAAGAGCACGATCTTGCCGTCGCGGGTGTAGGAGGGCATGCCGTACCAGGTCTTCGCGCCGAGCTCGGGGGCGATGGACTTGACCAGGGCGTGCAGGCGCTCGGCGATCGCGCGGTCGGCGTCGTCCATCTCGGCGATCTTGGCCAGCACGTCCTGCTCGCTGTCGGCCTTGGCGGAGCGGGAATTGCCGCGACGGGCAGCGGTCTTCAGTTCCGCGGCATGGGCTTTCATGGCGGCGCGCTCGTCGGCGCTGAAACCGACGGTGGTCTTCTGCTGGGAGGTCTTGGTAGCCATGGCTGGATTCCTTTGCGGGAGAGTGGGAGACGTGTCGCGAGTGGGGGAGGGCTCGGCGCGAGGAGCGGGTCAGCGGTCCTGAACGAGGCCCAGCACGTTGCCGTCGACATCGGTGACGGTGGCGACCAGACGGCCCCCACCCACGTCGTGCGCCGGCTGCTGGACGGTCGCCCCGGCAGCGGTGAGCTCGGCGATCTTGGCCTCGATATCGCCGACGTGCCAGTAGGAGACGGGCGTGGCCGGGCTCTGCGGGCTGCCCGCGGGCACCAGGCCGATGTGCTGGCCCTCGGACTCGAAAGCCACGTAGTACGGGGAGTCGATCTCGGGCTCGAGGCCCAGCAGCGCGGCATACACGGTCTTGGCCGCGGCAAGGTCGGCGACGGGGTGCAGCACGGTCTTGATGCCCAGCGTGGTCATGATTTCTCCTGCTGAAAGGGGGTAGCCGGCGATCCTGTGTGGATTGCGTTCCGCTGAACCCGGTGTGCATCCAGCTTCGCTTCCGAGCCCCCTCACCCACATCCGTGGCGACCACGGAAACCACCACGGAGCGCGACACCGACCCCGCCCGTACCGGCCACGCCGACCGCGTCCCGGCCGCGGATACCGGCGGTCAGCAGGCGGTTTCGACGCACCGCCGATCGCCTCGTGCGGCGACGGGTCAGCAGTGCGGCGTCGCCGACTCCGACAAGGAGGTGATCGTGCATTTCGCGCGCTCCCCGCTCCGCTTCGCGGCGGTGTCGAACGCGGCGACCAGGGCGTCGGCGCGGGCGCGGCCCAGAATCGGGCGGGCTGTCAGAGTGGAACTCACGGTCTGACCCGGGCCGGCGGTGAATCCGCAGGACAGCGGGGCGGTCCCATTGCCGGGCATTTGCAGGACGCCGGAGCAGTCGGGGCGCGGGGTCTCGACGCCGCCGATCGTGAGGGACATCTGATACGACACGAAAATGTCGTCGACGTGCGGTGTGACGCCCGGGAGGGTGATGGACACGAACGGTTGCGGAGTGCTGGTCAGTACGGCGAGGGCGGAACAGGCCGGGCCGCAGGGGGTACTCCAGGAGGTCTCGGCGCTGACCCGGGTCTCGGTGTTGTCGGCGCGGTCGAGCGCGGTCACCGTGGGTCGCAGATCACGGTAGAACTGCGCGACCTCGTCGGCGTTCATCGGGTTCACCAGGACATCGAAATTCGGATCGGTGATGCGCCGGGCGTGGCCGGAGACCAGATAGGTGGTGACGCCACCGCTGGTGACGCCGTCGGCGGACCGACCATCGATGAGGGTGCTCGCACCGAGGGTCACCGGATCCGCCTTGTCCGGGCCGGGGCCCAGACGCCGCCCGAGCCGTTCGGGCTTCAGCTGCGCGGGCACGTCCACGTCCAGGAAGTCCGTTGTCCGTAGCACCTGCTCGTTCTGGTACCAGTCCGCGCTCTCCGGAATGAAGCCGTGCGCGATCCAAGCGTCGCGACCGCCCTGCAGGAAGGCTTTCCCGTCGACCACCAGGTAGGTCAGCGTCTTCCCGAAGCCATAGTCGAAAGTCCCCGAGACGACACCGTCGTTCGTTATCCGCAGGTCCAAACGCGCACTCTTGGCGTCCTTCCCGATGAGGCTGCCGGTGTAGTGCACGCCGGGCGCGTTGATCAGGGCCAGCTGTGCGGACTTCAGATCGTCGCGGGCGGCCGCTTCGGGGGACTTGGTGTGCGGCTTGGTCACCAGCCACGTCGTGACGGCGGCTACCGCCAGCGCGACCACCACCAGCAGGATGGCCCAGGGCCACCATCGCCGCCGGCCTGCCACCACCGTCACGGTCTCCGGCGTGGTCGCCGTCTCGGCCGCGTCGGCCGCCGATCGCTCGGTAGTCATCCCCTACCCCCATTCAGTACAAACCCGTCGTGCAATCCGACCGCAGGACTATATGATTCGGCCCTCCGACCAGCAAACCGGCCGTGCGCCGCGGCGTTCCTCGCGGTCGGTCCGAGCGTCGTTCAGACAGTTATCCTTCGGCTATGACCTTGTTGTTGCTGGCGTTGGCCATCGCGTGTGAGGTGACCGCGACGGTGTCGTTGAAGATTTCCGAGGGGTTCAGCAAGCTGGTGCCCTCGATCATCGTGGTGATCGGGTACGGGGCGGCGTTCTATTTTCTGTCGCAGGCGTTGAAGCGGGGGATGGCGATCGGGGTGGCGTATGGGATCTGGTCGGCGGTGGGGGTGGTGGCGGTGGCCACCATCGGGGCGCTGTTTCTGGACGAGCGGATCACGGCGGTGCAGATCGGGGGGATCGTGTTGGTGATCGCGGGGGTGTTGGCGCTGGAACTCGGTGGGGCGCACTGAGGTTCGCGGGGCGGGGCGTCAGTCCTGGACGCGGACCAGGTATCCCGCGTCGGCGAGGGCGGTGAGGACTTCCTCGCGGTGGGCGGGGCCACGGGTTTCCAGGGTGAGCAGGACCTCCACCTCGTCGATGGCCAGCCAGGGGAAGGTGCGGGAGTGGGCCACGTCGAGGACGCTGGCGCCGGTGCGGCTCAGCTCCGACAGCAGCCGCGACAGGCTGCCGGGGCGATCGGAGATGGTGATGCGGGCCGCCAGGTAGCGGCCGGCCGCGCTGAGACCGTGGCCGATGACGCGGGTCAGCAGCAGGGGGTCGATATTGCCGCCCGAGAGGATGGCGCACACCGGGCCGTCCAGTGCGAGTTCCTCTGCGGCACAGGACATCAGCGCCGCGACACCGGCCGCGCCCGCCGGTTCGACGATCAGCTTGGCCCGCTCCATGCACAGCAGCAGCGCCCTGGACAGGGCGTCCTCGTCGACGGTGACGATGGTGGGTGCGCACTTCACGACGTGCTCGAAGGGCACCTCGCCCGGCAGACCGACCGCGATACCGTCGGCCATGGTGGACATCTGCTCCAACGCGATCGGCTTCCCCGCGGCGAGCGAGGCGGGCCAGGCCGCGGCCTCGGCGGCCTGCACGCCGATCACCCGGACCTCCGGCCGCAACCGCTGCAGCACCGCCGCCACCCCGGCCAGCAGGCCACCGCCGCCCGTCGGCACCAGCACCGTGCCGACATCGGGGAGCTGGTCGAGGATTTCGAGCCCGACCGTCGCCTGCCCGGCCACGATGTCGAGATGATCGAACGGGTGCACCAAGGTCGCCCCGGTCCGCTCGGCGAATTCCTTCGCGGCGGACAGACACTGGTCGACGGTGTCGCCCACCTGGTACACGGTCGCGCCATAGGCCCTGGTGGCCACCAGTTTCGGCAGCGCCGCGCCGACCGGCATGAACACCGTGGAGTCGATGCCCAGCGAGGTCGCCGACCACGCCACCCCCTGCGCGTGATTGCCCGCGCTGGCCGCCACCACGCCGCGCGCCCGCTCGGCCGGAGCCAGATTCGCGATCCGGTTGTAGGCCCCGCGCGGCTTGAACGAGCCGGTGCGCTGGAGGTTCTCGCACTTCAGCCAGACCGGATGCCCGACCCGCTCCGAAAGCACCCGCGAGCCGACCACGGGCGTGCGCCGGATCACCGGTTCGAGCAGGGTCGCCGCGGCTTCGATCCGCGCCATGAGCTCCATGGGCGTCATGTTGCCAGGAATTCACCTCACTCGCCGGGCGGCGCGGCGCACCCGTCGACGATGCTGGGCGGTCTGCGGCCGGTCCGGGAGAACGCGCTGGTCAGAAAAGATATATGGGTCACGCAATGATCCGGAAACCGAAAAGCAATCCACGGGGAACGGCCCGTTCCTACCTTGAGCACACTCATCGGCTTTCGGATCGGATACAACCCCATGACCGACATCGTCACCCCCGCAGCGGCGGGCGCGGAATCAGCAGCGGCGCCGCCGGCTCCAGACTACGACCCCCGGCTCACCAATGACGATCTGGCCCCACTGAAGAAACAGACCTGGGGCTCGTACCACATCTTCGCCTTCTGGATGTCGGATGTGCACAGCGTCGGCGGATACGTCACGGCCGGTAGTCTTTTCGCGCTCGGCCTGGCCGGCTGGCAGGTGCTCGCGGCGCTGCTCATCGGCATCACGATCGTATATTTCCTGTGCAATCTGGTGGCCGCGCCCAGCCAGCGCGCGGGCGTGCCGTACCCGGTCATGTGCCGCAGCGCCTTCGGCGTGAAGGGCGCCAATATCCCCGCCATCATCCGAGGCCTGATCGCGGTGGCCTGGTACGGCATCCAGACCTACCTGGCCTCGGCGGCGCTGATCGTGGTGGCGGTCAAGCTGTTCCCGAGCCTGGCGCCCTACGCCAAATCCGGTGACTACGGCTTCCTGGGCCTGTCGCTGCTGGGCTGGGCCGCCTACCTGGTGCTGTGGGTGGTGCAGGCCGCCGTGTTCTGGCAGGGCATGGAGTCCATCCGCAAGTTCATCGACTTCTGTGGTCCCGCCGTGTATGTCGTGATGTTCTTCCTGTGCGGCTACCTGATCTACAAGGCGGGCTGGGGTTCGATCGATCTGCAATTGGGCGCGGTGAAGTACCACGGCTGGGACGCGCTGCCGGTGGTGCTGGGCGCGATCGCCTTGGTGGTGTCCTACTTCTGCGGTCCCATGCTGAACTTCGGCGACTTCTCCCGCTACAGCAAGTCGATGGCGGCGGTGAAGCGCGGCAACCTGCTCGGGCTGCCGGTCAACTTCCTGGCCTTCTCGCTGCTCGTGGTGATCACCGCGTCGCTGACCCTGCCGGTGTACGGCGAGCTCATCACCGATCCGGTCGAGACCGTCTCGCGCATCGACTCCACCTTCGCGATCGTGCTGGGCGCGTTGACCTTCACCATCGCCACGGTCGGCATCAATATCGTCGCCAACTTCATCTCCCCGGCGTTCGATTTCTCGCATGTGAGCCCGCAGAAGATCAGCTGGCGGATGGGCGGAATGATCGCGGCGGTCGGGTCGGTGCTGATCACGCCGTGGAACCTCTACAGCAACCCCGACGTCATCCACTACACGCTCGAGGTGCTGGGCGCGTTCATCGGCCCGCTGTTCGGGGTGCTGATCGCCGACTACTACCTGGTGCGCAAGCGGACCATCGTGGTCGACGAGCTGTTCACCATGGCCGAGACCGGGAAGTACTGGTACCGGAACGGATTCAACCCGGTCGCGGTGATCGCCACCGTGATCGGCGCGCTCGCGGCGGTGTTCCCGGTGCTGGCCAAGGACGTGTACGGCATGCACACCGCCGCCCAGTACAGCTGGTTCATCGGCTGCGGGCTGGCGCTGGTCATCTACTACGGGCTGGCCACGCGCACCAAGCTGATGGCCGCCGCCTGACCGGCAGCGCCGTCAGCGTAATCCCTGGTAGCGGTGCCGGCCGCTGCCAGGGATTTGCTGTGTCGGTGATAAACACGAGTGCGACAATGTGTTCCGGGTTACATAATCGGCACGGATTCGCGTATTAAAGCGCACACAAATATATTCTGCTTTTCCCAATCGGAATTAAGTAGGGTGGATCCCATGCAGCTCTCCCGGTTCACTGATCTCGGCTTGCGGTCGCTCATGCGGCTGGCGGTCAGTAGTGGGGCCGAGGAGCGTGTCACCGTCAAACTCATTGCGCGACAGGTGAACGCATCCGAGAACTACGTTGCCAAGGCCGTCTCCAAACTCGCCGAACTCGGTTATGTCGAGTCCCAGCGCGGGCGCACAGGCGGAATCTTCCTGACCGATGCGGGAAGAAAAACCACTATCGGCACTATTGTCCGACAGCTCGAATGTGATAACGAGGTCATCGATTGCGCTGGTGATAATCCATGCCCAATCGCGAGTGTCTGCCGTTTGCGGGGTGTTCTCGCCAAGGCGCAGAACGCCTTCTACGCCGAGCTCGATCGGTACGTCATCGCCGATCTGGTGGATCAGCGCACCGTGGATCTGCTGCATATGCCGGTATTCCCGGCAGCCGCACTCATCGATACCTAGGAGACCTCATGAGGCTCGCGCCGGATTCCACACTGCACAACGCCGTCGACCTGGAACCCGAGCATGCCGAAGTGATTCGCGCGACGCTGCCCTTGGTGGCCGCGCACATCGATCAGATCACCTCGCTGTTCTACACCAAGATGTTCGCCGCTCACCCAGAGCTGCTGCGCGACCGCTTCAACCGCGGTAACCAGCACGACGGCGCACAGCAGAAGGCCCTCGCCGCCTCCATCGCCACCTTCGCCACCCACCTCGTCGATCCGAGCCTGCCGCATCCGCGCGAACTGCTGGCCCGCATCGGCCACAAGCACGCCTCGCTCGGTGTCACGGAGCCCGAATACCGGATCGTGCACGAGCATCTGTTCGCCGCCATCGTCGAGGTGCTCGGCGCGGATGTGGTGTCCCCGCAGATCGCAGCGGCCTGGGATCGCGTGTACTGGCTGATGGCAACGACCCTCATCGATTTCGAGCGGGAACTCTACGACGCGGCCGGAGTCGAGCCCGGCGAGGTGTTCCGCGAGACCCGCGTGGTGCGCCGCATCGACGACCCCTCGGGCGTGGCCACTTTCGTGGTCGAGTCCGCCGATCCGGCCCGCCCGCTGCCGGGATTCGAGCCGGGACAGTACATCTCGGTCGGCGCGCGACTGCCCGACGGCGCCCGCCAGCTGCGCCAGTACAGCCTGGTCAACCGCGGTGGCGACGGTCGGCTCGCGTTCACCGTGCGCAAGGTTCTCGCCGAGAACGGCACGCCCGCCGGTGAGGTCTCGAACTGGCTGCACGACACCATCAGCGCGGGCGAGGCCCTCGAGATCACGTTGCCCTTCGGCGATCTCACCCTCGATCGGGCCGCCACCACGCCGGTCGTGCTGATCTCCGCGGGCATCGGCATCACCCCGATGGCCGGCATCTTGGAATACCTGGCCGCCGAAACCCCCACGCGCCGAACGGTCATCCTGCACGCGGACCGCTCCACCACCGCACACCCGCTTCGCGAGACCGTCGCCGACCTCGCCTTCCGCCTGGCCGATGTCTACTCGCGGGCCTGGTATCAGGCCGACGGTCACGGCTTGCTGGATCTGAGCCGGATCGAGCTCCCGGAGAACGCGGACTACTACCTGTGTGGTGGCACCGGCTTCCTGCAGTACGTCCGCGCCCAGCTCATGTCCGCCGGAATCCCTTCGGACCGAGTCCATTTCGAGCTTTTCGCGCCGAATGACTGGCTGCTGGACGAGGATCCGCAGCCCGCCCTCGCCTGACGCGCGGTTTACCCGCGGGCCGCGATGACCGCGAGCACGCCGCTCAGCCACGGGGTGTAGCGACCGGGCTCACTCGCCACATCCTGTGCGAGGGTGTCCGGCCGCACCCAGGCGATGTCGGCCACCTCGTCCGGATTCGGGTGCAGGACCTCGTCGTCCAGCCGGCCGATCACGACGTGGTCGTATTCGAACTCGACGCGGCCGGTGCCCGGGTCGGTGGCCTGGTAGGTGAAGGCCCCCACCTCGGACAGCTCCGCGGCGACGCCGAGTTCCTCCTGCAGCCGCTTGGCCGCGGCCTCGACGACGGCCTGCCCGGGCTCGGGATGCCCGCAGCAGGTGTTGGTCCACAGCATCGGAAAGCGGGTCTTCACCGCGGCCCGCCGCTGCAGCAGCACCCGGCCGGCGGCGTCGAACAGCAGCACCGAGAAGGCTCGGTGCAGCTGTCCGGGCGCGGTGTGCGCCGCCGCCACCGACAACGATCCGTGCGCGCGCCCCTGCTCGTCCACGAGCTCGACGAGCAGGGTTTCACGGTCGGCCACCGGGGTGGCGTCGGATGCGTCGAGGGTGCCGGTCACCTTCCCACCTTATCGGCGGTGATCATCAGGTACTGGAAGCTCCCCTCCTTGTACGAGGTCAGGAACGGTTTCTCGACACCGGTCGCGAGCTCGGAGTGGGTGCGCAGCTCCCAGTACGGGATGGTGTCCGGGGTGAGGTCGGTGACCGCCACCGGGACCAGATTGTTGGCGGCCAGGGCCTTGAAGTACTCGCTGCGCGGGTGGATGTTGCAGCCGTAGTGGGCGTCGATCCAGCTCACCGAGGCCGAGCGGGCGCCGAAGACGTCATTGGAGCAGCCGGTGATGCAGACGTAGCGGCCGCCCGGTTCGAGCAGCCGGGAGAATTCCGCGAACAGCTCGAACAGGTCCACGTACATGGTGGTCTCGTTGGTCCAGATGCCGCGCTTGGACCCGGTCTCGAAGCCGGTGTCGAGCATGTTCTTGAAATGGAACTGCACCTTGTCGGCCACGCCGCGTTCGCGGGCCTGGTCGTTGGCGAAGCCCACCTGGTACTCGGAGATGGTGACGCCGTCCATTCGGCAGCCGAAGCGCTGATTGGCCATGAAACTGGTGCCGCCGCGCCCGGAGCCGCCGTCCATCAGCGCGTCGCCGGGGCGGACGTCGCCGAGCTGGTCGAGCAGTAAGTCGGCCTGGGCGGTCTCGAGCCGGTGCAGTTCCTTGACCAGGCGTTCCTGCCGGGTCTCCTCCGGACCCTCGAGCACGGACAGATCGGGCTCGCCGATGCCGTAGTGATGGTGGTAGAGCCCGTCCACCTCGCCGAGTTTGGTGTTCACCCGGTCGTCGTTGGGGTTGTTGTTCCAATACGACGCGACCGATTTCTGATATTCGGTCTTCAGCACGGCGTCGGTCTGGGGGTGGAGCGCGGTCATGGCAGGTCATCCTCTCGAATGGGTGATATGACGCTGGAAGTACTGCGCACGCGAAATGGAGCTCTTACCTGGAAGAGATGGTGGTTCAGGGGGTTTCGTTGTAGCGGCGGCTGTCCGCGTGCCAGGCCCGGTTGCCGCCCATCCAGGCCCACAGACCGGTCAGGAAGCGGCGCAGTTCCGGGGAACCGGTGGCGGCGAGCGCGCCCGCCTCGGCCTCGAAGCGGTGCACCAGTTCGTCGTGGACCTCGGCGGTGCGCTGCACGGCCTCCCGGCGTGAGCAGTTCTCCTCGGCGGCCAGCACGGTCGGGAGGTTGAACTCCCGTCCGCCCGACAGGTCCTCGCGGGCCATCGAGTAGAGGTCGTTGACCATCTGGCTGGCCAGCGCGGCGGTGGTGACCACCCGTCGCACCCGCGGATCGGCGTACTCCGCGGCCGGCAGCTCGTACCCGCCGACCGCGTCCACCGGGGCCATGCAGGGCAGGAAGCTGTGCGGTTGCCGGTTCAGCAGGTACTCCCAGACCGGCGGCATCCGCCCGGCGGTCCGCCAGCCCGCCTCGGCGCCGAGCGCGATGAACCAGCCCGCGATCTCGGTGCGCAACCGGGCCACCTGGGCCGGGGTGGCGAACTTCGACAGATGCTCGAACGAGGTCCGGAAGGCCCGCAGAATCGGATCGTTCCGCATCGCCTCCTCCACTTCGAGCTGATACCGCGGCGGCAGATGCACCGGATCCATGGCGGCGGCGGCCAATTCGAGGCGCGGCCCCAACTCGGCCTCTGCGCTGGACTCGGTGCCGTCCGGCGCGATATCGCTGGCGTCCTCCTCGCAGTAGTAGTCGTCCACCGACCACTCCGACACCGCGCATTTCGCGGCGGCCAGCAATCGGTCGGAGTCATCGCAGTCCGGATGGGCGAGCATGATCAAACGCCCGAAGTCGGCCTTGCGGAGATCGTCGAGCCGGCCCTCGTAGAGCCCGATCTCCTCGGCCCACGCGATGATCCCGGTGTTCACCGCTTCCGCGAGCGCGGGGTTGTCCCGCACCGGTGGGGGACAGTAGAGGGCCGGGATCACCAGCCGCTGTGCGGCGCGGGTCCGCCGGGTCGAGGCGGTGCCGATGCCGGTGGGGCCGCTCGCGATCGGCCCGCCGCTGCCCGGAGGGACTCCGGTCGGACCGGTGGCCGCCGGGCCGGAAGGTACGGGTGGAAGCGGTGGAATCCGTTCCGTGGCACGGGTTTCCGCAGGCGGAGCGGGAACCCGCCCGGATCCCAGGGCGCGGGGGATCGGACCTCGCGCGTGGGCCGGGGAGGTGGGTGGGCGCGGCGTCGGCACCGCGCCGCCGGCAGGCGACGGCGGACGCGATGCCTGTCCCGCGAGCTCCGTGATCACCTGGGGGGTGGGTAGGTTCACGCGGAGACTCGGGGCCCCGAGGCCGGAGGGGCCGAGCAGCCGTCGGGGGGAGAGCGCCTCGGGTGCGCCGGGATCGGCGACGCCGGGAGATCGATCACCCAGGGCCGCAGCGGCTTCGGCCGCCGCGAGCAGGGTCCTGGGTGCGGTGGTGTCGAGGTTGGTCAGCAGAGCGGCGACGGCCGCCGCCACCTCGTGGGTGGCAGGCGGGGCCGCGGCGCGGGAGAGCACCGACATGGGTGGCCACCCCGCTCAGTCGGACTGACGGGCGACCAGCACATTGTCGAGAATGCCGAGCGCGTCGGGGACCAGGACGGCGGCCGAGTAGTAGCAGCTGACCAGGTAGGAGATGATCGACTGATCGTCGATGCCCTTGAACCGGACGTTCAGGCTGGGCTCGTACTCGTCCGGAATTCCGGTCTGGTGCAAGCCGATCACGCCCTGCTCCTTCTCGCCGGTGCGCATGGCGAGAATCGAGGTGGTCTGATTCGCGCTGACCGGGATCTTGCCGCACGGGAAGATCGGCACCCCACGCCAGGCCGGCACCCGATGGCCGTCCACCTCGACCGGGTCGGGATACAGTCCGCGCTTGGTGCATTCGCGGCCGAACGCGGCGATCGCCTTGGGGTGGGCCAGGAACAGCTTGGTGCTGCGCCGCATGGACAGCAGTTCGTCCATGTCGTCCGGGGTGGGTGCGCCGGACTCGCTGTAGATGCGCTGTTTGAGGTCACAGTTGTTGAGCAGACCGAAGTCCGGGTTGTTGACCAGGTCGTATTCGCGGCGCTCGTAGAGGGCCTCGATGGTCAGGCGCAACTGCTGCTCGATCTGATCCATCGGATCGTTGAACAGGTCGGCGACGCGGGTGTGCACGCGCAGCACCGACTGGCCCAGGCTGAGCTCGTATTCGCGGGGCTGGCCGTCGTAGTCGACGTAGGTGCCCTCGAGCAGCGGCTCCCCGGAATGGCCGGAGGAGATGACGATCTCGGCCTCGCCGTATTTGTTCTGAGGCAGCGCCGGCGCCTGCGCCACGGCCGAAAGGTGTTCGGCCAGAGCCGGAATGTTCGCGGTCAGCTGTTCCACGGTGGAACGAGACAGCACCAGCATGGTGGTGGGGGTGACCGTCTTGATGGTGACCGGCCAGATGGCGCCCGCGTCGGTGAGCGTCGCGTCGCCGAAGTAGTCGCCGCCACCGAGCATGCCGAGCTTGGTGGTCTCGCCGTATTCGCCGGTGCCGATCTTGGAGAGTTTGCCGTGCACGATGAGCAGCACCTGGTCCATCGGGTTGCCGAATTCGGCGACCACGGTGCCGGCGGGCAGGTCCCGCTGTTCGAAGCGCCCGGCCACGGTGGCCAGCACCTCTTCGTCGCCGAAGCCGCGCAGCTGCGGCAGTTCGGTCAGCTCGAGCGGGATGACCCGGGCGTGCGGGCCGTTGATGATGTACTCCACCTCGCCGTTGCCGACGGTGTGGGTGAGGCGGCGGTTGACCCGGTAGACACCGCCCTTGACCTGGGTCCACGGCAGGGAACGGGTCAGCCAGCGGGAGCTGATGCCCTGCATTTGCGGTTCGGACTTGGTGGTGTGGGCCAGCTGGCTGGCGGCGGCGGTGCTGAGGGATTTGCGTTGGCCGTTCTGGAGCTCGACGGGCAATTCGATGGTCATGCTGCGGTCCTCACCTCGAAGGGCCACCGCGGTTGTCAGCGGTGGAAGCCACGGCGAATCGGCAGACCCGAACGGGGCCTGCGGGAGTTAGTCGTGTGAGTGAATTGACAAGCGCGACACTGCGTTCCAGCGATACCGATGGTAGGTGTCCGGGAGTCGCGGCGGACCGAAAAGGCAAAACATGATGCCTGGAATGTTGCTGTATCCCGTAAACCCCGAACGCCCGGTTTGGTTAGCCACGAGTAGCTCGCATGGTGCTGGTCACAGCTCCGGCGCAGTAGGCTGGGGGTATGGCAAGCTCATCGGGACGCGTCGGGGCGGGTGACGCTGGTCAAGGCCAGGAAATGTCTGGGAGAGAAGCCGTGAAATTCAATACGAGGTCCGTCGTGGGTCCGATCGAGCGACTCGTCGCGACCGCGCAGAACGGGCTCGAGGTGATCCGGTTCGGGGGGCTGGTTCACGACATCGAGTCGTCGCCGTACGAAGTGGTCGAGCGCAAGCGGATGTACCGCCTGCGGCACTACTTCCCCGACGACACCGGCGCCGAGCGCCCCGTGGTGGTGCTGGTGCCGCCCATCATGGTGACCGCCGAGATCTGGGACGTGAATGCCGCCGATGGGGCGGTCGGCATTCTGCACCAGGGCGGAATCGATTGCTGGGTGGTCGATTTCGGCTCGCCCGCCACCGAGGAGGGCGGCTGGGACCGTGACCTCGCCGACCACGTGCTCGCGGTCTCCAGCGCCATCGACACGGTCACCGAGATCACCGGGCGCGCCGTGCATCTCATGGGGTACTCCCAGGGCGGCATGTTCGCCTACCAGACCGCGGCCTACCGCTACGGCAAGGGCATCGAGTCCATCGTCACCTTCGGCAGCCCGGTCGACGCCGTCGCCGGCATGCCCTTCGGCCTGCCGCACGGGCTGGCCGCCGACGCCGCCGACTTCCTCACCGACCATGTGCTGAACCGGCTGCCGATCACCGATTCCATGGTGCGCCTGGGCTTTCAAGCCCTGGATCCGGTCAAAACGGTCCGGTCCCGCCTGGACTTCCTGCGCCAGCTGCACAACCGCGAGGCCCTGCTGCCCAAGGAACGGCAGCGTCGCTTCCTGGAGGTCGACGGCTGGCTCGGCTACCCCGGGCCCGCGCTCACCGACCTGCTCCAGCAGTTCGTCAAGCACAATCGAATGATGCTGGGCGGCTTCGTGATCCGCGACCAGCTCATCTCGCTGGCCGAGATCAAGTGCCCGATCCTGGCCTTCGTCGGCGAGGTCGACGACATCGGCCAGCCCGCCGCCGTGCGCGGCATCGTGCGCGCCGCCCCCAACGCCGAGGTGTACGAGACCAGCATCGTGGCCGGGCATTTCGGACTCGTCTCGGGGTCCACCGCCACCAAGCAGACCTGGCCCGTGGTCCGCGACTGGGTCAACCACCTCAGCGGCCGCGGCGACCTGCCCGTGCAGGTGGACCGAATGAGCACCGAGGTGGTGCGCGGCGGACCGCGCACCGGGCTCACCCGGGTCGTGCACGCCCTGGGCACCCTGGCCGAGGCCGGGACCAGCGTCGGCAAGACCATCGAGGGCGTGGCCGGGCAGACTCTGCGCGGCACCGTCGAACTCACCAGCGAGGCCGCCCGCGCGCTGCCCCGGCTGACCCGCCTGGGCATGATCCAGCCGCACACCCGGATCTCGCTGGGCCGCTTGCTGTCCGAGCAGGCGCGCCGGGCTCCGCAGCGGGACCTGTTCCTGTTCGAGGATCGCGTCCACACCCAGGAGGCGGTGAACGAGCGCATCGACAACGTGGTGCGCGGGCTGATCTCGGTCGGCGTGCGCCCGGCCACCCGGGTCGGCGTGGTGATGGAGACCCGGCCCAGTGCGCTGGCCGCGATCGCCGCGCTCTCGCGGCTCGGCGCGGTGGCCGTGCTGCTCGCCCCGGGCAGTGAGCTGTCCAAGGTCGCCGAGCTGACCGGCACCAAGCTGATCATGGCCGATCCCGAGAACCTCGCCAGCGCGGCGGCCACCGGGCATCGGGTGCTGGTGCTCGGCGGTGGCGACGCCCGCGACATCGACATCCCGCTCGGCGCCGATGTCGTCGACATGGAGCAGATCGACCCCGCGAAGGTGGAGCTGCCCGCCTGGTACCGGCCGGATCCGGGCCTGGCCCGGGAGCTGGCCTTCATCCTGGTCACCGGTACCGGCGACAAGTTCGACGTCAAGTACGTCACCAACCATCGGTGGGCGCTGTCGGCGTTCGGCACCGCCTCGGCCGCGGATCTGGACCGCCACGACACCGTGTACTGCCTGGCGCCGTTGCACCATTCGTCCGGACTGCTGGTGAGCCTGGGCGGCGCGGTCGCCGGCGGCAGCCGCATCGCCCTGGCTCGCTCGCTGGAGCCGCCGCGCTTCGCCGAGGAGGTGCACCGCTACGGCGTCACCGTGGTCACCTACACCTGGACCATGCTGCGCGACGTCCTCGACGCCGACACCTTCCCCGCCGGGCATCCGCACCCGATCCGCCTGTTCATCGGCTCGGGCATGCCCGCCGGCCTGTGGCGGCGCGCCCAGGAGCGCTTCGCCCCGGCCAAGGTGCTGGAGTTCTACGCCTCCATCGAGGGAGACGTGGTGCTGGCCAACGTGTCCGGCGCGAAGATCGGGTCCAAGGGGCGTCCCGTCCCCGGCACCGCGCGCGTCGAACTCATCGCCTACGACCCGCTGACCGACGAGATCCTGGCCGAGGACAGCGGTTTCGCCCGCCGCTGCGCCGACAACGAGGTGGGCCTGCTCATCGGCACGGTGTCCGACAGCGTCGATCTGTCCGCGGGTGGTCTGCGCGGCGTGTTCGCGCCCGGCGACGCCTGGATGCCGACCGAGAACCTGTTCCGCCGCGACAGCGACGGCGACTACTGGCTGATGGACCGCACCGACACGGTGATCCCGACGCCGCGCGGACCGGTCTACACCCAGCCGATCGTGGACGTCCTCAACGACATCACCGCCGTCGACATGGAGGTCGCCTTCGCGCTCCCCGCGCGCGACCGCGTCCTGGCGGTGGCCGCGGTCAGCATTCGCGAGGGATTCTCCTTGGCCCCCAAGGACGTCACCGAAGCGGTCCGGGCCCTGGCCCCCGACCAGCGCCCCGACATCGTCTACGTCGTCGACGACATCCCACGCAGCTCCACCTTCCGCCCCTCCACCCGCGCGGTGCAGGCGGCGGGCCGAGCCGAACCCGACGACCGCACCTGGTGGTACAACCGGACCACCGACGCCTACGAGGTGCTGACCCCGGACCTGGCCGCCCGCCTGTTCGCCTGACCCCGAAAACCGCAGGTGCCCAGCCCGATTCGGGCTGGGCACCTACGTCTTTCGGTGACTACCGCGCCAGCGGCCGGAGCGCGCGCTCGACGAGCGCGGTGTCGCAGTGTTCCACGACCTCGGTGATCCGGCCGTCGGCCATGCGCAGGATCAGGCAGTAGGTTTGGGGGTAGGGCTCGCCGTCGAGAGTGGTGCCGACGCCGCGCGCCTGGACCACCACATGATCGCCGTCGGCCAGCACGCTGTCGGCCACCATTCGGTAGTCGCCCCGGAATTGCGCCATCAGCGGCCGCAGCAGGTCGTGCACCACAACGGTTTTCGGCTCCCACGTGCCCGCCCAGGACCAGACGCCGGGGAAGGTCCAGCGGCAGTCGTCGGACATGGCGTCGGTCAGGGCGCGGCCGTTGCCCTGCGCCAGCTCGTCGAAGACGGCGCGGATCGTGTTCTTGTTGTCGACGGTCGTGTTCTCCGCAGTGCTCATACCCGCGAACCTACGATCGAATCGGCCATGCGACCAGCGAGAGTTCGGCATGCCAGGTATGACTGGTTCGCATGGGTGAGTTCACGGTGACCGGATTGCGTGTGGTGCGGGAAGCGGCGCGATCGGGGTCGTTCACGCGCGCGGCCGAGCGGCTGGGCTACACGCAGCCGGCGGTGTCGCGGCAGGTCACGCTCATGGAGCAGGCCGCGGGCGCGGTCCTGTTCGAGCGGCGGGCGCGCGGCGTCCAGCCCACCGACGCCGGCCGGATCGTGCTGCGGCACGCCGAAACCGTGCTGGACGCACTCGCGGCAGCGGGGGACGAACTGCGAAACCCGCTGCCCTCCGGCCGCCTTCGCGTCGGGGCGTTCTCCTCCGCCACGGCCGCACTGGTTCCCACCGCCATCGCCGCTGTCACCACCCGAAATCCCGCCGTCCGCGTGCACTTACGCGAAGGCACCACCCCCGCGCTCCTGTCCGCCCTCACCAAGAACCGCATCGATGTGGCCGTGCTGTCCGGCGATCCGGACCGTCCCGGCGACACGACTTTCGAACCGCTCCTGGACGATTCGCTGTTCCTGGCTGTGCACCCCGCCCACCGCCTCGCCACCCGCGCCAGCGTCGCGGTCGTCGAACTCCGGGCCGAACCGTGGATCACCGGCAGCAACGACATCGGCAGCACCCTGCTCGGCGCCTGGTCCGGTCCGTCCTGGCACCCGCGCATCGCGCACACCGCCCGCGACTGGATCGCCAAACTGGGCCTGGTGTCCGCCGGTCTGGGTGTCACCATCGTCCCCGGCCTGGCGGTATCCGCCCTGCCCGCCCGACTCTCCATCATCCGCATCGACGACCCGCAGGCCCACCGCCCCACCCACCTGGCCTACCGCTCCGGAACCATCCCACCCGACCACCCGTTCCTCGAAGCCCTCCGCGACACCGCCGCCACCCTGGCCGCCGATATCCGCGCCCGGCTGCGCACATGACGTCGAAGGTCAACCCTGATCTGTTGCGCGCGGACGCCCCCGGAGGGACGTGTCTCCGGGGGCGTCGGTACGGCGGGTAGGGATTACGCGCCGGCGCTCAGGCTGCTCTGTGAGGTGCAGGAGGCGCTGCCGGTGCCGAGCAGGGCCGACAGCGGGCTCTGGGCCGATACGTTGACGTCGACCGACTGGCTGCTGATCAGTTCCTGGGTGGCGGTGATGGTGTGCTTGCCCGGGGTCTTCGGGATCCAGGTGATGGTGGCCTGGTTGGCGGCGAGCACCACGCTGGACTGGCCGAATTCCTGGCCGTTGTCGCTGAACTTGACGGTGAACACGCTGCCCAGCAGGGAGGTGTTCGCGGTGACCAGGTACGAGCACCCGACCACCGGGTTCTGGCTCGCGACCACCACGTTGTTGATCACCGCGCTCGCGGACGGCGCCGCCAGGACCGCGACCGCGGCCAGGGCGCCGAAGGCGCCCGCTCCGTAACCAGCACGCTGCATGTTGCCCATATGTCTACCTCTCGATCCTGTCGGCCACACGCGCCGACTGGATGTGAAAGGTATCCGCTCCACACTTCCCGTGAGCGATTTCGACAAAAATTCTCTCAGAAACTTTTCAGCCCCTGAGCTGGGCAAATGACCAGATTTGTTTGGTCATGTGACCAGATTCGGGGCTAGACGGCGAAGCTGGTGACACCCTCGACGACCCGCGTCAACTGCGCCTCGGTCAGACCCGGCCACAGCGGCAACCGGACCAGCGTCGCGGAGAACTCGGCGCTGCGGACACACGGATTCGGCGTGCGGCCCAGCTTCAAACCGGCGGGGGAGGAGTCCAGCGGGACGTAGTGGAACGGCGCCACGATGCCCAGGCCCGACAGGTGCGAGATGAGGGCGTCCCGGCGATCCTCCGTGGGGACACGCAGGTAGTACAGGTGCGCGGTGTGCTCACGGTCCGAGGGCACCGTCATCAGCTGAATGTCGTTGCGGCCCGCCCACTCCGGCAGCGCCGCCGCGTAGGTGTCCCACACCCGGTGCCGGTTCGACTGGATGGTCTCGAACTCCGCCAGCTGGGCATCGAGCACCGCCGCGTTCAATTCGCTGGGCAGATACGAGGATCCGATGTCCTGCCACGAGTACTTGTCCACCGCGCCGCGCAGGAAGCGGGCCCGGTCGGTGCCCTTCTCCCGGATGATCTCCGCACGCGCCATCAGGATCTCGTCGGTGAGCAGCACCGCGCCGCCCTCGCCGCAGTGCACGTTCTTGGTGTCGTGGAACGACAGCGCGCCCACGGTGCCGATGCTGCCCAGCGGACGCCCGCGATACGAGCCGCCCAGCCCGTGCGCGTTGTCCTCGATGATCGCGAACCCGTGCGTGTCGGCCAGCCGTTGCAGGCCTTCCATATCGGCGGCCACACCGCCGTAGTGGATCACCACGACGGCCTTGGTGCGCGGGGTGACTGCCGCGGCCACCGACTCCGGATCCAGGCTGCCGGTCGCGAGATCGATGTCGGCGAACACCACGGTGGAGCCGCGCAACGCCATCGAGGTGGCGGTCGAGGTGAACGCGAAGCTCGGGACGATCACCTCGTCCTCGGGCCCGAGTTCCAGCAGCAGCCCGGCCATTTCGAGCGCGTGCGTGCACGAGGTGGTGAGTAGCGCGTGCGGCGCGCCGGTGATGTCGCGCAGCTTCGAGGTGGCCGCCGCGGTGAAGGGACCGTCGCCGTGGCTGTGATCGGACGTCAGCACGGCTTCCACATTCGGCAGCTCGCGCGCGGCGCGGAACGGGCGGCTGAAGATGATGCGGTCACTGCTCACGCGCGGGGATCCCCCTCGATACGAAGTGCGTTGTCGTCGTAGCCGATTCCGGCGCCCGCCAGCTGCTCGGGCCGCGGCGTCGGCGAATCCACCGTCAGATACAGCGGCTTGCCCACCAGCACATGCAGTGCCACACCCAGGTATTCGGCGATCAGGCCCAGCGAGAACAGCACCGCGCCCGAGCACAGCAGCAGCACCGTCATCAGCGAGGCCCAGCCCGCCGGGTCCGAGCCGCTGTCGGTGAGCGCGTGGTACACCACCCAGCCCGCCATGCCCAGCCCGCCCAGCGCCAGCGTCACACCCAGCATGCTCACCAGGCGCAGGCCGCGAGTTCCGCTGCACAGCACCATCTTCCAGAACAGCGAGAACAGCCGCCGATAGTTGTAGCCGGATTCCTCACGGCCCTCGGCGCGCAACTGCACCGGCACCTGCGCCACGTCGCCCACCACCCAGGTGAGCGCCACATCCAGGTACACGCCGTTGGACGCCACCCGCGCCAGCTGCCGCGCGATATCGCCGCGGATCATCCGGTAGCTCTCGAACCGGGTCGAGTCGGGGAAGGCGAACAGGGTCGCCAGCACCAGCTTCGCGCCACGCGAGGTGATATTGCGCAGGAAGCCGTGCGGGCGGGTGTTGACCGGCTTGGAGTAGACCAGGTCGGCGCGCTGGGACAGGGCGGCGTCGAGGAAGTCGGCGATGAACGCCGGATCGTGCTGGCCGTCCTCGTCCATGGTGACCGTCCAGTCGCCCTGCGCGGCGGCCATGCCCGCGATGGTGGCGGCGTCCTGACCGTAGTTACGGCTCAGCCACACCACCCGCACCTGCGGGTAGGTCGCGGCGAGCTCGCGCAGCGCCACATCGGAGCGGTCGGGGCCGTGGTCGTGCACCAGCACGATCTCCTCGACCCGGAAGCTCGCGCCCTGCGGCGTGGTCACCGGTTCGCCGAGCTTGTCCAGCTCGCTCACCAAAGCGGCGATGGTGTCCTCACCGCGGTACACGGGCACCACGACGGAGACCGCGTGCACCCGCTCCGGGCGCTCGCCGCCGGAGGTCACGCTGGGGTCGCTCGCGTAGATGCGGGCGGACGGAATCGGCATCAGCTGAATGTACTTTCGATGACGGAGTGCGCCGGAACTCCACACCGGAAACCGGAGCCCGAGCCGCCGTGAACTCTAACACGCTGCTCGGCGCGGCATTCGGTGCGAAGTGTCGACATCGGACCATCATTGCCCATCACCGGCGGACGCACCGGACCGGCGTAAGCGCCATGGACGGTCCAGGCGTCGATACCGGTGCCGCGCCGAGCGTGTGCGCCATCGCCGCGCCCGGTCGAATGCCGTCCGTGAGCGGGGCGTGAGAACCGGCGACGAGCACGGCGTCAGTGCCATCGACAGCACCGCCCTGTAGGGTCTGGAACTCGTGGTGGACAGCTCAGTTTCCCAGGCGGTCGGGGCCGCCGAATCCGGGCAGGACGAAGGCGCGGCGCGGGGCACGACCCGGCGCGAGGTGTATCGCTGGGGCGGCGTGACCGTGCTCGGTGTGATCCTCGGCTATCTCGCCGTGGTGCTGGCCAACCCCCGCCACTTCTTCACCGACGACACCGAATCCCAGTACACCGGACTGTGGGTGTTCTTCGGGCGCGCGTTCCGTGACGGCCACTTCCCGCTGCTGCAGCCGCAGCAGTGGATGACCGGCAACTACACCAATGAGGAAGCGGGACTGTTCAACCCGCCGCAGCTGCTGATCGACCTGATCGCGCCCTCGGTGCCGAACCTGGCCCTCTACGCCACCATCGTGAAGGCGATCTTCGCAATCATCACCGGCCTCGGCGTGTACCGGGTCTGCCTGGCCTACGGTTCGCGCCCGCAGTGGGCCGCGGTCGCCGGCGTCGCCATGCCGTTCACCGGATTCTTCCTGTTCTTCGACTCGGCCAGCTGGTTCACCGCGATGGCCGGCACCGCCTGGATGATCCACGCCTGGGCGTCCTCGGAGCGCTACCTGCGCGGACAGGGCGGGCCCATCCCGGTTTTCGGGTACCTGTACCTGGCGATCTCGGTGCAGTACGTGTTCCCCTCGGTCGAGGCCGTGCTCATGCTCCTCGCGGTGGCCGTGGGCTACCTGGTGTGCCGCGGACCGCGCACCTGGCCGCAGTGGCGCGACGCGTTCGGCCCGCTGCTGCGCCTGGCCGCCGCCGCGGGCTGCGCGGGCGCGGCGGGCCTGCTGACCTTCCTTCCGTCGATGCTGTCGGCGCAGGTGAGCTGGCGCGGCAACTCGCAGATCAATAACGACCAGTTCCTGACGGTGCCGTGGTCGGAGTCGCTGAACCCGAGTCTGCCCACCACCATGCCCGCGTTCACCTCGTGGTGGGGTTATGTGCAGCCGCTGCCCATGACCTACATCGCCTGGTTCCTGATTCCGGCGCTGGCCTTCGTGGATTGGAAGGCGGCGCAGAAACACTGGAAGCAGTTCGTCGCCATCGCCCTGTTCGCGCTGATGGCGCTCATGTGGACCGCCGGGCCCGGCACCGTCGGCCCGCTGCGCTGGCCCGCCCGCGTGCTGCCGATGCTGGCGCTCGGACTGCTGGTGCTGGTGTGCGTGCTGCTGGGCCGCTTCGCGACGCTGAAGGACCGCAACAACCGGATCATCGCCGGGCTGGTGCTGGTGCTGGCGCTGTGGGTGCGCACCTTCTCCGCCGACCCGCACCGGGTGCTGTGGCACCTGGGTTCGGCGGCCGTGGTGATCGCGCTGGGCGTGGGCGCGGTGTGGCTGGGCCGCACCCGCGGCGCGTCCGGTGCGACCGCCCTGGTGATCGCCGCGATGGTGCCGATCGCGTGGTTCCAGGTGTGGTGGGTGCAGCCGACCCCCATGTCGTGGAACCTGCCCGCGAACCGCAACGAGGCCATGGCCGCGTTCCCGAAGTTCGACACCGGCACCACCTTGCAGCTCGCCGAACGCGGCCTGCTGCAGCCCGCCGACAAGAGCCTCGACGGCGCCTACGGCTCCCTGGTGTGGGGCAACTACGCCAAGGACCTGGAGAAGGACTACGTCAACGGCTATACGCCCAACGGGCACTTCTACTTCGGTGAAATGCTGTGTATGCGGTGGGATTCCAGCGTCTGCCCCGACTCCTACCACCGCCTGTTCAGCCCCGAGCCGACCACCGGCCGCGTCCTCGCCGACCTGATGCTCATCGACCGGGTCGTGGTGCAGAAGGCCATGCTCCCCGAGGTGGGTGACCAGCCCGCCCCCGAGGGCTGGCACTTCGTCGACGTCCCCGGCCACGACAAGTACATCTGGGTGCTCGAGCGCGACAACGGCCCGATCTCCACGGTCAACGGCCGCGTCGGCGACGCCCACGACGTCACCGCCACCTCGCTCGAGGAGACCGACAGCACCAGCCGCGTGCGCGTCTCGTCGGAGACCGGCGGCCGCGTCACCTTCGCCCGCCTGGGCTGGCCCGGCTACCGGGTGACCCTCAACGGCAAGACCATCCCGTTCCACACCGTCGCGAAAGTCTTCGTCGCCGTGGATATTCCGGCCGGCACCGACAATGCCGAACTGGAGCTGAGCTGGCGGCCGCCGGGCTGGAAGATCGGAATGGCCGGCGCCGCGGCCGGACTCACAGGAGTCGGACTGCTGCAGTGGCTCTACGTGCGCTCGCGCCGCCGCGGCGTGGACGCGCCCGCCGCCGAGCAGCTCGACGACGATCAGGACCGCGAACTGGTGGGCACGGCGAAGTGACCGACGCGCAGCGCAAGCCGACCGGCACCGCACCCGTGGTTACCGGCCACGTGCCCGCCGACGCCGCGTCGCAGCATGCTGGTCCCGCGCCCGTGGAGACCGCGCCGGCCGGGCCGCTGCTTCGGCTGGTGCGCCGCCAGGAGGTCGCCTTCGCGCTGGTCGGCGGCTTCAACACGCTGATGGGCATGGTGCTCACCATCTTCTGGCTGACCGTCCTGGGCGATTCGGTGTCCGAGGATGTGGCCGCCGCCCTGTCGGTGGCGCTGGCCTACGCCGTCGGCATGGTGATCGCCTTCGCCCTGCACCGCACCCTGGTTTTCCGGGTCCGGGGCCACGTGCTGCGCGACTTCGTCGCCTTCGTCGGGGTGAACGCGGTCGGCATGGTCCTCAACATGGTGCTGTTGCAGCTGGCGGTCTCTCTGCTGCACGCGCCCGCCAAACCGGCCGCCGTCGTGGTCATGGGCCTGGTCGCGGTGGCCAGCTTCTTCGGCCACCGCCACATCAGCTTCCGCCGCCCCGCCGATTCCGCCGCCGTGCACCCCGACCGGTAGGTTGTCGTTCATGTCGGAGGAAATCCTGGACCCCACCCTGCTGAGCCTGCTCGCCTGCCCGCAGGACAAGGGCCCGCTGCAGCTGGTCCACACCGCCACCGGTGACACCGTGCTCTACAACCCCCGCCTGCGCCGCGCCTACCCGGTCGAGAACGGCATCCCGGTGCTGCTCGTCGACGAGGCCCGCGACGTCGCCGACGACGAGCACACCCTGTTCCTCACCCAGGACTAACTCTCCAGCGGCAGATCGCCGGTGAAATAGCGTTGCAGCGTGGGGCCGATGGTGGCGGCCAGCTGGTCGATCGGCATGGAGGCGATCGGTTCCAGGCGCAGGATCTTGCGGGTCACCAGCAGCCCCGCGAGCTGGGAGGCCGCCAGGACCGCGCGTTGCGCGCCGGTGCCGGGCGGCGAATCCACCCGGGGGCGAATCTCTTTCAGCACGACCTCCAGCAGGAAGGTGCGCGCCAGCGTCGGATCGTCGCTGGCGAGCATGCTGCGGAAGGCCGCCACCGCGGGCATGCCGACCGGGGAGTCCCAGATGCCGACCACCGTGCGAATGATGTGCTCGCCCAAGCCCTCCACCGGCACGACGGCGAAACCGGCCAGGATCTCCTGCGGGTCGATGGGCAATTGCAGTGCGGCGGCGAACAATTGGTGCTTGGTGCCGAAATAGTGGTGCACCAGGGCCGGATCCACACTCGCCGCGGTGGCGATCGAGCGGATGGACGCCTTGTCGAAGCCGACCTCGGAGAACCGGAACCGGGCGGCGTCGAGGATCGCCTCCCGGGTGCCGGAATTGCCGGGCCGCCGGCCGCTGCGGGCGCCGTTGGCTCGGGTCACGGGGTGCGCCGGCGTAGCGTGGCCGCGGCCAGACTGAGCGCGACCGCTGCGAAGCCGGCCACGATCAGGATGTCGCGCCACATCTGGCCGGTCGCACCGGTATTCGACGACACCTGCTCGAGCGCGTCGACGGCATAACTGAGCGGCAGCACATTGCTGATCGCCTCCAGCCAGCTCGGCAGCTGCCCGCGCGGCACCAGCAGCCCGCACAGGAAGAACTGCGGCAACACGATCACCGGCATGAACTGCACGGCCTGGAACTCGGTGCGGGCGAACGCGCTGGCCAACAGGCCCAGTGCCACCCCCAGTACGGCGTCGATCACCGCGATCAGCACCACCAGCGCCGGACTGCCCGCCGCGTTCAGACCCAGCAGCCAGAACGCGACCAGGCACGCGACGCCCGCCTGCGCGGCCGCCGCGATGGAGAAGGCGGTGCCGTACCCGGCCAGCAGGTCCAGCTTGGACAGCGGGGTGGTCATCAGCCGCTCGAGCGTGCCCGAAACCCGTTCGCGCTGCATGGCGATGGCGGTGATCAGGAACATCACCACGAACGGCAGGATGCCGAGCATGGTGATGCCGATGCGGTCGAACAACCGGGGTGCGCCGGGCAGCATCGGATAGTTCTTGTACACGAAATACAGCAGCGTCATGAGCAGCGCGGGCACCGCCACGATCATGGCGACGGTGCGGTGGTCGGCGCGCAACTGCCGCAGGATGCGCACGGTGGTGGCGGTGTAGCAGCCCAGCGGGCGCGGGCCCGCCGGGCGCGCTCCATCCTTTACCGAAAAGGTCGCGGTCACAGCTCTTCTCCCATCCGGATCAGCTTCAGGAAGGCGTTCTCCAGACTGGATTCGCCGGTGTCGGAACGTAATTCGGCCGGGGTGAGCTGGGCCAGCAGGCGACCCTCGCGCATGAGCAGCAGCCGGTCGCAGTGCTCGGCCTCGTCCATGACGTGGCTCGAAACCAGCAGGGTGCGGCCTTGTTTCGCGAGTGCGTCGAACTGCTCCCAGAGGTCCGCGCGCAGAACGGGGTCGAGGCCGACCGTCGGCTCGTCCAGCACCAGCAGCTCCGGATCGGCCACCAGCGCGCAGGCCAGCGACACCCGGGTCCGCTGCCCGCCCGACAGCTCACTGCCGCGATACCCGGCGTGGCTGCTCAAACCGACCGCGGCCAGGGCGGTTTCGGTCCCGGCGGAGGTGGCCCCGTACAGCGCGCCGAAGTAGGCGACATTGTCGGCGACGGTGAGGTCGTCGTAGATGCTCGGCGCCTGGGTCACGTACCCGACCCGTCGCCGCAGCGCGCGCGATCCGGCGTCGTCGCCGAGCACGCGCACGGTCCCGGATTCGATGATCTGCGTGCCGACGATGCTGCGCATGAGCGTCGTCTTCCCGCACCCCGACGGTCCCAGCAGTCCGGTGATGCTGCCCCGGGGGACGGTCAGGGAGATGTCCTGCAGAACCTGATGTCCGCCGCGCCGCACTTCGAGGTGCTCGATGGCGATGGCGTCGGTGGTTGTCGCTGGTGCCGTCACGGTTACCCTCAATTCATCGAGTGTTGAATTCACTACGTGATGAATTGTGCGCCCGGCGGCCGCCCGGAGGCAAGACCCCGGTGCGTGTCGCCCGCCGCCGATCTGACCAAATGGTGACGAACCACGCGAGGTCGGCCGGTCCGGGCGCATTCCGGCGGTCCGGCGACCACAATCGCCGCATGCGTGTACTCCTGACCGGCGCAGCCGGATTCATCGGCTCGCACATCCACCGCGCGGCCCTGGCCGCCGGACACCAGGTCGTGGCCGCCGACCTCATGCTCGCCGCCGCCCACGGCGCCGGCGCCGTCCCGCCGCCGGGCATCGTCCGGGTCGACGTGCGCGACCCGGACGCACTGGCCGGCCTGCTGCGGGGCGTCGACGCGGTCTGCCATCAGGCGGCCGTGGTCGGCGCGGGCGTCAGCGCGCAGGACGCGCCCGCCTACGCCAGCCACAACGACCTAGGCACCGCCGTGCTGCTGGCGGCCATGGACCGGGCCCGCTGCCGCCACCTGGTGCTGGCCTCGTCCATGGTGGTCTACGGCGAGGGCCGCTACGTCGACTCCGCGGGCGACCCGGTCGACCCGGCCCCGCGCACCCGCGCCGACCTCGGCGAGGGCCGCTTCGACCACCGCGGTCCCGACGGCCGACCGCTCACCTGGGCGCCCATCGACGAGGACGCGCCGCTGCGCCCGCGCAGCCTCTACGCCGCCTCCAAGGTGGCGCAGGAGCACTACGCCATCGCCTGGGCCGCCGCCACCGGCGGCACCGTCACCGCGCTGCGCTACCACAATGTCTACGGCCCGGAAATGCCCAGGGATACACCGTATTCCGGTGTCGCGGCCATCTTCCGGTCCGCGCTCGAGGCGGGGGAGGCCCCGCGGGTCTTCGAAGACGGCACGCAGGCCCGCGATTTCGTACACGTCCGCGATATCGCCGCAGCCAATGTCGCCGCCCTCGAACAACCCCTGGACGCGTTCACTCCGCTCAACATCGCCTCCGGCACGCCGATCGCGATCGGCGATGTCGCTGCGATCCTGGCGACGGCCTGCGGCGGCAAACAGCCCGTGGTGACCGGCGAATACCGCTCCGGAGACGTCCGCCACATCGTGGCCAGCCCCGAACGCGCCCGTCGCGCACTGGGTTTCGCCGCCGCCGTCACCCCGACCGCGGGCCTGGCCGAATTCGCCATCGCACCCCTGCGTCCCGCGGCCGGCACCGGAGCGCCCACCTGGCGGTGATTCCGCCCGCGGCGGTCACCAGTTCGTCAGGATCAAATGATTGAGAACGAGCGCCCCCGCCGCCTGCACCACCAGCCAGAACCGGGCGCTGTGGCGGGGGAGCAGCGCGGTGGCCGCCAGCGCCCACACATCGAACGGCAGCCAGATGCGTTCGGTCTCGGCCTTGCTCAATCCGCTGATGTCGGCGATCAGGATGGCGATCAGCCCGGCCGCCGCCATCAGCGCCGCGGGATCGACCCGGGATCGCCAGCGGGACAACCAGTCCCGCGCCGGGCGCACCGGCAGCACCTCCAGCTCGACCAGCACCCGGCAGCCCGCGGCGGCGGTCGCCAGACCCACCGCGCACACCGTCGCCGCGAGATTGCCCCACACCCAGTACAGGTACGGCCGCTCATGGGCGATGCCCTGGTAGTACCGCTGCACCACCAGGTGATAGCCGGTGAACCACCAGAATCCGGCCGCCGCGAACGCCGCCACCACGGCCAGCGCCCCCGCCAGCGCCGGCAGCGCGGGCCGGAAGGACCGGGCCAGCAGCACGGCCGCGGCCGGAACCGCCATCAGCACAAGGCCGTAACTCAGGAAGACGGTGAATCCGAACAGCAGGCCCGACCCGACCGCGGCGAGCAGCCAGCCCCGCTCCAGCCGCGTCGCGACCGCCAGCAGCGCCACCGCCCACGCCGCCACCCCCGCGAACAGCCCGTCGGCCGACACCGCGATCCAGATCGCCGCGGGCATCAGCGCCAGGAAAGGCGCTGCGGCGCGGGCCCGATGCTCGGACCCCAGCGCCCGCAGCGCGCACGGTACGGCCGCCGCGGCGCTGGTCCCGGCCAGCAGGCACAGCAGTCCCGCCCACGCCCCGCCGCCGAGCCCGATCCGGTCCAGCCCCACGAACACCAGCAGCGCGCCCGGCGGATGCCCGGATACGTGGGTGGTCCAGGAATCCGGCTGGAAATCCAGGATGCGCCCGGAGAATCCGCGCACCATCGCCCCGATGTCGTGTACTCCGCCGACCTCGTGCAGGTATTCGTCGCCGGAGGTGAGGCGCCCCGCGAAGCCGCGCTGCCAGCCGTCCACCATGGCCAACGCGAACGCCCACGCCGCCGCCGTCGCCCACGCGGTGAGCAGCAGCCTCGGCCACGACAGCCGCCGCGCCAGCTCCGGCCCGAAGCGCACCACCGCCGCGGCGATCACCACCGCGGGCACCGTGCCCCAGCCCAGATGCGGGAGCCAGCCGCCGAAGATCGGTGCGGCCCCGGCATAGAGCTTGTCCCGCCAGGGTTTGCCCGCGATTCGCGGTAGCAGGAAGGCGGCGAGGACGAGCAGAAAGGCCGCGAGTGCGCCGTAGGCGTCGACGCGAGTGGAGACGTAGCGCGCGACCCTCGTCGCGGATGCGTTCGCCATGCCGGAAACCATAGGCCCCGAAACCCGCCGGAACTGTTCGGATCGGCATTCTTGCTGCTCCCGTCATACTTTCGTCATGCGTGTCTCGGGGCCGGAAGACCCCGTTTGGGCTTACGGTCGACGCCATGACCGAGATGGACTCCGAACCCGGGGTCACGGTGGTGATCCCCTGTCGGGACGAGGCGGACGCCTTGCCCGGCGTACTGTCGGCAATTCCCGTGGACTACCGGGTGATCGTGGTGGACAACGGCTCCACCGACGACACCGCGGCCGTGGCCCGCGCCGCCGGCGCGACGGTGGTGACCGAATCGACCCCCGGTTACGGCAGCGCCGTGCACGCCGGCGTCGATGCCGCCCGTACCGAACTGGTCGCCGTCCTCGACGGCGACGGCTCCCTCGACCCCCGTGAACTACCGCGTCTGGTGGCCGAATTCGCCCCCGGCGTCGACATGGTGGTCGGCCGCCGCCGCGCCGTTCCCGGCGCGCTACCCCTGCACGCGCGAATCGGCAACTGGGCCTTCGCCTTCCGGCTGCGCCGCCGCTACGGCCTGAAGGTGCACGACATCGCCGCCATGCGCGTCACCCGCCGCGACCGGCTGCAGGCGCTCGGCCACCTGCACGCCCGGTCCGGCTATCCACTGGCGCTGCTCACCGGCGCGGCCCGCGCCGGCTGGCTGGTGCTGGAACGCGACATCACCTATCGGCCGCGGACTCACGGCGAGTCCAAGGTCTCCGGTTCCTGGCTCGGCACCGTGCGTGCCGCCCGAGACTTCTGGAGCGTGCGATGACCATCGGGATCGACCACAGCCCCCTCGACCACGACGACACCGTCGCCGCCACTCTGCTCGTGGTGGCCAAATCACCCATCGCGGGATTCGCCAAAACCCGCCTGACCCCGCAATTCTCACCCGTCGACGCCGCCTACCTGGCCGCCTGCGCCCTGCTCGACACCCTGGACGCGGCCCGCGAGAGCGGCATCCGCCACTGCGTCGTCGCCTGGACCGGTGACCTGGACCGTGCGGAACGCTCGGTCGAACTGGCCGCCGCCCTGCGCGAGGTGACCGTCGTCCCGCAACGCGGCGACAGCTTCGGCGAACGCCTCGCCAACGCCCACGTCGACGCCGCCGAATTGGGCGTCCCCGTGCTGCAGATCGGGATGGACACCCCGCAGGCCGACCCCGGCCTGCTGGCCCGGTCCGCGACCCGCCTGGTGGCCACCGGCGACACCGTCCTCGGACCCGCCGCCGACGGCGGCTGGTGGGCGCTGGGCCTGTCCGATCCGCGTCCGGCCCACCTGCTCGCCGACATCCCCATGTCGACCGCCCGCACCGGTGAGCTCACCGAGACCGCCCTGCGGCACAGCGGTTTCCGCGTCCACGCACTGCCGACGCTCACCGACGTGGACACGTATTCGGACGCCATCGCGGTGGCGTCGGTGTCCCGGGGACGTTTCGCGCGCGCCGTCACCGACCTGGTGACCACGAAAACCCCTGTCCCACTCTGAGATCCACCAGCTGAAAGGAGCCCGCGGTGCAGCCGAGTCAGCCCACCGAAGCCGCGGACCCCGGTCCCCACCCGATCGAGCCGCCCGGTCCCGCCGGGCGGCCCGGCCCCGCAACCGAACGACCCGCACTTTTACTGCCGGAATCGCTGTCCCGCAGGCTGAGCCCCGCACGATCGACCGCCGTGGCCGCACGCACCGGTGTGGCGCTGGGTGTGGGGATCACCATCCTGTTCGCGACCGGGCTGATCAGCCACCTGATCCAGCATCCGCCGGACTGGTTCCGGTGGCCCGCGCATCCGGTGTGGCTGTACCGCGTCACCCAGGGCACGCACGTCACCGTCGGGGTCATGATGATCCCGTTGCTGCTGGTGAAGCTGTGGTCGGTGTACCCGCGGTTCTTCATCAAACCGTCGCTGCGGCACGGGCTCGCGGAGCTGCTCGAGCGGCTGTCGGTGGCGGTGCTGATCGGCGCGGTGCTGTTCCAGATCGTCACCGGGCTGTTCAACACCGCGCAGTTCTATCCGTGGAAGTTCTTCTTCACCACCACGCACCACGCCATGGCGTACGTGGCTTTCGGTGCGGTGGTGGTGCATGTGGCGGTCAAGCTTCCCGTGGTGCGGCAAGCCTTGTCGCGGCCCGTCGATGATCCGACACCGACCGCGGGACCCTCGACGGAATCTGTTCCGCACCAGGGTATCTCGCGGCGGACGGTGCTCGTCGCGGCCGGTTTGGGAGCGGTGGTGGCGGGGGTCGCGGTGGCCGGCCAGTCGATTCCGTTCCTGCGCTGGGCGTCACTGCTCGCGCCGCGCAGCGGACACGGGCCGCAGGGCGTTCCGATCAACCGGACGGCCGCGGCCGCCGCGGTCACCGACACCGCGCGCTCCCCGCTGTACGCGTTGACGGTGAAAGTCGATGGCCGGGAACGGGCCTTCTCGCGCGCGGACCTCGAGGCCATGCCCCAGCACGACAGCGCCCTCCCGATCGCGTGCGTCGAAGGGTGGAGCGCCCAAGGCCACTGGTCCGGGGTGCGCCTGCGTGATCTCCTGGCCGCGGTCGGCGAATACCGCGGTGGCGATGTGCGTTTCACGTCCCTGGAAACGACCGGCATCTACGATTCGTCGGTGCTGCCGCACACCCACGTCGTGGACGCCTCGACCCTGATCGCGCTGCGCCTGCACGGCGAGGACCTGGCCCTCGACCACGGTTATCCGTGCCGCCTCATCGCCCCGAACCGTCCGGGAGTGCTGCAGACCAAATGGCTGAAATCCATCGAGGAACTGTCATGACGGGCCTGCGAATCCTGCTGGGCGCGTCGGGAATCGCCATCGCCGCCTACGGCGTCGACCTGCTGCTGAAGATGAGCACAACGGACCTGAGATCGGTCGCGCTGTGGTTCATCGGCGCGATCGTCGCCGAGAACCTGATCTTCGGGCCGATCGCCGCCCTCGCCGGTGTGCTCGGGCATTACGTTCTCCCCGCCCGCTGGTGGCCCGTCTACACCGCGGGCGCGTTCGTCAGCCTCGCCCTGATCCTGATCGCCGTCCCGGTGCTCGGCCGCGAGGGCGCGGTGCCGGGCAACCACACCATCCTCGACCGGAATTACACCGTCGGCCTGCTGATCTCGCTGGCCGCGGTGTGGGCCGTGGCCGCCGCGTGCTTGCTCACCGCCGCCCGGCGGACTCCAGCAGCGGCAGCCGGATCTCGAATCGAGCCCCCTGCGCACGGTTCCGCGCCGTGATGTCGCCGTGGTGCGCGGCCACCAGCCCCGCGGCGATGGCCAATCCCATGCCGCTGCTGCTGCCGAGTTCGGCCGCGCCGGGGGAGCGGGCCGAGCTGCCGCGATACGCGACCTCGAAGATGCGTGGCAGGTCGGTGTCGGAGATGCCGGGGCCGGTGTCGTCGACGCGCGTCCACGCCTGCCCGCCGTCGGTGCCGGCCGAGATGTCGATGCGTCCGCCGGGCGGGGTGTGGGCGATGGCATTGGCCACCAGATTGGTCAGCACCCGGCCCAATGCCCGCTCACTGCCGGCCACCACGATCTTGTCCTCGGGCTGGGTGGCGGACAACGTGATCCGGGCGCGCTCGGCGGTCGGCCGATTGGTCGCCAGCACCTCGTCGATCACCTCGCGCAGATCCACCGGTTCCAGGTGCAGTCGCAGCGCCCCCGCATTGATCTTCGACATCTCGAACAGGTCGTCCACCATCGAGGAGAGCCGATTCGTCTCGCGCACGATCTGATCCGCGTACCGCTGCACGTCCTCGGGCTGCGACACCACGCCGTCGGTGAGCGCCTCACCCATGGCGCGGATCCCGGCCAGCGGCGTCCGCAGATCATGGCTGACCCAGGCCACCAGCTCCCGCCGCGATTGCTCCGCGGCCCGCTCCTGTTCCAGCATCTCGCGTTCCCACACGGTGGCGCGGGCCTGCTCGCGCCCCAGCAGAATCGCCGCGGGCACCGTCACGGCGGTGACCACCGCCAATACCACCGCGGTGCGCTCGAACTCGGCCCCGAACATAAGCCCGCTCACCGCGACCACGCCGCACAGTGTGGCCAGCGTCGGAATCAGTACCAGCACAGCCATGCTGGTGGTCATGGCGCGACCGCGGGTGTAGCGCAGCAGCAGCGCGCCGATCACCACCACCGGCAGCGTGCCCGCCAGCGCGTACCCGATCAGGCCGGGGGTATCAGTCGGCATCGGCGCCTTCCTTCGACGGCTCGGCGCCGAGATCGGCACGGCCCCAAGCGTATCCGCGACCCCACACCGTCTCGATGCGATGCGCGCCGCCCAGTTTGGCGCGCAACCGCTTTACGTGCACGGTCACCGTGGACAGATCGCCGAAGTTCCAGCCCCACACCTCCGCGAGCAGTTCCTGCCGGCTGAAGACCCGCCGCTGATGCGCGAGCAGGAACGCCAGCAGATCGAACTCGCGGGCCGTCAACTCCACCGGCGCCCCGTCCGCCACCACCGTTCGCGCGGCCCGATGCAGTTCGACCCCGTCCCCGCGCAGCACTTCCTCGGCCACCGGCTGGGGATGCGTGCGCCGCAGCACCGAGGCCACCCGCAACGCCAACTCCCGCGGACTGAACGGTTTGGTCACATAGTCGTCGGCCCCCGCCTGCAACCCGATCACCCGGTCGTCCTCCTCACCGAGTGCGGTCAGCAGGATGATCGGCATGTCCGGATGCGGTCCCGCCCGCACCGCCCGCGTCAACTCGATCCCGTCCGGCCCCGGCATCATCACGTCCAGCACGGCCAGGTCGATCTCGTTGCGCGCCAGCACCGCCGCGGTCTGTGCCCCGTCCGCGGTCTCGACGACCTCGAGCCCGTCCCGCTCCAGATACCGCCGCACCACCTCGCGCACCACGGGATCGTCGTCCGCCACCAGTATCCGCATCGCCCTCAACTCCCGATCGACCTGCCACCCCGACTCCACCCTAGGACGCGGCCCACGCGGAACCACCTGGTCGAGGGAGTTTCGGCGCGCATGTCATGGTTTCGTCACCCGCGCCGCGGCAAATGCGGCGGGGAGCGCCGCCCGGATCTACGATCTGCACGTGACCAGCGAAATGTCCGGTTCAGCACCCGAACTCGAGGCCGAAGGCGGCCAGGTCCGGGCCTCCACCCTGGAACTGTTCTTCGACCTCGTGTTCGTCTTCACCATCACCCAGCTCACCCACGCCTTCACCCATCACCCCGGCTGGGGTGAACTGGGGCACGTGGCGCTGATGTTCGCGCTGATCTGGTGGATGTACAGCGGGTACGTGTTCCTCACCAACGAGGTCGCGCCGAACAACTCGGCGCGCCGCACCTTCCTGCTGTTCGGCATGTTCGGCTTCTTCGTCATCGCCATCGCGATACCGAGCGCGTTCGGCGGCTCCGGACTGGCCTTCGGACTCGGATACCTCGTGGTGAACATCGTGCACAGCGTCATGTTCGCGACCTCGGGCGGTGCGGGGGCCAGCAAGGCGATGTGGCGGCTCGCCCCGCTCAACACCACCTCCGCGCTGCTGGTGCTCGCGGGCGGCCTCACCCACGGCGGGTGGCGGGCCGTGCTGTGGACCGTCGCCGTGGTGGTGCAGGTGGTCTCGCCCTATCTGATCCGCGCCGAGGGATTCGCGGTGCGCCCCAGCCACTTCTGCGAACGCCACGGCCTGGTCGTGATCATCGCGCTCGGCGAATCCGTGGTGGCCATCGGCGCGAACCTGACCGGCATGGACCTCACCGTCGGCCTGGTCGCGACCGCCGGGCTCGGCCTCACCCTCGGATATGTGCTGTGGTGGGCCTTTTTCGGCTTCGACGACGAGCGCGGCGAACAGGCGCTGGCCGCGCTGCCGGGCCCGGCCCGGATCCGCCCGGCCGTCTTCGCCTACGGCTACGCGCTGTTCGTCCTGGTGCTCGGCATCATCCTGACCGCCGCGGGCATCTCCATGACCATCGCGCACGGCAACGAGCCCGCGAGTACCGCTGCGGCCCTGGCGCTCTCGGGCGGCGTGGCCGTGTTCTTCGTCGGGCAGGCCCTGTTCCGGCTGGTGCTCGGCATTCCCCGGGCCTGGCTGCGGCTGGTCGGCGCGGTCGCCGTGCTGGCCACCGCGCCGATGGGCGTCGCCTGGGTGGCCTGGGGGCAGCTGCTGCTGATGATGCTCGTCGCCTACGGCTTCGTCATCGCCGACGACCTGCTGCGCGTGCGCGCCGGCGAACGCAGCGCCTACATCCTGTCGCCGATGGTGATGGGGCATCGGGTCTTCCGCGACGGCGACAGCTGACGCGCACCCGCCGTCGCGGGGCGGGCACTCAATCCCGTTGCGGCACAGCGCAACCGTCGGGCCCGCAGGCGTCGCCATCGGCGACCATCGCCAGCTGCGGCGCGTGATCGCTCCACGCCTGCTCCAACGCCTGCGTGAACACCTCCGCCGGCTGCGCGCCCGACACCCCGTACTTGCGGTCGAGCACGAAGAACGGCACCCCGCGCGCCCCGAGTCGCGCGGCCTCGGCCTCGTCGGCGCGCACCGCGTCGGCGTAGGCGTCGGGATCGGCGAGCACGGCCCGTACGGCCGCCGCGTCGAATCCGGCCGACACCGCGACCTCGACCAGCCGCTCGGTGTCACCGAACAGCGCCCGCTCCTCGGCGAAATTGGCCGCGTACAAGGCGTCCAGCATCTGCTCCTGCCGGCCCTGTTCCAGCGCGAAGTGCAGCAGCCGGTGCATATCGAAGCTGTTGCCGAAATCGCGGCCCGAGGTGACATAGGTCAGCCCGGCCGCCTCGGCCTGCGCCCCGAGCCCGCGCTCGTTGGCGGCGGCCTGCGCCTCGCTGATGCCGTACTTCTCGGCGATGTGCGGGACCACCGCGTCGCTGTGGTCCTTGGGCAGCGTCGGGTCCAGTTCGAAGGACCGGTGCACCACAGTGACGGCGTCCTTGTGCGGGAAGGCGTCCAGGGCCTCCTCGAAACGACGCTTGCCCAGGTAGCAGAACGGGCAGTTGATATCGGTCCAGATCTCGACCTGTACGGCCATCACACCTCACTCCGACGCTGTTTCCGCAGGCCGGGGGCCCGGCCAACCCAACTACCAACCGGTGACCGGGCCCGAATGTTCCGGCGTGATCCAGGTCACAGCCCCGGGCTGTCACGTTCGGGCGGGCTGTCCTGTCCCATAGCCGACCACATCGGAACGACACCCGAGGAGCCGGACATGAACGCCACCACCAACACCCACGAGATCGCCGTCCTCGGCGCCGGCTACACCGGCATGATGGCCGCGGTCCGCCTGGCCCGCCGCACCCGCAAGCTGAACGTCCGCATCACCCTGGTGAACCCGTCGGAGCGGTTCACCGAACGGCTGCGCATGCACCAGGTCGCCGCCGGACAGGAACTGGCCGACCACCGCATCCCCGACCTGCTGGCCGGATCGGGCGTGGTCTTCCACCGGGCCGCCGCGGTCGCGCTCGACGCCGCCGCCCGCGTCGTCACCCTCGACGACGGCGGCGCACTGCACTACGACACCCTGATCTACGCCCTGGGCAGCCACGCCGACACCACGATCGTCCCCGGCGCCGACGACCACGCCTGGACCCTCGACGATCCGCGCCGGGCCCGCCGATTCTCGCAGCGGCTCACCGAGATCGCCGCGGTCGCGGGTACGGTCACCGTCGTCGGCGGCGGTCTGACCGGCATCGAGGCCGCCACCGAGATCGCCGAAGCACACCCGGGCCTCACCGTCACCCTGATCGGCGCGGCGGAACCGGGAAACATGATGGGCGACAAGGCCCGCGCCCACCTCGAGCGCGCCCTGGACCGCCTGCGCATCGTCCGCCGGACCGGCGCGCAGGTCGCCAAGGTGCTGCCCGACGCCGTGCGCCTGACCACCGGGGAACTGATCGCCTCGGACCTGACGCTGTGGACCGCGGGCGTCACCGTGTCGCCGCTGGCCGGACAGGCCGGAATCGCCGTGGACGAGCGGGGCCGGATCATCACCGACACCACCCTGCGTTCGGTCTCGCACCCGGAGATCCTGCCCATCGGCGACGCCGCCGCGATCCGCATGCCCTTCGGCGTCCTGCACGGCACCTGCCAGAGCGGCATGCCCACCGCCGCCTACGCCGCCGACGCCCTGGCCCGGCGACTGCGCGGAAAGACCGTGCGGGCCTTCCGTTTCGGCTACGTCCACCAGCCCGTCAGCCTGGGCCGCGAAGACGCCGTCATCCAGTTCACCAACGCCGACGACACCCCGCGCCGCTGGTACCTGAAGGGCCGCGCCGCGGTCGCCTACAAGGAGATGGTCAGCGCCAGCCCGGTGCCGACCTACAAGCTGAGCAAGCACGTCACCATGCAGGCGCAGCTCAGCAACGGCGGTCGCGCGACCCGTGCGCTGGCATGAGGTAGGTATGTGTCCATGCAGGACGATCCGATCGACCCCTTCGTCGCCCACCGCCGGCTGCTGTTCGGCACCGCGTACCAGATGCTCGGCACGGTCACCGACGCCGAGGACGTCCTGCAGGACGCGTGGATCAAATGGCATGAGGTGGACCGGGATACGGTCACCCACCCCAAGGCCTATCTGGTCCGCACCGTCACCAACCTGGCGCTCAACCGCCTCACCTCGGCCCGCGCCACCCGCGAGACCTATGTCGGGCCGTGGCTGCCCGAACCCCTGCTCACCACCACCGACGCCGCCGAGGAGACCGAGATGGCCGACACCGTGTCGACCGCGATGCTGGTCGTCCTGGAAACCCTCGGCCCGGTCGAACGCGCGGTGTTCGTCCTGCGCGAGGTGTTCGGCTACTCGCACGCCGAGATCGCGGGCTTCCTGGACCGCCCCGAGGCCACCATCCGCCAGATCTCCCACCGCGCCCGCTCCCACGTGCACGCCCGCCGCCCCCGCTTCGACGCCGACCCCGCGACCCGCTCGGAGATCACCGAGAAGTTCATGGCCGCCGCCCAGGGCGGAGACGTCAACGCGCTCATGGAACTGCTCGCCCCCGAAGTGACGCTGTGGAACGACGGCGGCGGCAAGATCACCGCCGCCCGCCGCCCACTGTCCGGCCCCGACCACGTGGCCCGCTGGCTGCTCGGCGTCATGGCCAAACCGATCAGCGCCGGCATCTACCTCGAATCCGCCTACATCAACGGCGAACTCGGCATGCTCGCCAAGATCGGCGACTTCCCGGTCGGCGCCCTCACCTACGACATCCGCGACGGCCACATCGAGAACATCCGCTTCCAGGTCAATCCCGACAAGATGGTCGGTTTGCAGCAGCAGGCCGCGGCCGGATCGGCCGCCGAATCGGTCGGTGAGTAGCGAACCGGGTTTGCGCGAGAGTCGGTCCCGTACTATTCGGCGCTCGTCGGGGGCAACCGCCCCCGAGTCGAAAACGCTCTTTTGCAAGGGATTTCGTAAGTGACCGGTTTGACAACCCGCCGCGTGGCGCGACACATTCTGCCCTGGGCCGCCGCGGCCTTCATCGGTGCGAGCACCGCGCTCGCCGGACCCGCCGCCGCCCTGCCGGTGCTCCACGCCGGCTGCGCCGCAAGCGAATACGAGAACAGCGACGGCGCGTGCGTGCACCGTCCCGAACAGAGCGCCACCGCGCCCGACGGGGCAACCGCCCGCTGCAAAGACGGCACCTACAGCTTCAGCCAGCACCGCCGCGGCACCTGCTCGGGCCATCGCGGCGTCGCCGAATGGCTCTAGCCACGGGCGCTGACCCGACTACCGGGTCCTGACCGGGCGGCCGTCCCGGAACCGCGTGCGGGACGGCCGTGCGGAAGAATGGGCCGACGTGAGTGCCGAAGAGCTTGCCGTCGAACCGTTGCGCGCGGCGCGGCGACTACTCGGCGGTGTGCTGCGGTCGGGTGCGGTGGGACTGCGCATCGTCGAGGTCGAGGCGTACGGCGGTGACCCGGAAGGGCCGTGGCACGACCTGGCCTCGCACTCGGGGCGCGGCCGCACGCCGCGCAACGCGGTCATGTTCGGACCGCCCGGCGTGCTCTACGTGTATTTCAGCTACGGCATGCACACCTGCGTGAACGTCACCACCGGGCCCGACGGCATCGCCGGCGCGGTGCTCATCCGGGCCGGGGAGGTCATCGAGGGCCTCGACATCGCCCGGAGCCGCCGCCCGGCCGCCAAATCCGATTCCGGCCTCGCTCGCGGCCCCGGCAATGTCGGCAGTGCCCTCGGAATCGGCCTGGACGACTACGGAACTCACCTGTTCGATCCCGCCGCGCCCATCCGGCTCGAACTCGGACCCGAAATCACCGACCCCGCCGCCGTTTCCAGCGGACCCCGGGTCGGCGTGAGCCTCGCCGCCGACCGGCCGTGGCGACTGTGGCTGACCGATTCCCCGGCCGTGTCCGCCTACCGGCGCAGCCCGCGGGCCCCCAAGCTGGATCGATCCGCGTAGCGCGCGATCTCGGGGCACGGGCCGTATCCGCGGGCGGGACGGAGGACTACGGTGGACCAATCGACAGTCCACCCCTAGGCGGCCAGCTCATGTTCGAACGGTTCACCGACACCGCGCGCCGCACCATCGTGCTGGCGCAGGAAGAGGCCCGCCTGCTCGGGCACGACTGGATCGGAACCGAACACCTGCTGCTCGGTCTCCTGCACGGCGAGGACCCGATCGCCGGACGAACGCTGGGGGAGCTGGGCCTGGATCTGTCGGGTCTGCGGGAACGCGTGGATCAGGCGGTGGGCGTGCAGGACTCGCACGCCCCGGCCGGGCACATCCCCTTCACGGCCCGCTCCAAGAAGGTGCTCGAGAACTCGCTGCGCGAGGCGATGCGCCTGCAGCACAGCTACATCGGTCCCGAACACCTGCTGCTCGCGCTGGTCTCGGAGGGGTCCGGAGTGGCCTCGCAGGTCCTGATCAGCCAGGGCGCCGAGCCCGGCGAGATCCGCAGCCGAGTCCGTGCCCGCATGCAGGCCGCATCCGCCACCCCCGGCCCGGGGGCCACCGAAACCGAACTCCGCCAGCGGATCACCGAACTGGAGCGGCGGGTCGCCGAACTCGAGCGCCGCCTGGACGGGCCCGGCGGGCCCGTCCACGGCGACATCATCGGTTAGATCGGGACCGCGTTCAGATCAGCACCGCGGCGCGGGTCCGCGCCACCGCCCGCACGGCGGCAATCGTTGCGCGAGAAGCGGTTTCGCCCGTGCCGAAGGCCCAGGCCACGCCGTCGCCGGTGCGGTACTCCAGGTAGGTCGCCGACAGCGCGGAACCCGCGCGGTCCACGGTCTGCTGGGTCACCGACAGCACCTCGACCGGGAATCCGTCCGCCGCCAGCGCATCGATCGCCTCCTCGACCGTCGCGTCATCGGGAATCTCCGGGCCGGTCAGGTTCGCGCCGGCCGTGTATACCTCGCAGAACAGCTCCCACAGCGTCCGTGCCGACACCTCGGTGCCGGTCCTATCGGTGTGGCGCTGGACGTGGCGCGCGAAGTCGATCTGCAGCCGCCGCGGCAGCTCCAGGCCGTACTCCGACTGCAGCAGATAGGCGATCCCGCCCTTGCCCGACTGCGAATTGACCCGGATCACCGCATCGTAGGAGCGGCCCACATCGGCCGGATCGATCGGCAGATACGGTACCTCCCAAGGGATTTCACGCTCCGGCTGCTCCAGCCGCGCCGCCCGCTCCCGATGCTCGGCGAACCCCTTCTTGATGGCGTCCTGATGGGTGCCCGAATACGCCGTGTACACCAGATCCCCGGCGTACGGATGCCGTTCGTGGACCGGCAGCCGCGTGCAGTACTCCACGGTCCGGCGCACCTCGTCGATATCGGAGAAGTCGATCATCGGATTCACGCCCTGCGCGTGCAGATTCAACGCCAGCGTCGCCAGATCCACATTGCCGGTGCGCTCGCCATTGCCGAACACGCACCCCTCCACCCGCTGCGCCCCGGCCAGCACCGCCAACTCCGCGCAGGCGATCCCGGTGCCGCGGTCGTTGTGCGGATGCACCGACAGGATCACGCTCTCCCGCCGCGCCAGATTCCGGTGCATGTACTCGATCTGATCGGCGTACACGTTGGGCGTGGCCACCTCGACCGTCGCGGGCAGGTTCAGCGTCACCGGCCGCTCGGGGGTGGCGTCCCACAGCGTGGTCATGCGGTCGCAGACGTCCAGCACGAAATCGGGCTCGGTCAGCATGAACACCTCGGGCGAGAACTGGAACCGGACATTCGGCATGTCCCCGGCCAGCTCCAGCACATCGCGCCCGCCCGCCGCGATCAGCTCGGCCAGCTCGTCACGGCTCTTGCCCAGCACCACGTTTCGCCAGGTCGGGGCGGTGGCCGTGTACATGTGGATGACCACGTCGTTGGGGATGCCGCGCACCGATTCCACGGTCCGCTCGATCAGATCCCGTCGCGCGGGGGTGAAGACGACGATGCTGACGTCCGCGGGCGCCAGCCGCTGCGCCCCGATCAGCCGCACGAAATCGAAGTCGGTCTGCGAGGCGCTGGGATAGCCGACCTCGATCTCCTTGTAGCCCATGGCCACCAGCAGTTCGAAGAACCGCCGCTTGCGTTCGGGGTCCATCGGCTCGGCCAGGGCCTGATTGCCGTCGCGCAGATCCACCGGCACCCACAGCGGGGCGGCGGTGATCCGATTGGCAGGCCAGTGCCGTTCGGTCACGGGGACCGAAACACGCTGGTACACATCGCGATATCGATGCGACGGCATGACGGAGGGCTGCTGACGATTCCAGCTCGGGGCAGGGTCGGAATGAGTGCGCACGGGACAATCGCTTTCGCGTCGGAGGAGGTGACCGGCGCAGCACCGCGAGCCCGCTGACGGGGTGCCGGTCGATCAGACCCCGTCGCGGCGGCGAAGGAGAAGCAGGGCACCTGTCAGCATGTGGACTAGACTAGAGGGGAATAACTCCTCAGACAAGTAGAGAGGACGGCGACACGTGGCGCAGGTCCAGAGGCATCCGCTCGCCGCCCAGGCCGCCGAGGTGTTACTCACCCGGATCCGCGCGGGGGAGTGGCAGCTGGGCCACAAACTGCCCGGCGAGACCACCCTCGCCGCCCAACTCGGCGTCGGCCGCTCCACCCTGCGCGAGGCCATCCGCGAACTGGCCGGCCGCGGCGTCCTCGAAAGCCGCCAGGGCGCGGGCGTTTTCGTCACCGCCCTCGACGTCGCCGAGGACTGGGACACGGTGCTGCGCCGCAGCGACATCGTCACCGTCATCGAGGCCCGCATCGCCATCGAGGCCGAAGCCGCCGCCCTGGCCGCCCGCCGCCGCACCCCCGCCGACCTGCGCGCCATGCTCCGCGCCCTGGCCGCCCGCGCCGAAAGCGGCGATTCGATCGAGGGTTTGGTCGACGCCGACACCGCCTTCCATCGCACCGTGGTGACCGCCGCCCACAACGACATCCTGCTTGAACTGTTCAATGCCTTCGTCCCGCGCTCGCGCCACGCCATGATCGACATGCTGCGCATCCGGCCCATGCGCTCCCCGTCGAGCGACCACGACGCGCACGAACACCTCTACGACGCCATCCGCGCCCGCGACGCGGAGGCCGCCGCCACCGCCAGCCGCGTCCACCTCAGCGCCCTCAAAGCCGCCTTCGACACCTAGTCGGAAAAAACTTTCGGGGCAGCGATGAGTTTCCGCGACGGCCCCCGTCCTATCCAGCAAGCGGTTCGGCACCGAACCGACAAGCCCCGGAAGGACATTCGACATGGCCACCATCACCGCCCCCCAGACCCTCACCGTCGCCGCCCCGAGCAAGCTCCGCAACCGCGTGCTGTGGACCCTGCAGATCGTGCTCGGCCTCTTCTTCGTCATCGCCTCCGGCCTGCCGAAGTTCGTCGGCCAGGCCGACGCGGTCCGCATCTACAACGAGATCGGCTGGGGCGACTGGTTCCGCTACTTCACCGGCCTGGTCGAGGTCTCCGGCGGTATCGGTCTGATGGTCGCCCGCCTTTCCGGCCCGGCCGCCGCGGGCCTGTCCATCACCATGGTGTGCGCCGCCGCTACCCAGGCCTTCCTCCTCGGGGCCCCCGGCCTGGCCGTCTTCCCGCTGGTCCTGGTCGGCGTGTTCGCCTGGATCGCCTACGAGCGCCGCGCCTCCTTCGCCACCTTCACCGATCTGGTGAAGTGACCCGAATCAACGCTCGACCTCCAGCCCGTCGCCTCGGCGACGGGCTTACGGGCGTCCGCGGCGGTTCTTCACGCTGATCAGCGGATCGGTCCGGGCTTGTACCGATCCGCCGAGAGGCTCAACCCTCTGCAACCGCCATATTCACGTGCGGAAAGATGGAGTAGGTGAGCGGCGACATCATTGACGAACTGACCTGGCGCGGACTGATCGCGCAGTCCACCGATCTGGACGCCCTGCGCGCGGCCGCGGCCAAGGGCCCGATCACCCTCTATGCCGGGTTCGACCCGACCGCGGCCAGCCTGCACGCCGGACACCTGGTTCCGCTGCTGGCGCTCAAGCGCTTCCAGCGCGCGGGTCACCGCCCGATCGTGCTGGCCGGCGGCGCGACCGGACTCATCGGCGATCCCCGCGACGTCGGCGAGCGCACCATGAACTCCACCGACACCGTCGCCGAATGGGCCGGCCGCATCCGCGCCCAGCTGGAACGCTTCGTGGATCTGGACGGCGGCGACAACGCGGCCGTCATCGCCAACAACATGGACTGGACCGGACCGCTCAGCACGGTGTCGTTCCTGCGCGACATCGGCAAGCACTTCTCGGTCAACGTCATGCTGGCCCGCGACACCGTCAAGCGACGCCTCGAGTCCGATGGCATGTCCTACACCGAGTTCAGCTACATGCTGCTGCAGGCCAACGACTTCCTGCAGCTGCGCCGCGAGTACGGCTGCACGCTGCAGGTCGGCGGCTCCGACCAGTGGGGCAACATCATCGCCGGCGTCGAGCTCAACCGCCGCGTCGACGGCGAGCATGTGCACGCGCTCACCGTCCCCCTGGTCACCTCGGCCGACGGCAAGAAGTTCGGCAAGTCCACCGGCGGCGGCAGCCTCTGGCTCGATCCGGAGATGACCAGCCCCTACGCCTGGTACCAGTACTTCGTGAACACCGCCGACGCCGACGTGGTCCGCTACCTGCGCTGGTTCACCTTCCTCTCCCGCGAGGAGCTCGACGAGCTGGAGAAGGCCACCGCCGAGAAGCCCTTCGCCCGCGAAGCGCAGAAGCGCCTGGCCGCGGAGATGACCACGCTGGTGCACGGCGAGGAGAACACCCGCGCGGTGCAGCTGGCCAGCCAGGCGCTGTTCGGTCGCGGCGATCTGCGCGAACTCGACGAGTCCACTCTGGCCGCGGCGCTGTCCGAATCCGCGGTGGACGGCAAGGTCGCCGAGGTCACGCCTACCTCGACCATCGTGGATCTGCTGGTCGAATCCGGTTTGTGTGAAGGCCGCAGCGCGGCCCGTCGCGCGGTCAACGAGGGCGGCGCGGCGGTCAACAACGAGAAGGTCGCCGACCCGGACTGGACCCCGTCCGACGCCGACTACCTGCACGGACGCTGGCTGGTCCTGCGTCGCGGCAAGAAGAACTTCGCCGGCGTGCGCCGCGCCGGCAACTGAGTCCGGTCCCCGATAGGCAAACAAGATCGCAATGACCTGAGTCACAGACAGGTGGCTCAGGTCGCCGATCGGGCCGGTCCGCAAGTCGTTAACCAGCGCAAACGCCCCGGTGACCAGCGGATTTGACCCAGCGTTATCCGCCGCGTAACTTAGTCCAAGTCAGAGCGACACGGACACCGACCGGGACCGAAACGCCCAGCTCAGAGGCTGGAAATCGGGATCGGAAACGAGGTTGGACGAGAGCGCCGGACACGAACACTCCAGCTAGATGAAAATCAGTCCTTGACTCCTGTGGGGTTCTGTGACTAGGCTGGAAAAGTTGCCTAGCCAGTCGGACGAGCTCAACGCTTGGATCGATGGCTTGTGCGTGTGTTCTTTGAGAACTCAATAGTGTGTCGATGAATGTCAGTGCCAAATATTTTATTTGGTTCCGATTCCTCACCCCCCGTGTGAGGGTCGGACATTTAGTCAGCAAATACTTTTGCTGGCGTTTGATTTTGCCAAGGTTTTCGGACTCTGGTTAATTCTTCCAATTACACCTTCGGGTGCGATTGAGAGTCTTCAACGGAGAGTTTGATCCTGGCTCAGGACGAACGCTAGCGGCGTGCTTAACAC